>NZ_JBNGZM010000001.1:0-875000 GCF_052049675.1 Candidatus Pelagibacter sp.
TTAATAAAGAAATAACTTTTTCTGATGGGGAAAGATTCATATCAATTAAACCTTCAACTTTAAATTTGGAAATAGATTTTCAATTAAAGTATAAAAATGAGATTATTGGAAATCAAAAAAATAAAGTAAAAGTTTATGAAGATGATTTATCTGATGTTTATAATTCAAGAACTTATTGTCTATTTGAAGATATAGAATTAATAAAAAGCAAAGGTCTAGCAAAAGGAGGAAGCTTGGATAATGCTGTTGTTGTTAAAGATGATGAAATACTAAATCCAGAAGGTTTGAGAAATAGTAAAGAGTTTGTAAATCATAAAATTTTAGATTGTATTGGAGATCTTTATACATCAGGGTATAGAATTGTTGCGAGTATTACATGTTCTCAAGGCGGTCATTATTTAACAAACCAGTTATTAAGGAAGGTATTTGAGAACAAAGAAAATTTTTCTATATTAGAAATTAAAGAAAAAAATCTTCCTCACACTCTTGTTAATAAAAGTTTTTTAAGATCTATTGCTTAATAAGAAAGATAACTTTAAATTAATCTTTTAAATCAGTATACATCTGTAATGAATATATTTAGAATTTTTTTATTGTTAGCAATAATTACTTTTATTTTTTCTTGTACAAAAAAAATAGATGAAAACATTGCTATACAGGAAAAAAAACTAGATGACCAAGTAATGGAAGCTTATGAACAAGGAATGGATTCTCTTAGAAAAGGGGATGCATTATATGCAGCAAAAAAATTTAATGAGGCAGAAACATTATTTCCACAGTCTATAATGGCTCCTAAGTCAGCATTGATGGCAGCATATTCATATTATTCACAAGATTATTACGAAGATTCGATTGCAGAGTTACAAAGATTTTTAAGAGTTTATTCATTTCACAAACATTTAGATTACGTTCATTATTTAATGGGACTTTGTTACTATGAACAAATAATAGACGAAAAAAAAGATTTACAAGCAATTATCAAAGCAAAAGAAAAATTCTCTTTTGTAATTAAAAATTATCCAAACACAGAGTATACTTTAGATGCTGAATTTAAGATTGATCTAATAAATGACACTTTGGCTTCTAAAGAAATGTACATTGGTAGATATTATTTTGAGAGGCAAAAATGGATACCAGCAATTAATAGGTTTAGAACTGTTATCGATGAGTATGAGACAACAATATATGTTGAGGAAGCACTTCATCGATTGGTTGAAGTTTATTATAAGATTGGATTAAAAAATGAGGCAAAAAAGTACGCTAAGCTATTGGGATATAATTATAAATCATCAGAATGGTATGAAAAATCTTATAGTGTATTTGACAAAAATTATGAAAAAAATAAAAGGAAAATAAAGAAAACAAATAAAAAAAAAGACAATTTATTTTTAAAAAAATTTAAATCTCTTATCAATTGAGATGAATAAAAAAAATATTCAAACAGAGTATAAGAAAAAAATAAAATTAATTACCAAACTAAACGAGAATTATTACAATAAAAATCAATCTACGGTTTCTGATCAAGAATATGATCAGTTAAAAAAAGAAATACTTTTATTAGAAAAACGATATTTATTCTTAAAATCTGAAAAGTCTCCATCAAAAGTTATAGGCCACAAACCATCAAAGAATTTTAAAAAATTTAAGCATAGAGTTTCCATGCTTTCACTTTCAAATGCATTTTCTGAGGAAGATTTAATAAATTTTGAAAAAAAAATTTTAAATTTTTTATCTGAAACTAAAGACTTTAAAATTGTTTATAGTGCCGAACCAAAAATAGATGGAATTTCAGCATCACTAACATACAAAAATGGTAATTTCGAGAGAGGTTTGTCTAGAGGAGATGGAAGAGAAGGTGAAGATATAACTAAAAATTTAGCAACAATAAAAGATATTCCAAAAAAAATTTCAAACAAAAGTTTTCCTAAAGACATCGATATAAGAGGTGAGGTATTTATAAAAAATAGTGATTTTGAGAATTTAAAAGAAAAATTTGCAAACCCCAGAAATGCAGCCTCAGGTTCTTTGAGACAAAAAAATCCTGAGGATACAAAAAAAATACCATTAAATTTTATAGCTTATACATTTGGTTTTGAGTTAGGTCTGGAACAACAAAAACAATCTGATTATTTAAAAAAACTAAGTGAATGGGGTTTTAAAACCAATCCATATAACAAAACTATTTCAGGTATAAAAAATTTAATTCAAAATTATAATGAAATTGAAAAAAAAAGAGCAAATTTAGATTTTGACATTGACGGCATTGTTTACAAAATTAATGATTTCGAATTACAAAAAAGATTAGGAAATGTTGCTAATGCTCCAAGATGGGCAATCGCACATAAGTTTTCATCAAATAAAGCAATTTCTAAAATTTTAGATATAGATATTCAAATTGGAAGAACTGGAGCTTTAACTCCTGTGGCAAAAATAATGCCTATAAATATTGGAGGAGTATTAGTTTCAAATGCAACTTTGCACAATGAGGATGAAATTGCTAGAAAAGACATTCGAATAGGAGACACTGTAACTGTTGAAAGAGCAGGAGATGTAATACCGCATATTTTATCAGTTGATATTAGTAGAAGACCACAAAAAAGTTCAAAATTTATTTTTCCTAATAAATGTCCTTCGTGTGGCTCAAAAACAGTAAAAGAATTTAATAAGGTCACAAAAAAAATTGATGCAGTAAGAAGATGTTCAAGTGAGGGCTACTATTGTGATAAAATATCAATTGAGAAATTAAAACATTTTGTTTCAAAGGAAGCGTTTAACATAGATGGTCTTGGAAAAAAGATAATTGAGGAATTTTGGAAATTAAAATTAATAAAATTTCCACAAGATATATTTAATTTAGATTATAAAAAAATTGAAAAACTTGAGGGTTGGGGAAGTCTTTCAGTTGAAAATTTAAAGTATTCTATAAATCAAAGAAAAAATATTTCCCTAGAAAGATTTATATTTGCTTTAGGAATAAGACATATAGGTTTAGAAAATGCTAAAATATTATCTAAAAATTTTGAATCTTTTTTGAAATTTCAAAATCTCTCTAGATCAAAAAAATATAATGAATTAATAAATATTGATGGAATTGGAGAAACTCAAGTAAATTCAATAAAAAGTTTTTTTGCTAATGAAATAAATGTAAAAGTTTTAGATGAATTAGGAAATATTTTGGTAATAAAAAATATTAAAGCTAATCAACAAAGTGGATTATTAAAAGATAAATCGTTTTTAGTAACCGGGAAATTAAATGGAATTAGTAGAGCTGAGGTTAAATCATTAATTGAAGAAAACTCAGGTATTACAGTTAGTGCTGTCACAAAAAAATTAAACTATTTAATTGTTGGTGAAAAACCGACAAGAAAAAAAATTGAATCAGCTAAAGAACTAAATATTAAAATTATAAATCAAGAAGAGTTTTTAAAAATGCTAAATAAGACTAGCTAACCATTTTTTTTCATTTGGTTTTAAATATTTTGATATTTTTGAATAAACATCTAAATGATACTTAAAAAGATAATTTTTTTCATAAAAAGTCAATAAATTAAAGTTTATCAAGTCTTTTTCTATAGGTGCCATGGTAAGGTTTTTAAAAAATAATTTTCCTTTTTTTTTGTCAACATAAACTAAATTTTCTATACGTATTCCAAAATAATTCTTCTTATAGTATCCAGGTTCATTGCTCAAAACCATTCCTGGTTTTATTTTAACTTTATTTATCTTATTAATTGATTGAGGCCCTTCATGAACATTTAGAAAAAAACCAACCCCATGACCAGTTCCATGAGAATAATCTAAATTACTTTCATTTAAAAATTTTCTTGCTCTTTTGTCAATTTTTTTACCAATATCATTTATATTTATATTAGTCATCGCAACGGCTATATGACCCTTTAAAACTTTGGTAAAAATATTTTTAATATTTTTACCTTGATTGGAAAAACAAATTGTTCTCGTTACATCTGTTGTACCATATTTATATTGTCCACCTGAATCACAAAGAAAAATATCTGTTTTGTTTATATTTCTACAATTTTCTTTTTTTGCACGATAATGGACTATTGCACCATTTTTTCCAGAACCTGCAATTGTATCAAAACTAGGATAAAGAAAATTTTTATTCATTTTTCTAAATCTCTCTAGTCTTTTAGCAGCATCTACTTCAGTAATTTTATTTTTATTAATTTTTTTCATCCAATAAATAAATTTTGTTAAAGCAACACCATCTATAATATGAGCGTTAATCATATTATTAATTTCTGCTTTATTTTTTATTGCTTTTAAAAGATAAGAAGGGTCTTCTCTACTTACAATTTTAAATTTTGAATTAATTAGATTTTCGTGAAATATTGAACATGATTTATCGTCAATAATAAATTTTTTTCCTTTAAGTTTAGTCAATTTATTTGGTAATTCATTTATATCTAAAAATTGGTTTAATTTAATTGTTTTATTTTTTATTAATTTTTTACACTTTTCTATTTTACTAATTAATAATATTTTTTTTGTTTTACTTATTATTAATCTTGAATTGGGAACGGGGCTATTTGGACCATCTCCTCCTCTAATATTTAATATCCATGCAACATTTTCAGGAGCACTTATAAAAATATAATCTGATTTATTTTTTTTTAGATATTTTGAAATTTTTTTAATTTTAGAATTGATACTTTCACCAACTATATTTTTATTTAATGAAAAAAAAGGTATTTTGAAGTTCTCTCTTTGTTTTTTAATCTCATCAATTAAATTTTTATTAACGGATTTGATTTTATTGTATTTTAAGAAATAGTTTTTTATTTGAGTGTTTGTGAACAATTTTGGATCTATACCAAGTGTAAGATTTTTAAATAAATTACAATTTATTAATTTTTCAAATCCATAGATTTTAAAATTTTTTCCACTCTCAATTTTACTCTGAATAGTATACCTTCCATCAGTAAAGAGATAATTTTTATTTTTTAATATTATAGCTAATCCTGCAGAGCCACTAAAATTTGAAATAATTTTTAATCTATTGATTTTTGAATATTCAGTAAAATAGTCGTCATTTTTTGGGACTACATATCCGTCAATTTTATATTTCTCAAATTTTTTTCTTAATATTTGAATATTTTTTTTCATTTAATTCTTTTCTGGTATCTTATCCATCCAGGACTCCTGGTGCCTTCTTCAATTTCGAAATCTTGATTAAACTCAAAATCTTCCTCATAATTTATTTCCTCATCAAAAAAAGAATTTTTTTCAATGTTTTTTTCAGGTAATTCGTCAATAAACCTTGAAGCCATACTGTCTATCCAGTCTCCTTGATAAAATCTATTCATAGAAAAAGATATTATAGCTTTTTTCTTCGCTCTAGTAATTCCTACATAAGCCAAACGTCTTTCTTCCTCTAAGCCATTTTGACCTTTTTCCTCAATAGACTTTTGATGTGGAAACAAGCCTTCTTCCCAGCCGGGAAGAAAGACAACATCAAACTCCAATCCTTTTGCAGCATGCATTGTCATCATATTAATTTTTTCACCATCCCATTCTTGATCCACTGAAGTTGCTAACGATACATGTTCTAAAAAACTTTCTAAATTATCAAATTCTTTCATAGCACTTAATAACTCTTTTATGTTTTCTAATCTATTTTCGTTATCTACATCTTTTTTATTTTTTAACATTGCTGAATATCCAGACTCGTCTAAAACAATTTGTAGTAATTTAACATGGTTTGATTTTTTGATTATTATATCATTTCTCCATTTACTTAGAGAATTTATAAATAAATTTAAACCAATTTTAGCTTTTGGTTTAATCAAATTTTGTTCAAGCATTTTTATAGAAGCTCTTTCTAAATTTAAATTATTTACCTTCGCAAATTCATGAATACTTTTTAAGGTACTATCTCCTATTGATCTTTTCGGATTGTTAACAATTCTTTCAAAAGCAAGATCATCTTTTTCCTGGTTAATCAATCTTAGATAAGCTACACAGTCTTTTATTTCAGCTCTTTCATAAAACTTTGTGCCACCTAATATTCTATAAGGCATACCAATTTTAAGGAAACGTTCTTCAAATTCACGTGTTTGAAAAATTGCTCTTACAAGTATTGCGATGTTATTGTAAGAGAATTTTTTTTTTATACTTTTCTCTATTTCGTCTGAAATTCCTACTGCTTCATCTTTACCATTTTTAAAACAGTTTAATTTAACTAAATCGCCTTCATCCATAGTTGTAATTAATGTTTTACCAACTCTATTTTGATTATTAGAAATAAGTTTTGAGGCAACCGTTAAAATATTTTGTGAAGATCTATAATTTTGTTCTAATCTAATTACTTTTGTATTTTTATAGACTTGGTCAAATTCTAAAAAATTTTTAATTTCCGCTCCTCGCCAGCTATAAATCGATTGGTCGTCATCTCCAACACAACAAATATTTTTATTTTTTTCTGACAATAGGTTAAGCCATTTACTTTGTATAAAATTTGTATCTTGATATTCATCAACAAGGATATATTTAAAATTTTTTGAATATATTTCTCTAATATCTGAATTAAGTTCAAAAATTTTTACGACATGCAATATAAGATCACCAAAGTCACAAGAATTTAAGTCAATTAATTTTTGTTGATAAATTTTATATAATGGAAGAATTATTTTTTCATAAAGATCTTTTTTATTTATTACTACTTCATTTGGATAAAATCCTTTATTTTTCCAACGATCAATTACTGCTAATATGAACCTTGGAGACAACTGTTTAATGTCAATATTTTCAGCCTTACAAATATTTTTTATTAGTCTTATCTGATCATCTGTATCTACTATCGTAAAATTGGAATTAAGGTTTACTGCCGAAGCATGTTTTCGCAATAATTTCGCACAAATAGAATGAAATGTGCCTAGCCATGAAAGTCCGACTGCATTAGAGCCAATTATTTTGCTTACTCTAATTTGCATCTCTTTAGCAGCTTTATTAGTAAATGTTACTGCTAAGATTTGATTTGGAAATGCTTTTTTTTCTTTAATAATATTGGCAATTCTAGAAGTTAGAACTTTTGTTTTTCCAGACCCAGCCCCAGCCACAATCAAAAGTGGGCCATCTAGATGTAGAACAGCTTCTTTTTGGGCATCATTTAAATTTTCTAAATAATCTTTGTTTATCATTTAAAATAATCCTTTATAAGATTTCTTGATTATTATGAGTAAAACAAATTTTTTTGTAAAACATTTAAAAAACATTAATAATTTTATTAATAATCTTTTAGAAAAAAATTTAAACAAGTTAAATTCTAAGAATCTAAGCTTTTTAATTAAAAATAATAAAATAATTTTAACTTTTGTCGCACTTTTAGTTGTTTTTATTTCTTATTTATTATTACCCACTTTTTATAATCAAAATGATATTTCAAAACAGCTGAAAAATAAGCTTCAAAATAAATTTGATTTAAATTTTAAATTTTCTAAAAATATCAAATATAATTTTTTCCCCAAACCTCATTTTATAATCACAGAGTCTAAAATTCTTAATAATGAAAAAGAAATTTCTAAAATTAGTAAATTAAAAATTTTTATTTCGTTTGATGATCTTTTTTCTTTAAAAAATATTGAAGTAAGAGATTTAATTTTAGAAAACGCCAATTTTAATTTAAATACAAAAAATTATAATTTTTTTCTAGAGCTATTAAACAGAAGTTTCCAAGATGGGGATTTAATAATTAATAATAGTAATGTTTTTTTTAAACATTTAGAGGATGAAGTTTTGTTTATATCTAAAATTTTTAAAATGAAATATTATTTTGACACAAAAGAATTAAAAAATATTTTCTATTCAGAAAATGAAATATTTAATATTCCTTTCTCAGTGGAGTCTTTTTTCAGTGAAGATAAAAAGAAAAATTTATCTACAATTAATTTTAATTTAATAAAACTTAATATTGAAAATGAATTGATCTTTGAGAATGATGCAAAAGTTGGTAAATCAAAATTAAATTTAAATAAAATAAAAAGATTTGTAGACTATAAAATCAAAAAAAACTCATTTGATTTTCATATATTTGACAAAATTGATGAACCAGATGTTGCTTATAAAGGAAAATTTAATTTTAAACCTTTTTTTGCAAATTTAGAGGGTAGCTTGGATGAGATAAATTTGAGGTATCTATTTGGTAATAATGCTATTGTAGCTCAACTTTTAAAAACAGAAATATTTAATAATAAAAATATTGATTTTGAATTAAATATTAATGCAAATAGTATTTATAAGAATTCTAACTTTAAAAATATTCACTTAAATTCAAAAATCCAAGAAGGTTTAATTGATACTGATAATACAAAATTCGAATGGAAAGATATTGCGGAATTTGAATTGTTGGAAAGTTTAATTTTTGTTAGAAATGGAGAGTTAGTTTTGGATGGAAAATTAAAAATAAATGTTAAAGATTATAAAGAGATATATAAATTTCTTTTAACACCAAAAAATTATAGAAATAAAATTGGTCAAATAGATTTAAATTTTTCGTATAATTTCGATCAAAAAATAGCTGAATTAAAGGATATTAAAATTGATAACAAAATTAATCAAAATATTAATAAAATTTTGAGTAATATAATTATAAAAAAAGATGATTTGCAAAACAAAATTTATTTTAAAAACTTGCTAAATGAAGCAATTAAGAGTTATGCTGGATAGATCATCTTTTTAGGATTAACTATCTTATTATAATCTTTTTCATTTATTAATCCTGTTTTTAAAGTTTCATATTTTAAAGTAGTATTATTTTTGAGTGCAGTTTTTGCTATCTTTGCTGCATTATCGTAACCAATATGTGGGGCTAGTGCAGTAACAAGCATCAAAGAATTATCCAGATGTTCTTGGATTTTCTTTTTATTAGGTTTTATTCCTTTGATACAATATAGAGCAAAATTTTTTGTGCTGTCGGCAATTAAGTCGATAGACTGTAAGATGTTATGAGCAATTAAAGGTTTAAAAACATTTAGCTCAAAATGACCATGAGATCCTGCCATAGTTATACCATTATGGTTGCCAATAACTTTTACACAAACCATTGTTACAGCTTCACATTGTGTTGGATTAACTTTCCCTGGCATTATAGATGAGCCTGGTTCATTTTCAGGTAAGATTAATTCTCCATAACCAGCTCTTGGTCCAGAACCTAAGAAACGAATATCATTAGATATTTTCATTAAAGCTACCGCACAGGTATTAAGAGCACCCGAAAAATTAACAATTGCATCATGAGCAGCAAGTTCAGCAAATTTATTTGGGGCTGGTTTAAATTTGATTTTTGTGAATTTAGCCATTTCTTTGACAATTTTTTTATCAAAATTTTTCTTAGAATTTATTCCAGTACCAACAGCAGTACCACCTTGAGCGAGAAATAATATTTCTTTTAATGAATATTGTATTCTTTCAATACTTTTTTTAACTTGAAAATGATATCCTGAAAACTCCTGTCCGAGGGACAATGGAGTAGCATCTTGTAAATGAGTTCTTCCAATTTTAATTATGTTTTTAAATTCATTAGATTTTCTTTTTAATTCCTTTTCTAAAATTTTTAAGTTTGGTAGCATTTTAGAAATAGTTTCTTTAGCAACAGAGATGTGCATTGCAGTCGGAAAAACATCATTTGTAGATTGAGATTTGTTTACATGATCATTTGGATGAACAGGTTTTTTTGTACCTTTTTTTCCACTTAAAATTTCTATAGCTCTATTAGCAATAACTTCATTTACGTTCATATTCGTTTGTGTACCAGAACCTGTCTGCCAAACTTTTAAAGGAAAATTTTCGTCTAATTTACCCTTGATTACTTCATCTGATGCTTTGATTATTGCTTTAGAAATTTTGCTATCAATTAATTTATCTTTAGCATGCACTATTGCAGCTGATCTTTTGATAATTGCAATTGATTTAATGATTGAAATATTAACTAAAATTTTACCAATATTAAAAAACTTATTCGATCTTTGAGTAGACGCACCCCAATATTTATCATTAGGAACGTTTATGCTTCCAATACTGTCAAATTCTTTTCTTAATTTCATTGATTAATTTTTAAGTAACAAATAATTATTAACATACAATAAATTTAAAAAAACATACAGGAGCATTATGTCGAATTTTAGCAAAGTAGGCACTTTCATGAAAACTTTTGGTCAGGAGGTTAAAACTAAACCTTCATTTAGTAGTGATAAAATAAATAAATTAAGGTTAGACCTAATTAAAGAGGAATTAGAAGAACTTACAGAAGCTTTGTATAATAAAGACTTATTGGAAGTAGCTGATGCGCTAACAGATATATTATATGTTACTTATGGAGCAGGACATGCATTTGGAATTGATCTAGATAAATGTTTTGATGAAGTCCAAAATTCAAACATGAGCAAGTTAGACGAAAATGGTAAACCTATTTACAATGACTCTGGAAAAGTTATGAAAGGTCCAAACTATTTTAAACCTGATCTTTCTAAATTTGTAAATTAAATTTCTAACTTAAAGTCAACACCTGGAGCGCTATGTGTAATACTGCCAACAGAAATTCTATTAACTCCTGTAGATGCAATAGCTTTAACAGTTTTTAAACTAACATTTCCAGAAGCTTCAGTTTCATAAAGTTTTTTAACTATTTTAACACATTCTCTTAAATTTTTTAAATTCATGTTGTCAAGCAGAACAGTATTAAATTTTAGACCTAAAATTGATTTAAGTTGTTTGATTGTATCAACCTCAACCGTAATTTTTTTTCTTTTTTTACTTTTAATTGCTCTTAATACGATACTCTTTAAATCTGAACTCGCAATATGGTTATCTTTAATTAAATACTCATCGCTTAAATTAAATCTATGATTTGTACCTCCTCCTAATTTAACAGCATATTTTTGTATAACTCTTAAATTTGGAATTGTTTTTCTTGTACAACAAATTTTAGTTTGTTTACCTGCTAATCTAACAAATTCATTTGTTTTAGTTGCTATTCCAGAAATGTGAGACAAAAAATTTAAAGCAACCCTTTCTGCAATTAAAATATTTTTTGCTTTTCCTTTAATTAAAGCAACTAAAGAACCTTTTTTTACTCCTGTACCATCTTTTTTCTTAACAATAAATTTTATTTTATTATCAATTAACGAAAATGCCTCTCTTGCAAATAACAATCCTCCAATAATTGCTTTTTGATTTGAAATTAATTTAACAGTAACAATATTATCTTTATTAATTAAACTTGAAGTAATATCTCCTGAAGGGTAAAGATCTTCATTCAATGCTAGCTTAACAGTGCTTTTGATAAATTCTTTGCTTAGCTTTATATTAGACACTTATTTATCTGCCAATGGCTGCCATTCTCTCTACAGATATTCTGGCTTTATCAATTGTTTCTTTGTCCATAATTATTTCACCAGTTTCATTCTCTAGACAATCTAATATTTTTGGAAGTGTAATTTTTTTCATGTGAGGGCACATATTACATGGTTTAACAAAGTCTACATTTGGATTTTCTATCTGGATATTGTCACTCATTGAACACTCTGTGACCATCATTACTTTTTTTGGTTGATTATCTTTTACATATTTGATCATTCCAGATGTAGATCCAGCAAAATCACTTGCTTTAATAACATCTGGTGGACACTCTGGATGGGCTATAATTTTAATTCCAGGATTATTTTTTCTAATGTCATCTATTTCTTTTTTATTAAATTGATCATGAACAATACAAATTCCTTTCCAAGAAATAATTTCAACATCAGTTTGGGAAGCAACATATTTTGCTAAATAATCATCAGGTAAAAATATTACTTTTTTCACACCAAGTGATTTAACTATTTTCACTGCATTAGCAGAAGTACAGCATACGTCAGTTTCAGCCTTAACTTCTGCTGACGTATTAACATAAGATACAACTGGGACGCCTGGGTATTTTTCTTTTAATAATCTAACATCTTTACCTGTAATAGATGAAGATAAAGAACAGCCAGCATTCATATCAGGAAGAATAACTTTTTTATTAGGGCTCATTAATTTTGCAGTTTCTGCCATGAAATGTACCCCAGCCATTAAAATTATATCAGCTGAGGTTTTTGATGCTTCAATTGCTAATGCGAGTGAGTCCGCAGAAAAATCTGCTACACCATGATAAATTTCTGGTGTTTGATAGTTGTGAGCAAGAATTACGGCGTTCTTCTCTTTTTTTAATTTATTAATTTTATGAATATAAGGAGCATGCACTGACCATTCAATTTCAGGCATAACCTTAGAAATCTTTTGATAAATAGGATCTGTCGCTTTACGCACTTCTTGTGTAAATTCCATATAGATTTTTACCAATTTGAATCATGATTGTCATTCATTTATTATGGGACATATCGCGGTCGTGCTGAAATTGGTAGACAGGCACGGTTGAGGGCCGTGTGGACCTAGTCCATGAGAGTTCGAGTCTCTCCGACCGCACCAAATTTAAATTTTTATGGGAACTTTTTGCAAAAAATTTTTGAAATTTTAACCTAACTGCGCTCGTAGTGCGCTCGTTTTAGAGTCAATGTTTTAATGATTTAAATTTGTTTTTAGACACTCGTTTAATGATTTGTTAAACTTTTAAAAGAATTATTTATCAGATGAAAAAAATTCTACCTATTATACTTTTTTGTTTATTTTTTAATGTGAATGCTTTTGCAGATAATGACAAATCATGTAATGATGGATATAGTTTTTATAAGACTAATGCTTCCAATAAAGCATTTCCAATTTTTAAAATTGAAAGTACATCAAATAAAAAAATTAAAATAAAAAAATTTAAGATTAAAGGGAACAATAACGAAACAATATATGAAAAAAATATAAGTTTAATAATTGATCCTTATAGTATTAAAACATTTGAACCTTTTAATTTTATCTCTGGAATAATCAAAGATGAAAAAATTCCAAATCTTAACCCGAAAGTAATTAAAAATTATTATTTAACTTGTGAATGGTATGATGAAAAAAGTTCAAAAAAAAACTTAAAAGATAAAATATTTATACTAATGTGTGGGGGACATACAATTTTTTATCCAAAATATCCCATAACTTATGAAGAAATTTTAAATGACGATAATTTATATTATGCCATAGGTGAAAAAAAAATAGCTATTGGATGGGACTGGAAAGAAGGAAGATTTACACAAACTATACCAATAACATCAAATACTACTGAAACAATTGTTGCTATATCTGAAGATTTTTGGAACACGAAAAGTAAAAAGTCAAAATTTTTTTTGGATTTTAACAAATATTCCATGAAAATGATTGTTGGTACGGGAGTTTTAGATAAAAATTTATTTACTAAAGATAAAATTCAATTGGAAACCAGAGTTGCAAATTGTTCAACTATCGATGTGAAAAAATTATTCAAACTTAAACCTAGAATAGATTAATTTTTTTAAATGAACTTCATTCAAAACTATTTTCAAAAAAGAACCAACAACATGATTGCTAATCAAGACTATGAATTAGCAGAGCAATTTATGAATTCGGATATGTCTTTTTGTTTAAATGAAGATAGAAGCATAAAAGATGGAAAAACTGTTGGAAAACATCTTTTTCAAATGGAAGGAATTTTTTTAGATTTAACCGATCGAACGTTAAGTCATCCAAAAGTACCATTTGCACATGAAGATAGAGGTGGAAAATTTGCAAACATTGTTAAAGAAGCTGGTTTAGGAAATAGAAAAGTAATTTGGCGACCATCAGATTTATTTGATTTAGATGAGTATATGGATGCTAAATGGTTTCCAGAGCAACTTGAAATGTATCATAAGGAGTTTAATGAAATGATGGATGCAAAAGATCTTTATTGTGAGAGATCAATAAGTTTTTTAGATTATTTTTTTAAACGTTTAGATATTTATAATGCCTGCCAAATGCCTACTTTTATAAAATATTATAGAGGAGTTGATTTAGAAAAATATAAAGACAAAATTAGACTAATTACTGACGAGTATCCTTATCAAAACAAGCGTGGTGAATTTATTTAATTCTCAGTGTGCTCATATTGTGTTGGAGCTTGGTTGTATTTATCATTTTATGTTTAAAACAAATATTAATAAGGTTTTCGACCGCACCAAAGTGAATTTTATATAGGAGTTTTGATGGATAAATTACTTTCAGTAATATTTATGGTTGGGGTTTTGCTTTTAGTCTTACCAAGTTTTTTACAATCAAATTCTAAGTTAAAGCAATTTCTTAAAAATCTAAGTATTTGGATTATTGTAGTTTTTATAATTTTTATGATTGTTTATTTATTTAAATAAGAAATTAGTTTTTTATCCAATCAGGTTTATTGATATTTATTGAAGCTTCTTTAGTTTTAAAATTTGCTTTTTCATCAAAGTTTTCGTTTAAGTATTTAATTAAAGCAAAAGGGTAGTCGCTATTAATTAAAACCTTACCTACTTCGATTTCATTGTTGTAAATACTTTCACCTTCATGCAGTTTTCCATTAATTACATTTATTGGAAACAATCTTTTTGAAAGCTTGTTCTTTAATTTAATTCGCGCTGTATTTTCTTGGCCAACATAACAGCCTTTTTTAAAATCAATTCCATTTAATTCTTCAAAATTACATTCAATACCAAATAATTTGTCTTTCAATTTATTTAAATCTTTTGGAACTATTCCAAGCCCATGACTTAATGAATAATATTCTTTAAGATCAGCATCATGAAGATCTAGTTTTTTTAAAGATAAATAAAGTTTTTCTAAATTAATAATTAATCTAGCACCCAAATTCTTATTTCTTGGATCTAAAAAAATTGGATCTTCTCTATATTTAATTGTACATCCAGGTTGATCTTTTGCTGAATTAAAAGTTAAGAATTTTTCATGAGAAAATGCTGCCACAACAAATTCATTACTTAAATTTAGAATTTCAATTTTTGATCTTAACTTATAAAGGGATAATTGCTTGAATAACTCCTCAGCCTGAGGTTTTTCACAATCCAAAATATATCCAGACTTATGTTTTACGATTATAAATTCATATAAAAATTTACCTTGGGGCGTAAGCAATGAACTAAAACAACTATTTACATCGCTTACTTTGTTTATATCATTACTGATAAGATTTTGAAGAAACTCTTTTGCATCTTCTCCATTAATATAAAGAATTGCTCTATCTTCTAAAATGTAAACGTTTTTTATATTCATAATTGATTAATTATAAAATGTAATATAATAACAATTCCTCAAAATGTTAGATCTTATAATTAAAAACGGACAATGTTACATTGATCGTGAATTAAAAGATGTTGATGTTGCTATAAAAGATGGAAAAATTCAACAGATTGGACAAATTTCAGAAGATGCAAAAGAGACAATTAATGCAGAAGGCCATACGGTATTACCAGGTTGCATAGATACCCAAACACATTTTAGAGAACCAGGATCAACGGATACTGAGGACCTTCACTCAGGCAGTAGAGCAGCAATATCAGGAGGTATCACAAGTGTATTTGAAATGCCCAATACTAATCCGCCAACTTCAAATATGAAAGAGTTTCAAAGAAAACTAGATCTCGCTAAAAATAGAATGTATTCCAATTATGCTTTTTATTTTGGGGCAACAGCAGATAATGCAGATGATTTAGCAAGTTTAGAGGGTTTAGAAGGTTGTTGTGGTATTAAACTTTTTGCAGGATCTTCAACTGGTAATTTGTTGGTTGCTGAAGAAGACGATATAGATGAGGTTTTTAAAAATGCTTCAAAAGTAGTAGCGGTTCATTCTGAAGACGAGGCAATTTTAAAAGTAAATAAGAAATTAATAAAAGAGGGTGATGTTCATACCCATCCAGTATGGAGAAGCGCAGAATGTGCAATAGCGTCTACTAGAAGAATTGTAAGAATTGCAGAAAAGTATAATAAAAAAGCTCATGTACTTCATATAACAACAAAAGAAGAAATTGATTTTCTATCTCAACATAAAGGAAACATCACATTTGAGATTACTCCTCAGCATTTAACTCTTTATGCTCCAGATTGTTATGACAAGCTTGGAACTTATGCTCAGATGAACCCACCCTTAAGAGATAAATCTCATTACGATAGATTATGGTATGGGGTGAGGAATAACTTTAATGATACAATTGGTTCAGATCATGCTCCGCATTTAAAAGAAAATAAAGATAAAGTATATCCAAATACTCCTTCGGGTATGCCAGGAGTTCAAACTTTAATGCCTGTAATGCTAAATCATATAAACGATGGAAAATTATCTCTCAACCAATTGATGAACTTTGTTTGTGAAAATCCAGTAAAGATTTTTGGAATTAAAAATAAGGGGTTTATTAAAGAAGGTTATGATGCTGATTTTACAATCGTCGATATGAATAAAACTATTGAGATTAAAAATGAAAACATTGAAAGCAAATGTAAGTGGTCACCATTTAATGGATTTAAATTTAAGGGAACACCTACCCACACCATTATTGCAGGAAAAATTAAAATGCATGATGGAAAAATTTTAGGTGATCCTGATGGAACACCATTACAGTTTAGCTAAGCTTACCTGTAAAACTGTTTACAAGTATCACTCCAATAACAATTAAGAACAATCCTAATATTGCTTGCCAGGCTAAAGATTGTTTAAAAAATATGTATCCAAGGATTGCGATAGTAAAAATTCCTAAACCACTCCATGTTGCATATACAATTGCTATAGGAAGTTTATTCACCACAAAAGTTAACAAATAAAATGCTGTGAGATAAAATATAGATAAAGCAACTGTTGGAATTAGTTTTGTAAAGTTTTGAGACATAGGAAGCAGCATTGTTCCAGCAACCTCACAAAATATTGCAGCGATTAAAAAAATATAAGTTTTAACCATTATTTAAGATTTTGTGATTAACTAAATCTTCCATGATTTCTGTTAGAATCGCAGGATCGTCAATAGTAGGTGGTACTTTATAATCAACACCATCTGCAATTTTTCTTATAGTTCCTCTTAAAATTTTTCCTGATCTAGTTTTTGGCAATCTTTTTATAACAATCACAACTTTAAATGCAGCAACTGGTCCAATCTTATCTCTTACCATTTGCACACATTCTTCAGATATAGTTTCATTTTCTTTGTCAACACCTGATTTCAAAACCACTAATCCAATAGGCAATTGACCTTTTAACTTATCTGCTATCCCAAGTACCGCACATTCAGCAACCGATTGATGTTCTGACAATACTTCTTCAATAGCACCAGTAGACAATCTATGACCTGCTACATTAATAATGTCATCAGTTCTAGACATAATCCAAATATACCCATCATCATCGATGTGACCCGCATCATATGTTTGATAATATCCTTTATAATTAGACATGTAGTTTTCTTTATATCTTTGATCTGCATTCCATAATGTTGGAAATGTTCCTGGAGGCAACGGGAGTTTCACAACGATGTCTCCCATTTCATTTGGTTTAGCCAAAGACTGATCTGGTTTAATGATTTTAACATCATATCCAGGGACAGCTTTACAGGCTGAACCATATTTTGTTTCCATCATTTCAATTCCAGTACAATTAGAGCTAATTGCCCAGCTAGTCTCTGTTTGCCACCAATGATCAATCACCGGAACTTTAAGTAAATTCTCAGCCCACTTTATAGTATCTGGATCAGCTCTTTCTCCAGCAAGGAATAAGCTTTCAAAACTACTCAAATCAAATTTTGAGAAAAATTTACCTTCAGGATCCTCTTTTTTGATAGCTCTAAAAGCTGTTGGAGCTGTAAAAAGAGATTTTACTTTGTAATCTGAGATTATTTTCCAAAAGGCTCCTGCATCTGGAGTCCCAACTGGCTTACCTTCAAACAGAACAGTGGTGCATCCTTTAAACAAAGGAGCATATACAATATAAGAGTGTCCCACAATCCAACCAATATCACTTGCAGACCACCAAATATCATCCGTGTTTATGTTGTAGATATTTTTCATAGTCCATTTAAGAGCAACAATATGACCTCCGATGTCTCTTACTATCCCTTTAGGGGTTCCAGTTGTTCCTGATGTATACAAAATATAAGCAAACTCATTTGAATTCATCTCTACACAGTCAGCATCTTTAGCATTAGATACAACTTCTTCCCAACTGACCTCATTAGGCGCTTTTAGTTTTACTTCATGACCAGCCCTCTGAAACAAAATCATCTTTTCAATTTTATGATTGGCTATTTTTATTGCTTCATCGACAAGAGGTTTGTACTCTACCGTCCTTCCTGGCTCAAAACCACAGGATGCAGTTACTAATATTTTTGCATTACTATCATCAATTCTGCTTGCGAGTTCATTTGAGGCAAATCCTCCAAATACAACAGAGTGAATTGCCCCAATTCTTGCACAAGCAAGCATCGCAACCACTGCTTCAGGGATCATTGGCATGTAAATGATAACCCTGTCGCCTTTATCAGCTCCTTGAGCTTTTAATGCCCCAGCAAACTTAGAGACCTTTGACCTTAATTCTTCATAAGTGAACTGACTTTTCTTTCCTGTAATGGGACTATCGTAGATTAAAGCTGTTTTTTGACCTCTACCTTGGTCAATATGAACATCTAAAGCATTGTAACAAGTGTTTGTGACCCCATCTTCGAACCATTTAAAGAAAGGTGGGTTAGATTTATTTAAAATTTTTGTTGGTTTTTTAAACCAAAAGATATCTTCAGATGCTTCTTGCCAAAACTTTTCAGGATTTTTTATAGAATTTTCGTAAATTTGACTAAACTTAGATGACATAAAAATTTGATTCGAATTCCTTATTTTTTTTGGTTTTTAACTTGTAAATTGTATTTAATTTTAAAAATTAAGTAAAATCAATGCTTATTAGTGACAATTAAGTCTTCATAAAACTATTTTTATTTGCTATTTAACCACGAAATTGGCTTAGGGAAACTTAAGTCTAGTTTATATAAACTAAAATAAAAACTAACGAAGAGGGAGTTTTTTATGAAAAAACTTAAACTGTTTGCTTTAGCAGCTATGGGCTTGATCGGTTTTTCAGGTATAGCTATTGCAGCAGACGCAACGATGTTGATGCAAGATGACTTCGTAGGAATTTCATTCTGGGTTATCTCTATGGGGATGTTAGCAGCTACTGCTTTCTTTTTCATGGAAGTAGGCAACGTCGCAACTGGTTGGAGAACGTCAGTAATAGTTGCTGGTCTAGTGACTGGTATTGCATTCATACACTACATGTACATGAGAGAAGTATGGGTGGCTACTGGTGACTCGCCAACAGTATACAGATACATTGACTGGTTAATCACTGTGCCATTACAGATGGTAGAATTCTATTTAATTCTAGCAGCTATTAACAAAGCAAACTCTGGAATGTTCTGGAGATTGTTAATTGGTTCATTAGTGATGCTAATCGGTGGATACTTAGGTGAAGCAGGATACATTAATGCTACACTAGGTTTCATCATCGGAATGGCAGGTTGGGTATACATTCTTTATGAAGTATTCTCAGGTGAAGCTGGTAAAGCTGCAGCGAAAAGTGGTAACAAAGCTCTTGTAACTGCTTTTGGTGCAATGAGAATGATCGTTACAGTAGGTTGGGCAATTTACCCATTAGGTTATGTATTCGGTTACTTAACTGGTGGAGTAGACGCTAACTCACTTAACGTCGTTTATAACTTAGCTGACTTCATTAACAAAATTGCATTTGGTCTAGTAATTTGGGCTGCTGCAACTAGTTCTGCAGGAAAAAGAGCTAAGTAATTTAGCTAAAATTTAAACTAAGGGCAGGTACAATTTAGTACTTGCCCTTTTTTTTTACCTTTTGTAAGACTATGTATAATAACTATACATAATTTTTTTTATGGACGTAAAATTAGAAAAATGGCATCGATGCCAAGTTGATATAGAAGTTCTTAAAGAACTTTCAAAAAAATCTGATATCAAAGGGCTTCAACATGTTTCAGTTTTTTTTGGATTATTATTAATTACCGGAATATTTGCGTATCAAACCTGGGGTACATGGTGGTCGGTATTTTGGTTTTTGGTTTATGGAAACATTTATGGTTTTTCAAATCCATTATGGCATGAGACTGGTCACAAAACTGCGTTTCAATCAAAATCTTTAAACGAATTTTTTTATTATATTTCTTCATACCTCTCAAATTTTGAACCAGTCAGGTGGAGATACACACACTTTGTTCACCATGGAAATACATATTCAACAGAAGATCCATATGATCATGAAATTGAATATGGAAATAATTTAAAAGAAACTCCAAAAAATTTGTTGATGAATTTAATTCCTTTTATGGAACTTGTTTATTTTAAAAAAAGTATAGCTTACGAAATTATTCAACACGCATTGGGTATAAAAACAAAAGTAATGCAAGATTGTATTCCTGAAAATGCACAACCAAAAGTTATTTTAAACTCTAGAATTTTCGTTGCAATTTGGATTGCAATTATTTTGTGGTCTTTAATTACATTATCTTGGTTACCAGTATTATTTTTTTTATTACCAAAATATTATGGAAGAACTTTACACAAACTTGTCTCTTTTACTCAACATGCAGGTTTGGCAAGAAATATTAAAGATCACAGGTACACAACAAGAGAAATGTATTTAAATCCTGTATTAAGCTTTTTATATTGGAAAATGGAATACCATGTGACACATCATATGTTTCCAACGGTACCATCTTACAACTTAGATAAACTTCATCATCATATAAAAGATCAATTACCAAGAACAAATAATGGTTTAATCGAAGCTTATAAAGAAATTTTACCAGCTTTGATGAAACAAAAAGAGGACTCTAGCTACTTTTTTAAAAAGGAAGTTCCTGAACCAGAAAACGCGTAAAACTGACCAGGTTTGTTTACTTACTTGTTCAATTTAGATAAGAACCTATATATAACGCATGGCGAAAATTACTTACCACACACACGATAATAAAACTCATACAATTGATGTACAAAAGGGACTAACTGTAATGGAAGGTGCAATTCAAAATGATATTCCAGGAATTGATGCAGATTGCGGGGGAGGAATGGCTTGTGCTACTTGCCATGTTTATGTCAAAGAAGAATGGTTAGATAAGCTTCCAGCAAAAGAAGATGGTGAAGAAGATATGCTTGATATGGCTTTTGAGCCAAAAAATAATAGCAGGTTGAGTTGTCAGTTAATTGTTTCTGATGAGTTGGATGGATTGGAAGTAAATATTCCCTCAAAGCAAGGCTAAATGAATAAAACAGATGTATTAATTATTGGAGCAGGACCAACAGGTTTATTTTGTGCTCATCAACTAGGAATTATAGGGTTGAGTTGTGAAATAGTAGATAATCTTGATAAAGCAGGAGGACAATGTATCGAACTTTATCCAGATAAACCTATTTATGATATTCCAGCAATCCCTGAGTGTACAGGTGAAGAGTTAACTAATAATCTTTTAAAGCAAATTAAACCTTTCAATATTAAATTTCATTTAAATGAAAGAGTAGAAGAATTAAAAAAAAATAAAAACAGATGGCATGTTAAAACCTCTGCTGGAATAGAATTTGATGTTGCAGCAATTGTTATTGCTGGTGGTGTTGGTTCTTTTGAGCCAAGGAAGTTTTCAGTGAAGGAGTGTAAAAAATTTGAGGGCAATTCTTTATTTTATTCAATTAAAGATAAATCAATATTTAAAGACAAAACTATTTCAATATTTGGAGGAGGAGATTCAGCTTTGGACTGGGCTATTGAATTATCAAACAACTCCAAAGTAAATTTAATTCATAGAAGAGATGGTTT
The DNA here is from genome assembly GCF_052049675.1 of Candidatus Pelagibacter sp. Lineage (GTDB taxonomy): Bacteria > Pseudomonadota > Alphaproteobacteria > Pelagibacterales > Pelagibacteraceae > Pelagibacter. The sequence continues at coordinate 21,782 of NZ_JBNGZM010000001.1, forward strand.
TAGTGGAGCAGAAGCAAGTGTTCAAAAAGTAAAAGAGCTTAAAGAAAAAGGAAAATTAAATTTATATACAAAGTTTCAAATGGACTCAGTTTTAGGAGACGAAAATATTGAGAAAGTAAAAATAAAACATGATGAAGGAGAAATTAAAGAAATTAAATCTGATTACGTATTAGGTTTTTTCGGTTTAATTATGCAACTTGGTCCTATTTTAGATTGGGGATTAAATATTGATAAGAAAACAGTTCAGGTAAATACTGAAAACTTTGAAACAAATATTAATGGAATATTTGCTGTAGGTGATATTTGTTCTTATCCAGGAAAATTAAAATTAATTCTTTCAGGCTTTCATGAAGGTGCATTAGCCGCAAGAGGTTGTTTTAAATATGCAAAACCAGATGAGAAATTAAGATTTGAATTCACAACAACTTCCAAAGCTGCACAAGAAAGACTTGGAATAAAAAAATGATAGAACTTTTTTCTGCTAATACTCCTAATGGATGGAAAATAAGCATCATGCTTGAAGAAATTGGGTATGAATACAAAGTAACCAAAGTTGATATTAGTAAAGATGAACAATTCAAACCAGAATTTATAAAGCTAAGCCCTTTTGGAAAAATTCCTGTGATCATAGATCATGATAGCAGCAAGAGTATTTTCGAGTCAGGTGCTATATTAATGTACTTGGCGGTTAAAAGTGGAAAACTTTACAATGAAAAAGATAGACTGGTTATTAATCAATGGTTAATGGCTCAAATGGGTACAGTAGGTCCTATGATTGGTCAACATCATCAGTTTCATCACTTCAATCCAGGTAAAAGTGAGTTTGGTGAGGAAAGATATTTTAAAATTACTAAAAGACTTTATGGAGAATTGGATGCAAGGTTAAAAGAATCTAAATTTCTTGCTGGCACTAATTATACAATTGCTGATATTGCAACCTGGCCATGGATGGCAAGACATGAATGGCATGATATTGGCTTAAAAAATTATAAAAACTTGTCAAGATGGTATTTAGAAATAGCTGAAAGAGAAGCTGTTGTAAAAGGCTATAGATTTATGGATAAAGAGGCCGAAATCCCAAAACTATAAAGTTTATCCAAATAATCTGAAGATAGTACTAAGAATTCCATAACCTGAAAATTCAATAGCAACAATAATTATAATTATTAAAACTAATTTTTTATTCATTTTAAAAACAAATATAGCAACAGCACAATCCAAAAGAAAGGATAGTAAAAATAAATATATTTCTTAGCAAAAAGAAATGAAATTGAATTTTTCTTAGATGATTTCTTTTTCATTTTTAGTCATCTGCATGAACTTTTTCTTCTTTTTCATGCTTTTCTTGTGCTGCAATAGTGTATTTGGCAACAGGTCTTGCCATTAATCTTTTTAATCCAATTGGCTCTGCTGTATCCAGACAATAACCATATGTATCTTCTCTAATTCTTCTTAAAGCTTTATCTATTTCAGATATCAACTTAATTTGTCTATTGATTGCTTTCATTTCTACATTGCTATCAATGTAGGAGTTTGCTTGATCAACAATATCTGCAGATATATTATTGTCATCCATACCGCCATTATATAAAGCTTCGTTATTCGTTTTAATTAATTCTTTTTTCCATTCAGTTAGTCTCATTCTGAAAAATACTTTATGTTTTTCACACATATATTTTTCAGTGTCTTTTGGAACATAAGTTTTTGAAATTTTTACAGGTCCCTTGGAGACAACTTTAGCTGCAATTGGCTTTGCTTTACTTGCAACTTTAGTTTTTGGTTTTGATACTTTTTTCTTTGCTTTAGCAGTCTTTGGCATAGCTTAATTTTGATCGATCGCAGTATATTCAGCAAATTAGGGGTGTCAAGCAAGCTTAATTGATATAAATATTTATAAATGACCATTAATAACAAAAATATCGATAATGTTTTTTATATTTTTGTGACAGGTCATCTAATTTTTTGGACTTTGATTCCATCAATTACAAACCATAATTTACCACTTGATACAATCGAGGCTTTAGCTTGGGGAAGTAACTTAGATTGGGGTTTTAACAAACATCCTCCTATGAGTGCTTTTTTTCCAGAAGTTTTTTACAAAATTTTTGGATCACAAGATTGGGTATATTATTTATTAAGTCAAATATTTGTAATTGTTTCTTTTTATTATATTTTTAAATTTTCAAATGAAATATTTAATAACAAGGTATTAGCTTTAATTTCTGTATTACTAATTGAAACAATTTATTTTTATAATTTTACCACACCAGAATTTAATGTAAATGTATGTCAATTACCTTTTTGGTCTTTAACAGTTTATTATTCTTGGAAAATATATAGCGGCAAAGAAATAAAATTTTTAGATTGCTTTTTGGTTGGTCTATTTGCTGCATTTGGTTTCTTATCAAAATATTTATTTATTTATCTTTTGGTTTCAATTGATCTTTTGTTTATTTATTTAATATTTTTCAAAAAGGATAGAAAATTTGATTTTAAATATCTCATTACACTTGAAGTTTTCTTAGTGGTTCTAGTTCCACATTTAATTTGGCTAAATAACAATGAGTTTATTACTATTACTTATGGATTAGCTAGAGCTGGCTTAGAACAATCTAGCTTTATAGATCATATTAAATTTCCAATTTTCTTTTTGTTAAAACAAGTAGGGATATTAATTCCTTTTTTAATATTATCCTGGTTATTGTTTAAAAAAATTAAATTAAATTTAAAGTCTAAAGATAAAAAATTAATATTTTTGTTGGCAATTAATATTTTGCCAATTGTTTTAATGTTTTTAACATCATTAATTACAGGTTCAAAAATAAGAACCATGTGGATGACACCCTTTTATTTATTTTTTGGCACATTAACTGTTTATTTGTTTAAAGCTCAAATTAATCTTAATAAATTAAAACCATTTTTGATTGGATTTATTTTCTTCTTTTTTTTGTCGCCAGTGCTTTATGCTTATGTTTCAATTTCAAAAGATAATAAGAGAACCGATTATCCAGGTAAGGAAATTGCAATTAAAACACAATATGCGTGGGATCAACAATTTAATTCAAAAATTAATGTAGTTTTAGGTGATGAGTGGAGTGCTGGAAATTTATCTTATCATTTAAAATCCAGGCCAGTTTGGGATGGTTTTGTTGCAAGAGAAAAACTCGATCAATTGAAAGATTACATGTGCCTTGATAATGTTTGTGTAGGATCAAGATAGATGAAATATGTAATATTAATTCCAATTTATAATGATAGAGAGTCATTAAAATTTTTGATTGAAAATATTAATAATGAAATAAATAATTTAAATCATGATATTTCATTAGTGGTTATTAATGATGCGTCATCACAACAGATAATTGATAAGTACTCAAATACAGAAAACATTAGCTCTATAGAAATAATAAATATGAAAGAAAATAGGGGCCATGCAAGATGTATTGCTTCTGGTTTAAAGTATATATTTGAAAAGAAAGATTTTGATTTTGTAATTCCAATGGATGGTGACGGAGAAGATAGACCTGAAGAAATTAAAAGTTTCGTTCAAGTTTCAGAGCAATCAGGGGGAAAGTCAATTATTGGTGAAAGAGTAAAAAGATCTGAAGGTATAATTTTTAAATCATTTTATCAGTTTCATAAATTTTTGACTTTTGCATTTACAGGGCGATCAATTAAATTTGGTAATTTTACTTGTTTATCAAAATCAACTGTAAAAAAGTTAATAGATGAAAAAGCTACCTGGAATAGTTTTTCTGGTTCATTAAAAAAAATAGAAAAAGATTTAATTTCTATTCCATCCACAAGAGGCAAAAGGTATTTTGGTCCGTCTCAAATGAGTTTTTTTAATTTATTAAAACACTCACTTTCAATAATTAGTGTTTTTAGAAAAACTGTTTTAATTCGATCAGCTTTGTTTATTATATTTTATATATTGCTTATCAAAAGCTACGCCTCAGTAATTACCTCACTACCATTAGTTTTATTATTAATGATGATTTATTCAATTTCTAGTTTAGCTTTGAGAGAAAATATTGAAGAATTTAATAATTCTTTAACAAACATCCACGATATTGATAAAATTAAATAATTTTCATATCATAACACTATGAAAAACTTTTTTAGAAAAGTTGCTTTTGGTATTGGACCTAATGAGCAATCTCCTTCCGATCCTTTGAAGTGGGCTCTTGATCAAGTAAATGATGTACCAGAATTATCTTGGAAAGGTAAAATATATTCCGAAAAAGAATTAAGAAAATATTATAGAGATTGGGTTTATGGTGACAGAAAAGTATTAAGAAAAAAGTATAAAGATAACAAAACACTATACAAAACACATAAAGATATACTGAGACACAAAACAGGACAAAAGTTTTGGGAGTCTTTGGAAATTTCGATCAGACACAATGAAGGAATTAATAGTAGCAGTCCAGTTTTAGCAAAACTATGGATGTTTTGGGGAAATTTTTTTGCTATCAGTGAAAAAGATTTTTTAGCAAATTATTCAACTGGTGCGTATCAAAGAGAAATTATTAGACCAAATCTAAATCAATCATTTGAAAAAATGGTTTATGATGTAACAACTTCATGGGCGATGATCCATCATTTAGATAATAGTGAGAGCGCAGGGCCAAAAAGTGTTACTGCTGGTGAAGAATGGAGAATTAGAAAAAAAGAACCAGCAACAATTAATGAAAATCATGCAAGAGAACTTTTAGAACTTCATACAGTATCCCCAAAGGCTGGCTATTCTCAAGAAGATGTAATTCAACTAGCATATATTATGACCGGCTGGCAACATAGATGGAGTAAAAAAAATCTGGAAACAGGTAATGTTTGGTTTAACTCTGAGTATCATCAAAGAGGTAAAAAAAATGTATTAGGAAAAGAATATAAAAAGGGTAAAAAAGCATTAGCTGTTGTTGTTAAAGATTTAGTAAATCATCCTAATTGTAGAGACTTTGTTGCAGAAAGACTTTGTAAATTTTTGATCACAGACGAACCCACACAAGAGATGAAGCAACCAATTATTGATGCCTTCAAAAAATCTGATGGATTTATTCCCGAAATTCATAAAGCAGCTATTAAAGTTGCCTTTGAGTACAATGATAAATATAAAAAATTTCAGACACCTGAAAATTGGCTAATCCAGGTTGCAAAAGTTGCAGATTTAAATTGGCCACCTTCACCAGATCTAATGGATAAATATGAACTTGGTCAAAGACCGTTTGACTCTCAACGAGAACCTGAGTGGTTATTACAAAATATTGGCCACCATCCTTACAGAGCAAAACAACCAAATGGTTGGTCAGACCATTCCGCTGATTGGATTTCTCCTGAATTATTAATTAGAAGACTGGTGTATGCAAAAGCAAGTTATAATTTTGCTAAAATGGAAAATAATAAAAATTCAGAATATTATGTGAAAATGGTTGAAAATAATTTTGACAACCCAAGTAAAATAATGAAATACTTAAATCAAAAAAATAGATCTGTTGAAAAACATACTCTACTTTTTAACCACCCGGAGTTTTTAAAAGCATGAAGATATCAAGAAGAGATTTTTTAAAAACCACAGCTTTAACCTCGTTGTATTTTGCTGGTTTCAGTGCTCATAGTTATGCAAATTCTAAAACAAAAAAGAATTTAGTAATAATTATGTTACGTGGTGGAATGGATGGTCTATGTGCTATTCCAGTTAAAGGTGACAAAAATTTCGAGAAATTGAGAAGTAAAATCAATCTTGATAAAACTTTAAAATTAACGACAGATTTTGATTTACATCCAGCATTAAAAACATTTAAAAGTCTTTGGGATCAAAATTTAAGTGCTGCAGTTCATGCAACAAATATCCCTTACACTGGTAGATCACATTTTGACGGTCAAAATTTAATGGAGTCAGGTGGTAAAATACCATACCAAGAAAAAACAGGTTGGCTTGGAAGAGGAATGAAGACAGCTGGGTTAACAGGGCAAGGGTTAGCTTTAGCTCTCCCTATGCCTTTATTAATCAGAGGTGTTCCAATGAATAATAATTATTTTCCTGTAGGTCGTAGCTTGCCATATCCTGCAACTTTAGAATTAATAAAACAAGCATACAAAGAGCATGATGAAAAATTATTAAGTGACAATTTGGAAATAATTTTAACAAGAGATTTTAACAATAGATCAAGAGATGATGCTTGGATTTTAGCCTCAAGTGCTGGTACAGAGTTATCAAAACCTGATGGACCTAAAGTTGCAGTATTTGAAGTTGATGGTTTCGATACGCATGCTGCACAAGGAGCAACTGATGGCGCTCATGCGGATTGTTTAAGCGATTATGATAATATTGTTAGATCTTTAAAATCTTCTATGTCCGAAGAGGCATTTAATAATACTTTAGTTTTAACGCTAACAGAGTTTGGAAGAACAATTAAGCAGAACAGTAGTAACGGGACAGAGCATGGTTATGGCTCAGCAATTCTAATGGCAGGAGGACTAGTTAAAAAAGCACAAGTTCATACGGATTGGCCAGGATTAAAGAAAAAAGAATTATTTGAAGGAAGAGATTTAAATTCTACAATAGACTCAAGAGCAATTTATGCTTCTGCAATGTCTACAGTTTTTGATGTAGATTTTAAGAAAATCACTAAAGAAGTTTTTTGGGGTGAAAATTTACCAAACTTATCAGATAAGCTTTTTAAGGCTTGATGAAAAAATTATTAATTATTTTTCTAACTTTTTTATTTTTAACTAATTTCGCAAATTCTCAATCGAGATTTGGTGAATTGACTGAAATACGAGATGAAAAAATGCGAGGTAAAGACGGCCAGTGGGTTAGACCACATCCGGGACCTTTTATTTGGAATCATATTGAAAAAGAAAAAGGAAAGTTCAACTGGGAAGAAGCAGATAAATATGTTGTTTACGCTCAAGAGCATAATCAAACAATTTTAGCAACTATCTGGCCTCATGCAAATTGGGAACAAAAATCTTGCAAAAGAAAAAAAGCTAAAAGTCCTTTTGGAAAACGTTTTACAAAATATTTAAGTAAGCCTTGTTCAATGGATGAATATAGAAATTTTCTTGTAAAATTAGTGGATCGTTATGACGGTGATGGTTTAAATGATATGCCTGGATTAACCAAACCTATTAAATATTGGGATGTAATGAATGAGCCAGAGTTTAAAATGTTCTTTAAAGGAAGTAAGGAAGATTTTGTTGAAATCTTTAATTTCTCATCAAAAGTGATTAAAGAAAAACAACCAGATGCAGTAATTGTTATGGCTGGAGCAGCCGGAATGTTTCCAGAAAGTAAAAAGTATTGGAAAGTTGTTTTACCAAAAATTAAAGATCATTTCGATATTGCAAATATTCATCATATAAGTGGTCCAGATGGTCAATGTGATAAACAGCTTTGGGTTGATGAATTTGCTGACTTGTTAAAAAGTACAGATGTTGATAAACCTATCTGGTTAACAGAGGCAATGACCTGTGGTCCTCCAGTGAAAGCTTGGGTCAATGCATTTTTAAATGGAGCTGAACTAATCATTGATGTTGGTGTAAATGCTCCAGGAAGAAAAATGAGTAAAAAGGGCAGAAAAAAATTAAATGAATTTATTGCTGAATATGATGGTTTTACATCAATAAAAAGTATTTCAGAAAAAAAAGTAGAGTTCACTTATAGCGACGGTTCTTCAAAAACTTTAGAGTTTTAAATAATATAGAGTAGTCATTAGACACTTTGAACAGGATTTGCTAATTAAGGACTATGAAAAAACTTCTATCGATTCTGTTTCTTGGCTTGTTGTTAGGTGGAAGTAGTTTTGCAAGTGTAGAAGAAGTCCTTAAAGAAATCAAAAAAAATAAAGATATAGCCCAAGGTTTTAAAAAAGTTAAAGAATTTGATAAATGGAACGAATGGCGTATTGACAATAAAGCAATACTTAAATCAGATAAATCAAAAAGAGAGCATATAGTCAAAATTGTTACTAAATCTGACAATCATCCTGTTAGATTTGGAAATCAGTCATTAAGATTTGAAGTTAGAGATGGTAATGGATGGGGTTGGGATTCCAGAAATGACAGAGAAAGAGTTGAGCTGAAAATATGTTGCGTTAATAAAAAAACTACATGGACAGCTTGGTCATTATATCTACCAGAAGATTATAAAGTAATTTATCCTGCTAAAACAATGTTAGCTCAATTTCATAATGATGCTGATAATCCCCCCGCTTTTGCTTTCGAAAATCAATCTCACTTTAATGGAGGAGGTTATTGGATTGATCGTGATAGTTATATTCTTGGATACAACGAGCAATTAAAATTAATAGACGAGTCAGAAATGTATGGAAAATGGCATGATATTTTAGTTAATGCAAAATGGACACACAAAAAAGACGGTTTTTTTAAAATTTGGATTAATGGTAAACTTACTTTTCACCACAAAGGCAGAACGCAAGAAAAGGGTGAAAGAATAGAATTTCATTTTGGTATATATAGATCATATATGTCTAGAACACCTGGGCCAGATCCAACTCAAATAGCTTATTATGATGAAATACGACATGCAAAGTCATGCAAAAAACTTAAACTTAAAGAGCTAGGATATTCTTGCAAAGAAATTGAAAGTCAAAAATGATAAAAATTTTATTAACTTTTTTTGGACTATTGTTGTTTAGTTTTAATGCTTACTCTGATGAAAAAATTATCAATGAAAATATTACATTTAAGCCTTTTAAATGTGAGCAAATAAAATCAGAATTCATAAGATCTAAATCTGAAAATAGTTGTTTAATTATTCAGAAGCTGGAAAATCATTATGAAGTTAAATCACATGAACATTCAATTAATACCTGGAATTCTCCTCAATTATTAAAATATATTGATAATAAAGATGGAAATAAAATTATTGCTCACACTTGGAATAATGTAGTTGAGTGGGGAAAACAATCTGACAAACAACCATTTTCGCATCTTGTAAGTATAAGTTTAGAAAATTTAGATAATTTATTTAAAACAGATAATTTAGAATTAAAATCTAATCATTTAACATTACCTTTAACCGCTAGAAGAATGAATGTTTTGGATATTGATAGTGATGGAAATAAAGAAATAGTTTATCTAGGTAATCGTGAAGATGGGAGAAACAGAAATAGCAGCTGGAAAGATGTTAATTATATTTTTGATTTAAATTCAAATGAATTAAAAAGTTTTGGATCACCTCATTTTTCTCATGATTTAATGTATTTTGATTTTAATCAAGATGGATATTACGAAATTATTGACTACTTTTATGGTGACCAAAAACCTGGTGCTATTGAAGTTTGTGATATGAAAACCAATAAATGTCGAAAAGCTAAAAAAGCAAATAATTTTATAGATATTGGATTTAATCATATTCTTCCATCAAAAAAAGGAGCAATTATTTTTGGAAGTTGCCCAGGTTTGGGAAACACAACTTTTTGTTGGTCTAAAGTAACTAGTAAAAAAAACAAATTAAAATTTGAAAAACTTGATAGCTATCAATTTAAAGAAAAACCAACTGATAAAGCAAACTTCCTTATATGGACAGGAGATATAAACGATAAACCTGGTTATTGGGTAGAAGGATCAGATAAAAAAGTTTTTAAAATGGCTGATCGAGCTTGGATTTCTACTGCTATTGATTTCAACAAAGATGGTAATTTCGATAGTATTGGAGTTGCTAAAGATGTAGTTTGTAAGCGAAAAGATAATTCAAAACCATTTGATCGTGGAAAAGATTGTAAGACTGAAGAGTTTTTATATGTTTTTAAAAACAATAATGATCAGTCATTTGAAAAATATCAAGTAATGCCAGTTTCTCTCAATGGTTCATTTAGAATTGAGACTGCAGATATAAATAAAGATGGAACAGATGATATTTATGGATTTAAAGAGGATTGGTTTAATCCTTGGATAGATTGCAAAAAACAAGTAAGTGCAATGTATTTTAATCAAGACAATAAATCTTTTGAACAAGCATCTAAATCATTTAATCAAGAAAATTTTGGCTTATATGGTTGTGAACGAGCTTCTAGTTTTTTTAAAAACAATAATAATTATTATAGATTATTTATTACAATACCTTCTACAGACTCAAAGTTTGCTTATTTGGGGATTGAAAGATATTAGCAACAACCGCAGCTTTTTTTAGCAGCTTTTGGTTGATCATCAGTTTTTGCAGCTTCTAATTCTTTTTGTTCTTCCTCAAGAGCTTTTTGTTTCTTTAAAATCTTATCTTCAAAGTAATCATAAAGAGAAGCAAATCCCAATTTAGAGGCTCTTTTTTCCTCATAATTTCTTCGCCCTTTAAGGTTTTCAATTATTTTGACTATTTCTTGGTTTTGCATCCTCTCTTTTTATTTAAAAAGGCAAATAATTCAAGCTGTAAAAATTGGCAAATTATAAAAAGGTTATTTTGTGTTAGGATAAAGCCATGAATATAAGTCAAAAAAAACTTGAAAAATCTAGGGGCAGATTAGAAATAAAAATTAAAGATCAAAATTTACAAAAACTTTACCAACAAGGATCTTCAAAAGCTTTGATGCCAGATTTTCATGAAAATTTAAAACAATTAATGCTTATCAACACTGCCGGTGGAATTACTAATGGAGATGAATATGATTACAAATTTGAAATTGATAGTTCGAAACTTTGTATATCAACTCAGGCAGCAGAAAAAATTTATAGTGGTTTTGGTAATCCAGCCAACTTAAATATAAACTTAAATTTAACAAACAATTCTAGTCTATTTTGGTTACCTAAAGAACTAATTTTATTTAATAATTGTAATCTAAAAAGAAAAATTAATTTCAATTTATCAAAAGACTCGAATTTACTTCTTTGTGAAAATGTTATTTTTGGACGAACTTCTATGAAGGAGGAGTTTGAAAAGGGATATTTTTCAGATTTTTGGAATATTAATGTTGATAATAAATTAATTCATACCGAAGCAATAAATACAGGTTTATTTGAAAAAAAATATTTGAATAGTTTTTCGACATTAAATAATAATTCTGCAGTTGCGACAATTATTATTGTAGGAAATAAGTTTTTGAATAACATTAATAATCTGTCTGAAACTTTAACTAACAATGAAAATACAACTTCAAATTATTCACATTGGGATAATAAATTGATCGTAAGACTTTTATCTAAAGATAGTTATAATCTTAAATTTGCAATTGATAAAATTTTGTCTTATTTTTTTGAAGGTTCAAAGATACCAAAAGTATGGAATATATAAATGAAACTTACTCCTAGAGAAAAAGATAAACTTTTAATAAGCCTTGCAGCGATTGTCGCTAAAAATAGATTATCAAAAGGTATAAAATTAAATTATCCAGAAGCTATAGCTATAATAACAGATTTTGTAGTAGAGGGAGCTAGAGAGGGCAAAAGTGTTGCAGAATTGATGGAGGCAGGAGCTCATGTTGTTAAAAAAAAGGATTGTATGGAGGGTATTCCAGATATGATTAAGGAAGTTCAAGTAGAAGCTACTTTTCCTGATGGAACTAAATTAGTAACAGTGCACAAACCTATTAGATGATAATATTATGAAGCCAGGTGAAGTAATTACAAAAAATGAGGAAATAGATCTAAATAAAAACTCCAAAGTTACTAAAGTTAAAATTTCTAATTCTGGAGATAGACCTGTGCAAGTTGGAAGCCACTATCATTTTTTTGAGACAAATGAGTATTTAGTTTTTGATCGAAAATTAGCATATGGAAAGAGATTAAATATACCTTCAGGAACTGCTGTAAGATTTGAGCCAGGTCAATCTAAAGATGTTGAGCTAATAGAAATAAATGGATTAAAAAAAATATATGGTTTCAATAAGAAAGTTATGGGTGATTTATAATGGCTAAAATTTCTAGAGCAGCTTATGCAGATATGTATGGGCCTACAACAGGAGATAAAGTAAGGCTTGCAGATACTGAACTATTTATTGAGGTTGAAAAAGATCTAACCACTTATGGTGAGGAAGTAAAATTTGGTGGTGGAAAAGTAATAAGAGATGGGATGGGCCAATCTCAAATCAGTAGAGAAAAAGGAGCTGCTGATACAGTTATTACCAATGCTTTAATAGTTGATGTAAATGGTATTTATAAAGCTGATATAGGTTTAAAAGATGGAAAAATATTTGAAATTGGTAAAGCTGGTAATCCAGATACTCAATCTAAAGTAAATATTATTATTGGTCCAGGAACAGAGATAATTGCTGGTGAAGGAAAAATTTTAACCGCAGGAGGTTTTGACAGTCATATTCATTATATATGTCCTCAACAAATTGACGATGCTTTACACTCAGGTATTACAACTATGCTTGGAGGAGGTACTGGACCAGCTCATGGAACACTTGCAACAACGTGTACACCTGGACCATGGCACATACAAAGAATGATACAATCTGCTGATGGTTTTTCTATGAATTTAGCTTTTGCTGGGAAAGGTAATTCTTCATTACCAGAAGGTCTTGAAGAACAAATTCTAGCAGGAGCTTCAGCTTTAAAATTACATGAGGATTGGGGAACCACTCCTGGAGCAATTGACAATTGTTTAAATATTGCTGACAAAAACGATGTACAAGTAATGATTCACACAGACACTTTAAATGAAAGTGGGTTTGTCGAAAATACTATCAAAGCAATAAACAAAAGAACTATACATGCTTTTCATACAGAAGGTGCTGGTGGTGGACACGCACCAGATATAATTAAAGTTTGTGGAGAAGAGTATGTTATTCCTTCTTCCACAAATCCAACTAGACCATATACAGTCAATACAATAGAAGAACATTTGGATATGCTGATGGTTTGTCATCATCTTGATAAATCTATTCCAGAGGATGTAGCATTTGCTGAAAGTAGAATAAGAAGAGAAACAATCGCAGCAGAAGATATTCTTCATGATATGGGTGCCTTTTCAATTATTGCATCAGATAGTCAGGCTATGGGTAGAGTTGGAGAAGTTATCATTAGAACTTGGCAAACTGCACATAAAATGAAAGTTCAAAGAGGAAGCCTACCAGAAGAAAAAGGGGATAATGATAATTTAAGGGTTAAAAGGTATTTAGCAAAATATACAATTAATCCTGCAATTGCTCATGGGATTTCAAAACATATTGGTAGTATTGAAAAAAATAAACGTGCAGATTTAGTTTTATGGGACCCAGCATTCTTTGGTGCCAAACCAGAGATGATATTAATAGGTGGAAGTATAGCTTGTGCGCAAATGGGAGACCCAAATGCTTCAATTCCAACTCCACAGCCTGTATACACTAGACCAATGTTTTCGTCTTTTGGAACTTCTTTAGAGAAATCTTCAGTAATTTTCACAAGCAAACTAGCTCTTGAAAAGAATTCATTAAAAGATGCAAGTATAAGAAAAGACTTATTACCTGTAGAAAACACAAGAGCCATTTCTAAAAAAGATATGATTTTAAACAACAAGTGTCCAAAGATTGAAGTCAATCCTGAAACATATGAGGTAAAAGCTGATGGTGAGATAATTACTTGTGAACCAGCTAAAGAACTCCCTTTGGCACAAAGATATTTTATGTTTTAGCTTATGGATAATTGTTTTTTAATAGTTAATAAAATTGCCAAAAATAAAGCAAAAGATCACATATCTTTATCTTATGATGAGCGATTTTTAAGAAGAAAAAAACTTGTTTCAGATAACGGTTTTGAATTTTTAGTCAATTTACCAGAAACAAAATCATTATCAGAAAATCAAGCTTTTAGACTTCAAAGCGGAAATTTGATTTTAATCAAAAACAAAAAAGAAAGTTTGTTAGAAATAAAAGGAAAAAATTTAATGCAACTTATATGGCATATTGGAAATAGACATATGCCATGTCAAATTGAAAAAGATAAAATTTTTATTCAGTACGATGAAGTAATAAGAAAAATGATATTAAAATTAGGTGGAAAGGTTAAGAAAGTTTCACGACCTTTTAAACCAGAGGGAGGAGCATATGGAATTGGTAGAACCCATAGCCATAAACACTAAATTAAAAAATAAAAAAGATTTGAAAGAGTCTTTGCAAATTCTTCAAACTTGGTTTTCACCCTCATTTCCTGTTGGAAGCTTTTCATATTCTCATGGGTTAGAGGCGATGATTAATGATAATTTAATTAAGTCAAAAGAAGATATTTTGGATTATTTAAAATGTATCTTAAAACATGGAACTGGTAAAAATGATGTAATTTTAATGAAATATTCCTATCAAGGAGAAGACTTTAATGAACTTGCTCTATCACTTTGTCCAAGTAAGGAAAGAAAAATAGAGACTATTGAAATGGGAAATGCATTTAGAAAAGTTTTATCTGATAGTTGGGATTTTAAAATTGAGGAAAATACTGCTTTTCCAATTGCAGTTGCTAAAGCAGCTAAACATTTTGGTATACCCTTAAATTTAACGATTGTATCTTATTTGCAATCTTTTGTTTCAAACCTAATAAATGTTTGTATTAAACATATACCAATTGGACAAAAAATTGGACAGGACTGTATAATTAAAACTTATGACTTAATAAGAGAAATAGAAAAAGAAAGTCAAAATTTAAATTTAGAAGACTTAGGTGGAATTTGTTTTAATAGTGATATCTACAGTATTAAGCATGAAAATCTGAAAACACGAATTTATAAGACATGAAAAATATAAATGGACCATTAAAAGTTGGAATTGGTGGACCTGTTGGTGCAGGGAAGACAAGTTTAACAGCTGAATTGTGTAAATTTTTATCAAAGAAAATTTCTATGGCTGTAATATCAAACGATATTTATACAAAAGAAGATGCAGAATTTTTAATGAAAGTTCAGGCTTTACCTCTTGAGAGAATTAAAGGAGTTGAAACAGGAGGGTGTCCACATACAGCAATTCGTGAAGATGCTTCAATTAATATGCTTGCTGTAGAAAATATGAAAAAAAAATTTCCTGATCTTGATTTGATTTTAATTGAGTCTGGTGGAGATAATTTAGCAGCAACTTTTAGTCCTGAGTTAGTTGATCTATCTATTTATGTTATTGACGTTGGTATGGGTGGAGATATACCTAGAAAAGGTGGTCCTGCCATTCAAAAATCAGACTTGTTAATTATTAACAAGACAGATTTAGCTCCTCATGTAGAAGTTAATCTCGAAACCATGAAAGAAGACGTAAAAAAGGCCCGAAATGGCTTACCTTATGTTTTTTGCCAGATGAAAAAGCAAATTGGTGTTGAAGATGTTGCTAAATTCTTATTTTCATCAGGTGGACTATAGAGTTTTTTATTATGCTCTAATTGTTGGCAAACAATAGAAATCAGCTGTATCAATCTTAGAAGAATACTGTCTTCGCATATTCCATTTTTTATGAACCCCAGCACTTGCAACACTCAAGGTAGATCTTCCGTATCGATGATTAGTATTATCAATTGATCGCATTAAGCTATTTATCTTTTCATCCTTTTCAGAAGTAAATAAATTTGTTTTGTCACTTGCATTAGATAAACCCGTTAGCATTACACCTGCTTTTTGATAACGGTAACCATTTTTAAAAATACTTTCAAGTATTGAAACTGCTGTCTTAACTGTTTCAATACTATTATTTGTTGCAATTGGAAAATCAATAGTCTTTGCATTTGAATAGTAACCAAAATTCCTTTGAAAAGGACTAGTTCTAACAAATACAGTAATTGCTTTTGCGACTAAAGACTCTGATCTAATCTTTTCAGATGCATTTAAACAATAATTAGCAACTGCTTCTTTTAACTCTTGAAACGTTTCAATTCTTTTTCCAAATGATCTTGAAACAACACAGCTCTTTCTTTTAGTTGTAGTCGTCTCTAATCCAATACAAGAAATTCCTCTAAGCTCCATAGCGGTTCTTGAACTTAGAACATTTGAAGATTTTTTGATCCAGGTATTAGATTTATTTTTTAACTGCTTAGCGTTATAAATTCCGTGCTTTTGATAAAATTTAGTTAATTGTCTACCAACACCCCAGACATCATTAATTTCAACTTTTTCTAAAATAGGATCTAAGTTTTCAATACCAATTAAACTTGTCACTCCTGATTGTTTTTTTTTAGCAATATGATTTGCAACTTTACTTAAAGTTTTTGTATTTGCTATTCCAATACTTGTTGGAATACCTGTCCATTGTAGAACTGTTTCTCTAATTTCTTTTCCAACTTTTTCTACTTCAGCATCAGGAAAGTTTGATAAATCTAAAAAAGCTTCATCAATAGAGTAAACTTCTATTTCTGAATTAAATCTTTTAAGAGTTCGCATCACTCTTCTCGATAAATCCCCATATAAAGAATAATTAGATGAGAAAACTTCAACTTTATTTTTAAGAATAATGTCTTTTGCTTTAAAATAAGGTTCCCCCATTTTAATTCCCAAAGCTTTTGCTTCATTTGATCTTGAAATAATACAACCATCATTATTGGATAAAACTACAACAGGCTTTCTTCTTATTTTTGGATTAAATAATCTTTCACATGAGACATAAAAAGAATTACAATCAATTAATGCTATTTTTTTAGTATGTTGAATGGATGACATAAGTAACAACTCCCCAAATAAAAATATCTTGCTCTTCGTTAATTAAAATTCTGTCAGAAAACTCTTTAGACCCAGAAGTTAAAAATTTTTTATCTCTTTCTTGAACCAAAGTTTTAACCACAAGCTCATCATGAACATTTGCAATCACTGTTGAAAAATTTTTTGGTTTTAAACTTTTATCAACCACTAACAAGTCACCATCATTAATTCCAACATCGACCATGGATTTACCTTGAACTCTGATGATAAAAGTTGCTGGAACATTTTTTATTAAATGCATGTTCAGATCAATATCTTCTTCAATGTAATCAGTAGCAGGAGAAGGAAAACCAGCGCCTGCTTTATGCAGATAATAAGGGATTGTTAGTTTCATGTTCTTGTTTTGTTCTAATTTATAGACCATTTATACAATGCACTCAAGAGGTTGTATTTTGAGTCCGTAATTGAATCAAAAGTGAATCAAAAGGTGAACATCCAAACTACATTTTGTATGCTTGTGGATAACTTCAACCAGAGATAGTTTAAATATATAAATTTAGAAACTTGGTTATTATTAGCTTTGTTGGGAATAGTGCTAGCTATAGCGATAAGAGTAGACAAAATTAGTAAAATTTTAAAAAAAATAAAAATAAAAAAGATTAAACTAGTTATGAACATTTTAGATTTTGTAATGGTAGGGTCTAATGACTATGAAAAGTCTAGTGAGTTTTATGATGTTATACTTGAACCATTAAAATTAAAAAAAACTTTAAAGACTGAAAAATATATTGGTTATTCTCATTTGGGTGAACCAGAAAAAGTAATTTTTTACATTACAAACCCAGTAAATGGTCAACCAGCAACTTTTGGCAATGGAACACAAATTACTTTATTAGCAGACTCTAAAGAAGCGGTTGAAAAATTTTATGAAATTGCAATTTCTAAGGGTGCAGTTGATGAAGGAGGCCCAGGTGTAAGAAAAGATGGAAATTATTATGCTTATATCCGTGATTTAGATGGAAATAAGATTGCAGCAAAAAGTAATTTAAAATAAATTAAAGGTATATATGAAATTAAATTGTCATTGTGGAGTCGTAGAAGCAGAAATTAATGCTACAGTAAACGAACTAGCAAAAATTGTAAGATGTAACTGTTCTATTTGTAAAAGAAAGAATGCTACTATGGGAATGGTTAAAAATGAGGATTTTAAAGTTACCAAGGGAGAAGATAAATTAAAACTTTATCAATACCATACCAAAGTTGCTAATCATTACTTTTGTACCGAATGTGGAATTTATACTCATCATAATCCAAGAAGCGCACCAGCTATGACTGGTTTCAATTTAGGATGTGTTGATGAAGTAAAAGTAGAGGACTTAAAAGAGGTGGCTAACTTTGATGGTCTTAACCATCCAATGGATCAAGAAAAATAAAAGTTCAATGAAATTATCTGAAGAGTGCTTTAAAAAAGTTAAAAAAGATTGTTTTAAATTTATTAAATCACAAGAAACTTCAACTGAAAAGTTTGGAAATAAAGATCAGATGATTAAAAATTATTTGATCCCAATATGTTTTTGGATTGTAAAAAAAGCAGATAACAAAAAACCTTACTTTGTTGGATTAGCTGGAGGTCAAGGAACAGGTAAAACAACAATAAGTTCAATAGTAAAGATAATTTTAGAAAAGTATTTTAAATTAAAAGTGTTTAAAATTTCTATTGATGATTTTTATAAAACTAGGAAAGAAAGAATTGCTTTATCAAAAAAAGTCCATCCTATGCTGTTAACTAGAGGTGTCCCAGGTACTCATGATATTAACATGATGTTAGATTTCTTTAAAAAATCAAAAAGTAAAAAATTCAAAAAATTAAAATTACCAAATTTTAATAAGGCAATTGATGACAGATTTCCAAAAAACAAATGGAACACAATTAATAAAAGACCAGATGTTATTATTTTTGAAGGATGGTGTGTTGGCGCAAGAGCAGAAACTAATAAGTCATTAAAAAAATCTATTAATTCTATGGAAAAGGCCAACGATCAAAAACTTGTTTGGAGAAAATATGTAAATCAGCAATTAAAGACTAAATATAAAAAGCTATATTCTCAGTTAAATTGTATGATTTACTTAAAAGCAAAAAACTTTAGTTTATTACAAAAGTGGAGATTAAAGCAGGAACATAAACTATGGATAAAAACCAAAAAAAAGGGAGGTCATAAAATAATGAGCAAAGGAGATGTGATTAATTTTATGCAAACTTACCAAAGAATTACTCAAAACATGTTTAAAAATATGCCAAAATATTCTTCTATAATTCTAAATTTAAACAGTAACCATCAAATTAAAACTGCTGTATATAAATCAAAATGAAAAAAATATTTATCATAGTTATCACATCAATATTCTATTTTGGTAACGCTTTTGCAGTTACTCTTCTTGATGCATTAAATCAAACCTATAAAAATAATATTCAATTAAACGCTGAAAGAGAAAATATTAAAGTTTCAGAGGAAGATGTAAATATTTCTAAAGCAGACTATAAACCTTCATTGACATTAAGTGGGTCTAAAAGTTTTGAAGATACTAACAAATTGACAAATCAAAGTGGAGGAGATGCGAGTGTCAACGATGTAGACCCTTTTACAACTTCGATTAAATTGGAACAAACATTGTTTGATTATGGAAGGGATCTCACACTTGAAAAAAATATTACTGCTTTGGATTTGGCTAAAGCAAAATTAGTAAAAAAAGAACAGGATATATTACATAAAGCAATTGATGCTTTTACAAATTTAATTTTAGCAAGAGAAACTCTGGATATTAACGCAAAAAATTTAAATCTTTTAATCAGACAAGTTGAAAATGATCAAATTAGAAGAGACAGAGGCCAAATTACAAACACTGATTTGGCACAATCCGAATCATCACTTGCTGGAGCTCAAGCTCAATTTGCAAAATCAAGAAGTGATCTGTTAATCAGCAAACTTAATTATGAAAATATTATTGGAAAAATAAGTGATCCGAACCAATTACAGAAAAATTCAACAGCAATAGTCAGTATTCCAAAATCTTTAAATGAAGCAATTAATCTTTCAAAACAAAACAATCCAGACATTCAAATAGCAAAATTTGATTTAGCTAAAGCTGAAAAAGAATTAGCAATTTCAGAGTCAGACTTGAAACCAACTGCTTCTTTGTCTTTAGAGAGATCTTATACTGACGATCTAAGTTCTACTTATGCTGAAAGAGAAAAGGATATATTAAAAGCAACAGTTAATTGGCCTTTTTATTCAGGTGGAAAAAAAAGATCAACTATTTCTAAAAATTCAAATTTAACTACTAGAAAAAGACTATTGTTAGATGATGCTGTGAGAACAAACGATACAAATGTAGCAAGTGCTTGGTCTAGTTTAGAGTCTTCAGAAAGTTTTTTAAATTCAGTTAAAGTTCAAGTAAGTGCAGCTGAAATAGCTAATGAAGGAATTGCAGCAGAATACGAAAGAGGATCGAGAACTACCCTAGATGTTATTCAATCAAATGCTTTATTGCTCTCGGCTCAAATTTCTTTAGCAAGTTCAGAGAAAAACTATCTAATGGCCCAATACAATCTGCTTAAAGCAGTAGGTTTGCTTAATAGCCAATATCTAAAACTTAAGTAAATATTTGATTTTTTGGGGCAGAAAATAAATATATTGCTAATGAGAACAAAATGTGTACATTTAAATTCATGATTCGAGTGTTAAAAAATTTAAAAAAAAGAGGCAAAAAATGACTAAAAATAACCTAAAAGTGGTTAAATCTACTAAAGATCAAGAAATGGATGTTAAAGAAAAGAACAAAGCGTTAGACGCTGCAATAGCTCAAATTACAGATAATTTTGGAAAAGGTTCTGTAATGAAGCTTGGTGAAAAGAAAGCGATGGATATTGAGTCTGTATCAACAGGTTCTTTAAGTCTTGATTTAGCTTTAGGTATTGGCGGATTACCAAAAGGAAGAATTATTGAAGTTTATGGACCAGAGTCATCTGGAAAAACAACATTAGCATTACAAGTTGTTGCTGAAGCTCAAAAAGCTGGAGGCATTTGTGCATTTGTTGATGCAGAGCATGCATTAGATCCAGTTTATGCAAAAAAATTAGGAGTAAATACAGAAGAACTTTTAATTTCACAGCCAGATACTGGTGAACAAGCATTAGAAATCGCTGATACACTAGTAAAATCAGGCTCTATTTCAGTAATCGTTATCGACTCTGTTGCAGCTTTAACTCCAAAAGCCGAAATCGAAGGTGAGATGGGAGATCATCATGTTGGTCTTCAATCAAGATTAATGAGTCAGGCATTAAGAAAATTAACTGGTTCAATCTCAAACACAAACACGATGATGATTTTCATCAACCAAATCAGAATGAAAATTGGTGTTATGTTTGGAAGTCCAGAAACAACATCAGGTGGAAATGCACTTAAGTTTTACTCATCTGTAAGAATGGATATTAGAAGAATTGGTGCCATTAAAGATAAGGATGAAATTATTGGTAACTCTACAAGAGTTAAAGTAGTTAAGAATAAAGTAGCACCACCATTTAAAGTTGTTGAATTTGACTTGATGTATGGAAGAGGAATTAGCAAGATGGGTGAACTAGTCGATCTTGGTTCTAAAGCAGATATAATTGAAAAATCGGGTGCTTGGTATGCTTACAAAGGAGAGAAGATTGGTCAAGGTAGAGAAAATGCTAAGACTTATTTGGCTCAAAATCTTAAAGTTGCTGCAGAAATTGAAATGGCAATTAGAGAAAAAGCAGGTGTGATTTCTAAAAAAATAGAAGGAAATCCAATCGATCCTGAAAAATTGGAAAAAGAAAAGAAAGTAGCTGAAAAAGAAGAGGCTGATAAAGCAGAAGCTACTCCTCCATCGAAAAAGAATTAATAGGTCATCTTTATTAATAAAAGGCGCTTAATTTAAGCGCCTTTTTTCCCTTCGATATCTAGACATAGAATAAAAAAGCTGTATTTTAAAAATATGGCAGACAAAACACTCAATGAGATAAGAAATACTTTTCTAAAATATTTTGAAAAGAACGATCATAAGATTGTGGAATCTAGTAATTTGGTTCCAAACAATGATCCTACATTGATGTTTGCAAATTCTGGGATGGTTCAGTTTAAAAACGTTTTTACAGGATTAGAAAAAAGAGATTACGTTAGAGCTACAACTTCACAAAAATGTGTAAGGGCAGGTGGTAAGCACAATGATTTAGAAAATGTTGG
Source organism: Candidatus Pelagibacter sp. (assembly GCF_052049675.1). Classification (GTDB taxonomy): domain Bacteria; phylum Pseudomonadota; class Alphaproteobacteria; order Pelagibacterales; family Pelagibacteraceae; genus Pelagibacter. The sequence goes on from NZ_JBNGZM010000001.1 coordinate 43,586, forward strand.
TTACACACCAAGGCACCACACTTTCTTTGAGATGTTAGGAAATTTTTCTTTTGGTGATTATTTTAAAGAGCAGGCAATTCATTATGCATGGGATTTAATAACCAAAGATTTTGGAATAGATAAAAACAGGCTTTATGTAACAGTATTTCATGAGGATGATGAGGCCTTCAATTTTTGGAAGAAAATAGCGGGTTTTAGGGATGATAGGATTATAAGGATAGCTACATCTGATAATTTTTGGTCAATGGGTGAGACAGGTCCATGTGGCCCTTGCTCAGAAATCTTTTTTGACCACGGAGATCATTTACCAGGAGGTTTACCAGGATCTAAAGACGAAGATGGAGATAGGTTTATAGAAATTTGGAACTTGGTATTTATGCAGTTTGAACAAGTTACTAAAGATAAAAGAATTAATCTTCCAAAACCGTCAGTTGATACTGGAATGGGATTAGAGAGAATTGCAGCTTTATTGCAAGGTTCACATGATAACTATGAAACAGATCATTTCAAAAAAATAATTGGCTCTGCATCTGAAATTACAAAAGTTAAATCAGACAAATCTAATCTAGCTAGTTTCAGAGTAATAGCTGATCACTTAAGAGCAAGTTCATTTTTAATTGCTGAGGGAGTTTTACCTTCAAATGAAGGAAGAGGATATGTTCTCAGAAGAATTATGAGAAGAGGGATGAGACATTCTCATTTATTAGGATCTAAGGAACCAGTTTTTTATAATTTGTTTGACACTCTTAAAAATGAAATGTCTGGAAATTATCCAGAATTAGTTAGAGCTGAGTCTTTAATTAAAGAAACTTTAAAAATGGAAGAAGAAAAATTCTTAGTTCTGCTGGATAGAGGAATAAAAATTTTAAATGATGAAATATCTAAAATTGACAAAGTGTTACCAGGCGAAGTAGCTTTTAAATTATATGATACTTATGGTTTCCCATTAGATCTTACAGAAGATATTTTAAGAAATAAATCAATGTCAATTGATACTGAAAAGTTTCAATCTTTGATGAAAGAAAGTAGAGAGCTTGCTAAGAAAAATTGGAAAGGTTCTGGTGATGCAGCTGTTGAAGATATTTGGTTTGGAATAAAAGATAAAATTGAGACAACTGAATTCTTAGGATACGAAACTAATCATGCTGAAGGTGTCGTATTATCTCTTTTAAAAGATAATAAAGAAGTTGATCAGTTAAAAGAAAATGATGAAGGGATGATTATAGTAAATCAAACTCCTTTCTATGGTGAGTCTGGTGGACAAGTTGGTGATACTGGCGAAATAGTCTCGAATGATTTTAAATTTGAAGTAACTGATGTTCAAAAAAAATTAGGTGATTTATTTGTTCATTATGGAAAGGTAAAGAGTGGATCTATAAAACTACAGGAAAGTGTGGAATTAAAAATTGATGTTGAAAGAAGGGATAATACACGTGCTTATCATTCAGCAACTCATTTATTGCATGAGTCTTTACGAAGAGTTCTTGGCACGCATGTCACTCAAAAAGGATCTTTAGTAGAGCCAAGTAGATTAAGATTTGATTTCAGCCATATGAAGCCAATTTTGAATGAAGAAATTGACAAAATAGAAGAATTTGTAAACAAAATGGTGTCTAAAAAAACTGATGTAAAAACTAGATTAATGACACCTGATGAGGCAGTTGAAAATGGTGCCTTAGCATTATTTGGTGAAAAATACGGAGATGAAGTAAGAGTCCTTTCGATGGGAGACGAGGATGGAAAGTACTTCTCAACTGAATTATGTGGTGGAACACACGTTAAAAACACTGGTGATATTGGTAAATTCAAGATCGTCAGCCAATCGTCAATTGCTGCAGGAGTTAGAAGAATTGAAGCCTTAAGAGATAAACAATTGGAGGAATATCTTCAAAATAAAGTGAAATTATCAAACCTATCTGCTGAAAAAGACGAGGAAACAATTAAAAGTTTAAGTCAGCAAATTATTAAATTGGGTGGAAAACCAAACTTAGAAGAAGCTGATCAAAAAACTTTAATTAAAAATTTAACTAAACAACTTGAGACTATTTCAGTTAATTCAATTTTAGAGGATAAATCTAAAAATATTATTAAAGAAGAAGAAATTAATGGAGTTAAGTTAAGACTTCAAAAAATAGATGGATTACCTCCTAAAGAATTAAGAAAACTTGTAGATAAAGGTAAAAAAGAATTAAGCGAAGGTGTCATCGTTGTATTTGCTAATAAAGACGACAAGGTTGGGTTAGCAGTTGGAGTAACAGATAATTTAACCAACAAGTTTGATGCAGTTAAATTTGTTAAAGTTGGATCTGAAATAATTGGTGGCAAAGGTGGTGGAGGAAGAAAAGACTTTGCACAGGCAGGTGGACAAGATCAATCAAAAATTGAAGAAGCTTTTGAAAAGCTTAAGAGTTTAATTTAATTTCTTTTTTAAATTACCGTCAAGTTCATCTAAAAACTGATTGGTAGTTAAATACTTGCTATCAGGACCAATAAGAATTGCCAAATCTTTTGTCATTGATCCACTTTCCACACATTCAATACAAACTTTTTCTAAAGTTTGTGCAAATTTAATTAGTTCATTGTTACCATCTAACTTACCTCTATGAGCTAATCCTCTAGTCCAAGCAAAAATAGATGCTATTGGATTTGTTGAGGTTTCTTTTCCTTGTTGATGCATCCTATAGTGCCTAGTTACTGTCCCGTGTGCAGCTTCTGCTTCCATTATTTTTCCATCTGGAGTTAACAATGTACTGGTCATCAATCCTAAAGACCCATAACCTTGAGCCATAGTATCTGACTGAACATCACCATCGTAATTTTTACAAGCCCAAATATATTTACCACTCCACTTCATTGCACATGCAACCATATCATCAATTAATCTATGTTCGTAAGTCAAATTATTTTTTTCAAATTCACTTTTGTATTCTTTGTCAAAAATTTCTTGGAAAATATCTTTAAATCTTCCATCATATTTTTTAAGAATTGTATTTTTGGTAGACATGTAAACAGGCCATTTTTTAATTAACCCATAACTGAAACAAGATCTTGCAAAGTCTTCAATAGACTTATCTAAATTATACATTGATAAAGCCACACCAGGACCTGTAAAATTAAATACTTCATATTTAATTTCATCTTTCCCATCCTCTGATGTCCACTTTACTTCCATTTTTCCTTTTCCAGGAACTTTAAAATCTGTTGCTCTGTATTGATCACCAAATGCATGTCTTCCAATAATTACTGGATCTGTCCAAGATGGAACAAGTTTTGGAATATTTTTACAAATAATTGGCTCTCTAAATACTGTTCCTCCAATTATATTTCTTATGGTTCCGTTTGGAGATCTCCACATCTTTTTTAAATCAAATTCTTCTACTCTAGCTTCATCAGGTGTAATTGTTGCACACTTAATTCCAACACCAATTTTTTTAATAGCATTTGCAGAGTTTATTGTGATCTGATCGTCTGTATTGTCTCTGCTTTTCATGCCTAAATCGTAATATTCAATACCAAGATCTAAATATGGGAGGATTAATTTATTTTTGATGAACTCCCATATAATACGAGTCATTTCATCGCCATCCAGCTCAACAACTGGGTTTTTTACCTTGATTTTGCTCATTAAATAAAAATTATCTTATTAATTGAATTTGACCATTTTATATACATATTAATCGAAAATTAGCAAATAGAAGAATATGTTTAGTAAGATATTTCCAAAAATTCACACTGAAGGCTACAAGTTTATAGTAATAGCTGTATTCATAACTATCATTTTTTTAATTATTAATAATTTTTTAGGATTAATAGGAATTTTACTAACTGTATGGGTTTATTATTTTTTTAGAGATCCAGAAAGAGTTATCATTGGAGATGATAGTTACTTAGTTAGCCCTGCAGATGGAGAAGTGATTAAAGTTGAGGAAGTGGATGGACCAAAAGAACTTGGACTAGAAAATAAAAAATTTAAAAAAATAAGTATTTTTATGAACGTCTTTGACTGCCATGTGAATAGATCGCCATGCTCAGGTATTGTTGAAGATATTTTATATAAACCAGGAAAATTTTTAAATGCATCCTTAGATAAAGCAAGCGAAGACAATGAGAGAAATTATTATAAAATAAAAGATAAACATGGAAATGATATTGTAGTTGTTCAAATCGCAGGATTAGTTGCAAGAAGAATTGTTTGTGAAACAAATAAAAATCAGGAATTAAATCAAGGTGATAGAATTGGAATGATTAGATTTGGTAGTAGAGCAGATGTTTACTATGAAAATTATGAACCACTAGTTAAAGTTGGTCAAACAGCAATTTCAGGAGAAACACTGCTAGCTAAAAATTAATTTATGGAACAGCCAAAAAACAATTTAAAAATTGTTACAGATAAAAAAACTAACGCAAGAGTGATTTTGCCTAACATGTTAACTCTTATCGGGGTTTGTATAGGTCTGTCATCTATTAGGTTTGCTCTGGATGGAAAATTTGAATTTGCAATTATAGCAATTATGTTTGCTGCTCTTATTGATGGATTAGATGGAAGAATAGCAAGATTAATTAAAGGAACATCAAAAGTTGGAAAAGAACTAGACTCTCTTACGGACATGATTAGTTTTGGAGTAGCTCCAGCATTTATTATGTATTTTTGGAAACTAAATACATTAGGAAGATTTGGATGGTTGTTATGTCTAATATATGTAATTTGTGTTGCATTACGTTTAGCTCGTTTCAATATAAATACAGGTCAAGCACCTTCTTGGAGAGATAATTTTTTTGAAGGGGTTCCATCTCCAGCAGGTGGTATCTTAGTTCTAACCCCATTAATTTTTAGCCTTACAAGCTTTGATTTTATAAAGATAAATTATGATATTGTTGTTCCAGTTTTTTTTATTACAACATCTCTCTTACTGATCAGTAAATTTCCAAGTTATTCATTTAAAAAAATCGTAATTCAAAGAAAAGCAACCATTTTTCTTTTATTTGGAATAGTTTTATTTTTTGGATTACTTCTAATATATCCATTTAATGTCATATCTATTAGTGCAATCATATACCTAGGTATGCTTCCAATCAGCTTTTTTCATCATCAAAAATTAAAAAAACAAAACGAAGATCATAATTATAAAGATGAAGATGACGATCTTGAAGATATTTTGTGATGAAAAAAAATGTCATTGTATCATTAGCTGATTCAAATTATTTTCCTTTATTAAATGAGCTAATAGACTCTATAAAAAGATTTAATGATAGCTCGGAAGTTGCAATATGTATTTTGGATGCTGGTTTATCAGAGGATCAAAAGACCGAATTATTATCAAAAGTAGATGAAATAAAATCAGCAGAGTGGGATATAAAAGTTCCAGATAGTAAAATTAAAGGGCGTGAATGGTTAAAGAGCCAAGTATCAAGGGCTTTTTTACCCAAATATTTTCCAAGCTATGAAAAATACTTATGGATTGATTGTGATGCTTGGGTAAATGATTGGCAATCAGTTGAGCTTTATTTTAAAGCGTGTGAAAATGGCAAATTAGGAATTACACAAACTATTGGACCAGGTTACAAGATTACTTCCAGAGTAAATTGGGTTTTTGGAAAACTAGCAATTATTAAATCTCAAAATTTTAAACACGCTGTAAAATCTAATATTAGTTTAGAAAAAGCTAGAAAGTTAGCGTTTGCCCCTCACATAAATATTGGTGTTTTTTCACTAGAAAAAAATTCAATGTGTTGGAATTCATGGCAGGAAAACTTAAAACAAACACTTAAAGGTGGAGAAATATTTGGCTCTGAACAATTAGCGATGAATATATCTGTGTATGTTGATAAAGTCGAAACTGAATTTCTTCCTTTAAATTGCAATTGGATCACTAGTAATCTTTTGCCAAAGTTTGATGAGGATAAAGATACATGGGTAGAGCCTTATTTACCTAATTATAAAATTGGAATTATGCATTTAGCGGCTGGCATCTGGAAAGATAACGAAGATATGAGATTAAACAAGAATATTAAAATTAATATTAAAACTATTACAGGTAAAATTTTAAATAAAAGTTTAAGATTTAATAATTAATTGAAAAAAAACAAAATTTCCAAGAACTGGGTTATTAAACAGCGTAGAGATATCTATGTAAGACAGTCCAAAATAGATGGGTATCGCGCTAGATCAGCTTACAAATTAATTGAAATTGATGAAAAATTTAACATTTTTAAAAGTGGATTATCAGTAATTGATATTGGTGCAGCCCCAGGAAGTTGGTCACAATATGCTCTTAAAGCAACTAAAAGTGGAAAATTGATATCGATAGATTTAAAAAAAATGGAGCCCATAGATAATAGTGTTCTAATCCAAGGAGATTTTACTGAAGAAAAAATTCAAGAAGAAATTAAAAAACATGTAAACGGTAAAGTTGATGTTGTAATGTCTGATATGGCCGTAGATACTACCGGTATTAAAAATATTGACTCAATTCAAACAGGAGAACTATGTAAAGAAGCAATGTTTTTCGCAAAAGATTTAATGAAAGAAAATGGATATTTTATTTCAAAAATTTTTATGGGAGGAACATTTAACGAAATCGTCGCAGAGGGAAAAAAATATTTTAAAGAAGTTAAGGTTTTTAAACCAAAATCTAGTAGAAAAGATTCAAAAGAAAGTTTTATAATTTGTAGTAAAATTCGATAGAGACTTTTATTTTAAAAGGAATCGTATATAAAAGATTATGGTTCCTATAAAAGAAGCACTTACCTTTGATGATGTTACATTGGCTCCGAAGTATTCTGAAATATTACCCTCAGATGCAGACACTAGCGTATCTTTAACAAAGCATTTGAAGCTTAAAATTCCACTTTTATCATCTGCGATGGATACAGTTACAGAGAGCAGAATGGCAATTGCTATAGCTAAAGCTGGTGGTATTGGAGTGATTCACAGAAACATTGATATAAAAAAACAGGTATCAGAGATAAAAAAAGTAAAAAAACAAAAACTAATTGTTGGAGCAGCTGTAGGTGCAGCACCAATTGAATTTATCAGAGCTAAAGAAATAATTAAAGAAGGTGTAGATTTAATTGTAGTAGACACAGCACATGGCCATACAAAGAAAGTTTCTGAAATAATTAAATATATTAAAAAAATAAAAACTAACAAAATTGCTTTGTGTGCAGGAAATATTGCAACACCAGAAGCTGCAAAATTCCTAATAAAGTTAGGAGTAGATATAATTAAAATTGGTATAGGGCCAGGTTCTATTTGTACAACACGACTGGTTGCTGGAATAGGAGTTCCTCAATTGAGCGCAATTTTAGCTGTAAGAAGCGGTTTAAAGAATAAAAATGTTAAAATAATTTCAGATGGGGGAATAAAATATTCTGGTGATTTAGCAAAAGCTTTTGCAGCAGGAGCAGATGCTGTAATGATCGGTTCGTTATTTGCAGGTACAAACGAAACGCCAGGAAAATTAATAAAAAAAAATGGACAGCTCTTCAAAAGTTTTAGAGGCATGGGTTCTGTAGGAGCTATGAATAAAGGGTCAGCTGATAGATACTTTCAAAAAAAACAAAAAGACTCCTCAAAATATGTGCCTGAGGGTGTTGAAGGTTTTGTAAAATATAAAGGAGATGTTGGGAGTGTTATTTATAAATTAATTGGTGGATTGAAATCTTCAATGGGTTATCTTGGATCAAAAACAATCATTAAATTAAGAAATAAACCACAATTTGTGAAAATTACAAAAGCTGGATTTTATGAAAGTATGGTTCATAATGTAGATGTGGTAAAAAAAGATAGTAAATATTAATGATCAAATTTTTGAAATTAATAGGATTAATACTTTTAACAGCTTCTTTTAACAGCACGTCTTTTAGTAAAGAAAATTTTTTTAATGAAGCTTTAGAATTATTTAAAAAAGAAAAATATGAAGACGCGCGCTTTTTATTTGAGAGAAATATTGTTTTTAATCCAAAAGATGCAAACTCATACTTATATTTAGCAAAAATTTATAACCAAGAAGAAAATCAAAGAAAAGAGGAATACAATTTAGAAACGACACTTTTAATTGAGCCTGATAACGAAGAAGCTTTATTAATGTTAATGAAAATTGCATTAGAAAAATCTAATTATGAAAAAGTCAAAGCTCTTTCAGATAATTTTGTAAAAGTTTGCAAAAATTTATGTGATGAAAACAAAGATATTCAAGAGTCATTAAAAAATATAGAACCTGAAAATAATGAGTCTTGATAAAAATCTAAACAAAATCTTAATAATAGATTTTGGTTCTCAATTTACTCAATTAATTGCAAGAAGAGTAAGAGAATTAGGTGTGTTTTCTGAAATAGTTAGTCACAAAAAAATAAAATTAAAAGACATTAATCGCAGTACTAGAGGAATAGTATTATCTGGTGGTCCATTAAATGTTTATCAAATAAATAAATACTCATTTGATAAAAAAATTTTACAACTTGATGTACCAATTCTTGGAATTTGTTTTGGGCATCAAATTTTATCAAAACTTAATGGTGGAAGGGTAAAACAATCAAAACATAGAGAATTTGGTTTAGCTAATGTTTATAAAAAAAATAATAGTCTTTTAACTAATAATTTTTTTGGAAACAAAAAATCCAAACAAGTTTGGATGAGCCATGCCGATCAAGTTTCAAAACTTCCTAAGAATTTTAAAGTTTTAGCATCAAGCACTAATTCAAAATTTGCAATTGTTGAAAATAAAATAAAAAAATATTATGGAGTACAATTCCACCCAGAAGTAACTCATACGGATAATGGAAAGAAATTAATAAGTAATTTTATTTTTTTAATTTGCAAAATTAAAAGAAATTGGTCCTCTAGAGATCAAAAAAATCAACTTATTAAAGATGTTAGAATTCAAGTTAGAAATAACAAAGTTATTTGTGCATTATCAGGAGGCGTTGATAGCAGTGTAGTTGCTCAATTACTGAATAAAGCTATTGGTAAAAAACTTTATTGTATTTTTGTAAACACTGGCCTTTTAAGAAAAAATGAGGAAGTACAAGTAGTACAAACTTTTAAGAAGCGTTTAAAAATGAATTTAATTTATGTAAATGCTGAAAAGGAATTCTTAAAAAAATTAAAAAATATTTCTGATCCAGAAAAAAAAAGAAAAATAATTGGTAATTTATTTATCAAAATATTTGAACGGTATGCTAAGAAAATTAAAAATGTTAAATTTTTGGCTCAGGGCACTCTTTATCCAGATTTAATTGAGAGCAAATCTGTTACAGGTAGTCAAACTTCTAAAATTAAATCACATCACAATGTTGGCGGTCTACCAAAAAAAATGAATTTAAAATTAGTAGAACCACTAAAATTTTTATTTAAGGACGAGGTAAGAAAATTAGGATTAGAGTTAAATTTAAGTAAAGAAATTATTTCAAGACATCCTTTTCCTGGACCAGGCTTAGCAATTCGAATGCCAGGTGTTATAACAAATGAAAAAATTAAAATTTTAAAAGAAGCTGATTATTATTTTATTCAAGCTTTAAAAAATCACGGTCTTTATCATAGGATTTGGCAAGCCTATGCAGCATTGCTTCCTGTTAAAACTGTGGGTGTTATGGGAGACAATCGAACTTATGAATATTTATGTTTATTAAGAGCAATTACATCTGAAGATGGAATGACAGCTGATTATTATGAATTTAAAAAAACTTTTATGCAAACTATTTCAAATAAAATAGTTAACAGTATAAGAGGTATTAATAGGGTAGTGTATGACGTTACTTCAAAACCACCAAGCACTATTGAATTAGAGTAGTTTTTAACTATAAATTAAGATTATGAAATATTTACATACAATGATTAGAATTAAAGATGTAGATGAGTCTCTAAAATTTTTCTGCGAAGGGCTTGGTTTAAAAGAAACAAGAAGAATGGAAAATGAAATAGGAAGATTTACATTAATTTTTCTTGCAGCACCACATGATGAAAAAGCTGAAATAGAATTAACATATAATTGGGATGGTGATGAGCTTGGAGAAGGTTCGAGAAATTTTGGTCATCTGGCCTATAGAGTAGATAACATTTATGAAACATGCCAAAGATTAATGGATATGGGCTACACGATTAATAGACCTCCAAGAGATGGTCATATGGCTTTTGTTAGATCACCAGATAAAATTTCAATTGAAATTCTTCAAGAAGGAAATTTAGAACCCAAAGAACCTTGGGCTTCAATGAAAAATACCGGCTCTTGGTAGGTTGATGAAAAAAAAAATCTTAGATTTAATTAAAAAAAAAAATAAACGTAAAATTGTAAGTTTAACTGCTTACTCCAAAAATGTAGCGTCAATTTTAGATAATCATTGCGATATTATACTTGTTGGAGATTCTCTTGGTTCGGTTTTATACAATTATAAATCTACGAGAAAAGTAACTTTGAATACTATGATTGAACACTCTAAAAGTGTCAGAATGGGTATAAAAAAAAGCTTAATGATTGTTGATATGCCACATAACACCTATCGAACTCCTAAAGAGGCAGTGAAAAATGCAAAACAAATAATGAAAAAAACAAAGTGTGACGGTGTAAAATTAGAAGGTGGAAAAAAAATTTATAAAACAATCAAATCTTTAGTTAAAAACAAAATTCCAGTCATGGGCCATCTAGGGTTGCTTCCTCAGTCAGATAAAACTTTCAAATTTAAAGGAAAAAAAAAGTTAGAGAGAAACAATATTATAAAAGACTCACAATTATTAGAAAAAGCTGGGGTTTTTTCAATTGTTTTAGAATGTGTTCAAACTTCATTAGCAAAGCTTGTCACTCAAAATTTAAAGATACCAACTATTGGTATTGGAGCTTCTAAATATTGTGATGGTCAAATATTAGTTTTTGATGATTTAATTGGCTTAAATCCGATGAATTATAAATTTGTAAAAAAATACGCAAATATTAGAAATGACATTTCTAAAGCTGTTTCAAATTATTCAAAAGAAGTTAAAAAAATTAAATTTCCTAATAAAAAAAATTCTTTTTAATTAAAAGTATTTTTTAAATTCTTCATTAATATTTAATATTTCAAGATCAACCAATCCACCAATTACTAATTGTAAACCAACAATTAAGATAAATACCAAGCCGATATAAGCTATCCAAATATGTCTTTGTATATAATTAGCCATATATGTCGCTAAAGCACCAGTTAAAACAACTGATAACATCAGTCCAAATATCATAAATCCGAAATAACCTTTTGCTGCAGCAACTACTCCAATTACATTGTCAAAACTAATCATGATATCTGCAAATAAAACCTTTCCAATGCTACTAATGAATGAAGGTTCTTTACCTTTTTTAGTTATGGGTTTTACTTTTTTAATATCTAGTAAATCTTTCCTTAAATCATTTACAATCCAAATTAATAATAAACCACCCAAAATTTTGATAAAATAAAATTCAAATAAAAAAGTCGCAAAAATTGCAAAAAAAATTTTAAAAACAAAGGCTCCAATTACACCCCAAAGAATTATTTGTTTTCTATTTTTTGGAACAAAATTTGAAGCAATAGACCCAACTATTACCGCATTATCTGCTGTTAATATAATTGTGATAAAAATTATATTGGTTAAAATTATGAGCTCTTCAATCAAGATGGGTTAATATTATTTCAATTTGTGAATTTTTCAATAAATACTATTTTTAAGCTGGTGATTTTAATACCAGCTTATATTTTTATATATTGTTTAAATTAATATTTAGATTTTTTAGTACCTTCAATAACTTCTTTTAACTGGGTATATTCTTTACAGTTACAGTTTTCTAATATTTTTAATCTTTCTTTTGCTAAATTTAATCTGTTTGTTGCAACATATAGTTCACCCAAATATTCGTTTATACCAATATGATTAGGTTCAATTTCCAGACCTTGTAGATAATATTTTTCACCGTTTTCGTAATCACCAAGTTTTCGCGTAGTGAAACCTAAATAATTTAAAGTATCAGCTTTGTTAGGTTTTTCTGAGTTTGATTTTAAAAGTAGTTTTTGAGCTTTAACATATCTTTTTTTTGCTTTTTCAAGTTTTCCTTTTGCTTCATATTTTTTTGCGAACTTGATTGATTCCACTGCCTTATCATAGTTAGATTTAACTTTTGTAGAAGTCGAGTCCGAACTTGATCCTGCAGAAAAAGAATTTGTTGTAAATAATGTAAAAATCAAAATTACAAATATTTTTTTAATCATTTATAAATTTCTCCATTTTATTTAAAGGTTTTAATTGCAATCCATTCTCTATCAGGTTTTCTCTTATTGATTTTGCTGTAGATAAAGAACTAATGTTATCTCCATGTATACACACAGAGTCAATTTCACAAGGTATCTGCTTTCCACTGTGACAATTAAGTGACTGATTTTTAACCATATTTAATACGTGTTTTTTAGCTTCTTCTGGATCAGTAATAAGAGCATGTGGTTTTTTTCTAGAAACTAAATTTCCATCATCTTCGTAATTTCTGTCAGCAAATATTTCACAAGCTATACGCATGTTTAGTTTTTTGGCTGCTTCTTCCATTTTAGATCCTGTAGGAACCAAATAAATTAAATCTTTACTAATCTCGTTTATAGCTTTTGCTAAAGTAGTAGCTAAATCTATATCCTCACAAGCCATATTGTTTAAAGCACCATGTGGTTTTATGTGAGTAACATTCTCTCCATGATCTTGAGCAATTTTTTGAAGAATTTCATATTGATCAATAATTAATTGCCTTACCTCATTAGGTGGAAGTTTCATTCTTTGCCTTCCAAAATTTTCAGGGTCATTAAATGACGTATGTGCTCCAATACTAACACCATTTTTTTTTGAAATTTGAACTACTTGATTCATCGACTCATCATCACCTGCATGATAACCGCATGCAACATTTGCAGAATTTACTATTTCTAGTAAATCTGGATCATACTTATTTGAATGATGTTTTGATTTTTCACCTAAATCGCAATTTATATTAATTTCCATAGTCTCTAATGTTAAGTATAACATGACATGATAAAAAATATATCAAATCTTGGTGACGCAGCTTTGTACTGTGATTTTGGTAATGAAGTAAATAAATTAATTAATTCACAAGTAATAAAATATTTTAAAACTATTAAAGAGAAAAAATTTGAAGGGATAAATAATTTAACACCTTCTTATAATAAATTAATAATTTCTTATGATCTAAAAAAAACAAATTTTAATGAAGTAAAAAATTATGTTGAAAATATAAATCCCGAAGACTCCATAGATATAAATTCAAAAAAATTAAAAATACCAGTCTGTTGTCATGAAAATTTTTTGTTGGACATTAAAAGATTGGAAGAAATATTAAAATTAAGTAGAGAAAAAATTTTAGAGAATTTTTTAAATAAGGAATATTTTTGTTACATGACGGGGTTTATTGCTGGCATGCCTTTTCTTGGTGACTTAGATGAAAATATGCGAGCTCAACGTTTAGAAACTCCAAGAGTAAAAGTGCCAAAAGGATCTGTTGCAATAACTGAACAATTTGCAAACATTTATACATTTGAAAGTCCAGGTGGATGGAATATCTTAGGAAACACACCTTTAGATGTCTTTGATAGTTCAAAAGAAGACAAGCCAAATCTAATTAACCCAGGAGACACAGTAATTTTTAAGGAAATTACTTTAGATCAGTACAAAAATTATAATGAGTAGCAATTATTTAGATATAATCAGACCAGGAATTAATACTACCTTTCAAGATAAAGGCAGGGATCATCTTTATCATATTGGCATTCCGTTTAGTGGCGCTATGGATAATAGAAATTATCTTATAGCCAATAAACTTGTTAATAATAAATTAGACTCTGCAGTGATAGAGTTTGCATATCAAGGTCCTCATATAAAATATTCAGGAGAAAAAATTAATTTTGCTGTCACCGGGGATGTAATTTTTTCAATTAAAAAAAAAGATACTGAAATTGAGGGCAAATGTTACGAAAGTTATCAAATTGAAAATGGAGATGAAATCAATATCATTTCTACAAATAAATCAGTTTATGGATACTTATCATTAGGTGGAGAGTTCGATTTAAAACTTCAATGGAATAGTTGTTCTATAAATACGAAAGCAAACATTGGATCCAATGATGGAAAAAAATTAAATGTAGGGCAAAAAGTTAATTTAAAAAAAATAAATTCAAATAAGGATATTAAAAAAATAAATTACATTAATACTAAAATAGAAAACATAAGGGTGATCAAAGGCACTAATTTTGATTACTTTTCAGAAGAAGGTAAAAAAATATTTTACGAAAAGGAATTCACAGTTTCGAAACTTTCAGACAGAATGGGTATGAGACTAGAGGGACCTAAAATTGATAATATTGTGAATACCAACATAAAATCAGAGGGTTTGATTAAAGGTGTAATTCAAGTACCGGCCGATGGAAATCCAATTATAATGCTTTCAGATCATGGTACTATTGGTGGTTATCCAAAAATTGGAGTTGTGGCTAGTGTTGATTACGACCGATTAGTACAAATGTCTCCTGGTTCAAAAATAAAATTTAAAGAGATTAATTTATCTGATGCAGAAACTTTATTTAAGTTATATGAAATGGAAACTCAAAATTTACTATCACAAATTTAATGAATTTTTTATCAAACATACCAGGTCCTTTTTTAGTTTTTTTAGGAGCTTGTGCATTAAGTTTTGGTGGTTTAATTGTTAAGTCTTTTGATGGATCTACACTTTGGCAAATATTATTTTGGAGATCACTTTTCTTTATTGGAGTAATTACAATTTTTTTAATCTTTACTTACAAAGGAAAAATTTTCAGTGCTCTTTATAAATCTGGAATTCCAGGTTTATTTGGAGGTATAATTTTATCCATAGGATTTGCTAGCTATGTATTTGCCATGTATGAAACAACAGTAGCTAATGCAAACTTTATAATTCAAACTCAAGCTTTGTTTTTAGCAATTTTTGGTTATGTATTTTTAAAAGAAAAAATTTCAAAAATTACATTAACTTGTATTATTACAGCAGTAGTTGGTATTATTTTAATGTTAGGAAGTTCACTAACACCAGGTCAAATGACTGGAAACTTAGTTGCATTCATTATGCCAATATCATTTGCGATTTTAATTTTAATTGTTAGAAAATATCCAAAAGTTGACATGATACCTTTACAACTCGTTGCTGGAATTTTTGCAACATTAATAGGTTTGTTTATGTCACCAAGTATTATTGTTTCAACAAATGATATTTTTTTAGGTTTTATTGCAGGATTTTTTCAAGTTGGACTTGGTTTTATACTCATAACAATTGGAGCAAGATCAACTCCCTCAGCATTTGTTGGAATAATTATGTTAACTGAAGCTGTTTTAGGACCCATGTGGGCATGGATGTTTGCAAACGAAAACCCACCACTTACATTACTTTTTGGGGGAGCTGTGGTTATAACAGCAGTGATTATACAGTTTTTGTCTCCATTACTTGTCAAAAAGGTAGCTAAATAAATTTCACATAAAAATTTTAAATGTGCTATAAATTTATATACGGGAGAGACTACTTTTGTAGCGCCGAAGGAGCAACCACCCCGGAAACTCTCAGGCAAAAGGACCGTACATATTAACTCTGGAAAGAGAATTATTCTCGCCGAAGGAGCAAATCTCTCAGGCACCAAGACAGAGGGGGCACAGAAGAGTTAATATGGAAATAAAAAAAACACCGCTAAATAAACTTCATCAAAGTAACAACGCTAAGTTTGTTGAATTCGCTGGTTATGAAATGCCCATTCAGTATAGCAAAGGTATTATTGAGGAACATAAATTCACAAGATCGAGTTCTGGAATATTTGATGTATCTCATATGGGTCAATTATTTATATATGGTGATGAAAGTTTAACAGAAGAATTAGAAAAGATTTTTCCATTAGATTTAAAAAATCTAAAACAAAACTGCTCTAAGTATAGTTTTCTAATGAATGAAGATGCTGGAATTTATGATGATTTAATTATCACTAAAATAGAGGAAGGATATTTAATCATCTTAAATGCTGCATGCAAAGATAAAGATTTTGAGATTTTATCTAATTTGCTAGGTTCAAAATTTAAAATGAATTTAGATAACAATAGATCTTTAATAGCAATTCAAGGACCTAAATCTGTTGAAATTTTAAACTCAATTATAAATGGGGTTGATCAACTAAATTTTATGACAGGAAATTGGTTTGATTCTGATAATCAAAAATTATTTGTCACAAGATCAGGTTATACAGGGGAAGATGGATTTGAAATTTCGATTTCTAACAATAAAGCTGAAAAATTCGTTGAAAATTTAATAAAAAAGGGAGCACAACTTATAGGACTTGGGGCAAGAGATACCTTGAGATTAGAAGCTGGATTATGTTTATATGGTCATGAATTAGATATTAATAAAACTCCAATTGAGGCAAACCTTAGATGGGCAATTTCAAAATCTAGATTATCAAATGGAGGTTTTATTGGATCGAAAAAAATTATGAACCAAATGCAAGATGGAGCAAGTCAAATAAGAGTAGGGATTAAGCCTGAAGGTAGACTGATTGCGAGAGAAAAAACCAAAATATTTAATGATAAAGATAAACATATTGGTGAGATAACTAGTGGAACGTTTGGACCAAGTGTAAACGGTCCTATAGCGATGGGTTATGTTGATAAAGAGTTTTCAAAAGTTGATACTAAAATTTTGCTTGAGGTAAGAGGGAAAAAACATCCAGCAAATGTTTGCGCATTACCATTTTATAAGAAAAATTATGTGAAAGGAGTAAATTAATGAGTGACGTAAAATTTTCTAAAGAACATGAATGGATTACTTTGGAGGGAGATGTGGCCACAATAGGAATTACTAAACATGCAACAGAAATGCTTGGAGATATAGTTTTTGCAGAACTTCCTGAAAAAGGATCTAATGTTGAAAAAGATGGTACTGCAGGAGTAGTAGAATCTACAAAAGCTGCTAGTGATGTTTACACTCCAGTTAGTGGTGAAGTGGTAGATACCAATCAATCTATAGTAGATGATCCAGCCAAAATTAATGAGGACCCCGAAGGTAGTGCGTGGTTTTTTAAATTGAAAATTAAAGATTCATCTGAGCTAGATACTTTAATGAACAAAGAAGATTATGATAAATTTGCAAAGGAGACATCAAACTAATGTTACATAACTCACAAAAAGATTTTATTAAAAGACACATAGGTCCATCAAAAAAAGACCAAGAAAAAATGCTTAAAGACCTTAACTTTAAGTCGTTAGATGAATTTATTAATAGTACTATTCCAGAAAAAATTCAGTTTAAAGGTGAATTAAATATTGGGGAACCAAATTCAGAATATGAAGCTTTAAGAAAATTAAAAGCAATTTCAAAAAAAAATCAAATTTACTCAAATTTTATAGGCATGGGTTATTATGGAACCTACACACCATATGTAATATTAAGAAATATATTAGAAAATCCTGGTTGGTATACATCTTATACACCTTATCAACCTGAAGTAGCACAAGGTAGATTAGAAATGCTATTAAACTTTCAGCAAATGATTGTTGATTTTACAGGCATGGATATAGCAAACGCCTCTTTACTTGACGAAGGAACAGCAGCTGCCGAAGCTATGGGTTTAAGTCATAGACTTAATAAAAGTGATAGTAATTTAGTTTTTGTTTCAGAAAACTGCCACCCACAAACAATTGACGTTATTCAAACTAGAGCAGAGCCAATGGGTCTTAAAGTACTTGTTGGAAACGAGGATAAAGTTCTAGAGCAGCTAAAAGAAGATATT
Source organism: Candidatus Pelagibacter sp. (assembly GCF_052049675.1). Lineage (GTDB taxonomy): Bacteria > Pseudomonadota > Alphaproteobacteria > Pelagibacterales > Pelagibacteraceae > Pelagibacter. The sequence continues at coordinate 61,382 of NZ_JBNGZM010000001.1, forward strand.
GTTTGTGGAGTTTTACAATATCCAGGAACTTTAGGTGATATTAAAGATCCTAGTGAGGCCATAAGTAAAATTCATAAAAAAAATGGAAAAGCAATTTTAGTTTGTGATCTCCTTGCACTTTCTATGCTAAAAACACCAAGAGAGCTTGGAGCAGATATTGCAGTCGGTAGCTCCCAAAGATTCGGTATTCCAATGGGTTATGGAGGACCTCATGCAGCCTTTTTTGCAACAAAAGATGAATACAAACGATCTATGCCAGGTAGAATTGTTGGGGTCTCAGTGGATAGGCATGGAAACAAGGCTTATAGGTTGTCATTACAAACTAGAGAGCAACACATTAGAAGAGACAAAGCTACAAGTAATATTTGTACCGCTCAAGCCTTACTAGCGATTGTTTCAGCAGCATACGCTATTTATCATGGCCCAGATGGAATCAAAAGTATTTCCGAAAGAGTATCTCAACTAGCAAAAAATTTTGCAGATAAAATAAAACAATCAGGATATGAATTATACTCTGATTATTTTTTTGATACTGTAACTATTATTACCAAAGAAAAGACAGATCAGATTTTCAAAAATGCTTTAGACCAAAAAGTTAATATCAGAAAAGTAAATTCAGAAATGCTATCTGTTTCTTTTGATGAAAGAAAAAATGTTTACAGAGTAAATCAACTACTAAAAATATTTAATGCTGCAGAGTCAATTAAAAATGAGGATCCTACTGTTAGTTTACCAAATCTACCAAAAAATTTATTAAGAACTTCAAAATATTTAGAACACCCTGTTTTTAACTCATATCATTCAGAGACAGAAATGCTTAGATATCTTAAAAAGTTAGAGGATAAAGATATAGCTCTTAATAGAACAATGATTGCTCTAGGATCATGTACTATGAAATTAAATGCTACTGCAGAAATGATACCTATTTCGTGGAGAGAATTGGCTGAGCCCCACCCATTCGTACCTGTCGAACAGATGGAGGGATATAGAGAAATGTTCACAGATCTTAAAAATTGGTTAAGATCTATTACTGGTTTTTCTGGTGTTTCACTTCAGCCAAATGCGGGAGCCCAAGGTGAGTATGCAGGCTTAATGGTAATAAGAAAATATCATTTAGATAGAGGGGATGATAATAGAAATATATGTTTAATTCCAAGCTCAGCACATGGAACTAATCCAGCAAGTGCACAGATGGTTGGAATGAAAGTTGTCGTTGTTGATTGTGACAAGGAAGGAAATGTTGACTTTGAGGATTTAAAGAAAAAAGCAGAATTGCATTCAGACAATCTTGGTGCATTAATGGTAACTTACCCATCAACCCATGGTGTATTTGAGGAAAAAATTAAAGATATTTGTGAAGTAATTCATCAACATGGTGGTCAAGTTTATATGGATGGAGCAAACCTAAACGCACTTGTTGGGGTTGCAAAACCAGGAAATTTTGGTCCTGATGTTTGTCATATAAATTTGCATAAAACATTTTGTATTCCGCATGGTGGCGGTGGACCTGGAATGGGACCTATTGCCTGTAAAAGACATTTACAAGTTTATCTGCCTAATCATCCAGTTGTAAAAGATTGTGGACCTGCAAGTGGAATAGGTGCCGTTTCAGCAGCCCCATGGGGAAGTTCAAGTATTCTATCTATTTCATGGATGTATATTAAGATGATGGGATCAGAGGGTGTAAAACTTGCAACACAAATTGCAATTTTAAATGCAAATTACATTGCAAATAGATTAAAAGACCATTATCCAATTCTTTATAAAGGATCAAATGGCAACGTAGCCCATGAATGTATTATTGATATTAGAACAATTAAAAGCGATACAGGTATTTCAGAGGAAGATATAGCTAAAAGACTAATCGATTATGGGTTTCATGCACCAACAATGTCATGGCCGGTTGCTGGAACTATGATGATTGAACCAACAGAGAGTGAGGGTTTATCTGAACTGGATAGATTTTGTGATACATTGATTAGCATTAAAGCGGAAATAGATATGGTCAAGTCAGGAAAGTTTGACAAAGTTGATAATCCAATCAAAAATGCACCGCACACTGATATTGAATTAGCTTCAGATGAATGGAGTCATAAATATTCAAGAGAACAGGCTGCATACCCAGCAAAATTCTTAAAAGCAAATAAATTTTGGCCTCCAGTTGCGAGAGTTGACAATGTATACGGAGATAAAAATATTTTTTGCACTTGTCCAAGTATGGACGAGTTTAAAGAAGATGCAGCATAATAATTAATGAAAATTGCCGTTGTTGGTTCAGGTATTTCCGGACTAAGTGCTGCTTTTTATTTATCCAAAAAACATCATGTAGATCTTTTTGAAAGAGAAGATCATTTTGGCGGACATTCTCATACTATAGATTTGTTTTTTGGAGAAAAAAAAGTCTCAGTTGATATCGGTTTTATTGTTTTTAATTTTCAAACTTATCCAAATCTAATTAATTTTTTTAAAGAAAATGATATTCAAATTGAAAAAAGCAATATGTCCTTTTCAGTTTCAGTAGATAATACAAATTTTGAATATTGTGGCAAAGGATTAAGTGGAATTTTCTCTAATAAATCAAATTTATTAAATATTAAGTTTTTGAAAATGTTTTTTGATATAATAAAATTTTATAAAAAAAGTGATAAAGTCAGAATAGCCAATGAAAAAATCACCTTAGGCGAATATTTAAAAATAAATAAATTATCCAAAACTTTTATTGATTATCATATTATACCAATGGTATCTGCAATTTGGTCTATGCCTCCTTATGAAGCGAGCAAGATGCCAATTAGTTTTTTTCTTAGATTCTTCCAAAATCATGGTTTGTTTAAATTAAAAAATAGACCACAGTGGTACACAGTAACTAATAGGAGCAGAACTTATGTAAGTAAAATACTTTCACAAATAAGTGGCGAACATTATAAGAACTATAAAGTTACAAAAATAAAAAGAAAATCTAAAGGATTAGATTTATATTATGGTAATGAAAGTGAATTTTTCGATTATGACAAGGTAGTTTTGGCGACTCATGCTGATGAAGCTTTAAATTTAATTGAAAATTCAACTGATGATGAGAAAAATATTCTTTCGAATTTTAGCTACAAAGAAAATATAGCTTATATACATACAGATCAGCGAGCTATGCCAAAAAATAAAAAAGCTTGGTCTTCTTGGAATTCATCAATAGATAATAAGAATTTAGAGAAAAATTCAATTACATACTGGTTAAATTTATTACAAAATCTAAAGTGTGAAGAAAATATTTTCTTAACATTAAATCCTTACTTTAATATTGATGAGAAAAAAATATTGAAAATAGTGAAATTTACGCACCCTTATTATGATCAAAAAGCATTAGATGCTCAATCAGAGCTTGTTAGATTGCAAAATCAAAAAGATCTACTTTTTTGTGGAAGTTATTTTGGTTACGGATTTCATGAAGATGGAATAAAATCATCTATTGAAATGCTAAAAAACCTTAATGATTAGCTCATCTATATATAATGGAAATGTAATCCATAAAAGATTTAAGCCAAAGAAACATTTCTTCAAATATAAAGTTTTTTCATTATTTTTGGATCTATCGGAGCTCAAAGAACTAAATAATAACCTTAATTTTTTCTCTTTAAATAAATTTAATTTAATAAGTTTCTATGAGAAAGACCACGGTGAACGCGACGGTTCATCTCTTCTTGATTGGGTAAAAAATAACTTAAGAAGTAATAGCATCAGTACAGATAATATAAAAGTAAAACTCTTATGTTATCCAAGAATATTAGGTTATGTTTTTAATCCACTAAGCATTTTTTTTGTGTATGACGATGACGAAAATTTAATCTCTATATTATATGAGGTTAAAAATACATTTGGTGAACAACATACTTATGTTTTTAAAATTGAAGGAGAAAATAAATTAATTCAAAATAATTGTTCAAAAAAATTCCACGTTTCTCCATTTATTGAAATGGATTGTAATTATTTTTTTAGGATATTAAATCCAGGAGATAAGTTGTCTGTTATAATAGATCAATACGACCAGGAGGGAAAAATTCTATTTGCATCTCAAGATGGTATAAGATCCGATTTAACTAATAAAAATTTAATGAATTCCTATCTAAAACACCCTTTGATGACATTTAAAATAATTTCTGCGATACATTTTGAAGCGTTTAAATTATGGATTAAAGGAATTAAATTTGTGAAAAAAAAATTAAAAATTAAAAATAATATTTCTGTAGAAAATTAATGATATTAAATAATATAGCAGATAAGCTAGTTTATAAATTTCTAAGCAAGATCAATTATGGCTATCTCGAACTTACAACATTTGATGGAGAAGCTTTAAAGTTCGGAAATCCAAATGATAAATTACAAGCAAATATATTAATTAAAAAACCAAGTTTTAATTATAATTTAATTAGAGGAGGAAGTATTGGTTTCGCTGAAAGTTATATGAGAGGTGAGTTTGAAACTAATAACTTGTCAAATTTAATTGAATTAACAGCAAGGAATATAGAAATTATTCATAAATTTTCAGGTCTTCTTGATTTTTCAATAATTAACTTTGTTAAAAATAAGATAATTAAAAATACAAAAAGTAGAAGTAAAGAAAATATTGCTAAACATTATGATCTAGGTAATGATTTTTTTTCTCTTTGGTTAGATGAGACCCTTACTTACTCTAGTGCTATTTTTAATGATGATACAAAAAGCTTATCTGAAGCACAAAATAATAAATATCAAAAATTAATTGATTTAATAAAACCGAATAATGGAGATAAAGTTTTAGAAATAGGATGTGGTTGGGGTGGTTTTGCTGAATACTTAGGTAAAAAATATGACGTTAAACTTGATTGTATCACAATATCTAAAAAACAATTTGATTTTGCAAAAGAAAGAATTTTTAAATGTGGTTTAAATGAAAAAGTTAATATTGAAATCAAAGATTATAGAGATTTGAATGATAAGTATAACTCAATTGCTTCAATAGAAATGATAGAAGCTGTTGGCCAAAATTATTTAGAGGGTTATTTTAAAACCATTAAAACTAACTTATCTGATGGTGGAAAAGCAGCTATTCAAGCAATTACTATTGATGATAAGTTATTTGATAGATACAAAAACAAACAAGATTTTATCCAAAAATATATTTTCCCTGGGGGTTTCTTACCAAATAAAAATAGTATTAACAGATATGTCTCTGATAATGGATTAGCTATAAATTCATATATCTCTTATGCTGACCATTATGCAAATACATTATCTATATGGAGAAATGAGTTTTTAAAAAGATGGGATTTAATTAAAAATCAGGGTTTTGATTTAACATTTAAAAGAATGTGGGAGTTCTATCTCTCTTATTGTGAGGCAGGATTCAAATCAAAAAATATAGATCTAATTCAGTTTTCAATGCAAAATAAATAAAATAATGGAGATATTTATGCGACATATAAAAATTATTAAGCCAATTTCGTTGATAATTTTATTATTCTTAATTACAAGTTGCTCGAATAATAGCGCTATGAAACCAGAAGATTTTAAAAATAAAGAACCGAGATTAATTATTGAAGAGTATTTGTCTGGAAATGTTAAGGCTTGGGGTGTTTTACAAAATAGGTCAGGAAAAGTTACGAGACAATTTTCTGCAGATTTAAATGGAACTTGGGACGGAAAGCAGTTAGTTCTTAAAGAAAAATTTAATTGGGATGATGGTGAAGTTCAAGACCGAGAATGGACAATAAACAAAATTGACGAGCACAATTATGAAGGAACAGCAGGTGATGTTGTAGGTAAAGCAAAAGGTTATTCTTATGGATCAGCCTTTAAATTTGAGTATGTTTTATTAGTCCCAGTCAAAGGTAAAGAGATAAAAATTACTTTTGATGACTGGATTTTTAAGCAAGACGATAGGGTTGCAATAAATAGAGCAACCATGACTAAGTTTGGTTTTAAAGTAGCTGAGCTTACAGTTGTGTTTGTAAAGGATTAACGATTTACGTACTTAGAAATTAAGTAATTATAGATTTTGTTTGGCAGTATTTGAATTATTTTATAGATTAATTTTATTTGCTTAGGAAAAATTATTTCAAAATTATTTTTCTTAGTTAATCCATTAAAAATTTCATCTGCTGCATATTCTGTAGACTTTAAAAAAGGCATTTTAAACTCATTTTTATCTGTCAGAGCTGTTTTAATAAATCCAGGAGTTATTAGTGTAACCTTGATATTAAATTTTTTGAAATCAAAATAAATTCCTTGAGTGAAATTATTAAGTGCAGCTTTAGAGGGGGTATATCCCGATGATTTTGGAAGACCTCTATAACCAACTGGCGATGAAACAATTGCAACATGACCGTTTTGTTTGGTTTTATAATATTTTTCAACCGCACTCACACAATTAATTACTCCAATAAAGTTTACCTCCATAACATGTCTGATATTTTCTACTATTAATTCTTTCTCAGATTTTCTTTCATAAGTTCCTGAGCTAAACAAACATAGGTCAACATTTTCATGATCATTGATTATTTTACTAAATACTTCTTTAGTTTGAGCCATATCTGTAACATCTAAAGGATATGAAAAAATATTTTCATTTTTTGAAAGTTCATTTAATAATTCAGCTCTTCTAGCTGAAATAAGAACCTTCCATCCTTCATCAGCAAATTTAATTGCAGTTGCTTTCCCAATGCCACTACTAGCTCCTGTAATCCAAATAGTTTTTTTACTCATTTTTTGTTATGTATATATTTATCATGCTTAAAAATAAATTTTTAACATTTCTATCGTTTCTTGCTATTACATTCTCTGCCTCATTGATTGGAGGGTTGGCTACTATTAAATTTAAAGAACCTTGGTACTCACTACTAAATAAACCGACATTTAATCCACCAGATTGGATATTTGGTCCTGTTTGGACATCTCTTTATTTAATGATGACCGTCGCTATATGGCTTTATTGGCACACAAATAATAAAGATAGGAATACTGTTTATATTTACTTTATTCATTTAGTTTTCAATACAACTTGGAGTGTAGTTTTCTTTGTTTTTCATAATATGGTCATTGCATTATTAATATTAATCATTCTAATAGCATTGATAATTAACCTAATTTTAAGGTTTAAACGCGTCAAGATGTTGAGCGCTTACTTAATGATTCCATATTTACTTTGGTGTAGCTTTGCACTAATTCTGAACACAAACTTAATTATATTAAATTAGATATGGATGATGTTGTAGTAATTGGTGGTGGAATAATTGGGGCAGCAACAGCCTATTTTTTATCCAAAGAGGGCAGAAAAGTAAAAGTTATTGAGAAAGATCCTACTTATAAAACAGCTTCATTTCCATTATCCCTAGGTGGATTTCGAAGACAATTTTTCCAAAAAGAAAATATTCTTTTAGGAAAATTTGCTAGAGAATTTATTTTTCAAATACCAGAATTATTAAAAACAGAAAAAAATCCTAATCCTACAGCTAGTATGGTAACAAATGGATATCTTTTAATGTTTGGACCTGAACATGCTGAAGAGCAATATAGAGCATTAGAAAATCATAAAGATTGTGATGCAGGAACAAAAAATATTAAAGGCTCAGAATTATCAAAAGTTTTTCCTTATGTTAATAGTGAGGGAATTGAAACAGCAACTTATACAGATAACCAAAGTGAAGGATGGATTGATCCATTTATGTTTCATAGCGCTTTAAAGAGCAAAGCTATAGAGCTTGGAGCTGAATTTATTAAAGGTGAGGTAAAAAACATTTCCGAAATTAATGCTAAAACAATTGTTTCAGCTGCTGGTTGTTGGACAAAAGAATTATTAGAGGATATTCCAGTTGTTCCACAAAAGCATACAGTTTTCAGAGTTAAATGCCCAACATATATAAAAGAGATGCCTCTAAGTGGAGACTTAACAACAGGTGTTTACTGGAGACCAGAAGGGGGAGAATATTTAGCAGGCTCACCTATATCTGTATTTGACGCTGAAGATTTAGAACCAGCTTGGAATGATTTTGAGGAATTAGTTTGGCCAGCTCTAGCTAAGAGAATACCTGTATTTGAAGAATTAAAGTTATCTGGTGGATGGGCTGGTTACTATGATTGTAATAGATTAGATAATAATGCAGTAGTTGGTAAACATCCAAAATATGAAAATGTTTACATGGCATCTGGATTTACAGGTCGAGGATTAATGCAGGCACCAGGCATTGGCAGAGCCTTAACTGAGCTTATTACAACTGGATCATACCAAACAATTGACATAAGTGATTTTGCAGTTGAAAGAGTTTTAGGTAAATCAGCTAGGCCAGAGCCTTACGTTTTATAATTTTAAGTTCCACAAAAAGTTTGATATTTTTCATTACTTAATGGAGCAGGTGCTTTATATTCTTCAATATTATTCTGATTTTCATAAGAATTTTTTAAAATAGCTAACAACTTTTTCATTTTTTCTAAACTTCCTTTATCTGCTTCGGCTAAAGCTTCCTCTACTTTATGATTTCTAGGAATTACAATTGGATTATTTGATTTCATAAGTTTGCTTTGTTTTCCCTTAGTTGAATTATTTAACTCAGATCTTTTTTTCCATTCATTTTTCCAATTGATAAAATCATCATTTTTGTAAATTTCATAAGAATTGATATCCATTAGATTACAAAAAGTATTTGTGTAATCTGCTTTATATTTTTCCATCCAATTAAATAAATCATTAATTAATTTTTTATCATCTTTATCTTCACCAAATAGACCAAGCTTATCTCTCATCATATTTAACCATTTATCTTCATAAATATTTTGGAAATTATCTATTAAATCTGTTGCTAATTTAATTGCGTTATTCTCATCTTTATCAATTAGAGGGATCAAACATTCAGCAAATCTTGCTAAATTCCATTTTGTAATTGGTGGTTGATTAGAAAAGGCATATCTGCCAAATTTATCGATTGAGCTAAATACAGTTTTTGGATCATAATGATCCATAAATGCACAAGGGCCATAATCAATAGTTTCACCAGAAATTGTCATATTATCGGTATTCATAACTCCATGTATAAATCCAACGCGCATCCAATTGATTACTAGTTGGCATTGCTTTTCCATTACAAGATTTAACAAGTCTAATGCTTTTGAATTTGACGTTTTAATTTCTGGATAATGTCTGTTTATTGTGTAGTCGACTAAGGTATTTAAATTTTCAATGTTTTGAGTTGCAGCTATATATTGAAATGTTCCAACCCGAAGATGACTTGATGCAACTCTTGTTAATATAGCGCCCTGTAAAAGATTTTCTCTTACAACTTTTTCTCCTGTTTTGACTACAGCAAGGCTTCTAGTAGTTGGAATATTTAATGAATGTATCGCTTCACTGATAATGTATTCTCTAAGCATAGGTCCAAGTGCAGCTCTTCCATCACCCCCTCTAGAAAAAGAAGTTCTTCCTGAACCTTTAAACTGAATATCAAAACGATTGTCATTATTAACTAAATGCTCACCCAATAAAACTGCTCTACCATCTCCTAACATAGCAAAGTGTCCAAATTGATGACCCGCATATGCTTGCGCAATGGTATTAGTTTCTTCCGGTATAGAGTTTCCAGAAAATATTTCAGCTAATTTTTTTTTGTCTGTTTTTGAAAAATCTAAATTTAAAGTAGACGCCAATTCCTCATTTAAAATTACTAATTCAGGATCATGAACAGGAGTTGGTTTTATATTTTCTTTAAAAGTATTTGATAACTTTGAATATGTATTATCAAAATGCCAACCAATGGTCATTTTAATTAACTAACTTCAGCTTGATTTTCTTTTGGGTTAACTTCTGTTTTAAATTGATTAGAGATTTTTTGTACTTCAACAGAAGATACTTTGTATTCTGCACACATTGTTTCTTCATCTTTACCATGACCTGTAACCATATTAACCATATGTTCCGGGAAATGGAATGTAGTAAACACAATTCCTTCTTTAACTTTATCTGTAACCTCAACTTTAAGAGCAACCTCACCTCTACCTGAATAAAGTCTTCCAATATCACCAGTATTTAAATCTCTATGAGCAGCATCTTTAGGATGAATTAATAAAACATCTTCATCAACAATATTTATATTTTTTGTTCTTCTAGTCATTGTTGCTGCGTTGTAATGTTGTAAAACTCTACTAGTAGTTAAAATCAAAGGGTAGTCTTTTTGATTAGCTTCTATTTCTGATGATTCTTTCCAATCAAAGTTTTTAAGTCTGCCTTTACCTAATTTAAAGGTTTCTGTATGTAAAATTTTCGTATCAGTTCCATCTTCTTGAACTGGCCATTGTAATCCAAATTTTCCAAGTCTCTCTCTGGTAACTCCCTTAAAGAAAGGAACGATATCAGCAATTTCTGCTAGAACTTGATCTGCATCATAAGTTGGCTGGTCAAAACCTAATTTCTGCATCATCTCAGTTACGATTAATCCATCAGGTTTAGTTCCTGGAAGAGGAGGTACAGCTCTGTTCACTCTTTGAATTCTTCTCTCAGTGTTTGTAAAAGTTCCATCTTTTTCTAAGAAAGTTGTACCAGGCAGAACAACAGTTGCTAATTTCGCTGTTTCACTCATAAATATTTCTTGTACAACTAAAAGTTCTAAAGAGTTCATAGCTTCAATAACATGTGCGCTATTAGGATCTGTTTGAACAATATCTTCTCCTATGATCCATAAACCTTTTAATTCCTTGTTTATTGCAGCTTCAAACATTTGAGGAATTTTTAATCCTGGTTTAGTCGGATGTGTTACTCCATATTTTTCAGTATAAAATTCTTGATGTTTTTCATCAGCTACAGGAAAATATCCAGCACCCTGGTGTGGTTGACATCCCATGTCTGCTGCACCTTGGACATTATTTTGGCCTCTTAAAGGATTAACTCCAACACCTTTTCGTCCAATGTTTCCTGTAATCATTGCTAGATCTGCAATTAACATCACAGTTTTAGATCCTTGTTCGTGTTCAGTAACTCCTAAACCATGGAACTCCATTGAATTTCTTGCAGTAGCATATGCAATTGCTGCTTCTTTAACTAGTTGTTTATCTACACCAGCTACTTTTGCTAAATGATCAACATCTTGTCTTTCAATTTCTTTCAAGAAATTATCAAAACCTTCAGTTCTATCTCTAATAAAATCTGCATTATAAAGTTTTGATTTAATAATAAAGTGCAACATCATATTTAGAACTGCAACGTTGGTTCCAGGTCTTAGTTTAATATGATAATCAGCAAGTTTAGCTAGTTCAGTTGTAACTGGATCAAGTACAATTAATTTTTTACCTTTCATTACTTGCTGCTTTATTTTTGCACCTGTAACAGGATGAGCATTTGTTGGATTAGCTCCAATTACCAAAAATAAATCTGCATGATAAATATCTTCTGTAGAGTTAGTTGCTGCTCCAGTACCAAAAGTTTGTTGCATTCCCCAAGCTGTTGGTGAATGGCAAATTCTTGCACAACAATCTACACTGTTAGTTCCCACAGCAGCTCTAATCATTTTTTGAAAAACATAATTTTCTTCATTCGTACATCTTGCAGAAGAAATTCCAGCAAAGGCATCTGGACCATTATCTTTTGTAATTCTGTTCATTTCTTTTTTAATAAAATCATAAGCTTCATCCCACGAAGCTTCTTCAAATTTTCCATTTCTTTTAATTAAAGGTGTTTTTAATCTGTCTGGATGATCATAAAAACTAAATGCATATCTTCCTTTAATACACGTATGTCCAGCGTTAACTTCTGTTTGTTTAGGCGTATCAATAGCTACAACTTTATCATCTTTAATTGAAGCCTCTAAATTACAACCAACACCGCAGTATGAACAAGTTGTTCTAACTTTTTTATCTACTGCAGCAGACTTTGATTGAAAAACATCTGAGATAGCATCTGTTGGACAAGTATGAGCACAAGCACCACAAGAAACACATGAACTATCTCCAAACATCATATCGTTATCAGTTGTTATTCTAGACTCAAATCCTCTTCCACTCATTGTTAAAACGAATGAACCTTGAATTTCGTCACAAGCTCTAACGCATCTTCCACAATTGATACAATTGTCTAAATTCATTCTCATGTAATCATGAGATGTATCTCTAGGAATACCTTTATGTTGTTTTGGACTGTTATATCTGTGATCAGAAATACCCAAGTCATTAGCAACAGTTTGAAGTTCACAATTATTATTTACCTCACAATTGTCACATTCCATTGGATGGTCTGTTAATACTAATTCAACAATATTTTTTCTAAGATCTTTCAAAGACTCATTTGAAGTAAATATGTGTTGATTTTCAGCAACTGGAGTATGGCAAGAAGCAACTACTCTTGTAGGACCGTCTTTTTCTAAAGCAACTTCGACTGAACACACTCTACAAGCTCCATAAGGTGCTAAATTTGGATCATCACATAAAGTAGGAACTTTTTTTTCACCTACATAGCTTTTTACAAATTTCAAAATAGACGAATGATTTGGTCCGATTTCATACGGTTTTCCATCAATATAAGCAATTTTTCTTTTCTCTGAACTCATTAATTATCTTTAACCATATCATTTTTCATTTCATCCCCAAAGTACTTTAGAATGTTCTGAATAGGAGTGGGTATAGCTCCGCATAAAGCACATAAACAACCTTTTTTCATTGTAACAAGCAATTCTTCAAGCAATTTCAAAGGTATTTTGGCAGTTTTCTTTTTAGCTTGGTCAAACATTTCTTTACCTCTGTAAGATCCAAGTCTTCCAGGAAAACATTTTCCACATGATTCTTCAGCAGAAAATTCAAAAAGATGATGAATGTATTCTGCCATAGAAAAATCTTTAGGAATACTCACCACACTAGCATGACCTAACATGAAACCTTTTGCAGTAAACTCCTGAAAATCTAAATTAAGATTTTCTATTTCACTTAATGGAACCACACCACCAAGTGGCCCACCAATTTGAAAAGCTTTTAATGGTTCTTTATATCCTCCACCAATTTCATTAAATATTTTTTTCATTGGAGTACCCATATCAATTTCATAAACACCTGGGTTGTTAAAGAAACTATCCAAACAAACTAATTTAGTACCTGCTGATTTTTTATTTCCTATAGATGAAAACTTTTCAGAACCATTTATTAAAATTCCAGTTGCAGCTGCTAAAGTTTCAACATTGTTAACAACAGTTGGTTTTTTATATAATCCTTCTGTAACAGGAAAAGGAGGTCTAACATCAACTTCTGCTCTTCTTCCTTCAATAGATGCGATCAAAGCTGTTTCTTCACCACAGATATACGCACCTTGACCAATACAAATTCCTAAATCGAATGAAAAATCTGTTCCTAAAATATTTTCACCTAATAATCCTAATTTTTTAAGTTCGTTTATACTACCATTTAATGCTTCAATTGATTTTGGATATTCTCCTCTTATATATAAAACACCTTCATCACTCCCAATTACATAGCCACACATTACCATTCCAAAAATAACTTTTAAAGGCTGGTCTTCTAATAAATATCTATCTGAGAAAGCACCAGAGTCGCCCTCATCTGCATTACAGATAACATATTTTTTATCTCCTTTTGCTTTACTGCAGAAATCCCATTTCATTCCTGTTGGAAAACCTGCACCACCTCTTCCTGTTAAATTTGAGTCTAATAATGATTTTACTATTTCTTTTTTATCTGATTTTAAAAATTTACTTAATTGATCTTTGAATTGGTCTGTAGAAGAAAGTTTATCATCCATTAAAAAACTTGTTGTAGCAAAACTTTTTGAGAAAAATTTTTCTTGCTTAATTTCCTCACCTTTTAAAATCTGATCAATTTTTTCTATATCTTTACCAGCATAATTTTCCCCATCATAGTGAAATGCATGGTTTTCATAACAATGACCTAAGCAGAACATTTCTCCAACTTTGTCATCACCAAGTTTTTCCTTGAGTTTATCTTTTAATTTGTCTTGAGTACCTGCACACATGCATGCACTACCGTTACAAACGAAAGCTTTTTTTTCTCTATGAGAAGGTCTTAAAAACTCATAAAAGGATTCTGCACCATGAAGAGTTGAAACACCTAGGTTATGTTTTTTGGCAATATCTTTAATGTTTTGTGGATTATCGCTTAAGGTGTTTTCTGAGATTTGCTTAAATAGGTTATCTTTTAAGCCTATTCTGCCTGATAAATTACTTATATTTTTTGACACAAATACCCTTTTATTAGTTTAGTCCACAATAACTTTTTTGTTATTTGTGTAAATATTAAAACTGTCCCTCTTTACGAAACCAACAAGGGTAATGTCAAATTTATTCGCTAAATCGATAGCAAGACTAGTTGGCGCACCAACGCCTATCATTATACCTATATCCGTCATCAAAACCTTTTGAACTAATTCAAAATTTAGTCTGCCTGAGCATGTTATAAATTGGTTTTTAGGATCAATTTGGTTGCTCTTTAATGCACAACCAATAAGTTTATCTAGAGCATTATGTCTTCCTACATCCTCTCTGACAGCAACCAATTCTCCATTACTATTAAAAAGACCACTAGCATGAATTCCACCTGTTTTACTAAATTCTGATTGGCCATCTCTCAATGTATCTGGTGATTTTACAATTACCTCTTTTTTGATTTTGGGCTCTAATGGATTTGTTTTATTTTTTTTTATTATTTCTAGAGCATCAAGTGAAGATTTTCCACATACACCACAAGATGAATTAATTAAAAAATCTCTTTTTATTTTTGAAATATTCACATTTTCAGAATTATTTAAAGTTGCTAATATTTTATTTTGAATATTGTATTGACCAACTTTATCTCCATAACTTTCTATTGAATCAATATCATCAATATTTTTTATAATTTGTTCATTATATAAAAATCCTCTTACGAGATCCTCATCATCACCTGGAGTTCTCATTGTTATAGATAAACTTTGATTAATCCATTTATTAGACTCATTATATTTTAATGAAATCTCCAATGGTTCTTCAATTGAAACTAAATCATCTATATTCTCAAACTTATTAGATGAATATTTAAAAACTTTGTATTTAGAATTCATTAAATTATTTTAATGGATAGTTTTTTTTTAATAAATATTTGTTAATTATAATTGCTAATAACAATATAATTATACAACCAAAAATTATTGGATTAATTAAATAATCATAAGAGGCACTTCCTATAATAACTATAATTGGATTTCCACCAGCAGGTGGGTGAACAATATTAAATAAAATCATTAAAAAAACTCCTGCTCCAACAGCGATTGCAATATTGATATAAATAGGGAGTGGAATATAGTTTACAAAAATTACTCCTACTAAAGCAGTTACCAAATGTCCAAAAAAAACATTTTTTGGTTGTGCAAATGGGCTTTCAGGAAAACCAAATAGTAAAACCATTGAAGAACCGAAAGAGGCTGCAATAAAATATCCGAGTGTACTTTTATAAGTAAGGACTGTTAGCACACCAATTGTAAATGCAGAAAAAAAACCTGCAATTAATGCTTTTTGCAATAAAGGTTTTGTAATTTTGATCATTTAAATTTTTAACGCTTTAGCAATAGTTCTTAAAGGTAAAAGCAAACATTCTTTCCTTGAAAGATTTTTTTTATCTAAAATTTCTTTAAAGTCTTTCCAATGTTTTTCCATACTTACTTTTGCGTCCTCAAAAAGTTGCTCACCAATTTTTATAAATTTTTTAATATCATCAACTTTTTTTTCCTTAATTTTTCTGGACAGTAGACTGACTGATGCCTGACAATAAACACATGATTTACACTGATAACCCATATCTTTTACAACATCTTCTTTGACAATTAAGCTTATTTCCATCTCATCACCACATAATGGATTTTTGTGTTTTGACTTATGAGTATAGTTTTCAACAACTTTATTGTTTTCAGTATGGGCTGCTATTTCTAAAATTCTTAAATCCATTTAATTTCTTTAATTCAACTTTGAATGTTTTATATTTTATAGATGGATCATAACAATATTTTAGGCACTGTGCTAGCAGGCGGTAAGTCACAAAGATTTGGAGAAGATAAATCCCAAGTAAAGTTAGCTGGTAAATTGTTAATTGATCACATGTTGACTGAAATTATTGATGAATTCAAGGAACTCTTAATAGTATCAAATAATAAAATTAGTTTTCATAACTCAGAAAAAATTTCAATAATTGAAGATTTTGAAAAAGGTCTTGGTCCGTTAGGTGGAGTTTTATCAGCTATGAAATGGATAAAAGAAAACCAAAAAGACTACAAATGGATAGCAACTTTCCCTGTTGATACACCTTTTTTTAAAAGACAAATACTTAAAGATTTTATTCAAAATATAAATTTTAATGAAAGTGATTTATTTTTTATTAAGTCAAATAACACACGACATAATATATTTGGCTTATGGTCTATTAATTTACTAGATAAGTTAGAGAAGGATTTAAACAATGGAGAAAGAAAAGTAGAGTTGTGGGCTAATAATACTGGGGTAAAAATAATTAATATGGAGTTTTCAAATAATGATCCTTTCTTTAATATAAATACAAAAGAAGATTTAAAAAAAGCTGAACAAATACTCAAAAATGATTAGTTACGAAAAATCTAAGACAATTTTAAAAAAAGCAAAAATTAAAATTAAAGAGGAAACTATAAAGAGTATAAATTCTCTAAATAGAGTAGTTTCTACCAATATTTATTCTAATATAGATTATCCTGCAGGGAATAATGCTGCATTTGATGGTTACGCAATTAATTCAAAAGATACTAATGGATTAAAAAAAAAATTTCCAAAAAAATTTAAAATTATTGGCTCAATTGCAGCAGGAATGAAACCATTTAAAAAAAAAATAAAAAAATTTTATACTGCAGAAATAATGACTGGAGGAATTATTC
This sequence comes from Candidatus Pelagibacter sp., assembly GCF_052049675.1. Classification (GTDB taxonomy): domain Bacteria; phylum Pseudomonadota; class Alphaproteobacteria; order Pelagibacterales; family Pelagibacteraceae; genus Pelagibacter. The sequence goes on from NZ_JBNGZM010000001.1 coordinate 78,282, forward strand.
CAAAGGGTTTTGACACAATTATTCCCATAGAACAAATAATTTTTGTGCCTAATAAAAAATATATTTTAATTGACCAAAAAATAAAAAGATTTGATCATGTTAGGTTTGCAGGTTCAGATTATAGAAAAGGGGAGGTTGTAATAAAAAAAAATACAATTATTCAACCAAACCATATTTTAGCTTTTAAAAGTTTAGGAATTAAACAAATTAAAGTAAAAAAAAGAATAAACATATTATTTTTTTCAACAGGAAACGAAATATCAGACAAAGATAATATTCCAAATTGGATGGTAAGAAATTCCAACACACACTATATAAAAAACCTAAATCAAAATTTTTTATTTAATTTTAAAAGTGGGAGTATATTGAGAGATAATCATCAAAATATTTTTAAACAAAAAATAAATAAATTAATCAAATCAGAAGATGATATTATTATTACTTCAGGCGCAGTGTCTGCAGGTAAGTTTGATTTTATACCTGATGTTGTTAAAAAATTTAAGTTATCAAGCTACTTTAAAAGTGTTGCAATAAGACCTGGAAAACCAATTATGTTTGCAAAAATTAAAGGGAAAGAAAAGGCAATATTTGGACTCCCTGGAAATCCAATCTCTTCAGCTGCATGTTTTAGATTTTTTGTAATTCCTTATATTTTAAATATTTTAGGATTATCAGAGGAAAAATCAATTAAAGCAAATTTGATAAATAGTTTTAATAAAAAAAAGAATTTTACAAGATTTGTAAAGAGTCAATTAAGCACAACTAAAAATGGAAAATTAAATGTTGAAATTTTAAAAGGACAAGAGTCTTTTAGAATTAAATCATTTGTAAAATCGAATATTTGGGTTTTGTTACCAGCAGGCAAATCAAAATTTAAAAAAGGAGATATTGTTGATTGCTTTTTCCCCAACCTTTCAAATCAAAATTTATTTTAGAAACGTATTTTTGTTGTAGAAAATTATATTTACAATTAGATTTCTGAATATGTTAAAGTTGAGAAATCCAAGAATAGCTATCCCTGTTGTACTTTTTGCCGGTCTATTATGGTCGTTTGGCCCATTAGTAGTTCGATACATGGATAATCCCCAATTGGTTCCTTGGCAGTATATTTTTGGCAGAGGCTTAACAATTTTCATTCTATTAAATCTTTATTTATTTTTTGAGGAAGGAAAAAATTTCTACAAAAACTATTTGAAAATAGGTTTGTCAGGAGTAATCGGTGGATCTGGATTGGGGATCGCTATGATTACATTTATTTATTCAATTACAAATACTAGTGCTGCAGTTACTTTACTTTGTTTAGCAGCAATGCCTTTTTTTACTGCATTATTGGCATTTTTATTTTTGAGAGAAAAAATTTCTCTCAATGTGTGGATATCAATAATAATTGCAACAGTTGGTATCATTATTATGGCACTTGGAAATACCGGTGAAAAACCATTAATTGGTTTTGTATTTGGTTTAACTTCTTCAATTGGTTTCTCAATTTTTTCTGTAACTCTAAGATGGAGAAAAGAAACACCAAAATTCACAACTGTAGCTTTTGCAGGTTTCTTTTGTTTTGTGTTTGCGACAATTATGATTTTATCAAACAACTTAGTTTTCTTTTCATCTAGTTATAACGGGGCTTTATTTTCTTTGCATGGAACACTAGTTTGTTTTGGTTTAATTTTATATTCAATTGGATCTAAAGCGATACCAGCGGCAGAATTGACTTTATTATCTTTAACTGAAGTTGTAGGTGGAATTTTTTGGGTTTGGTTACCGTTATTTGGTATTAATGAAGTGCCATCCACAAATACTATAATCGGTGGTTTTTTTCTTTTTGTATCTATATTTTATTACAGTTTAATAATGAGATGGAACAAAAGATATATTGCATTAAATTAATATGGAACGGCCAGATTTTTTTGAACTTAAAAACGGTGAAAAAGTAAAATTACCATTTACTGATAGAGAATATAACGATCGAGTAAGTAAACTTAGATCAGTGATGGACCAAAATGGTCTTAATATGGTTATCTTAACCTCAATGCATAACGTTGCATATTACACAGGTTTTATTTATTGTTCTTTTGGTAGACCATATGGATGTGTGATAACTCAAAGTAAAATTTCAACAATTTCAGCTAATATTGATGCAAGTCAACCTTGGCGTAGATCTCATTGTGATAACGTTATTTATACTGATTGGAAAAGGGATAATTTTTTAAGAGCCATTGTTTCAATTATTGGAAGAGATGAACCTCCAAAAAATATTGGAATAGAAAATGATCATGTCACGTTAGATATGCGAGAAAAAATAGGGTCTATTTTTACTTTCTCTGTTTTTAGCGATGTTTCAAAAGATCTAATGAAACTTAGAATGATTAAATCGAATGAAGAAATTGAGATCATCAAAAATGGCGCAAGAATTGCAGATATTGGTGGTGAGGAAATAGTAAAAAACATAAAAGAAGGTAATACGGAGATCGAAGTAGCAATAGCAGCAAGAGATAGAATGGAAAGAGAGATTGTTAAAAGTTATCCAGGGGCAGAGTATATGGATACTTGGGTATGGTTTCAATCTGGTATCAATACAGATGGAGCTCACAATCCAAAGACTAATAGAAAATTAGTTAAAGGAGATATTTTATCGTTAAATACTTTTCCAATGATCTCAGGATACTACACTGCGCTAGAGCGAACTTTATTTTTAGATCATGCTAATGATGATTCACTTAAAGCATGGGAAGCAAACGTGAAAGTGCATAAGCGAGGAATAGAATTGATTAAACCAGGTATTAAATGTTCAGATATTTGTCTTGAGTTAAATGAATTGTTTGCTGAACTTGGTTACCTTCATTATAGAACTTTTGGTTACGGACATTCATTTGGTATGCTTTCTCACTTTTATGGAAGAGAAGCAGGTTTAGAATTAAGAGAAGACATTGATACTATTCTTGAGGAAAACATGGTGGTTTCTATGGAACCAATGATAATGATTCCAGAGGGTAATCCTGGTGCAGGTGGATATAGAGAACATGATATTTTGGTGATTGGTAAAGATGGAGTAGAAAATATTACAAAATTTCCTTTCGGCCCTGAGCATAATATTATAAAAAACTAACCCTTATGAATGATAATAAAACTGTTGTTAATAGTTGGAATGAGTGGGATCCGTTAAAACATGTAATCGTTGGTAGAGCGGATGGCACATGTATACCTGCGCCTGAACCAGCATTAGATGCAAAAGTTCCAGAAGACAGTGATATGCGAGGTCAGTTTGGACCAAGAACCAAAGATACTGTCGATAAAGCAAATGAATTATTAGATAACTTTTCAAACATTCTTGAAAAAAGAGGCATTAAAGTTGATCGACCAACACCAATAGATTTTAATCAAAAAACATCCACTCCAGATTGGGAAGCTGAAACAATGTTTGGCTGCATGCCTCCAAGAGATGTTTTGTTAACAGTGGGCAATGAAATTTTAGAAGCAACAATGAGTTACCGATGCCGTTGGTTTGAATATTTATGTTACCGACCACTTTTAAAAGATTATTATAATCAAGATCCTAATATGAGACACGAGTCTGCTCCAAAACCAAGACTAACTGATGCAGATTACAGAAAAGATTATTTATCAGATAAAATTGGTGTTCAAAAAAGATTAGAGTGGACTGAGAAAAAATATTTCGTAACTACTGAAGAAGAGCCATTATTTGATGCAGCAGATGTATTGAGATTTGGGAAAGACTTAGTTGTTCAACATGGGTTTACAACTAATTTAAAAGGAATTGATTGGCTAAAAAGACATTATAAAGATCACAGAGTTCATGCAGTTAACTTCCCAGGTGATCCTTATCCAATTCACATTGATGCAACTTTTACCCCAATTAAAGAAGGTTTAATTATCAATAACCCACAAAGAAGACTTCCTAAGGAACAAAGAAAATTATTTGAAGACAATGGTTGGGAAATCGTAGACAGTGCACAACCAGCACATAACGAACCACCTCCATTATGTTATTCATCAACTTGGCTATCAATGAATGTTTTAGTTTTGGATGCAAAAACTGTATGTGTGGAAAAAAGTGAAAAATACCAAGCTGAACAATTAGATAAATTAGGAATGGAAGTTATACCAGTAGAACTTAGAGATGCATATGCTTTTGGAGGAGGCCTTCATTGTTGTACAGCTGATGTTTATCGAGAAGGCGATTTAAAAGATTATTTTCCAAAGCAATAATTTATTTGCAAATAAGATTAACTTGGATTTTGTTTTAAAAATTCAATGTATTTAATAACATCATCGTATTTTTCATCAGGAATATCTTTATAGCTAGCATTGAATTTGCTTTTCACGCAAATAGCAACATGAGCATAGGGGTTTCTTCCTTTAGGATGATTTGGATGATCAGGTAATTGACCCACCAAATAATCGCCAGCTTCCTGAATAATTTTCCAGAGTTTCTGTGAGTTTTCTTTATTCACATCTTCACTTTTCTTGTTATCTCTTAAATGTTGTTAATTAAATTGCACTTTTAAAATATTATCGTCTACCCTTAGCACTTGCGTGCTTTTCTAGGATTTTTTTGGCATTAAACTTTGCCTCTTCTGTTTTTTTAACCATCCAAATCTTATCTCTTGCAATCTTTGATGAAGAATGGTGATCAACAATTGGATTTGGATAATGTTTTCCTATTTCAATACCTAGGCCCTTTTGATCAATATAGGTTAGTTTCCATGGCTCATGGACTAATTTATTGGGTATTTCTTTTAATTCTGGCACCCATTTTTTGATAAAATCTCCTGTAGGATCTTGATCAATTGATTGTTTGATTGGATTGTAAATTCTTATTGAATTTATTCCTGTTGTTCCTGATTGCATTTGAAATTGTGAATAATGAATACCCGGCTCATAATCTGTAAATAATTTTGCTAAATGTTTTGATGTTTTTTTCCAATCAAGCCATAATTGATAAGACGCAAATGAAACTAACATTGCTCTCATTCTAAAATTAATCCATCCATTTGTTCTGAGGTACCTCATACAAGCATCAACAAAGGGATAACCAGTAGTTCCATTTTTCCATGCTAAATGATAATCTTCATTAAAATCATTTTCTCTTATTCCATTATAAGCGCTATTCATATTTCTAAATTCAATTTCTGGTTCATCATATAACTTTTGAATAAAATGACAGTGCCAAGCTAATCGACTTTTAAATGCAACTAAGGATTTCTTTTTTGAAAAAGATAATTTAGATTTTAATTTATCGTTAGTTTTTGTAAAAATTTCTTTAATAGAAATATTTCCGTATGCAATATGAGGACTTAATCTAGAACAAGAAGTTTCTCCAGTTATTGGTGAAGACATTTCTTTTTGGTAATTTTCTGATCTGTTATTAAGGAATGAATCTAAAAGTTGAAGTGCGTTTTGTCTTCCACCAATTTGAATTTTTCCATTTTCTAAATTATTTGTTTTTATTTTCGATAAATCTTCTACATAATCATCTGAAATAAACCCACAATTTAAATTTGAATTAGCACTTTCACTATCTATAAATTTATTCCAATTATATGACCATTTATTTCTAATTCTATGATTTAGTTGAACGCCAAATTGGTTTGATATTTTCCAGTTAATATTTTTTTCTTTAAATAAAAAACTAACTTCTTTATCTAAGTTAGTTATATACATGTTCTTGAATATTATATTTGAATAAACCTCATTTATTTTAAATGTATCAGTTAAATGACTTAAAATTTCTAATGTATCTCCATAATATATATTGAGTTTAGCATTATATTTTTCACTTAGTGTTTTTGATAAATCGTCTAATGATGATTTTAAAAAATCTAAATGGAATGAGCTTGATGTAGGTAATTTGTGATATTCTTTATCAAATATGTAAATTGGTAAAATCTTTCCTGATTTTATAGCTTCGTTAAAAGCATCATTATTAGATACACGTAGATCGTTCCTGAACCATACGATTTTGTTCATTTTAAATAATTAAAGACTGATTTTGAAAGTTCTTGAAGTTTTATCGTCTGATACTTTTAATATTTTAAATTTTGAAGTTTTCTCAAGTTTTTGACCTTTGTTTGTAATAAAAGATTTCATTTTCTTAACTTCACCTTCGGGCATTTTTCTTGTGTACTTCAGTGTATGTTTTTTTGATCCTATAACAAATATTGTTTTCATGTGATTTTAATTACAAATATATTTATTATCTGTCTCTGTGACATAAGTTTCATTTAAGACTTTGGGATTATTTTGAAATCGAGAATTTACTAAAGAAATGAAAGAAAAGGAGAGAATAGAGCGTAATCGTGCTGCACTAGCTAGAGAACAAAGATGTATTTTTTGATGCAATGCTTATGAACAAGGTAGTTACGTCAGTATTCACTTTGATAGATATAAAAGAAAAGAAAAAAAGTATGAATATTATTAATCTAAATATTTATCTAAAAAATAAACTTTTTCTAATATCTATAATTTCTCTTATTTGTTTGTCTTTAATAGCATTCCAAGAAACAAATAAAGTGCATAATTGATATAAGGAAAATATCTCATTTTTTTGATTTTGAGACAAATTACTATCTGCCTCTATATAGTTTTCAAAATAAGAAATATTATTTCTTGCACAGTTTAAATAATATTTACAAGCATCAGTTACTGTAGCTGTTGACCACCAGTTTGAGTCTCTGAAAAGATTAGATATTTCTTGATAGAAAGAACTTGTTTCAGAAATAACTAAATCTTTTTGAACACTTTCTGAAAATTGATCTAATTCAAATTGAATTAAAGCTAATATCTTTTTTTCGCTACTTCTCTTTACAAGTAGCTCGATGACATTTTTATATGACATTGATTGGATTTTATTCCAATTATTAAAAAAATCGTTTGGTGCTTTGTTTAAATCACTCATATTTTATAAAATTTTTAAATTTACTATTGAAATTACACTAAATTAACTATGCCAATATTAACAGTTTTAATTTTAAATTTTTAGTCTAGTGGAAATTAAATGAAAAAATTATTTATATTTTTATTTATATTTTTAAATATTGTTAATTATTCGAAGTCAGACGATTTCTTTGAAGATATAACTTATCAAATATTAGAAAATCAACCTAGATTAAGTTATGGCGTGTCTGTTTCAGATGTAAACAACGATGGAAATTTTGAATTTATTGTAACTGGATTTGGATTTAATAATTTAGCCCTAGCTCATAAAAAGGGTATTTTGTTCAATTCAATTGATCAAAGTATATTTTTAGATAAAAATCGTAGAACTATTGGTGTTGCATCCTGCGATATTGATCAAGATGGTTATGAGGAAATATATTTTTTAAATACAGATACTTATAGTGGGAACAAAAGATATTCAGACAGATTATTAGATTTTGATGGAAATAAATTTTTTGATTTATTTGAACTAGAAATAAACCAGAAAAATTTAAATCTTACAGCAGGTAGATCAGTTGTATGTGTAGATAGAAATGGAAATGGAGCTTATGGAATATACGTTGCAAATTATGGAGGTCCAACAAGATTTTATGAAAAAGATGGATATGAAATAATAGACAAAGCTTCAGAGCTAGGTATTGACAAAATTACTGGAGGTAGAGCGGTTATTTCAGGTAATATTTTATCTGGAAGATCAGATATTTTTGCTGCAAATGAAAGAGGGGAGAATTTTTTATATTATAATAATAATGGAAATTTTGTTGAACTTGCTAAAGATTATGCTGTTGATGATATCTTTCAAAACGGCCGTGGGACTGCATTAAGTGATATTTATTATAGAGGAAGATTAGATATATTAACTTCAAATTGGGAAGGGCCTCATCGAGCATTTGTTTTAAAAGATGGTAAATTTGTAGACATTGCTGACAAAACTTTTAGCAATCCGTCAAGAATTAGAACAGTAATCTCAGCCGATTTTGACAACGATGGTTATGATGAAGTTTTCATGAATAACATTGGCGAGCCAAATAAATTATTTAAAATTTTAGATAATGGTGAGTTCAAAGAAATAAATATCGGAAATGCTTTAGAAACTAATGGATTAGGAACAGGAGCTGCAGTAGCCGATATAGATGGTGATGGAATACTTGAGCTTTTAATATCTCATGGAGAATCTGGTTATCAGCCTTTAACTTTATATAAGGCAAATTTAAAAAAAAATAATTTCTTAAGAATTAAGCCAATTAATATGTATGGTGCTCCAGCAAGAGGTGCTACTGTAACTTTTATTTCAAATTTAAGAACTCATTCAAAAACTATAGATTCAGGCTCAGGATACTTGTGTCAAATGGAGCCAGTGGCACATTACGGAATTCGAAAAAATGAGAGAAATATTAAAATTATTGTTACGTGGACAAATGGAGAAGAAAACACTTTTGAAATTAATGAACTAAATAAAACATTGGAAGTTAAACAAAATAATTAATGTTTTTATGAAAAAATTTTTTTTTATAATATTTACCGTATTTTTAGTTTTTTCTTATAACTCAAGTTTAGAAGCACAAGAGAGAAATTATTATCAAGAGCTAGTAAATGAATGGAGTAAAATATTTCCAGATAGAAATAGAAATGCCGCTGGTCCAAAATTTTTTAAACATATACTGAACAAGGATATTACTTATCAAGAATTTGTTGAGTTTAATAAACTTTATTGTGCTGTATCTGGTTCTTTAATTGATCCTAATGCCGAACCTGAAAAAGTATATTTACAAGAAGTCAATACAAATAAAAAAATTTGTGGTGATTATTATAGGTGTTGTATCCCATGCTCATGCGATTTAATGAAATATTCAAAAGTTGACAAGATGAAACATAAATTTAAAGATGTAGAAAAAGAGTTCTATGTCTTAACCATTAAAAACCCTTGTAATAAAAAAAATTTTCCTAGACAAGTAAATAGAAATTATTTTTGTGATGGTGAAAGTTTATCAAAAGATCAAGTTGTAGAACTAAACGACAGGCTAGTTATTGGATTATTCCATCAAGCTAAATCTTGCGATAAATCTGAAATTGTCAAAATTGATAATCATCAAGTAACAGGATTGTTTTGTGAATTTAGAAACAGTACGCCAGATGAGCAATTGCAAGGTGGAATGGGAGATATTTTTATTAAATTAGCTAGATAATTTTAGATATTAAAATGAGTAAAGAAAAAAATATTAAAATTGATGAAATTTTCAAACATGAAAAATTTTTGGGTACTCTTGTTCATTTGTTGACTGGATTGGGAATTGTTGCTGGTTTTTTTGCTCTAATCGCGGTTATGAACAACAATCAAAAAGATGCATTCCTATGGCTTGGATTAGCATTTTTAATAGACAGTGTAGATGGAACCTTAGCTAGAAAATTTAATGTAAAAAAAAACTTACCAAATATTGATGGTAAAATGTTGGATAGCATAATTGATTTTTTTAATTATGTAATAATTCCATCAATAATGATTTACTGGTTCAAATATGTACCAGATCAATTTGTAGTTTTAATTCCTGCAATTTTGATTTTTATTTCTATTTTTTCTTATGTGAATTTGAATATTTTAACAAATGATAATTACTACAATGGTTTCCCTGCTATTTGGAATGTAATTGTACTTTACTTTTATATCTTTGGCACCAGCCAACATTTTAATTTGATATTTTTAATTTTGTTAATATTACTAAAATTTTCTCCTTTAAAATGTATTCATCCTTTAAGGGTTAAAAAATTTAAAAATTTATCAATTCTTTTTGCGATTTTTTGGTTCATTACGTCGATTTTGCTTATTTTAATAAAGGACATGAACATAAACTCAGTATATGAGGTTTCCTTAATGTTTTTATGGGTTGTTTCAAATATTTATTTTATATCTGTAAGTATTTTTAAAACACTTAGAAATTAGTTTAATCATAAGGGAGCCAGGAATTATAAAGTTTATTTTCTTTATCTATTGGAATTTCAATAATTTTATTTTGTCTAGATGAAGTATATACTGCGGTGACAAATTCTAAAGAATTTCTAGCATCTGTTAGTGTTACCTCATCACTAGGTAAACCGTTAAGTTTATTTGCTATTTCCCCAAACATACCAGCATACCAGGATTTAGTTTGACTTACCTTAGATAATATATCTTCAATTTGACTTTGTGTTATTGGTGCTCTTGGTAAAAAAGTCCACTCATCATCAGCTGGGCTATAAGGTTTTTCAGGAGAAGCAGCAGACTCAGCAGTTAATCCCTCAAAACAAAATCGAAGTCTACTAGTATCGTTTGCAGCACCTAATGTAATCGAACTTGTCACCAAGGTTCCATTTTCCATTTCAATTGAGAGGGCGGCACAATCCTCAACCTCAATATCATTTACTCTAGTTGATAGCTTGGCAAAAACATTTGAAACAGGACCTAGAATCATACTAACTAAATCATGAATATGAATAGAGTGACTTAAAATAGCTCCACCTTGTTCACCTTTCCAGGTTCCTCTCCAAGGTTTTGAATAGTAATCTTTTCCTCTATTCCAATGAGTTTCTAAAGAAGCAACCAATGGTTTTCCCGCCAAACCTGATTTGATTAATGCTTTTAACTTTGAAAATCCTAGACCATATCGATATTGAAATACTGGAAAAATTATCTTGCCAGTTTCTTTGCTGATTTTTTCTAATTCATCCACTTCTTTTAGACTTGAAACTAAAGGTTTTTCACAAATTACATGCTTTCCAGCCTCCAAAGCTTTTTTACAACCAGAAAAATGTAAATGGGGTGGGAGACAAATATCAATGATATCAATTTCTTTTACTTTTAATACATCTTCAAAATTAAGAGAAACTTTTGTTTCTCTATTTGACTGTAAAATTTTATCAATAGATTCTCTTGTTAAACCACACAAAGTGTGAACATTAAATCTCTCAGATACTTTTTGAAAGTCTTCAAAATGTTTTGCTCCTATATTAGTTCCAATTATAGCTACTTGATATTTTTTCATTTTTTTTCAGCTTGTTCTTGAGCTTTAATAGCAAGTTCCATTGAAAGATAAGTAAGTTCTTGAGGACATGCAGTTTCTCTTCTATTTAAAACATCATTAATTAAATTACTAAAGTAGGGAAGCTTAACGTTAGAGCAGTCAATATGTGTTACTTCATCATTATTTGCTAAATATAAATGATTACCTTTTTCTGATTTTGCTAAATCTGTATATTTTCTTATTTCAATAAAACCTTTATCTCCAAGGATTAGCAATCTTCCATCTCCCCAAGTTGGAAGGGCATCTGGAGTAAACCAATCTAGGCGTACATATCCGTGCCCACCATTACCAGTAAGGTTTACTTCACCAAAGTCTTGAAAACCAGGCATATCTTTCTTTGTTGTATTTTCTACTAATGCATGGTTGATTTTTGCTTGATTTGAATTTGTAAAAACTAAAAATTGATGAATTTGGTGGGAACCAATATCGGTAATAATTCCTCCATAACTTTGACGATTATAAAACCAATCTGGTCTCTCATAGTTTCCTTGCCTATGTGGGCCTGTACCAATAGTTTGTTTTACTTTTCCTATTTTGCCTTCATTTACTAATTCTTCAGCTTTAGCAACTGCAGCAACATGAAATCTTTCAGAAAAATTCACAGACCATATTTTTCCAGTTTCTTTAACTGTATTTTTCAAATTATTTAATTGATCTAAGGTAGTACAGCCTGGTTTATCTACCATAACATCTTTACCAGCTTTTAAAGCATCTATTGAGTGACTAGCTCTATCTACAGGGATCGAAGATATTAAAATCATATCAATAGATGAGTCATTTAATATTTCCTCTTTATTTTCTTTTCTTTTAATATCTGGATACTTTTTATTAAATTCTTGAAGAGTTAAAGGATCTCCATCTGTCCAAAAGTAATTACAGCTACAACCTTCTTTGATCATTTCATCTAGCATATCGAAAATATGACCATGATCTATTCCTATTACTCCAAGGTTAAGTGCTTTTTTCATAAACTAATAAGAACCTTTTTTCTTTGCACCTTTATAAAAAATTTCTTGCAAGTAATCATTTTCTTTTTTTCGAAGTAAAATACTTTCTTTACTCATAAAAGCTTTAGTTCTATTTATAATTTCATGATAATGATATTTATCTTCTCCTCTTGCAATTTGAACACTATTTTTGCCTAAGATCTGTTTTACATTTGTCCCTATATAGCTTTGGATAACAAATCCAATTCTCCTATCATTACTTCTATTTATTCCTGATCCATGTACTACTTTTGGATGATGCAAAGACATTTGACCAGCTTTTAGTTCTATAGATTTAACTTCCTCTTCAGGAACATTTTCTACTGTTTGTCCACGAGTAAGTAAGTTGCCTTCATTAAATTTTTCATTGTGATCTTTAATATTTAAATGTGATTTAGGCCACATTTTCATACATCCGTTGTTTTCATTTGAGTCTGTTAAAGCTACCCATGCTGTAACCCAATTGTGTGGCTCTAATCCTATGTACTTTGCATCTTGATGATAGCTTACAAAACCTTGCTCGTTAGGGTTTTTGATAAATAAAGTAGTACTGCAAACTAAGATATTTTTTCCAATAATGCATTCTACTGCATCTAAAATTTTTGAATTATGAACAATCGAATCAAGTTTTGGCGAAATTAGATGTACATTATATCTTCCTGCATTATCTATTTCATTGGGCATTCTTATTTCAATTAATTCTATTTCTTTTCTTGCTTCTGATGCTTCACTACTAGTCAAAACTTCAATAGGGGATATGTACCCTTGATCTTCATACTGTTTAAGTTGATTTGATGATAGATAAGTCATATTATTTTGAAAAGATTATATGAGCTCAACAATTTCTTCAATAATTTATGGCTGAAGTATTTAAATTAGGAATTGCTGCAAACAACAATCAACCAATCACAGAAGTAGATTCAATTGAAGTTTTAGCAAATAAAGGAATAGTGGGTGATCGACATTTTCATGATTCTAATGATCCTTACAATCAACTATCATTAATAGAGTCAGAGAATATAGATGAATATAATATTAAATTTGGTCTTAATATTCCTTATATAAATTTTAGACGAAATGTAATTACAAAAGGCATTAAATTAAATGATTTAATTGAAAAAAAACTAAAGATTGGAAATGTTGAATTAAAGGCGATTGAGTTATGTCGTCCATGCAGACATTTAACTGAAATGCTTGATCAAAAAAATATACTTAAAGAGTTTATGAGGAAGGGTGGACTAAGGTGTCAGATTCTCACTTCTTCAAAAATTAATATTGGTGATAAAATAGAATTAATTAATATTTAAGTTTTCGCAGTTTCATTAACTTGAGTTTCATCGAGTGTTGCAGGCGCATCAGGATCTAGTTCCAATCCAGCAGGTGTAATTGTTGCAGGAATTGGTGTGAATGTTGAGTCTGGATTTTCAATAGTGCTTCTAACCCTCATTCTATATAAACCGAATACACCAATTATTGAGTGTGCTATAATCAAAAATATAAACAAACCATTTAATCCAAACCATTCCATGAAAATTGCACACAAAATAGGACCACTAATAGCTCCAACACCAAAAATTAATTGTAATCCACCACCTGCAGCAACAAATTTAGATTTTGGAACAAAGTCATTTGTATGTGCAAGGTTAAGTGAAAATAATGGTAGACATAAACTTGTATAAAGTCCAACAGCTATAAAAAAAATTATTTTTCTAAAAGCAAATTCATCCATATAATAAATATTTTGTATAGGATCATTTGAAGTTAAAATTGCAATTAACGCTAAAAGGGAACTACCAAATGTTGTTATGACTATCACTCTCCTTCTATCAAAAATATCTGAAAAATAACCAATAGGACCTTGGCCTAAAACTCCAGCAATTGTTGCAACAAACAAAAGTATAGATGTTTCAAATAAAGTAAATTTTGCGATCGTTGCATAAACAGAAATTAAAGAAAAGAAAGCTGCATGAATTATTCCTGTAAAGAAAGAGCTTAAAGAACCAAGAGGTGAGATTTTATAAAGTTCTAGAATACTTATTGTTTCAATTTTTTTAAATTTAGGAGCGGGTCTTTTTGTTAATAAAATAGGAACTAGAGCAACAGAAAGTAAAACAGAAACCAAAATAAAGGGTTCATAAGCTTCCGGTTTACTTATATTAAGTAGAAGCATACCTAGAGCTAAACCAAAATAAATTACCATCATATATGCAGACAATAGTTGCCCTCTATTTTTATTTGTTGCTCTATCGTTTAACCAACTCTCAGTAACCACATAACAACTAACTAAACTTATACCTGTTATAAATCTACTAATTGTCCACATAAGTGGATTTACATAAACAACTGCTACTAAAGCACTTAAAGATGCAAGCGAAGCAAATGCAGCAAATACTCTTATATGACCAACTTTTGATACAAAATTAGGAGTAGTTTTTGAGCCTATAAAGTAGCCAACATAATATCCTGACATAAAGATACCAGTTGTAAAAACACTAAAATCTTCAAGTACTGAGCGGATACCCATGATTTGCATTTGCAATCCATGAGCAATCATCATTACTCCAATCCCAATAAATAGAGCCCAAGACTTTTTTACTTCTTTTTGCATGTTTAGTTTTTAAAATTTAATAATTCTTCGCTAGGTAGTTTTGGTTTGTGTTTTTTTTATGGCTAGTAAAGAATGAATTGCTATCGTGATAATGATAACAATGCCCCCATAGATCGTTTCAGGAGAAGGCTGTTCTTTTATTACCATCCAAACCCACAATGGTCCAAGAATCGTCTCTAAAAGAAAAAAAAGATTAACTTCAGCAGCAGTTATAAATCTTGGTGCTATAGTTACCAAAACAAAAGGTATAGCTACGCACATTACACACATTAAAGGTATATAAAAAAGATCATTTCCCACTAAAGCAAAGTCTTTTACAAAGAAAAAGGCAAATATAGCGACACATGATTTTCCAATTACAGCAGCAGGAACTAAGTCGGTTGATTTTGCATATCTTGCTATGTTTGCGTTACAAGCTAATCCAAAGGATGTTATTAAGCCAAATAAATCACCATAAAAATTACCAAGACTTAGTGAGTCGTAAAAAATATAAATACAAGCAATAAAGGTGACTATAATAGCAATCCAAGTCTTATTATCCGGTTTTTCTTTTAGGAAAATAGCCCCCAATATTGCTGATAGCATAGGTGCAAGAGCCACCATTAATAAAGTATTTGCTACATTGGTATTTTGTATTGAGATAATAAAAGTAATATTACAAATAGAAAAACTAATTACATAAAAAATACCTGGGTAACCAATTTTAAATAAAGCTTTTAAGAAATTATTTTTATAAAATAAAAGAAGACCTACTAAAACTACAAAAAATGGTATTGCTCCTCTGTAAAAAAGCATTCCCCAAGTATCAATATTTGATAATCTAATTAGTAATGAGTCAGGAGTTATAAACATAATAGCAACAAATGCCATTAAAGAGCCCTTTTGTTGATTAGTAAGATTATTCACGCTTTTAGCTCTTTCCAAAAAGTTTTAGCTAAATTTTTTCCTGATAGTTCAAAGAGTGTTTTAAGTCCAGTTGGAGAAGTAACATTAATATCTCCATTAAGTTTTTGGTCAATAAAATCAATTCCTGCAAAAAAAATATTTTCTTTTTTTAAGTCTTTTGCGATTATATTTGAAATTTTAATTTCTTTACTTGTTAATTTGATATTAATTGGACTTGCACCTTTACTCATATTGCTTAAAATTGAACCTCTTTTTGGAACTCTTGAAATTGCACCACATACTTTTCCATTAATAATGAAAACTCTTTTATCCCCTTTGCTTATTTTTGGAATAAATCTTTGGCACATAATATGATCATGTTTTTTAATAAATTTATTAATAAATTTTGAATTAAATTTAGTATGTAAATGAATATCATTTCCACTGAAACTATGAATAGGCTTTAAAATTACTTTTTTATTTTTTTTAAAAAATTTTTTTATTTCATCCATATTTTGGGTAAAAATTGTTGGTGGCATGTATTTTTGATATTTAGATGAATATAAT
The DNA here is from genome assembly GCF_052049675.1 of Candidatus Pelagibacter sp. Classification (GTDB taxonomy): domain Bacteria; phylum Pseudomonadota; class Alphaproteobacteria; order Pelagibacterales; family Pelagibacteraceae; genus Pelagibacter. The sequence goes on from NZ_JBNGZM010000001.1 coordinate 94,343, forward strand.
TTTTCAGAAATATTTCTTACAGATGTGGGGTTATTAATTATTTTAACTTTGTTTTTGATTATATCTAAAATGTATGTTGTTGAAATATACTCAAGATTAAATGGTGGATCTTGACGAATAAGAATAAATTTACATTTTGTTAAGTCTAGATTTTCTTTTTTAAGGATTTTATAGAATTTTTTTTTGCTGTAATTAAATTTAATGAAAAAACCCTTTGCAGTAACTTTTGAATTAACAACTGATAAGTCTATTGGATCGTAATAGAAAATTTTATATTTTTTGTTCTGAATTTCATTTGCTAAAAAAACACTTGTATCCGTTAAAGGATTTAGTTTAGAAGGATGATTTCCTTGAACAGCAACAATTTTATTTATCATATAATTCGTCTAAATTTTCGTTTTTTGAAAATTTACTAATCATATGATCTGCGTTTGTTGTCTTATTATCAATTACTTTTTGTAGATGTTTTAGGAATATAGTCTCGTTGTTACCCTTTTTACTTAAAATATCTCTGTTCTCTAAACCTTTTCTCGAAAGTTCTAAAAGCATAGACGACCAATAAAGAAGATCTTTACCCATCAATTGAGTATTAAATCCTTTTTTTGGTGCCTCTAAATAGGCATTAATTATTTTGTCTTTATCCCATTTTGAAATTAATTCATGAACTTCATCTAAATTTCCGTAAAGCATGCCAATATTGAAAGCCGGTCCCGCACATAAACAATCCCAGCCACAGGTATCCATAGATCTCAATTCAATATACTTTTTAACTCTGTTTTCAGTAAATATTGTGCTTAAGTGAGTTGTTAGGTCTGTTTCAGTTGGAAGTTTATTTCCGATTTCTTGTATTTTTCTATTCATAAAATCTTTAAAAATATATTTCCTACCTGAAATATATTGATCTTTATGTTCTATAAATAATATTGGAAAATTAATTACAAAATCTGCATATTTTTCAAAATTCATATTTTCAAAAAATAATTTAGGCAATCCACCCCTTGAAGTACTTTGCCATACCTTAGATCTATAAGATAAGTAGTTGCTATTTTTTTTCTCTACAATTGAAGAATTAGCAAACAAAGCAATTGCAATGGGTACAATTGAGTTTGCTACTCTAAATTTCTTTATAAAATCTTCTTCTGATTTATAATCTAAATTTAATTGAGTACCACAAGTTCGATACATCATGTCTAAACTAAGCTCACCACCTAGAGGCATATCCTTAGTCATTAATTCATATCTTTTCTTAGGGTTGCCTGGGATTTCATTTAATTTAGAAATAGGATCAAATCCTGCGCTAACAATTTTTATATCTAATTTTTTTGTCACCTGTTTAAGTTCAAATAAATAATCTTGTGACTCTGCACAAGCTTCGTGCATATGATTTAATTTATCTCCAGACAATTCTATTTGATTGCCTGGTTCAAGAGTTATATTTTTTCCACCTTTATTAAGAGCAATGATATTTTCTTTTTCAAAAACTGGATTCCAGCCAAATTCAAGTAAAGCTGAAAACATTTCTTTTATTTTTGAATAATCAATCCTTTTATTGTCCGTAGTATTAAATAAAAACTTTTCATGCTCTATTCCAATTTTAAAATTTTTGGGCTCTTTAACACCTGACTTAAAATAATTAATAATTTTTTCTTTTGAATCAATCATGCGCTGTAAATAGTGATTTATAGATAAATTTAAAGATAATAATAAGGCTCTTTTGCAAATATTTTTTTAACTAATGGCTTAAAATCATCCAAAGTCATACTTTTGTAATCAGGGTCAAAAGAGCATTGATCATATTTTTCACAAAAATCTATGGTGTCTTGATAATATTTATGGTCTTTAAATTTATCTCTTGCATTTCTATCACCACCTAAATGATGAGCGCTGTAATAAGTTTGAAAAAGACCATGGTGTAGAATAATCCAATAGGTTTTTTCTGAAACATAAGGTCTAAGTATGGATGCAGCATATTGAGAATGATTCATTGGTGCTAAATCGTCTCCAATATCATGTAGTAAAGTTGCAACAATCATTTCATCACTTTCTTTATTTTTAAAAGCTCTTGTTGCAGCCTGTAAAGAATGTTCTAGTCTACTGATTTTGTAACCTTCTAAAGTTGAAGTTTGTTTGCTCAAATAACTAAGAATTCTATCTGCTGTTTGTCTTTCAAATTTCTTTTCTTGTTTTTCTAAAAGTTGATAGTCATCTTTACTACCATTTTTCATTTCAGTAAATTTAACTGTTTTCATAGTTTAATTATTTGATGCTGAACTCAATAATGACAATTGAGTAATTTTATTGTCTCCCAACTCATCAACCAATTTCACTGGATAATCACCTGTAAAATAATGATCCGTTAATTGTGGATAAATTTTGCTTCTGTTTTCATAACCTATTGCTTTATATAATCCATCTATTGATAAAAAACTTAGAGATTTGGCACCGATATATTTACAAATTTCATCATTAGTTTTGTTTGCAGCCAATAATTCTTTTTTTGTTGGCGTATCTACTCCATAGAAATCTGGGTATCTTATTTCAGGACATGCAATCTTAACATGAACTTCTTTTGCACCACCATCATAAAGCATTTTTACAATTTTATGAGACGTTGTTCCTCTAACAAGTGAGTCATCAATTAGAATTATTTTTTTATTTTTAATAGTTGATTGATTAGCATTTAGTTTTAATTTAACACCTAAGCTTCTTATTTTCTGGCTTGGTTCAATAAAAGTTCTTCCAACATAATGATTTCTAATTAATCCATGTTCAAAATTCATTTTTAATTCTTGAGCAAAACCCATAGCAGCAGCATTTCCAGAATCTGGCACTGGAACCACAATATCAGCATCGATTTTACTTTCTTTTGCAAGTTCTTTACCTAGGTTTTTTCTGTGTTCATAAGCTGTTTTCCCTCCAATCAAGCTATCAGGTCTTGAAAAATAAATATATTCAAAGACACATGGTCTTACTTTTTTAAGAGGAAAAGGCTTAACACTTTTTAATTTATTTTTTTCAATTAAAACTATTTCACCGTTCTCAACCTCTCTAATAAATTTTGCACCAATAATGTCGAACGCACAAGTTTCGGATGCAAGAACATAACTACTTCCAAGTTTACCAATAACTAGTGGCCTGATTCCATAAGGGTCTCGTACCCCAATCAATGAGTTTTGAGTTAGCATTACCAAAGCATAACCACCTTGAATTTGAAAAATTGCATCAATAACTTTATCAATTGTTTTGGGTCTTTTTGATTTAGCAATTAGTTGAACGATCGTTTCAGTATCTGAAGTAGTATAAAATATTGCTCCTTCTTCTACTAATTTTTTTCTTAATGATATTGAATTAGTAAGATTTCCGTTATGTGCAACTCCAATACCACCTGCATTAGTGTCAGCAAAAAAAGGCTGTATGTTTCTTAATATATTATTTCCAGTTGTACTATATCTGTTATGGCCAATTGCATAATTTCCCTTAAGATTGTTAAGCACTTTTTCTTTGTTGAAATTATCTCCAACTAAACCAAATCTTTTCTCAGAATAATATTTTTCCCCATCAAAAGTGACTATACCACAGCCTTCTTGACCTCTGTGTTGTAGAGCATGCAGTCCAAGTGCTGTTAAAGCTGAAGCATCTTTTGCATTGCTTATGCCAAAAACCCCACACTCTTCATTTAATCTTGGATTATAGGTCCTGAATTTTTTCTTTAGAATCTTGATATGTTTTTTCATTAGGAAATTCTTTTATCAAATAACTACTACCTTTTTCTAAATATGGAAAGACGTATGATTTGTCAAAATTTATCGGCCATTTATCATAATTATAAACGATATGAGCACCTGAAAATATACAAACAGAAATAATGTAAGCTCTTATAAAACCAAAAAAGAATCCAAATGTTGTATCTAAGCCACCGATTCCTGTATATCTAACTGCTTTGCTTATTCCTTTATTAACTAATAGAACCAAAAAGATAACAACCACAAATATTACTATTCCCAAACTAACATCGAGCACATACTCATTATCAATTATGTCTTTTATATATGGTTTAATTTTTGGAAATAAAATTAGTGTAATTATGTATGCCAGCAACCATTTAGCCATCGAGAGAATACTTAAAATGAATCCCTTTTTGTAACAATTTATCAAAGAAAGAATTGTTAAAATTAAATAAATTAAATCAATTATTGATATTGCTTTATAAAAATCTTTTATGATTTCTAACATTAAGATTATTTGCCAAAAGGTTTGATAATTAAGATTAATGCAGGAAGCAGTGTTAATACAGATATCATAGCTAATAACATAGCAAGTCCAGTAAATACACCAAAATAAATTGTCGGAATAAACTTAGATAACACCAAAATTGAAAATCCAAAAACAATCGTAATTGAAGTGTTTAGTATAGCGACTCCAACAGTTGAATGGCAAGTTTTTAATGTTTTGTTGTAATCCTTTATTTTACTAAACTCTTCTTTAAATCTGTAAATATAGTGAATGCTGTTATCTACAGCAATTCCTATTGTAATTGCTGCAATAGTTATCGTCATCATATCTAAAGGTATTCCTAACAATCCAATTATTCCTAAGATAAAAAAAGCAGCAATAAAATTTGGTACAACACCAATCAATGAAAGTTTAATATTTCTAAATAAGATTATGAACATTGAAAATATTCCAATCATAACTAATCCCAATGTTAAAATTTGAGATTTAAACAGGCTTTGTAATAAATTATTAAATAATATTAAAACACCGGCTAGCTTATAATCTTTTTCTTCTAAACCAAATTTATCTTTTAAATCAAAATTAATTTTGTTAATTAAATCATTTCTTCTTAAATCTTCCTGTGAGTCTATAATTCTTAAACTAATTCGAGCCTCATTATCTTTGATTGAAAGATAGGGATCAATGATTTCAGTTTTAATGCTCTCAGGAATTTTAGAGTAAAGTACTCCCATTTCTAAAGTGCCTAAAGTCTTGTTGTTATTTAATTGAGTAGCTACCTCAACAATAGATGAAAAGGATAGAACTTTACCAATTCCAGGTAAGCTATCTAAGTAATTATGAACAGATGCAATTAGATCAATTTTATCTTTTGTAAACCAATATTTTTCATCATTAGTATCTTCTTCATCGCCCCAATCTTCAAATTCATCATCTTCTTCAGACTTTTTTACCTTTTCTTTCTTTGGAAATTTTATAATAACCTCTAAAGGTGTGGTTCCACCTAGTTCTTCGTCTATAAGTTTCATACCTTTATAAATTTCGGTATTCTTATCAAAGTAATTTATAAAACTATTTTCAACTTCTAGCTTACTTATTCCAACAATACTAAAAATTACAACTACTCCAGTTACCAAGAATATTGAGTTTTTATTATTGAGAGAAATTAGACCAAGTAAATTTGTAATTTTAGATTTTTGTTCTTTTTTAACTGAAATATTATTTGTGGGTGCAAAGTTTAGAAGGGTAGGTAGTAGAGTAAATGTAATTATAAATGATGTGATTAACCCAAAAGTCATCATCCAACCAAAGTCAATAATAGGTTTTATTTCACTAAAAATTAAAGATAAGAAAGCAAAAATCGTAGTTAAAACAGTATAAAGAATTGGCCAAAACATTTTTGAAGTTGTTAATGAAATAATTTCAAAATTATTTTTTGATGGAAAATCTTTTTTAAGCTGAAGAAACCTGGTGCTCATATGAATATTCATTGCCATTGTTAGAATTAACATCAGTGCAATAAAATTTGATGAGATAACTGTAACTTTCCATCCTATTAGCCCAAGTAACCCCATCATAATTATCACAGAAAAAAGACAACTGCTTATTGGAACTACAATCCAAAGAAGATTTCTAAAAACAAACCATAAAGTGGCAATTATAAATATTAGAACACCCAAACCAAAAACAATTATATCGCTTTTGATAAAAGTCATCATATCGTCTGCAATCATTGGTATTCCTCCAAGATAAATCTTTCCAACGTCACCATAACTTTGAATTACTTGTCTAATTTCTAAAATATTCTGATGGTTTTGTTTTTTTATTTGATCTTTGATTAGTTCAACCTCTTCTTTGGATTTATTTTCTATATCTTCTAATTTTTGAGATTGTTTAATGTTAACAATAATTCCACTAGTTTTACCATCTTCACTTATGACAAAATTTCTAAAAACAGGACTATTTAAAATTTCTTCAAAACCTCTATTTCTATCAACATCTTCATCTTTTAATGTTTTGAAGCTTTCTAGTCTTTCTTGAAGAGGAGCATCTGAATTATTTAAAAGAGGAATATCTAATAACGTAATTACACTATGGACCCAGTTGAGGCTCTGAATTTTATATTTAATACTTAATAAATTATTAATTGATTTGTCGGTTACCATTCCCCCATTTGGTGTATAGGTAAGAATTAAAAATTCTTTAGATCCATACCTTTCTGAAACTTCTTTCAAGTATGCTAAATCTGGGTCTCCTTCTATCAAGAGAGTTTCTGAGGAAGCATCTAGTCTAAAATTTTTTGAATAGTACCCAAAACTTAAAATAGCAATAATTAACAATACAAATATTGCTTTAGGATTTTTAAGTATAATGTTTTGATAAAAATGAGCTATCATTCAAGCTCTTTATATTGGAAATTAACTTAATTGAGTATCCTTAAATTTTGTAAATCTTTCCTCAAATTCAAGAGTTACTTTACCAATAGGACCGTGTCTTTGTTTTCCAATTATAATTTCGGCTAAATGTGCAACTTCATTCATTTTTGCTTGCCACTCAGCGTGTTCAACTGTTGCTTCTCTCGGCTCTTTTCTCTGTAAATAATATCCTTCTCTATAAACAAACATTACAACATCAGCATCTTGTTCAATAGAACCAGATTCTCTTAAGTCTGCCAATTGAGGCTTATGATCATCTCTTTGCTCTACTTGTCTTGATAACTGTGAAAGAGCTACCACTGGAACAGAAAGTTCTTTGGCTATAGCTTTTAGCCCTTGAGTAATCTGAGAGATTTCTTGCACTCTTCCGTCTTTATTAAAAGTAGTTCCTCTCATTAATTGAATGTAATCAACTACAATCATATCTAGACCGCTTCGTCTTTTAATTCTTCTTGCTCTATTGCTCATAGCTGCAATACTTATTGCAGGTGTTTCATCTATAAATAGAGGTAAGTCTGAAATATCCTTAGAGGTTTCTAAGAATTTATCAAATTGTTCATCGGTAATTCTTCCTTGTCTTATATCGTTTGAGCTAATTCTTGCTTGTTCTGAAATAATTCTTGTAGACAATTGTTCAGATGACATTTCTAGCGAAAAAAAAGCAATTGAAGATTCTTTACCACTTTCTTGTATATTTTTTGCTGCATTAAACGCGATATTAGTTGCTAAAGATGTTTTACCCATAGAGGGACGTCCAGCAATAATTATCAAATCAGATTGGTGCAAACCACCAAGTTTATAATCTAGATCTCTAAGTCCAGTAGGAACACCTACTATACCTCCTTCATTTTTATATGCTGCTGATGCCATATCAATAGTCTGTTTCATTGCTTCATCAAATTTGATTATGTTAGAATTAAACGAACCTTTTTCTGCTAAATCAAATAATGATTTTTCAGTTTTCTCAATAATATTTTGTCCATTTGTTTGAAGGTCGTTTACTTTAACATCATCAACAGTTTGTTCAGAAATTTTAATCAATTCTCTTCGAACAAACATATCATAAATAATTTTAGAATATTCTATTGTTTGTCTAACTGAAGTGGAAAATTTAGTTACCTTTACTAGATATTCAGGAACATTTAAATCATCTTTTTCATCTTCAAAATAATTTTTTAGAGTAATTGGATTTGCTAAAAGTCCTTTATAAATTAAACTTGAAATAGATTCAAAAATTTTTTGATGCATAGGATCATAAAAATTAGAAGCTTCAATGATAGTACTTATTTCATCAAACATCTCGTTACTTACAAGAATAGATCCTATGACAGCTTGCTCTGCTTCGATGTTATTTGGTAATTCTTTAAATTGATCTTTGACTATACTTAAATTATTTTCCATGAAGATAAAATTTACATAAAAAATGGCTCAATTAAATTGTAAATTGATGCTGGGGAAAAGACTGTATAATTATTGAATTGTATCAGCCGAAGAAACATTTATTGAAATTTCAGCATCAACTTCAGAGTGTAAAGAAATTTTAACTTTAAATTTTCCTAAAGATTTTATTTCTTCAACTGGTTGAATCATAGAAGGTTTGATATCAATTTTGTTTTCTTCTTGAATAAGTTTTGAAATTTCAGTTGGTTTAACAGAACCATATAATTCATTATTTTCTGTACTTAATTTTTTCACAGAATATTGTTTACCGTTAATTTGTTCAGCGATTTTAGTGGCTTCTTTTTTCTTTTCAGTATCTTTCTTAGATAAGTCAGCTTTAATTTTTTCTACTTCTTTAATATTTTCTTTTGATGCATAAAGAGCTTTTTTATTAGCAATTAGAAAGTTTCTAGCGAAACCTCTTTTCACATCTATTACTTCACCTATAGATCCAATTCTTTTTATATTTTCTAATAAGATTACTTTCATTTTATATTAATGCTAAATTTCTTGCTCTTTTGATTGAAAGAGAAAGTTGCCTTTGTTTTTTTTGAGATACATTTGTAATCCTAGAAGGTAAAATTTTACCATTTTCAGAAACATATTTTTTTAAAAGTTTGATATTTTTATAGTCCACTTCTGGCGCACCTTTTACAGATAATGGACAAGTTTTTTTAAATTTGTATTTATTTGGTTGAAAAATACTTAATTTTGCAAAATTACTCTGTTTACCTTTTTTATTTCCACTTTGTCTTTTTGGCATTAGTTTTTAGCAATTTCTTTTTTTTCACTATCCTCTTTTTTTCCAAAATAGTTTGTTTTTAAATCAAATTTTTTTACTCTAACTGTTAGATATCTAAGTAATTTTTTATCTATAGCTTCATTTTTTTCTAATTCATCAATTACATTACCTTTGCCTTTTATTTTAAAGTGTATATAACTTCCCTTTTTATTCTTTTTAATAAGATAAGATAAATTTAGTAATCCCCAATTTTCAGTTTTAATAACTTCTCCATCATTTTTTTCAACAATTTTAGAATACTTTTCTGTTAGTTGCTTTAATTCACTGGGTGAAGTATCTTGTCTGGCAATAATAGTATGTTCGTATAAATTCATGTAAGTTCTTTAATAAAAAATGAGGATATACTATTATAAAAGTTCAATTACAATAGTTAAATAGGTAAAAATATAAGTTTTTTTTATATGTTTTCAGTAATTTTTCCAGGTCAGGGATCTCAAATAGTGGGCATGGGAAAAGAGCTTTACAATAAATTTAATAAAGTAAAACAACTTTTTAAACAGGCAGATGAAACATTAAATTTTTCTATTTCTAAGATTATACTGGAAGGACCGAAGGAAGAATTAGATTTAACAGCCAATACACAACCAGCAATATTTTTAATAAGTTACTCGATATTTAATTTAGCAAAAAATGAATTTAAATTAGATTTAAATAAAGCAAAATACTTTGCTGGACACTCTTTAGGTGAATATTCAGCTTTATCATGTGCAGGATATCTCGATTTTTCAGATACTTTAAAAATATTAAGAATAAGAGGAGATGCTATGCAAAACGCTGTACCTAAAGGACAGGGAGGTATGGTTGCAGTATTAGGATCAAAAGTCGATGAGATTGAAAAAATTTTGACAGAAAATGAGGAAAATTTAAAAGCACAAATTGCTAATGACAATTCTGAAGGTCAAATCGTTTTAAGTGGAAAAACAGAAGATTTGGAAAAGTTAATTAAAGTTTTAAAGGATAATTCAATAAAAAATATAAAGCTTCCTGTAAGTGCACCCTTTCACTGTGATTTAATGAGTAATGCTACTAAAATAATGACAGAAGAATTAAATAAGCTTAATTTTAAAAATGGACAAAATAAATTGATTTCAAATGTAACAGCTAATGAAATTAAAGATCCAAATGAGCTCAAAAGTCTTTTAATTAAGCAAATTGAAAATAGAGTTAGATGGAGAGAAAGCGTAATTAATATGATAGAAAATAACGTAAATCATTTTATTGAAATTGGACCTGGGAAAGTTTTGTCGGGTTTGGTAAAAAGAATTAATAGAGATGTTAAAATTGATACAATCAATAACCAAAGTGATATTGAGAGTTTAAAAATATGACAGATTTAAAAGGTAAAAACATTATAGTTACAGGTGCCTCAGGTGGGATAGGCAATTCAATTGTTGAAAAATTAAATCAAGCTGGAGCAAATGTTTTAGCTTCAGGTACAAGATTAGAAAAACTTGAGGAGTTAAAAGGAAAATGTAGAAACATTAAAATATTAAAGTTTGATATTTCTCAAAGTGATAAAATTGAGAAATTTATTGAAAATGCAACACAAGAACTTGGTGGTAGTTTAGATTGCATTGTCAACAATGCAGGTATTACTCGAGACAATTTGGCAATAAGGATGAGTTTAGAAGAATGGCAAAAAGTAATCCATATTAATTTAACATCGACTTTTTTAATGAGTAAATTTGCGATAAAAAAAATGCTTAAAAATAAATCTGGAAAAGTTGTAAATATCACTTCAGTTGTCGGTCATACAGGGAATCTAGGGCAGGCAAATTATACAGCATCAAAGGCAGGAATAATTGCTATGTCAAAAAGTTTGGCAATAGAATATGCTAAAAAAAATTTAAATATAAATTGTATTTCTCCAGGCTTTATTAAAACAGCAATGACAGATAAATTAGATGATAAATTTAAAGAAGCTATAATATCAAAGATACCATCAGCGCGTCTAGGGGAGCCAGATGATATTGCAAATGCAGTACTTTTTTTATGCTCAAGTCAATCAAGTTATATAAATGGTGAAACCTTGCATGTTAATGGGGGCATGTATATGGGTTGACAAAATAGGTTTTTAAACTAATAAGAATTTATAACAAAAAGGATCAATATGTCAGAAGACGTTTCAAGCAAAGTAAAAAAAATTGTAGCTGATCACTTAGGTATCGATGAAGCTAAAGTTACAGAGGAGTCAAGTTTTATAGATGACTTAGGTGCAGATAGCTTAGATACAGTTGAATTAGTGATGGCTTTTGAAGAGGAATTTGGATCTGAAATTTCAGACAGCGAAGCCGAGAAGATTTTAACTGTAGGTGATGCAGTTAAATTTATCGAAGGAAAAGCTAACTAGAAATTTTAATGCCATCAGAAAAAGATGGAGTAATGATAATATTATCTTCTCCTTCAGGAGCAGGTAAAACCACTCTAGTTAAAAAATTATCTGAAAAAGATAATTTTGAAATCTCAATATCTCATACTACCAGACAACCTAGGCCAAACGAAAATCAAAATGAAGATTATTTTTTTGTTAATGAGCCAGAGTTTAAGAGGCTAATTAAAAACGAGGAATTTCTTGAATACGCAAAAGTTTTCAACAATTTTTATGGTACAACAAGAACACCTGTCATAGACAAACTTAATAAAAGCAAAAATGTGCTTTTTGATATTGATTGGCAGGGTGCCGATCAAATAAAGAACAAAAAATTAGATTATAATTTAATCACTTTTTTCATACTACCTCCCAGTAAAGAAATTTTGTTTGAAAGATTATCCAAAAGACATGAAAATAATAAATTAATAGCTGAAGAACGAATGAAACAATTCGAGAGAGACGTATTACATTGGATCAATTATGATTACGTAGTTATTAATAATGATTTAAATGAATGTTATATTAAAATTTCAAATTTAATTGATGCAGTAATAAATAATGGTTCAAAAGATTATGATCCAGATTATATCAGAAGACATATAGAAAAACTAACGACTTAAATTTTCATATTCATAAGCTAGGTTGTAGTAAGTTTCAAAATTTAGATTTTGCGGTCTTAAATTTAAATTAATTTTTAATCTTTTTAAAACTTTTTGATCTCCATTGAAAAGTTGATTAAAGGGTTTTTTTAACATTTTTCTTCTTTGGTTAAAAAAAACTCTTGTAACTTTTTCTAAACTATTAGGATTAATTTTTATAAAATTTTTCTTTGGATAAAATATTAGCAATGAGCTATCAATTTTTGGTTTTGGCGAGAATGCATCTGGTTTAATATCGCATATTTTTTTAATTTTAAGCATCCAGTTGCAAATTATTGATAATCTCCCATAATTAGAGGTATTAAATTCTGCAATAATTCTGTCAGCAACTTCTTTTTGAAACATTAAAACTAGACAGTCAAACCATAAAGAATTATTAAAATTAATTATCCATTTAGTAATTATTTCTGTGGATATGTTGTAAGGAAGGTTTCCAAAAACTGTCACCTTTTCATTAAAAAGTGAACTTTCATTTATATTTAGTATATCATCATTAATTATCATCAGCTCATCTTTAAAATTATTTTTCAAATTGGATGCTAAGTTTTTATCTTTTTCAACGACGTAAAATTTCTTAGGTTTTTTTTTTAAAATAAACGAGGTTAAATTCCCTGTTCCTGGACCTATTTCTAATATAGTTTTGTCTTTAATTTCTGTTGCATTTGTAATTTTTTCTAAAATATTCTGATCGATTAGAAAATTTTGTCCTAAACTTTTTTTAGCTTTAATCAATCTTTATCCAAAAATGTAATAGCTTGTATTAAACTTAGGGGATCAGAGATATTTTTACCTATCATCTGAACATTAGGTCCATGATCTGGGGTTACTCTTAAAAATGGTAGACCAAGTGTAATATTAATTGCATCGTATTCAAATATCGTTTTTAAAGGAGTTAAAACTTGGTCATGATACATTCCTATTACTACATTAAATTTATTTCTGTTTTTTCTCATAAAGAATGTATCTGCTGAATATGGACCCGATATTTTATATCCTAAACTATGCAAATGTTTTATTGTAGGTTTTAGAATTTTTTCATCTTCATTATTTTTGTCAATACTTTCACAATGTGGGTTTAAGCCAAGAACAGCGATTTTAGGTTTGAATCCCGCTTTTTTCTTATAAAAATTGTTAATAAGTGATACGGAATTAAATATATTTTTTTTTGTTATTAGTTTTGAAACTTGTTTGATTGGAACGTGTGTTGTTAAAGGACATACAGATAAATCTTTATTATATATTAACATAGTTACATTTTTATTATTACTTTTTTCTGCAATATACTCAGTGATACCAAGATATTTTTTTTTCAAGAAGGTTTTTTTTGATATGGGTCCATTAATTAATTTATTGGATACTCCGGAATAAATCATACCTAAAGCAATGTCAAAAGAATTTTTGATAAATTTATTTGATCGCGCAGAAATTTTTTTCATATTTTTTTGTAAATCATATTTTACATCAATTAAATTTATCGATTTATTGTTTAGTTTATTAAGATTTATGTTTTCTTTATCAATTATCTCAATTTTCTTATAAAATTTAAATTTTTTCATATAAAATTTTAATAATTTCAAAGATGATATAAGTAAAATTGGGGAATTATATTTTTTAAATTTAATTGCTTTAAAAAATATTTCTAAAAAAATACTATTTGGTTCACCATTTACAATTATAATGGGTTTATTTTGCATCTAAATAAATATCTTTCTTTATTTTATTAAAATAAATATTTGAATATTGGTTTAATTGTTGATTTTGCATTCTTCTTACTATTAAAGCAAAATTTTTTTTTTCATCAATCTTTTCTTCAACAATTTTTCTATCTTTAACAATTAAAATTAGAAAACCACCAGGGACTATAACGGGATCGGTAAATTCATTAATTTTTAAATTATTAATACTTTCTAAAATCTTTTTGTTTAAAGATTTTTCACTAATCCAACCCAATTTACCGCCAGTTTTAGAGGTACTTGATATACTATATATTGAGGCTGTATTTTCAAAACCATTTTTGTCTATACTATTTTTGATTTGATCAAATATTTTTTTTTTTTCACTACTATTTTCTGCATTAAAGACTATTTCATGAAGTAAAAATGTTCTAGAGGTTTTCTTCATATTTTTTAAATCATTCTCAATTTTTTTTTTATCAATTTTAATCTTTGAAAAAAATTTATTGTAAATAAGCTGATTCCAAATCGCTTCTTTTGTAAGTTTTTCTTTTACAAATTCAATGTTGATGTTTTTAGTTTCCAAGTATCTTATAAACTCATCTTCATTATTCAAACCAATATTTTGGTATATAGAAACAATAATATTTTGAAGGTGACTTGTGTTAATTTTTAAATTTTTATATTTTTGCAATTCTAAATCTTTAATAGTCTCTCTTATTAAAGAATTTTTTGCTATTTCCTTTATTTCATCATTTTTTAAAGAATCTAAATTAGGATTTAGAGCAATTAAATAATCGGACTCTATATTTATATCTATTGAAGAAATAATTTTATTATTGATTTTTATAACAATTTCATTCTCAAAAGTTAAGACAGGGCTCATATTTGAGAAAATAAAAAAAATACAACAAATAAATATAATTTTTTTTTTTAATTTAAACATTATTTAATTGACTGTTCAAAAGATGTTATTGGATAGAAACTTATTGTAAACATAAGATTTTCAGAGGGTTTAAGTTCTCTATCTTCATAGAATGTTTTATTAAACCTTATACCAGCGGTTAAGCAGTCGTTTTTATATTCATAAACCAAGTCATAATACTCTGTTAGATTAATTTCTCTATTTCTTCTGGTTTTAAAGGTAAGAGTATTTGCGTCATTAAATTTATAACTTGTCGTATTTTCAAAAATATTTGTATTTCCAATTTCAGAGTCTTCCTCTATGAAGTTAAAAGTAGTAACAAAGTTATTTAAAGACAAGTCAATTTCGATTGAGTTGTGTTCAAATTTATCAATTTTATCATCAATCGCAAAATTATAATCAATCTTTAAGTTTTCTGATGCTCTATAATTTATAGATCCAAACAAGTTAGAATTTTTTTGGTTTAGAGTTGATTGGGATGGGATGTTGCTTTCTTCATTGTCTCTAAAAACTGAACCCATTTTTAATTCTAAAAAATTATCTTTATTATTTTTATTTTCCTTTTTGTAATCAACTCCAAGAGTAATAGAATTTCCTGACTCAAATGTATCATTTAAACCCAGCCTATTTATATCAAAAATATTTCCAATGTTTATTTTTCTTTCACTTGTAGCGTAGTTTTTCATATCACCTGGGTTTAATCGTAAGGATGCTCTGGGGATCAGTATTTCATTATTCATCTTTGATATTTTTATTAATGGCAATTCAGAATTAAATTCTATTAGAGATTGCAATTCAATTTGTGGACTTGATTTATATTCTGAAACATTTTTACCAAGGCTGTTTAAATTTTTAAAATAAAAATTCAAGTTACTTTTGACACCTAAATTTTCAAAAATGTGACTATTAAATTTAAAATTTGTATCATTGATTATCTTGGTTTTAACTTTATTTGTATTATCTAGAGTATTGTCCCCAATTGATGAAAAATTTAAATACCCGTATTTAGTTTCTATTGCATTTCTAGAAAAATTATAAAAAGGTAAGACATACTGGTACCGATCATTTTGCATTTTTGTGAGGTCTTCATAAACATTTGCTCCAGTATAAATTGAATAATTATTATCCTCCAAAAATATATTAAATCCAGAATTTAAATTGTCTGAATTTTTTGGCAAAATTTCACTATCAGAAAGATTGTCACCAAATAATTTTAGATAAGTATCTTTAGAAACTCTCTCTAAAAAAATATTTAAATTACTAATTGAAAAATTTTTTAGTCCCAGCTCACTCTCAAACTTTCCAAATAAATGGTTGATATTTTTTTTCTTGTTGGTCGAAGGTGATTTGAAGTTATTTACTATACCAATATCAACAATGAATGAGGAATTTTTATTTTTTTGCCTGTATTCGTTTTGAAGCATTTGAGTATTTTTTGAGAATAAAATTGGATTAATAGTTAAATCTTTATTATCACTAATTGTATAAAAGTATGGAATACTTAAAGATGATCCTAAATTATTAGAGCTCTTTAAGTTTGGCTGTAAGAATCCAGATTGTCTTTTTACAGATGGGTCAGGATGAAAAAACTTTGGAAAATAAAAAACAGGTAAATCATATATTTTTAAGACTGCATCTTTATAAGATATTTGTTTTTTTAATTTATCATGTTTAATTTCAGATGCCTCAAATCTCCAAACTGGACAATCATCTGTTTTTTTACAACTTGTAAAAACAGCTTTTTTTAAAGATGTAACTTCCCCCCTTTGTTTTGATGAAACACCATATAATCTTGGATTATTTTCTTTCCTGTTAAATAAATTTCTCTTAAAATTTATTTCTGCTTTTGTTGCATCAAACTTTCTATTTTTAAGGTCAAAAAATCCTGTTTCAAAATATAATTTGTTGCTTTGATCAATTTGGACTCTTATATTTTCAATTATTTTTATATCTGTAGCTTTAAGAAGTTCATTAATAATATCAAAATCAAAACTCCCAACCTCAAAAGATGTAAAATTATTATCTAAAATGTTTGTTTTTTTAAATGAACTAATTCTCATTTCATTTTCCAAAAAAACAACATTCTTAGAATTAAATTTATATTTTGAATGAATTATAGCCTCTGTTTTACCTGTTGTAATAATTTTACCCATTTTTTTTTGATATTTAATTTTATCTGTATTTATAATTAAATCTTTTTTTTTATCGCTTAATTCAACATCAGTATTTGCAATTATTTCTAAATTATTATGAAAATATATTATTTCATTTGCTTTTAAAGTTTGATTATTTTTTAAATCCTCAATTATAACACTTTTTTTTGCAACTATTTTTTTTTGGTTCACATAATATGATATTTGATCTGCACTAATTAAAATATTATTTCTTTTATCTTTTAATTTTATATTTCCTTTTGCAGTTATTATTTCAGAATTTTTTAAATATGTAATATTATCACTACTTATAAAGATACCTCTGTTTTTATCTTCTAATTCAACATTCTCATAAGCATCTAAACTTGTTAATAATTTATTATATTCGAACTCATTTGCTTTAATAGAAATGCCATTATTAGTTGTTGCTTTTCCACCATTATAACCTTTAATTAAATTTCCGTTCTGTGTAATTTGAATTTCTGAAACTTCAAATTTAAATATTTCATTTGAACTTGCATTTGAAAATAAATATAAATTTAATAAAAAAAAAATAAAAAAAATTTTAATACTATTTTTCATTTACTCTATACGTCATTATAAGAATTGGAAAAATTAAAAAAAATAATGGAGCCCATACTGATATCATGTAATGCAATCTTTCAGTCAAACCAAGTACATAAAATAAATTGTTTAAATAGTATATTAATACACATAAAAAAAGACCAATTGATATCTTTAAAGTATTACTTTTAATTTTTTTACTACCAAACATTAAAACACTAGAAAATACAGTCATTAAAATTAAATAGATTGGATATGAAATTAGTTTTTGTATATGAATATCAATATCAACAGTAGAAAAATTTAATAATTTATAATTATGTTTAAGTTCAAGAAGTCCTAAAAATGAAAGAGAGGATAGGTTTGAGAAAAGACTTTGTATTCTTTCATAATTAAAATTAGAATTAATTTCTATAAAGCCTTCTTTTTTTTCACTTACATTTGCAATAAAAATTTCAGGATTAATTATTTTCCACGTATTTTTTTTAATATCTATTGTGTCACTTTTAATATTTCTTATGACCTCAAAATCACTGTCAAATTCGGTTATAAAGTTATTTATTAGAAGATTTCCCTCAATTTTTGAAGAATTTATAATTAAAACTTTATCTTCAATTTTATCTCTTATCCAAAGACCATTTTTATTAATAACCGCAAGATATTTACCATCTTTCGTATATACCGATTTTAATTCAAGATAAAAATTTTTTAAGTTAGAAGACGTATTATAGAATACACTTATAATTAATAACCCTAAAATTAATGAAATTGAGCATATTATTAACAATATTCTAGAATTTTTAAGTCCAGAATATTTAAAAATTTGAATTTCGTTATTAGTAAATAATTTTATAAAAAAAACTTGAGTTGATAATAAAAAAATAAAAGGGAAAACTTCAAAAATCATAGAAGGTGAATTTAGTAAAGCCAAATATATTGTAAAAAAAACATTAACATCTATCTCTCTAAAAAATTCTAATTCAGTTAAAAGATTAATAATCACAATTAAACTAAAAATTGTGCAAACAACATAAATGAAGGATTTTAAATAAGTTGATACAAGAAATTTAATATAAGTTTTCATTTTGAAGGTGATTTAAAGTTAAATTTATAAATAAAATAAAAATAAAGAAATATAGATATTAAAATTGGAACTAAAAAAATAAATAGGTTTTTTATAAAAGAATTTCCAACAAATCTTAATGAGGCTTCAGAAAGAACTATTAAAGAAAACCCAATAAGAAATACAATTATTCTAAATCTTGAATAATTAATTTTTTCTTTTGAGTAAATTATTAAAAGTAGTGACAATAACATTAATGTAGGAATATACAAAGGTATATTTATTCTTTTAAAGAGTTCGACGATTATATTATCTAAATTTTTTGTTTCACAATTATGAATCCTGTCTCTTATTTTGTTTCTGTCTTTTACACTTTTATCAGTTAGATTAAGAATACATTCCACTAAATCTGAAGTTTTATGTTCTTGAGTTTTTGGATATAAAATTGTGTCTGAGGAAAATATAGATAAATTAAATTCTGACTTTGAAAAACTAAAATTTGTTAAATTACCTTTATTTAAATTTATATTTTCACCATCATAAAGTTCTAAAACTGTATTTCCATTATTAATTTTAAATATACCTTTTTTAGCATAGGTAATTTGAAAATTATCTTCTCCGGTATTTTTTTTAATATAAATATTATTATAATTTCCATCTTTATCTTTGTTTTCAGTGTAGATAGTCAAATTTTTAACTGCAGCGTTAAATTTTTTGATTTTAATAAAATTATCTACAAAATTGTAGTCAGATGTTCTTACAATTGATTTAGATAAATTTTGTGTACTAGGAACTACGAATGATGTTAAAAAAATTTGAATAAAAAACAAAATAAATGAGACGAATAAAAAAAAATTAACAAAATTAATTTTGTTGACCCCAAAGTTCCAAAATATTATTAATTCATTTTTCAATTCGTATCTTGCTATCACAGTTGTAAAGCTAAAAAAAAATGCAAATGGTAATATTTTGCTAACAATTTTAGGAAAACTTAAAAGAGCATAGTTTAAATAAACACTGTAATCACGACCCTCATATATAACTATATCCAAGTAATTTACTGCCTGAATAATCCAGATTATAACGCTAGTACTTACTAAACTTATAATAAAAAAGACAAAACAATCTGCCAAAAATTTTCTATAAAGAATTTTTTTCATTGAAATATGCTATTTTTACTCATATATAGCATCCATCTCGTGTAGAGTGTATTTAAAAGTTATGACTATCACAATTAATTATAAAAATAAATCGTCAAAAAAAAACTCTGAAAACATTATTTTCTTTGTTGATGAAAAATACAATATTTCGAGTTTAAAAAATCATATTTTAAGGGCAGAATATTCCTTAATTTCAGATTTGATCAAAACTAGAGATCTTAAGAAAAAAATACTATCTTTTGATTTATCATCAAAAAAAAAAATAATTTTAGTTTCACTGAAAAACAATTTTACAAGTTCTGATACTGAAAATCTAGGTGCAGAATTTTATGATTTAGTTAAAAATTTTAAGCAAAACGAGTTTAGCTTAAATTCTGATACAATTTCGGGTAAATTAATGAAACATGTTGGATATTTTCTACATGGTCTCAAGTTGAAATCTTACAAATTTGATAAATATAAAACTAAAAAAAACAATAAAGTAATTACTATTTTGGTCATAGGAAAACATAAACCATCTTTAAAAGATCAGGTTAAATTTAATTCTATAGAAGAGGGAACATTTTATACTAGAGATTTAGTATCTGAGCCTGGAAATGTTTTGCATCCAGATGAATATGCCAAAAGAATAAACTCTTTAAAAAAATATGGTCTAAAAATTAATATTTATGATGAAAAAAAATTAAAAAAATTAGGAATGAATACTTTGCTGGGAGTTGGTCAAGGCAGTATAAGAGGTTCTTACCTTGTAACAATGGAATGGAATGGTTTAAAAAATAAATCTAAACCTTTAGCTTTTGTAGGAAAGGGGGTTTGCTTCGATACTGGAGGTATATCACTTAAACCTGCAAAGTTTATGGAAGATATGACCTATGATATGGCAGGATCAGCAGTAGTTGTTGGATTAATGAAAAGTTTGGCATTAAGAAAAGCAAAAGTAAATGCAGTAGGTGTGGTTGGTTTGGTAGAAAATATGCCAGGTGGTAATGCTCAAAGACCTGGAGATATTGTAAAATCTTATAGTGGGAAGACTGTTGAAATTTTAAATACCGATGCTGAAGGTAGATTAGTGTTAGCAGACGCTTTAACTTACACTGAAGAAAAATTTAAACCGAAATTCATAATAGATTTGGCAACTCTCACAGGAGCAATTATTGTTTCTCTTGGATCTGAATATGCAGGTTTATTTTCAAACGATGATAAATTATCAAATCAATTGATCAATGCAGGAGAAAATGTGGAAGAGAAGGTATGGAGAATGCCGCTAAATAGAAATTTTGATAAATTAATTGACTCTAAAAATGCAGATATGCAAAATATTAATTATGTTGGAGGCGCAGGATCTACAACTGCTGCTCAATTTTTACAAAGATTTATTTTAAATAAAACACCTTGGGCTCATTTAGATATAGCTGGAATGGCTTTTTCAAAATATGGAGGAGCATTAAATTCAGGTGGCGCAACGGGGTATGGTGTAAGATTATTAAACAAGCTAATAGAGGATAATTATGAGTAATTTAGAACAAACTTTGTCTATTATTAAACCTGATGCAGTTGAAAGAAATCTTGAAAACGAAATTAAAGAAATTTTTAAAAGTAATGGTTTTTCTGTTTTAAAAGAAAAAAAAATTCAAATTGAAAAAAATGAGGCAGAAAAATTTTATAAAGTTCACGAAACTAAGCCATTTTATAACGAATTGTGTGATTATCTTTCTTCTGGTCCAATTGTGGTTATGGTTCTCGAAAAAGAAAATGCAGTAATAGGTAATAGAGAGCTAATGGGATCCACAAATCCAAAGGATGCTAAGGAGGGCACAATCAGAAATAAATACGGAATTTCAATTGATAAGAATTCAGTACATGGATCCGATAGTGTTGAAAATGCTAAAATTGAAATAGATTTTTTCTTTAAAGATTAAAAACTTTTAATATAGCTTTTGGGTATAGTTTATGTTCTTGAGCTAAAATTTTTTTAGCAAGAGAAGCCTCTGTTTCATTTTTTGAAATCTTGACTTTCTTTTGTAAGATAACCTTCCCTGAGTCTAATCTAGCATTTACGAAATGAACAGTACATCCAGAGTATTTTTCTTTATTATTTAATACTCTTAAGTGAGTATTTAATCCTTTATATTTAGGAAGTAAAGATGGGTGTATGTTTAAAATTTTTCCTTTAAACTTTTTTATAAAATTTTTTGACAAAATTTTCATAAACCCAGCAAGACAAATCATATTAATGTTATTTTTTTTTAAAATAGAAAGTAATTTTATTTCACTTTTTTTTTTATTTTTAAAACTGAATACCTTTTTTTTAATTTTGTAAATTTTTGCATAATTTAATCCTTTTGCTTTAGAATTATTTGAAATGACAAAATTAATGGATATAGGAGATATAGAAGTTTTTGAAAATTTAATTAGAGATTTTAAATTACTTCCTGTACCTGAGATAAATACAGCTGTTCTAGTTTTATTGTAACCAGTCGATAGAACCATTTAGTATAACTTTGTTTTTATCTTCAGAAATCTTTCCAATGACATATGGTTTGTATTCTTTTGAAAAAAATTTATTTATTTTTTTCAAATTTTTATGTTCTATAATTAGGCAGAAACCTACTCCACAATTAAAAGTCTTGAGCATTTCTTTATCTGAAATTCCATTATTTTTAAGCCAATTAAATATTTTTGAAGTTTTAATTTGACCTAAATTAATATTTGCAGAAAGTTTATCTGGTATAATTCTTTTTATATTATCTGATAGTCCTCCACCAGTTATATTTGCACAACCATTAATTAATTTATTATTAATTAAATTCATTATCTCTTTAACATATATTTTAGTAGGTTTTAAAAGCTCAGACTTCAAAAATTTATTTTTTTTAATATTTATATTTTTTTGTTTTAATAAATATCTTACAAGAGAATATCCGTTAGAATGTAAACCACTAGATGGAATTGCTAGTATAAGATTATTTTTTTTTATTTTATTTTTTTTTAAAATTTTATTATTTCCAACAACACCAACAGCAAAACCTGCAATATCAAATTTTCCTTTTTCGTAGGTTCCAGGCATTTCAGCAGTTTCTCCACCAACCAGTTCACATTCTGATTGATCACAACCTTTTCTAATCCCTTTTATTATTGCTTTGAGTTTTTTTAGATTAATTTTATTTGTAGATATATAATCTAAAAAAATTAACGGCTTAGCCCCTTGAACTATTAAGTCATTTACACTCATAGCAACAAGGTCAATTCCAATAGTATCAAATTTATTTAAAATATTTGCAATTTCAATTTTAGTTCCCACTCCATCAGTGCTGGCTACAATTTTAGGTTTTTTTATGTTATTTGGTATATTCGTAATTGAACCAAAGCCACCTATATTAGAAAACTTTTTTTTGCCTCTTTTTTTTGATGAAACTTTAGAAATGAAATCAACAAATTTGTCAGCAGCTTTGATGTTAACTCCACTTTTTTTATAGGTAAATTTTTTTTTATTCATTAATATGTTTTATGAAATTTATTTCTAAACTTAAAAAATTAAAGCTTTTATATAATTTTTTCTTATTTCTTGCTTTAATAAATATTTTCTTTTCCACAGAAAAAATTCATGCAAAGACATTTTCTATAGATGATATTGAAATATCTACACCTTTTGAAATTAATTTTAATAAAAATGAAATTATCGATAAAGGATTTGTGGAGGCGTATAATGAACTGATTTTTTCAATTGTTCAAAGTAAAGATCAAATAAAATTAAAAAATACTTCAATTAATCAAATAAAAGGAATGATTGAAACTTTCTCAATTGTAGAGGAAAAGTTTATAGATGAGATTTATTATCTTACTTTGAATGTCTCGTTTAATAAAAAAAACATATTTGATTTGTTAGAAACGAAAAATATATTTCCTTCTTTGCCTGTAAAAAAAGATTTCTTATTCATTCCAGTTTTTGTTGATCAGAATAAAAATCAAATTTCAATTTTCTCTGAGAATAAGTTATTTTCAAACTGGAATTCAAATATCAAAAAATACAGCCTTTTAAATTATATCTTACCTACTCAAGATCTTGATGATTTTAGTTTGATTAAAAAAAATATTAATAATTTGGAAGATTATGACTTTAAAGAAATTATAAAAAAATACAATATAAGCGATCACATAATTATGATTGTGTTTAAAGATAATAATAAAATAAGAGTATTTAACAGAATTTTTTTTAATCAAAAAAACAATTTAAAAAATTTAAATTATACTGAAGTTAATTTTGATGAAGAAGAAGAGACGCTTAAATTTATTGATAATTTAAAATTAGTTTACGAAGATTTTTGGAAATCACAAAATCAAATTAATACCTCAGTAAAGCTATCATTAAATATTTCTATAGATAATTCCAATAATATAAAAATTAATAAATTTGAAAAAATCTTATCTCGTATGGATTTGATATATAATTTTTCTATTTACAAGTTTGATAATCAAAATAATTTTTATAAAATTATATTCAATGGAACACCTGATAAATTTTTAGAGGTCATGAGTTATCATAATTATGATTTTGAAATCAAAAACAAAATTTGGGTTTTAAATGACAAATCTTAATCAGCAAATACTTAAATTTCATTACGAACAAAATTTTAAAGATCAGGATTTTTATGTTTCAAATAGCAACGAACATTCTTTTAGTCTTCTAAATAGTTGGCCTAAATGGGATAAAAATTTTATTAACTTAATAGGCGAAAAGTTTTCAGGGAAAAGTCATCTAATAAATATATTTTTAGAAAAGCATAGAGGAATTAAAATTAATGCAGAAGATATTAATAATGATTTTCTTAAAAAAATTAAAATTTTTCAAAATATCGTTATTGAGGATTTAACTGAAAAAATAAATGAAAACTTATTATATACACTTATTAACATAATAGATCAGGATAATAAGTATTTAATTGTAACCTCAATAATACCAATAGTTGACTTTAAATTTAAACTAAATGATCTCAATTCAAGATCTAATAATTTTATTTTATCTCACATTGAAAAACCTGGTGACGATTTACTTTATGCATTAATATTAAAAAATCTTTCTGATCGTCAAATATCAATAGACCAAAAACTAATTGAATTTATAATTAAGAGAATTGATAGAACTTATGGCAAAATTTCTGATTTCATATATAAAATCGACGAAATTAGTTTAAAAAGAAAAAAACCGATTGACTTTAAAATTATTAAAGAAGCATTAGAGGATTAATTGAACAAGTACAGATCACATAATTGTAATGAATTAAGAAAAGAGGATGTAGATAAAAAAATTTCTCTTTCAGGTTGGATTAATAAAAAAAGAGATCATGGTAATTTGTTATTTATAGATTTAAGAGATAATTATGGAATTTCCCAATGTATAATTGATAAAGAGAATAAATATTTTTCTGATTTAGAAAAAATGCAATTAGAAACAGTAATTAAAGTTGAGGGAAAGGTTGTTAATAGATCTAAAGAAACAATTAATTCTGAAATTGATACAGGTGAAATAGAGGTTGCTATTCACAAATATGAGGTTTTAGGTACGTGTAAAGAACTGCCAATGCCAGTCTTTAGTGATCAAGAATATGCTGAAGAAATAAGATTAAAATATAGATTTCTAGATTTAAGAAGAAAAAAAATTCATGAAAACATTATTTTAAGATCCAAAGTTATTTCATATATACGAAATGAAATGACTAAATTAGGTTTTTTAGAATTTCAAACACCAATTTTAACCTCATCTAGTCCGGAGGGTGCAAGAGATTTTTTAGTACCTAGCCGTTTGAATCCAGGAAAATTTTATGCATTACCTCAGGCTCCCCAACAATTTAAACAATTAATAATGGTTTCAGGGTTTGATAGATATTTTCAAATCGCACCATGTTTTAGGGATGAAGATGCAAGAGCTGACAGAAGTCCTGGTGAGTTTTATCAATTAGATTTAGAAATGTCATTTGTTGAGCAGGAAGATGTATTTAATGTAGTTGAAAAATTAATGGTTAATACATTTAAAAATTTTTCTAGTAAAAAACTAATGTTTGATAAATTTCCAAAGATTTCATACAAGGAAGCGATGCTTAAATATGGTACAGATAAACCAGATTTAAGAAACCCACTAATTATAAATGATATAACTGATATATTTACTAGAGAAGATGTTTCATTTGAAATATTTAAAAAATTGGTAAAATCTGGATCTAAAGTAAGATGTATTGTCACAAAAAATACAAAAGAAAAGCCAAGAAGTTTTTTTGATAATATGGATAAATGGGCAAAAGGAGAAGGTGCTTCTGGTCTAGCATATTTTACTATTGAAAAAGATAAAGATATTTCAGCAAAAGGTCCTATAGGTAAATTTTTTTCTAAAGACGCTTTACTTGAAATCATGAAAAAAACAAACTGTGAAATAGGAGATAGTATTTTTATGGCTTGTGGAAAAAAGGATGAATTAGAAAAAATTACTTCTTTAGCAAGAGATAAAATTGCAAAAGATCTTGATTTAATAGATGAAAATATATTTGCATTTTGTTGGGTTGTAGATTATCCAATGTTTGAAAAAGATGAATTAACTAATAAGATAGAGTTTAGTCACAATCCATTCTCAATGCCTCAGGGCAATTTAACTGAAAAAGATCTTGAAAATCCTTTAGATATACTTGCATATCAATACGACATAGTTTGTAACGGAATCGAGCTATCATCTGGAGCTATTAGAAATCATAAACCAGAACTTATGTACAAACTTTTTTCAATTGCAGGATATGACAAAAAGCAAGTAGATGAAAAATTTAGTGGAATGATTAATGCACTTAGTTTTGGGGCACCACCACATGGTGGAATAGCGCCTGGTATTGATAGAATTGTAATGTTACTCGCTAATGAAAAAAATATAAGGGAAGTTACAATGTTTCCAATGAATCAGAATGCACAAGATTTAATGATGAATGCACCATCTGAGGTAAATTCAGATCAATTGAAAGAATTAAATCTTTCTTTAAAAATTAAAAAATAACTTACTTTTTACCTTTTAAACTTATTTTTACATCTGAAAGATCAACTAGATTTTTTTTATAATTATTTCTTACAAAACCTTTGCTTGTAATATCTTTTACAATTTTTAATAATTGGTTTTGATCATCAGAGTTATGATCCTCTGTGTTTATCAGATCATTTCCTCCAATTGCAGGAGTGTGAGCTAGATCCTCTCTATTTTGATATGAAATAGCTAATTCTCTGAAAATATAATC
This sequence comes from Candidatus Pelagibacter sp., assembly GCF_052049675.1. GTDB lineage: Bacteria > Pseudomonadota > Alphaproteobacteria > Pelagibacterales > Pelagibacteraceae > Pelagibacter. Next base: position 121,086 of record NZ_JBNGZM010000001.1, read on the forward strand.
TAAAATTGACGTAGCGCTTAAAATTCTATCATTGCCGTGGACTTTTCCAGATGGTTCAAATTTTGTACCAACAAATGCACTTATAAATTCATCTAACGGAACACCATATTGAAGGCCTAAAGAAACAGCAATTGCAAAGTTATTCATTAAAGCTTTAACAAGTTCGCCCTCTTTACTGGTATCAATAAATATTTCTCCAATTTTTCCATCTTCATATTCTCCAGTATGCAGGTAGACTTTGTGATCACCGATAGTGGCTTTTTGAATATAACCCTTCCGTCTATCAGGCATGCTAAATCTTTTACCTGACTTTTCGTTGGCTGTGTTAATACTTGTTAATATATTTTCTTTAGTTATTGGGCTTTTATTGTTTGTTTCTTTAATTACCTCTACTTTTTTGCTTTCTAAGACTTTATTATTTTTTGGATCTAGACTTTTTGTTCTTCTGTTATCAAGTTTTACATCTATAACTTCGAATTTTCCATCATCTCTCTTTTCTAAATTTTTTAACTCCACCTCGTTAATGTCATCTAAATAATGATTAACTTTAAAAGTACAGGTATAATAAGTTTCAACTAGATATTTTGCCATTTGACCTCAGTTTAAATTTTAATTTGAATAATGAATCAATTAATTTATATACATATTCATATTATAGTCTAATTTAAATTTTACAATTTTTAATTGAATAAATAAAAAAATATTATGTTGACACTCTTTAAAAAAATTTTCACTTGGTGGAATCAAGATACTTTTGGAACAAGACTAAAAACTATTTTTTTTGGAAAATTAGTTGGTACTGATGAGCAAGGTAATAAATATTATGAAAGTAAAAAAGGAAAAAGGTGGGTTATCTATTTTAACACAATTGATGCATCAAAAATTCCTGTAGAATGGTATTCTTGGATTCATTTTACTCCTAATAAAATCGAAAAAAAACATAATTTGGAAAAATATGATTGGCAAAAACCACATCAAGAAAATTTAACAGGGACCGACTCAGCTTATTATCCAAATAAAAATAAAGATGGTGTTAAAAAAAAATACTCAAGTTGGAAAGAATAAATTTAAATTAATAAGTTTAGTTTTTTTATTTTATTTTTCTTTAACTTTAGATTCAAATTCAAAAAATAATTTAGAAGGTATTTTTACCGATATAAAAATTTTAGATAAAATAAGCTCTAAAAATACCTTGCTTAAACTTAAAAATGGAGAATTAAAAAAATTTAAAGATTTAGAAATAAAAAGTCTTAAATGTAAAAATTCTGAGTTTGATGATAATCCAGAGATAACAGCTTACATTCAAGTTAGAGACTTAACAAATAAAAATAATGATGAAGTTTTTGTTTTTAATGGCTGGATGTTTTCATCAAGTCCTTCAATCAAACCTTTTGACCACCCTGTATATGATGTATGGTTGATAAGATGCTATTAAATGATTTTTTCTTTATCTATCCAACTTACGTTGAAGTCAGACTCAATAAATTTTTTGTGATTTAATAGTTTTTTATGTAAAGGAATAGTTGTTGTTATTCCTTCGATAACAAATTCATCTAAAGATCTATTCATTCTTTGAATTGCCTCTGATCTATTTCGACCATGACATATTAACTTACAAATCATGCTATCATAGTAAGGCGTTACTTTATATCCTTGGTATATAGCTCCGTCTACTCGAGTTCTGAAACCAGAGGGTTGATGACATAAACCAATAGTACCAGGAGAGGGTTGAAAGTTTTTACTTGCATCTTCAGCATTAATTCTACATTCAATTGCATGTCCTCTAGGATTTATATCACTTTGTTTTAAAGCTGTTTCTCCTGAAAATGCAATCCAAATTTGCTCTTTTATAATATCAATTCCTGTAACCATCTCTGTAACTGGATGTTCTACTTGAACTCTAGTATTCATCTCAAGAAAATAAAACTTTCCATCTTCATATATAAACTCAACAGTACCAGCTCCCATATAACCAATATTTTTCACCATATTTACAGTTTTTTCAAAAAGGTCTTTTCTAATTTCGTTGTTTAAAACTGGACTAGGCGTTTCCTCAATAAGTTTTTGATGCCTTCTTTGTACTGAGCAATCTCTTTCATGAAGATGTACAACCCGATTCTTACCAGCAAGAACTTGCACTTCAATGTGTCTTGGGTTTTGAAAAAATTTTTCAATATAAACTTCATTATTTCCAAAATATTTTTGTGCTTCTGATTTAGCTGTAGAGAACAATGTTTCAAATTCTTCATCTTTGAAAACAATTTTCATGCCTTTTCCACCACCTCCACCTGAGGCTTTAATTAGAATAGGAAAACCAATTTTTTTACAAAGCTCCTGAGCTTGAGATATATCCTCAATTCCACCCTCAGAGCCCTCGATTACTGGTAATCCATTTTCTTTTGCAATTCTTTTTGCTTGAATTTTGTCCCCCATCATTGCAATTAATTTTGAAGAAGCTCCAATAAATCTAATTTTATTTTCTTCCAATATTTTTGCAAAATTTGTATTTTCTGAGAGGAAACCATAACCAGGATGAACAGCTTCAGCATTAGTTAATTCTATAGCTGACATCAATGCAGGTATATTCAGGTAACTATTTTGAGGTTGATGTGAGCCTATACATACACTTTCATCAGCAAGCCTGACGTGCATACTATCTCGATCTACGTCAGAATGTACAGCAACGGTTGATATTCCCCATTCTTTGCAAGCTCTAATAATTCTAACCGCAATTTCCCCACGGTTTGCAATTAAAATTTTTTTAAACATTGTTTATTCTAGAATAATAATAGTTTGACCAAATTCTACAGGTTGGCCATCTTCAACACAAATTTCTTTTACTACACCATCTGCTGTTGAAGGGACATGATTCATTGTTTTCATTGCCTCAACTATCATTATTGTATCGCCTTTTTTAATTTTTTTTCCAATCTCAACAAACTTTTTAGCACCAGGTTCTGGAGCGTGATAGGCAGTTCCAATTATTGGTGAAGTAATATCAGTTCCTGATTTAATATTTTGAGTTTGAGGAGGTGTTGAACTTGTTGCAGGTGATGAGGGCGAAATAACTTGTGGTTGATTACTAATTGAATCATTATTTTTTGATACTTTTATTTTTGTATCTTTTTCAGTTATCTCAATTTCAGTAAGATTAAATTCTTTTAAATAATCACTTAGTTCTCTAATTATTTTCTTATCTATTTTCATTATGCAAAGTCTTTTGTAATGAAATTATGGCCAAAATATATCCTTCAGTACCTAATCCAAAAATCCCTCCAGTTACAACACCACTTATGAGTGATTTATGTCTAAATTCTTCCCTTTTATAAATATTAGATAAATGTATCTCAATTATTGGTTTTTTAAATAAATCTAGTGCATCTCTTATGGCTACAGAGGTATGAGTAAATGCAGCAGCATTTATAATCATACCATCAAATTTTTTCCTAGCATCTTGAATTATATTAACAAGCTCACCTTCAACATTAGATTGAGTAAATTCAACATCAAGACCAATTTCTTGTGCTTTTTTAGAACAATTCACTTTAAGTTGGTCGTAAGTAGTTGATCCATATTGTGATTGTTCTCTTTCACCTAATAGATTAAGATTTGGACCATTAATAATAATTATTTTATTATTCATTCAGCACTTATATACGATGAAAAAAATAAAAAAAATAAAAATTAAAATAAATGGTAAAATCAAATATATAAATCAAGATTCTAACCTTTCTATAGTGTTAAAAAAACTAAAAATACCATTAAATAAAGTAGCAATTGAGCTTAATGAAGAAATAATAAATAAAAAAAAAATTGATAAAATAAAATTAAATAAAAATGATAAAATCGAAATAGTTCATTTTATTGGAGGTGGTTAGTTTGAAAAAAGATAGTCTAATTATTGCAAATAAAAAATTTAATTCCAGATTAATTGTTGGAACAGGAAAATACAAAAGTATGTCTGAGTGTGCGAAAGCAATTAAACTTTCAGGAGCAGAAATCGTAACGGTTGCTGTTAGAAGAGTTAATATTTCAAATAAAAATAAGCCTTTGCTTATGGATTATGTAGATCCAAAAAAAATCACATATTTACCCAATACTGCTGGATGTTTTAATTCAAAAGAGGCTTTGAGAACTTTAAGATTGGCAAGAGAAATAGGTGGTTGGAAGCTAGTTAAATTAGAAGTTTTAGCAGATAAAAAAAATTTATTTCCTGACATGATTGAAACTCTAAAATCTACAGAAGTTTTAGCTAAAGAGGGTTTTAAGGTTATGGTTTATTGTAATGATGATCCTATAATGGCTAAGCGTTTAGAGAATTCAGGCGCTGACGCTATTATGCCTCTAGCCGCACCAATTGGGTCAGGATTGGGTATTCAAAACAAAATCAATATTCAAATAATTAGAAAACAAACCAAACTTCCATTAATTATTGATGCTGGTTTAGGTCAAGCTTCAGATGCTACAATTGCAATGGAATTAGGATGTGACGGAGTACTTGTTAACACTGCTATAGCAAAAGCAAAAAAACCATTTGAAATGGCTCTTGCTTTTAAAAATGCTGTTATTGCCGGAAGACAATCTTACAAATCTGGAAGAATAGATAAAATTTTAATGGGTAATCCATCCTCACCATCAAAAGGAATTATTTAGTTTTTTTATAATATTTTTTTTTATTGTATTTTGTTTTATTAGTTTTTTTATTTTCTTTTTTTTCTGAAAATTTATCTTCTTTATTTTGTTTTTCTAAATTTTTTAATTTTTCGTAATACTCTATTAGTTCAATGGTTTTTTTTGATTTATTTTTAATATCTATAATGTACTCAGGTATAATTAACGAATTCTCACTAATAATATCTATTTTCATTTTATTTTTTTTTTCAAAATAAGTTAGGTCATTAACAAAATTTTCTTTAAGAAAATCTGAAATTTTTTTACAAACTTTTAATTCAACAAATTTAGCTTTATTAATTACAGCTTTTAACTCAACAATCTTTAAAAGTTTTTGAGCAAAAGACTCATCAGTTAATGTAACTTTCCATTTAATTGCACTTTCTCTTAGTCTTTGTCTTGACATCTCCAAAAGACCAAAATTACTTATTCTTCCAATTTGAATTCTTGCTCTATCTGACCTACATTTTTCTTTAAGTTTTCTTTCTACTAACCTCCTATTTCCATAACTAAGCATATCAATAAAATCTATAATGATTAAACCAGACAAATCTCTAATCTTTATTTGCCTTGCAATTTCTTCTGCAGCTTCAATATTTGTATCTAAAGCAGTGCTTTCAACATTTTTTCCTTTTATTGAACTTCCAGAATTTATATCAATAGAAACTAAAGCTTCTGTAGGGTTAATAACCAAATAACCTCCTGATTTAAGTTTAATTTCAGAGTCAAATATTTGATTTAACTTTTGTTCAATATTTTCTTGAATAAATAATGGAATTTTTCCTCTATACTTTTTTACTTTTTTCAGATTTGATGGCATCATAGTTTTCATGAATGATTGAGCTTTTTTATAACCCTCGTTACCTTCTACAATTATATTTTTAGTATTTTCATCAAACATATCTCTTAAAGTTCTTTTAATTATTTCACTTTCTTGATGAATTAAAGAAGGAGCAATAGAGTTTATTGCGTTTTCTTTTATTTGACCCCAAGAATTAATCAAAGTTGTTAAATCACTATTTATCTCATTTTTGGTTTTATTGCTTCCAGCAGTTCTGACAATTAATCCCATCTCTCTAGGTATTTCAATTTCATTTAAAATTGTTCTTATTTTTTTTCTATCAGCAGGATTAAATATTTTTCTTGATATACCTCCTCCTTTAGGAGTGTTTGGCATTAAAACTATATATTTTCCTGCAATTGAAATGAAAGTACTCAATGCGGCACCTTTTTGCCCTCTTTCGTCTTTAATGACTTGCACAAGAATTACTTGATTAGGTTTAATTACTTCCTGAATTTTATACCTTTTAAATTTAAATCTATGTTCCTTTTTTTTTTCTTTTCCATTACCTAAATTTTCTTTTTCAGAAATATTTTCTTTATTATTTAAATCTTCTTCTGTTTGCTCTTCTGATGTTTTTTCTATTGGATCATCAATTTCTAGTTTTCCTTTAGCAATATTTTCTTCTTCTTTAGCCTGAACTTCTTTTGAAAGTTCTTCTCTAGCTTTTTCTTCCTCTTCTTTAATTCTTTCTAAATCGGCTTTTGGAATCTGATAATAATCTGACTGGATGTCATTAAAGGATAAAAACCCATGCCTCTCTCTTCCAAAATCAACGAAAGCAGCTTGTAACGATGGTTCTATTCTGCTTACTTTTCCTAAATAGATATTATTTTTAATTAAGTTATTTTTTAAACCTTCGTACTCGTAATCTTCAATATTTTCACCTGATTTAAGAACAACTCTAGTTTCGTTAGGATGCGAAGCATCAATATATAAATTTTTTTCCATAATTTTGTGAATGTTAATTTCATTAGTTATTTAATTTTTTAAAATTTTGTTTTATCCTTGCCATATCTTTAACAAATTCCAAGATATAATGAAATTAAAATGAATAAATTTTTAAGAAATATCTTTATTTTAATTACGTCTTTTATTCTTTTATCAGTAATTTTGATAATAAGTATCTTATGGACTTATTCTAATGATTTACCAGATTATAAGTTCCTTAAAAATTACAAACCTCCTGTTTCTAGTAAAGTTTACTCAGGTAATGGTGATTTAGTGGCAGATTTTTCAAAGGAAAAAAGAGTTTTTGTTCCATTTAATTCAATTCCAAAAAATGTAATTAACGCATTTTTATCTGCTGAGGATAAAAATTTTTTTAAACATCCAGGCGTTGATGCCAAAGGTGTTGCAAGGGCTGTAATAAACAATATTTCAAATATTTTATCGTCTAAAAGGTTGGAAGGGGCATCTACAATTACCCAACAGGTAGCAAAAAACTTTTTACTAACAAATGAAGTAAGTTTAAATAGGAAAATTAAGGAAGCAATTCTAGCTTTTAGAATAGAGAGAGCCTTAACTAAAGAAAGAATTCTAGAACTTTATCTAAACCAAATTTATCTTGGAAGTGGAGCATATGGAGTAGCTGCTGCAAGCTTAGAATATTTTGATAAATCTATTAAAGATTTAAATTACTCAGAAGCTGCTTTATTAGCAGCTTTGCCAAAAGCACCAAGTAGATATAATCCATACAGAAACTTAGATGTAGCAAAATTTAGAAGAAATTTAGTTTTAAAAAATTTGTTAGATAATAATTATTTAACATCAGAATGGTATGAAAAACTTACAAAACAAGAAATAATTTTAAAAAAAAATAAAAAAATTTATTTAGAAGATGCTCAATATTTTATTGAAGATGTGAGAAAGAGTGTAATTGAAACTTTGAGCTATGATAAAGTTTATAAACAAGGTTTTAATATCAATACTCCAATAGATTTAAATTTACAAACAATTGCAACTGTATCACTTAGAGATGGATTAATTGCGTATGATAAAAGAAAAGGATGGAGAGGGCCGCTTACTAACAAGATTTATAACTCAGAATGGAAAAAAGATCTAGAAAAGTATAAATTAGAAAATTCAACTAATTGGAAATTAGCAATAGTCAAAAAGATAAATAAATTTTCAGCAGAAATAGAAACAGAAGATAATATCAAAGGTGTTATTCAATATCAGAGCATTTCTTGGACAAAGAAAGACTTTAATAAATTATTAAAACCTGGCGATGTTATTTATGTTAAAAATGTTAAAGAAAATATTTTCAATTTACAGCAATTACCAAAAGTAAATGGTGGAATTGTTGTGATGGATCCATTTACAGGAAGAGTTTTAGCATTAAGTGGTGGTTTTAGTTTTAAACAAAGTGAATTTAATAGAGCAACTCAAGCTAAAAGACAGCCTGGATCAGCTTTCAAACCATTTGTTTATGCATTAGCTTTAGAAAATAATTTTACACCAACATCATTAGTTCTAGATGCACCACTGGTTTTAGAACAAGGTGATGATTTAAAAATGTGGAAACCAGAAAATTATGGAAAAAAATTTTATGGTCCTTCGACCTTAAGGGTTGGTTTGGAAAAATCTAGAAATTTAATGACAGTAAGAATAGCCCAAAATCTTGGTGTAGAGAAATTAGTTGATTTTTCAAAAGCATTAAAAATTTATGATAATCCAGAAGAACTTTTATCTATGTCCTTGGGGTCTGCTGAAACAACTTTATTAAAACTTACATCTGCTTATTCAGTTTTTATTAATGGAGGAAAACTTGTTGAACCAATACTGATAGATAGAATTCAAGACAGTGAGGGAAATACTATTTTTAATAATGATAAAAGAAAATGTATCAATTGTGATCAAATTTCTTATTTAACCAACGATTATCCAGAGATTAAAAATAACTATACGCAAATTTTTTCTCCAGAAACAGCTTTTCAAATGACTTCAATTTTAGAAGGAGTAGTTCAACGAGGTACAGCTAAAAAACTAAAAGAATTGAATTTAAATATTGCAGGTAAAACTGGAACAACAAATAAAAATACAGATACTTGGTTTATAGGTTTTACTTCAAATCTACTAGTTGGCGTTTATGTTGGTTCAGATAACCCAACCCCATTAGGAAAATATGAAACAGGATCTAAAACTGCTTTGCCAATCTTCAAAAGTTTTATTAGCAATTCTGTTAATAAATATGATGCAAGACCATTTAAGGCAGCTAAAGGAACAGTGATGATGGTTGTTGACCCTTTAACAGGTCAAAAAGCAAAATTTAACTCAAAGAATACTATTATTGAGGTTTTTAAAAAAGAAAATGTAGTTGATGGAAAAGTACTTTATACAAATTCAGATAGATTAGACTCAAATAATATATTAAAGTTTTACTAATGGATAATAATTATCAAAATTTTAAAGAAGAAGTTGAAAAGATAAATCAAAAAATACAGGAGTATCTTTGAAAAAAATAATGTCCATTCAAAGCTGCAATCTTTAAATTCACAAATTGTTAGTGCCAATTTTTGGCAAGATAAAAACAACTCAAAAAGAGTGATCAAAGAAAAAAAATTTTATGAAGATTTAACTAATTCTTATAAAAACAATGTTGAAAAACTAAAAGATTTAGATGATTTGTATAAACTGGCACTCGAGGAAGAGAACTTACAAGTTCAAAAGGAAGTTCTACAAAATATAAAAGACTTAAGAACTGATGTTAAAAAAAATGAAATTAAATGTTTTCTATCTAATGAAGCAGATCCCTTAAATTGTTATATAGAAATACATGCCGGTGCAGGAGGTACAGAAAGTCAAGATTGGGCTGATATGTTAAGAAGAATGTATTTAAAGTGGTCTGATAAAAAAAATTTTATCTCATGTTTGATTAGTGAACATAGAGGTGAAGAGGCTGGTATAAAGTCTGCAACAATTAAAATAGATGGTGACTATGTTTTTGGATGGTTAAAAAAAGAGTCAGGAATACATAGATTAGTTAGGATATCTCCATTTGACTCCGGAGCAAGGAGGCACACAAGTTTTGCTAGTGTTTGGATTTATCCAGTTGTAGATGAAAATATAAATATAGAAATCTTAGAAAAAGATTTAAGAGTAGACACTTATCGTTCCAGTGGAGCAGGTGGTCAGCATGTCAACACTACTGATAGCGCAGTTAGAATTACACACATTCCATCAAAAATTGTTGTTCAATGTCAAAATGAAAGATCTCAACATAAAAATAAAGAAACATGTATGAATATGTTGAAAGCAAGATTATATGATTATGAAATAAAAAAAAGAGAAGAAGAAAGCCAAAATGTTGAAAGTTCTAAATCCGAAATAGGGTGGGGCCATCAAATCAGATCGTATGTTCTTCAACCCTACAGACTAGTAAAAGATAATAGAACTAATTTTGAAAGTACTAGTCCAGATAAAGTGTTAGATGGTGATATTGATGAATTTTTGGAACAATCGCTTTATAAATTAAATGAAAAATAATATTTTAAAATATTTTATCCTACTTTTGTCAGTGTTAGTTGTTTTTACAGTTTATCTTAGTACCGCAGGTATAGAGACAGATAAATTTAATGATCAAATTAAAAAAAGAATTTTACTAATAAATAAAAAGATAGAAGTAGATTTAAAAAATATTAAATTTATTCTAGATCCTTTTAAACTAAAAGTTTATGCAAAAACAGTTGGAACTACGGTATATTTTTCAAAAAGACCTTTAGCATTAGAAAGTATTAAAACGCAAGTTTCACTGGGTTCTTTAATAAAAAACAAGATTTCATCGTCAAATATAGAAATAACAACTAAGTCTATATTATTAAATGATTTAATTAAATTTATTCGGACAACAAATAATAAAACTGAATTATTTTTATTAGAAAAAATTGTAAAAAAAGGTTATGTAATTTTAGACCTGACTCTGAATATCGATGAAAACGGTAATTTAAAAAATGATTATAAAATTGAAGGTTTGATAAAAGATGCAAGTATTAATCTTTTAAATAAGGCTAATTTAAAAAATATAAATTTTAATTTCAATTTTCAAAAAGATAATTATATTTTTAATGGAATAAATTTCCAATTGGATGAGGTTGAATTTATTTCAAAAAAACTAAACGTAAAAAAGAAAAAAAATAGTTTTTTGATTGATGCTATTGTTGAAAACGATCAGTCAAGTTTAAATTCAAATATATTAAAATTTTTTGATTTAAGTTTTGAAAATATAATTATTGATGATGCTAAATTTAAAACAAATAATAAATTTTCTCTAGAAATAGATGAAAAATTTAAAGTTAAAAATATTATATTAAGTTCTGATGTAAACATAACTCAGCTAAAATATAAAAAATTAGAGTTAATAAATAATTTTTTTCCAGAAGTTGATGACTTAATTTTACTCAATAATCATAAATTAAATTTAAATTATAAGGACAATAATCTATCAATTAACGGTGAGGGAAAAGTTCAGTTAAATGCTGAGGAAGCAGATGAGATTAAATATTTAATAAATAAAAAAGACAAGGATTTAAGTATAGAATCAGAATTATTTTTAAAAAATATAGTTTTAGGGCAACAAGATTTTTTAAAAATTTTCTTCCCTCAAATAAACAAAAATATTAATTTTAATAATCAAAAATTAAAAATTAATTTTAAAGATAATAAGCTAACTTTTTCAGGTTCTGGTAAATTTAAAATTGATAAAAATTTTGAACAAATTGATTATTTTGTTGAAAAAAAAGAAAACAAAATAAGTTTTAATACTAATTTAAACGTAAAACATACAAAATTTAAAATTGATAATATTAATTATAAAAAAAAAGATAAAAGTAAAATGAATCTTTTAATTAATGGAGAGCTTATAAATAATAAAAATCTTAATATAAATAACTTTATTATTAATGAAGAAAATAATAATATTAAAATTAAGGATTTATATCTAAACGATTCTAATCAAATAATAAAAATTGATCAGGCAAATTTTAATTATTTAGACTCAGAAAATATAAAAAATAATTACAACATCAATAAATTAGAAGGCCAAAATTATTTAATTGATGGCACTTCATTTAATGCAAATTCTTTACTTTCAAATCTATTAGATTCTGTTGATAAAAAAGAAAACAATCTGTTTGAAAATAATGTAAGTATGGAACTAAATTTTGAAGAAGTTTACCTAGATAAAATACACTTTGTTAAGGATTTGAATGGAAAGATAAAAATTATTAATAATAAAGTAGAACAAGCAGATATTTTGGCTTTTTATAATGATTTACAAAATATAAAGTTTACAATTATAACAAATGATCAAGGTGAAAAAATTACCACTCTTTTCTCATCTAAGGCAAAACCCCTAGTAGATAGATATAAATTCATTAAGGGTTTTAAAGATGATAAAGAGGGATATTTAGACTTTTACTCTTTGAAAAAAGATGGAGTTTCAACTTCTAAATTAGTAATTGATAATTTTAAAGTTAAAGAAATTCCAGCGTTAGCAAAGTTGTTAGCCCTTGCATCTCTTCAAGGAATAGCGGACTTACTTACAGGGGAAGGGATTAGGTTTACAGATTTTGAAATGATTTTTACCAATCAGGATAAACTGATGAAAATTCAAGAGTTATACGCAATTGGTCCAGCAATATCTATTTTATTAGAAGGATACATTGAGGAGGACAAATTAATCAGCTTAAGAGGAACACTGGTTCCTGCTACAACTATAAACAGATCCATTGCTTCAATACCTTTACTTGGTGATTTATTGATTGGAAAAAAAGTGGGCGATGGTGTTTTTGGAGTAAGCTTTAAAATTAAAGGACCCCCTAAAAATTTAGAAACTACTGTAAATCCTATAAAAACTTTAACACCCAGATTTATTACTAGAACTTTAGAGAAAATTAAAAAAAATTAATTTAATTCTATTTTAATATGCCTTTTTTTTCCAAGGGAAAGTTTAAGATAGTTATCTTTAAATAAATTTTTATTAATTTCAAATTTTTCATTTGAAATAACATCATCGTTTATTTTAACTGCATTCCCTTTTATAAGTCTTCTGATTTCACTTTTTGATGTTTCTAGTTTAGATAATAAAACAAGGTCTACTATATTTATTTTTTCTTCTATTTTGTTTAATCTAACGTCAACTTTAGGTAAGTTAGATCCCAGAGTGTTTCCAGAAAAAGCTTCTTTTGCTGCTTGTTCAGAGTTTTTAGCCACTTCTTTTCCATGTAACATTTCTGTAGTTTTATTAGCAAGTAATATTTTCAATTCATTTATATCTTTATCTTTAATTCTTTCTATTTCCTTAATTTCAATTTCAGTAAACATTTTTAAAAATTTAATTACATCTCTATCATCTATGTTTCTCCAAAATTGCCAATAATCATAAGCCGATAAATATTTTTCATCCAACCAAATAGCCCCACTTTCAGTTTTTCCCATTTTAGTGCCAGTTGCTAGTGTAATTAAAGGCGTAGTTAAACCAAAAGTTTGATTATTAGAATATCTTTTTATTAACTCAACACCATTAACGATATTTCCCCACTGATCTGAACCTCCGATTTGTAAGACACAATCTTCTTTTTTATTTAATTCAAGAAAATCATATGCTTGTAAAATCATATAATTAAACTCCATATAGCTAAGAGATTGCTCTCTATCTAATCTAAGTTTTACACTATCAAATGTTAACATTCTATTTATCGTGAAATGTTTTCCAATGTTTCTCAAAAATGAAATATAATTTAAATCTTTAAGCCAAGTATAATTATTTACAAATATTGGTTTTGTATTTGGATCATCATTATCTAAAAATTTTTTTAAAATATTTTTAATATTTTTAATATTTTTCTCAATTTCTTCCTCACTTAATATTCTTCTAGTTTTATCTTTACCAGATGGATCTCCAATTCTTGTAGTTCCTCCACCAAGCAAGACTATTGGTTGATGTCCATTTTTTTGAAGTAGTCGCAAACACATTATTTGCAACAAGCTGCCTACATGCAAGCTTTCTGCTGTACAATCAAAACCTATATAACCTTTAATTTTTTTTTCATCTAACTGTTTAGATAATTCATTTTCACTTGTGCATTGATAAAAAAAACCTCTATTTTTAAATTCTTTTAAAAATTTATTCATAAGTTTATAGTTACAATATACAAATTTTTTTTAAAAAACATATCAATGAAAAAAAAATTATATACTGCTATTGGATTAATGAGTGGAACATCTATGGATGGTATCGATTTATCTATAATTAGTTCAGATGGATACGATGAATTTTCAAACATTTTAGATGATTATTATGAGTATGATAAAAATCTTCAGAATCAGTTAGTTCGATTAAGAGATTTAGTCTTAACAAAGAAAGATCTTTTACAAAATTCAGAAAAATTAAGAGAATTAGAGAGAAATTTAACTCTTTTTCACGCCAATGCAGTTAATCAATCATTAAAAAAATATAGGGATCCCATTGATTTGATAGGTTTTCATGGTCAAACAATTTTTCATAGCCCACATGAGAAAATTACAAATCAATTAGGAGATGGGAAATTGTTATCCCAAGTCGTCAAAAAAAAAGTCATATATAATTTTAGACAAGCAGACATTCAAAATAATGGTCAGGGAGCACCTTTAACACCAATTTTTCATCAAATTTTATCAAAAAAAATAAATCAAAATTTTGATATTAAATTTCCAATAGGTTTCTTAAATATTGGCGGTATCGCAAATGTTACAAAAGTTGTTAATATTTCAGATAATTTTCAAAATAACCTTTCTGCTTTTGATATAGGTCCTGGCAATTGTTTAATTGATGAATGGGTAAGAAAGAATTCCAGTAAAAAATTTGATAAAAATGGTGAATTATCTAAAGCAGGAAAAGTTGATCAATTAATTCTTAATCAGGCAATAGACAACTTTAAAATAAATTCTTACTCACAATCATTAGATATTAAAAATTTCGATGTATCTTTTGCGAGAGGTTTATCTTTAGAAGATGGTTGTGCTACAATAACAGATTTTACGGCATATCTGATCGCAGAAGGGTTAAAATATATTAGCCAAAAAAATAGTATTACATTTTTACTCTGTGGTGGTGGTAGAAAAAATAGTAATTTAATTAATTGTATAAAAAATTACATATCAAATGAAAATAATATTACTTTGGAAATTATAGATAATTATAATTTAAATGGTGATTATATTGAATCCCAGGCATTTGGATTTTTGGCTATAAGGTCTTATTTAAATTTACCCATTTCTTTCAGCACAACAACTGGATGTAAAGAATTTACAGTGGGTGGAAAACTCGTAGAAAATTTTTAATAAAGTGCTGTTTCTTTTTTTACATATTTATCAAGATGTTTAATTAAAGCATCGCTATTTTTTGAAAAGAAATGATTGGCATCTGATATAGTATTAAATTCTACTTTAATTCCTTTTTGAGCACTTAATCTTTTATCTAATTCTGAAATGTATTCTAGTGGTACTAATTCATCTTTTTTACCATAAATTACTAGGCCTGAGGTTGGACATGGAGATAAAAAAGAAAAATCATAAACATTTGGCTGAGGTGAAATAGCTATAAATCTATTTATTTCTGGTCTTCTCATTAATAATTGCATTGCAATTAATGATCCAAATGAAAATCCTGAAACCCAACATTGAGAATTGTCAAAATTTTCTCTCTCCAACCAATCTAAAGCAGCTGCCGCATCAGCAAGCTCACCTTGACCATTATCAAATTCTCCATCGCTCTTACCAACACCTCTAAAATTTACTCTACAAACTGAAAAATCGTTATCCATAAAAGTATGAAAAGTATCTACCACAACTTTATTATTCATTGTCCCCCCATATTGAGGATGGGGCTGTAATACTAAAGCAATTGGGGATGTATTTTTTTTACTTTTATAATATTTAGCTTCAAGTCTTCCTGCAGGACCAGGTATAAATATTTCTAAAATCTTGTTATCCATAAGCGATATTGATTATTATTCTCAAAAAAAATGTACGTTTATCACAAGTCAGCGACAATATGTTAGTTTTTTTTTATACTCTAATCTTGACCAATTTGGTCAGGTATGTATAAAAACCCACATTTTAAGGGTATAAATGAAACTTACATCAAAAGGAAGATACGCTGTAATGGCTTTAGTTGATTTAGCTAGGTTTGATAACATCAATCCAGTATCACTAAGAGACATATCTTTAAGACAAGGTATTTCGTTAGATTACCTTGAACAAATTTTTTCTAAATTAAAAAAAAACGAAATTGTAAAAAGTATTAGAGGAACCCAAGGAGGATATGTTCTTAATAAAAACCCAAACGATATTAAATTAACAAATATATTCAATGCTGTGGATGAAAAAGTAAAAACTGTTCAATGCAAAAAAGAATCAAAAAGAGGATGTAACGGTAAAGCTACAAAATGTATAACTCACAATCTTTGGGATGAATTAGAGATTCACATAAATACTTTCTTTGAAAATAAAAGCTTAAAAGATTTATTAAATAACAATAAAGAAACAAGAGTTTAGAATGGATAAAAGACAAAAAGAAATAAATAATTTAAAAGATTATAAATATGGTTTTTCGACAGACATAGAAAATATTCAAGCCCCAAAAGGTTTGAATGAAGATGTCATTAAATTTATTTCGAATATTAAAAAAGAACCTGCATGGATGCTTGAGTTTAGACTAAAAGCTTTTGAAAGGTTTAAAGTATTAAAAGAACCAGATTGGCAAAAACCTAAATTTCCAAAAATAGATTATCAAGATTTATATTATTACTCTGCACCTAAAAGTATGAAAGATAAGCCAAAGAGCTTAGATGAACTGGATCCTAAACTTTTAGAAACTTATAAAAAACTTGGTATTCCTTTGCAAGAGCAAGCAAGATTAAATGGAATAGCTGTTGATGCTGTATTTGACTCAGTTTCTGTAGCTACTACTTTTAAAGATGAATTAACAAAAAAAGGAATTATATTTTGTCCTATATCGGAAGCAATTCAAAACCACCCTGAGTTAGTTAAAAAATATCTAGGATCTGTAATTCCAACAAGTGATCATTTTTTTGCAACATTAAACTCAGCAGTTTTTACAGATGGTTCTTTTGTATATATACCAGAAGGTGTTAGATGTCCAATGGAGCTATCAACTTATTTTAGAATTAATGCATCAAACACAGGTCAATTTGAAAGAACTTTAATTATTGCAGATAAAGGAAGTTACGTAAGTTACTTAGAAGGATGTACAGCTCCAATGAGAGATGAAAATCAATTACATGCTGCTAATGTAGAATTAATTGCACTTGATGATGCGGAAATAAAATATTCAACAGTTCAAAATTGGTATCCAGGCGATAAAGATGGCAAAGGTGGTATATACAATTTTGTAACAAAGAGAGGTTTATGCAAAGGAAAAAATTCAAAAATTTCATGGACACAAGTTGAAACAGGTTCAGCTATTACATGGAAGTATCCTAGTTGTATTCTTAAAGGAGATAATTCTGTTGGTGAGTTCTATTCAATAGCTATTACCAACAATCATCAAAAAGCTGATACAGGTACAAAAATGATACATCTAGGTAAAAATACTAAAAGTAAAATAATTTCTAAAGGAATATCAGCAGGTAGTTCAGATATGACATATAGAGGTTTAGTTGATATTTCATCAAAAGCTAAAAATTCAACTAATTATACTCAGTGTGACTCTTTATTAATGGGTAACAAATGTGGAGCTCACACTGTTCCTTATATAAAAAATAAGAATTCAGAGTCTAATATTGCTCATGAGGCAACTACATCCAAGATTAGTGAAGAACAGCTTCATTATTGCCAACAAAGAGGATTAAATCCAGAGGAAGCTGTTGGCTTGATTGTTAACGGTTTTTGTAAAGAAGTATTGCAACAATTGCCTATGGAATTTGCAGTAGAAGCCCAAAAACTTGTAGGTATCAGTCTGGAAGGAAGCGTAGGTTAATATGCTTAAAATAAATAATTTAAATGCAATGATTGATAACAAGTCTATTTTAAATGGACTATCCTTGGATATAAATCCTGGTGAGGTTCATGCAATTATGGGTCCTAATGGATCTGGAAAAAGCACATTATCAAATATTCTATCTGGAAAAAAAGGTTATGAAGTTTCGGGGGAAGTTCTTTTTGAAGAAAAAGATTTATTTGAACTTGAAACAGAGGAAAGAGCACACAAGGGAATATTTTTGGCTTTCCAGTATCCCTTAGAAATTCCAGGAGTAAATACAAATATATTTTTAAAAACTTCTTTGAATGCTGTTAGAAAAGCTAGAGGTGAGAAAGAGCTTGATGCTATTGAATTTCTAAAATTGGTAAAAGAAAAATCTAAAGAACTAAAATTTGATGAGGATAAATTAAACAGACAATTAAATGTTGGTTTTTCTGGTGGTGAAAAAAAGAAAAATGAAATTCTACAAATGTCGTTGTTAGCTCCAAAACTATCTATTTTAGATGAAACAGATTCAGGCTTAGATATTGATGCTTTAAAGATCGTTGCAGATGGAGTTAATACACTAAGAGATCAAAACAATTCGTTTTTAATTATTACACACTATCAAAGATTACTTGATTATATAAAACCAGATTTTGTACACGTTTTAATGAATGGAAAAATTGTAAAATCTGGTGGGCCAGATTTAGCTTTAGAATTAGAAAAAAAAGGATATGAAAATTTTAATTAAATGAAAGAACAATTACAAAAAGATTTTGATAATAGCATAAAAAATTTAAGTTTATCTCAAAAAGATATTGAAATAAAAAAATTTTGTTTAGACAATTTCATAGACAAAGGTTTTCCAAATAGAAAAAAGGAAGATTGGAAATTTTCAGATTTGAATCAAATAATAAAAAATAATATTGGAGAACTTAGTTTCTATAATGATCAAACAACTACTAATAAAGTTGATACATCTGTATTTGTAGATGGATTAGAGCATAATAAAATAGTTTTTATAAATGGTAGAATTGAAAAAATTGATTTTGAATATGAAAAAAAAGATCAAATAGAAATAATTGATCAATCAGAAACAATAAATGAATTTAAAAATAGCAATTCATTATCTGACTTGAACAATGCTTTTACTAATAAATGTTTTAAAATATTAGTAAAAAAAGGTTATCAGTTAGTAAAACCTTTAATTATCTATCACACAACAAATTCAAAAATTTGGTCTAAGAACATAAATTTACGACTTAATTTTGAACTAGATAAAGATAGCTCATTAAGATTAATTGATTTGTTTAATGATACATCTGAGAAGAACTTTTTAAATATATTTTATAACTTTGAATTAAAAGAAAATGCAGTTTTAAAAAATTATAAAGTAGATAAATTTGAAAATAAAAATATTAAATATTCTTTTAACAATATTGATCAAGATAAGAACAGTATTTCTGAAACATTTATTTTATCTTCTGGATCAAATTTTTCTAAAAATGAGATAAATTGTAATTTAAATGGAGTTTATGCATCAGCTTTTGTAAATGGAATTCTTTCATTGAATAATGATAAACATCACGAAATCAGATCAATAATAAATCATTTAACTGAAAATACAAAAAGTTATCAATTAATTAAAAGTGTTTTAGACCAAAGTTCTAAAGCAGTGTATCAAGGAAAAATATTTGTAAATTCAGATGCTCAGAAAACTGATGGATACCAATTGAGCAAAGCAATATTGTTAAATAAGGAGTCAGAGTTTAATGCTAAGCCAGAACTAGAAATTTATGCTGACGACGTTAAATGTTCGCATGGTTCAGCTTCAGGGAGTTTAAATGAAGAGTCAATATTTTATTTAATGTCTAGAGGTTTAAGTTATCAACAATCAAGAGAGCTATTAATCAATGGTTTTTTGCTTGATGTTGTAGAAAAAATTACTGATTCAGAAATAAAAAACTTAATTAAAAATATGATTGGAATTAAAGAATGAATATTGATCAAATAAAAAAAGAATTTCCAATATTTGATGAAAAAATTCAAAATAATGACCTAGTTTATTTAGATAGCGCTAATTCATCTCAAAAACCTAAGATAGTAGTAGATAGAATAAATGAATTTTATACCAAACAATTTTCAAATGTTGGTAGAAGTGTTCATTATCTTGCAGTTGCTGCTACTAATTTATATGAAAATACAAGAACGTCTGTTCAAAAATATATTAACGCTCAAGATAAAAATGAAATTGTTTTTACAAAGGGTGCAACTGAAGCATTAAATTTAGTTGCTAATACATTGGGCCAAAGTTACTTGCAGGAAGGTGATGAAGTATTGATTACAGAACTTGAGCATCATTCAAATTATGTTCCATGGCACTTCTTAAGAAAATCAAAAAATATAAAAATTAATTTTGCTGAAATAAATGATGAAGGTGAAATTACTCTTGAAGAAATAGAAAAGAAAATAACTCCAAAAACAAAGTTGATTTCAATTACTCATTTGTCTAATGTAACAGGTGCAATTTTACCAGTAAAAGAAATTGCCCAACTTGCACATTCAAAAGGAATAATTGTTGTAGTTGATGGATGTCAAGGCGCACCACATTTAAGATTAGATATGCAAGATTTAGATTGTGATTTCTATGCAATTTCATGTCACAAAATGTATGGACCTACAGGTTTAGGAGTTCTTTACGGAAAGAAAAAATGGTTAGAAGAATTACCTCCATACCAAGGTGGTGGAGGAATGATAAATGAAGTTAAAAAAGATAGAATTTCCTATGGCGAATTACCTAATAAATACGAGGCAGGAACTATGGCCACAGCACAGGTAATTGCCTTTGATCAATCAATAAAATTTTTAGAAAATATTGGTATAGAAAACGTAATGAAACATGAAGCTGACTTAGTTAATTATGGACAAGAACTATTGCAAAAAAATAATTCAGTTAAACTAATTGGAAATCCAAAAAATAAAGGAGGGGTGTTATCATTCACAATAGAAGGAGTTCACCCACATGATATTGCAACCATCTTGGATGAAGATGGAGTTGCAATAAGAGCAGGACATCATTGTTGTCAAATTCTTCATGATAAATTAAATATTCCAGCAAGTGCCAGAGCATCAGTTGGTATTTATAACACAAAAGAAGATTTAGATCAGCTAAATGAGTCGATAAACAACTGTAAAAAAATATTTAATCTATAATGAATTTAAAAGAACTTTATCAAGAAATTATACTAGAACACGGTAAGAATCCTAGAAATCTTAGAAAGACAGAAGGTTTTAATAAAGACGCAAAAGGCAACAATCCTCTTTGTGGTGATAATGTTCATGTTTATTTAAAATTAAATGGACAAAAAATTGTAGAAGATGCATCTTTCGAAGGGAGCGGTTGTGCTATTTCAATGGCTTCAGCTTCTATAATGACTGATTTGATAAAAGGAAAAAATGAGCATGAAGCTAAGGAAATAGTTGAGGATTTTTTAGGCATGATTAAAGAAAATCCTGAATTAAAATCTGAGTATTTGAGTG
Source organism: Candidatus Pelagibacter sp. (assembly GCF_052049675.1). Lineage (GTDB taxonomy): Bacteria > Pseudomonadota > Alphaproteobacteria > Pelagibacterales > Pelagibacteraceae > Pelagibacter. The sequence continues at coordinate 142,103 of NZ_JBNGZM010000001.1, forward strand.
AGGATGAAAAAACTAAACTAATGTGTTTATCTGGTGTTAAACAATATCCAATGAGAGTTAAATGTGCAACCTTATCTTGGCACACAATGGTTTCCGCTTTTGATGAAAAAACAGAAGAGGTAAAAACAGAAAATTAAATTATGTCTAAAAAAGAACAGATAATTGAGGAAATAAGAAAAATTTATGACCCAGAGTTACCTGTAAATATCTACGAATTGGGTTTAATTTATGATATTAAAGTAAAGGATGAAAAGTTTGCAATTATTAAAATGACTTTGACAACTCCAAATTGTCCAGTTGCAGAAAGTTTACCAAAAGACGTAAAAGAGGGTGCAATGCAGGTAGAAGGTATAGAGGATGTTGATCTTGAGCTAGTTTGGGATCCACCATGGAACAAAGATATGATGTCGGAAGCAGCTAAATTGGAATTGAATTTGTAATGAACCCTATAATCAAATTAAGTAATAACGCAGCATCGAGAATAAAAGAAATAATGGCTAATGCTGAAAAAGACTCTATCGGTGTTAGAGTATCAGTTAAATCAGGTGGTTGTGCAGGGATGTCTTATGTGATGGAGTATACAAAGGATTTAAATCCTAATGATGAAGTTATCGAAGATAAGGGTGTGAAAGTATTTGTTGATTCAGCTGCTATTATGTATCTGCTTGGAACTGAAATGGATTATAAAAAAGAGGAATTGTCCTCGTCATTTGTATTTAATAATCCTAACGAAACTGAGAGATGCGGCTGCGGAGAGTCGTTTAAAACATCATAAGTTGTATTATCCTAATATTTGCATATCTGAATTGCATTTTTTGCATATCTAGTATATAGTTTCATTATGAATAAATTTGAGTTTAAAAATTTAGTTAAAAACCTAAAAGACTCTTTAAAAGAAAAAGCTTTCTTTAAAGATTTACGAAAAGAAGTTGAAACTGGTGCCAATGGTACCCAAGATTACGTCGTAAAAAAAGGTATTAACAAAAATACAATTGCAACAACAAAACAGTAACTAAGTATTTAGCAGCTGTAATACATCTCAAACTCAACAGGATGGGGTGCATGTTCAAATTTATGAATTTCTTCAAACTTTAATGCAATATAAGCATCAATTTGATCATCAGTAAAGACACCGCCTTGAGTTAAAAATTCTCTGTCTTTGTCTAAACTTTCCATTGCTTCTCTTAATGATCCGCATACAGTTGGAATAGATTTTACTTCCTCTGGTGGTAATTCATATAAATCTTTATCAAATGACTCTCCTGGATGAATTTTATTTTTAATTCCATCTATTCCAGCCATTAACATTGCTGCAAAAGTTAAATAAGGATTTCCTGATGCATCTGGGAATCTTATTTCACATCTTGCACCTTTTTTACTCAAAGTAATAGGAATTCTGCATGACGCTGATCTATTTCTTGCTGAGTAAGCTAGTAATACTGGAGCTTCAAAACCAGGAATTAATCTCTTGTAGCTGTTTGTAGTAGCATTTGAAAAAGCATTGATTGCTTTTGCATGCTTTAAAATTCCACCAATATAATGCAAAGCTGTTTCTGACAAGCCTGAATAAGCATCACCAGAAAATACCGGCGTATCACCTTTCCATATTGATTGATGAGTATGCATTCCAGAACCATTATCACCCGCAACTGGTTTAGGCATAAATGTTGCTGTTTTTCCAAATGAATGAGTTACCATTTGAACAACATATTTGTATAACTGAACATTATCAGCTTGATCAACTAAAGTTCCAAAATACATTCCTAATTCATGCTGACTTGGTGCAACTTCATGGTGATGTTTTTCAACTTTAATACCCACTTCTTTCAAGTTTTTTAAATATTCACTTCTCATATCCTGTTCACTATCTACAGGCGGAACAGGGAAGTATCCTCCTTTTACACCCGGTCTATGACCCATGTTTCCATTTGCATATTCTTTCCCAGAGTTATAGGGACCTTCTTTACTGTCTAAGATAAAGCCACATTCATTCATATCATTTTTAATTCGCACATCATCAAATACAAAAAACTCAGGCTCTGGACCAAAAAATGCTTTATCACCAATTCCAGAGGATTTTAAATATTCCTCTGCTTTTTTTGCTATACCTCTAGGATCTCTTTCATAAGGTGTTTTTTTTATCGCATCAAGAATATCACAAAACAAAACTACTGTATTATGAGACGTAAAAGGATCCATAAACATTCTTGAAGTATCTGGTTTTAAAATCATGTCTGATTCATTAATTGCTTTCCATCCGGCAATAGAAGATCCATCAAAAAACACTCCCTCATTTAACATTCCCTCATCAACAACTGTTGAGTCCATAGTTAAATGCTGAAGCTTACCTCTTGGATCTGTAAACCTTAAGTCTACAAATTCCGCATCTTTTTCTTTGATATACTTTAAAACGTTTGCTGCGCTCATTTTGTCTCCTATGTAATTTTGTTTGGCCTAATTAGCAAAAAAATACTTAAAAATATTGCTTATTTAATAAATAACACCTATGCAATTTTCACATAAGTAGTGTAATTAGTCACTAAAATAATAAATATATTAAACCTGTGAAATCAATATTAAATAAAGAGCCAGTTTTAAGAGCAGAAAAATCGCTAAAACAATTTAATCCAGATATTAAAGTGATTGTTTTAGAGCAAACTGCTAGAACAGCTAACGATGCAGCTACAGCTTTAGGTTGCAAAGTAGGGGCAATTGTTAAAAGCTTACTTTTTAAAGCAGGGGATAGTTATGTTTTATGTTTAGTTTCTGGAGATAAAAGGTGTTCATTAAATAAATTAAAAAAAATTTTAGATCAAAAAGATGTCTCAATGGCGAACCCAGAAGATGTTAAAAAAATTACTGGGTATACAATTGGTGGAGTATCTCCAACAGGACATTTAACAAAAATAAAAATTTTTATTGATGAAACTTTAAATAGATTTTCTTCAATTTTTGCAGCCGCAGGTCATCCTAATGCAGTATTCGAAATAAATTTTGAAAATTTAATTGCCTTAACTTCTGGTGAGATAAAAGAAATAACAGAATGAGAAAACCACAATTAGTTGATTATTTGTTGTTGATATTGTTGTCATTAATATGGGCGTCTGCTTTTTTTAATATAAAGATTGCCACATACTCATTTGGACCTATTACAATAGGTTTTTTAAGATCTTTTTTAGGAGCTATACCAGTTTTAATTTTATGTTTTTATAAAAATATAAAAATTGAAGCATTCTCAAAAGACTGGAAGTGGTTTGCAATAATTGGATTGGTAAATTTAGTTATTCCATTCATACTAATATCTTATGGAGTGAATTTTGTTCAAAGTAACTTAGCAGCTATCTTGATGTCCACAACACCATTAAGCTCAACGGTTCTAGCTCATTTTTTTTTAAAAGGAGAAAAATTTAACTTATTAAAAACTATTGGATTATTAATAGGATTTTCAGGAATAGTATTTTTGTTTTCAGACGACTTTTTAATTAATGAAAATAACTTTGTTGCTGCACTTTTAATTCTCCTTGGATCAACTTGCTATGTAATTGGAGGAGTAATTACCTTAAAAATAAGCAATAAAGAAAATGAAAATGTTACAGGTTCAATTTTAATTTGGTCTACAATTATACTTCTTCCATTCACTTTAATTTTTGAAAAACCTTGGATGTTAAATCCCTCAACGGAATCTATTATATCTGTAATATATTTAGGAATTTTTCCTACTGGGATTGCTTGGTTATTGAGATTCAGAATTTTAAAAACAAATGGTCTTATATTTCATTCACAAGTTTCATATATCATTCCAATATTTGGAATTATTTTAGGATACTTATTTCTCAATGAAATAATTACCTCAAAAATTATAGTTGCTTTGATTGCTGTATTTATTGGAATATATTTAGCTAGAAAAGCAGATTATAAAAACGTTACTTAATATTTGCGATTGCTTTTATGTGTGAAGGACTTGTTTCACAGCATCCCCCAAGAATAGTTGCCCCAGCGTCTTTAAATTTCCTAGCAATTTCTTGAATTTTAATTGGTGTCAAATCTTGTCTTTTACCCAAAATTTCATTTGGATTAGATTTTTTTCCTAAAAAAACTGATGTGTAACTTTCTCTTAGTTTAGTGGTAACAAAACCATTTAATTTGAAACCAAATGGTATATTTAAACTTTTTAATTCTTTTAAGTTTTTCTCAAAATTTTCGGGAGAAACACAAGACAAAAGCACTCCAAGAGCGTTTTCATCAATTATTTTTTTAACATCTTTGATCTTTTCCCCATTTGGTAAAGTTGTTCCTTCAGATACATGTAATCCAACTAAATATGGTTTTTTAAATTCTTTTATAGCCTCAATCCCGCATTTAACTTCTTTAATACTACTCCAAACATCAAAGTAAAAAAAATCAACATATGGATTTAATGCTTTTGCTTGACTATTAAAGTTTTCTGTAATTTCAGCTTCACCTCTATCATCTGCTTCGTAGGTTAAATTTTGTGGAGGTATACCACCAGCAATATACGTATTGGGAAATTTTTGTTTTGCAGCTTGAGCAATTTCACCTGCTTTTTGATTTAAGTATTCAAATTTATCTAAAAGATTATTCTCTTTTAAACGTTTTTGCCGTGTTGCAAAAGTTGTTGTGACAATGATTTCTGCACCAGCTTTTATGAAATCAATATGTGTATCTAAAACAAGTTGATGATAATTTTCATCTAATATTGCATTTGCACTCCATAAAGTTGAATTTGGCTTCATCCCTCTTGCAAGTAATTCTTGACCCATTCCTCCATCTAATATTCTAATTTTTTTAAAAAAATCTTTGTTAATCATTATTTTCTAAGAATGATTTTTGCATTAAAAGAAAAAGATCTTCTTTCAGCATTGATATTAAACGGGTATGCAGTATGCATTAAATAGTTTGGAAAAATTATTAAGTCTCTCTCTTTAGGTACAATATTAAAAATACTTCTGCTTAAAAACCCCCTTTGTCCGTTTATAAAATCAATTGTACCATTAGTCTTATCTTTTTTGTTTTTTAAAAGTTTATTTTTAGTCATATCTTTAGGGACTTTTAAATAACCTACACCAGATATATCTCCATTATGATAATGAATAGGGTTATATTCATCTTTAAATTGACTAACTACCCATAAGTTTAATATTTTTATATCTTTAATTTTTTTAATCTTTTCATTTTTTAGAAAATTTTTGATATTTTTTTTTATTTCTCTTTCTAAATTTTTTTTTATGAAATTATCTGAGATTTTAATTTCTTTTTTAATTTGACTAGCTAGTTTTGAGCTATAATCATTATTTTTAGTTAAAACTTTATTATCAATTTCTTTATTTAAGATATCTAAAAATTTCTTTGAAATTTTTGTCTTTCCTATTGATGGACCAAAAGGCTTAATATTTTTCATAATGCTTTAAATATATTAAAAGCAAATTTATTCAATATTAAGCTACAAGTTTAATTCCCATTCTTATTGCGACAAAAATTACAAGAAAAGAAGTTAGTAGAGCTAATATTTTGTTCGATAAAAATTTAATGTTTAACACGCTACCAATTTGTCCTCCAATAAGTACCGATAAAAATAATGGCCAGTAGGTAATAACTTGATCTAAAACTTGATCTTTTGTCAGCTGTCCAACTATTCCAAAGATAGAGTTGATTAATATAAATAAAGATGCACTACTTGTGATATGTTTGGGGTATCCAGCTTTCATTAAAAATAAAAAAGGGCTTAAAAAAATTCCTCCACCAATTCCCACTATACCTGACATAAAGCCAATTATTGATCCAATAGAAATTGAGGTTAATCTTGGTATTTTGTTAATTTTAATTTGCTCTTTATTAAAAGATTTACTCTCAATTAATAAAAAAATGCCTGCAACCAACAAAACACAAAATAATAAAATCTCAAATAAACTTTTTTCAATTGTTATTGATCCTCCAATAAATGCAAAAGGAATAGAGCCAATTAAATAAGGAAAAAGTAAATTAATATTAATATTTTTAGATTTTATAAAATTGATAGAATTACCAGATACAACAATAATATTACATACAAGAGCTATAACGGGAAATATTGTGTAAGGTACACCCCAAATTAAAAGTATTGCAAGATATGTTGAGCCTCCACCAAAACCAACACTTGAGTATATTAATGCAGTTACAAAGAAAAGAATTGATAATATAATCATTTTTAAATTATGGATGTGAATATAGCTTTATTAACTGTAACAGATACAAGAACATTTGATAATGATAAATCGGGTGCAATCTTAGTTGAAAAAATTAAAGAAGCAAAACATCAATTAATTGATCGAAAAATTTGTAAAGACAATAAAGAAGATATTGTAAAAATTTTAAAAGAATGGACTAATCAAAAAGATATAGACGTTATAATTACTACTGGAGGAACAGGTCTTACTGGAAGAGATATAACTCCTGAGGCGATTGACGAAATTGCAGATAAACATATACCTGGTTTTGGAGAGGTTTTTAGAACAATAAGTCTAAAAACAGTTGGAACATCCTCTATACAATCTAGAGCCTGTGCCGCTTTATCAAATGGAAAATATATTTTTGCATTACCTGGTTCCTCAGGCGGTGTAACAGATGCATGGGATGGAATTTTAAAACATCAATTAGATATTAATCACAAACCTTGTAATTTTGTTGAATTATTTCCAAGACTAAAAGAAAAATAATTATTTTTGATATTTTTCTTTCCATTCAGAATAAGGCATCCCATAAACATGCTCTCTTGCTTCTAAGTCTGACATGCTTACTCCATTTTTTTCACCTTCTTCTCTTAACCATCTTGATAAACAATTTCTACAGAACCCAGCAAGATTCATTAGATCAATATTTTGGACATCTTTTCTTTCATCCAAATGTTTCAACAATCTCTCAAAAGCTGCTGATTGAAGTTCTTTTTTTTGATTATCATTCATGAATAAAGTATTAATCACAAAAACGATCAACACAATAAATAAATTTAAATTTTATTTTTATATTTTTCAGAAACAAGTTGTGAAATAATTGATAACGCTATTTCAGATGGTGATTTTCCTCCCAACTTAATTCCAATTGGTCCATTTATTTTATCTAATTCTACTTCTTTAAAACCAGCCCCTATTAATCTCGAGCATCTTTTTTCATGTGTTTTTTTACTTCCTAGGGCACCAATATAAAAAAATTTATTTTTTAATGCATACTGTAAGGCAGGATCATCAATTTTTGGATCATGGGTTAAAGTAACCAAAGCCGTACTTGAATTAGTTTCTATTTCATCAAAAGCTTCATTTGGCCATTTATTAATAATTTTTGTATCTGGAAACCTTTTTTTTGACGCAAAATACCCTCTTGGATCAACGATAATAATCTCAAAATTTAAATTTTTAGCAAAATCAATTAAATACATTGAAATATCAACAGCTCCTACGACGATTACTCTAATTGGATTTTTATACGTTTGAACAAATATCTCTGAGTTTTCTATTATACCACTTTTGTTTGAATGAAATATTTTTTCAATTTCCTCTGAATAATTTAAAAACATTCCACTAAGATTATGCCCAGGAAAAAATATCTCACTTTCTCCATTAATTAAATTTGTTATTAGTGCAAATTCTTTTTTTAAAGATTTATTCTTTAAAGTTTTTCTAATTGTTTCTATTTTCATTGTTTAATTTCTTCAATATAAATTGAAATATCACCTCCACAGGCTAATCCTATTTCCCATGCATTTTCATTCGAGACATTAAAATCTATTTTTTTACAAATTTTTTTATTTTTCATTAAAGATATACATTCTTCAACAACTTTAGCCTCCACACAGCCTCCAGAAACAGATCCTAAAAAATTTCCATCTTCACTTACTATCATTCTACTACCAATTCCTAATGGAGATGAGCCCCATGTTTGGACAACTGTTGCTAATGAAACTTTTTTATTATTTTTTATCCAATTATCTGCTTCTTCAAATATTTTTTTTTCAGGAAAATTACTCATTTTTCAAATATTCTTTTAAAGTTTATTCTTAGGGCCAGTAAAACTGTTATTAACACAAAATAAATTAAAGGTTTAAAGTAAATAGTTTTAGATAACCAAATAAAATGCAAAGAACCTAAGATTGCAATTATATATATTAGTCTGTGCAATTTTTTCCAGTTTTGTTTAAGCAATATTATCATTTTTTGTGAAGAGGTTATCGTAAGTGGTATTAATAAAACCCAAGCAGCAAAGCCAACAAAAATATATTTTTTTTTTACAACATCATTCAAAATTGGTTGCCAGTTAAATCTATGGTCTATGCCAACATAAGTTAATAAATGTAATGAGGTATAAAAAAAAACAAATAATCCTAGCATTCTTCTAACCTTTACCCAATAATTTAAATTAGTGATTTTTTTTAATGGTCTCATTGACAAAGTTAAACATATAAAAATTAAAGCCCATTCTCCTGTAAAATGAGTTATTTCTTTAACTGGTTCTGGCCCTAATTTATTAAAAAAAATTTTATAAGTTATAACTAGAAATGGAATTGTACTTAATATGAAAATACTTGGCTTAAAATACTTTATCATCAAAAGTACTTTTTTAAATCCATGCCAGTGTATAAACTTGCTACTTCATCACCATAGCCATTAAACATTAAGGTTTTAACCCTTGGAGCCCACACACCTTCTCCAATTATTCTTTCAGTTGCTTGAGACCATCTAGGATGATCAACATTAGGGTTAACATTTGAGTAAAATCCATATTCTCTAGGTGAAGCCCACATCCATGAAGAGGTAGGCATGTTTTCAACAAACTTTATTTTAACAATTGCTTTTGCACTTTTAAAACCATACTTCCACGGAATAAAAATTCTTAACGGTGCCCCATTTTGATTTGGAAGTTTTTTACCATATAAGCCAGTCACAACAGTTGTTAAAGGATGCATGGCTTCATCAATTCTTAAGCCTTCATTGTATGGCCAATTTAAAACAGGATATCTTTGACCTTTCATTTGTGCAGGATCATATACACTTTCAAATTCAACAAATTTTGCTTTATTAGTTGGATTAACTTTAGATAGTAGTTCGCTTAAAGAAAAACCCATCCATGGAATAACCATTGACCAACCCTCAACGCATCTTAATCGATATATTCTTTCCTCAGAAATAAACCTCTCTGAGATCTCCTCCATAGATAATTTAATAGGTTTTTCTACTTCTCCTTCAATAGCTATTTCCCAAGGAGTTGTTTTAAATGTTTTAGAATTTCTATACGGGTCACTCTTTGATGTTCCAAACTCATAATAATTATTATAAGTCGTTATATCTTTATAACTAGTTAATTTATCTCTTTCACTTGCTAATGATTTATTTACAAAGGGTATAGTGGATATTGCTAAAGAGCTTGCACCAAGCCCTATAGATTTAATAAAAGATCTTCTATTTTTATAAATATTCTCTGGTGTAATTTCTGAGTTTTTAAATTTTATCATTTTAATTATTTATAGATACTCCCTTTAACCATTCGCTTTGTTCATTTTTATAATGTTCTTTTTTCCAAATCGGTGATCTTTTTTTAATTTCTTCAATTATGTATCTAGATAATACAAATGCTTGATCTCTATGTTTGCAAGCTACACCAATAATAATACTTTTTTCTTTCAAACCCACATATCCTTTAACATGCTCAATAAACACTGCTTTTTCTTTAATATTTAGCTTGTTATCGGCTTCTTCATAAATTTCTTCAAAACTTTTTATAACCATACTTACTTTGGCGTCATAGGTAATACCAGTAACTGTTTTATTTTCATTTAAATCTCTTACAGTCCCAACAAAATATATTATAGCACCAAATTTCGATTGATTTAAAAAATTTTCTGCTTTTGAAATTTCTATCTTCTCATTTTTTGAAGCATCAATAATTTTAGTATGTAGCATTAACCGCCTCCTATAGGAGGTATAATGCTAAAGTTTTGTTTTTTAACTATTTTATAATTGTCTGAGACAATTTTATCATCAGATGAACAAAAAGCTGACGATTTAATAATTTTTTTAAAAGTTTCATTTCCTTTAAATTTCATATCAACAAACTCTATCATTTGGTTTCTAAGATCTTTTATTGAGGAATTTTCAATTAATTCAAAGTCTAAATGGGATTTGGTACTAAATTCTCTAGCTGCGCCAAATAGTTCAACTGAAATTTTCATTAAAAAATATTTTTTAGAAAAACTGGGAGACCATCAGGGTTTTTCCATAATCCACTTTTTCCACCTTCTTTAATTAATAATTTTACGTTATCAATTTTAAGATGTGGATTTACTATTTTGCTTAAATCATAAATTGTGATTAAGGCAGAGTTAACACCCATTATTGCTTCCATTTCAACACCGGTTTTTGCTACTGCAGAAACTACGCAAAACACTTCTAATGAACTGTCTAATTCATTCATAATTATTTTAGTTGCCGTATGGTCAATTGGAAGTGGGTGACAAAGAGGAATAAGTTCACTTGTTTTTTTTACTCCCAACACAGCTGATATCTCAGCTAAAGCAATAGGATCTCCTTTAGGCATCTTCTTATTTTTAATTAGATCAAAAACTTTTTTTCCAACATATATCTTACCTGACGCAAGTGCTCTTCTAAAAGTTTCTTTTTTTGAAGAAACATCAACCATATTAAAAGAATTTTTTTGAAATATTTCTTTCGCCCAATCTTTAAGCTCTTCTTGATTTATAATTTTTAATTTTGACATTAGCCACCTGTTGTAGATAAATTTTTAGTTAAACCAGTTTCACCAAGTTCCAAATGGTGAGATTCTTTTTTAAATTTCATTTGACCCATTATAAGATCTTGTAATTCACCAATTTGATCATCTTTTTGTAATAAATGTCTTATACTTATACCAGTATTTCCAAATAGGCATAATCTAAGATCTCCTTTTGATGTAATTCTTAATCTATTACAGCTTCTACAAAAATCTTTAGAGTAGGGTGCTATGATTCCAAACTTTCCTTTATATTCTGGATTGATATAATTTAGTGATGGCCCAGCATCTTTACCTAAGGTTTGATAAATCCAATTATTTTTATTTAAGTATTCTTTGAAGATTTTTGAAGATACATGGTATTTTTTAAAATAATCCAGGTTATCACCTGTTTGCATTAACTCTATATATCTAAAATCTACTTTGTTATTTTTTATAAATTCTCCCCAAGAGTCAAAATCTTTGTCTGATGCATTTATTCCATTTAAAAGAACTGCATTAATTTTAATATTTTCAAAATACAAATCTTGAAGTTTTTTAATTCCTTTTAAAATCTCTGGTAATCGATCATGACCTGTAACATTTTTGAATGTATTTCTATCTAGACTATCAATGCTAATATTAATACCATTTAAACCACAATCAACTAACATCTTTGCTTTTTGATCTAAATGATAACCGTTTGTGGTAATTACAACTTTTTTTATACCAGCTTCATTTTTTAAAATCTTAATTATATCAAAAAAATCTTTTCTTACTGTTGGTTCTCCACCAGTAAGTCTAATTTTGCTTACACCTAATTTTGAAAAAACTTTTGCAAGACGTTTTATTTCTTCTAAGTGAAGAAATTTTCTATTGTCACTTTTATCAATTTGATAACCATTAGGTAAACAATATCCACATTTAAAGTTACATACATCAGTAATTGAAAGCCTTACATATGGAAAGGTCCTACCAAATTTATCTCTTAATATTTTCATTTAAGATAAAGATATCATAATTAATAAAATTAATCATGATTGAATTAAATTAAAAATTATGAATAAATACTAAAAAACAATATTAACTCAAAATGGCAGAGATAAATATTTCTAACATTAATAAATTCTTTGGATCCACACATGTGATCAAAGATGTATCTCTAGAAATTAAAAGTGAGTCTTTCACTGTATTTGTTGGACCAAGTGGCTGTGGTAAATCAACAATGCTAAGAATGATTGCTGGTCTAGAGGAGATTAACTCAGGAACAATTTCAATTGATGGACAAGTTGTTAATGATCTTCCACCAACAGAAAGAAATATAGCAATGGTCTTTCAATCATACGCTCTGTATCCACACATGACAGTGTTTGATAATATGGCATTTGGTTTAAAGATTGAAAAAAAATCTAAAGAGGAAATTACTGATAGAGTTATGGAAGCTGCTAAAATTCTTCAGATCGAGCAATACTTGGAGAGAAAACCGAAACAACTGTCGGGAGGACAAAGACAGAGAGTTGCGATTGGTAGAGCAATCACAAGAAAGCCAAAAGTATTTTTATTTGATGAACCTTTATCTAATTTAGATGCAGCCTTAAGAGTTCAGATGAGAGTAGAGCTCGCTAAATTACATGATCAATTAAATGCGACAATGATTTATGTTACTCATGATCAAACCGAAGCAATGACACTTGCAGATGATATTGTTGTATTAGATAATGGAATTGTATCTCAAAAAGGAACACCCTTGAAATTATATAATGAACCAGAAAATTTATTTGTTGGTGGTTTTATTGGTTCACCAAAGATGAACTTTATCAATTCTAAAGTTATAAGCTCTAATAGCTCTGAAACCGAAGTTGAAATTTCAGGACAAGGAAAAATTATTGTTCCAAAAACTTCAGATAAAGTTTCACCTGGCGATAATGTAAAGATTGGTATCAGACCTGAACATATATCAATCAATACTGGTGAAAAATGTTGGGATAGCAAGGTATTCGTAATTGAAGAATTAGGTTCATCTACATTTCTATATTTAGAGAAAGATGGAGAACCATTAGTTGTTCAAACAGATGGTGCGAATTCAGCTAATATTGGAGATAATTTAAGCTTAAGTTTTGATATAAATAAATGTCATTTATTTGATGAAAATAATTTAGCTTTTAAATAATTTATCTTTTTTAATAAGTTTTTATTTAGATTTAATTTAAAAATCTGAAGGAATTGAATTTTGTTCTACAAGCTTTTTGAAAAAATAATATGATTTTTTGGGGGTTCTTTTTAAAGTTTTAAAATCAACATGCACAATTCCAAATCTCTTTTCAAATCCTAACGCCCATTCAAAATTATCCATAAATGTCCATGCAAAGTAGCTTTTAACTTTAGCTCCATTATCAATTGATTTTTTTACAGCACTTAAATACTTCTTAAAGTAATCAATACGATCGTTGTCGTTTATTTCTCCATTTTTTTCAATTAAATCTGGATATGCTGCACCATTTTCAGTTAGATAAATATCTGGATTTCCATAATTATTTTTTAAATCCATAATTTGATCATAATAAGCATCTGGAACAATTTCCCATCCCATAAGAGTTAACTTTGAAACTTTATCATTAAGACCAAAAGGTAATTCATCATTGAATGCTCCTCTTGCTTTAAGTAAATGTTTATTATCAGCTTTAATTCTAATATGTTGATAATGATTTAATCCAATAAAATCATTTTTTTGAAAAATAGTTTTCATATCATCTTGTTGAATATGTTTTGAGACATCATTAATTAGTAATTCAGGATATCTTCCAAGATACATAGGGTCGGCAAATGATCTATTCCAATGAGTATCGAATAATTTAGTTGCATGAAGATCCTCACTTGATTTTGTAGCAGGAATACATGGCGCCATATTTAAAGTACAGCCAATTTTTATATTATTATTTAAAGATTTCATTGCTTGAAAAGCTGTACCATGTGCAACATTAACATTATGTATTGATGCAAAGTATTTTTCTAAATCTTTGTATCCTGGAGCCATGTAACCATCTAAATATCCATGAATAGTAAAAACTTGTGGTTCATTAAATGTGATAAAATGATTACATCTGTCTCCAAAATTTTTAACAATAGCCTCTGAATAATCTGAAAATATTTTTGCCATGTCTCTATTTGCCCAACCCCCTTTATCTTGCAGGGATTGAGGAAGATCCCAATGATATAAAGTTATGAAAGGCTCAATATTTTTTTCCAAACACTTGTCTATCAACCTTGAATAAAAATCTACTCCTTTAGGATTTATTTTACCCATCCCCTCTGGAATAATTCGTGTCCATGCTAAAGAAAATCTATATGAATTTAAATTTATACTAGCCATCAGCTCAATATCTTCTTCATACCTATGATAATGATCAACAGCAGTATCTCCATTTTCATTATTTTTAACTTTTCCAGGTGTATGTGTAAAAGTATCCCAAATACTTTTGCTTTTTCCATCTTTATCTGTAGCACCTTCTATTTGGTAACTTGCTGTAGCCGTTCCCCAAAAAAAACCATTAGGAAATTTATTTTTCATATTAATTAAATACTGGTATCCAATTTTTGTGAGCTATTAATAATTCATCTACCATAGAACTAATTTGATCTAAACTTAATATAGAAGAAGTAAGTGGATCCAACATAGCTGCATGATAAATAGTCTCCTTTTTTTTTGTCTTTAAGGCTTCAACAGTCAACTGTTGAACATTTATATTAGTTTTCATTAAATTTGCTAAATGCATAGGTAAATTATCAACCTTTTGTGGATTAATACCTTTATTATTTATTTTACATGGTACTTCAACACAACAATCCTCTGGTAAATTAGAGATTAATTTATTATTTAAAACATTTCCATTAATTGTATCTTCTTTGCCGTCTACAATTGATACAATTATTCGTGATGCATATTCTAAAGATTTTTTACAAACAAATTTTTCCCCATTTAATAAACTTTGTTCTTGTTGATCCCATTCTTTAATTTGTTTTTTACATCTTCGAATATATTCATTAATTGGAATGTTGAATTCACTTAATAAGTCCTCTCTGTTATTTTTAATAAACCATGGTGTATATTCTGCAAAGTGTTCAGATGATTCAGTAACAAAATATCCAAGTTTTTCTAAAACTTTATATCTAACTTCATTTGTGCATCCATCCCAATTAGTTCCAAATGTTTTTTCTTTTCCAGCTTTAAAAATTTTAGGATAAAGATTTTCTTTTGTTCCATCAGAGTTAATCTTTTCAAATTTAGTAAAAAAAGACATATGATTAATACCTGAACATTCATAACTAATATTTTTTATGTCTTCGCCAATATCTTTTGCTAAATCTTCAGCAGTTCCTTGTACAGAATGACAAAGTCCAACATATTTAACTTCAGGTGCAAATTTAGATAATGCCAAACAGTTTATTGCCATAGGATTAACGTACTGTAACATTATTCCACTTGGACAAACTTCATTCATATCTTTTACAACAGACAATAAAACAGGGACAGTTCTCAACCCTCTCATGATTCCACCTATACCTAAAGTGTCACCAATAGTTTGTTTTAATCCATACTTTGCTGGAATTTCAAAATCAATAACTGTAGAGGGTTCATAACCTCCTATTTGAAACATTAAAATTACAAAGTCAGCTCCTCTAAGTGCTTTTTTTTGATTTTTTTCAATTGTAATCTTTGGATTAGCACCTATTGATTTTGCAACTTTTTCTGCTACTAAATTTGAAGTTTTTAATCTTCTTATGTCAATATCTTGTAAAACTATTTCACAGTTGCTGAAATTTTTTTCAAGCAAAATATCTGTAAGTATATTTTTCATAAATACAGTACTTCCTGCTCCAATAAAAGTAACTTTAATCATACTAACCTTTGGTTGCTCCAAGAGTTAATCCAGCAATGAAATGTTTTTGCATTAAAAAAAACATAATAACAGGAGGTATCGCAGCAACAATAGATCCAGTTGATAATAAGTGATAAGCTGTAATCCATTGACCATTTAATGATTTTAATCCAGCAGTAATTGGCATTGCATGATCACCTTGTATTAAGACGGTTGCCCAAAAATAATCGTTCCATATAAATGTAAAAATTAAAACACACAGTGCTGCTATAGCTGGTCTAGTCAAAGGTAATATTATCTTCCAAAATATTCTAAATTCGGATGCTCCATCCATTCTTGCAGCCTCTATAAGCTCTTGAGGTAAGGCTTTGATAAAATTTCTCATAAAAAGTGTACAAAAACCTGTTTGAAAAGCCACATGAAATAAAACCAATCCTGTAATAGTGTTGTATAGACCAATTTTAAAGGTCAGGTCTCTAACTGGTATCATTAAAATTTGAAATGGAACAAAGTTTCCAGCTATAAAAATAAAAAATATTATTAAATTTGTCTTAAATTTATATCTTGCAAGAGCAAAGCCAGTCATACAACTTAAAGCAACCGCTCCTAACATTGTTGGTATAGTTACTTTAAAGCTATTTAGAGTGTATTTGATCATTGGAGTGTTAGTGAAAACATCGTATAAATTTGAAAAAAGTAAAAATTCACTTGGTGTTCCCCACATATTTCCAGCAGTAATATCCCCTAAACCTCTGATTGATGTCATTAAAATACCAAATATCGGTATCAACCAAATAATTAATGAGATAGGCAAAAATACTTTATAAATGTATTGATTTATAATTGGTCTTTGATGAATCGGAGTAGGGAACATTTAGTTGTTATCCTCCCTCTCGTTTCGATACATTCTGTATATAAAAAACAAAATATAAAACATCATTATTGTGAATAAAACAGTTGCTATCGCTGACCCGTATCCCATTCTGTAACCGTATTCACTTAAAGCTTGCTCAAACATGTAATACGCTAAGACATTTGAATAACCATAAGGTCCACCTTGAGTCATTATTGCCACCATGTCAAAACTTCTAAGCGCACCAATCACAGTTACTACAATTGCTAAAAAGGTAGCGTGCCTTAGTTGTGGAAGTACAATATTCCAAAACAAATGAAATCCTTTTGCGCCATCCATTCTCCCAGCTTCAATTTGTTCAGGGTTAATATTATTAAGTCCTGTTAAATATAAAATTAAACAATAAGCAATTTGTGGATAAAGACCTGCAAATATTATCCCATAAGTAGCGGTATTTTCATTTGCAAGAATTGAAAATCCTTCTAATCCAATTAAATTTAGAAAGGGTGCAATAACCCCATAATTTGGCTGGTAAAACCAAGTAAAAATAAGTCCAATAACTACTTGAGAAATAACAAATGGAAAAAAAAATAGAGATTTTATTAATCTAATTCCAAAAACAATTTGATTTAAAAATATTGCTAGTCCTAAGCCAATAGGAACTGCCAACATAAAAAATATTAACCACTTAAGATTATTCCAAAGTGAAATATAAAAATATTCATCATCTAAAAGTTCAATGTAATTTTGAAGGCCAACATATATAGATGGAGATAATCCATCCCATTGATAAAAAGAAATACCAATTGATACAAATATTGGGGCTATTACATAAATAGAAAAAAATATTAATCCTGGAGCTAGAAAAATCCATGGGCTTATTTTAACTTGATTTTTTTGCCACCAAGTAATTCTTTTTGGTTTTGAATTATTAAGTTCCATATAATTTTATTTAAAAATTGATGAAATCGAATTTTTAACTGAGGGGCTAGTAAGCCCCACAGTTAAATTAAAAGTTTATTTATAAACTCTTTGACGTACTTTTTCTAATCTTTCTAAGATTTTTTGTCTTCTGTCAGGATTAGACATATATTCTTGAAAGCCTTTCATTCCCTCTGATGCCATTTGAGCTGGAGCATCTCTATCGTAGAATTGTGCCATTGCGTAAGCATTATTTAGCATATTCAATCCTGCTGCTAAGAAAGGATCTCCCTCTTTAACTTTAGAGTTTTTGTTAATAGGAAGCTGACCTAATATTTTATTGATCTCTTCTTGCACATCTGCTCGAGACATAAATATTAAGAAACGTTTAGCATCCGTTTTATTTTTAGCTTTAGAAGGTATATGCACAGTATCCGTAGGTGCTTCTTCAGCCATTGGGATACCTGGTGTGATTTCAGGGAACTGGAAGAAACCTAAATTTGAGTCTCTTAAGCCAGCCTCTTTTAAAGGAGCAACAGCAAAGTTACCCATCACATACATTGCTGCTTCACCATTTGCCATAGGAGTTAAAGCTTCTTGCCAACTAAGTGCTGCATGATTTTCTAAGAAGTAACCAGGCTTTACAAGCTCATCCCATTTATCAAATACCGCTTGCACTTTTGGATCTGTGTAAGGAACCTTACCTAGTGTTAAATCCATATGAAATTCATAGCCATTTGTTCTAAGATTTAAATAATCAAAAACACCAGCTGTTGTCCAAAGATACTTTGATCCAATTGTAATAGGTGTAATACCTGCAGCTTTTAACGTAGCACATGCAGCTACAAAATCATCCCATGTAGTTGGTACAGATATTCCATTTGCTGTAAATAAATCTTTTCTGTAATACACTCCCCACTGATAATAAGTGTAAGGAATGCCCCATTGCTTACCACCAATAGTCATTGATTTTTTAGCGTGCTCCATATTTTCAGAAAGGTTTCCGTCTACCCAACCTGAGTCTTTCCAAATATCAGAGACATCTTCAAACAAACCTGCTCTTACAAATGGTAGCATTCTATTTCCAGCATACCAGTTTGCAACATCAGGCGGATCAGTGTTTAAAAAATTTCTTATGGATTGTTTGTAACCTTCATGGTCAAAAACATTCCATTTTACTGTGACGTCTGGGTTTTCTTCTTCAAATTTTTTAATAATATATTCAAAAGCCTCTTTAGGTGCTGCATCAGATGTATCTGTGTTTATCACTAAAGTACCAGCGAATGAATTTGAAGAGATTATTCCAAACATCATTATTAATGAGATAATAACCTTTTTCATTTATGCTCCTTTTTTAATTTATGACTTATAGAGTATGTATTTTTAAAATTGATTACAATTAAAAATTTTCCCCAGAAATTGATGATTATTAAATTAACAAAATAAAGATCTAATAATTTTGTTCATAAATTTTTTAAAATTTAACCAGGTGTAAATATTCTTTCAGATTCTGGATCTTTTGTTGAGAAAGGTAATTTTAAAAGTTCGTTCCAAAATTTTTCTGGGATACTTGTTTGAGCCCATGATAGGTTTTTTTCAATACTCTGAACACTAGTAACACCGCATAGAGTAGAGGTGATTCTTTTATCTTTCATTGAAAACTGTAAAGCAGCTGCACCCATTTCAACATTGTATTTTTTACAAACTTTTTCTATTTCTCTGGCAGGTGCAAGTTTTTCTTCTGAAACATCTTGATAAGTTATTTTTTTGAAGTTACTTGGACCTTTTGCTAAAACACCACCAGCGTAAGGAGCGGCATTAAAAATAGATATATTTTTACTGTGAGCATAGCTATACATCTCATCAGCTTCTCTATTTAATAAAGTATATCTGTTATGATTAATTATCACATCAAAGTCCCAATTTTTTAAAATAGGAAACATTACATTTATTTTTCCCATAGCTAAACCAACTGCTTTAGCCAAGCCCTCTTCTTTTATTTTAAATAACTCATCCAATGCACCATCTTTTTTAGTAACATCATTTACATCTTTGACATATTCCGGATCATGAAGAAATAAAATATCAACAGAGTCTACATTTAAAGTTTTTAAACTTTCTTCAATAGATTCTCTTGTTCTTTTTTTATCAAGAACTAGCGTTTCCATGTTTCTATCAATTTTTGTTGATAAGATAAAATTTTCTGGCCAACCTCCATTTTCCTTAATTGCAATTCCAATCCTTTTTTCACTTTCTCCCATTGCATAATTTCTTGAAGTATCAAGCATATTTACTGGACCTTGAAAAAATCTTTTTAAGGTTTCTTGAGCTCTTTGTTCTGGTACTTCATAACCATAAGTATCTGGCATACTCCCCAGAGAGGATGTTCCAAAACTTAATTCTGTAACTTCTAAACCAGTATCTTTGATTTTATTTTTTTTCATAAGTTAATTTTATTAGGTTCACTCACCTAAAATACTATCATCTAATACCTTTGTGTCATATGCTGAATAAGAATGCCATCCCGCAACTGTTTGATCAAAATCAACAATGCTACCAGTCATAATTCCTGACTCATCTGAGCACAAGAAAGCCAAAATTTTAGCAACGTCTAAAGGTTTGTTTAATCTTTTGAAAGGAACTTTTGATTCAGCTTTTTTTAACCAATTATCATCTGCGTTGTGAAATTTTTTCTGAATTACTGTTTCTGCTGGTGTATCTGTCCATCCTAGATTTACACCATTCACTCTTATTTGATGACCAGAAACTGAATTTGCAACATTTTTAATCATTACTGCTAAAGCTGCTTTAGACGAGCTGTAAGCAGTTAAGAAAGGCATACCACTATATCCAGCCATTGATAAAATATGAGCTATAGTTCCTTTTTTTTTATCTCTAATCATTATTTTTATAACGTCTTGCATCATAAAAAGAGGAGCTTTAACATTTACATTAAAATTTTTATCAAAATTTTCCTCTGTTGTGCTTAAGATAGTTCCTCTCTCAGTAAAAGCGGCAACATTTATAAAAGTATCTACTGTATTAAATTTTTTATCAGTTTCAGAAACTATTTTTTTACAGTCTTCAAGTTTTTCTAAATCTGCTTGAACGTACAGGCATTCTGTACCCATGCTTTCTATTTCAGATTTTACCTTATTTCCTTTTTCATTATTTCTTCCACAAATAGTTATTCCCTTAGCACCTCTACTTGCTAGTAATTTTGCAGTCTCAGCTCCACTTCCTTGGGTACTTCCTGTTACAATTATTATCTTATTTTTAAATTGGTTAGATTGTTCAGATATATATTTATTAGACATGTTAAAATTTTATATCTATTACTTTACCACTTTCAAAGGATTCATATGCTGCATTAGCTATAATCAAAGCATTTCTTCCATCCTCAAATCCTACTAATGGTTTTGTTTTATTTTCAATGCATTTTACAAACTCATTAAATTGATCTCTGTAAGCTTGCTCATATCTCTCGATAAAAAAGTAATGTATAGGTTCTTTTTCATTTGTTGATGTGCTTGTATATCTTTCTAAAGAAGTAGGAGTTTGATTATTAGAGATTACCATTCCTTTACTACCAAATACCTCAACTCTTTGATCATATCCGTAAACTGCTCGTCGAGAGTTGTTAATATGAATTAAAACACCATTTTTTGATTTTAAAATAAACATAGCGGTATCCAGATCTTTTACTTGTTGTGAATTTTTATCAAATAATGCACCCCCAAATGCTGATACTTGAACTACAGGATCATCTCCTAATATAAATCTAGTTAAATCAAAATCATGAATCGTAGTATCTCTAAAAAATCCTCCAGCAGCTTTTAAATAATCAATTCCAGGAGGCTCAGGATCTCTACTTGTAATAACAACCATTTCCAATTCACCAATTTCTTTTTTTACCCTTGCTTGTTGTGCCTTTGAATGACTGGCATCAAACCTTCTATTAAAGCCAATTTGAATAGGAACGTTTGATCCTTTAATATTTTTCATGCACTCATTCACTTTATTGATATCTAAATCAATTGGCTTTTCACAAAAAATTGCTTTTCCTGCTTTTGCTGCCATTGTAATAAATTGAGTATGGGTTGGAGTAGCAGACGCTATAAGAACTGCATCAATATCATCTGCATTAATTGCATCCTCTGGTGAGGACACTATTGAGCAATTTGTTGATTTTGCTACTTCTTTAGCAAATTCAGAATTAATGTCATATATGTATTTTAATTTTGCTTTTGGATGTGTTGCTATAAATTTAGCATGCATTTTTCCAATTCGTCCAGCACCCATCAAAGAAAAGTTAATCATAATAAAATAGAACAGAATTAAAAAATAAAATCAAGAAACATTTTTTTATTATTAATTAAACATCAATTGAAAATATAATTTTCTTGATGCAAAAGATAGTATCATTTAAAAATGTTTTAAATTTTTAATAAATTTTGTATGTCAGTAAAATTAGGAATAGCACCAATTGCATGGAGTAATGATGATATGCCTGAATTGGGCGGAGACACATCTCTAGATCAGTGTTTGTCTGAAGCTAGTCAAGCAGGATTTATTGGAATTGAGTCTGGTGGTAAATTCCCAAAAAAATCAGAGGAATTAATTCCTAAACTTAATGAATTTAATCTAAATCTTTGTTCAGGTTGGTATGGCGCTAATTTAAGAACAAATAGTGTGAATGAAGAAAAAAAAGTTATTCAAGATCAACTCAAACTTTTTAAAGATTGTAATGCCCCTTGTATTGTTTTTGCTGAAGTTTCTGGTTCAATTCAAGGAGACCCAGATCGAAAATTATCTACAAGACCTCAAATGGATCTTGATGAGTCTAAAAAATATTACGAAAAAATTTCAGAAATGGGAAAATATCTCGAAGATGAAGGTATGCCACTTGCTTATCATCATCATATGGGTACGATAATAGAGACTGAAGAGGATACGATAAGATTACTTGAAAACACACATGATAGTGTAAAACTTACATTAGACACTGGCCACATGTTATTTGCTCAGGGAGATTCTCTAAAAATATTAAATGATTTTAGCGAAAGATTAATTCATATGCATTGTAAGGATATTAGAAAAAGTGTCTTAGAAAAATCTTTAAAAGAAGACTTAAGTTTTAGAGGTGCATTTTTAGAAGGTGCATTTACAGTTCCAGGTGATGGATGCATTGATTACAAGCCGTTGTTTGACGTATTGAAAGAAAAAAATTATTCAGGATGGTTAGTTGTAGAAGCAGAACAAGATCCAGCCAAAGCAAACCCATTTGAATATGCAAAAATAGGGTACAAGTATTTAACTGAAACTTTAAATAATAGTAACATTGATATCTATAATAACTGACCATCTATAAATAAAAGTTAGTTCACCAATCTCAGGATCAATTCAAAGGGAATTAAAATGAAATTTTTTAAAAATTATTTCTATATTATAATTTAACGATCTTGGATTTTTCTAATTTTTCATCAAAAAAATCAATAATATTTTGAATTGTCTCTTTACCCATTCTTGTCATGCATTCATCGGTAAAAGCTGCGGTATGTGGACTTAAGTAAACTTTTTCATTTTTAAGAAGTGGATTATTGTCATCAGGAGGTTCTTTTTTAAATACATCAATACCTGCACCAAAAATTAAATTTTCGTTGAGCGCCTTATCAAGATCTTCTTCATGGATAATACCACCTCTTGCTGCATTAATTATAATACAAGTTTTTTTCATTGTTTTTAATAAGTTATAATTAATTAAATTTTCGGTTTTGTCCGTCAAAGGCATATGTAGTGAAATAACATCCATTGTTTTTACCGCTTCAGCTAGATCTTCTACTTTTATTCCACCTAACTCCTCAATTTTATCCTTGTCCACAAATGGATCATAAACAAATACATTCATTTCAAAGCCCAAACATCTTTTTATTAGCGCCTTTCCTATTCTTCCAAAACCCATTATCAAAAAATTTTTTTTCCATACTTCTATAGTTTTTGGTAATTTATTTCTGTCTTTAAAATTTCCGTCTCTTACTGTTTTGTCAAATAAGTCTTTTCTTTTTGCAATATTTAACAAAACAAACATTACATGTTCTGCAACTGTAACAGCATTAGCGTTAGCTGTTATTGCTATTTTTATATCTTTTTCCTTCGCTTTTTTTAAATCAATATTGTCATAACCAACACCATGTCTTGAAATGATTTTTAAATTTTTTGCTCCTTCAAATGTTTCACCCGGAAGTTTTGCTATTCTTATTGATGCGCCATCACAATCTTTTAATTTTGATTTTAAATTTTCTATAGAGGTATCGTCAGTTACTTCTACATCATAATTGGGATGGTTATTAATTAATTCCATACCTTTTTCATGGACTTTTTGAATAATTAATATCTTTTTTTTACTACCCATAATTATATGTCATTTTTTTAGAGAGCGTTTTTAATACGAGAATTATTCTATAAAGTAAATTACTTTTTTGATTAAAGTTGTATTTATTAAATAATTAAAATAAATTTAGCTGTGAATTTGACAATTAATTTTCTCCTGTCTTTTTTTAATATCCTCGAGAAAATAAATACTTTTTTTTTAAGAATTGGCAGACAGTTTGCATGGATAGCAATATTTTTGATGGTGATTGTTATCTTAATACAAGTATTTTTTAGATATGTATTAAATAATGCGCTGCCATGGCCTGATGAAGTCGCAAGATTTTTGATGTTATGGATGACAGGATTGATCGCACCCTCTGCATATAGATGGGGTGGATTTGTTTCTATTGATTTATTGGAAAGATTTTTGCCAAAACTGATCTCTACATTATTAGCTTTATTTTTACTAATAGTATCCCTTTTTGTATTAGTTATAGGTTTAGAGTTAGGTTTTAAACATATTAACGCTGGATGGATATTTAATTCCTCTTCGATAAAGATTCCTTTTCATTTGATTGGTGGAAAAGCAGAACCAATTAAATTAGCTTGGATGTATATGTCCTTACCAGTAGGGATTATTTTTTTAATATCTGTGAACATAGAATTAATTTTAAGAAATATTCTTACTAATTTTACAAAATTAGACTTGCCTGAAGACTACGATAAACAAAAGCTGGAGACACAATAATGTTAGTTTGGTTTCTTCCTCTTTTTTTATTATTTTTGTTAATTGGTTTACCAGTATTTTTTGGTTTGTTAGCAGCACCAGGAATTTTACTTTGGTTAAATGATCAAGCAAGAGATGGAGCTATGCTTTATAGAAATATTTATAATGGAATAGATAGCTTCCCTTTGATGGCAATTCCATTTTTTATGTTAGCAGGGGAATTAATGAACAGAGGAGGAATAACCCATCGTCTAGTTGAGTTTAGTCAGGCAATGATGGGTCACTTAAAAGGTGGATTAGCTCATGTCAATGTGCTGACTTCAATGTTGTTTGCTGGTTTATCAGGTTCAGCTGTAGCTGACACTTCGGCAATTGGATCAATGCTTATTCCTGCAATGGAAAAACAGGGATATACAAAAAAATTTGCAGCAGCTATTACTGCAGCTAGCTCTGTTATTGGACCCATAATTCCACCTTCAGGAATAATGATTATTTATGCGTATGTAATGGGTGAGAGTGTTGCAGCATTATTTTTAGCAGGAATTGTACCTGGTATTTTAGTAGGAGTTAGTTTGATGGTCACAATAAAATTTATGGCCAAAAGATATAATTTTCCAGCAGTAACCGAAAAAACAACTTGGGGCCAAAGAGGCAAGGCATCTCTTAAAGCTTTTTTTCCTTTAATGACACCAGTGATAATTTTAGGAGGTATACTAGGTGGAATTTTTACTCCAACCGAAGCATCAGCTGTTGCAGCTGCTTATGCAATGTTTATCGGCCTATTTGTTTTGAAATCATTAAAATGGAAAGATGTTCCTAAAGTTATGACAAAAGCAGCAATGGTATCTTCAGTAGTTCTTCTTTTAGTAGGCGCTGCAATGGCTTTTAAAACCGTTGTAAGTTTATCACATGCTCCTGAGCATCTTGCAGCTTTTGTTTTAGGATTAACTGATAACCCTTATGTATTATTATTTCTTATAAATATTTTATTATTTGTTGTTGGAATGTTTTTAGATGCAGGTCCAGCTATAATTATTCTGGGGCCAATTCTTGGACCAGTTTTTGTTGAGCTTGGGGTTCATCCTGTACATTTTGCAATTATTATGTCTGTAAATTTAACTGTTGGTTTAGCAACCCCACCGATGGGTCTTGTGTTGTTTGTTGCATCTTCTGTTTCTGGGGAAAGAGTAGAAACAATTGCAAAAGCTATATTGCCATTTTTAGCAGTAGAAGCTATAGTTATATTTTTAATAACATATTTTCCATCAATCTCTATGACTATTCCTCTGCTTACTGGATTCGCAAAATAAATTTATCAATTTTTTTTACTAGTCGATAGACTCTCGAATTCAATTTAAGTATAGTTTTTGTACATAAATATTTAATGAGAGGGGAAATAATTATGAGTAAATTAATAAAATCATTTTTTTCATTATTATTCTTGATCAGTTTTACTGCGTCAGTTTCAGCCGCAGATTATAACTTAAGAATGACAATGAACTCTAATGATCAAGATGAAGACTATGATGGTGCTGTAGTATTTAAAAACTACGTTGAAGCAGCTTCAAATGGAAAAATAGCTGTAGAGTTATTTGTAGGTACACAGCTTTGTTCAAAGGGTGCTGAGTGTTTACAAGGTGTATCAGATGGAAGTATAGATATTTATATTTCTACTTCTGGAGGTGCTGCAGGTGTATTTCCGTATGTTCAAGTTTTAGATTTACCATATCTAATGGCTGATGACAGAATTGCTGAAGATGTAATGCAGGGTGATTTTGTAAGAACAATGAGAAAAATGGCTCTGAAAGATTCTAATGACTCAATTAGATTGATGACAATTGGAAATACCGGAGGATGGAGAAATTTTGCTAACACAAAAAGAAGAGTTGCAAATCCATCTGACATGAAAGGTTTAAAAATCAGAACAGTTGTAGCAGATTTACCTCAAGAACTTGTCAGAGCGTTAGGTGCATCGCCAACTCCTATTCCATGGCCTGAATTATTTACATCATTTCAAACTGGTGTAGTTGAGGGTTCTAAAAATGGAATTACTGACATTATGAACATGAAGTTTCCTGATGCAGGTCTAAAATATGTTACTTTAGACGGTCACGCATACATGGGAGCATTATGGTGGATGAATAATGCAAAATACGAATCTATGTCTACAGATCTTAAAAAGGTTGTGACTGATGGTTTTTATGCTCTACAACAAGCAACTTTTGCATCTCCTAAAAGAAAATCAATTAAAGCTTATGAGGACTTTGTAGCAGGTGGCGGAGATTTATATGTTCCTACGCCTGATCAAAAAGCTAGTTTTAAAAAAGAAGCTAGCCCAGTGTATGATTGGTTTAAAGCTAATGTTAAAGGTGGAAAAGAAATTTTCAATGCTTTAACTAAAGCAGTGGCGAGTGCAGAGAAAAGAGCATCAAGCGCATACAAAAAAGATTTATAATTTTAAATTAATATAATGGGGCGAATTAATTTCGCCTCATTATCTAAAAGGATATATCCAAGATTTATAATCTTTTATGAGAATATGAGCTTTTTCAATTTGTTCAGGAGTCATTTTTTTAATAACTTCTTCCTGAGAAATTGCAGCATCAGGATCTCCACCAATAGCGGACAAACCATACCACATATAAGCTCTAACAAGATCGGGAGCAGGAAGTCCTCTACCAATTTCGTAATACCATCCAACACCAGATTGAGCACCAGGATGACCTTTCATAGAAGATCTGAGATACCATTCAAAAGCTCTAACATCATCTCTTTCAACACCAAGACCCATAGCATACATAATTCCAATAAGCTCTTCAGCATCAGCATTACCAGATCTAGCTGCTGGCATAAGTTCTTCCATAGCTTCTTTAAATTTTCCTTCTTCCATCAAATCTCGAGCATTTTCTATTTCTGCAAAAAGTATGGATGGAAGAAACAAAAATATAAAAAGATATTTAATCATTTAAAAATAATAATATTTATAATTCCATTTTTAATTTCAGTAAATAAAACTTACGCAACTGATTTACCAAAACCATTAAAGAGCGAAGATTTCCATGAAGTTGATATAGAAAAAGTTAAAATTGGAAGACTTTTATTTCATGACAAAATTTTATCTGCAAATCGAAACATTGCTTGCGCAACCTGCCACAGTCATGATCTTGGTGGTTCAGATGGACTTTCTTTAGGTATTGGTGAAGGAGGTCAAGGTATAGGACTAGAGAGAACCGCAGGTAAGGGCGATGATAAAATAAAAAAACGAATTCCAAGAAATGCTTTAGCTTTATGGAATTTAGGATTTAAAGACATAACTACCTTATTGCATGATGGAAGGGTAACTAAATCAAACATATTTGGTAACGGTTTCAATACACCTGCTCAAGAAGCTCTTCCTAAAGGACTTGATAATATAGTTGCAGTTCAAGCATTATTTCCAATGACAAGACAGTTTGAGATGGCAGGAAATCCAGGTGAAAATGAAATTATAGGTTTGGTCTCAAAAGTTGGAAAAGATAGTATGAGAATCGACAGAGTATGGCCTGTGATTACCCATAGGATCAGAGGAATTCCAGAATATGTTGAATTATTTAAAAATGCTTTTGATGATGTAAACAGTCCTCTAGATATTAACATTACACATATTGTTAATTCGATTGCTGCATTTGAAATTCATGAATGGACATCTTTTGACTCTCCGTTTGATGAATATTTAAATGGAGATGAACAAGCTTTAACTTTAAAGCAAATAAATGGGATGAATTTATTTTATGGAAAAGCAAACTGTAGTTCTTGTCATTCAGGATCTTTGTTGTCAGATCAAAAATTTCATTCAATAGGAATTCCCCAGTTTGGTCCTGGAAGGACACGCCCTTTTGATCCTTATGCACGTGACGTTGGCCGAATGGTCGAAACGGATAATATAAACGATATGTATAAATTTAAAACGCCAGCGTTAAGAAACGTTTCTTTAACAGCTCCCTACGGTCATAATGGTGCTTATCCGACTTTAAAATCAATAATTAAACATCATTTAAATCCAATAAAAATGAGTAATAATTGGAAATCTGAATATGCAAATTTACCTAAGGCGCCTTGGTTAGAAGAAATTGATTTTGTAACTTTTTCAGACAAAAGGGAACAAGAAAGAATTCTATCAAGCATTGACATACAGCCTATAGAGTTGAATGATAAAGAAATTGATCAACTTGTTTCTTTTCTAGAATCTTTAACTGGAAGAAGTGGAAATCAGAGACCGCTAGGTAAACCAGATAAAGTACCAAGCGGGCTAAGTATTGATTAAGTTTTTTAATTAAACTGATAGAAACAGAATATGAAAAAAATAAAATATGGAATTGTTGGAGCAGGGACAATGGCTCGAGAACATATTTTAAATATATCATTAATTGATAATGCAGAAGTAGTTGCACTTGCTGATCCTCATGAAGATTCATTAAATCAGTGTAAAGATATTCTAAAAACAAAAGTTTTATGTTTTAAAAATCATTTAGAAATGATTGAAAAAAATATTGTTGATGTATACTTAATTTCATCTCCTAACTTTACTCATACAGAAATCTTGAAAGATATAATCAAAACTAAAAAACACATATTAGTAGAAAAACCATTATGCACTAATACAAAAGATTGTTTAGAAATAAAAAAACTTACAAAAGATTATCCATCAGTATTTTGGACTGCTATGGAGTATAGATATATGCCGCCAGTTTCAAAGTTTATTAATGAAATTCATAATAACAAAATTGGTGATTTAAAAACTTTAACTATAAGGGAACACAGATTTCCTTTTTTAAAAAAAGTAAATGATTGGAATCGTTTTGAGGAAAATACCGGTGGTACACTTGTTGAAAAATGCTGCCATTTCTTTGATTTAATGAGATTGATTATCCAAAGTAAGCCACTGAGTGTTTATGCAAGTGGTGGTCAAGACGTTAACCATTTAGATGAAGTGTATAATGGAAAAAAGCCAGATATCATTGATAATGCCTATGTGATTGTAAATTTTGAAAATGGAGCAAGAAGTTTGCTTGAGCTTTGCATGTTTGCAGAAAATTCTGAAATGCAAGAAGAGCTGGTAGCCACAGGAAATAAAGGAAAAATTGAAACTTCAGTCCCCTCTGATGATTCAGGTAAAAACTCTTCAAATATAAGAATTGGAATGAGAGATGGTAAAACACACATCGAAAATATTGAGGTAGATAAAAAAATTCTTGAGGCCGGCCACCATCATGGATCTACTTACTACGAACACTTAGCTTTTTTGAGAGCTATTGAAAGTAATTCAAATCCAGAGGTATCATTAGAAGACGGTTTAATTGCTGTTGCAATGGGAGAGGCTGCAGAACAATCAATAAAACAAGGTCGATTGATAAATCTAGAAGAAATAATCAATTAAAAAAATCTGTGATTTTTTTAACTATAAAGTCACTTACTCTAATATTTGACTCTGTTGTTACACCAGAGATATGAGGTGTCAAAATACAATTCATACCTGGTTTTATTTTGTGATAAAATTTACTCTCTATTGGTTCATTTTCAAACACATCTAGCGCAAAACCAGAAATAATATTTTTATGGTAAGCTTCAATTAAATCACGTTCATTTATGATACCCCCCCTAGAGGTATTTATTATAATTGGTTTATTTTTCATTTGAGCAAATGACGATTTATTTACCATATTTTTTGTTTCGTCTGTTAAAGGTAGGTGTACGGAAATGATATCTGATTTTTCATAAATCTCTTTTAAACTTGATGATTTAATATTAATTTCTTTATCATTTATTTCTTTAACATAAGGATCGTAGGCTAAAATTTTTAAACCATTTTTTGAAGAATACTCAGCAACTTTTTTTCCAATTATCCCAAATCCTATTATCCCTAAATTTTTTTGCTTTATTTCTAAGGACTTAATTGTTGTTCTTGGCCATTCACCTTTGATAGTTCCATTATGAAACATTGGGATTTTTTTTATAAGAGACATTGATGAAGAAACAACATATTCAGCAACAGAAACTGCATTCATTCCTGTAGCTGGTTGAACATGAATGTTTTTATTTTTGCAATATTCTGTATCAATATTATCTAAACCAACACCCAACCTTCCAATGAATTTTAATTTTAAGGCATTTTTTAAAATGTTCGAATTTACCTGAGTTTTATTTCTAACAATTAGACCTTCATAATCTTTAATCATTGTTATTAGCTGTTTTTCATTTTCACATAATTTTTCATCATACTTAACATCAAATTTTTTATTTAAATTTTCTAAACTACTTTGATTGATAAATTCTGTAATTAAAATTTTAGCCATTAATTTTTTTAAATATTAAACTAAATTAGACAAGTCTCTTTTATTGTTCTTGTACGTTGGCAGAGGATACTTAAATGCATGTTTTCCGATACGTCTTTCTTTAGCGTTCTCCCACAGAGATAACCATTGTTTAAAATTTTGAACTTTAAGATTGTTTTTATTTTTACTTCTAACATAAAAGTTTGGAAGTGGCTCCCTACCTGATGGTTGTCCAGCAACATTATATCTCAAATCAGCACTAATTCTAAAATCATTTGATCTATTTGGTAAAGAGCAGTGAATAGAATGCTTGTGCAATAATATTATATCACCCACATTTGCTTCTAAATAAATATGCTCCATATCATCAAGTAATTCACTATTTTTTAATTCCACCTGTCCTCTATATCCTGATACATGGTTTAATAATCCCATTTTATTAATTTTTTTTACTGTAATCATACATCCATTCTTTTTAGTAGTTTTGGTGAAAGGAATCCACACTGTAACCATATCAGTTAATTTTTGTCCTCTAGAGTTTAAAACGGCAGCGTCTTGATGCCATGGTGTTCTACCACTTAAGCCGTCATGAATTGATCCTTTTGGTAATTTGTTTTCAGGTTGTTTGATTCTAGTATTTTGAACAGGGTTAGACATTATTTCTTTCCCTAAAATTTTTTCTACAACATCTAAAATTCTTTTATTTGTAATTAAATTCCATAATGATTGAGTTGCGAAATAATCACTATCTCTTTTAACATGGTCTCTTGGTAATCTTGTATTAAAATATTGATCTAGATCATAAATATTAAGTTTTGATATATATGAATATTTTCTTTTAAAATCTAGATTAAGAATTTTTTTTACCCCAGTTTTTTTTGCATACTTTTGAATGAGGCAATCCATGACAAATTCCATATCATTAAGAACTGGTTTTAAGTCTCTTCTATAGTCAAGTATATTTTTAACAATTGAGTACCCATTCTCATATAATTTTTTTTGAAGAGTATTTGTCATAGTTGAAATTTATTTTATCATTGAAATAATTTCAATGGTTTGGTGCTGTGGTTAAATAGTTCACGTCATGAAAAGAGGTTAACATTCTTTTTTTGTTGTTAATTATATGAGGATAATATGAGATTCCTTTGTAATTCCATATAACTGGTTTATTTAAAGCATAACTTCCATAAATAAAAAAACGTTTTGGACAATTTTTCTCTATAAAGCGCTTTACTCCATGATAGGAATTTGGAGTAGATTGAAAAAAAACAACAGTCCCTTTTTTGGGTGTAAAAGACTTAACTATTTCAAGCTCATCTATTTTTGGAAATCTTCTAAAACTTTTTCTTAAATTTTTTTTTGCCTTTTTCCTATAGATAGTAAGAGAGCCACCATTCTTTTTTGGTATGTCTGTTAAATAAATTAAGAAATTATATAACCTAGTTATGTCATCCCTATGAGGTCTTAATCTATATCCTCCTTTGGATACTGAAAAGTCAATATCTAAATTTACTTTAGGATTCGTATAATTATTGCCTAACATTTTTTTCAATTCTTTAGAATTTAATTTTTTTTTAATAGTAAACTTTTTAGGATTAAAAGATTTTGGTTTATGTAAATTAACCCATGATCCATCTTTAAAATTTTTAATAAAAATACTCTCAATTTTTTTATAAAAAGTATTGCTATTAAAAAGCTTAAAAAGTTTTGCAGAGTTAACTGAGTTTTTGATATATGAATTAAAATTTTTCGAACCTTTATTTATTCTGCTTCTACCACCCATGATCATATCATCAAATGATTTAGAATTACTAATTTCTTTAATTAACAAATTACAGATGCTTTTAGAAACAACGTTGTCACCAACTAAAACTGGAAAGTTACTTTTGATTTTTTTTAATTTATTTGTACTAAGCATTTAGCTGTACATGCCTTCTTTCACTTTAATCATTTTATACATGAGATCATTAAATGGTGTCTTAACACCATGTTTTTTACCTATTTTTGAAACCGCACCACTAATAAAGTCTATTTCTGTTTTTCTCTTGTATTGAACGTCAAAAGCCATTGATGATTTGTTAGTTTGCATTGAATCTACAATTTTATTAAACATAAATAAACATTCATCCTCAGAAACATTTACACCATCAGCAAGTGCAACTTCTCTAGTTTCTAAAATTATTTCTTTACCTAAACCACGAGATACTTCATTTGCTTTGTTGTTTATATATAAGTCAGTATGATGAAGATCAAAAATCGCAGATAATGGTCCAATTGCTGTTAGAGCAAAAAGTTTCATCCATTTTCTTTTCTTCACATCCTCTGCAGCAATCATTTCAAGATTGTGAGCGGTAAAGGTATCTGCTATTTCTTTAATTCGATCAGAAATTCCTCCCTCGTACTCACCAATCCAAGATGGTAACGAACCATGATTCATTATATGTCCAGGACCCAAAATATTCGAAGCCTGAGTAGTTGTTCCACCAATAACTTTTTCATCACCTACAATACTTTGGATAATTGCTTCATGACCAATACCATTTTGAAAAGACATGAACACTGTTTTGTCTCCTATGATATTTTTAACACTATTTAATGCTGGTTCTAAAGCTGTAGCTTTACACATAACAATCACAGCATCTACTTTATTCAACGAGGATGGGTCTGAAGTAGCTTTCACTTTAATTACTCGATTACCACCATGTCCGTCCATTTTTAAACCATCTTTATTAATTGCATCTACATGTTCTTTCCAAACATCAATTAAAATTACATTTAAACCTTTTTCAGAAAGTAAACCGCCAAATAAACAACCCATTGCTCCTGCACCAAGCACAGCCACTTTTAAATCTTTATTAATCATCGTTATCTTATCTAAAATTATTTATGTATAGAAATTATATATATTATCTATAGACATTATGCAAAATAAATAATAGCTTATTAACATCATGCAATTAAAAATAGAAAAAGGAATATTTAAAGATTATTTATTAAAAGACATTTCAATTGCATTAAGAAAAGGATTGTCTGAAAATTTCAAAAAAGTTGAAGTAGAAGTGGTAGATTGCCCAAATCTTAGAGATTGGGATTGTCCATCAGAAGGAATTAGTGGAAATCAAAAAATAATAGACGTTGGCGGAGAGCCTTATATGCATGATCCAAAATTTATTGGTGCAGAGTTTGACTATCAAGAAATATCTAAAATGATTGATTCTGAAAAATCTTATGCTTTAGGAGCTGGATCAGGTGCAATGTCATGTTTAGATGGTCATTGTGGAGAATTAGTTATAAATGAAAATTTAACAACTGATGAATCTAAATCAATAATAGCAAGAGTAAGTCCTGACAAAAAATGTGTTGTTGAAAAATATTCTGCAAAAAAACATGGTGGACTTGGAAATATTTATTATACAGATGGTAAACAAGGAAAAGTAATTAAAATTAAAATCAAAGGCAGAAATGGAGAACAAGGTTCTTTACCTCAAGCAATAAGGTCTTCTTTATTAAAAAATTTGAAAATTAAAGATAATGAGCACATGTCTCTCGCAGGTGTGTTTAGAGTATTAAATGGAAAAATAAGATCTCACGTGCAACCTGATTATAAAGATATTAAACACGAGTATTACGATCCAAAACAAATGAAATGTGTAAAAGATTTTCTTCAATTTTATGAACCTGTTGGACCAAAATTACAATGCTATACAGTTCTTTGGACTGGTGATCCAACTGGGGGAGAATTAAATTTAAGAGAATCTGGCGAACATACTCACTTTCATTCTTACGAGCATGACAGAGACGCTGGCCATTATCATTTTGATGTAACACCAGAGGAAATAGAATACGAATGTTATTTTAATACTGCAACTGAAGTACATAGAGTAAACAACATTTATAAAGAACTATTAAGTAAAAATAGTATTGAATAGAAAACTCAATGAGTTTAAATTTATTTAAATGAAAAGACAGTTCAAGTATCCAAAACACTTTGAAGAACAAAAAAAAATTCCAAAACTTACTCAAAAAAGAATTCAATTAGCAGAAATATCACTTGGTGATTTTGAAGGAAGATTAGCTAATGAATTATTGAATTGGTTTTCTTTAACCCCACAACATTGGATAATGTTGCATATGGTTATGCTTGCTTATTACAAAAATAAATCAATTACCAAAAATCAATTACTTAAAGTAATTGAGAAATCATATTTAACCTCAAACGTTTATATCGATACAGCAATTAAAAAAGGTTATTTTAGAATTATTAGAAACGAGAGAGACAAACGATCTATTTTTATTTTACCTGCAGTAATTACTATCAAAACCTTTGAGGAGTTTATTGATAGAAGAGATATTCTTTATAAAGGAATTAAATGAAGAATATTTATACATGGGCCGCTAAACCAGCGAAGCGAACTTTGACTGTAGCAGATTTAAAATCAGCTAAAGGAAAAAGAAAATTTACACAAGTTACAGCGAATAGTGTTGAAGAAGCGGATGCGGCTGAAAAGGCAGGCTTTGATATGATTATATCAAACGCAAAAAATGTAATTCCTGTTAGAGAAGGTTCAAGAAATTTATTCTTAACAGCAGCTTTAGTATTAAATGAGTTTGTAACAGCAGATGATATCATGCGTGGCGCTTTTAAAGCGTTAGAGAATGGTGCGGATGCAGTTATGACTCCTAGAAGTATGGATATAGTTGAAATGTTAGCTAAGGAAGATGTTCCAGTTATGGGGCATTTAGGTTTGGTTCCAAGAAAATCTACTTGGATTGGTGGCTTGAGGGCAGTGGGCAAAACTGCAGATGAAGCATATGATCTATTTCAAAAGTTTAAAAGATTAGAAGATGCAGGTGCTTTTTCTGCAGAGTGTGAAGTTATACCTGAAAATGTAATGGGTGAAATTTCAAAGCGCACAGATATCGTTACTGTTTCATTAGGTTCAGGAAAAAATGCTGATGTAATGTATTTATTTATGGAAGATATTTGTGGTGATACTGAAAATCCTCCACGACATTCTAAAGCATATGGAAATTTATTAAGACTAAGAGGTGAAATTAAAATTGAAAGAGTAAAAGCACTTAGAGCTTTTAAAAAAGACTCTATGACTGGTAAATTTCCAGGAAAAAAAGAATCATCAAATTTAGAAAAAAAACAATTTGAGAAATTTTTAGATCAATTAGATTAGTAAGTCGCGTTATCGTCTTTTTTTGATAAAGAACCTTTCATTTTATCAACTGTAGCTTTTGCACCAGCACTTAGAGCCCTTAAATCAGACGCTATAGTTACAAAATTAAAACCTTTTTCAATCATCTTGGTTGCATATTCTGTGGTACCATTATGAATTCCTGCAAAAATATTATTTTTTTTAGCATGTTCTAAAATTCTTAAAATTTCTGAATAAGCTTTGGTTGACTCAGGTCTATCAAAACCAGGTTTTTCACCTATAGCTAAACTTAGGTCAGCTGGTCCAATATAAATACCATCAACACCTGGTGTAGACATAATTTCATCAAGGTTTTCCAATGACTCTTTTGTCTCTATCATTGCCAATTTTAGTATTTCTTGATTAGCGTGATCTGCATAATCAGGTCCTCCATAAATTAAACCTCTAACAGGTCCAAAACTCCTGTACCCATCTGGTGGATACATACATGCTTGGACAAAATTTTCTGCTTCTTTTTTATTACTTACCATTGGGCATATAATTCCATAACATCCAGCATCTAATATTTTCATTATTTGACCAGGTTCATTCCAATTTACTCTTGCTAAAGGAGTTACTTCTGTTGTGGATATTGTTTGCATCATTGGTAGTGCATTACTGTAATCTACTAAACCATGTTGCATATCTACAGTTAGAGAGTCCCAACCTTGATGAGCCATTGCTTCAGCAGATGCTGTACTTGGAATTGCACACCAACCATTGATTACGGGCTTACCGTCTTTCATCATTTTTTTAACTTTGTTTTTTCGCATTATTTATATTTTTAAGCCCATGTGAGTATATTTCACATTCAGATAGTCTTTAATTGCTCCTGAACCACCTTCACGACCATAACCAGTTTGTTTAATACCTCCAAAAGGTGCTTCAGCAATTGCAACAACACCAGTATTAACTGCAACACAACCAGACTCTAGCTTTTCAGATCCAATATGAGCTTTGTCCATAGAATTAGTGTACAAATAACTACATAATCCTAAGTCATTATCATTTGCTCTTTCAATTACTTCATCAAAAGTTTTAAAAGTTAAAATTGGAACTAGTGGACCAAAAGGTTCTTCTTTCATAATTGTAAAATTATCTTTTACATCGTCAAAAACTGTTGGTTCATAATAATATCCTTTATTGAAACCAGAAGGTTTCTGTCCACCCATTAATACTTTAGCTCCTTCTTTTTTGGTAGTTTCAACCAGTTTTTCTATTTCTTCTAATCTCTTAGCTGTTGTTAAAGGTCCTAAATCAACTCCTTTGTCCATACCATTACCAATTTTTAATTTTTTTGCTCTCTCGATAAAAGCATCAACAAACTCATCTTTTCTGTTTTCTTGGATATAAAATCTATTTGGTGAAATACAGACTTGACCGTTATTTCTAAATTTACCAGTTATTGCAATATCAGCTACTTTGTTCATATCCACATCTTCACATACAATAAAAGGTGAGTGTCCGCTAAGCTCCATAGTAACTCTTTGAACTTTATCAGCTGCTTTTTTTAAAATAATTTTACCAACTCTAGTTGATCCAGTAACTGAAACTTTTTTAATTATATCAGACTCCATTAATTCATTTGAAATTTCAGCAGGATCACCAGACAACAGACTAACAACACCATCTGGTACACCAGCTTCTTTACATATGTTTACTAATTCCATTACAGCACCAGGAGTAATTACATCAGGTTTACAAATTACAGAACATCCTGCTGCTAAAGCAGTAGAAATTTTTCTTGAGGCTAAAACTATTGGGAAATTCCATGGAACCAAAGCTGCAACAACTCCTACAGGTTGATAATAAACATGAACTCTAGTATCTGGAAATCTACTTTGTTGTGTTTGACCATAAATTCTTTTTGTTTCCTCAGCATTCCACTCAAAAATATCAGCTCCACCACCCACTTCACCAACCGCTTCAGTTAGAGGTTTTCCAACTTCAAGGGTTAACCATTTTGCAATAACATCTTTTTTTTCTCTCATCATGTCTGCAATTTTTCTAAGTACATAAGCTCTTTGCCATGGTGCAGTGTTTTTCCAAACTTCTAAACCTTTTTCTGCAGACTTTAATGCTTTTTGCACTTCAATAGATGAAGCTTTCGATGCTTTTCCAATCACTTCTTCAGTTGCAGGGTTGATTACATCATAAGTTTCTTTTTTTTCAGCTTGTTGCCATTTACCATCAATGAATTGTCCAAATTTTTCGTACATAGAATTTATTTTTAAGTTTACTTAATTAGGTTTTTTAATTTATAATTAAAATTATATATAAACACTATACATATTAAAAGATAAACATATTTATGAAAAAAATTACCCTCACATGTGCTCATGCAATAGTTAAATATTTAATTGCTCAAAAAATATTAATTAATGGCAAAAAAGAACCTTTATTTCCAGGTGTCTTTGGAATTTTTGGACATGGAAATGTAGCTTGCTTAGGTCAAGCATTAGAGGAAAATCAAAAAGATCTTCCGACATATAGAGGGCATCATGAGCAAAATATGGCTCTTACAGGAATTGGTTATGCGAGAGCAAAAAGAAGACAACAAATTTTTGTAGCGACATCATCTGTTGGACCTGGGGCAACAAATATGGTTACAGCTGCAGCAGTTGCTATGAGCAATAGATTACCAATTTTATTTTTACCTGGTGATACTTATGCAAATAGAATGCCAGATCCAGTACTGCAACAAGTTGAACAATTTAACAACCCAAGCACAACTGCAAATGATGCTTTCAAACCAGTTACGAGATATTTTGATCGTATCACTAGACCTGAACAAATAATTCAATCATTTCCAATAGCAGTCCAGACAATGTTAGATCCTGCTGATTGTGGTCCTGCTTGTATTTCATTGAGTCAAGATATCCAAGGCCAAACTTTTGATTATCCAGTAGAATTTTTTCAAGAAAAAGTTCACACAATACGAAGACCAAGACCAGATGAATTTCAAATAAAAGAAGCAGTTGATAAAATTAAATCTTCAAAAAATCCAATTATAATATCTGGAGGTGGAGTATTTTATTCAGATGCAATGGAAGAATTGAGTCAGTTTGCAATTAAACACAACATCCCAGTTACACAAACTGTAATGGGCTACTCAACAATGAAGCGAGACCATTCTCATTTTGCAGGTCAAATTGGAGGCCTGGGAGGAAAAAATACAAATACATTAGCTAAAGAAACTGATCTTGCCATTGCAGTTGGAACAAAACTTGCTGATTTTACAACAGGATCATGGGCAAATTTTGAAAACGAAAATTTCAAATTAGTTTCTATCAATGTATCAAGATATGATGCTAATAAACATTTAGCACAAGCAGTTGTTGGAGATGCAAAAGTTTCATTAACTGAACTTTCTCAAGCCTTAGGTGATTGGAAAGTAGGAGAAGATTGGAATAAAAAATCTCAAATTGAGCTTAAGTCATGGAATGAACATATAGATAAAGAGAGTGCCCCAACTAATCAGGAAGTCCCAAGTTATGTCCAAGCAATTGGTGCAATCTATAGAAATTCTGATCCTACAGATATTGCAGTTACAGCTGCAGGAGGTTTAGTTGGTGAGGTAATTCAAGTTTGGAGACCAAGAGAACTAAATACTCATGAAACAGAATGGGGTTTTAGTTGTATGGGTTATGAAATTTCTGGAGCTTTAGGAATCAAAATGGCAAATCCAGATAAAGAAGTAATTTCTTTTGTAGGAGATGGATCTTATCTATTAAATAATACTGACATTTATTCTTCAGTTATCACAAAAAATAAATTAATTATAATTGTTTGTGATAACGGGGGCTTTGCAGTTATTAATCGATTACAATTATTTAAAGGTGGTAAAGAGTACAACAACTTATTGAAGAGTTCTAATACACCTGGCTTAGTTGATGTAGATTTTGCAAAACATGCGGAAAGTATGGGTGCAAAATCTGAACACGTTACTTCACTTTCAGATCTTGAAGCTGCATTTAAGAGAGCAAAAGCATCTGATGTGACTTATGTTATTTCAATTAAAACTCATGCTTACAAATGGGTTGAAGGTTCATCTTTTTGGGATAGCCCTACACTAGAAATTCCAACCACTAAAGAGAATGAAGAAGCTTTAAAACTTTATAAAGAAGGAAAAGATAAACAAAGACAAGGCGTATAAACCTTTATGAATAAAATTTTTAAGGTCGGTCTTATAGGCTGTGGTCATATTGCTGAGACATACTTTAGGGGGCAACAATATTTTAATAATTTTAAAATAATTGCATGTGCAGATATTGATCAAAAAGCAGCCGATAAATGTGCAAAATTATACAATATTAAATCTAAAACAGTTTCGGAAATTTTAAAAGACAATGAAATAGAAGTTATTTTAAACTTAACAATTCCACAATCTCATTATTCAGTCTCAAAAAAAGTTTTGACTTCAGGTAAACATGTTTATTCAGAAAAACCATTAGCAACTTATTTTGCAAAAGGTAAAGAACTTGTCTCACTAGCAAAAAAAAATAAACTTTATCTTGGAAATGCTCCAGATACATTTTTAGGTGGAGGAATTCAAAAAGCTCGAGAATTAATTGACTCTGATTTGATTGGAGAGATTAAATTAGGTAATGCCATTTTTGCATTTCCAGGGGTAGAGTCTTTTCATCCAAAACCTGAGTCATGGTATAAAAAAGAAGGAGGTCCAGTAATAGATATGGGACCATACTTTTTTACAACCTTAGTAAATTTACTTGGACCAGCAAAACAAGTGCAAGGAAGAACATTAACTGCCTTTAAAAAAAGAATTTATGGAGTGGGTCCAAAAAAAAATAAATCATTTAAAGTTGAAACTCCTACAACATACTTAGCAACAATCCAATTTCACAGCGGTGCTATAATTCAAGTAACACTTTCTTTTGATGTAATTAATCATCAAAGAAATCACATGGAGCTTTATGGCACAAAGGGATCGATTATTGTTCCAGATCCCAATATGTTTGGTGGTTCTGTTTTTATTTCTGTTACAGAGGGTGGAAAATGGGGAGAACATAAAACAGATAAGATGCATTTAGGAAAAATAAACATAACTTCTTCTAGTGGAAGATCAAATGAAGCTGCAACAAATGCGAACTATCGGAGTGTTGGTTTATCTGAAATGTTATATTCTATTCAGAAAAATAAAAAGCACAGGTGTTCAGGTGATTTATCTTTACATGTATTAGATATAATAGAGTCAACCATGAGGGCAGCAAATACTGGAATTCCTCAAAAAATACAAACAAAATGTGATAAACCAAAAAAATTTACCGAAGAAGAAGTAAAAAAAATTTTAATTTAGTGTCAAAATCAATTGTTATATCTGATCCTTTCCCAAGAACACTGGATCTGATTTTTAGGAAAAAAAAATTAATAGAATTAAAAACAAAATATAAGGTTTTAGTAGCACCTGATAAAAAAAAAAGACAATTTTATGAAAACTATATTGATAAGGCTACTTTCATTATGGGTCAGCCAGACTTAGATAAAAAAATTCTGTCAAAAGCAAAAAAATTGAAAGCAATAATCAATGTTGAAAGTAATTTTATGAATAACGTTGATTATGTTTATTGTGCTAAAAAAGGAATCCATGTAATTGCAACTTCCCCAGTGTTTTCAAATCCTGTCGCTGAAATTGCATTAGGAATGACACTTTCTCTATTAAGGAATATTCATAATGCTCATTTTGATTTTGTAAAAGGTAAAGAAAAATATGGGTTAGAAAGCAATTTAAAAGCATCTTTATTATCAGGAAAAAAAATTGGATTACTGGGTTTTGGTGATTTAGCTAAATCTTTATATCCAATGTTGCTTCCATTTACTAAAGATATAAATGTTTATGACCCATGGTTATCAAAGAATAAAATTAAAAGCTTCGGATTTAAACCTGTTGGTTTAAATCAAATGTTTAAAACATGTGAAATTATCTATGTTTTAGCCGCTGTAACAACTAAGAATAAAAATTTAGTTAATAAAAATTTAATTAACAAAATGAAACCTAACTCACTATTCATATTGATGAGTCGAGCAGCAGTTGTAAATTTTAAAGATTTAATCGATAGAGTTAAAAAGGGAGATATTTATGTAGCTACTGACGTATTTCCTGTGGAACCAGTGAGAAAAAATGACCCAATTAGAAAAGTCAAAAATATTTTGTTTTCAGCGCATAGAGCAGGAGCTTTAACAGAGGCCTTTTATAGTATGGGGGATATTGTTTTAAAGGACATGCATCTAATTTCAAAAAATTTAAAACCAAAATTTTGCAAAAAAGCTGAATTGAAAACAGTACGATTATTGGCCTCAAAACCAGTTGCAATTAATTGATTTTTTAATAATTTTATGAATTATGTCGGCAACTACTAATCCACTCTTAGAAGCTAAGGGGATAACAAAATATTTTGGAACTATTACTGCATTAGAAAATGTTAACTTAAAGGTTCATGCTGGAGAATGTTTGGGTGTAGTAGGAGATAACGGAGCAGGAAAATCAACTTTAATGAAAGTTTTGTCGGGACTTTATAAACCAAGCGCAGGTTCCTTATTTTTCCAAGGCAAAGAAGAAATATTAGAAAGTCCAAGAGACTCTCAAAATTTAGGTTTAGAAATGGTTTATCAAGATCTTGCTCTAGCAGGTAATTTACCTATTGGTGAAAATATTTTTTTAGGAAGAGAGCCAACAAAAAATTTAGGATTTTTAAAACTATTAGATTTTAATAAAATTAAAGAGTTAACTAATGCTCATTTAGATAAGTTAAAAATTAATGTTAAAAGTGCCGATCAAAAAGTAGAGGAACTTTCAGGTGGTCAAAGACAAGCTGTGGCAATCGCACGATCAACAGCCTTTAATGCTAAAGTAGTAATTATGGATGAACCGACTGCAGCATTAGCAATCAAAGAAGTGGGTAAAGTTTTAGATCTTATTAATAGTTTAAAAAAAACAGGTGTTGGAGTGATTGTTATAAGTCATAGAATGGATGATATATTTACAGTATGTGACAGAGTGATGGCTTTATTTCAAGGAACTAATTTTGCAGAAGCCAACCTATCAAGTACATCTAGAGATGAAGTGATTGGTTGGATTATGGGAAAAAAATAAATATGGAAGATAAAGATAAAAAAATTGTAAGTCTTCATTTGAAACTAATGCCATATTTAGAAAAATATGGAATTCTTCTTTTATTAGTAATTATGATTTTGGTTATGCACATTTTGCAACCAGATGTTTTTTTATCTTGGAGAAATGTAACTAACGTTTTTAAACAAATATCTTGGCAGTCAATGTTAGCCTTGGGAGTATTTATGGTAATTGTGACTGCTGGGATAGATCTTTCGGTTGGTTCAATCATGATGTTATCATTAATGATATTGGCTGTTGTTGCTAAAGCTGGAGCACCTTGGTACATTGTAGTTATTACACCTTTGATTGCAGGGTTTTTATGTGGTCTATTTAATGGCCTAGGTATCACCTTACTTCGCATGCCGCATCCTTTTATAATGACTTTAGGTACTCTTTATATATTTAGAGGAACTGGAAACTTAATTTCTGGTGGAACCCCAATAAGTGGTTTTACAGATGAAGTTAGGTACCTCGGTCATGGAAGAATTGATCTTCAATGGTTAGGATTAGAAAAATCGCAATACCTTCCAGTAAGTTTAGTATTAATTGCTATTGTATATATAATTTTTTGGATTTTTTTAAATCATAGCAAAACCGGAAAATGGATTTATGCAATCGGAGGAAATCCAAATGCTGCTAGAGCATCTGGAATAAATGTTAACAAAATTTTAGTTATAGTTTACTCACTATGTGGATTTCTATCAGGTATTGGTGCTTTAATTTTAGCAGGCAGAACTGACTCAGGTTATCCCAACGCTGGACTTCAATCTGAACTTGATGCGATCGCAGCATGTATAATCGGAGGAGCAAGTTTTTTTGGTGGAAGAGGTACAGTCCTAGGAGTATTTGCAGGTGTAATGATAATGGGAATTCTGAGAAATGGTCTCAATTTGATGGATGTTAGTTCTTTTTGGCAGCA
The DNA here is from genome assembly GCF_052049675.1 of Candidatus Pelagibacter sp. Taxonomy (GTDB): domain Bacteria; phylum Pseudomonadota; class Alphaproteobacteria; order Pelagibacterales; family Pelagibacteraceae; genus Pelagibacter. The sequence continues at coordinate 186,171 of NZ_JBNGZM010000001.1, forward strand.
AGTTTTGATAGGATCCATAATAGTTCTTGCAGTTTATGTAGACGTATTAAGAAGAGATTTGGGAACTAGAAAATAAATTATATATATTTACACGCCTTGGTTGTATTCAAAATTGTCTTAGCATACTTATAAATAGTTGAACTCTTCTGAATTTTTTTATTTAATTTAACTTTAAATAACAATAGGGGAAATAAATGAAAAACTTAACAAGAAAAATTGTTGTTTTTTTTACAGCAATTTTTTTATCGATCAGTATAGGTTCAGTCTCTTTTGCTGATGGACATGGTAAAAAAATTCTATTCAGTATTAAAGGTCCTGGATCAGGAAATCCTTTTTGGGCATCTGTAACAAAAGGTGCTGAAGAGGAAGCTAAAAAACTAGGTGTTAAATTAATTTTAATTGCACCTCCACAAGAAGGAGATGTTCAGGCACAGATAAATCAAGTAGAGGACCAACTGGCAAAAGGTGTTGATGCTTTAGCACTTGCACCAGGAGATCCAAATGCTTTTGCTCCGATCGTTGATGATGCGATCAAGAGTGGAGTTCCAGTAGTATTTGTTGATACAAAAGGAATAAATGAAGGAGTAACTTTTATTGGAACAAACAACATGAATGGTGCAGAGTTAGCTGCAAAATTTATTTGTGATAAAACTCCTAAAGGTTCAGATGTTGCAATTTTAACTGGTATTGAGTCACAATCTACAGCGTTGTTAAGAAGAGATGGTGCAATAAAAGGTTTTAAAAATTGTGGATTGAACATTGTTGCAACTCAAACTGCTGAGTGGGACACTGCGAAAGGTAGATCCGTTACTGAGTCGATTATTTTAAAAAATCCAAATATTAAAGCAATATTTGCTTCAAATGATAATATGGGCTTAGGCGCTATGCAGGCTCTTAAAGATGCGGACATGAATGATGTTGTTGTAGTAGGATTTGATGCTACTCCAGATGCAGCTACAAGTATCTTAAAAGGAGAGATGACAGCAACAATTGCTCAGTTTTCTTACAACATGGGTGCATATGGAGTAAAATATGCTCTAGAGTTAGCTAATGGTGGAAGTATTGATCCAAACATTGATACAGGAACACAATTAGTAACAAAAGAAAACGCCAACGATTTTAAATAATCGATAGGTATATAATTTAAAAAAAAGGGTGGAATTTAATTCCACCCTTTTTTTTATGTAATATAATAATCCATGCTTATTAAAATTGATCCAGTATTAAGCCCAGATTTACTTTTTCATCTAAGATCTATGGGTCATGGAGAAAAACTGATATTAGCTGATGCTAATTTTCCAGCATATACTACAAATGAAAAAGTAATAAGATTAGACGGAGTTGGCATAAAAGAAGCAGCCTCTGCCATACTTTCAGTTTTTCCACTAGATAGTTTTATTAATTCAAAAGGAGGATCTCCAGCTTTAAGAATGGAAGTAGATGATAAACCTGAGGAGTTAACTGAAACACATAAAGAATTTATTGAAGTTGTAAAAAAAATCTCAGGAGAAAATTGGAATGTGGGATCAATTTCAAGACAAGAATTTTATCAAGAGGCTAAAAAAGCTTATTGCATTGTTACTACAACAGACGCAAGACCGTTTGGCTGTTTTATACTTACCAAAGGAGTCATTTTGCCTGACGGAAACGTTTGGACTTAAAAAATGAAAACCATTTCAGTTTTTGGTGTATTTGTTGCAGATCTTTGCTTCATTTCTAACGCTATCCCTGAAAAAGGACAAACTATTCTAGGTTCGCAACATATTATTGGACCAGGTGGAAAAGGGTCAAACCAAGCAATTGCAGCAGCTAAACTCAATGGAAGCGTAAATTTTATTACAAAAATTGGCAAAGACAAAAATGGTGAGATGGCTTTAACTTTATATAAAGAATTGGGCATAGACACTGCTTGTATAATTCAAGATGAAAATCACTCAACTGGAGTTGCAGGAATAATGGTAAATGAAAAAACAGGTGAGAATGCAATAAATATAATACCTGGTGCTGCTGGAACTATTACCCATGATGATATTGAAAAAAATTTAAATTTTATTGCAAAAGCAGAAATATTTTTAACACAACTAGAAACACCTTATGAGGTTACTAGCTATGCATTAAAAAAAGCTAAAGAAAAAGGATTAGCCACAATATTAAATCCAGCACCAGCATGCAAAATTAAAGATAATGATTTTAAATTAATAGATTTTTTTACACCTAATGAAACTGAAGCAGAATTTTATTTAAATAAAAAAATTGAAACAGAAAAAGATATCAAAAATGCTTCAGAGGAATTTTTAAAAAAAGGTATTAAAAACATTATTATAACATTAGGAGAAAGAGGATGTTATTTTGCAAATAAAAAAGAAAATTTTTTCGTAGAAGCATTTGAACTTAAAGACCCAGTACTTGATACTACAGGCGCAGGTGATGCTTTCAATGCTGCATTAGCTGTAGGGTTATCAAAAGATTTACAAATTAAAGAAGTACTCACTTTTGCAAATCAAGTTGCAGCAATTTCAACCACTAAACAAGGCGCAGCAGCTTCAATGCCATCTTTGGAATATATAAAGAGTTATTAATATTTTTTTTAAAAATGAAAACTGAATATTTTGATCTTAAAAATAAAAGAGCTTTAATTTCAGGAGGAGCCTCTGGGATTGGTTCTTCAATTGTTGAACATCTCTGTGAGCAAGGAGTGGAAGTGTATTTTTTCGATATTGATAAAAAAGAGGCAAAAAAAACTATTAATAAGATCAAAAAGAAAAAATTTAAAATTCCAAATTTTGTGGAATGTGACATTAAAAATATAAAAAAATATAAATTATCAATTTTAAACATAATCAAAAAACAGGGTCCTATTGATATTTTAGTAAACAACGCTTCTAACGACCAAAGGCATAGTTTAGAGAAAATTACAGAAAAATATTGGGATGATAGAATGGCGATTAATTTAAAGCATTATTTGTTTGCAATACAATCAGTTAAAAAAAGCATGATAAAAAACAAAGGTGGATCAATAATAAATTTAGGGTCTGTCAGTTGGGTTAGAGGAGCAGTAATGTTTCCAGCATACAGTATTGCAAAAGCAGGAATTCATGGATTAACAAGATCTTTAGCAAGAGATTTAGGAAAACATAATATAAGAATTAATTCAATTGCACCTGGTTCAATCGCAACAGCTAGACAATCCAAATTGTGGCTTAATCCAAAATTTAAAAAAGAAATATTAAAAAATCAGGCTTTAAAAAAACAATTATTACCTGAAGATGTTTCAAAAATGGTTTTATTCTTAGCGTCTGATGTTTCATCAGGATGTACAAAACAAAACTTTACAGTTGACGCAGGATTAATTTAGTTTTTCTTATTTTGAGACATTGATAAAGCAATCTTAAAAGAGTTTAAGATTGGAGCTAGATTAGCCTCATTTTTTCCAGCGATAGCAAATGCTGATCCATGAGCAGTAGTAGTTACTGGTACAGTCAATCCGCCTTGAACTGTTACTCCTCTATCAAAGCCAAACGCCTTAAGTCCAGATTGAAGTGCATCATGATACATACCAACCATACAATCATGGTTTTTATTTTTATAAGCTACAACAAAAGATGTATCGCATGGCAATGGACCATCAACATTGTAGCCAAGTTTTTTTGCCTCTTCAATCGCAGGAATGATCTCATCTTTTTCCTCTGTCCCAAACTCTGCGTGTGGATTCAGAGCTTGAATGGCAATTCTAGGATTTTTTACACCATTCAACTCCATAACCTCATTAATTAATTTTATAGGTTTAATGATATTATCTTTAGTAATATGTTGAGCAACTTCTTTTATTGGAATATGAGATGTTACTCTTGCTGTCCAAAAATTATCTATAACATTAAATTCGCAACAAAAACTATTTACTTCAAGTTTTTCAGCCATTAACTGTAATTCATCTGAATGTTTATTTCCCCCAAGTTTTAAACTTGTTTTATTCATTGGTGCAAAATTAATTGCATCTATTTTTTTTTCTTTAGCTAGAGTTAAGGCTAAATCTAAAGCTTCTAATACACTTTCACCAGACTCTTTTGATGGTTCCGCTAATTTATATTTATGATTCTTACCTTTAGAAATATCTAACAAATATCTATTTGCTTTATCAAAATTTACATCATCAAAATTTTCTACAACATCTATATTATGTGAAATTCCTGTAATACTATTTCCGCTTTCAAAAACTTGTTTCTCACCGATTATGACGATGTTTGCTTTTTTTGTCATTTCATCATTTAAAAGTTTTGAAATTAATTCTGGTCCAATTCCAGCTGGATCACCAAGTAGAAGAGCTATGTTAGATTTATTTTCAGTCATTTTTTTCTTTACGTCTTGTAGCAGATTATGTTTAAATTATTATATATAAATTAACTTAAGAGGGAAATAATGAAAAAAAGCTTTAAACTATTTTTAGCAGCTGCTTTTCTAGTAACTGAATTTTTTGTTGTAGCTCTTCCATTAATGATCACATCAGCTAAAGCTGATGGTCACCCAATACAAGCAATTACACACGCTGGTTTTGGTGGTGGAACTGACGTTACTACTAGAATGATGTTATTAAGAGCAAGAAGAGTCCTTAAGCAAGACATGCAATTAGTAAACAAAAAAGGTGGTGGTGGGGCCGCATCTATGGATTATATGATGTCTTTACCAGCTGATGGAAATCACACTTTAACTTGGACAACAGGTCATGCTGTTTCCATGGCTTTAGGAAAAACTAAAGTTAAGTTAAGTGATATGCAACCACTTGCTAGAGGAACGGATGACCCTCAGTTATTTGTTGTAAATTGTAAAAACGATATTAAAGATGCTAAAAAATTTATTAGTACTCAAAAATCAAAATCACTAAAATATGGAACTACTCATACTGGTGGTATTGACGATGTTAGTGCAATTGCATTTACAAAAAAAGGTGGATTAAAAGATCCAACAATCGTTGCTTACAAAGGTGTTGCGCCAATTAAAACTAACCTTATCAAAGGAGATATTGATGTAGGTGTTTTAAACTTAGGTGAAGCACTAACTGAAATTAATGAAGGTAAACTTTGTGTATCAGTTGTATTAGCAAATAATAGAATGGCAAAAATTGGAGATTCTCCAACAGCAAAGGAATTAGGTATACCTGTTTCTTTATCTACTGTTAGAGGTTTCGTAACTAAAAAAGGTGCTCCAGCAGACAGAGTAAAACAATTAGAAGCTGGAATGATGAAAGCTATGAGCCACAACTATTACAAAAATTTCTTAACTGAAATTGGTCTTGATGACACTAGTGTAGTTGGTGCTGACGAGTGGGGTAAGCAAATGGAAGAAATGCTTACAGAAATGACTGCTCAGCTTAAAGCATTAGGTTACATAAACTAATCTAATCAAAAGTACATTTAGATATGAAGAATGTACAAAAACAAAAAAGGGCAAACAAAAGTTTGCCCTTTTTTGTTAGAGACGAGTTTAAAGTTTGTTTGGTTATTATTTTAACTTCTGTAGCGTTATTAATCACTACTTTTACATTTGATATTGTTCCTCCTATTTTAAATAGAGGAATTCAACCAGCAACATTTCCAAAGGCACTTTTGATTTTAATAATAGTAATGAGTTTACTAATTTATTATTTAGCAATCAAAAATCCTTGGAAAATTGAAAAAAAATTACCTAAATCATTTTATTTAACAATTTTAAGTTTTTTTATTTTTGTGGTGATTTCAAAAACTTTAGATTTCTTTTTAGCAATTTCAGCTTTATCTATTTTTGTTTCCTATTATTGGGGAGAAAAAAGAATATTTTATTTATTACTTGTTGGGATAATTTTTCCTGTGATTGTCTTTGTTTTTTTTGAAACAATTTTAGGTTTAAGATTTCCACCTGGAATTATAACTAATATTTATTATAGCTAGATGGACAATTTATTATTAATGATGGCTCCTTTGTTTAGCTCAAAGCTATTGTTGGTTTTATTTTTTGGAACTTTGTTTGGTTTAATATTAGGTGTTCTACCTGGTTTAGGACCAACAACTGGTGGAGCATTGATTTTACCTTTTACAATGACACTAGATCCATTATCAGCAATTGTATTGTTAACCTCTATTTATTGTGCAGGGACTTATGGAGGTGCAATAACTGCAGTTTTAATTAATACACCTGGAACCCCAGCTGCTGCCGCAACTTGTTTAGACGGGTATCCTTTAGCACAAAAGGGGGAGGCTGGAAGGGCTTTAGGAATGGCAACTGTTTCTAGTACAGTTGGGGGTATTTTTAGTGTTATTATTCTTGTCTTTTTCGCACCTATTCTGGCTCAACTTGCATATGAATTTGGTCAACCAGAATATTTTGCATTAGCTATTTTTGGTTTAACGATGCTTGCATCAATAGGAGAGGGAAGTCCAATTAAGAATTTAATTGCAGGCGCATTTGGAATTTTAATTTCAACTGTTGGTAAAGATTTTATGACTTCAATTGATCGGTTTACTTTTGGAATTAATGAATTAACTGAAGGGATTGGTTTTATACCGGTAGTAGTTGGGTTATTTGCTATGAGCGAGATGTTAACTCAATCAACTTTAATTAACCAAGTATTTAATAGAATAGCTTTAAAAGCAATAAAACTTCCAAGTAAAGATGATTATAAACAAACCTGGAAAACAATTTTAAGATCCAGCGGTATAGGTTCGTTTATTGGAGTGTTACCTGCTGAAGGTGGAACAGTTGCATCTTTAATTGGATATTCAGAAGCAAAAAGATTTTCAAAAAAACCCGAAGAGTTTGGAAAAGGTTCTATAGAAGGTATTGCGGGTGCAGAAGCAGCAAATAATGCAGCAACAGGAGGTGCAATGGTTCCAACACTTGCGCTTGGAATTCCTGGGAGTGCAACAACTGCTGTTATCCTAACTGGATTAATTATACATGGTGTAAGACCTGGTCCTGATTTATTTAGAGAACAACCCGATTTTTTATATGGAATCTTTGGAGCAATGTTAATTGCTAATGTTTTGTTTTTTATATTTGGTTTCTTTGGAGCAAAAATTTTTGCAAGAATAACACTAGTGCCAAATAAAATTTTATGGCCAATGATTTTTGCAGTTTCAGTTTGTGGAACCTATTCACTAAACCAATCTATAATTGATGTATGGATAATGTTATTTTTTGGTGTTCTAGGTTTCTTTATGAGAAGATATGGTTTCTCAGTTGTACCAGTTATCATTGGATTGATTTTAGGTGAGTTAGTTGAGGGTACTTTAAGACAATCTCTGGTTATATTTGATGGAAATTGGTTAATGTTTTTCACAAGACCAATAGCTTTAACGTTCTTTATTTTGTCTTTAATTGCCTTAGCTTTTCCTTTAATAAGATCAAAAAAATTTAAAAAATAAAGATGATTAAATATGATTTAAAAAACAGAGTAGCAATTGTAACAGGTGGAGCTCAAGGATTTGGTTTAGCTATCACTGAAAGATTTATTGAGTCTGGAGCTAAAGTAGTAATTTGGGATATAGACGAAAGTGAAGCCAAAAAATCTTTAGAAAAAGTAAATTCAGAAAACTTAACTTATCAAATAGTTGATGTTAGCAATTATGATGCAATAAATTCAAAATTATCTGAAGTTGAAAAATCACATGGTAAGATTGATATCTTTATTAACAATGCGGGTGTAGCTGGAATGAACACTACAGTTGCAGAATATCCAATAGAAGAGTGGAATAAGGTAATTAACTTAAACTTAAATGCAGTTTTTTACTGTTGCAAAGCAGTTGTTCCATTTATGTCTAAGAATGATTACGGAAGAATTGTTAATATTGCGTCTATTGCAGGTAAAGAAGGAAACCCAAACGCAAGCGCTTACAGTACATCTAAGGCAGGTGTTATAGGTTTAACTAAATCTCTAGGTAAAGAGCTTGCACAAAAAAATATAGCTGTAAATTGTGTAACACCAGCAGCAGCTAAGACCAGAATATTTGATCAAATGACAGAAGAACATATAAATTATATGTTATCAAAAATTCCCAGAAACAAATTTGCAAAAGTTGAAGAATTAGCGTCATTAGTAACTTGGTTAGCCAGTGAAGAAAATTCATTTTCAACTGCAGCAGTTTTTGATTTAAGTGGTGGAAGAGCCACATATTAGTTATGCAAATAGGAATTGATGTTGGTGCAACCAAAATAGAGAGCGTTGTTCTTGAAGTAAATGGAAACGAAAAACACAGATCAAGAATATCGTGTCCAAAGGAGTATACTCAAATTATAACTGCTATAAGAGATATCCATAAACAATTAGAAAAAGAGTTTAAACAAGAACTTCCAATTGGAGTTTGTCATCCAGGAGTTCATTCTCCTCAAACAGGGTTAGTAAAAAATGCACCAAATTTAAATTGGTTAGAAAAAAAGCCATTTCAAAGTGATCTACGTAAAGCACTCGGAAAAGAGGTATTTTGTGAAAATGATGCAAACTGTTTTGCTCTATCAGAAGCTATAGATGGATCAGGTAAACATTACAAAATTGTTTATGGAATTATATTAGGTTCAGGAGTTGGAGGTGGTTTAGTAATAGACAAAAAAATTATTACTGGCTCGAATGGAGTTGCAGGTGAATGGGGACACAACCAAATTCCATATTTTGCAGCTAAGAAAGAAAACTTCGACTCAAGTAATGCTAGGGAGGCAGAGATAGAAAGTTTTTTATCTGGTTTAAGTTTAGCAAAAAGATTTAAGAAACTTTATGGAAAAAATTTAAAAACAAATGAAATTTTTGAATTGAATAGAAAACATGATTTAGATGCCGAAAGATTTATAGATGATTTTAAAGTAAATTTGGCAATGTCTCTTTCAAGTATTATAAATATTTTAGATCCTGATGCTTTTATATTTGGAGGAGGAGTTTCAAACGAAATTGATTTTTTAAATGAAATAGACTCGTTAGTTAGAAAATTTGTTATTGGAAGAGAATATGAAGGTGTTTTTTTAAAACCTAGATATGGAGATGCTAGTGGTGTTAGAGGTGCTGCAAGATTAGGAAGAAGCACAACATATTAGAAAATTCTATTCATAATTTAATAAAAAAAAGTTTAATTTTTCTTAAAAGGATGAAAAATATAAAAAAAATTATTAAAAATTAATATCAACCAAGAGTTGAATTTATTTTAATTTTAACAAAATAAATTAGATATAGATATTATATATAAATTTTGAGTAATTTTATTTTTTACTTTACTACTTATGTTTGAATGTGTTTAAATCCCGACTTAATAATTAATATATATATTAAATTAACTAACTAATAAGAGGGAAATAATGAAAAAACTTATACTTTCGATTGCAGCTCTTGCATTATTTGCAACTTCTGCGTTCGCTGAAAGATACGTCATGATTACTCATGGTGAAGGTAAAGATCCTTTTTGGCCAGTAGTTCAAAAAGGTGGTGAAGATGCAGCTAGAGCAATCGGTGCTGACTTTGAATACATCTACAACCCTTCTGCTGATATGGCTGATATGGCAAGCTCAATTCAAGCTGCTGCAGCTACTCAACCAGATGGAATGGTAATTTCTTTACCAGATCCAGATGCATTAGGCCCAGCTATTAAAGCTGCTGTTGCTGCTGGTGTTCCGGTAATTACAATGAACTCTGGTTTAGAGTCGTCTGCTAGCCTAGGTGCTTTAATGCACGTTGGTCAGCCTGAATTACTTGCTGGACAAAAAGCTGGTGAAAGAGCAAAAGCTGAAGGTGCTACTAAAGCATTATGTATGATTCAAGAAGCATACAATACAGCTCTTGTAGACAGATGTGAAGGTTACGGTTCTGCAGTTCCAATGCAAATGACTGATACTACATCTGACCCTGCAACTATTCAAACTAGAGCTACTGCTGCTTTACAAGCTAACAGTGATATCAATGCGATCCTTTCAGTAGGACCACACGTATGTGAAGCTGTTGACAAAGCTTTAGTTGATCTTGGTATGACAGTACACCACTCTTGCTTCGACTTGAGTCCTGCAGTTATGGACTTAATCGGATCTGGAAGAGTTTCTTTCACTATCGATCAACAACAAAGATTACAAGGTTATGTGCCAATCATCGTATTGCACTTGTACAACAACAGTGCTGGACTTCTTCCAGGAGCTAACATCCCATCAGGACCTGGCTTCGTTGACAAGTCTAACGCTTCTTCAGTTGCTGCTCTTGCAGGAATTGACAGATAATTTAATATAATTTAAAGGGTCGATTGCGAAATCGGCCCTTTTTTTTTAAATTAACGAATCTTTTTTTTTAAATGAACACACCAACAACAAACAAACCAAGACAAGAGTCAGACCGACAGGGTGAAAAAAAATGGTATTCTGCCTTTACCTCTCGTCCAGAGATTGGACCTTTTGGGGTGATGCTATTGCTTTTTTGTTTGTTAGGGTACTTTTCAATTCCAGAAGGACAATTTTCTTTTAACCCTTTTTCTGGAGAAGGATTTAATGCATTAGGAATTAGAAATAATTTTAGGGTAATAGCTCAATTAGGAATCGTAGCGCTTGCTGCTGGAATGTTAATTATAGCAGGAGAATTTGATCTTTCCGTTGGTTCAATGATCGGTTTTGCTGGCGGTTGTATGGCAATGATACTAAAATGGGGTTTTGCTGTTGTTATTCCTTACATATCTTTTGAAGGAGGTTTTCATTTTGAAGGATTAAGGTTATTTGAAATAAGAGATGTCTCTCCACTACTAGCAATATTAATTACTTTATGCATGACTCTATCTTTTGGATGGATTCAGGGATGGATAATAGTTAAAAGTGGTATAGCTTCTTTCATTGTAACACTAGGTGGACTTTTCTTTTTAAGGGGTTTAACAGAAGTATCTTATAGAGCATTTAACAGAGCTCCTGATCAAACTGCTGGCTCAACAACCGTTACAGATTTACCAGATATTAAAAACATAATAAATGTACCAGGTCATGGAGAAATGGAAAGAGATGCGGCTAAAAATTTACCAAATGACCAATTATTAGAAATTCTTAGCACTGTGCCGGCAAGCACGGTAGCAAAATTAACCGAAAAATTAACATATATTAACGAAAAAGTTGCAGCTTTTAAAACTGCCTCAAATTCAGAAAAAATGATTGCAACTTTAGAAAAATCTTTAGCTGGAGCAAAAAAATCTGGCAATGATTCAATGGTGGAAATTTTGACAAAAAAAATAGAAGCTGGAGTAAATGTTCCTGAAGTTGCAGCAAAAGCAGTTACAGATATTGATATAGCAAAAGCTTATATTGACACAATTTATACTGCAAGACCAGTCGCTAACTTTTTTGGAGGTGATATAATGGAACCAATTTTTAACTGGTTGTATTTTACAGCAGATTGGAATGTAAATAACTATGGGAACATTTTTGCTAAAGGAATGTATTCTTGTTTAATGATTTGGTTACTTATCGCTCTAATTTTTTATTTTATTTTGAGCAAAACTCAAGCAGGTAACTGGATTTACTCAACTGGAGGAAATCTTAGTGCTGCAAAGGCTAATGGTGTGCCAACAAACAAAGTTAAGATTTCATTATTTGTGAATACTGCATTCTGCGCAACTATGTTTGCAGCATGTCAAGTGTTTGAAGTTAATACTGCGGATACAGCTAAAGGTAATTTAAAAGAATTAGAAGCAATTGCTGCAGCGGTTATTGGTGGTGTCGTGCTAACAGGAGGTTTCGGAACAATAGGTGGAATTATTCTTGGCACAATTATTTTTGGAATAGCAAAAGAAGCTTTCTTTTATATTCCAGGAATTGACGGATCATTCTATAGGGTCTTCCTTGGAGCTGTTCTTGTTACTGCTGCTCTTACAAATGAGAATATTAGGAAACGAATTATGGGAAATATCTAATGGATAAAAAACCATTAATTGAACTAAAAAATGTAGTAAAAAAATTTGGAACATTTACTGCTTTAAATGGTGTTTCATTAGATGTCTATCCAGGAGAAGTTCATGCTCTTTTAGGTGATAATGGAGCTGGAAAGTCAACTTTGATCAAAGTGTTATCTGGAGTTCATCTAATGACAAGTGGAGAAATAAAAGTTGATGGAGAAACTGTTAATTTTTCTACACCGCGACAAGCATCTGATGCGGGAATTGGTACAGTTTATCAAGATTTAGCACTCAATGCTTTAACTTCAGTAACAAGAAATTTTTTTCTTGGACGTGAAATAAAAAAAGGACCTGGCCCATTTGGCTTGATGCAAATGGATGAAATGGACAAAATAACAACAGAAGAAATGTCTAAAATTGGAATTAATATTTCAAACCCCAACCAACCTGTTGGAACAATGTCAGGTGGACAAAGACAAACTTTGGCTATTGCAAGAGCAATTTACTTTGGTGCAAAGATATTAATATTAGATGAACCTACATCAGCATTAGGTCAAAAGCAGCAAATGGAAGTTTTAAAAACAATAAAAAAAGTTCAAAGGCTTGGAAATATTGCAATTATACTTATAACACACAATGAAATTCATGCACGCCTTATAGCTGATAGATATACTTTTTTAAGTTTAGGAGAAGTGATCGGTTCAGGATTATCTTCAGAACTTGGTGGTGAAGATGTAAAAAGATTGATGTCAGGTGGTGCAAAAATTGGTGATCTTGCTCAAGAATTAGAGTAATAATTTTTTTATTTTTTTTTAATTTTTTTTCACTTAAGATTTATGTATGCGTAAATTCTCAAGAGAAGGTTTTAATATTACTGAAGCAATAAATGAATTAATGCATGAAACCGGAGTTATAGTTATTGAAAATGCATACAATTTAAATGATATCAAAGAAGCAAGAGAGATTGTTAATCATTTTGCTGATACACAGGAACAAAAAGAAACTCACTTTAATGCTGAGGCTGAAGCATCTGATAAGATTAAACTTCAGCAAAGGATATGGAATTTATTTGGTAAAGGAGAGGTATTTAGTAAGTTAATTACAAATGACATTATTTTTAGCTTAATGTCTAAACTTTTAGGTTCAGAATTTTTTTGTGGTTCTTACTGCGCAAGTAGATTGTTACCAGGGTCAATAGGACAGGAACTTCATATAGATTATCCGTATTGGGATTTTTATAATAGTGAAACTTTTCCTATGGGTCTTAATAGCTCATTCGCACAAAACTGTCAGGCTACCATTCCTCTAGATATTTGTTCAGAACAATCAGGAGCAACTGCATACATACCAGGATCGCAAAAGAAATTACATTATCCAAATGAAAATGACGATTTTTCAAATAAACAACAAATGATTGCTAATCCTGGAGATTTAGTTTTTTTTAATGGTAACTGTTGGCATGGAGCATCACCAAATAAATCAAATCACCAAAGAGCAGCATTATTGATAGAGTTTCTTCCTAAATATATAAAGCCAGTAGAGGATTTAGTCACTTATTTATCTGAAGACTTTAAAAATAATTCAAGTCCAAAAGTGCGACAGCTTTTAGGGTTAAATTATGAATATCCAAAAATTATGGATGCGAGCAAAAAAACAAATAATATTGGTTTAGGTTATAAAGCTAAATAAAATCTATATTTTTAATTTAAATTCTCTATAAATATTAATAATAAAATAAACAGAATAGAAAATATTAAGCTAATAGAATTTGTAAACATTAAGATTTTAAAAATATAAGAGCATTTATAACAGGCGGAGGATTAGGAAAATGAAAGTAAAATATTATGATCTAGAAAATAAAAGAGTATTTATTACAGGTGGAGGATCAGGAATTGGAGCTTCAATTGTTGAACATTTTTGTGAACAAGGTTCTGAGGTTTATTTTATAGATATTAAAGTGTCAGAGGCTGAAAAATTAATTGAAGATATCAAAAATAAAAAATATTCAATACCAACTTTTATTGAATGTGATTTGTTAAATATAAAACAACTTCAAAAGACAATAGCAGACATAATAGATCAAAAAGGCCCAATTGATATCTTAATCAACAATGCTGCTAACGACACAAGACACAAAATTGATGATGTTACAGAAGAATATTGGAACGAAAGAATGAATGTAAACCTAAGACATTATTTTTTCACAGTTCAGTCAGTTAAAAAATCAATGATTGAAAATAAGGGTGGTGTAATTGTCAATATAGGATCTTCTTCTTGGATGGTTGGACAAGGTGGTATGGCAGCTTATACAGCTGCAAAATCTGGAGTAGTTGGTTTGACAAGATCATTTGCGAGAGATTTAGGTGAATTTAACATTAGGGTTAACTCAGTAGTACCAGGCTGGGTTTTAACACAAAGACAAATTGATCTTTGGTTAAACGAGGAGTCCGAAAAAGACTTGATGAAAAACCAATGTTTAAAAGAGAGATTGTTACCCCATGAGCTTGCCCAAGCAGTATTGTTTTTTTCATCAGAACAATCAGGTGGATGCACAAATCAATCTTACATTGTTGATAAAGGCTGGTTGTAATAAGCTTTGTGAAAGTACAAAGCTCAATAATAGAAAATAAGTATCTAAGAGTTAAATCAATTAATATTGGTGCTTGTTTGTATGAAGTTTATGATAAGCAAAAGAAGATAAATTTAATCTTAAATCTTGGCTCTAAAAAAAATTATAGAAATAAAAATTTTTATGTAGGTGCTACGTGTGGCCGGTACGCAGGAAGAATATCAAATTCAAGATTTAAGATTAAAAAAAAGATTTATAGACTCGATGGCAATGAGGGAAGAAATACACTTCATGGAGGAAAAATAGGATTTGATAGGTTGGAATGGAAAATACACCATCATTCAAAAGCTAAAATAATCTATCAATTATTATCTAAAAATCTAGATCAAGGTTTTCCAGGAGATCTAAATTCACAGTGTATATTTGAAATTAAGAATAAAAGTTTATTTATCATATATCAATACAAATCAAATAAATTAACGCATGTGAGTTTAACAAATCACAGTTATTGGAATTTAAATAAAAATAAAAAAGAAACAATTTTTAATCATGAGTTAAAAATTAATTCTGAAAAATATCTTGAGGTGAACAATAAATTGATCCCAACTGGTAAATTTGAAAAAGTTAAAAATACTATTAATGATTTTAATAAGTTTAAAAATATTGGAGAAAAAATAAATATTATCAAAAATAAAAAAACAAAAATAACACTAAATAAAATAAATGCATTAGGATTTGATTTAACATTTTGTGTTAAAAAAAATTCCAAAAATTATTTAGCCTCATTAAAAAATAAAAAAACTAATATTCAATTAGATTTTTATTCAAATCTTCCTGGGATACAGCTTTATACTAGTCAGGGTTTGCGATTTAAAAACAAACTTTATCCTTACCAGGGTGTTTGTTTAGAAACTCAACACTATCCAGATGCACCAAATAACAAAAATTTTCCAAGTACTCTAATTAAACCCAAAAAACTTTATAAGTACTTTACAAAGATAAAAATCTCATAAAATGAAAAAAAAAATAAACATATCAATTGTTGGAACAGGACTAATGGGTTTACAACATATAAAAGCTATTCAAAAATCAAAGAAAGCAAATCTTCATTCGATAGTAGAGATTGGTGATAACGCTAAAAATTTATCTAAAAAATACAAGATTCCATTGTATTCAAATACAGGTGAACTGTTAAATTCAAAAAATTTAGATGCAGTGATTGTTGCTACTCCAAATCAACTCCATGAAAAGCATACAGTAAGTTTTTTAAAAAATAAAATTCCAGTATTGTTAGAAAAACCTATTTCAGATAATATTAATTCAGCTAAAAAAATTATTAGTAGTGCAAATAAAAATAAAACACCATTATTAATAGGTTATCACAGAAGACATAACTCAATAGTATCAAAGGTAAAAGGTTTAATTGATAAAGGAAAATTAGGAAATATAGTTTCAGCAAATGTTTTATGTTGGCTTTATAAACACAGAACCTATTACAAAGAAAAATGGAGAGTAAGTAAAGGTGGTGGGCCTTTAGGCATCAATTTAGTTCATGATATTGATATGATTTGTTATTTATTGGGTTCAATAAAATATGTTCAAGCGTTTACAACAAATATAACTAGAAAATTTCAAGTAGAAGATACAGCTACAATAAGTTTGATCTTTAATTCAGGAGCACTTTGTACACTAAATTTGTCAGATACAATTGTTGCACCTTGGAGTTATGAATTGACCGCTGGAGAAAATCCTGCATACCCAATTACAAACCAATCTGCATATATGATTGGAGGCACAAAAGGTTCTTTACAGTTTCCTAATCTTAAATATTGGTTTTATAAAAAAGAACGAAGCTGGTGGAATAAGATTTTTGTTAATGAAGATAAAAACAAAAAAGATGACAATACATTAGTAAATCAAATTAACCATTTTGCTGATGTAGTTACTAAAAAAGCTAAACCAAAAGTGAATGGTAATGATGGTTTAATTTCTCTCAAAATTTTTGCAGCAATAACTAAAAGTGCGAAAACTGGCAAAAAAGTAAGAATATAAACTTTTTATTAAAATTTAAATCATTCATTGTTTTGACATATTTTATTTGTTAACTTTTTATATGAAAAAAATTATCTTACTTGCTTTATTTAGTTTTTTATTTTTTACAAATTCAAATGCTGCATGTGACGATCCTTTAACAGAAGGTGTAGATTATTCTAATTGTAGATTTTCAGATTCTCAAGATTTACAAGGAAGTTATCTTCCAAATTCAAATCTTTCTTTTGCAAGTTTTATTCAAGTAAATTTTGATAAAAGCATTATGATGACATCAAATCTATCATTTGGTACTTTTCCAGAATCTACTTTTGTAAGAGCTAATCTTTATGAATCTGTTTCAATTGGTGCGAATTTTGAAAAAACTAACTTTACTGGAGCAAACTTAACCAGAGTTGATTTTATGGGCGCAACATTGATCGAAGCTAATTTTCAAAACTCTAATTTGATGGAAGCTAATTTTACATCATCTAACATTACCAATGCTAATTTTGATGGAGCTAATTTAACTGGAGCTACTTGGACCAATGGTCAAACGTGTGGTCCAGAGTCGATTGGTACTTGTAATCAATAGTTAATGAATACCTCAGTAAATACTGATGATGTTATTTTTAATTTTTTTAAACAAATTTGTGATGAAAAAGATGATCAAAAATGTGTTGAGCTTGGGAAAGAATGGATAAAAGCAATGGAAACAAACCTGTCCAGTATGGAATCAAATTTAAATGGTGCTGATTATATTAAGCATAAAGATGATATTCAAAGTAACAGAAACCATCTTAATAGCTTAAAAAATAAAACTTCATCTGAGTGGAGAGAGTACGCTACACAATGTATGATCGAAATAATGAACCATAAAAATCGGAAATAATTAAATTTTAAAAAGACTTTCAATAATAAACAAAATATATTAAGTATATCAACAAGGGGTGTCTTAACAGACTGAGATCATACCCAAAGAACCTGTCCGGTAATTCAGAAAGGGATAAAATGGATAAAACATATTTTTTAACTCAATCAACCTCATTAACATTAGTTATTACAATTAGTTTAATATTTGCTTTCTTGGGAATTTATCATTCTAAAAAATTTAGAGGAATAAATAATTATTTAACTGCAAATAGAAACATTGGTTTATTTTCACTTACCACAAGTCTAGTAGCATCAGCTTTAGGAGCCTGGATTCTATTTGGTCCAGTTGCGGCTGCAACATGGGGTGGAGTAGGTGCTGTTATTGGATATGCATTAGGCACAGCTTTTCCGATGATTTTCTTAATTTATTTTGGAAAAAAAATTAGAAAAGAGTTTCCAAAAGGGTCTTCTTTAGTTGAGTTTATGAGAAAGAAATTTAGCAAAAGCCTATTTAAGTTTATTTTGTTAATGACAATCTTTTATATGTTTATTTTTCTTTGTGCAGAAGTAACAGCGGTTGCTGTATTAATCAATTATATATCTGGAACAGAATTGTGGATTACAGCGTTAATAGTTTTGGTAGCTACATTAAGCTACACACTTTATGGGGGGCTAAGAGCATCAATATTTACTGATAATATTCAAATGATTGTAATTGGTGTTTTATTATTTGTTTTGATTTCAATCATTAGTTCATCTTCAGGGGATAATTTTTCTTTTTCTTTAGTTAATGAGAAAAACCCTCAACTAATAAGTTCAAAATATATTCCAGGATACACTGCTGGATTAACTTTTTTTATAGCAGTTGCAGCAACTAATTTATTTCATCAAGGAAATTGGCAAAGAGTATATGCAGCAAAAGATTATCAAATATTAAAAACTGGTTTGATAATTTCTTTCTTTATTATTGTTCCAATAGTTTTTTTAATGGGATTTATTGGAATGGTTTCATTTTCAATGGACCCATCTGTTAGACCAGATTTAGGATTTTTTAATTTATTATTAAAAGATCAAACAGAAATTTTATCCTTATTGATCGTTGTACTTGGTCTTGCATTAACAATATCTACTGTTGATACTTTAGTTAATGCTATTTCAAGCTTGTTTGTAGTTGATGGCAAACCAACTTTTAAATTAGATAAAAAAACTGATTACTTAAAAATATCTAAATATTTCATTTTAATCTTGTCTGTAATTGCTTTTGGAGTTGCTTCAAAAGGATTTGATATTTTATATTTGTTCTTACTTGCAGATTTATTTTGTTGTGCGTTTGTAGTGACTGTTTTTTATAGTTTCTATAATAAGGTGGATGAAAAAAATGCTTATGTTTCAATTATAATTGGTTTAATTGCAGGATTTTTAATGTTTCCATTTCCAGATTTTTCTAAAAGTTTATTAGTAGGAGTAATTTTTCCTACAGATATATTTTCACCTTTTATAGCTCAATCTTTATTATTTTTATCTTTTTTGGTTGCAACTTTCTTGCCAGTAATAATTTTGAAAATTAAATTTAGATAGAGGATTTTAAAGCGTCATAAATAAGTTCTTTGGTTGTCTCACCAATACTTCTGTAAACTTCTTTATTATCTTTAAAAATTAAAAGTGTTGTTTGATATTGAATATTAAAAAATTTAGCAATTTCTTTATTTGTTACATCAAAAGCAAAGTATTCCATATTTTCAAAATCTTTTTTTGCTTTTTTTAATACTTCCATTTGACCCGCACATGACGAGCAATATTTAATCCAAGAACTCACAACAACAACTTTTCCTTCCGATAAAGCTTTATCAAATAATTGTTTATCATAAGTCGTTTCTTTACTAGTTGCTTTGGAAGTCAATGCTAATACAAAACAAATAAATATTAAAAATTTTTTCATATGTTTTTTATTTAACGTAAATTTTAATTTATTGTAATACAATAAATTGTCTCTATATATGGTTATCAAATGTCTAGTGATCAAATTACCATAAATAACTTATCAAAAGTCTTTGACAATGGATTTGAAGCATTAAAAAACATTAATCTTAATATTAAAAAGGGTGAAATTTTTGCGATGCTTGGACCAAATGGCGCAGGAAAGACAACTCTTATAAGTATTATCTGTGGAATAGTAAGACCTTCTTCAGGAAAAGTTACCGTAGATGAATTTGATATTATTGATGATTATAGAGAAACAAGGTCAAAAATTGGTTTAGTTCCTCAAGAGCTTACTCTGGAACAATTTGAAACCGTATTTAATAACGTTTCCTACTCCAGAGGTTTATATGGAAAAAAACCTGACCAAAAACATATTGAAAAAGTTTTAAAAGATTTGAGTTTATGGGATAAAAAAGATCTAAGACTTAGACAGTTGTCTGGAGGAATGAAAAGAAGAGTTTTGATTGCTAAAGCATTATCTCATGAACCAACTATTTTGTTTTTAGATGAACCAACTGCTGGAGTAGATGTTGAGTTAAGACAAGACATGTGGAAAGTTGTTGAAAGTTTAAGAAAAACTGGCGTTACAATAATTTTAACCACACACTACATAGAAGAAGCAGAGGCTATTGCGGATAGAGTAGGAGTTATAAATCAAGGAGAAATAATAGTTGTTGATGAAACAAAAGAATTATTAAAGAAAATGGGTCATAAGAAACTTACGGTAGAATTACAGGAAGACGTTAAAGAAATACCAAATAGTTTAGTAAAATACAATCTTGAGATTGGAAAAGATAGAATGTCAATTGATTATACTTACAATGTTCAAGCAAAACAAACAGGAATTACAAATTTACTTCAAGATTTAAAAGATGCAGGATTTAAACTAAAGGATCTAAAAACAGAACAAAGTACTTTAGAAAAAATTTTTGTAAGTTTAGTAAAGGAAAACAATGAAATTTAATTATTACGCATTTAAAGCAATTTATCTTCATGAGATGGATAGATTTAGACGAACATTGATGCAATCTTTATTATCGCCAGTTTTATCTACTTCTTTATATTTTATTGTTTTTGGTTCAGTAATCGGAGGGTATGTTGAAAATATTGATGGCATTAGTTATGGATCATACATCGTACCTGGTTTGTTGATGCTTACATTATTAACCCAATCAATAAGTAACACATCCTTTGGTATTTTTTTTCCTAAATTTAATGGAACAATTTATGAAATTTTAGCTGCACCAATTTCAACTCTAGAAATAGTTCTTGCATTTGTTGGTGCAGGAGCAACCAAAACTTTAATTGTTGGTTGTATGATATTTATTACTTCAACTTTTTTTGTTGAAGTTGAAGTGCAATTCCCAATATTAATGATTTTTCTTTTAGTATTAGTTTCATTTACTTTTGCATTATTTGGTTTTTTAATTGGATTGATGAGTTCTAATTTCGAACAAATGTCAATCATACCAACTCTTGTTATAACTCCAATGGTTTTTTTAGGTGGAAGCTTATATTCTTTAGATATGCTTCCAGAGTTTTGGCAAATAGTTACATATTTTAATCCAGTAGTATATCTGATAAATGGATTAAGGTTTTCATTTTATGGAGTATCAGATTTTAATATATGGATAAGTGTTGGTTTAATGTTAAGCTTTTTGATTATTTGTATAGTGATTGTAACAACGCTTCTTAAAAAAGGTTATAATATAAAAGCATAAATAATGATTAAATATATTCTTCCAGCTATTATTATTTTTTTGATTGTTTTGTTCTGGGAGAAAATTACCGAATTTGTAGAAAAAAAATTCAATATTAAGCTTAATTATATTGTTGTTAGCTCCATAATTGCTGCAATAGCAGTAATTCTTTTGCTCCTTAATTACTAGTATTTATGAACATTCTTGATGTTTCAAATTTTGAAATAAAGGAAACGGATGGAGTTTTTACCTTTAAAAATGAAAATACAACAATAGGCTTTGTTAGATTTAATGAGATAGGAGAGGTAGAATATATTTTTGTTAATCCAATTTTTAGAAAAAAAGGATTAGCAACCAAATTATTAGAATTAGTAAAAGAAAAAACTGGAAAAGAAATAATACTTCAAGAACCAATAAGCCCTTTAGGATTGAAATTATTAAAATCATTAAATAGATGGAAATAAACTTTTTATTTTTCTTAACGGTTGTTCCTGCAATTATTTTATATGGAATTGCAAAATCAGGTCTAGGTGGTTCCATGACTTTAATTTCTGTTCCTTTAATGACAATAGTGATGCCATTAAACCAAGCGTTAGGAATTATTTTACCAATTTTAATATTTTCAGATTTTATTGCTGTTTATAAATATAGAAAGGAATTTGACATAGGAACTTTAAAATTAATGGTTCCATTTGCAGCAATCGGGATATTTTTTGGATCATTAACTTTTTCATATTTTTCAGAGGAATTATTAAAATTTATTATTGGAGTTATGGGCTTCTTGTTTGCTGGTCATTACTTTTTTTTTAAAAAAAATAAAGAAAAAAGGTCAGAAAAAAACTTTTTTAAAGGTGGTACTTGTTCAGTCGTGGCAGGATTTACAAGTTTTTGCGTACATGCGGGAGGAACTCCAACTAGTCTTTATTTACTCCCGCTTAGAATGAAAAAAGAAATTTATGTAGGTACAAGAATATTTTTTTTCACTTTCGTAAATTTAATTAAACTTCCCTTGTACATTAGTTTATCTATGACAAACTTAGAGTCTTTTAAACAGTCAGCAACATTGTTTCCAGTTGCATTATTGGGAATATTGATTGGATATCAATTACTTAAAATTATTGAAGAGAAACTATTTTACAATATTTTATATGCTTTAATTTTTGTTACTAGTGCGAAGCTTTTGTATGATTATCTGGTATGATTTAATTGCGCATTTAAACTTTAAAATAAATGGTAAATAATTATTAAAATGAAGAAAAAATTCAACCCAAGAATTAAAGCAAGATTAAGAAAAAATAGACAGGTTTTAACTAAAAATATTGATAATTTTTTTGCGTGGGTCAAAGGCGCAAAACTTGTTGAGCTTAAAGAATGCAATACTGATGAAGATCCTGTCAGACCAGAGTTAGATAACAAGTTTAGAACAGGATATGGAAGAAAAATTTTTGGTGTTGAATATCAAGGAGAAATTCACGCTGTAATGTGTTTTGCTTATACAAATGAAATTCCAAAAAGTGTTGAAGAGTTAGAAAAGTTAAGTACTGATGCATTTTTACAAACTGCTATGAGAGATCAATCAGGTGGTCAAATAGCTGTTGCTTATACTGTGTGGTCCAAAAAAAAAGGTGGGGGAAAATTAATTGTAAAAGAAGTTTTTAAAAATATAAAAAAATCTAATCATTTAAATAGATTAGTAACCCTTTCACCACTAACAGAAATGGCAACTAACTTTCATGAAAGAAATGGTGCTAAATTAATTCAAATTAATGAAACTACACAAAATTTTGAATATAAAGTTATGTAACAATGAGAATTATTAAATTTTATTTAATAGTATTTTGTACTTTATTTATTTTACCATATTCTGCAGTTATGGCTTACGAAGAAGCAAATTACGAAGTTGTCTCTAAAAATGAAATATATGAGATTAGGAAATATTCTGATCGTTTAGCGGTAGAAACAATGACATCTGGAATAGATAGTAATTTTAGAAAATTGTTTAATTACATTTCAGGCAGAAATGATACCCAGGAGAAAATTAAAATGACAACTCCAGTTACACAAGTTGAGAAAAATGGAAATATGATTATGCAATTTTATTTACCCTCTAAATTTAACTCAGAAAATGCACCAAATCCTAGCAGGAAAGATGTTAAAATAGTTAATATTGAAGGAGGATACTACGCGGTGTTGAAGTATTCTGGTCGAGCGTCTGATGGAAATTTTATTAAACATAAAGAAATTTTAGAAAAAGAGTTACAAAAAAAAAGCATATCTATTATAAGCCCACCTATTAGAGCAACATATGACAGTCCATTTACCCTACCAATGAATAGAAGAAATGAGGCCATGTTTAAAGTGGAATTAAATTGAATAAATCAAAATTTAAAGCAATGGTATTATCTTGTATAGATCCAAGATTTCAACATATAGTCTACAATCATTTACTGAAAAAAAATTAATAGGAAAATACAGCGCTTTTACAATTGCAGGTGCAGCTGTTGGGGTTACACATAATAAATTTAAGCAATGGCATAAAACTTTTTATGATAATTTAGGAACCTCTATTAAATTACATAAAATAGAAAAATTAATTGTTATTAATCATAAAGATTGTGGTGCAGCATAAATAGCTTATGGAAAAAAAGAATTTACTCCAGTTAATGAAAAAAAAATTCATAAAGATTCGTTTTCTAAAATTAAAAAACAAATAAAAAAAAGATTTCCAAAATTAAAAGTAGAATTAAATCTAATTTCTTTAGATAGCAAAATTACTAAATTCTAATTATTGATTCCTTATTAGAGGATAAACTTTAGGACTTAGATATTTTAAGTTTGTTAGCAATATTAAAATTAAAGTTACTAAACCAATTGAAAATCCTAAAAAAATTAAAACTTTGAAATCGAAAATCCAAACTAGTTCAAAAATATTTTCTATAATAAATTTTGAACCAATCACTGCAAATAATATTGCAATTAAAATTACAGAAATAAAAATAATAACGAATTCAATTAATGATGAAAAAACGATTTGTTTTTTTGAAAAACCTAAGATTTTAAAGACTAAATTTTGATATTCTTTTACTTTCCCTTGAACCATAATTGCGCTCGAAATTACGATTAACCCTATTACAATAGTAACCGCTGAAATTAAAGTAACTGCAATAAATACTTTATTTAAAACAGCTGTAACTTTAGATAAATAATCTGCAATTTTTATCATCGATAAACTCGGCATTATTTCAAGCATTTCAGTTTCATCAAATTTATTTGAATTAAATTTTGCAGTAGCTAAATATTCATGAGGTATATTTTTTGCAAATTGAGGATTAAATAACATTGCAAAATTGATGTTTAAATCTCGATAATCTACTTCTCTAAAATTAATGACCTCTCCTTCAATTTCTCGTCCATATACATTTAAAGTAAAAATATCACCTAACTGAATGTTAAAATCTTTAGCAACTTTTGCATCAAGAGATATTTGAAGTTGATCTGGGTTTGATAAATCCCACCATTTACCAGCTAAAATTGCGTTATCTTCAGGTATATTTTCTACCCAGGAAGATCTTCTTTCACTACCAATTACCCAATAACTGTCATTATCTGGTTTAATATAAGTGTTAGGATCCACACCATTAATTTTTACAATTCCAGAGGATACCATTGGCACAATTTCTATAGATGCATTTGGATCCATATTTAAAATACCTTGTTCAAATTTCTCTCTTTCACCTTTTTGAATACCGACAAAAAAATAATCAGGTGCAATGTCAGGAATAGATTTCGCAATTTCTCTTTGAAAATTTGTACCAACTAAAGCTAATGTTAATAACAAAGTAACCCCTAAGCCAAGAGACATAACTGTAATGGGAGTTATACTTTTTGTTTGGGTAATATTTTTAATTGAAACTTTTAAAGAAATTATTGGACTAGATTTGAATTTTTTTAGAAAAAAAATAATTAATTTTGAAAGTAAGAAAAATACAATTAAACACACAAAAAAGGCAGCAAAGTAACCCAAACTATATGAAGGCTGTTCAGATCCAACTGTGAATAATAAAATTAAAATAGATAATAAAATAAAACTTAGAACAACTGATCTCTTAGAATAATAAAATTGAAGGTTTTTAAATACGTTTCTAAATAAACTAGACGCTTTAACCTGATCAATAGAACTGATTGTTGGAATAGAAAAAATTACCAGCACCAATAAGCCTACAAAAAATATTTTTAAAAAATTGAGCAATGAAAATACTGGATAAACATTTAATCCCAATCCATCAGATAAATATTTATCTACTATTGGTACAATTAAGAAACTCGATCCATAAGCAACAACAGTGATGATAAATAAAAGTATAAATAACTGCAGATAATATAGTGTTTTAATATTGCCTGAATAAAAGCCAACTGCTTTTCTTACAGCTATCGACATGTTGTTTTGATTAATAAAAGAAAGCAAAGTATTTGCTATTCCAATACCAGCTATCAACATTGCACTGATAGATACAAGAGATAAAAATTGAGAAAAATTATTTATAATTCTCTTTATCCCACTTGCTGAATTTTCAGGATATCTAAGTTTAACTTTTTGATCGTCTTTAAAGATTTCTTCAATTTGTTGTTCAATTTCTTCTGGCTTATCATTTTCATTAAACCTTACTTTGTATTCATAGTTTAAAAAACTTCCAATTCCGTTTAGTTTTAAAATTTCTAAAGTTTGTTTTCCTGCTAAAGCCCAATCGCCAAATGCAACAAATCCACTTACATCTGGTACTGATTTAATAATTCCAATTACTTTAAAATTTTGATCTTGGACTTTTACTAATTCATTAATTTTAATATTTAGGGTTTTTGATAAACTTTCATTGATAAGGATAGTGTTAGGTTCTTTTTGCATTCTTTCATAAGCACCAATTGGCTCATACACAACATTTCCATATAGAGGATATTTTTCATCTACAGTTTTAATTCTAGTAAATAATGATTTATTTTTTTCTCTGCCAGTAGTTGAAAGCATAGTACTGAACTCAATCATTTGAGAAACATTTGCAAATTCTTTTACTTTATTAACTAGATCTAAATTTCCTTGATTACGATTGTAATCAATCTCTAAATCTCCACCTAAAAGTGCTTTGGCATTATCATTTAGTTCTTTTTTAAGACTATCTTCAATTGTGAAAATAGCACTTAAGATAAATAAACTTATAAAGAGTGTAACAATGATACTGGAAATTTTATGATAATTTCTGCTTAAGTCCTTTAAAGCATATTTAAAGATCAAACTAAATTTTGAAGGATTATTTAATTTTTCCATCTTTAATTTTTATTTTTCTTTTTGCTTTGTCAGCAAGTTTAGGATCATGAGTTACCATGATTAAAGACGAACCTTCTTCTTTGACGTACTTAAATAAAATATTTGCAATCATAATAGAATTTTCAGTATCTAAGTTTCCGGTTGGTTCATCTGCTAAGATTAATTCTGGTTTCATCGCAATTGCTCTAGCAATAGCAACTCTTTGTTGTTCACCACCTGATAATTGACTTGGAAGATTATTAAAACGATGTTTCAAACCAAATCGATCTAATAATATTTTTGCATCTTTTTCTGGATTTTTAAAGTTATTAAGTTCAAGTGTCAGAGCAACATTTTCAACCGATGTATAATTCGGAATTAAATAAAAAGACTGAAAAATTATTCCAATATTTTTCTTTCTTATCTCAGATACTTCATCTTCACTAAGGCTCGTTATTTCTTGATCATTAAAAATTATTTTACCAGAGGTTGGTTTTTCTAAGCCTCCAATTAACATTATTAAACTTGTTTTTCCCGAGCCACTTTCTCCAACTACTGAAACAGTTTCTTTTTTCTTAATATTTAAATCAACATTTTTTAAAACATTGATAGTATCTTTACCAGTTTGGTATTTGAGATTTATTTTTTTTAATTTAAGAAGAGCACCCATGAATAAAAATATATTTATAAAAATTTTGATGTTCTTTCTAGTGCACATAAACGCAAGTGCAATAGAAAAGGTAGTTTTATTTGGAGATAGTTTGATGGCTGGTTATGGATTACCTAAAGAACATCATTTATCAATAGTTTTAGAAAACAATCTTAAGCAGGCTGGTTTAAATATCAAAGTAATTAATGGAAGTGTCTCTGGTAGCACGTCATCAGGTGGATTAAATAGAGCTGATTGGAGTTTATCAGAGCCAGGTATTGATTTAATTATTTTAGGTTTAGGTGCTAATGATATGCTTAGAGGAATCCAACCAGAGGAAACGGAAAAAAATTTAGAACAAATAATAAAAGTTGCTCAGAATAAAAAAATTAAAATAATTTTAGCCGGAATGAATGCACCAGATACTCATGGGGAAAAATATAAAAAAGAGTTTGATGCTATTTATCCAAAGTTATCAAAAAAATATAATTTAGCGTTAATCCCATTTCTTCTTGAAGGTGTGGCACTTAATCCAAGTTTGAATCAACAGGACGGTATACATCCCAACAAAGATGGAACAATAAAAGTAAGTGAAACAATAAAAAAAAGTATTATTAATATAATAAATTAAATGAAAATCTTTCTATCAATATTTAGCTTATTGTGTTGCCTTAGTTTTGCTCAAGCTCAAAATACAAATATTACACTAAATTCTGATTTGAACTTAAACTGCAAATTTGAAAAAGTAATTTTAAAAAATCCAGACCATAACTTTCAATCTTTCACAAAAGATCAAATTAAAAGAAAAGATATTAATAAGTTAATAATCGAGTCTAAAACACCAGACATTCTAAATGTTAAAAATTTATCAGAATTTTTTAATAAAGTTGATTTAGAGGTTAAAATTTCGAATAAAGATATATTCTTAATTCAAGCGTTCGATAAAGAGAGGAATTATTCTGAGTCTGCAGTCTATACTAGAAAAACAGGCGAACTTATTCACGAAATCACAACCAATATAAAACAAGAGGAAAAAGAAAAAGATATTTCTTTTTATAGTTGTAAAAATAACAACAAAGACATTTAAGATCAAAGACACTAACTTCAATTTATGATAATGTAAAATTATGAATAAATTAATTTTAGTTATTTTTTTTTTCGCATTTTCACATTTTAATTCTATAGCCAGCGAGAGAGATATCAGGCTCAACCAACTGTTTAATGAGTTAAAAGCAAATAAATCAAAAGTAGCCGCAATAATTGAACAAGAAATTTGGTCTTTGTGGAGCACACATCCAACAGATGAAAAACTAACTGCAAGATTAGAAGAAGGTTCACAATTAGTTAGAGATCAAAACTATCTAAAAGCAAAAGATATTTTTACTGAAGTAATTAATCTTGATCAAAGTTGGGCTGAGGCATGGAATAAAAGAGCAACAGTACTTTATATGTTGGGAGAATTTCAAAAATCACAGGAGGATATAGATAGAGTATTAGCTTTAGAAGAGCGTCACTTCGGAGCTTTGGCAGGTCAAGGTTTAGTAAATATTCAACTAAGAAATTATGAGAAAGCAATTTATAGTTACGAAGAGGCTAAAAAAATTTATCCATCGATGAAATCAGCCGAAATAATGATTTCAAGAATAAAAAAACTTATAAAAGACGATTCTATTTGATCTAAATTATATGTTGCAAATTTACAACAATTTGAAAAATTAACCATTTTTCAATGGTTTTTAAGGCAATTTTGCCTTGTTTTTTTCAAAAGCAGCCTGTAAGAGTCCGTCAATACGTATTAAAAGAAAAAACAAGAAAGTAATTACTATGAAAAAAATACTATTAAGCGCAATATTATTTGTATTCGCATGTTTTGCTGCTCAGGCAGATAGCAGAGTGGGTATTAAAATATCAAGCGCTAACATGGCAGCGACGGGTACATCAACCACTGACGCCGGTGGAACTGTAAACCATGACGATGACGCTGATTTTGCTATTCCGGCCTTTTTTATTGAAAAAGATATAGAGGCAGGAAACTTTACTATAGCTTTAGGTTTAGATGTAATCCCGTTTAGTACGGAGGTAGATAAACTAGATGGTGGTGATGGTTTTGACGCTACAATTTCAGTTGGTAATCTTTTAACAGCATATGTTCAACCAACATTTAACACAGGTGGTCCTTTATCATTTTTTGTTAAAGCTGGTATTGCGGATGCAAGTTTAGAAATTACAGACATTTCAAGACAAGCTACAAACGCAGCAGCCAATAGTGACACTGCTAGTACTGATGGTGAACAAGACAAAGGTCTAAATGGTTCAATGTATGGTGCTGGTGTTCAGTATGATACTGATAGTGGTTTTATTAGATTGGAAGGTACTGTGACTGATTTTGATGAAATCAAACACACTAACTCGAACAGTAAAACACTTAAAGCTGACTCTGAGCTAACTTTAATTAGTTTATCGTTTGGAAAAACTTTTTAATTAATTAAAAACTAATTTTTAAAAAGGACCTTGATTTCTCAAGGTCCTTTTTTTTTGTTTAAACATAATTTTTTTTAAATTTAGATATATGTGTGGAAGATACGTAGTAAAAAATCCAGTTACAAAAACAAGCAAACTAGTTAAATCTGCAATTCAGGTTGAGGATACCGAAAACTATAATGCTCATCCATATCAAAAACTTCCTGTAATAAAAAAATATAAAAATGGCAATACTTTAGAAAATTTAAAATGGGGATTAGTACCAGGATGGGCTAAAGAAAAAAATTTTAAAGCTTTAATTAATGCAAGATTAGAGACTATTGATGAAAAAGTTTCCTTTAAAAGATTAATAAAAACCAACCGATGTGTCGCAGTTGCCGATGGTTTTTATGAATGGAAAAGAGAAGAAAAAGAAAAAACTCCATATTATTTTACTCGTGAAGATACAAACTCTATGTTTTTCGCTGGTATATTTGAAAACGATCAGTTTTGTTTAATTACAGAAGAAGCAAAAGAAAATATAAATGAGATTCATCACCGACAACCGGTTATTTTAAATCATGCTGATATTAATCGTTATTTAAATTTAGAACTACAGGGCTCAGCGTTTTTGAAAGAAAGGAAAATTCCAAATTTAATTTTTCATGAAGTATCAAAAGATGTAAATAAACCGACAAATAATACCGCATCTTTAATTCAAAAAGTTTAACTAATCTCTAAAGTTAATAAAATCAATGGGAAGCCCTATGTCAATTGCTTTGATTGCAGCCATAGCATCTTGAAGATCATCTTTTTTTTTGCCATCTACCCTCAATTCATTACCTTGTATTTTAATCTGAATTTTAAGTTTAAGTTTTTTGATATCAGCAATAATTTTTTTAGCATTTTCTTGACTAATACCCTCTTTTAATTCGCTTAATTGTCTAATTGATCCTCCGGAAGCTCCTTCAGAACTTTTAACTTCTAAAACCCTTGGATCTACTTTTCTTCTAACCAAATGGGTTTGTAACAATTCATTTACTTGCTTTAATTTTAATTCATCTGGAGCATTAGTAGTGACCGCTCTATCTTTTCGGTCTACAGATATGTTAAGTCCTTTAAAATCATATCTATTACTGATTTCTCTTAAGCAATTTGCCAAAGCATTATCAAATTCTTGATAATTTATTTTGCTTATTACATCAAATGTAGGCATGATTACATTATACAGTATTAATGATCGAAATTTAAACTAAAATCTAAAATCTAGTAATAATAAGGCATTTTAGCTTATTGAGTAAATTGTAAATAATAATATATTTAAGATGTGCTTACTTATATCGTCCCGTTTTTAATACTTATCTTAGTGGTTGTTTTTATACATGAATATGGACACTACTATTTTGCCAGAAGATATGGAGTAGGTGTTACAGATTTCTCAATCGGTTTTGGTAAAGAGTTGTTTGGTTGGAATGATAAATTCGGAACAAGATGGAAAATTTGCATAATTCCTTTAGGTGGCTATGTAAAATTTTTTGGAGATAGAAATGTTTATTCACAAGCTGACCATCAAGAAATTTTAGAAAAATATAACGAAGAAGAACGGGAAAAATTATTTATTTTAAAACCCTTATACCAGAGAGTTTTAATTGTATTTGGTGGTCCTTTAGCTAATTTTTTACTTGCTTTAGTAATATTTTTTTCAATTTACACTTTTATAGGTAAAGATTTTACTCCTGCTGTCATAAATGAAGTTCAAAAAGATAGTCCAGCAATGGCAGGAGGTCTAAAAACTGATGATATAATTTTAGAAATAGACGGTAATGAAGTTAAAAGTATTATGGAGGTTTCTAAGTTTATCACTATGTCTACTGGTGATTTTATAGACTTTAAAGTTAAGCGTTCTTACGATGAATTAATTTTAAAAATTAAGCCAAATATCGTTAAGGGTGATGATGGATTGGGAAACAAGATTAATAAAAGAATGGTTGGTATTAAGCTTGGTGCCTATGATAACAAAGTTAATCACGTTAAATTAGGACCTGCTCAGGCTTTATATCATGCAGGTTATGAAGTTTATTTTGTTAGTGTTTCCTCGCTTAAATACATCGGGGGTATGATTTTAGGAAAAGCAGATACTTCTCAGTTGGGAGGACCCATCAGAATTGCTAAAATTTCTGGACAAGTTGCAACATTTGGAGTGTTGGCTTTCATTAGTATGATGGCTTATATTTCTATAAGTTTGGGACTTATTAATCTATTTCCAATACCAATGTTGGATGGAGGACATTTAATGTTTTATGCTTTTGAGAAAGTTTTAGGCCGACCTTTATCTCAAAAAACTCAAGAAGGTTTTTTTCGAATCGGTTTATTTTTATTGCTATCATTAATGCTTTTCACAACATTTAATGATTTAAAAGACCTAGGTTTATTTAGATAATTCACAATATAAAAAGTTTAAAAAAGTCAATAAATCCAATGTTTATTTGAGTTTTTACAAGATATTGTGGGTTAAAAAAAACAAAACACTAAAAAAAAGCTTGATTTATCAACGTTTATGACAAGTATAAATATTAACCAACAAAACCGGAGCTAAAATGAACAAAAAACAACTAATTGCTAAGCTTTCTGGCTCTTTAAATTTGAGCAAAGCAGATGCAGAGCGAACTTTTGATACAATTACCAACACTATTTTAGACGCTCTAAAAGGTGATGACTCAGTAAAAATTGCCGGGTTTGGTACGTACAAAGTTGCTAAAAGAAAAGCAAGAGTTGGAAGAAACCCAAGAACTGGTGAGCAGATTCAAATTGCTGCTTCTCAAAAGGTAAAATTCTTGCCAGCTAAAGCTTTAAAAGAAGTATTCAACAGATAATATTCTTTTTTCAACAGCCCTAAACGTTTTAGAAGCACGTTTAGGGCTGTTTCTATATGCAAAAACTGCATAGCAAATTTTCCTAATCAACGTTAGTTTTAAAAATTAATAAAACTATAAAACAACTCTTAACAAGTGGAGGTCTTATGACTAAATTTATAAAAAAAATGTCCGCACCGATTCTTTGTTTGATATTTTTATTAAACATGAGTAGCGCGGGTATGGCAGAGACAACAGTTTCTGCTGAAGTTCAAGCTATATTCAATTCATTATTGTTTTTAATGTGTGGTTTCATGGTCATGTTCATGGCAGCGGGTTTTGCAATGCTAGAATCTGGTATGGTAACTTCAAAAAGTGTTTCTGTAATTTGTGCAAAGAACATTGGTCTTTACTCAATTGCCGGAATTATGTTTTGGTTATTTGGATATAACTTAGCGTATGGTATACCTGAAGGTGGATATATTGGAACATTCACACCTTGGTCAGATGCAAGTTCAGTTGATACTGGATATGCCGATGGGTCTGATTGGTATTTTCAAATGGTTTTCTGTGCAACAACAGTTTCAATTTGTTCAGGTGCAATGGCTGAAAGAGTAAAACTTTGGCCTTTCTTTCTATTTGCAGCTATCTTATCTGGAATTATTTATCCAATCGTTATGGGTTGGCAATGGGGTGGAGGCTGGTTAGCAGAACTAGGCTTCTCTGATTTTGCTGGTTCAACACTAGTTCACTCAACAGGTGGTGCAGCAGCTTTAGCTGGTATTATGTTGTTAGGTGCTAGATATGGAAGATTTGGTAGTAAGGGTGAAGCGAAAGCTCTTAGACCTTTTGCTGCTTCTTCAATTCCGCTAGTAACAGTTGGTGTTTTCATCTTGTGGTTAGGTTGGTTTGGATTCAATGGTGGATCTCAACTTGCTATAGGAACATTTGATGATGCAGTTGCAGTATCAAGTATTTTTATTAACACTAATCTTGCTGCTGCTGGTGGTGTAATGGCCGCTGCAATAATTACAAGATTAATGTTTGGTAAAACTGATGTTATTCAAATGTTAAATGGAGCAATTGGTGGTCTTGTGGCTGTAACAGCTGAACCACTAGCACCATCGCCTTTAGCAGCTATTTTCATAGGAGCTGTAGGTGGTTTAATCGTTGTATTTGGAACTAAATTACTTTTTAGTTTCAAACTTGACGATGTAGTAGGTGCAATTCCGGCTCACATGTTTGCAGGAATATGGGGAACATTAGCTGTGCCATTAACAAACACTGATGCATCGTTTAGTGCGCAATTAATTGGTGTGCTATCAATTAACATTTTTGTATTTGTGGTATCGTACATCGTGTTCTCTGCTATGAAAGCTACTTTTGGAATTAGATTAAGTAAAGAGGCTGAGGCCAAAGGTACTGACGTAACTGAAACAGGAGTAATAGCATACGCAATACGTGACTAATTGCATGTAATATAGAGGCTCTTCGATCTCCATGTCGTTATCTCATTGAAGAGCCTCTAATAAAAAGAATTAACTATAATCTCTCTCTCTAGTTAGTTAAATAAAGGCCCCTTAGAAATAAGGGGTCTTTTTATTTTTTTACGATATCTTGTAGAGTTTTTAAGACTTCTCTTGCATGGTCTTTAACTTTAACGTTGTCCCAAACCTTAAGTATTTTACCTTTTTTATCTATTAAATAAGTCGTTCTAACTATTCCCATAAATTCACGACCCATAAATTTTTTCTTTCCCCAAACTTTATACTTTCTAAGAACCTTTATTTCTTCATCAGCAAGCAAATCAAACATAATTTTGTACTTATCTTTAAATTTTTCATGACTTTTTAAACTATCTTTTGAAACGCCATATACCTCACAGTTTAATTTTTTAAATTTAGAAAGTAGTTTATTAAAATCATTAGTTTCAATAGTACATCCTGGCGTATCGTCCTTTGGATAAAAATATAAAACCAAATATTTTCCAATAGAATTTTTTAAAGAATATTTGCCAACTGAAGTTGCAGGAATTTCAAAATTTGGTGCTTGAGTGTTGATTTTTAATGTCATATTTTATTTTCTTTCCATAGTTTTTCATAATCTATCAAAGGCGATAAACCATATATTGAATTAATGTTAGTAAAATGAACTGCTAAAGCAGGCATTGGACTAATACATAGTTCTTTTTTATATATATCATGAAATGGTTTTTCAAAAGGATAATGTTCAAATTCGCAAGCACTAACAAATTTTTTAAAATGTTTATTAATAAGTTTTTTGCTCGTTAAAAAAGTACACAAAGATTCCTCGATAGTTCTCCAGTGACAGTTATTACCTAGAATTATTTTAGAGTCTTCTAATTTATTATAAAGATATGGATAGTCAGCAGGACACATAATTAATTCTTTACCTACTTGTGAAGAAATCCTTTCGTAAGAAAGGATCATTTCCTCTATAGCATTTCTCTTATGCAAATAATCATCTTCTACAAAATAAACTAAATCATCACAGTTTTTTCCAATATTAAGTGATTGATTTATATTTGACATATTTGAAATTTGATTATTAGTAACTTTATTTCCTTGTTGATTAATTTTTTTAATTTTCTTTTTATAAAAATTTATATTTAAATTAAGAATTTCACTTTTAAAAAACTGTCTTTTTAAAAGTTTTTTAAATTTTTCAATAACCTTATCATCAGAATTATGATCAATTATTGTAAGTTTAACTTTTACATTTTTAAATATTTTTTTATTATTGTTGATTGAATTAATAAGTGATTTTAAAGTTTTTAAAGAATAATCTTCTTTATTTAATTTAAATATTCTTTTCTTTGATTGAGTAAGCATATTAACTGAGGCGCATGTCCTTAAAATTATATCCAATGATCTGATTGGTCTTTTTATTTTAATTCTCCCCATTGGAAGAACAAGAGATTGTATTCCTAAATTTGATAAGTTTTTAGAACCTTTTTTGTTAGTCGTAGGAAAACTAAGATTACCTTGATCGACAATTTCATAATCAAAAAATCTACAAAATTTTATAAATAGTTTTTTAAATAAACTAGATTTTCTTGTTTTATTTTGAACTTTCATAAGTTAGAAATAATTAATTATGACAATTAAATCAATTCAAAGTTTAGTAGATTCAGCAATGCAGGAAATAAAAACTATTAATGCAAATGAAGCTTATGAAATGTTTGAAGGTAATAATTGTAATTTAATTGATATAAGAGAGATAAATGAATTAGATAACACTGGTAGAGTTGAAGGTGCAAACCACATTCCAAGAGGCATGCTAGAAGTTTATTTAGATCCAAATAGTCCAATCATACAAAATAGACAGGTTGATAAAAATAAAGAGCTTATTTTATTTTGTGCAGGAGGCGTGAGATCTGCTTTGGCCGTAAAATCATTAAAAGAAATGGGCTATGAAAAAATTTCTCATATTGATGGTGGATTTGCTGCAATGAGCAACAGTGGTTTTAAAATAATTTAATTATTATTTAACTCTTCTAAAGCATATTCAAGTCTATCTTGTCCCCAAAAAGTTTTATTATTAACTATAAAGGTTGGGGTTCCAAAAACTTCTCTTTGAAAGGCATCAGCAGTTAATTTAATCAATTTATCTTTGACAGATTGTTCTTTTATAGATTTAAAAAATTCATCATTATCAATATTTAATGTATTTAATAATTTAGAAAAATTTTCGATATTTGATAAGTCTTGATCATCTCTCCAATAAGCGTCAAAAAAACAATTTAAGTAATCGTTTTGCTTGTCCTTACTAACACTAATATATCCTCTCATTATATTTAGAGAATTTATTGGAAAATTAGAATTCCATTTGAATTTAATATTATTTTTTTCAGATACCAAATTGCAATCATTAATATTATTTCTTAATTTATATTTATTAAATGCAGGAGAATCAATTTCAGCTAGCTTATGAAGACCCCCTAAATAAATTGGTTTGTAATTAAATACGATATTTTTATGTTTAAGAATTTTTTTGTGTGCGATATATGCATAAGGACTAATTATATCGAAATAAAAATCTATATGATTACTCATATAAACTAATTCTTTTTGCGTAAAAAATTCTAATTATCCAATATAAAAATAAACCTAATGGACCAATTAAATAAGTTACAATTAACGGCACAGCCATCAAAACTCTATTAATAGAAAACTTTTGAGAATCTTTAACAATCCAGCCACCAATAAATAAGTTTATTGCTATGAAGTGAGTCCAAAATAACATTATGTACAAATGGTCTTCAAACAATCTAGATAGCTCGCTTAGACCTAGGTAAAGAGAGAAATTTCCATCAAAATCGTAACCAATTAAATAAGATTTGTATAAAATGAAGATATACACACCACTTAATATGAAAAAAGGAAAAATTGATGTAACAAAAATTCTACTTAAATGAGATTGCGGAAACACTATCAAGATAAACCAAAAAGGTAGAACTCCAAGGTTGATCCACATATAAAGTGTATCAATTGTGAAATAAGTATAAATTTGTTCAATCATAAAGATATATTATATTAAATCTAAGAATGATTCCTATAAGAAATAGAAAAAAAACACTCCAAGTAACTGTTGATGAGATGCGTAATTTTGCCTTTGCATATGTTGAAAAGTATGCTCCTTCAAAACAACAACTCAAAACTTATTTATTAAAAAAATACATGAAACTATCAGCATCAAATGTAAGAAAAAAAGATGTAAATAAATTGATTGATATTGTTTTATCTGATTTTGAAAAAAACAAATTTATAAATGATCAATTTTATTCTGAAAGTAAAGCCAAAAGTATGATCCAAAGAGGAAAATCAATTAATAAGATTAGAAATTATTTAATTGGAAAAGGAATTAACGAGATATTTATTAAGGATACGGTCGATAAAATAAAGGAAGATAATTCTGATCAAGATTTTTTTTCAGCAATAAAATTATGTAAAAAGAAAAGAATTGGCCCAGCTAGAGCAGAGGATAATAGAACTTTATTTTATAAAAAAGATATATCTCTACTTGCAAGAAATGGTTTTGATTTTGAAACATCAAAAAAGGTAATGGATATAGATAAAGATGAATATCTAAAAATAATAAATTTACTTTAATTTTTTATCATTTTCTTCTTTTACAAGCTGATTTATTTTATTTCTTATATAATTTTTTACGAAAACAAATATTAACAATCCAAAAATTGAAACAGATACAATAATTATTAGTATTATTCTTAATTGTTCATCCATTATAAAATATTTTTATTTTTTAAAATTATACTTGGATTTTTTAAATCTTTTTTCCCATACAAAATTTCGTTTCCTTCAAAATCAGTTACAGTTCCACCTGCATGTTCTAAAATTGCGTGACCAGCTGCTATATCCCACTCATATGCCCTAGGTTCTGCAACATAACCATCATATTCACCAGCTGCAACGACACAGAATTTCAAAGAACTTTTCATTCTAATATTTTCTTTTACTCCTAAATCATCATAAATTTTTTGAATTTCAGGCTTTATTTTAGTTGAGTATGAAATAAATTTTAAATTTTCTGTTTTCTTAGCAGGTAAATTGCTTAAGTTAATTTTTTTACTGTTTCTAAGCTCAAAAGCATTATCTTTTTCATAAGAGTAAAACATTCTTTTTTTTGCAGGAGCATTTATCAATCCTGCAACTGGCTTGTTATTGATAATTAAACCAGCGTTAATGGTAAACTCTTCTAAATTATTAATATAATCATAAGTTCCATCAATAGGATCAACAAGCCAGAAATCTTTTAAATTTAGATTATCTTTATTTTCAGAGGTCTCCTCTGAAATGATAGGTAAATTTGGAGTAATCTCAGAAATTTTTTTTGATATAAATTTGTTTACTTCCAAATCACCATTACTTACTGGTGTATTGTCT
Source organism: Candidatus Pelagibacter sp. (assembly GCF_052049675.1). Lineage (GTDB taxonomy): Bacteria > Pseudomonadota > Alphaproteobacteria > Pelagibacterales > Pelagibacteraceae > Pelagibacter. The sequence goes on from NZ_JBNGZM010000001.1 coordinate 224,372, forward strand.
GATTTTATTTTTTTTACCAAACCCATTTCTCTTAGTTGAATAGCCAAATCTCCAGCCTCTAAAAAATTATCAATTAAATTCTCAACAATCTCTTTCAAGTTCAACTTCATTTTCCTAGTTTTTTTAATTCAACGTTTTTTACATTAATTACTTTTTTTCCAGCATTTTCAAAATTAACTGTCACTTTATCGTTAATTATAGATTGCACTTGCCCAATTCCCCATTCTTTTTTTTGAGGATTAGTGACTTTGTCACCTGGTTCATAATCTAAAATCATTTAATTTAACTTATATTGTAAATAAGTATAAATACCACCTTATGAATAAATATTTAAATTCTATTGGTTTAGACAAAAAACCTTCAGATACTACCTTAGTTGTTGCAATGTCGGGTGGAGTAGATTCTTCTACTGTTGCAGGAATTATGAAAAAGGAAGGATATAATGTAATTGGAATAACTCTAAAACTTTATGACGATGGTAGAGAAGTAGCAGCATCAAAACAATGTTGTTCGGGTCAAGATATAATGGATGCTAAACGTGTTGCACACAAATTAGGTATAGAACATAAAATTTTATATTATCAAGATAAGTTTAAACAAGGTGTTATAGATAATTTTGTTGAGAGCTATTTAAAAGGTGAAACTCCAATTCCATGTGTTCAGTGTAATCAAACTGTAAAATTTAAAGATTTATTTGAAGTTTCAAAAGAACTCAAAGCGGATGCGTTAATTACAGGCCATTATGTAAAAAGTATTACAGAAAATAAAACTACAAACATGTATAGAGCAATAGATGAAAATAGAGACCAAAGTTATTTTTTATTCAACACAACTAGAGAACAATTAGATTATTTAAGATTTCCCTTAGGTGGAATGTTAAAAGACAAAACCAGAGAAATTGCAAAAAATCTTGATTTAAACGTTGCAGATAAACCCGATAGTCAAGATATCTGTTTTGTTCCAAATGGTGATTATGCTTCAGTAATACAAAAGTTCAGACCAGACTCCTTTCAGAAAGGAAATATAAAAAATTTAGATGGTGAGGTAATTGGTGTTCATGATGGAATTATTAATTTCACAATTGGTCAAAGAAAAGGAATTAAAGTTTCAGATAAAGAGGCCCTCTATGTGTTAAAGATAAATTCCGATAAAAATGAAATAATAGTTGGACCGAAAGAAAAACTTGGAAAAAAAACAATTTCTATAAAGAAAATAAATTTATTAACAAACAAAGAGGATTTAGATAAAAATTTATTTGTTAAAGTTAGATCTACTGGAAGTCTACTAGAGGCAAAAGTTGATCTTATAGATAATAATAATGCTAAAGTTAATTTAGCAATTCCTGAAGATGGTATTTCACCTGGTCAGGCATGTGTGTTTTATCGTAAAGACCAGTTTGGCCACAAAGTGCTAGGTGGTGGTTGGATTAAAGAATAGCAGAAGAATTATTTCTTCTTATTTTTTCTTTTAGCTCTTCTTTTTTTAGACCCTTGTTTTCTTCGGCCTCGATGTTTCTTTGGGTAACTCATTTAGTCCTATTTTAATTTTATTGACGTTTTTCATGGGATATAGCATTGTCTTAATAACATATCAAATTTATTATGGGTAATTCCTTCAAGACTTTCCTGAAACATACAGCTAAAGATTTTCATAATCAGTCAGTAAATCCTCCTGTGGTTAGAGCTTCTACTATTATTTTTAAATCTATGCAGGATATTAAAAAAACTCAGAATAAATATTTGAAAGATCCAGTAAGTGGAAATTTTGATTATGGTCGACAGGGAACATCCACAACATATGCCTTACAACAAATTTTAAAAAAAATTGAAGAATGTTATAAGGTTTATTTAACTCCGACTGGTTTTGGTGCAATATTTCTTGGTGTGTTAAGCGTTGTGAACCCAGATGATGAAATACTTGTTACAGACTCAGTTTACTCGCCATCAAGACTTTTAACAGAAACATACCTTAAAAAATTTAATATCAGAGCAATATTTTATAATCCAAATGACTTAGATGATTTAAAAACTAAGATTACAAAAAAAACAAAGCTTATTTTTGTTGAAAATCCTGGAAGCAACACTTTTGAATTTCAAGATTTATCTAAAATAGTTGCATTGGCAAAAAAAAATAAAATTTATACAGCTATAGATAACACTTGGGGAACACCTTATTTTCTAAAACCAATAAAGCTAGGTTTTGATATGTCGATTGTCTCTGCAACAAAATATTATTCTGGTCACTCAGATGTAATGGGTGGAAGTTTAGCTATAAGTAAAAGAGTTTTTAAATTAGTCGAAGCAACAAGTAAAGTTTCTGGGTTAAGACTAGGTCCTGATGATGCGTATTTAATTCTAAGAGGTATTCGAACTTTAGATGTAAGATTGGAAAAACATCAGGAAAATGCACTTAAAGTCTCCAAGTTTTTATCAAAACAGAAAAAAATAATTAAAGTTTTTTATCCATATAAAAAAAGTAGTCAAAATTATAAATTATGGAAAAAATATTATTCTGGAGCATCGGGTTTATTAGGATTTAAAATAAAATCAAAAAATAAAAACTCAGTGTTAAAATTTGTTAATTCTTTAAAACTTTTTGGGTATGGATTTAGTTGGGGAGGTTTCGAAAGCTTAGCACTTTATCAAACACATCAAGCACTAGGTAAGAGACAATTTACACATGTAAATAAGGATGAACATATAATAAGGATGCATATTGGACTTGAAGATACTAAAGACATAATAAATGATATAAAACAAGCATTAAAATTTATAAAATGAGTTCAGAAAGTTTTATTATTAACAAAAAAGCACTAATCACTTTAATTGCTGCTTCTATTGTTGTAATTATTTCCTTAGGAATAAGACAGACATTTGGTTTATTTTATTTTGATTTTAATACAGATTTAGATATTTCCATTTCTCATTTTGGTTTTGTTATGGGATTGCAGTTATTACTTTGGGGAGTATTCAGTCCGCTGTTTGGTGTAATTACTGATAAATACGGAGGAGCGGTTGCAATATTTATTGGCTTTGTTTTTTATTTAGTTGGGGTTTTGCTTTTTTATTCTGGCTATAATACCGGAGGTTATTTTACTTTAACCATAGGAGTGATGATTGGAATTGGCTTAGGTTCTACTGCAATTGGTATCCCAGTATCAGTAGTAGCTAAACATTTTCCAGCATCTAATAGAACTATTGCAACAGGAATTGTTACATGTGCAGGTTCATTTGGATATTTTGTATCACCTTTACTTGTAAGATATTCCTTAGTTGAAACAGGCTGGGAGAATACTCTTTTATATTTTTCTCTTCTTTTAGGATTAGGATTAGTGGTAGCTTTGTTTGTAAGTACTCCTAAAATACCTGTGGGAGTTAATCAAGATAATAATCAAACAGTAAGAGAGGCTCTAAAAGAGGCATTTGCAAATAAAAGTTTTATTTATCTCACTTTAGGTTTTTTTGTTTGTGGTTGGCATATTGCTCTAGTAGCAACACACATTCCTACCTATATGGTAGATAAAGGTTTGCCTGATTGGACACCTGCAATGGTTTTAGCTTTGATAGGAGTGTTTAATATGGCCGGCACTATTACAAGTGGTTATTTAGCAACGAGGTACAGTAAGAAAAAAATATTAAGTGCAATATATCTTTTAAGAGGCGTTTCAATTATCTATTTTATTTTCTTACCACCAAGTATATTTAATTCTGTAGTTTTTGGAGTTACTTTTGGTTTTTTATGGCTATCCACAGTTCCTCCAACAAATGGAATTGTTGCACATATATTTGGTACAAAATATGTTGGACTTTTATATGGAATAGTTTTTGTAAGCCATCAAATTGGTTCTTTCCTAGGAGCGTATCTAGGTGGTGTATTTTATGAATTAAATGGAAATTTTGACTATGCATGGTACGGATCTATCGCATTATCAATTTTTGCAGGTCTGATACATTTACCTATAGTAGAGAAAGCAATTGAAAGAACTCAGCCAGCATAAGTTTAAATTTAACCCTTATTTAGAGGATCTGTATCAATCAGATAAACCTTTAATTATCTATAAAGTAGAAGATGGCTATAATATTTATACAGATTTTTCAAAAAAGATCATTTTAACAAAAAAAAATATACATAAATTTCTTAATTCGTTAGAGAAAAAAAAATATAACAAAGAAACAGATTTATATCTTGGATTTTTTGGTTATGAAATTTTATGTAATTTGATTGGTATTAATTTAAAAAATAAAAAAAGGATAAACTTTTATAAAGGAATTTTTTATAAACCTGAGACTATAATTAAAATTAGAAAAGATATTAAAGTTGTATCTAATATAAAAAAACATACTTTTAACTACCAATTCAATAAAACTCAAATATTAAGTCCTTTTAAGATTAATATTTCATATGCAAAATATAAAAAAATATTTGAATTATTTTCAAAAAAAATAAGAGAAGGCGAGACTTATCAAATTAAAATTTGCACAAAATATAAGAATAAATCGTTAATTAATCCTGTTAATTTTTTTTGGAAATTGATGCGTGTTAATGCGTCCCCAGAGTCATTTATGATAAAAGACAAGGATTATTCTATAGTAAGTTGCTCACCCGAAACATTAATTGATAAGAAAAAAAACAAAATTATAACAAAACCAATAGCTGGAACTTTTAAGAAAAAATTATTATCAAATAAAAATATAGCTCTTAAATATTTCAAAAATAATGAGAAAGAAACAAAAGAACACAACATGATAGTTGATATGGAAAGAAGTGATTTATCAAAAATTTGTAAGCCTGGAAGTGTTAAAATACTTAAAAAAAAATACGTTGAAGAATATAAGCATCTTTTCCATTATGTGACTTCAATAGGTGGGATAATAAATAAAAATACAAAATTGATTGATATCATCAAAGCTATGATGCCTGGAGGATCCGTAATTGGTTGCCCTAAAATTAGAACATTAGAACTACTAAATAATCAAGAAAAAGAAAGTAGAAATATTTTTACAGGAAGTTTTGGGTTTATTAAATTTAATCAAGACATGAAGTTTAATATTATAATTAGATCTATATTAAATTACAAAAATCAATCAGAGATCTCTGCTGCATCTGGAGTAGTATTAGATAGTTCACCCAAGAAAGAATTTAATGAAAATTATATTAAAGCAAAATCCTTATTGGAGTTATTTAAATGATTTACATTATAGATCATCAAGACTCTTTTACTTGGAATGTTGTTCATCAATTTGCAAAATTTGATAAAGTATTTTGCTCAAATTATTACGAGTTAAATAACAAATTACTTGATAACAGTGATGTGATCGTTTTATCACCAGGACCTGGATCACCAAAGGATTACCCTAATACTTCAAAAATTTATAAAAAATACAAAGGAAGGAAAAAAATTATTGGTATTTGTCTTGGTTATCAAATGATTTTGCATAATGAAGGAGGCAAAATAATACAACAAAAAAAAATTTATCATGGATTTCAATCTAAAATTAAAACAAATAATCAAAGTAAAATCTTTAGAAATAATCAACAGTTTAAAGTTGGAAGATATCATTCATTAAAATTAATGGAGCCATTTAAGTCGAATTCAATTAAAATAACTATGAGATGTAGTAAAACAAAAATACCAATGGGCCTTGAGGATAATCAAAACAAAATATATGGATTTCAATTTCATCCAGAATCTTTTTTAACAGAAAATGGCAACACTCTTATTAAAAAAATCTTATCAGCTTAGTAATCTTAAAGAAGTTACTTTCAAAGATCTCTGGGGAACTAGAGGTGTATTCACTACAATGCGAATGGTTGGAAAACCTCCTAAGTTAATACTTTTAAAACCGCATTTAGAGAACTTAATAAAATCTACAAAAAAATATGGAATAAGAAAAAACAATTTAAAAAACATTATTAAAGATTTAATTAACAAAAATTCTCTATACAAAGGTTCAGATAATTTATTTCGTATAGCGTTAAATAAAAAACTGATATCAGTCTCAATTAGAAAAAGACCAAAACCAAAAAGTAATTTTAATCTTTTATTATTTAAATATAAACGTGTAGAACCAAATTATAAAAATCTCTATTATAAAAAAATATTAGCAAAATTAAGCAAAGTTGATTCAACAAAATTTGATATTGCCCTAGTCGCAAATGATAAAATTTTAGAAACTGGTACTTCAAATTTAGTTTTTGTGAAAAATGAAAAAATTTTTTCACCTAAAAAAAATTGTTATTTTGGAAACACACTTAAATTTCTAAGCAAGAAAATAAAAATTAATTTTAAAGACATTTCTATTAAATCAATTAATGATTATGATGAAATAATACTAATCGGATCTGGCAAAGGAGTAACATCAGTATCAAAAATAAAAGATCTTAAATGGAAGAGAAGAAAGAATAATTGCTACACTAAGTTAAATAAAATATATAATTCTCTTGTTTAAATATGAAAGATCCAAACTACCCTTGTATATTTTTCAAAATCAGAAAAGAAGAGCTTCAGTTTGAAAACCAATTGGCTTACTCATCCATAGATACCTATCCAGTCTCGGAATTTCATAGTCTTATCTTTCCCAAAAGACATGTAGAGACATACTTTGAGCTTACTAAAGAAGAAATCCAGGCATGTAATGATTTAATTTTAAAAACTAAAGAAAAAATTTTAAAACAAAACCCTAGTGTTAAAGGTTTTAATATAGGCGCAAATGCAGGAAAATCTGCAGGCCAATCAATTATGCATTGTCACATTCATCTAATTCCTAGAAGAGAAGGTGATATAGAGAATCCTCAAGGAGGAGTCAGGTCTGTGATCCCAAAAAAACAATATTACAAAAAAAAGTAAATATTTTTTAATTGCTATTAAAGACAAATTTATCAATAGTTTTTGTTGATATGATGAGCTAACTAGATTAGAAAACTTTAAAATTATTTAAAAATAATTTAACATAAGGGTAAAATGCTTGAAACAAATCCATTTTCGTTATTATCTGAGACAGTTCCTACTGTTGTTATGCAAGGTTTTATAATTGCAATGGTTCTTTTAATTACTTTTGGAACAATTATTCAGATGATACACCACAAAAATTTAACTTATTTCTTTAACAATGCAAAAAAAGCAAAATTGCAGGCAACAAGAGAGGTTGGAGCTGCTGAGAAGGCAAAAATTATTGCTAAGACTACTGTTTATGACATTGGAACAACATCAGAATTAGGTTTTGGAAAAAGAAGATTAGCACATGTTCTTGGTATGTATGGAACTATAATCTTTTGGATTGCTTCAGCAATGTTAGTGTTTTGTTATACAGGTGCAGATAAAACTTCTTCTACATTATGGTCAATGCTATGGCATGTAGGTGCAATACTTACATGTGTTGGTGGATTTTGGTTTTGGTTTTTTTTAAGAGTAGATGTTTCTGCCGAAGCACACCCTTGGTATAGAATTATTAAAGCTGATTTGTTTGTTCTAGCATTATTAGCATGTTCAACTTTTGGACTAGCTTGGTCTTATACTCAATTTAATGGTCAAGTTGGTTTGTCATTCTTATTTTTTGCATTGTTTGTAGTTTCAAATTTAGTTTTATTTGGTGGAGTTTATTGGTCAAAATTTGCTCATATGTTCTATAAGCCTGGAGCAGCAATACAGAAAAATTTGGCTGAAGCAGACGGCTCTAGAGATAATTTACCACCTCCTGCTGATGCGCCTGAGCAATTTGGCCTAGGAATAAAAAGAGAAGAGCCAAAACATTATTAATATGATAACAAAAAAGGAAAAAAAATAAATTATGTCAACTTTTGTATATATGACTAGATGTGATGGATGTGGTCACTGCGTAGATATTTGTCCATCTGATATAATGCACATTGATGAAAATATAAGACGTGCGAAAAATATAGAACCTAATTTTTGTTGGGAATGTTATTCATGTGTAAAAGCATGCCCAAATCATGCGATCGACGTAAGAGGTTATGCAGATTTTGCTCCAATGGGACATAGCGTTAGAGTAAGACGTGAAGAAGAAAAAGGAACTATTTCTTGGAAAATAAAATTTAGAAATGGAACAACAAAAGACTTTGTTTCACCAATAACAACAAAACCATGGGGAAAATTTATTCCTAAACTTGCAGATGGTGAAAAAGTAAAACAAGGAGAATTAAATTCACAAAGACTTTATACTGAACCTGAAGGACTAAATATCGATGGTGAGCTTCCTGCAGTTCCAAAAGAATCTTTTAAAAAAGGAGTTTATTACTAATGGCTAAGCACAAAACTCATTACGAAGACTGTGATGTATTAGTTGTTGGTGGAGGAATGGCCGGCACTGGCGCAACTTTCGAAGCAAGGCACTGGGGTAGAGATATGAAAATCGTTTGTGTTGAAAAAGCAAACATAGACAGAAGTGGGGCGGTAGCTCAAGGTCTTTATGCAATTAACTGTTACATGGGCATGCAGTGGGGTGAAAATCAACCTGAAGATCATGTCAGATACGCAAGAAATGATTTGATGGGAATGGTTAGAGAAGATTTAGGGTATGACATGGCTCGTCATGTAGACTCAACTGTTCATATGTTTGATGAATGGGGTCTTCCTATGATGAAAAATCAAGAAACTGGAAGATATCTAAGAGAAGGTAAGTGGCAGATAATGATCCACGGTGAAAGTTATAAGCCAATTGTTGCAGAAGCAGCAAAAAAATCTGCAGACAAAATTTATAATAGAATTATGATTACTCATCTTCTAATGGATGAGGCTCAAGAGAATAGAGTGGGTGGAGCTGTTGGATTTAATATGAGAACAGGTGATTTCCATGTATTTAGAGCAAAGGCTGTAATTGTTGCAGCAGGAGGAGCTTCACACATATTTAAGCCTAGAGCTGTTGGAGAAGGTATGGGAAGAACTTGGTATGCTCCTTGGAGTAATGGTTCAGCATATGCATTACCAATTGCAGCTGGTGCTAAAATGACTCAGATGGAAAATAGAATTGTGTTATGTAGATTTAAAGATGGATATGGACCTGTTGGTGCTTACTTCTTACATTTAAAAACATATACACAAAATGCAAATGGTGAAAACTATGAGAAGAAATGGTACGATCAGACTAAGGAATTAGTAGGTGAATATATAGATCACCATCCAACACCTACGTGTTTAAGAAATCATGCATTTATTCAAGAAACAATGGCAGGTGGTGGACCAATCCATATGGTTACTACTGAGGCTTTTCAAGACCCACATTTAGAAACTGTTGGTTGGGAGAATTTCTTAGGAATGACAGTAGGTCAAGCTGTTGTTTGGGCATCTCAAAATATTGACCCGAAATATACAAATCCTGAATTAACAACGTCCGAACCATACGTAATGGGTTCACATGCTACTTGTTCTGGAGCTTGGGTAAGTGGACCAGAAGACTTGTCTCCACCGGAGTATTTCTGGGGTTATAATAGAATGTTAACAATTGATGGATTATTTGGGGCAGGTGATACTGTGGGTGGAAGTGCTCACAAATTTTCGTCAGGCTCATTTACCGAAGGTAGATTAGCAGCAAAAGCGGCTGTAAAATATATTGAAGACAAAAAAGCTGAGGGTTTAAAAGTATCAGATAAACAATGTGAAGATTTCAAAGTTAAAGTTTACAAACCTTTAGAAAATTACACAGTTGCTCAAAATGAGATTACTGGAGGAACTGTATCTCCAAGCTATATTTCACCTATTCAAGGCTTACAACGTTTACAAAGAATAATGGATGAATATGTAGGTGGAATAGCTACAAACTATATGACTAATGCTAATATGCTAAAAAGAGGATTAGAGTTGTTAGCTTGGCTTGAGGAGGATCTTGAAAACGTGGGAGCTGAGGATTATCACCAGCTTATGAGGGCATGGGAACTTAAACACAGAGCTTTGACATCTCAGTGTGTAACAGAACATACTATGTTTAGAGAAGAAACTAGATGGCCTGGATATTATTATAGAGGCGATCATATGAAACTTGATGATGATAATTGGCATTGTTTGACAGTTTCTAGAAGAGACCCTAAGACTGGTAAGTTTAGTATGGAGAAAGTTCCTGTCTACCATATAGTGGATGAAAACGAGAAGAAAAAAGCTTCGTAGTAGATAATTTAATTAAATTAAATGGATATTTTATCTAAATCAGATGATGAAATATATGAATTAGCCAAACCTATTTGGGATAATTTGGTTAAATCATCTAATCTTAAAGATTATGGTGGGTTTACTAAAGATTTCTCTACTCAAATGCTTTTTGGAGCTAACGAAGTAGAACTTGGTAAACAGTGGGCTAATAATAAGCTTATCACTAATCTTAGAGAGACCTTCGAACCTTTTGGATGTCTTAGAAGAGGAGATCACATAACTGTTTTGATCAAACAGACAAATAAAGAGATCCCAGGAGATTTCCTTGGAAGGTTGGTGTTAGGAGTTGAGGACGATTCAATTAAAGTTTTTGGGGCCACCATCTACTAGTCAAAGAAAATTGCTTAATAACAAATAATTGTTTGACAAATTTCGTTGTGGGTGTAATGACGAATTTAATGTTACTTTCTAACGTAAAAATTATCAATAAACTCTCAAATTTTAAAACTACATTTATTAAGGCAGGAATTATAGCAAGCTTAACAGCTTACTGGGGAGTGATTTTAGTTGGAACTTTTATCACTTTTAACTAAGTTGTTTTTTAACAACTTTTAAATTTTTTATGGAAGTATTTTTACCGATAGCTCAAGTTTTTGTTAACCCTATTGAGATACTTTTATTAAGCGCTATTGTTGGAGTGCTTTCAGGTTTATTTGGTGTTGGCGGTGGGTTTTTAATGACACCTTTTCTAATTTTTTTAGGAATACCTCCTGCATATGCAGTTGCAAATGAAGCAAATAATATTTTAGCTACTTCAGTTTCTGGATCTACAACACATTATTTAAAAAATACTTTAGATTATAAAATGGGCTCAATGATTGTGATTGGAGGTGTAATTGGAACTTCTTTAGGAATTTACACTTTTACGTATTTTAAGGGTATTGGAAAAATTGATACAGTAATCTCTTTAGCTTATATGTATATATTAGCAATAATTGGAACATTAATGTTAGTTGAGAGTTTGGGTGAAATAGATAAAGCAAAAAGAAACGTAGTAGTTAAAAAAAAATTACATGTTCATTATTGGATACATGGTCTTCCATTAAGAATGAGATTTCCAAAGTCAAAATTATATGAGAGCATTTTTACGCCAATTATAATTGGTTTATTAGTTGGATTTATTGCAGCTATTATGGGAATCGGAGGTGCTTTTATTTTAGTTCCTGCAATGATTTATATAATTAAAATGCCTACTAAATTAGTTCCTGGTACGTCTTTATTTGTAACAATTTTTGTAAGTGTGGTGGTTACTTTTCTTCATTCATTTAATTATGGATCTATAGATTTATTTTTAGTTCTTATGTTGGTTGTAGGATCTATAATAGGAGTTCAAGTTGGTCAAAAATTAGGAGAAAGAATCGATAGTTCTGGTTTAAGAGCTTTATTAGCAATCTTACTACTGATAGTGGGTATAGCAATAGCATACGATACATTTTTTGCAGAAAAAATTATAAATGGAACTGCTAAAGCCACTAGTTCAGATTTAAACTTCTTTTCTGAATTTATAATTGATTTTTCTAAAGAGATGTCTTTCTTTTATGGACTATTTACAATTATGTTTGCAATTATTTTAGGTGTTGGAGCTGCTTTTATAAGACGATTTATTTCAAATTTAAGAAAAAAATTATTAGTTAAATCCTAATTAAAATAATTTAGATATAATTCTATAGTTGTAATACTAACAAAACCGACAGTTGCCATACTTATAAAACCAAAAACAAATGGTTTATAACCCATATTTTTAATTTCTTTTAAGTTAGTGGAAAGACCTATTGCTGCCATCGCCATTGTTAAAAATATTTTTGAGGATAATTGAATACCTTCAATTGTAACCAACCATTTGTAATTATTTGAGTACATTAGATCACCTAAATTTCTTATTATTATCATGGCTACAAAACCTAATACAAAGTAAGGAAAAAAATCTATTATTGAGTATTTCTTTTCTTTAGTTTTTCCTCGATTATAAAGAAACGCAAATAAAGGGATCATGATAATCAAAAAGGTATTCCTTATTAATTTTGTCACTGTTGCGATATTTAAAGTTTCAGGACTATTAAACTGCTGGTCATAAATTAATCCTGCAGCTGCAACTTGAGAGGTTTCATGGATAGATGTTCCCAGAAATAATCCTATTAATAATGGCTCACTTTCAAAATAAAAGTTAGCAAAATAGGGATAAATAAGCATCGAAAGTATTCCAAACAATGTAATATTAGCAATTGCATACGACACCTCGTTTTTTTTTGCACCAATAACAGGAGCAGTAGCCATAATTGCTGTAGTGCCACAAACAGTGCTGCCTATTGATATTAAGTAAGCCATTCTTGTTGGTATTTTTAATTTTTTAATAAGAAGTTTAATTACTATTAACACACTGATTATACAGATTATAATTAATGGAATTGCTATTGCTCCAAATTCTAAAAATTCAAATGGCTTCAATTGAATACCTAAACAAATAATACCTAGTTTTAGAATATATTTTTGTGTAAAATCTAATCCTTTTAAAAAACTTTCTCTAATTTGAAAAACATTTCCGAAAAACATCCCTAATAAAATAGCAATCATTGCAGTAGATATTGGGCTTTTTTCATAGCCTAATAGCTCAATACCAAGAATATTATTGAAACCTTGAGATAAAGTATAAAGAACAAATGCCAATATAATGCCTGGTAATACAACCAGGTATTTTTTAAATTTCATGAAAGACTAAAGTTAATTAAGCACTTCTATAAAGTTTAGTCATAACAAATTCTTTATGACCTAAAGCTTCAGCACAAGTTAATCTACCGTTTGCTACTCTTAGTGTAGTTTTAATTAATTCATCACCTGCTTCAGATAAATTCATTTCTCTTGAAAGAATTTTTGAAACATCACAATCAATATGCTCTCCCATACCTCTTACAGTTAATGGATTAGCTGTTAATTTAACAACAGGTTCAATTGGATTTCCAACAATATTACCTTGTCCAGTTGGAAATAAATGAATATTAAAACCAGCAGCAGCTTGGAGTGTTACACATTCTGCAGCAGCAGATGATGTGTCCATAAAATATAAACCTTTTCCTTTAGTTGGTTCTTCAGCTGGTTCAAGAACATCAATAAATTTACAATTTCCAATTTTTTGAAAATTACCAAAAGCTTTTTCTTCAATTGTTGTAAGCCCCCCAGCTATATTTCCAGCTGTTGGTTGACTTTCAGAAAGATCATCTGTCGCTTCTTTTAAAATAAAATCATTATAAGAGCTCCAGGTTTTCATAAATTTTTCAGAAGCCTCTTTAGTAGCTCCTCTAGTTGCACAAACTTGTTCTGCACCAGTTAACTCTGATGTTTCACCAAAGCACAAGTGAACACCTAATGGCTCAAGTTTATCCATTAAGTTTCCTACAGTTGGGTTAGCGGCTAGTCCTGAAGTAGTATCAGACTCTCCACACTTAACTGAAATCCATAAATCACTCACAGGGCACTCTTCTCTTTGTTTTTCTGAAGCCCACATTACAAATTCTTGTGCTTTTTTTGATGCTTTCATTGTTGTGCCAATGTCTCCTGTACGCTCAATATGAAATCCTTCAACTGGTTTTCCAGTTTTGGCAATTCCATCTACAATTTTTTTTGTCCATTTTGGCTCAATACCAATAACAATTACTGCCGCAACATTTGGATTACAGCCAGTTCCTATCATTGTTCTAAAATGAAGCTTTAAATCTGCACCAAACTGAAGTCTTCCGTAAGAATGAGGAAGAGCGATTGTGCCTTTAATATTATTAGCAACTGCCTCTGCACATGCGTTTGAAATGTCATCAACTGGCAAAATAATTACATGATTTCTTGTTCCGGCTCTGCCGTTTTCTCTTTTATAACCTAAAAAGCTCTTTGGGATTTCCATACTATTACCACTTCTTTGTTTTTACATTGTGAACATGTACGTGTTCACCTTTTTTGATTGATTTAACAACTTTACCAATATCGTGACCATATTTTAAAATAGTATCACCCTCTTTAAGGTCAACCATTGCAATTTTATGACCTAGAGGTATTTCATCTACGGATTGAATATTTGTTGAACTGTCGTCTTCCATTATCCAGCAAGCACAGTCCTGTTTAGGAGTGATTTTTTCAATAACAACTACTCCCACGTTGTCTTTTTTATCATGTATGATTATATCTGTTGCCATATCGTGTCGATTTGTTTGTTTGAAATTCGTAAAAACTTATATATTAATCGCACAGATTAACAAAGGAATTTTATAAATAGTACAATTACATTTTAGAGAGGTTCTAGTTTTATGACAAAAATGACAACAGAAGAAGCTTTTGTAAAAGTTTTACAAATGCACGGTATTGAACATGCGTTTGGAATTATTGGTTCAGCCTTTATGCCAATTTCAGATATTTTTCCAGATGCAGGTATTACTTTCTGGGATGTTGCTCATGAAACAAACGGTGGTTTAATTGCTGATGGTTACACAAGAGCTACTGGTAAAATGTCAATGGTCATTGCTCAGAACGGACCTGGAATTACTGGATTAGTTACACCAATTAAAACAGCTTATTGGAATCATACCCCTCTTTTATTAGTTACACCGCAAGCAGCGAACAAAACAATGGGACAAGGTGGATTTCAAGAAGTAGAGCAAATGAATTTATTCAAAGACATGGTTTGTTATCAAGAAGAAGTAAGAGATCCATCAAGAATGGCTGAAGTACTAAATAGAGTTATAGAAAAAGCTATAAGAGGATCAGCACCGGCACAAATTAACGTCCCAAGAGATTATTGGTGCCAAGTAATTGATATTGATCTTCCTCCGATTGTAAGGCTCGAAAGACAAGGAGGAGGAAATGATGCAGTAGCCAAAGCATCCGACTTACTATCTAAAGCAAAGTTTCCTGTTATATTATCTGGAGCGGGTGTTGTTATTGGAGGAGCAATAGAAGCTACAAAAAAACTTGCAGAAAAATTAGATTCACCTGTTTGTTCAGGCTACCAACATAATGACAGTTTCCCTGGAAGCCATCCTTTAGCTGTTGGTCCTCTAGGTTACAATGGGTCAAAAGCTGCAATGGAATTAATTTCAAAAGCTGACGTGGTATTAGCTTTGGGAACTAGATTAAATCCATTTTCTACTTTACCTGGTTATGGAATTGATTATTGGCCAAAGAATGCAAACATTATTCAAGTTGATATTAATCCTGACAGAATAGGTTTGACTAAAAAAGTTACTGTAGGAATAAGTGGTGATGCAAAATTAGTTGCTGAACAAATTTTAGAAAAATTATCCTCAAACGCTGGTGATACTGATAGACAAGCTAGAAAAGATTTAATTCATCAAACTAAATCAGCTTGGTTACAAAAACTTTCAAGTTTAGATCACGAAGATGACGATGAAGGAACAGTTTGGAATAAAGAAGCTAGGGAAAGAGATGCAGATAGAATGTCACCTAGACAAGCTTGGAGAGCAATTCAAGCAGGAATGCCTGATGATGTAATTATATCAAGTGATATTGGAAACAATTGTGCAATTGGTAATGCTTACCCAACATTTGAAAAGCCAAGAAAATATTTAGCGCCAGGTTTATTTGGTCCTTGTGGTTATGGATTTCCATCAATATTGGGAGCAAAAATTGGTTGCCCAGATACTCCTGTTATTGGATTTGCTGGTGATGGTGCTTTTGGAATAAGTATGAATGAAATGAGCTCATGTGCAAGAGAAGAATGGCCCGCAATAACAATGGTTATTTTCAGAAATTATCAATGGGGTGCAGAAAAAAGAAACACAACACTGTGGTTTGATAATAATTTTGTTGGTACAGAGCTAGACCCAGAATTAAGTTACGCTAAAGTTGCTGACGCTTGTGGTTTAAAAGGTGTAACAGTTCGAACAATGGAAGAAACTACAAATGCTATAAAGAAATCTTGTGAGGATCAAAAGAGTGGAATTACAACCTTTATAGAAGTAATTTTGAACCAAGAACTTGGTGAACCTTTTAGAAGAGATGCTATGAAGAAACCAGTTAAAGTTGCTGGAATTAATATAGCAGATATGAAACCTCAAAAATCTTTAAATGGATGACATTAAATTAAGTTCAAATAGAAGTTTTGGAGTAGTTTTTTTTATTGTTTTTTTATTAATTGCTATTTATCCTCTTATAAATCAAGGAGAATTAAGGATATGGTCTCTGGTAATTTCATCTTTATTCTTATTATTAGGGCTATTAAATTCTAAAATATTAACACCTTTAAATAAGTTATGGTTTAAATTTGGACTATTTTTAGGAAAAATTATTTCACCAATTATTATGGGAGTAATATTTTTTTTGGTTGTAACACCAATAGGCTTGCTAATGAGGCTATTTGGAAAAGATGTTCTAAATCTTAAATTAAATAAAAAAAAAAATTCGTATTGGATTGAAAAAGTTGGCCCGAAAAGTAAAATGAAGAATCAATTTTAAAAATGAGTTTTATAATAGAATTTTGGGAATTTTTAAAAGTAAGAAAAAAATATTGGCTTCTACCAATAATAATTGTACTAGTTTTATTTGGTGGATTAATTGTATTAACACAAGGTTCAGCTGTAGCACCATTTATTTATACTATTTTTTAAAGTGGCTTCAATACTAGGTATTTCTGCATTTTATCACGATAGTGCAGCATGTATATTGAAAGATGGAAAAATTGTTGCAGCAGCACAGGAAGAAAGATTTACAAGAAAAAAACACGACTCAAGTTATCCTCATAACGCAATAAAATTTGTTTTAGAATATGCAGAATTAAAATTAAGTGAGGTAGACCAAATAGTTTTTTTTGAAAAACCTTTTTTAAAATTTGAGAGATTACTAGAAACATATGTAGCTTTTGCACCAAAAGGTTTTGTATCATTTGCTAAAGCTATGCCTTTATGGATTAAAGAAAAACTTTTTCAAAAAAATCTTTTATTTAATAAATTAAAAGAGCACGATTTAGATTATAAATCTGATCAAAATATTTTTTTTTCTGATCATCACTTAAGTCATGCGGCAAGTGCGTTTTTTCCATCTCCTTTTGAGGAGGCCATTGTCTTGACTGCAGATGGTGTAGGTGAGTGGGCCACAACAACAATAGCTATCGGCAAAAATAATAGTTTAGAAATTAAAAAAGAAATACATTTTCCGCATTCACTTGGCCTACTTTATTCTGCTTTCACATATTATACAGGATTTAAAGTAAATAGTGG
The DNA here is from genome assembly GCF_052049675.1 of Candidatus Pelagibacter sp. Lineage (GTDB taxonomy): Bacteria > Pseudomonadota > Alphaproteobacteria > Pelagibacterales > Pelagibacteraceae > Pelagibacter. Next base: position 241,745 of record NZ_JBNGZM010000001.1, read on the forward strand.
TGAATATAAACTTATGGGTTTAGCTCCATACGGAAATCCAATCTATGAGGAAAAAATCAAAAAATTAATTGATATAAAAGATGATGGAACTTTTAGATTAGACCAATCATATTTTAATTATGCAACTGGTCTAACGATGACTAATAAGAAATTTAATAATTTATTTGGACAAAAACCCCGAAATCCAGAAAATGAAAATATATTACAATTTCATATGGATATTGCAGCATCTATACAAAAAGTAACTGAGGAAATAATGATTAAATTAGCAAAATCAATTCAAAGAGAGTATAAAATAAAAAATCTTTGTTTAGCAGGTGGTGTTGCTTTGAATTGTGTTGCTAATGGAAAAATTCTTAAAGAAAAAATCTTTGAAAATATTTGGATTCAACCAGCGGCAGGTGACGCTGGTGGGTCTTTAGGAGCAGCTTTAGCTCTTTGGTATATAGAACAAGGAAATAAAAGGACAGTGAACGTTAGTGATGATATGAAAGGGTCCTATTTAGGATGTGAATTTGATCAAGGACAAATTGAAAAAGAATTAAATTCAATTGGAGCAATATTTGAAACTTTAGATTACGAACAGTTAATTGATAAAACTGCAGATTATTTGTCTAAAGAAAAAGCTATTGGATGGTTTCAGGGAAGAATGGAATTTGGACCGAGAGCCTTAGGTTGTAGATCAATATTAGGTGATCCAAGATCAGATAAAATGCAAAAAAATTTAAATCTCAAAGTAAAATACAGAGAAAGCTTTAGACCATTTGCGCCTTCGATATTAAGAGAAGATTTAGAGGATTGGTTCAATTTAAAAGTTGATAGTCCATACATGCTTTTAGTTGCTGATATAAAATCAAATAAAAAAATCGAAATGAGTGACGAACAAAAAAAATTATTCGGAATAGATAAATTAAATGTAAAAAGGTCAGATATCCCTGCTGTTACACATGTAGATTATTCTGCAAGAATTCAAACTGTATTAAAGGAAACTAATAAAAGATATTATGATTTAATAAATAAATTTAAAAAAATAACAAGTTGTCCAGTAATTGTAAATACTTCATTTAATGTTAGAGGGGAACCAATTGTAAATACCCCACAAGATGCATTTAAATGTTTTATGGGTACAGAATTAGACTATTTAGTAATTGGAAATTGTATTTTAGATAAGAAAAATCAAAATAAGAATTTATTGAAAGATTACTCTAAAGGTTTTGAATTAGATTAATATGAATGTTAGTAACAAAAAATTTCAAAAATATTATTCAATTCAAGGCAGCCATTTGTTAGTGTTTGCAGCTTCAGAGTTTGCAAGGATTTTTTTAAAAAAATTTATTAATTATAATGTTTCATCAAATAACTAAAAAAATTTTATTTTATATAATTTTAACAACTTTAAATTTTTTAATTTTAGCATTAATTGTATTTACTTTTAGTTATGTTTCTTTAATTTTTGGAAAGACTTATGATTTATTTTGGATCAAAAGTATTCAGAAAAAAATTTATTTTCGTGGACAAAGAAATATATGGCAAAATAATAAGGATTGTGCCGTTTATGATAAAGATTTATTGTATAAACCTAAAGAAGGAATATGTCAGTTTTCAAATCCTGAATTTAAAACAACTTTAAATTTTACAAAATTTAATAGAAGTCATTTTATTAAAAACTCAGAAATTGACAAAAAAAATCCAATTATTGTAATTGGGGACTCAATAGCAATGGGTTGGGGTGTAAATGATAATGAAACCTTTTCCTTTCATCTGGAAGAACTTTCAAAAAGAAAGGTCTATAATATGGGGGTTTCTAGTTATGGTACAGTCAGAGAAATAAAAAGATTAAAACTAAGTCCATTCTACAAAGACACAGATACTATAATTATTCAATATCATCCTAATGATTTAGATGAAAATATAAATTTAGATTCAGGAAAATCTTATTCAAAGGATGAATATACTGAAATATTTTCAAAAAATAATACTTTTAAAAACAATTTAAAGTTTATTTTAAAAAATTATAAAACCTCAATTAGATTATTTTTTTCTGATTTAATTGATATTTTATTTAAATATAAAAATTTAGAAAAGTATAATTTTAATGTTCATAAAGAATACTTAGAAAGATTATTATTTAGTAATTTTGATTTAAAACAAAAAAAAATAGTAGTTGTTTTTATAAAGCAGCCTTGGCAAGAAATTATAAATTTTCCAAAAAAAAGCGATAAAATTAAATATATTCTAGTAAATTTAAAGAAATCAGATTTTTTTATAATTGACGATCATCCCAATAGCTCAGGTCATAAGAAAATTGCAAATATTTTAAATGAGTCATTATATTAATAAATAAATGAATATATTAAACGACAATACTTGTGGATGGATTAATGATTTAGATATTAGAACTAAAATTAATGTATTAAAAAAAAATATAAATTGTGAATGGTTGATTATTGGAGCAGGTTATACTGGTTTATCAGCGGCAAGAAAATTAGGTGAATTACATTCTGATCAGCAAATTATAATTGTTGATGCTCAACTCGCTGGAGAGGGTGCAAGCTCAAGAAACTCAGGTTATTTAGTTGATACAACGCTTAATGATGGTTTTACCTCTAATAAAGAATTAGATAATTATAAAAAAAAAACAGATATTTATAAATTAGGTATAGAGTCTGTTGAGAAATTTATTAAAGAATATCAGGTAGATTGTGATTGGAATGAATGTGGAAAATTTTTTGCATCATCAAAGCAAGAAGATAAAAAAATATTAGAAAATTTTTCAAACACTTTATTAAAATTAGGTTTTGAGCATAATTTGCTATCAAGCAAAGAACTTAGAAGAAGATTGGGTACAAATTTTTACAATATTGCTCTTTATACAAAGGGAGGGATTTTATTGCATCCGGGTAAATTGGTCAGAGCTATGATTGATACATTGCCAGAAAATGTAAATCTTTATGAAAATTCCTTATTATTAGACTGGAAAAAGAAAAATGATGCTGTGATTTGTAAATTTATAAATGGTTCAATTAAAACTAAAAAAATTATTTTTGCTACAAACGCATTTTTGAAGTCTTTAGGAATAAAATCAAATTATAATTTTCCCATTACTTTAACAGCTAGTATGACCAGACCTTTATCAGATGAAGAATTTTTATCTCTTGGTAAGCCTAAAGAATGGGGTGTTTTACCTGTTAGACCAATGGGAGCCACTATAAGAATGACGAAAAATAGAAGAATTTTAATTAGAAATACCGCAGAAGTTTATAATCCTTATCAAATGTCCAAAACTGAATTAAATAAAAGATCATTAAAACAAAAGATTGGAATTAAAAAAAGATTTCCTGAATTACCTGATGATATTATTCAATCTTCCTGGTCAGGAATTGTTTCAAGAACAAGAAATAGTTCACAAATTTTTGAAAAAATAGACGAAAATATATTTGCTGCAGGCTGTTATAATGGCTCAGGTATTGGAGTTGGTATTTTGTTTGGGGAACAAATTGCGATTAAAGCATGTAATGAAAATACAAATGAGATAAGAACTATAGAAGCGAGAAATAAACCTACATGGCTTCCTCCTGATCCAATTTTAAGTTTAGGTGTTAGAGCTAGATTGATCTATGAACGTTTAAAAGCAAGATCGGAAATTTAAACTATATATTTTAATTATCTTTTTCAATTAAATTAATTTTTTAATAAATTTAAATGAATTTGTTCTGAAATTTCATAAAAACCTTTTTCAGTGTAATGATCCCAGTGACCATCTATTCTTTTAAACATGGTTGAAATATTTTTTTCATTATATTTATTTAAAATATATTTGTTAAAGTCAAAGTAAGATATTTTTCTATTATTTAAATAATTTTTTAATTTATTTAGTTTTTCGTTTAATAATAAATTTTTTAAATATTGACCATCTTTGGATTTGGGAAACAGAATATCTGGGTTTACAGAATTAAAAACAACGTAAAGTTTTTTTTTCTCTTTCTCTAATGAATTTATAAATTGATCTAATACCTTTATAAAAATAATATCTATCTCTTTATTAAAAAGATAATCAAAATTTTTTTTTAAATTTTTTTTGTTTTTAAATAAATCTTCAATAGAATTTAATAATGACTTTAAGTTTAAATGATAAACGCTTAAAGAATCATTTAAAAATCTTTGGGCTTTATCACCAAAAAAAGAGTCTAAGATTGATACTTTGATTTTTTTATTTTTTTCATTATTTAGATTTTGAATAAAGTTTTCTTCATTCAGGTAATTCAATAATATATCATTTTTAATTTCTTTACTTAGATCTAAGTAATCGTTACTTGGTGTGATAAATAATATTACATGATCATAATTATACTGATCTCTATATTCTTTAAATGTTGCTAATTCAAGTAATGGACCGTTTCCACCAACTCCTAAGCTATTAGTTTGATAAGAAAATTTCTTAAATTGAGCATTTAGATTATTTTCATTTTGAACACACATACCTTGAACATATGAATCGCCTACTAATAAATAATCGTTCCTACTATTTATTTTATTATTAAAACCATTTGGGTCAGAAAAATAGTAAACAGGATTATTTTTTTCATCTAAACATAAAAGTATTTTTGAGTCTTCATATCCTGATAATAGTAGTATTTTATTCGATTTATCTAATAATTTATAAACTCCAAAATTTAGATAAATTTTATCATTTGGATTTTTTTCTTGAAGGATATTTAAATAATAGAGCCTTGTTTTTTTGAATAGTTTATTATTATTAAAGTTGATTCCTAGTTCAATTAAATAAAGCAGTAAGTATAAAATTGTAAAATTTATTAAAAATAATTTTAAAAAATATTTAATTTTATAAAAAAACATCAATTTTTTTATTTCAACACTGACATTGGATCCAGCCGTGTTTGAAACCAATTAATTCTAAAATCTAAGTGTGGTCCAGTTGATCTTCCTGTAGATCCTACGGTTCCAATTACATCTCCTTGATTAATTTGATCACCAACTGAGACTAATACACTTTGTAAATGAGAATATATCGTTGATATTCCGTGACCATGGTCCATTATAATCGTACCTCCTGTATAATATAAATCATCTTCAGCCATAGTAACAATACCTGAACCAGAGGATTTAATCATCGTTCCTTGTTTAGCTGCAATGTCTATTCCATAGTGGGGCCATCTTGGTTTACCATTCAAAATTCTTTGACTGCCATAAACACCACTGATTATACCTTCAACTGGCATTATAAATTTTTCTTTAAAAAATTGTAGATCAGAATTTATTGCTCTAGCTTCTCCAATTGCATTATTTTCTTTTTTAATTCTTTTATAAACAGATTCGGGAGGGGTAACTTTACTCTCTGCCAGACCATCTATTCTTTGTATATTATATTTTCTTTTTAAAACTTTTTTTGTAGTTAATAGTTTTTTTCCATTAATAATTTTTGTGAATGTTAAGTCATATTTTTGATCTCGATCTATACCAAATACAAAAAAACCATCTTTTGAAACTTTTACTTCTTTTTTTCCAACCAAAATTTTAGCATTAGGATCAGTTTTACCTAATATAAAATGACCTTGTAGAAATTTACCATGGAATTCAATAGCTTTTACTGGTGATACAAAAATTAAAAAAACAAAAAAAAATCTATAAATTATTGAGCTGTCCATCCACCATCTATAATTATTGATGTTCCAGTTATCATTGAAGATGCAGAGGATGCTAAAAAGCAAACTGTTGTAGCAACATCACTTTCAGTAGCTGCCTTTCCCATAGGAATATTTCCAAGGGCTAACTTTTTGAATTTTTTATTTTTAAAAAAATTTTTAACCATTGGTGTTTCAACAAAAGTAGGCGCTACCGTATTGACTCTGATATTTTTTTTAGCTAACTCTACTCCCATTCCTTTAGTCAATCCTTCAATCCCAAATTTTGTCATGTTGTAAACATTTCTACCTTCCATACCTACATGTCCAAGTTGAGATGACATATTTATAATTGAACCAGGTCTTTTTTTGTTTTTGAGCATCTTTTTTACAACAATTTGTGCTACGTTAAATGCTGCCTTAAGATTTAAATCCACAAGATAATTCATGCTTTTTTGTTTTATTTTTTCAAAAGGCTCTGGAATATTAGTTCCAGCATTATTTACTAACACATCAATAATTTTAATTTTATCTAATTTTTGTTTTAAATCTTCATAATTTATTACATCGCATGAAACTTTAATAATTTTACCTTTAACTTTTTTGATATCCTTCTCTAATTTATTAAGATCCGAAGATGTTCTGCTTAAAGCTATAACGGTTGCACCTGCCTCAGCTAAAGCAATTGAACATGCTCTTCCTAGTCCTTTACCTGCACCTGTAACTAAAGCATATTTGTTTTTTAGATTTATTTTTTGAAGATACATTAAAAGAATAATATTTTAATATCTGTGTAAATCAACTCAACAGCTACAATTAAAATAGCTAATAATCCAAGCCAAGCTATCCATCTATATTTTTTAATCCATCCAGAAATTAAAGTTGCTGCAGTTGCCATTAAAACAATTGATAATATTAATCCAAATACAAGAAGTCCATAGTGATCACCAGCTGCACCGGCAACACCCAAAACATTATCTAAACTCATTGTAAAATCTGCCAGTAAGACAGTCCAAATTGCTTTAAGAAAACTTGAACTATCTACTTTTATATCCTCTTCTGATTCTGATCCTTTTATTACGTCTACATAAAGCTTGTACACAATATAAAGTAACAACAATCCACCAATTAATCTTAAACCAGTGATTTGTAGCAGATAAGCTGTAAGTAAAGTGAGTATTATTCTTAAAATTACAGCACCACCAATTCCCCAAAAAATTACTTTTTTTCTTTGTTCGACTGGAAATTTAGACGCAACCATTCCAATTATTATTGCGTTGTCACCCGCTAAAACTAAATCAATAAGAATTATTTGAGTTACTATTGCTATTTGTTCAGGTGTAAAAAATTCTGCAAACATTACTGCTGTAGTATCATGTCAGCACCTTTTTCCGCAATCATTATTGTTGGAGCATTGGTATTTCCTGAGGTGATATAAGGCATTACTGATGCATCAATCACTCTTAGATTTTTTATTCCATGAACTTTTAATTGATCAGATACTACTGCATTTTCATCTTTACCCATTCTACATGTACTGACAGGATGGAAAATTGTGTTAGCATATTTCCCTGCTTCAACAGCTAACTGCTCATTGTCAGTAATATTTATACCTGGTCTTAATTCTTCTGGTCCATAATCTTTATAGGCTTTGGACTCCATAACTATTTTTCTTACTATTTTAAGAGACTTACCTGCTATTTCTCTATCTTCATCTGTAGATAGATAATTCATTTTAATCTTTGGAGGAATTCTTGTATCTGAGGATTTAAGTTCAATAGATCCTCTGCTAGTAGGTCTTACATTAGTAATGGTTGGTGTGAAAGCAGGAAATTTGTGTAATGATGATTTTCCTAAGAAATCTGTACTAGCAGGAGAAACATGAAATTGTAAGTTAGGAGTTTCTAAATGTGGATCACTCTTTACGAAACCACACAAATAACTAGCACCAACTGTAAGAGGACCAGTTCGAGTTAAGAAAAATTTTAATCCAGTAAATATTTTTTTAGTAAAGCTATAATAAATATCATTTAATGTTTCTAAATTTTTTATCTTATATACAGGTCTTAACATTAGATGGTCAGTTAAGTTTTGGCCTATATTTTTATTATCCATTAATACTTCAATACCGTTATCTTTTAATAATTTAGCTGGCCCCAAACCAGAAGCTTGAAGAATATGTGGAGATCCAATAGTACCAGCACTTAAAATGATTTCACTATTTGCTTCAACAGTATTTAACTTATCACCGGTCCAAAATTTTACTCTTTTGGCAATTTTATTTTCAAATTCAATATTTTTTATATGAGCTTTAGTTATAATTTTTAAATTACTTCTACTTTTTACAGGATTTAAATATCCAACTGCTGTGCTACATCTAAAACCATTTTTTACTGTTAAAGGAAAATATCCCATGCCCTCATTATCACCGTTATTAAAATCATCAGTTTTTTTATATCCAAATTCCTCTGCAGCTTCTAAAAATAAGTCTAAAACTTTGAATGTAGATCTAATTTTTTCTACCTTTAAAGGTCCACCAGAACCATGAAATTCATTTTTTCCAAATTGAAAATCTTCAGATCTTTTAAAATAAGGAAGCACATCCTCCCATGACCATCCTACATTTCCTAATTGTCTCCAATAATTGTAATCATTTGATTGCCCTCGAATATAAAGCATGCCATTAATAGAAGAGCTTCCCCCAAGTGTTTTTCCTCTTGGGTAAGTCATCTTTCTATTATCACAGAATGGCTCTTCTTCTGTGTTAAAACACCAGTCGGTCTCAGGATTATGCATTGTTTTAAAATACCCTCCAGGAATATGTATCCACGGATTAGTATCTTTACCACCTGCCTCTAAAAGTAAGACTTTATTCTTAGGATTAGATGAAATTCTGTTAGCAAGAACACATCCAGCTGATCCTGCACCAATTATAATATAATCAAAATTATCCATTACTTTAAACTCTTATAAATTAAAATTTTTTTATTTGTAACATTTCTGTATACAAAAAAATTAAAATAATCCAATATTAACACTTGTTTTAGATTTCATTCTTTGACAAGCTTTTGTTTTTATAAATAAAGAGAGGGAAATACGATATGAAAAAAATCATTTCAATGTTATTTGCAGTTGCTATGGTATTTGGATTTATTTCAAATGCAAATGCTGCAAAAACACTAAAATGTCAGACAGTTCTAAACACTAAAGCTGACGAAGTTAAAATGTTAAAGGACTTTACTGATACGGTAACTGAATTAACTGGTGGATCTCTTAAATTTGAAATCTTACCTGCTGGAGCGGTTGTTGGAGTTAAAGAAACTCTAGATGCTGTTGACAAAGGTTTGATTGACTGTGGATTTGCATGGACTCACTATTGGTCAGGTGAACACCCTGCTGCAATGCTATTTGGTTCTCCAGTAGCTGGTGGCGGAATAGGTATAGACAACTTAGCGTTTCTATCTTGGTTCCAATATGGCGGTGGAAAAGCGCTTTATGATCAATTATGGAAAGAGATGAACAGAGACATTAAAGGATTTATGCTTCAACCTGTTGGACCAGAAGCTTTAGGTTGGTTTCCAAAACCAATTAAAGATATGGCTGACTTTAGAAAGTATAAATTTAGAACACCTCCAGGTATTCCTGGACAAACTTATAAAGATATCGGTATAGCATCTGTTGCAATGGGTGGTGGAGATATTCTACCAGCTTTAGAAGCAGGAACTATTGATGCTGCTGAATGGTGTTGTCCAAAACCAGACTTAACATTTGGTTTCCAAAAAGTTTTAAAGCACTATTACTTACAAGGTTTACACCAAGTAGTGGTAAATGCTGACTTTTATATTACTGGAAAAACGTATGATGCTATGACTGCACATGAGAAGAAGTCTCTTGAAGTTGCTGCGGATGCGTCTTTGATAAAATCTTTAAGTTATAGAATTTTATCAAATGGGGAAGCTTTACAAGAACTTACAACAAAACATGGAGTGATTTTAGAAGATACTCCATCTGACTACTTCACTGAGTATATGGCAGCTGCTAAAGCAACTTTGAACAAAAATGCTGAAAAAAATGCATTTTTCAAAGAAGTTTATGACTCTATGAAAGTATTTGCTGATAAAGCAGTTCCTTTCTGGAGTGGTGCTCAAATGTCAAATGCGAAGCTAGGAATGGCTCACGCAGCAACATTAAAGTAATCATTAAATAATTAGAACATTAGAGCGGACTTAATAGTCCGCTCTAATTTTTTTTTAATAAAAATTTTTATGGCTGAAGAACCAGGTAAATTAGATATTTCAGATGAAATGATTGCTGAAAGGCGAGGTGGTTCGGGAAAAATGCCAGAAGATATGCCTTCTTGGATGGCAAAGTCTATAACTAATATAGACAAATTTAGCAAGCAAGTTGGTAGTGTAGTCTGTTGGATATTAATACCACTTATTTTTGCTATGACCTATGAGGTACTTGCTAGAAAATTATTTTTAGCACCTACAATATGGGCTTATGATATTAGCAGATTTTTATATGGAGCTCTTTTTATGTTGGGTGCAGGTTATGCACTTTCAAAAGGAGTTCATATTAGAGCAGATTTTTTATACAGAAATTTTAAAATTAAAAACCAAGGATTAATCGATTTTTGGCTTTATCTTTTATTTTATTTCCCAGGTCTAATAGTATTTTTTTATATGACTTTTGGATTTGTTGTAGAGTCTATCCAAAGAGGTGAAAGAGGTATGGATACTACCTGGATGCCATATATGTGGCCAATCAAAACATGTTTATTAATTGGAATTATATTTTTACTCATCCAAGGATTTGCAGAATTACTTAAAAGCTACTGGGCAGCTAAAAAGGGTGAGTGGCCAGGAGAGCATAAATGATAGCAGAATTAATTGATCCAGCCATTTTAGGTTTTATTTTAGTTGGAGTAATGCTTTTTGCAATCTTCGTTGGATTTCCAATTTCTTTCACTTTAATTTTTTTAGGGTTTGTATTTGGTTATTTAGGATTTGGAAAATTAGTATTTTATTTAATGACGCTCCAATTTTCGATGGTTATGACCGAACAAACTCTCGCTGCCGTTCCGCTCTTTGTGTTTATGGGAATAATGATGGAACAAGCAGGTTTAATGGAAAGGCTATTTTCAGCCTTCCAGATGATGTTAGCTAGAGTTAAGGGCTCATTATACTACGCAGTGTTATTTGTTTCAGTTATTTTTGCAGCTGCAACTGGAATAGTTGGTGCCTCAGTTACTATCTTGGGAATTATGGCGGCAAAATCAATGAACAGATCAAATTACGATGTAAAACTTGCTGCAGGTACAATTACAGCTGGTGGAACTTTGGGAATTTTAATCCCACCCAGTATCATGCTTGTAGTTATGGGGCCAATAATGGAAATTCCAGTTATAGATTTATTTGCTGCCGCAATTATTCCAGGAATTCTTCTTGCAAGTTTATATGCAGGCTACACCACAATCAGATGTATGATAAACCCAAAACTAGGGCCTGTTCTTCCAGAGGAAATGCGAGCTGCTAGTATGAAAGAAGTTTGGATTGAGTTTTTTTTAGGTTTAGTTCCACCCGCAGCATTAGTTTTTGCAGCATTAGGAAGCATTTTATTTGGTTTTGCTACACCGACAGAGGCTGCTGGGTGTGGTGCAATGGGTGCATTGCTACTTTCATTAGCATATAAAAAATTAACATTATCAAAACTACAAGAAGCTTTAGTTAAAACTTTAGAAATTACAGCTTTGATTATGGTATTAGTTGCTGCCTCAAATTTTTTTGGAGCTGTATTTGCAAGATTAGGAACACCAACTTTATTAACAGAATTTTTATTAGGTTTAGAAATGAATAAATATCTGATTTTAGGAATGATTATGGTTATGATATTTTTGCTTGGTTGGCCATTAGAATGGGTGCCGATAGTTATGATTATTGTTCCAATAATTTTGCCTCTTGTAGAAGCGTTAGGATTTAATTTAACTTGGTTTGCAATACTGGTAGCTGTTAATCTCCAGACCGCCTGGTTATCTCCACCTGTTGCACTCTCAGCATATTTTTTAAAAGGTGTAGTTCCAGAATGGGATTTAAAAGATATTTATTACGGAATGATGCAATTTATGGTTCTACAAATAATAGGTTTGGTTTTGATTATTATATTTCCTAAAATTGCCTTATGGTTGCCAACTCTCTTATATGGACAGTAGAATTTATTAGTTTAAAATAAATTTAGTGAATCAACCAAAAGTAAAATATTCTCTTTCAAATTGGGACCTGGTGACAGTTAACCCAAATTACAAAACTTGGAATTGGAAAGATCTTTTTTGTTTTTGGGGTGCTAATGTACAAAGTGTAATTGGTTTCTCATTAATCTCTTCGCTTTACTTAATGTATAGCTTAAATGTATTTGTAGTATTTTTTGGAATAATATTGGGATCTTTTTTTGTTTATTTATTTTCAAATGCAATTGGGAAGCCATCTCAAAAATTTGGTTTACCATTTGCAGTGTTGTTAAGATCATCTTTAGGATTTAATGGTGCTAAATTATTTGGATTAATCAGAAGTTTGGTGGGGATTTTTTTATTTGGTATTCAAACTTATTTTTTATCAAAAATATTAGTTTATTTGATAAGGATAGCAATTTTCTTAATTGACAATTCCTTATTAGAACAAGAATTATTTATTGTCTTTTATTTTGGTCTGAACATTATTGATTGGTCTGCGATAGTAATAACAATTATTCTACAGACTTTGTTTTTTACTGTTGGGATGCAGTACAATAAAAAAATAATTAATTTCTCAGCGATGATAGTTTATGCCGGAATGCTTATTTTTTTCATTGTTGTTTTATTAAGTGATGTAAAAATAACTACCGATGCTTTTTCAAATATATTTAATTTTAGTAATTTTTTAAATATAGATAATTTAGCTCCTTTAATTACAGTTGCTGGAACAATATTTGCTTATTTTTCAATTTTAATAATTAGTTTTGGTGATTTTTCTAGGTATGTAAAAAATGAGCAAGAATTGAGAAAAGGAAATTTAAGTTTAATTTTGAATTTAATTATTTTTTCATTTTTGTCTGTTTTCATCGTTACAGGTTCTGATGTTTTTCTAAATCAAAAATTTTCAGATATAGATAGAATTTTTACTAATCCAACGGATATAATTGGAAAGTTTGATAATATTCAAATAACAATAGTTGTTCTATTTTTCATTATAATAGCTTCAGCTTCGACAAATTTAGTTGCTAATTTTATACCATCTCAATACTCATTAATAAATTTTGCTCCTTCAAAATTAGGCTTAAAAAGTGCAAGTTATATAATTTTGTTTTTTGGTTTATTGATTGCAATATTTTGGCTGACCATATTGAGCCAAATAGGAATTTTATCCTTTGTTGATACCTTTGGTGCTTTTTTTGGTCCTTTATTTGGAGTGATGGTAGCTGATTATTATTTAATTAAAAATCAAGAATTAAGTAATAAAGATCTATATTCTATTGAAAAAGAGAGTGCTTATTATTATTCAGGTGGTTGGCATATAAAAGGTGTTTATTCTTTAATATTAGGATTTATTTTTTCAGCTTCTACAATTTGGAATACTAATTTAATGTTTTTACAATCTTATGCTTGGATAATAGGTGCATTTGTTGCCTGGATAACATACTACTTGTTAGCAAAAAAATAATTTAAATGCACACATTTGATTTTAAAAATAGAACAGCAGTAGTTACTGGTGGAGCTCAAGGGTTTGGTTTAGATGTTGCAAGAAGATTTTTGGAGTCTGGTGCTAAAGTATTTATATGGGATATTGATGAACAGCTTCTTAAATCAGTAGCTGATAAAGTAAAAAATCCTAACTTATTTTACAGTGTCGTTGATATATCAAATTATCAAGATGTAGAGAAAAACGTTGCAGACATAACCTTAAAATCAAATATAGATATTTTAATCAATAATGCTGGAATAACAGGTCCCACAGGTCCTTTATGGGAGTATAATGTCGAAATGTGGAATAAAATAGTACAGATAAATTTAATGGGTACTTTTAACTGCTGTCGAGCAATTGTGCCAAATATGATTAAAAACAATTATGGAAGAATTGTTAATGTAGCTTCCGTTGCTGGTAAAGATGGTAATGCAAATGCAAGCGCGTATAGCTCAGGAAAAGCTGGCGCAATTGGGTTAACAAAAGCTTTAGGTAAAGAATTAGCTGACAAAGATATAGCAGTAAATGCTGTCACCCCAGCAGGTGCTAAAACTAGAATTTTAGATCAAATGAGTAAGGAACATGTACAAAGAATGCTGTCAAAGGTGCCAAGAGGAAGATTTCTTGAAATACATGAGTTTACCTCACTAGTTTGCTGGCTCTCTTCACAAGAAAACACTTTTTCTACAGCTGCGGTATTTGATATCAGTGGTGGTAGATCCACATATTAGTCTCAAAAATTTGATACTATTTTTCGATCATTAGTTTGATTTTTAATAGAATTTTTACCCATAACTGGTGCTGTGATCATTATTGACCAATATATAAGCAGCATAAACACAGAAATTATTTTAATGTAACTAATTTAACAATAAATTTTGAATTTAGAATGTTGAAATTGTGACTGAATATTGAATTTATAAATAATCTATCTATAAGAAGAACATGTTAAAAATTTTTTATATTTTTATTACATCATTAATCTTTCTTAGCTCCGCACATGCAGAAACTGTAAAAGTTTTTGAATTTACTGAAAAAGAATTATCTGTACTTGAGATCCGTAAAGTAAGAGGAGCAGATAACAAGACTTTTTATACTGTTGGATCAAATGAAAATGGTAATTATTTAAAAGCCGTAGCAGATAATGCTGCTTCAGGCCTAGGAAAAGAGATCAAAATTGACCTAAATAAAACACCTTTTATCAATATTACATGGAAAATTGAAAAGGACCTTCGTGGAATTAAAGAGAATACGAAAAAAGGACATGATTATGCCGCCCGTGTTTTTGCGATTAAAAAAACTGGAGCTACACCTTTATCAAATAGAGCAATTAATTATGTTTTTTCAAGTAATAGTGAAGTTGGTGAAAATAGACCCAGTCCATATACAAAAAAATCAATAGACAACGTATTAGCAACTACTAAAGACAACTTAAATGAATGGGTAACAGTAAAAGCCAATGTTAAAGAAGATTTTAAAAAATTTCATGATCTAGATGTTAATGAACTAGATGGTCTGGCTATAATGGCTGATACTGATAATTCTAAAATGAAATCAATTTCTTATTTTCAGAATATTTATTTTTCAGCAGATTAATTATTATTTTACATACTTTTTTAATCCAATACTTAAAAACGATAATAAAATAGCTGCGATAACATCAGCAATTGGAATTGCATTTGGAAATCCAAAGTTCCATAAAATTACTCCGATTAACCAAATTATATAAATTTTCATTTTAGATATTATATCTTAGTTTCTATTAAATTTTTATTTATTTGATATTATTAATTTATGCATAAAAACTTTACTCATAATGTTAAAGTATATTATGAGGACACAGACGCTGGTGGAGTAGTATACTACGCTAACTATTTAAAATATTTAGAAAGAGCCAGAACGGAAGCGTTATCAACTATTGGATTAAGTAATAAAAAAATAAAAAATGATTTTGGTGCTCTTATAATTGTAAAATCGTGCAATATTGAATATAAAAAGTCTGCATATTTAGAAGATGATTTACAAATTAAATCTTTTGTAGACTCTACTTCAAAAACTTCTTTTTTGATGAATCAATCAATATTTAAAGATGAGGAATTGATCGTAGAAGCTAAAATTCATCTAGTATTTATAAATGAAAAATTTAAGCCAGTTAAAATTCCAGAAAAAATCTTATCAGAATTTCAACCCTATACTTCTAGTTCATAGATATTTTTCTAGCTTTTTTAAATAAGTCTACAATCATTCTTTCAGATACAAGTTTAGTATTTACATTTCTAGGGCTAGGGTGATAACAGGCAATTAATTTAATATTTCCTGGTAGTAAATAGGATTTTCCATGAATAAATTTTATCTTTTCTTTTAAATTGTATTTTTTTTTATAAAATTTAACACAATTATCAAATGCAACTTTTCCTAATGCAATAATAGTTTTTAATTTTTTTAAATTATAAATCTCGCTACCAAAGTAATTTGAACAATTATTAAGTTCCTCTAATTTAGGTTTATCACCTGGAGGAACACATTTTAAAATATTAGTTATATATGTTGATTTTAATTTAAGACCATCATTTAGATTTTCTGAATTTGGTTGGTTTGAAATTTTAGCTTTAAATAAACATTCAAATAAAAAGTCTCCAGATTTATCACCTGTGAAAGCTCTTCCTGTTCGTGTACCACCATGTGCTGCTGGGGCTAATCCAATTATTAAAATTTTTGCATCAATTTCACCAAAACCTGTAACTGGTTTTCCCCAGTAAGTTTCATTTATATTTTGCTTTCTTTTTTCTGTTGAAATTTTTTTTACAAAATTAACAAGCCTTGGACATTTTTTACATTTAAGAATCGTTTTATTTAAACTATCTATTTTAATATTCATAAATGAAAATTTTAAATTATTTAGTCATAATATTTATATGTATTAATCCCTCAGTTAAAGCAGATTCAAATAAAATATTAATTAATGAATTACAAAAGGGTGGAAAATTAATATTCATAAGACATGCTTATGCCCCTGGTGGCGGCGATCCAGATAATTTTGATATCAACGATTGTAAAACTCAAAGAAATTTAAGTGATAGTGGTAAAGTTCAATCACAAAAAATTGGTAATTTTTTTAAAAAAAATAAAATTTCAATTGGAAAAATTTATTCTAGTGAATGGTGTCGATGTAAAGAAACAGCATCTATTGCATTTAAAGAATATGAAACTAAAAATTTTCTAAACTCATTTTTTAGTACGAAATTTGCTAATAATAGAAAAAAGCAAATTATTGATTTTAATAAATTTATTAGTACTTGGGATAAAGATCAAAATTTAGTTTTTGTTACACATTATGTAGTGATTTCTGAAATTTTAAGTTATGCACCATCATCTGGAGAGATTGTTGTTTCGGATATAAATTTAAAAGTTATTGATACTTTAGAAATTGAATATTAAAGTAAATAATTATGTCATCTAAAAGAGCAATGAGACAAGCACAAAAACAAGCATACGCAAGGCATCGTTCAAATATTACAAATAGTAGATTTGAACTTAAGAAAAAATTTACTACCAAAAACAAAGAAGAAAAAAAAATAAAAACTAACTTTCTTGATCAAATTTCTCTATTTCTTTACAAGTAGAGATTTTAGATAAACTCTCGACATCATTCAAAACAGCCTTAACAAATATTTCTGGTTTATCTTTTTCAAATAAAATTTGAGTATAAAACTGAGGATACCCATGTTTTAATGTAAGTATTTTTCCATTTTCCTCATAAATATTTCTCACATAGGAGTTTTTCTTTTTAACGCTTAAATCGGTGATCTTATATTTTTGATAAGTTTTTTCATTATAAACGTAATTACGTGTCATAACTAATTCATTAAGATTTAAAATATATTCATTTTTTAAAAAACCGTCCTCTTTATCATCACATTTGCTCAGGACAATTATTTCTGAGTGAGAATTAAAGGATATAAAAAATGATATAAAAAATATTAAAAACTTATTTTTTCTCATTCTTATCTACAAAAAATAAAGCTACAATAAATATTACAGTCCATACAAATACAGACAATGTTTTAAAAGGGGTAGTGTCTGCTCCCCAAACATCAAAGAATAAAGCACCAATAATTATACCTATAGCGTAGATAATACTTACAATTTTAACTTTACTCATATTTTATATTACTCTTTGATTAAGTTTTTCTTGAAAAGAGACATGCCATTTTTGATTTTATAAGAGTACGATTCTTTAAAACTTTCAAGCTGCCAACCAGTCAGCCTTTTTTCAATTTGAATTATATTTTCTTTTTTCCAATCATCAGTTGTTTCTTCAAGCTTCCAAAGTCGTTTTTCCTCATTACTTCTTCCACAACCATAACAATAGCCTGTTGTTGGATCAGTTTTACAAATACTTATACAAGGTGAAATAATCATTTTTTATAAATTAGTATAAATTTTATTAGATAAATAGATAATTTTTTAACAATTGTCATTGGACAAATAGTTTCAATAATATATAAAACCCCATAATTTGTGGGGCGATGGCGGAATTGGTAGACGCGTTGGTCTTAGGAACCAATATGGCAACATGTGAAGGTTCGAGTCCTTTTCGCCCTACCATTAAGAAATTATGAAAGTTACAGTAGAAAATAAAAAAGGTTTAAATAAAGATCTTAAAATTTTTATCGATAAAAAGATAATGAATTCTTATATGGATGAAAAATACGAAGAGATCAAAAGTAATGTAAATCTTAAAGGATTTAGACCAGGTAAAGTTCCAAAAGAAATTTTAAAAAGACAATTTGGTAAAGCGGTTTTTGGAGAAGTCTTAGATAAAGTTTTAAAAGAAACATCAACTAAAGCACTAGAAGAAAAAAAGATTAAACCAGCTGGTCAACCAAAACTCGACTTAAAGACATACGGTGAAGACAAAGATTTAGAATATGTTTTATCAGTTACAGAGTTACCAAAAGTAGAAATTAAATCTTTAGAAAATATTAAATTTGACGAATACACTGTTAAAATAGATGAGGTTGAAACAGATAAAAGAATAAAAGAAATAGCAAAAAACCAACCAAATTTTAAGGAAGTAAGCCCTGATACAAAAGCTAAAAAAGGTGATTTAGTTTCTTTAGACTACAAAGCAACAGTTGATGGCAAGGACTTTAAAGGAAGCGAAGGAAAGAACACTCAGCTTACGTTGGGTAAAGATTTATTTTTAAAAGGCTTTGATGAGCAATTAATTGGAGTTATGAAAGATAATGAAAAAATTGTAGAAGCAACTTTGCCAGAAAATTTCCCAGAAAAAGAATTAGTAAATAAAAAAGCTAAATTTTATTGTAAAATTTTAAGTGTTAAACAATCAGAAGAAGTAAAAATTAATGATGATTTTGCAAAAAATTTAGGAGCAAAAGATTTAAAAGATTTAAAAACATTAATTTCAAAACAAATTAATGATGAATATAAAAACTCTTTAGACCAATTATCTAAAAACCAAATTTTAAAAGAAATAGAAAAAATTAAAATAGACGAAGTTCCAGAGAATTTAGTTGAGGAAGAAGTTAAAGTTCTTTCTCAAGGCATGTCTGAAGAAGAAGCAAAGAAAAATAAAAAAAATTTTGAAGAAAAAGCCAAAACAAGAATTAAAACTGGATTAATTTTAAACGAGTTTGGTGAAAAAAATCAAATTAAAGTAACAGAACAAGAGGTTCAAGCTGAAGTACAAAAACAACTAAGAATGATGCCGGGACAAGAAAAAATGGTTATGGATTTTTACCAAAAAAACCCATCTGCATTAGCAAGTTTAAGAGGAACTGTATATGAAGAAAAAATTTTAAACTTAGTTAAAGAAAAAGGTAAAGCAAACAAGAAGGAAATTTCAAAAGATGATGCTGAAAAGATTTTAAAAGAAGCTCATAAACGTGATCATGGAGAAGAAAAAAAAGAAACGAAGAAAAAATCCTCCACAACATCTGCGAAAGAAAAAAAACCACCAACTAAAAAGGCAAAATCAAAGCCTACAGCTAAAAAGACAAAAAAAGTTAGCAAAAAGTAATCTCAAGTTGTATAAGTAGAACGAATCAATTTATGACAACAAAATTATCAGAACAAATGAGCAATCTTGTACCAATGGTTGTTGAACAATCAAGTAAAGGTGAAAGAGCTTACGATATTTATTCTAGACTATTAAAAGAAAGAATAATTTTTTTAACAGGTCAAATTAATGATAACGTTGCATCATTAGTTACTGCTCAATTATTATTTTTAGAAGCCGAAGATCCAAAAAAAGAAATTTATTTATACATTAATAGCCCTGGAGGCTTAGTCACAGCAGGCCTAGGTATTTATGATACAATGCAATATGTGAAACCAGATATATCTACCTTATGTATTGGTCAAGCAGCTTCTATGGGTTCTTTTTTGCTTGCAGCTGGTACAAAAGGGAAAAGATTTTCATTACCAAATTCGAGAATAATGGTTCATCAACCATCAGCAGGTTTTCAGGGTCAGGCAACTGATATTGAAATTCATGCTAATGAAGTTTTGTCTTTAAAGAAAAGATTAAATGAAATTTATTCAAGACACACTGGAAAAAGTGTTGAAGAAATAAAATCTGCTCTTGAAAGAGATAATTTTATGACTGCAGATGTCGCACAATCTTTTGGTCTTATTGACGAAGTAGTAGAAAAAAGATCATAATACACAACATATTGAATCACAATTAATAGAAACTTGATTAGTATGAGTCTTCTATAATAAAGTAATAATATTGATTCGTTATAAAAATTAAAATGACTACAAATAATAAAAATATTCTTTACTGCTCTTTCTGTGGCAAAAGCCAACATGAAGTAAGAAAATTGATTGCAGGCCCAACTGTTTTCATCTGCGATGAATGTGTTGAGCTATGTATGGACATTATAAAAGAAGAGAGCAAAGACACTTTTGTAAAACATCAAGATGGACTTCCTTCTCCAAAGGAAATTTGTTCAGTATTAGATGATTATGTAATTGGTCAAGCTCATGCAAAGAAAGTATTGTCTGTTGCAGTACACAATCATTACAAAAGATTAAATTATGAGAGCAAAACAAGCAAAAATGTTGAGCTTTCAAAATCTAATATACTTTTAGTGGGTCCTACAGGTTGTGGAAAAACATTGCTTGCTCAAACTCTAGCTAGAATTTTAGATGTTCCGTTTACGATGGCTGATGCAACCACTCTAACTGAAGCAGGTTATGTTGGAGAAGATGTTGAAAATATTATTTTAAAATTATTACAAGCCTCTGATTATAATGTTGAAAAAGCTCAAAGAGGAATAGTTTATATTGATGAGGTTGATAAAATAAGTAGAAAATCTGAAAACCCTTCAATCACAAGAGATGTGTCTGGAGAAGGAGTTCAGCAAGCTCTTTTAAAAATAATGGAAGGAACAGTTGCGAGCGTTCCCCCTCAGGGTGGGAGAAAACATCCTCAACAAGAATTTTTACAAGTAGACACAACAAATATTTTATTTATTTGTGGAGGAGCATTTGCAGGGCTTGATAAAATTATTTCTCAAAGAGATAAGGGAACATCAATTGGTTTTGGTGCAGATGTAAAAAATACACAAGATAAGAAAACTGGTGAATGGATGAAAGGTCTAGAGCCAGAGGATCTACTAAAATTTGGTTTAATTCCAGAGTTTATTGGAAGACTTCCAATGATAGCAACACTTGAAGATTTAGATGAAAAATCTTTAATAAAAATATTACAAGAACCAAAAAACTCTTTAATTAAACAATATCAAGAGTTGTTTAAATTGGATGGTGCAAAACTTACTTTTAAAGAAAATGCTTTAAAAGAAATTGCGCAAAAAGCAATTAGCAAAAAAACTGGAGCAAGAGGTTTGAGATCAATTTTAGAGAATATTTTATTAAAAACAATGTATGATCTACCGAGTCAATATAATATTGAAGAGGTTATTGTTGATGCTGGTGCAGCAAAGGGACATTCACAACCAATCTTAGTTCATGCTAAAGGTGACAATAAATCTAAGTCAAATAAGACTACAGCGGCTTAATATCCTTAATAAGTAATAAATACCTATTGCATTATAGAATATAATATCCATATTATCCGTATGGACGTCAAAATATCACTTCCCTTACTTCCTTTGAGAGACATAGTTGTTTTTCCAAGTATGGTTATCCCACTTTTTGTGGGAAGAGATAAATCTATTTCAGCACTTAATGAAGTTATGAAAAAAGATAAGAAAATTATTTTGGTAACTCAAAAAAACTCAGAAATTGATGATCCTAAGAAAACTGATGTTTTTATGTACGGTTGTGAAGGAAGTATTTTACAATTGTTAAAATTACCAGATGGCACAGTTAAAGTTTTAGTTGAGGGTATTAAAAGAGTAAAAATTCTAGATTTTAATGATAACGAAAAATTTATAACATGTGATTACACACTCTTTAACGATGTTTTACCTAAGGATGAGGATTTATTTCCTTTAGCAACTACGGCCCTTCGAAGATTAGAGAAATTAACATCTATAAATAAAAAAATTTCCAATGAAACCATCAATACAATTAAACAATTAAAAGACCCATCACAAATTGCCGATAATATTGCATCTCATATAACAGCTACTATTTCTGAAAAACAACAAATATTTGAAACTGTAGATGTCAAGAAAAGATTAAACTCCATTATTAAAATAATGGAAAATGAAACAAGTATTATTGGTGTTGAAAAAAAAATTAGGGGAAGAGTTAAAACTCAGATGGAAAAAACGCAAAGAGAGTATTATTTAAATGAGCAGTTAAAAGCTATTCAAAAAGAACTTGGCGAAATTGAAGATGGTAAAGACGAAACAACAAGCCTGAATAAAGCCATTACAAAAGCAAAGATGCCAAAAGAAGTTGAAAAAAAATGTCTTCAAGAATTAAAAAAATTGAAAAATATGAGTCCTATGTCTGCTGAAGCAACAGTTGTAAGAAATTATTTAGACTGGATGACCGAACTCCCTTGGCATAAAAAAAGTGAGGTTGATATAAATTTAACTAAAGCTTTAAATATTCTTGATAAAGATCACTTTGGACTAGAGAAAGTTAAAGAGAGAATAATTGAATTTCTAGCTGTTCAAAAAAGAATGGAAAAAATCAAAGGACCAATTTTATGTTTAGTTGGACCCCCGGGTGTTGGTAAAACATCTTTAGGAAAATCAATTGCAAAAGCTACAAATAGAGAGTTCGTTAGAATGTCTGTAGGTGGAATGAGAGATGAAGCTGAAATAAGAGGGCATAGAAGAACATACATAGGATCTTTACCTGGAAAAATTATTCAGATGATGAAAAAAGCAGGAACAAAAAATCCACTAATTCTATTAGATGAAATAGATAAAATCGGTAATGACTATAGAGGAGATCCTTCATCGGCTTTATTAGAGGCTTTAGATCCAGAGCAAAACACTTCATTTAATGACCATTATTTAGAAGTTGATTACGATTTATCAGATGTAATGTTTGTTACAACAGCCAATACATTAAACATTCTTCCCCCATTATTAGATCGAATGGAAGTCATTAGACTAGCTGGTTATACAGAGGATGAAAAGATAAGTATTGCCAACAAATATTTACTACCGAAACAAATTAAGGATAATGGCGTCAAAGAAAAAGAAATGAAGCTTGATGATGACATTATAAAAGAAGTTATTAGAGGATACACTAAAGAATCCGGAGTTAGAAACCTGGAAAGAGAGATTTCTAAACTTGCTAGAAAAGTTGTTAAAAAAATTGTTTCTGGAGAAGAAAAAGAGGTTGGAATAAACAATAAAAATTTGTCTGATTTTTTAGGTGTCCCTAAATTCAAATTTGGAGAGCTAGAATCCGAGAACAGAGTAGGTATAGTTACAGGTCTCGCTTGGACAGAATATGGTGGAGAGATTTTAAAAATTGAAACTGTAACAATGCCAGGCAAAGGTAGAATGCAAATTACCGGTAAATTAGGTGATGTTATGCAGGAGTCAGTTAAAGCAGCTAAAAGTTTTGTGAGATCTAAATGTTTAGAATATGGAATTATTCCACCTGTATTTGAGAAAAAAGATTTTCATATTCACGTGCCTGAAGGTGCAACTCCTAAAGATGGTCCTTCCGCAGGTATAGGGATGGTAACTTCTATTGTATCTTCAATTACTAATATTCCTGTAAAAAGAGATGTAGCAATGACAGGAGAAGTAACTTTGACGGGTCAAGTTTTACCAATAGGTGGTTTAAAAGAAAAACTATTAGCAGCGCATAGAGCTGGAATAAAAGAGGTATTGATACCAAAAGAGAACGAAAAAGACTTAGTAGATATGCCAAAAAAAATAGTTGATGACATTAAAATCACCCCTGTTGAGTATGCAGATCAAGTTTTGAAAATAGCTCTTGTAAAAGAACTTAAACCAACCGAGTGGGTTGAGGTTGAAATCTCAAAAAAAGACGATAAATCTCAAGCTAGTATTCAGTAATAAAAAATCTATAAAATGGAAATATTAGTAATTTTTTTAGTAATTATATTTTTAGCTATTTATTTATTTAGACCTATTTCAAAACAGGAGAAAGATAGTTTTGAAAATAAGACAAATTGGAGGGGTGGATTTTAATTTTACCCTATTTTATAGTTATTAATAAATCTTGACGTTACTGATCTAAAAGATATAAATCACGTTACTTTTTGGTTATGGGCGGTTAGCTCAGTTGGTAGAGCATCTCGTTTACACCGAGGGGGTCATAGGTTCGAGTCCTATACTGCCCACCAAGAATCAAAAGTGGGGGTGTAGCTCAGTTGGTTAGAGCGATCGCCTGTCACGCGATAGGTCGAGGGTTCGAGTCCCTTCACTCCCGCCACTTTTTTACTAAATTACAACTTATTGTCTAATACATTGAAATTGTTAGCTTTTTTAGTTTACCCAATATAAGTCATTGAAATTGTTAATTTTTTTTTTTCAATAAAATGTGACGTATGAGCGCTTCAAGAACAAAAAAAAAGTGCTATATAGACTCCAATGTTATCTGATTTTTTACAAAATTACTTACCTATTATAATTTTTTTGATTCTAGCATTAGGGCTAAGTTGTGCTTTTGTGGTAATTAATTTTATTCTTTCACCAAAAAGTCCAGATCCTGAAAAGCTCTCTGCATATGAATGTGGATTTGAACCATTTGAAGATTCAAGGATGGAGTTTGATGTAAGATTTTATTTGGTAGCAATATTATTTATTATTTTTGATTTAGAAATTGCTTTCCTTTTTCCATGGGCAATTTCTCTTGGAAATATCGGTTTATTAGGTTTTTCATCAATGATGATTTTCCTCTTCATACTTACAATTGGTTTTATTTATGAGTGGAAAAAAGGTGCTTTAGACTGGGAATAAAATTTAATTACAATGCAAAACAAAATAGATCAGGTTCCTGAAGAGTTTAAACAACTTGCAGACGATTTTAGCAAGAATGGTTTTATTACAACTTCTCTAGACAATTTAATAAATTGGTCAAGAGCAGGATCACTTCATTGGATGACATTTGGACTAGCATGTTGTGCTGTTGAAATGATGCAAACATCGATGCCAAGATATGATCTTGAAAGATTTGGTGCTGCACCAAGAGCCTCCCCAAGACAATCAGATGTAATGATTGTAGCAGGTACTTTGACTAATAAAATGGCACCTGCTTTAAGAAAAGTTTATGACCAAATGCCAGAACCTAGATATGTAATCTCAATGGGAAGTTGTGCGAATGGTGGTGGGTATTATCATTATTCATATTCTGTAGTGAGAGGTTGCGATAGGATAGTTCCAGTTGACGTTTATGTGCCTGGATGTCCTCCATCAGCAGAAGCATTGCTTTATGGAATATTACAACTTCAAAAAAAAATTAGAAACAAGGGTTCTATAACGAGATAATTATGAAAAATTTAATTGATCTAGAAAAAAAAATTAACTCGGAATTAACAACTAAAATTAATAGGACTGAGATTAAACATAATCAGATTTATCTTGAAACAGACAAAGATGATCTTATTGATGTAGTTTTGTTTTTAAAAACAAACAATGACACCAAATTTAGACAACTTATTGATATCACAGTTACTGATTATCCAGAAAATAATCAAAGATTTGAGGTAGTATATTTATTTTTAAGCCATGAATTTAATCAAAGATTAATTTTAAAATATACAATTGCAGAAAATGAAATCATACCATCCATAACTAGTATATTTCCAGGAGCTAATTGGATGGAAAGAGAAGTCTTTGATATGTACGGTGTTTCTTTTAAAGATCACCCAGATTTAAGAAGAATACTCACTGATTATGGTTTTGAAGGCCATCCTCTCAGAAAAGATTTTCCTTTAACAGGACATACAGAAGTTAGATACAGTGAAGATCAAAAAAAAGTAATAAGTGAGCCAGTCAAACTTGAACAAAACTACAGAAACTTCGATTACGAAAGCCCATGGGAAGGCACTAAATATATTAAAGAAGAATTAGATAATAATGACAAAAAAAATTAAAAACCTTAATTTAAACTTTGGCCCTCAACACCCTGCTGCTCATGGTGTGTTAAGATTAATTTTAGAATTAGATGGAGAAGTAGTTGAAAAAGCAGATCCACATATTGGATTATTACACAGAGGCACAGAAAAACTAATTGAAAACAAAACCTATATGCAAGCAGTTCCTTACTTTGATCGTCTTGATTATGTTGCTCCAATGAACCAAGAACATGCTTTTGCTTTGGCAACTGAAAAAATACTTAAAATAGATGTCCCAATTAGAGCTCAATATATAAGAGTAATATTTTGTGAGATAGGAAGAATTTTAAGCCATATATTAAACGTGACCACACAAGCTATGGACGTTGGTGCTCTAACTCCAACTCTATGGGGTTTTGAGGAAAGAGAAAAGTTAATGGGTTTTTATGAGAGAGTTTCTGGTTCAAGACTTCATGCAAATTATTTTAGAGCAGGTGGAGTACATCAAGATTTACCACAAGGTTTAGAAGAAGATATAGGTGAATTTTGTGAGACTTTTCCAAAAATAATTAATGATTTAGAAAGTTTATTAACAGAGAACAGAATTTTTAAACAAAGAAATGTAGATATAGGAGTTGTTACCAAACAGGATGCTCTAGACTACTCTTTTTCAGGCGTAATGATCAGAGGTTCAGGAGTTCCATGGGATTTGAGGAAATCTCAACCATATGATTGCTATAAACAATTAGATTTTAAAATACCAGTTGGAAGAAATGGAGACTGTTATGACCGTTATTTATGCAGAATAGAAGAAATGAAAGAAAGTGTATCAATAATTAAGCAGTGCCTTTCTAAAATGGAAAAGGGTCCGATAAAATCTTTAGATGGTAAGATAAGTCCACCATCAAAAAAAGAGATTAAACAATCAATGGAAGCACTTATTCATCATTTTAAACTTTTTACAGAGGGTTATAGAGTTCCTAAAGATGAAATCTATACAGCAGTAGAAGCTCCAAAAGGAGAATTTGGTGTTTATCTGATTTCAGACGGATCAAATAAACCTTATAAATGTAAAATTAGAGCTCCTGGATTTTCACATCTACAATCAATGGACTATTTAATAAAAGGACATATGTTAGCTGATGTACCAGCAGTATTGGGTTCATTAGATATAGTTTTTGGTGAGGTAGACAGATGAGCTTAAGAAGACCTGCAAAAGATCAACCTGAAACTTTTAAGTTTAGCTCTTCCTCGATGGAAGAAGCAAATAAAATAGTTTTAAAATATCCTAAAGGCAAACAGCAAAGCGCTGTGATGGCTTTACTATATATTGCTCAAAAACAGAATGATAACTGGATACCATTGGCTGCCATGAAATATATCGCGAAGTTTTTAGACATGCCTTACATAAAAGTTTATGAGGTAGCAACTTTTTACACTATGTACAATTTATCACCAGTAGGAAAGTATTTTGTTCAGGTTTGTACTACTACTCCTTGTATGATTCGAGGAGCAAATAAAATAGTTGAAGCTTGTAAGGAAAAAATTTCAGATAAAGAAAATGAATTATTAAATGATAAAAATTGTTCTTGGATGGAAGTAGAATGTTTGGGAGCGTGTGTTAATGCACCTATGATGCAAATTAATGATGATTATTATGAAGATTTAGATAAAGAAAAGACAATAGAAATATTTGATAAAATTTTAAAAGGTGAGGACCCAAAACCAGGATCATATCGAGGACGATTAAATACTGAACCTGAAAAAAATAGAAAAACACTTATGGATGTAAAAAATGCTTAAAGATCAAGATAGAATTTTTAAAAATTTGTATAATGATATGGGTTCGGATGTTAAATCTGCTCAAAAAAGAGGTGACTGGGTAAATACATCAGAATTGGTAGCAAAAGGAAGAGATTGGATAATAAATGAGGTAAAAGATTCACAACTCAGAGGAAGAGGAGGTGCCGGATTTCCTACAGGTTTAAAATGGTCTTTTGCTCCTAAAGAAGTAGGATCTAGACCTCATTATTTAGTTATTAATGCAGACGAGTCTGAGCCAGGCACTTGTAAAGATAGAGATATTTTAAGATTTGAACCCCATAAATTGATTGAAGGTTGTTTAATAGCATCATACGCAGTTCAAGCTCATGTTTGTTATATCTATATCAGAGGTGAATATTTTATAGAGGGTCAAAAATTACAATCAGCTATTGATGAAGCTTATGAAAAAAATTTAATTGGTAAAAATGCTGCTGGAACTGGATGGGATTTAGATATTTACATTCACTACGGAGCAGGTGCTTATATTTGTGGAGAAGAAACTGCATTATTAGAGAGCATAGAAGGTAAAAAAGGGCAACCTAGATTGAAACCACCATTCCCAGCTTTAATTGGCCTTTATGGATGTCCAACAATTGTAAACAATGTAGAGACTATAGCAGTAGTTCCAACAATTCTTAGAAAAAGTGGGAAATGGTTTGCATCTCTAGGCAGAGAAAAAAATACTGGTACAAAAATATTTTGTATATCAGGAAATGTTAATACACCATGCAACGTTGAGGAAGAAATGAATATTCCTTTAAAAGAATTAATAGAAGTTCATGCTGGAGGTGTAATTGGTGGATGGGATAATTTACAAGCTGTTATACCAGGAGGCTCATCCATGCCTCTTATTCCCAAAGAAAAATGTGAAACATTAACAATGGATTTTGACTCACTTATGGCTGAAAAAAGTGGTTTAGGCACGGCTGGTGTTGTTGTGATCAATAAAGATCAAGACATCATTAAATGTATGGCAAGAATTGCTAGATTTTATAAACATGAAAGTTGTGGTCAATGTACACCTTGTAGAGAGGGTTCTGGTTGGATGTGGAGAATGCTTGAAAGAATGGCAAAAGGTGATGCAACAAAAGATGAAGTTGATATGTTAGGTGATGTTACTAATCAAATTGCAGGACATACAATATGTGCTTTTGGAGAAGGTTCTTCATGGCCTGTTCAAGGGCTTTTAAGACATTTTAAAAAAGAGATAGAGAAGCGAAATAATTTGGATCCTATTGTTCAGACAAGAAATAATATTCCTTATTTAGTAGACCAACACTTATTGGATAAAAAAAATGCTTAAACTGAGAGTAAATGATATTGATGTTGAAGTAGAAGAGGGATTAACGGTACTTCAAGCATGTGAAAAAGCTGGAGCGGAGATTCCAAGATTTTGTTATCATGAAAAATTATCTATAGCTGGTAATTGTAGAATGTGTTTAGTGGAGATGGAAAAATCACCTAAACCTATAGCTTCCTGTGCTATGCCAGCAGCTGAAGGGATGAATATAAAAACAAATACTGAGTTAGTAGAAAAAGCAAGAAAGGGTGTGATGGAATTTTTATTGGCTAACCATCCTTTAGACTGTCCAGTATGCGATCAAGGTGGTGAATGTGACCTACAAGATCAATCTATGTATTACGGTGTAGATAAATCAAGATTTAAAGAAAACAAAAGATTAGTTCCTGAAAAAAATATGGGACCGTTAATAAAGACCCAGATGACAAGATGTATACATTGTACGAGATGTGTACGATTTGCTACTGAAGTTGCGGGTGTACCAGAGCTAGGAGCCATAGGTAGAGGTGAAGATATGCAAATTACCACTTATCTAGAACAATCAATGCAATCAGAACTTTCAGCTAACGTAGTCGATCTTTGTCCAGTAGGAGCTCTAACCTCTAAACCTTATGTATTTGAGGCTAGACCTTGGGAATTAAAAAAAACAGAGACAATTGATGTAATGGATGCGGTTGGTTCTAATATAAGAGTTGATACATATGATTGGGCGGTAAAGAGAGTTTTACCAATCATTAATGAAGATATAAATGAAGAGTGGATTTCTGATAAAACTAGATATGCATGTGATGGACTTCTTCATCAACGACTAGATACTCCATTTATTAAATATAACAAAAAATTTGAGAAAGCTTCTTGGAGCGAGGTATATAAAATTTTAAAATCTAAATTTGAAAATACAACGAGAGAAAAAATTTGTGGATTTGTTGGGGACTTAACCAACATGGAAACTAGCTATATATTTAAAGAATTTTTTGAGAGAACACTTAATACAAAGAACTACGAGTCAAGAGTAGATAATAGATTTATAGATGTTTCTAAAAGAGAAAATTATATATTTAATGCCTCCATTAACGGAATAGAAGATGCAGATTTAATATTTTTAATAGGTACTAACCCAAGATATGAGGCAACTATTTTAAATGCTAGAATTAGAAAATCTCATTTAAATAACAATACTAAAATTTTATCTTTAAATGATAGTGGTGATTTAACATATTCTTACGAAAGTTTAGATGGAAATACCCAAACATTAAAAAATATTTTTGAAGGAACAAATGATTTATCAAAAATTATTTTAGAATCAAAAAAACCAATGATTATACTTGGAGAGTCATTTTTAAGATTAAATTCAGCAGAGTTTTTGTATGAAAAAATATTAGAATTTTTAAAACTGAATAATAAATTTTCTGAATATTGGAATCCTATAAACATACTTTCTTGTGATGCTGCTTCAGTTGGAAATTTTGACCTTGGTTTAATTAACAATGAAAATAATTTATTAGATAATTTAAAGTCCAATAAATTTGATATTGTTTATTTAGTTGGTCAAGATAATTTAGATTTTGTCAAAAAAGATGAGTTTGTAATTTATCAAGGTAGTCATGGTGATAAGGGAGCTGAAATTGCTGACATTATATTGCCTGGATCAGCTTATACAGAACAAGATGGATACTTTACTAATTTAGAGGGAAAAGTACAAAAAGCTTTTAAAGCATCTTACCCACCAGGAGAAGCTAAAGAGGATTGGCAAATAATTAATGAAATTGCTGAATTTATGAATAGTAGAAAATTATTTAATGATAAAGAAGAACTAGAAAGTAGTATGTTCAATTACCTAAATCTTCAAAAAGAAAAACAAAGTAAAGAATATGAAAAAAAGATAGTTAAAAATTTTCATGCCGAAAAATTAACAATAGACTTAAAACCGTATTATTTTTCAAATATCATTGCGAGATGTTCGAAGACTATGATTGAATGTAATAATTCAAAATTAAATTTTAAATCTACAGGTACAGAAGGTTAGCATGGAGTACGTAAATATAGTTTTTGAGCAAGTATATAAAATATTATTTTTGTTAGTTCCAGTTTTGGTTTCAGTAGCGATGGTTGTTTGGCTTGATAGGAGAGTTTGGGCTTTTGTGCAAAAGCGACAAGGACCAAATGTTGTTGGTCCTTTTGGATTATTACAATCTTTAGCCGATGCTTTAAAATATATCTTTAAGGAAATGATCATTCCTTCAAGTTCGAATAAAGTTATATTTATATTAGCTCCCATAGTAACAATGACCTTAGCCTTAATATCATGGGCAGTAATTCCATTTGGTGCAACTCAAGTATTAGCTGATATAAATGTTGGAATTCTATACTTATTTGCAGTTTCATCTTTAGGTGTGTACGGAATCATAATGGGTGGCTGGGCATCAAATTCCAAATATCCTTTTTTGGGAGCAATTCGATCTGCAGCTCAAATGGTATCATATGAGGTATCAATTGGAGTAATTATAATTAACGTGTTGTTGTGTGTTGGATCGCTTAACTTAAATGACATTGTTATTGCACAGCAAAATCTATGGTTTGTAATCCCATTATTTCCAATGTTTGTGATATTTTTTATATCAGCTTTAGCTGAAACAAACAGACCTCCCTTCGATTTACCTGAAGCTGAGGCAGAATTAGTTGCTGGTTATCAAACTGAATATTCTGGCATGATGTATGCAATGTTTTGGTTAGGTGAATACGCAAATATTTTATTAATGTGTGCAATGGGGGCAATATTGTTTTTAGGTGGCTGGTTATCTCCAATAGAAATATATCCATTCACATTGATACCAGGATCAATATGGCTGATTTTAAAAATCTTACTTTTATTTTTCTTATTCGCTTTAGTTAAAGCAATCGTTCCACGATATAGATATGATCAACTTATGAGACTAGGTTGGAAAGTGTTTCTTCCTTTTTCTTTAGTTTGGGTAGTACTTACCGCAAGTTATTTATTTTATTTTAATCTTTTACCAGTGAACTAAATATGAAGATTTCTAGAATTTTTAAAACAATATTCATGGCAGATTTTCTTGGAGGCTTATACATGGCTTTAAGAGAGTTTTTTAAGCCAAAAAAAACAATTAATTATCCTTTTGAAAAAGGAAAAATAAGTCCCAGATTTAGAGGCGAGCATGCTTTAAGAAGATATCCAAATGGTGAAGAAAGATGTATTGCATGTAAGTTATGTGAAGCTGTATGTCCAGCACAAGCCATAACAATCGAGTCTGCACAGAGAGAAGATGGTAGTAGAAAAACAACCCGATACGACATAGATATGATGAAATGTATATATTGTGGCCTATGTGAAGAGTCTTGCCCAGTAGATGCAATTGTTCAAGGTCCTAATTTTGAATTTTCTACAGAAACAAGAGAAGAGCTGTATTACACAAAAGAAAAATTGTTAGATAATGGGGATAGATGGGAGAATATTTTAGACGCTAACATTAAAGCTGACAATATTCATAGGTAAAAATGATTGCTCATGCTATTTTCTTTTATACCTTTTCTTTAATTGCTGTTGTCTCAGCTATAATGGTTACTGCTTCTAAAAATACTGTTCACTCAGTATTTTTTCTAATTTTAGATTTTATAAGTATTTCATGTCTTTTTATAATGATTGGTGCTGAATTTTTGGGAATGATAATGTTAATTGTATATGTTGGTGCTGTAGCAGTTTTATTTTTATTTGTTGTTATGATGTTGAATGTAGCACAACAAAAAAATCAATGGTTTGCAGGTCAACAAAGCTCTAAACATATCCCAGTAGGATTGATTATCAGTACGCTTATATTTGTTGAAGTAATAATTGTAATTGGTGGTTGGAAATATAAACCAGAAATTTTTGATATTAATAATTCATTTGCTCAAACCAGCATTAGCAACACTCACTCATTAGGACAGATTTTATATACAGATTATATTCATGTGTTTCAAATAAGTGGAATGATCCTATTAGTAGCTATGGTTGGGGCTATTGTATTAACATTTAGACAAAGATCAGGTGTTAAAAGACAAAGTTATATCAAGCAGATATCTAGAGAAAGAGCCGATGGTGTTGAGGTGCTAGAAGTTCAGAGCAACAAAGGAGTTAAGGTAGATGATTGATATAGGTTTAGGACATTATTTAACTTTAGGAGCAGTAATATTCTCAATTGGAGTAATTGGTATTTTTCTTAATAGAAAGAACATCATTGTCATATTAATGAGTATTGAACTAATATTACTTGCAGTAAATATTAATTTAGTTGCTTTTTCTATTTATTTAGGAGATTTGTCAGGGCAAGTCTTTACTTTATTTATTCTTACAGTTGCGGCAGCAGAAGCAGCCATAGGATTAGCAATCATAGTTGTATATTTTAGAAATTCTGGAACAATACGAGTTGAAGAAATTGACAAGTTGAAAGGATAATCATGGAACTATCAATTATATTTCTTCCACTTATTGCTTCAATTATCTCTGGTTTTTTTGGAAGATATATCGGTGATAGAAACTCAGAAATAGTAACAAGTGTTTTAGTTTCTATTTCTGCATTTTTATCAATTTATGTTCTTTATCAAGTAATTGTAAATAAATATGAAGAAAATATTGTTATAGCAAACTGGATAAGCTCTGGGTCACTTGATGTAAATTGGTCAATGTTAATTGATCCATTGTCAGCTGTAATGTTAGTAGTAGTAACTTCTGTATCTGCTTTAGTACATATCTATTCAATTGGTTATATGTCTCATGACCCTCATAAGCCAAGATTTATGGCTTATTTATCATTGTTCACATTTGCGATGTTGATGCTTGTAACTTCAGATAATTTTATACAATTATTTTTTGGTTGGGAAGGTGTAGGATTATGTTCTTACTTCCTAATTGGTTTCTGGTTTAAAAAAGAAAGTGCAAATGCTGCAGCCATAAAAGCATTTGTTGTAAATAGAGTAGGTGATTTTGGTTTTGCTTTAGGAATTTTCTTAATATTTTATTTATTTGGAACTGTTAATTACTCAGAAGTTTTTCAACAAATTCCAACAGTCGTAGATAAAAATCTACCATTTTTAGGTTTTGAAGTTAAAGCAATAGATTTAGTTTGTTTACTTCTATTTATTGGAGCAATGGGTAAATCTGCACAGATATTGCTACATACTTGGCTACCCGATGCGATGGAAGGTCCAACTCCTGTTTCTGCATTAATTCATGCAGCAACAATGGTAACAGCTGGTGTTTTCTTAGTAGTAAGGTGTTCCCCAATTTACGAATATTCACCGTTAATACTAAATTTTATAACTATAGTTGGAATGACTACTGCATTCTTTGCAGCAACTGTCGCTCTAGTTCAAACAGATATAAAAAAAATTATTGCTTACTCCACATGTAGTCAACTTGGTTATATGTTTTTTGCAGCAGGAGTAGGTGCATACAATGTTGCTATGTTTCACTTATTTACTCACGCATTTTTCAAAGCTTTATTATTTTTAGGGTCTGGTTCAGTAATCCACGCATTTAAAGATGAGCAAAATATAAATAATATGGGTGGCGTATGGAAAAAGTTACCATATACCTATACTTTAATGATTATCGGAACACTTGCTTTAACAGGTTTTCCTTTTTTATCAGGATTTTATTCTAAAGATGCAATTATAGAATTTGCCTATTTAAAAGGTAATACTACTGGTTATTACGCAGCCGGAATTGGAATAATTACAGCATTTTTAACATCTATTTATTCATGGAGATTAATCTTTAAAACTTTCCATGGAGAGTATAATAATAAAAAGGTCAAGATAGAGGAAACACATGAGTCTCCGTTAGTAATGCTTGTTCCTTTATTTATCCTCTCAATAGGAGCAATATTTGCTGGTTTTCTATTTAAAGGACTCTTTATTGGTCACGGTGATAATTTATTCTGGGCAGAGTCTATAATGTTTTTAGAGCCTTTGAGCACAGAACATCCACCTTTATGGTTTTTGCTTTTAACACCTTGTTTGGTTTTATTATCTATTCCAATTGCTTATTACTTATTTGTTAAAAACAAAGAATTCCCTAATTCAATAGTTTCTATGAATAAACCTTTGTATAATTTTTTAGTTAACAAATGGTATTTCGATGAGTTGTATGATGTGCTATTTATTAAATCCTCAAAAAAATTAGGTTTATTTTTATGGAAATTTTGTGATGGAACTATAATCGATGGTTTTGGTCCTGATGGAATTTCATCTTTTATAAAAAAATGTTCAATTAAAGCAACTAAATTTCAAAGTGGTTTTATCTATCAATATGCATTTGTAATGTTGTTAGGTTTCTCTGCTTTATTAACATTTTTAATAATTAAATAATGAATTTTCCTATTCTTTCATCTTTAATATTGTTGCCAATAGTTGGTTCATTATTTTTATTTTTTACTAAAGATAAAGAAGGGAATAATTTAACTGCGAAATATGTTGCTTTATTTACTACCGTAGTTAATTTTTTTATTTCTATTTATCTATGGATTTCTTTTGACCAATCAACTTCTAGTTTTCAATTTATAGAAGATAGAACGTGGATTGAAGGATTTATTAATTATAAAGTTGGAGTAGATGGTATTTCAATTTTATTTATTATATTAACCACATTTATAACTCCACTTTGTATTATATCTGTAAATAATTCTGTTAAAAATAGATTAAGAGATTTTTTAATTTCTATTCTCATCATGGAAAGTTTCATGATTGGTGTTTTCTGTGCACTTGATTTAGTTGTATTTTATTTATTTTTTGAAGCTGGATTAATCCCAATGTTTTTAATTATTGGTATTTGGGGAGGTGCAAAAAGAGTTTACTCAGCATTCAAATTCTTTTTATACACACTATTAGGATCTGTTTTGATGTTGGTTGCAATAATTTCAATTTACTGGATTACTGGAACAACTGACGTGGTTAAATTATATGAAATTGGCATTGATGTTAAATATCAAAATCTATTGTGGTTAGCATTTTTTAGTTCATTTGCAGTTAAAACACCTATGTGGCCAGTTCATACATGGTTACCGGATGCTCACGTGGAGGCTCCTACAGCAGGATCTGTATTATTAGCCGCAATTTTGTTAAAAATGGCTGGATATGGTTTTATAAGATTTTCTTTAGGTCTTTTCCCGGTTGCATCAGAGGTATTTACACCTTTAATTTACACCTTGAGTGTTATAGCAATCATATTTACTTCACTGATAGCTTTAATGCAGGAAGATATGAAAAAGTTAATTGCTTATTCTTCAGTTGCGCATATGGGCTTTGTAACTTTGGGTATATTCACTTTGCAACAACAAGGAATTGAAGGAAGTATAATTCAAATGATAAGCCATGGCTTAGTTTCAGCAGCATTATTTTTAACTGTTGGTGTAGTTTATGACAGAATGCATTCTAGATTGATAAGCACATATGGCGGACTAGTCTCTGTAATTCCAAAATATTCAATATTATTCATGCTATTTGCTTTAGCATCTCTTGGTTTACCTGGAACTAGTGGTTTTATTGGCGAGTTTTTAATATTAATGGGAGCCTTTAAAGATAATTTTTTAGTGGCTGTTATTGCAAGTATTGGGGTGATTTTAGGGGCAGCATACATGTTGTGGCTCTATAAAAGAGTGGTATTTGGAAAATTAATAAACGAAGACCTTAAAAAAATTTTAGATTTAAATAGATCTGAATATTTAATTTTGAGTTGTTTAGCTGCACCAATTTTATTTTTTGGTTTTTATCCTGATCCATTAATAAACACTATTGAAGTATCTGTTAATGATTTAATTAATATGCATAACGCAAATATAGCTAGTAAATAATATGGAAAATTTAAATTTAATATTACCTGAAATTTTTATTTCTCTATCGATAATGTTTTTACTTATTTTGGGTGTATTTAAAAATAACAGTTCTAAAATTACTTTTAATTTATCTTTGTTTGCAATTTTAATTACAACAATAATAATGATCAATGAAACTTTCTCTGTAACTAGAGGAACATTGTTTAATGAAAGTATTGTGATTGATAGTATGTCCTCGTTAATGAAAATTATAACGTTAATTGGAGGTTTTTTAGTTTTAGTTATTTCGTCAACTTATCTAAAAACATTCAAAATATATAATATAGAATACCCAGTTCTTATTCTGAGTTCAATTCTTGGCATGATGGTAATGATCAGCTCAAATGATTTAATTGTTTTTTATATGGGGTTAGAATTACAGTCATTGGCTCTTTATGTTTTAGCTACATATAATAGAGATCAATTAAAATCATCAGAAGCTGGTTTGAAATATTTTGTTTTAAGTGCATTATCATCTGGCCTGTTATTATATGGATGTTCTTTAGTTTATGGTTTTTCAGGTTCTACCAATTTTGATATAATATCAAATCAACTAAATACTGAGGATTATGTTTTAACTTTTGGGATTGTATTCATATTAGTTGGTTTAGCATTCAAAATTTCTGCAGTTCCATTTCATATGTGGGCACCTGATGTTTACGAAGGATCTCCAACCACTGTAACTTTATTTTTTACAATAGTACCAAAGATAGCTGCTTTGACTGTATTAATTAGATTTTTATATGTTCCATTCTTAAATTTAATTGATCAATGGCAAATGATAATAGTTTTCCTATCTATAGCTTCTATGGTTTTTGGAGCTGTTGCTGCTATAGGGCAAACTAACATTAAAAGACTAATTGCTTACAGTTCTATTGGACACATTGGTTATACATTGGCTGGTTTAGCTACAGCATCAAACGAGGGAATTCAAAGTTCAATAATTTATATTTCTATTTATGTTGTCATGAATTTAGCTCTTTTTTCATGTCTATTAATGTTAAGAAGAAAAGATCAATATTATGAAGATATTGATGATCTGTCAGGATTATCAAAAAATCATCCATTATTGTCTTTATGTTTGTTGATAGTATTATTTTCTTTAGCAGGAATACCACCCCTAGCTGGTTTCTTTGCGAAATTTTATGTTTTTAAAGCAGTATTGGAACAATCAATGTATTTTTTAGCTATAGTAGGGTTATTATCAACTGTGGTTGCAGCTTATTATTATCTAAGAATTATTAAAATTATGTATTTTGATATGGAAAAAGATAAATATGATACAGACCACAGCTTATGGCTAAAATTTTCACTGACAGTTTCTACAATATTAATTCTTTTATACTTCATATTCCCAAGTCAGTTAGTAGAAGTTGTTTCAAGAATTAATATTATTTAATGAAATATAAAAAATTTAAATTTAAAAAAGTTAAAAGTACAAACAATACTGCGATAAGAATTATTAAAGAAACTAAATGCAACTTAGGTATGGTTGTTGCTGAAACGCAAATAAATGGTAGAGGTCAGTATGGAAGAAAATGGATATCCTCAAAAGGAAATTTATTTATTTCTTTTTTTAATGAACTAAACAAAACAAAACTATCGATTAACGCTATAACAAAAATCAATTGTCTTTTAGTTAAAAAATTACTCTCGTCATTTACAAGTAAAAAAATTTTATTTAAAAAACCGAACGACTTGTTAATTAATAAAAAAAAAGTTAGTGGAATTTTACAAGAAGTCATATTTGTAAGAGATAAAAAGTTTTTAATTACTGGTATAGGTATAAATATTAAAAAACATCCCATTATAAGGAATTATCCTGCCACAAACTTGCAAGAGGTAACTAAAAAAAGTATTAATAAATTTATTGTAGAAAATAAACTAAAACTACTTTTTGAAAAAAATTTATCTAAACTGTATAAAATTTAATAATGTATATTTTTGGTGATATTGGTAATACAGAAACAAAATTATGTATTGTTTCAAAAAAAAATAAAATATCAAAAAAAATTACTTTTTTTTCAAAATCTGTAACTAACAAGCAGCTTAACTGTTTATTTAAAAAAAATAAAATTCAATTTAATAAAATTGAAAAAATATTATTTTGTAGTGTTGTTCCAAAAACATTTTCTGTAATTAATAAATTTTTATCTAAAAAAGTTAAAATTAAATGTTATGAGGTTAAAAAATTAAACTTAAAATCACTTATAAAAATCAAAGTAGATTATAAACAGGTAGGCTCAGACAGAATTACTAATGCTATAAGTTTAATGAACAATAAAAATAATTTTATAATTTTAGATTTTGGTACAGCAACAACTTTCGATGTACTAATTAAAAATACTTATTATGGAGGAATTATCGCCCCAGGTGTGAAATTATCTCTCAATACCTTATCTGACAAAGCAACTTTGATTCCAAAAATAGATTTAAAAAAGATTAATAAAGTCATTGGCAACAATACAATCTCAGCTGTCAGATCGGGCTTTTTTTGGGGTTATGCGGGTTTAATTGACAATATTGTTAATTTAATTAAGAAAGAGACCAGAAAATCTTTTAAAGTAATTATTACTGGCGGATTTTCAAATTTATTTAAAAACTCAATAAAAACGAAAGCAAGTCACAACCAAGATATTACAATTAAAGGCTTAATAAAGATTTCAAAATTAATAAAATAATATGAAAGATGAACTATTATTTTGTCCCTTAGGCGGATCAGGCGAAATAGGCATGAACATGAATTTGTTCGGCTATGGACAGCCTAGTGATCATAAATGGATTATGGTCGACATAGGAGTAACATTTGCAGATGATACTATTCCAGGTGTTGATTTAATTTATCCAGATCCTGGATTTATAGTAGAAAGAAAAGATAATTTATTAGGAATAGTTTTAACACATGCTCACGAGGATCACATTGGTGCAATTGCGCATTTATGGCCAAAATTACAATGTAAAATTTTTGCAACTCCTTTTACAGCTGTATTAATTCGGGAAAAATTTAGGGAAAAACAAATCGATATAACCAATTATTTGCAGATTGTTGAGTTAAATGGAAAGGTTTCTTTAGACCCATTTGAAATTGAATACATAACTTTAACGCATTCAATATTAGAACCAAATGGACTTAGAATAAAAACTCCTGCAGGAGTTATTTTGCATACTGGAGATTGGAAGGTAGACCCAAATCCTTTGATAGGAGACAATATAAACGTAAAAAGATTAAAGGAAATTGGTGAAGAAGGTGTTCTAGCAATGATTTGTGACTCAACAAATGTTTTTAGCGCTGGTAGATCAGGTTCAGAATTAGATGTAAGAAAAAACATGCTAAACGTAATGTCTAGATTAAAAAAAAGAATTATCATAACGTCTTTTGCTTCAAATGTAGCTAGAATGGAGACAGCTTTTTATTGTGCAGAACAAACAGGAAGACAAATTTCTTTAGTGGGAAGATCAATGCATCGTATTTATAAAGCTGCACGTCAATGTGGATATTTAAAAAATACAATTGAACCAATTGATCCAAGAGAAGCTAAAAATTTCCCAAGAGAAAAAATTGTATATTTATGTACTGGAAGTCAAGGCGAACCAATGGGTGCAATGATGAGAATTTCTAGCTATGTTCATCCAGATGTTTTTATTGAAAAAGGTGATGCTGTAATTTTTTCTTCAAAAATCATACCCGGTAATGAAAAAAAACTTTATAAACTTCACAATCAACTTGTTAAGGATGGAATAGAAGTAATATCTGAAGAAACTGAATTTGTTCATGTTTCAGGACATCCAAATAGAGAAGATCTTAAAGAGATGTATAAATGGGTAAAACCTAGGTGTGTAATACCTGTTCACGGTGAACATAGACATATGATAGAGCACATTAATTTTGCAAAAGAAATGCAAGTACCACATCCAGTTCAAGTAGAAAACGGTGATATTGTTAAGTTATATCCAGGTGAAATACCCACAGTATATGACAAGGCTCCAAGTGGCAGACTCTACTTAGATGGCAGTGTTAGTGTTGATCCAGATTCACAATCAATAAAAGATAGGAAAAATTTAAGTGCAAATGGATATCTTGAGGTAACAATTATGATTACACCTAAAGGTAATATACACAACAATCCTATTCTTTCATTTCGTGGTTTACCTGTAGATGATCGAGATGATTTTGTTTATGGATTAGAGGAGGAAATAGAGAAAACCTCTAGAACTTTTAAAATTGGAAGCAAACAACAAGAACACAATCTTATTGATGCATTAAAAATTGTCTGTAGAAAATTTTCTAAAGAGAGAACAGGGAAAAAACCTTTTACCAATATCAATTTAGTAAGAATTTAATGAGCGTAACAGGCTTAGCCATTATCTATATAATTATATGGTGGATAGTTTTTTTTGCTATTCTACCTATTGATGTGAATCGAACAAAAACTGTAAAAATTGACGGTGAGGATCCTGGCTCACCTGAAAATCCAAAAATGCTGAAAAAATTCCTTTATTGCACTGGAATTACTACTGTCATTTTCTTAATAATTTACTTATTAATTAAATTTGAATATTTAAATTTAAGAAATATGATTAATTAAGATGCTTTTATCAAATTCATTTATACCAATATTAAAAAATAATCCTTCAGAAGCAAAAATTAAATCTCATCAATTGATGTTGAGAGTAGGCATGATTAAACAAGCCTCTGCAGGAATTTATTCATGGTTACCTTTAGGTTTTAAGGTAATGAAAAAAATTGAAGACATTGTCAGACAAGAACAAAACAAAATTGGAGCTCAAGAAATATTAATGCCAACAATTCAATCCAG
Source organism: Candidatus Pelagibacter sp. (assembly GCF_052049675.1). GTDB lineage: Bacteria > Pseudomonadota > Alphaproteobacteria > Pelagibacterales > Pelagibacteraceae > Pelagibacter. The sequence goes on from NZ_JBNGZM010000001.1 coordinate 283,401, forward strand.
CGAAATTTGGAAAGAAAGTGGTCGTTATGATGATTATGGTGAAGAGATGTTAAGGATAACCGACCGTCAAAATAGAGAAATGTTATATGGACCAACCAATGAAGAGCAAGTTACTGAAATTTTTAGATCTTCAATAAAATCTTATAAATCACTCCCACAACTTATGTATCATATTCAATGGAAGTTCAGAGATGAAATTAGACCTAGATTTGGAATTATGCGTGGTAGAGAATTTTATATGAAAGATGCCTATTCATTTGATGTATCAGATGAAGAAGCTTTTTATTCTTATAATAAATTCTTTCTTTCTTATTTAAGAACATTTAAAAGATTATCTTTGACAGCAATACCCATGGCTGCTGATACAGGACCTATAGGTGGAAACTTATCTCATGAATTTATTATCCTTGCTAATACTGGAGAAAGTAAAATTTTCACAGATAAAAGGATATTTGATCTTGATAGTGAAGACACTGAAATAGAAAAAGCTTCATTGGAAAGTATGAGAAAAAAATATGAACAATTTTATGCTGTAACTGATGAAAAATTTAATAAAAAAGAGTTTGAAAAAATTGTTTCTAAGGAAAATCAATTGATTACAAAAGGTATCGAAGTAGGTCATATATTTTATTTTGGTGACAAGTATTCAAAACCAATGGGAGCATCTGTTGATTTACCAGGAGGAAAAAAAGATTTTGTTAAAATGGGTTCTTATGGAATTGGTGTATCAAGGTTGGTAGGGGCTATAATTGAGGCAAAATATGATGACAAAAATGAAATCATGAAATGGCCATTGTCTGTTGCTCCTTATGATATTGCTTTAATACCTATGATAAATAAAAATGACACCTCAGCTTTAGATAAAGCAAATAATATCAATATAGAATTAATCAAAAATAATATTGATGCAATCATTGATGATACAGATGAGAATTTCTCATCAAAAATTAAAAAAGTGAATTTAATTGGTGCCCCATATCAAATTATTATTGGCAAGAAAAGTGAGGGTGATTTATTAGAGTTCAAGGAAACCGGTGGTGAAACTCAAAATTTACCATTAAGTAAAATTATAGAAATTTTAACTAAACAAAAAAATTCAATTTGATTTCTACTTTAGAAAAAGAAATTACTTTTAGATTTTTAAAAGCCAGAAAAAAAGATGGCTTTTTGAATGTTATATCTATTTTTTCTTTTATAGGAATAAGTCTTGGAGTTGCAGTTCTTATTATCGTGATGTCAGTTATGAACGGATTTAGGACTGAGCTGATTAATAAAATAGTAGGCTTTAACTCACACATAACTGTAAAAACTTATGGAAATCCAATTGATCAAAAAAAAATAAATAAAAAAAATTTAAAATTAATTTCAGAAAATATTATTTTAAGTAACTCCGGAGAAGCTATTATACTTAAAAACGATACATCAAAAGGTATAGTATTACGTGGATATAAAACAAATGACTTTTCAAGTTTAGAAATTGTCAATAATGAAAAATTTAAAGGGAACAAAGGTCAATTAAATAGAAACTATATTTCTATAGGCAATGAATTAAGTTTTTCTTTAGATCTAAAAATAGGCGATGAATTAACTTTACTTTCACCATCAGGTATAGAAACAATTATTGGTAGTATGCCAAAACAAAAAACTTTTTTGGTAGCATCAATTTATAATAGTGGTTTGGCTGAGTTTGATAACAATATCGCATTTATTAACCTAAGTACTCTTGAGGATTTTTTTGACTATAAGTCAGAGGATAGAAATTTAGAAATTTATTTAAAAAACCCAAATAAAATTGAGCAGCAAAAATTTATTGTCCAAGAAATTTTTGATGAAGAATTTGTTGTTAGTTGGGCTGATATGAATAGTTCATTATTTTCTGCCTTAAAAGTAGAGAGAAATGTAATGTTTATTATTCTATCTTTAATAATTATTGTAGCAGCTTTTAATATAATTTCTGGGTTAACAATTTTAGTTAAAAACAAAACAAGAGATATTGCAATTTTAAAGTCAATTGGTGTGTTAAATAAATCAATTGTAAAAATATTTTTTTTAGCAGGTGTAATAATAGGAACATCAGCAACTATTTTTGGAATTTTTTTAGGTGTAACGTTTTCTCTTTACATAGAGAATTTTAGACAATTTCTTAGTTCGACATTTAATATAAGTTTATTTCCAGAAGAGATTTATTTTTTAAGCAAGATGCCTTCAGAAATAGATCCAACTTCAATTTTTTTAATATCAATTTGTTCGATAATTATAACAGTAATAGTTTCAATTTTTCCTGCCCTCAAAGCGGCCAAAATGGACCCAATTAAATCTTTAAAATATGAATAATTTTCTTGAATTAAAAAAAATATTTAAAACTTTTAAAACTAAAAATACAGTTAAAGTATTAAAAAATCTTTCTCAAAAATTTGATAAAGGTAAAAGCTATTCTATAATGGGACCATCTGGATCAGGTAAATCAACTCTATTAAATTTAATTTCATTGATCGATAGACCATCATCTGGGTCAATCCATTTTGATAAAATCCCTGTAAATTTCAATGAATCTGAAAAAAATGATGTTTATAGATCAAAAAAAATAGGAATTGTTTATCAACAAAATAATCTTCTCCCAGATTTTACTGCTTTAGAAAATATATATTTGGCCTCACTTGCAATTAATGACAATAAAGAGTTAGCAATATCTAATGCAGAAAAATTACTTAAAAAAATTGGTCTTTCTAAGAGAGCAGATCACTTTCCATCTCAACTATCAGGTGGTGAAACTCAAAGAGTTGCTATAGCAAGAGCAATTGTAAATGATCCTGAAATTATTTTAGCAGATGAGCCAACTGGAAGTTTGGATATGGAAACTGCAAAAGACGTTTTTGAACTTTTATACAAACAAAAAAGGTCGGATAGACTTATTATATTTGCAACTCATAATAGATTCTTTGCCAATAAGGCAGATTGTCTTTTGGAGATGATAGATGGTAGTATAAAACCATCTAATGTCTGAGTCTCATTTTCAAAATTTCAATCATCTTAAAATTCACACTCAATATTCTATTTGCGAAGGAGCAGCTAGAATTGATGATTTACAAGAATATTCTAAGAAAAATAAAATAAAATCACTTGGTTTGTGCGACACTTCAAATTTATGTGGTGCACTTGAATTTTCTGAAAAGATCTCAAAGTCTGGAACTCAACCAATAATCGGAACGCAAATTAATTTTAAAATTGGAGAAACAACAGGTTTAATCCCTTTGTTTGCTTTGAATGAAGAAGGATATAAAAATATAATAGAACTTTCATCTTTATCATATTTAGAAAACGATAAATTGTCTGATCCACATGTAGATTTAGAATTATTATTAAGCAATTCCAAAGGTTTTGCTGTTTTTTCAGGAACTGTTTTTGGTTTATTTGGTAAACTATTTGATAAAGGTAAGTTTAGTGAAATTGAAGAGCTTTATAGTAAACTTAAAAATACCTTTAATGATAGATTTTATTTAGAGATTCAAAGACATAATGATCAAAATGAAATTGGATTTGAAAAATTTAATTTAAAAAAATCTTTAGATTTGGAAATACCTATTATTGCAACTAATGAAGTTTTTTATTTAGATAAAGAAATGCATGAAGCTCATGATGCCTTAATTTGTATAGGTAACAAAACATATGTAAATGAAAAAAACAGGTTAAAATTAACCGACCAACATTATTTAAAAACTAACTCAGAGATGTCTGAATTATTTTCTGACTTACCTGAAGCTTTAGAAAACAATTATAATTTTCCATTAAGATGCAGTTATAGGCCATTATTTTCTAACCCTATTTTACCTGATATTAGTAGTGATAAAGATGGAAACGCAGATGAAATTTTAAAAAAAGATTCAATAAAAGGATTAAAAGATAAATTTAATAAAATTTTTAATTTAAGCAGTGATGATTTAGAAAATAACAATTCTTATAAAGAATACAAGAACAGGCTGAATCATGAACTTTCTATTATTATAGAAATGAAATATTCTAGTTATTTTCTCATAGTTGCTGACTACATAAAATGGGCTAAAAATAATGATATACCCGTAGGTCCTGGAAGAGGTTCAGGCGCAGGTTCATTAGTAGCTTGGTGTTTATCTATTACTGATGTTGATCCAATTAAATTTAATCTCATTTTTGAAAGATTTTTAAATCCAGATAGAATTTCAATGCCAGATTTTGATATAGACTTTTGTGAGGATAAAAGAGATCAAGTTTTTGAGTATCTAACAACAAAATACAAAGATAGCGTAGCTCACATTATAACATTTGGTAAATTAAAAGCCCGAATGGTAATTAGAGACGTTGGGCGAGTTTTGGGTTTAGCTTACGGATTTGTTGATAGCATATCAAAAATGATTCCTTTTGATCCATCTAGACCACAAAATTTAACTCAGTGCATTGCTGGAGAACCACGATTACAAAAACTTATTAATGATGATCCAAGGGTAAAGAAACTTACTGATCTATCTTTAAAATTAGAAGGTCTTAACAGAAACGTTGCTACTCACGCCGCTGGAGTAGTAATAGCAGATAAAAAACTTACAGAGGTTGTTCCTTTGTATAAAGATGTTTCTGCAGATTTATTATTACCATCTACACAATTTGATATGTACTCTGCAGAAAATGCAGGTTTAGTAAAATTCGATTTTTTGGGCTTAAAAACACTTACTGTAATTAACAATACACAAAAACTTGTAAGAAAAAAAATTAAAGATTTTGATATAGAAAAAATTAATTATGAAGATCAAAAAGTATTTGATCTAATGTCAACAGGTAAAACGGTTGGCTTATTTCAAATTGAAAGTTCCGGTATGAGAGAAGCTTTAACCCAAATGAAACCAAATCATATTGAAGATATTATCGCATTAGTTGCTTTATACAGACCGGGACCAATGAGCAATATTCCAACGTACAATGACTGTAAACATGGAAAGCAAAAACCAGATTATTTACACCCACTTTTAGAAGATATTCTAAAACCAACTTATGGCGTAATTATTTATCAAGAACAAGTAATGCAAATTGCACAAAAATTGTCAGGATTTACAGCAGGACAAGCTGATCTTTTGAGAAGAGCAATGGGTAAAAAGAAAAGAGCAGAACTTGAAAAACAGAAACAAGGATTTATTGCTGGTGCTGTTAAGAATGGAATAGCAAAAGATATTGCTGCTGGCATTTTCTTAAAAATAGAACCTTTTGCGGAGTATGGATTTAATAAAAGTCACGCAGCTGCATATGCAATTATTTCCTACCAAACCACATTTTTAAAAACATATTATCCAAAAGAGTTCATTGCTGCTTCAATGACTATGGATTTATCTAATCAAAATAAATTAAGTGAGTTTTATGAAGAATTAAAAAGATTAAATATCGAAGTTATTCGTCCTGATATAAATGAATGTTTTGCTGATTTTAGAACAATCGATGATAAATTTTATTACGCTTTAGGTGGCATTAAAGCTGTAGGTTTTGAAGCAATATTAAATATTGTGGAGGAAAGAATTTTAAACGGAAATTTTAAATCAATTAATGATTTCATAAATAGAGTAAATCCAAAAGATTTAAATAAACTTCAATTAGAAGGATTAGTTAAAGCAGGTGCTTTTGATAAATTACATGCAAATAGACAAGCTTTGTATAACTCTATACCAGCAATGATAGCTAAAAACAAAAATAAATTTGATAATAAATCTGCTAATCAGATTGATTTATTTTCAGATGACGAAAGTTCTCAGGATGATATTATAATTAAAGTTGAAGATTGGAAGTTTGAAGAAAGATTATCAAAAGAATTTGAAGCTGTAGGTTTTTTTATCTCAGACCATCCTTTAAATCAATTTAAAGAAATTTTTAATGATTATAAAATAACAGATTATTCAAGTTTCATTTCAAAAGAAGAATTAAAAGATTCAAACATAGCAGCAACCTTACTAAAGGTTCAAGAAAGAAAAACGGCAAAAGGAAATTCTTATGCTGTTTTGAAATTAACAGACCTATCAAGTGTATTTGAGCTTTTTATCTTTTCAGATGTTCTTGAGTTAAATAGAGAAATTTTAAAAGAGGGTAGCTCATTTATTTTAACGTTATTTAAAAATACTTCGAATGATGAAAATAGGCTAACTAGAATAAACGTTCAAAAAATAGCTTCACTTAAAGAATTATTTAACAGTCCTATAAACGAGGTTTCATTCAAGCTAAAATCTCCTGAACAAATTAAAAAAATATCTACAATCTTGAAAGATAAAGGCAAGACAGTAGTAAATATTAATTTAGTTAAAGGAAATAATATTCTTCAATTTAGATTGAAAAATCCACGTAAATTGGACAGAAAAGCTTTAAATCTCTTAAGAAATCAAGAGATTCAGGCAATAATAAACTAAATAAGTACTTGTTAAATTTATTAAATATTTGTAAATACTTCTCAAATTAAATTAACACGCACACAGTTATTGGTTTTATACCTCCGGTCCTTTATTGGAAATTACTGTGGTGGCTTAACCGGGAATAAATATGAAAATACCTAACGTTACAATACAACAATTACTAGAAGCTGGCGTTCATCTTGGACATAAAACTTTAAGATGGAACCCAAAAATGAAAAAGTATATTTTTGGAAAAAGAGACTCTATTCACATTATAGACTTAACCCAAACCCTTGAATTAACCAAAGTTGCTTTGGAAAAAGTTTATGAAATTATTTCAAATAATGGAAAAATTTTATTTGTATCTACAAAAAAGCAAGCATCTGAAGCCATAGCAGAAGTTGCAAAAGAAACAGACCAGTATTTTGTAAATTACAGATGGTTAGGAGGAATGTTAACTAATTGGGGGACAATTTCAAACTCAATTAAAAAATTAAAAAAATTAGAAACCGATCTAGTTTCAGAAAATAGAGGTTTTACGAAAAAAGAGCTTTTAAAAATGAGCGTTAAAAAAGATAAACTTCAAAGGTCTTTAGGTGGTATAGCTGAAATGAAAAAAGTTCCTGATCTAGTTTTTGTTATAGATACAAATTATGAGTCTTTAGCAATTGCCGAGTCTGCTAAATTAGGCATACCAATTATTGCTATTTTAGATAGTAATTCTAATCCAGATAATATTGATTACCCAATTCCAGGTAATGACGATGCAAGAAGAGCTATTGATCTTTATTGTAGTTTAATCAAAGAAACTATCAACAGTGCTAAAAGTTCTAAACCTGCAGTTGAGATAAAGAAAGATAAAGTTAAAGCTGAGGATAAAACAAAAACTATTCAGGAATTAGACAGAGAAAAACTAGAAAAAAAATTTTCTAAAGACGATAAGGAGAAATTAAATTAATGAGCGATGTAGAGAAAGTAAAAAAACTTAGAGAAGCAACCGGTGCTGGTTTTAAAGATTGTAACTTAGCTATTAAAGAATCAAATGGAGATTTAGATAAAGCAATTGAAATTTTAAGAGTAAAAGGAATTTCAAAAGCATCAAAAAAAATGTCTAGAGATGCAAAAGAAGGTGTTGTTGTAGTTAGTGGAGATGAAACTAAAACTTCTGTGATTGAAATAAATTGTGAAACAGATTTTGTTGCTAAAAATGATGATTTTATTAACTTTGTTAAAGAGTTAAGTGAATTAAATAATCAAAATAATTCAAACATTGAAGATTTAAAAACATCTAAAATGAAAAATGGACAAACAGTTGATGACAATCTAGTTGCTTTAATTGCAAAAATTGGTGAAAAAATAACAATAGGAAAAGCTAAAACTATTCAAAATACCGATGGAGTTAATAACCACTATCTCCATACAGTTGTAAAAGATAATGTTGCAAAATTAGCTGTTATGGTTTCTTTAGATACTAAAGATAATTCAGAAACAGTTAAAACATTTAGCAAGCAACTATCAATGCATATTGCAGCATCAAACCCACTAGCTTTAGAGTCAAGCTCAATAGATCAATCAATTATAGACAAAGAACAAGAGTTAGTTACTGAAGAATTAAAGAACTCTGGAAAACCTGATGATATTGCAAAAAAAATAAGCTTAGGTAAAATGAATAAGTTTAAAGAGGAAAATGCTCTTTTAACACAGGCTTGGGTAATGGAACCTAAAAAGAAAGTTAAAGAAGTATTAAAAGAATTGTCTATAGCAGATTTGAAAATTAAAGAGTTTTATAGAATTAAGATTGGAGAATAAATGTTTGATGAAAAATCATACAGCCTTAAAATGGATAAAGCCATTGAGGTATGCTCTAAAGAACTATCTTCCCTGAGAACAGGAAGAGCTAATGCGTCAATGCTAGATTTGATTAAGGTGGATGTGTATGGCCAACAAATGCCAATTAACCAAGTTGGCAGTATAACGACACCTGAACCGAGAATGATTAATATTCAAGTTTGGGATGCCAACAATGTACCTTTAGTTGATGCGTCCATTAAAAAATCTGATTTGGGTCTCAATCCACAAATAGATGGACAATTAATTAGATTGCCAGTTCCTGAGCTTAATGAAGAAAGAAGAACTGAGCTTAAAAAATTAATTAAATCTATAGGTGAAAAATGTAAAGTATCAATAAGAAATATTAGAAGAGAAGCTAATGAGCAGCTTAAAAAACTTTTAAAATCAAAAGGTATTGGCGAGGACGAAGAAAAAATAAATGAAAAAAAAATTCAAACAATAACAGATGAACACATAAACTCAGTGGATGAAAAAATTTCTTCAAAAGAAAAAGAAATTATGACTATATGAACCTTTTACGACACGTAGCCATTATTATGGATGGTAATGGTAGATGGGGTTTAAAGTTTAAAAATTCACGAAATGCTGGTCATAAAGCTGGTCTTAAAACTGTTGAAAAAATAATCAAGGAAACAATTAATCAAAATATCAATTTTTTAACATTATATGCTTTTTCAACTGAAAATTGGAAAAGGCCAAAAAAAGAAATTAACTACCTCTTTAACTTATTGGAAAGTTTTTTAAAAAATAAGATAGATAATTTGCATAAACAAAATATTAAATTAAAAATAATTGGTGAAAAAAAATTTTCAAATAAACTAAATAAACTTTTAATAAATGCAGAAAAAAAAACTTTAAAAAATGAAAAATTACAAATTAACTTAGCTTTAAATTATGGATCAAAGAATGAACTTCTAAGTGCTTTTACAAATATGAAAAAAAAAAATTATAAATTTACAGAAAAAAATTTAAACAAATTTTTGCATACTAAAAACCTTCCTGATCCAGATTTGTTGATTAGAACCGGAAATACACATAGACTAAGTAACTTTTTACTATGGCAATTAGCATATTCAGAAATTTTTTTTATTAAAAAGTTATGGCCTGAGTTTAATGAAAATGATTACATTAAAATAATTAAAAAATATAAAAATATAAAAAGAAACTTTGGTAATATTAATGAATAATGAATTATTAAAGAGAATTTTGAGTTCTTTAATATTAATACCACTTGTATTTTTTTTTATATTTAAAGGTTCTTATTTATTTATTTTTTTTATTTTAATAGTTTATTTAATTACTTTATATGAGTGGCATTTTCTAAGTTTAAAAAAAAATTATTATTTACCTGGATTTGTTTTTATTTCTTTTTCTTTCTACACCTTTTACTATTTGAGAATAGAGGGATATTTTTATTTATTTTTGTTAGTTATTCTAACTTGTATTTCAACTGATATTGGTGGTTATACTTTTGGAAAAATTTTAAAAGGTCCTAAAATAACAAAAATAAGCCCAAACAAAACATATTCAGGAATGTTAGGAAGTTTTTCTCTTTCAATTATCTTTTTAATTATTCTCAAAAGTAATACAGACTTATTTTTATTAATAAAAAATGAAAGTTTAGCTTATTTGAATATATTTATCTTAGCTTTAATTATTTCTTTTGTAAGCCAATTAGGAGATTTAATTATTTCTTACTTTAAAAGAAAATCAAATATTAAAAATACTGGAGAAATTTTACCTGGTCATGGCGGTCTCTTAGATAGAATTGATGGTATGCTTTTTGCCTTTCCTTTTACATATTTATTAATCAAAATGCTTTAATGAAGAAAAAAATAGCAATTTTAGGATCAACAGGCTCAATTGGTAAAAGTTTATTAAATATTATTAAAAAAGACAAAAATAGTTTTGAAATTTTATTACTTACCGCAAACAAAAATCATTCAAAACTTTTAGAACAGGCAAAAAAATTTAATGTAAAAAATCTTATTATTACAAATTCAAATAGCTTTAGATTGCTTAAAAAAAAAACCAAAAATCTTAAAATAAATGTTTTTAATGATTACAAAAATTTAAACAAAATTTTTATAACCAAGTGCGATTATATAATGAGTTCAATTATTGGTATAGATGGGCTATATCCAACCATCAATATAATTAAATTTACAAAAAAGATAGCAATTGCAAATAAAGAGTCAATCATATGTGGTTGGCCGCTAATCCAAAAAGAATTAAAAAAATTTAAAACAGAATTTATCCCCGTTGATTCAGAGCATTTTTCTATCTGGTATGGCTTATATAAAGAAAAGCCCAATAAACTAGATAAAATATTTATAACAGCCTCTGGTGGGCCGTTTCACAAGTTACCATCTAAAAAATTTAATAATATAAAAATTACGGATGCAATAAATCATCCTAATTGGAAAATGGGAAAAAAAATATCAGTAGATTCAGCAACGATGATCAATAAAGTATATGAGGTTATAGAAGCTAAAAATATTTTTAAAGTCCGATACAATCAAATAAAAATACTTATACATCCGAAGTCGTACATACATGCTATTCTAAAGTTCAATAACGGAATGATTAAAATTGTAGCCCATGATACAACAATGGATATACCTATATTTAATACAATTTTTAATAATGATGATAAAAAATTTATTTCAAACAATATTGATTTAAAAATATTAAATGATTTAAATTTTAGCTACGCAAATTACAAGAAATTTCCAATGTTCAAATTATTAAAAACACTTCCTGAAAAACACTCACTTTTTGAAACTGTTATTGTCTCTGCAAACGATACTCTTGTTAATTTGTTTTTGAATAAAAAAATTAGTTTTACTGAAATTCAAAAAAAATTATTTGAAGTTATAAAAAAGAAAGAATTTTTAAAATATAAAAAAATTATACCTCGAAAAGTAAATGATATTATAGATTTGAATAATTATGTTCGTTTAAAATTATTAAAAAAGGTGTATAAATCATCAAATGTTTAAACGTATTATTAAATTTTTATCTAGTGTTGGTTTTTCTATATATTTAACAAGCACAGTTCTTCATGCTGAAATTGTTAATCAAATAGAGGTAAATGGAAATGATAGAGTTTCAAATGAATCAATTCTAATGTTTTCAAAAATTCAAATAGGAGATGATTTAAATCAAATTAAAATTAATAATGCATTAAAAAATATATATGAGTCTAATTTTTTTTCTGATGTAAAAATTAAACTTAAAGCAAACAAACTCTCGATATTTGTCGTAGAAAATCCAGTAATTGAAAATATAGAATATCAAGGAATTAAATCAAAAACACTTATTGAAAATTTAACAAAAAATTTAAAATTAAAATCAAGATCCTCCTATGATGTTTCAATATTAAATAATGATGTGAAACAGATAAATTTTTTATTAAAAGAATTGGGTTATTATTTTTCAAAAGTTGAAGTGAATAAAATAGATTTAAGTGATAACAGATTAAAATTAATTTATAATATTGAGCTTGGAGAAAAAGCAAAAATTAAGAAAATTATTTTTTTAGGAGATAAAAAATTTAAAGATAGCAAACTTAAAAGTCTTATTACAAGTGAAGAATATAAGTTTTGGAAATTTATTTCAGGAAAAAAATATTTGAATGAAAATTTAATAAATTTTGACAAAAGATTGCTTAAAAACTTTTATTTAAACAAAGGGTATTATGATGTTAAAATCAATTCATCTTTTGCAAAATTAATTAATAATGATGAATTTGAATTAGTATTCAATATAAATGCAAATAAAAAGTTTTTCTTTGATAATTTAAGTATTGTTTTGCCTGACGATTTTGAACCAAATAACTTTAATGATTTAAAAATAATTTTTGATGAACTTAAAGATAAACCTTATTCTATAAATTCTGTTGAACAAATAATCAATGAAATCGACAAAATTTCAATAAATGAACAATTTGAATCTGTTAAAGCAAGTGTTTCTGAGAATATAATTGATAATAAAATAAACCTTATATTTAAAATAGAGGAAACAGAAAAGTTTTTTGTTGAAAAAATAAATATTTATGGAAACAATATTACAAGAGAAAGTGTAATAAGAAATAAATTTTTAGTCGATGAGGGTGATCCATATAATGAAATTTTAGCCAATAGAACAGTCAACGAGATTAAATCTCTAAATTTTTTTAGAGATGTAGAATTTAATGTTATTAATGGCGATAAACCGAATTCAAAAATAATTAATATTTCTGTTATTGAAAAACCAACAGGTGAAATAATGGCTGGTGCTGGTTTTGGAACTGATGGTGAAGTTTTAGAGATAGGCGTTAGAGAGAATAACTATCTTGGAAAGGGATTATCAATAGATACAAATCTTTTAGTTAGTTCAGATAAAATTTCTGGTCAGTTTAACATAATAAACCCAAATTATAATAATTCAGATAAAACATTAACTTTTGGTGTTCAAGCTTTGGAGTCGGACAAACTGAGTGATTTTGGTTATAAGTCAAACAAAATTGGATCTTTAATAGGAACAAATTTTGAATATTTAGAAGATTTTAAATTTGGTTTAGAGGCTTCATCATTTCTTGAGAAAATAGAAACTAACAGTACAGCTTCTGCAAGACAAAAAACCCAAGAAGGTAATTATTTTGATACTTATGTAAATTTAGATTTTGATTATGACAAGCGTAATCAAAAATTTCAAACTAGTGATGGTTTTAGAAGTTTTTATTCAATTGATGTACCTTTAGTTTCAGAGACAAATACATTGGTTAATTATTATAATTACAAAATTTATTCTGAATTATATGAAAACAACATATCGTCTCTATCAATTTCTTTGAGTGCAGCTAATTCATTAACCGGAGATGATATAAAGTTATCTGAGAGACTTTATATTCCTCAAAAAAAATTAAGAGGGTTTGTCAGGGGCAAAGTTGGACCAAAAGATGGAACAGATTATATAGGTGGCAATTATTACACTACAGTGAATTTAAACACATCATTACCGCAAGTGTTTCCCAACCTTCAAAATTTAGATGTTGGAGCTTTTTTTGATATTGCCAATTTATGGGGTGTAGATGATGCTACTTTAAATGATAGTAATGAATTAAGAAGTTCAGTAGGTATTGGTGTAGATTGGTTTACACCAGTTGGACCGTTGTCATTTACTTTTGCCCAACCTATCACTAAAGGATCAACTGATTCAACTGAAACATTTAGGTTTAATTTAGGTACAACTTTTTAATGTTCAATTTCAAAAAAATTATTTTTGTTGTAATATTTATCCTACATTCATCATTAGTTTATAGTGCAGAAAATGTAGTTTTTATTGATATAGATTATGTTTTAAATAACTCAAATTTGGGTAAATTAATTTATAAAGACTTAGAAAATATAAATAAAAAAAATATTACTCAATTGGAGGAAAAAGAAAAACAAATTAAAGAAAAAAAAGACGAAATAAATAAGACTAAAAATATAAAATCAAAAGAAATACTTGATCAAGATATTTTATTATTTAATAAAAAAGTAGAAAAATATAGAAGAGAAAAAGACGAACTAATTAAAAATTTTCAACAAATTAAAAAAACAAAGCTGGATAATTTTATGAATAAAATAAATCCACTTATCCAAAAATATATGGATGAAAATTCTATTGATATAGTTTTAGAAAAAAAACAAATTTTTATAGGAAATATAAATAAAGATATTTCTAACGATATACTAAAATTAATTGAAAAAAATTTTAATGAAAATTGATAAATTAAATAAAGAACAGATACGAAATTTATTACCACACAGAGAGCCAATGCTTTTAGTAGATGAACTTTATGATATAAAAAAACTTACATCTGCAACAGCACTTGTTAAAGTTAGAACAAACAGTTTTTTTGTTCAAGGTCATTTTCCAGATAATCCTGTTATGCCAGGTGTTTTAATTGTTGAATCATTTGGACAAGCTGCTGCTGCATTAACAGCATGTGGTTTAGAAAAATCCACATATGAGAATAAATTAGTTTTTTTAATGGGTGTAGAAAAAGCACGCTTTAGAAATCCTGTTATACCAGATTGTGAATTAATTTTAAAAATTGAAGCTATAAGATCACATGGCAAAGTTTGGAAGTATAAAGGTGAAGCTTTTGTAGATGAAAAAAAAATGGCTGATGCTATTTGGTCAGCAACTATTGTAGATAAGAAATAAATAGCAATAAATATTGATAACCTATTTAAAATTGCTTTGATAAAAGCAATTATGTCTAAACCATTCTTTAAAAACAAAGGACCATTTAAAATTTCAGAAATTATAAATTTATTAAATATTAAAATAGATGTTAAAAATAAAGATCAGTATATCAATGATATAAAGGACTTATTAACTTGTGAAAAGGAAGATATTACTTTTTTTCATTCTAAAAGATACAAAGATATTGCAAAAAAAACTAAAGCATCTTTTTGTTTGACTACCAAGGGTTTAATAAATGAATTGCCTAAAAGTTGCATTGCATTAACTGTTGATAATGTTTTGGTTTCTACTTCAAAAATTACTTCTTTATTTTATCCAGACTCAATAATCGATGATTTTGATGAAACTGTTAAAAAAATTAATGATACTAAATTTAAAGATAAGGTTAATTTTGGTCAAAATGTTTTGCTTGGTAGCAACGTTTCAATTGGCTCTAACTGTAAAATTGGACACAACACAATTATAGAAAAAAATGTTATTATTGGTGATAATTGCTCTATTGGATCAAATAATATTATTAGAAATACTTTAATAAAAAGCAATGTAAGAGTATTAGACAATTGTGTAATAGGAAAACATGGTTTTGGATTTTTTCCAATTAAGAATAAAAATTTAAGGTATCCTCATATCGGAATAGTTTTAATTGAGGACAATTGTGAAATTGGATGTGGTGCTACTATAGACAGAGGTTCTATGTCAAATACAATTATAGGCAAAAATACATATTTGGATAATCAAATACATATTGCACACAATGTTAAAATTGGGGAAAATTCAATAATAGCAGGTCAAGTAGGTATAGCTGGAAGCTCCATAATTGGTGATAATGTTAAAATTGGTGGCCAAGCCGGAATATCAGGTCATCTTAAAATTGGAAACAATGTAGAAATTGGAGGTGGTTCTGGTGTTATTAGAGATATTCCTGACAACACAAAAGTTATGGGCTATCCAGCAAAAAATATTAGAGAATTTTTAAGAGATAATAAATGATTCATAAAACAGCTATAATTGACTCAAATGCTAAAATTTCTAAAAAGGTAAAAATTGGACCATATACTGTTATTGGCCCAAATGTTGAAATAGGTGAAGAAACAGAAGTTTTATCTCACGTAAATATCGCAGGAAACACAAAAATTGGAAAAAATAATAAAATTTATCCATTTGCATCTATTGGAAATGATCCACAAGATTTGAAATTTCAAGGTGAAGAAACAAAATTGGAGATAGGTGATAATAACAAAATCAGAGAATATGTCACTATAAATCCAGGAACAAAGGGCGGCGGTGGATTGACTAAAATTGGTAATAACTGTTTATTTATGGTCTCAGCTCATATTGCTCATGATTGTTTTGTTGGTGATAATGTAATTTTAGCAAACAATGTACCATTAGGAGGACACGCACAAATAGGTGATAATGCCATTATTGGAGGTAATTCGGCTGTTCAACAGTTCACTAGAGTAGGTAAATCAGCAATGATAGGCGGGATGTGTGGCGTGGTTAGGGATATAATTCCATATGGCATAGCACATGGAAATAGAAGTATTTTACAGGGATTGAATTTAATAGGTTTAAGAAGAAAAAATATTCCAAATAAAGAAATAATGATTTTAACCAATGCTTACAAAGAATTATTTAAAAATGAAAATTTAACTGAGAATTTAAACAATTTATCTAAAGATTTTAAGAGCAATGAACTTGTAGCAGAAGTAATTGGATTTATTGAAAAGGATAAAAAAAGACCAATTTGTACACCGTTTTCAAAATAAAATGATAGGATTGTTTTTAGGTGATACTGATTTTTCAGAAATAGTTTTAAAAAAAATAAAAACAAAAAAAATTAAATATTTCATTATAGATTTTTCCAAAAAAAATAAATTTAAGAAGGATAAGAATTCATTTAAAATAAGTATTGGAAAATTTGGAACAATTATAAATTTAATTAAACAAAAAAAATGTAAAAAAGTTTTATTTGCAGGTAAGATCGCAAAACCAAATTTTTCTTCTTTAAGATTAGATTTTAAAGGCATTTATTATATGCCAAGTGTAATCAGAGCAGCTAAGATTGGTGATGCAGCTATAATTAAATCAATAATAGAAATTTTAAGCAATGAAGGAATAAAGGTCATTAGCTCTATATTTTTTAATCCAGAACTATCTTTAAAGAAAGGTTGTTACACCAAACCAAAGCCCAATCAACAAGATTTAATATCAATTAAAAAAGGGAAATTTTTTTTTAATAAAACAAAAAGTTTAGATCATATCCAAGCGTTAGTAGTTAAAGGCGATAAAATTTTAGCTAAAGAAGGTAAAGAGGGTACAAAAAAAATGTTATCAACATTAAAGAAAAAATCAGAAGGTATCTTAATTAAATTACCGAAAAAGAAACAAGATTTGAGAATGGACCTTCCAACAATTGGTTTACAAACTTTTAAGGACGCTAAAAAATATGGATTACGTGGTGTAGTTTTGCAATCTAAAAAGAATATTTTTTTAGATAAAATCAAATGCATTAGATTTGCTAATAAGAACAAGATATTTATCAATATTATATGAAAAGAATATTCATACTCACAGGCGAGCCTTCTGGAGATAAATTAGCTTCAATGGTTATTTCTAAGTTAAAATCTCAAAATCCTAATATTGAATATTTATCCGTTGGTGGAAATCATTTAAAAAAATTAGGAATTGAAAGTATTTTTAATTTAAATGAAATAACTTATCTAGGTTTTACGAGTATTTTATTAAATATATTTAAAATTAGAAATAAAATTAATTACACTGTTAATGAAATAATAAAATTTAACCCTGATATATTATTTACTGTTGATAGCCCAGATTTTACTATGCGTGTCGCCGAAAGAGTAAAAAAAATTAATAATAATATTAAAATAATTCATTATGTTGCTCCACAAGTTTGGATATGGCGAAAAAATAGAGTAAAAAAAATTAAAAAATATATCGATCATATTCTTCTATTATTTGACTTTGAAAAAAAATATTTTGAAGAAGAAAATATTAAAAATACTTTCGTTGGACATCCATTAATTGAGAACAATCAAGATAATCAAAAAATTATTGAAAATATTATTCCTAAAAATAAAAAAATTATATCAATTTTCCCTGGAAGTAGAAAATCCGAAACAGACGTATTATTAAATATTTTAATTGATTTTATAAAGCTAATGAACAAAAGACATAATGATTTTTATTTTTACTTTCATTCAACTGATGAAAATAAAAATTTAATTTTGTCAGAAATTAAAAAATTTAATATTAAGAATGTAGATGTGGTTTCAGATGAAGGTATTAAATCTAAAATTTTATCTAATTCAGTTTTTGCTGTATCTAAATCTGGTACAGTTTCGTTGCAAATTTCAAACTCAAACATACCTTCTATAATTATTTATAAACTCAGTTTTATAAATTTTATGATATTTAAAATGTTAGTTAATGTTAAATTTGCAAATATAATTAATATTATCAATAATCGTGAAGTCATCCCTGAATTGTTACAAAGTGAGTGTAATGCTGATGAAATTTATAGATCTGTTATTTATTTTTTAAAAAACCCTGACCTTATCAAAAAACAATTATCTGATTGTTCAAAAACATTAGAAGGAATTAGATCTAAAACATCTTCATCTGAAGAGGCTTGTTTAGTTTTAAGAAATTATCTTAGCTAGTCTTTTTAAAACCTCTTCTTTACCAAGAGAAATAACTATATCATATAATCCAGGACCAAATTTTGATCCTGTTAAACAAATCCTTATAGGCTGACCGACTCCTTTAAAATTTGTATCATTTGTTTCAATCAAATTATTTACTACAGGCTCTAAATTTTCCCTATTTATATTTGATATGGATGATAATTCTTTAATAAATTCAGAAATAATTTTTTTTGCATTATCATCAATCAATTTAAAATCATCCTTATTGAAGTTAACTTCATCATTAATGATAAACTTTGCATTATTATATATGTCTTCTAAGGTTTTAGCCTTATTTTTTAAAAATGATAATGAGGATTTAACTTTTATTTCTTTATCATTTTGAATCTCTTCTTTATAGATTTTGCAATATTCATCTAGACATTGATAAAGATCTTTCTCATCAATTGTTTTTATATAGTGTTCATTCATTGATAATATTCTGCTCATATCTAGTTTTGATGGTGATTTGCCAATACCTTCTAAATTAAAGTACTTAATACTCTCATCCAGAGTAAATATTTCTTTGTCTTGATATGACCATCCAAGTCTTAGTAAATAGTTTCTTAATGCATCAGGCATTATACCTATTTTTGAGTAATCATCCAAAGTAGAAGCATTATCTCTTTTTGACAGTTTTTTACCTTCGAGTGTATGAATTAATGGTATGTGCGCAAATTCTGGAACATTCCAACCCATTGCTTGATATATTTGTATTTGTTTAAAAGTATTTATTTTATGATCATCTCCTCTGATTATGTGAGTCATTCCCATTTGATGATCGTCAACAGTTGCAGACAAGTTGTAAGTTGGCGTTTCATCATTTCTTAAAATTATAAAATCTTCAATTGTATTATTTTCAATTTCAATAACTCCTTGAACTAGATCTTTAAGTTTAGAATTTCCCTCTATTTTACTTTTAAATCTAATTACAGGTTTAATATCTTTTGGAGCATCTTTATCATCAACATCTCTCCATTTTCTATTGTAAATATATGGCATCTTTTTTTGCCTAGCTCTTTTTTTTTGCTCATCTATTTCTTCAGTAGAGCAATAACATTTATACGCATTACCATTTTTTAATAACTCGTTTGCAACTTTAATATGATCTTCTATTTTTTTAGATTGAATATATTCTTCACCATCATGTTCAATCCCTATCCACTTTAATGATTTAATAATTTGTGTTTTGTGTTCTACTTTAGATCTTTCTTTATCAGTATCCTCTATTCTCAGGTGAAAAGTTCCTTTTTGGTTTTTAGAGAACAACCAATTAAATAATGCAGTTCTAACACCACCAATGTGAAGAGCTCCAGTAGGGGACGGCGCAAAACGTGTTGCTACTTTAGACATCAATGTTATTTAGACTATTTTTTTAGAAGTTTCTATATAAAGATACCAAAACTCCTTGAACTTTTACTCTATCAGGTCCAAAAATCTTAGTTTCATAGTTTCTATTGGCACTCTCAAGGGCTACAACTTTACCTTTTTTTCGAATTCTTTTTAACATTGCTTCATGTTCATCTATTAAAGCAACTACAATTTTACCATTATCAGCAGTATCAGTTCTTTTAATAATAACAGTATCACCTTCATGTATACCCGCATCTATCATAGAATCACCTTGAACTTTTAATCCAAAGTAATCACCATTTTTTTCTAAATTATTTGGTAGTGGAATTCTAGAAACCTCATTTTGTATTGCTTCAACAGGTGTTCCAGCTGCAATTTTTCCAAGTACTGGTACTTCTACTTCATCAGAATTAGTTTGTTCTTCATCTAGTCCACCTTTAATCACACTTGGTGAAAAACTATTATAAATGTCATTTGCAGAGGCTGTTTCTGGTAATTTAATTACTTCTAAAGCTCTTGCTTTATGAGCTAATCTTTTAATAAAACCTCTTTCCTCTAAAGCACTAATCAATCTATGAATACCTGATTTAGATTTTAAATTAAGAGACTGTTTCATTTCTTCATAAGAAGGAGATACGCCAGAACTTCTCAACTTCTTGTTGATAAATAAAAGTAGGTTTTTTTGTTTTTTCGTTAGCATAAGAACAAATATCGTACAAATAATGTTCTATAAAAGTTCTTTTAAATTAACAATACTAAAAAAAACTAGTAAAATTAGGGTTTATTTGACTATAAAACTGAAAATATAGAATTTTCATCTAGGTTTTTCAAAAGTGATTCACCAATTAAAAAAGTGTTAATTGATGTTTTTTTATTAAGCTCTAATAGCTCATCTTTACTCTTAATTCCACTTTCGGATATTAAAGGACCTTTGTGACTTTTTACAACATCATAAATATCATAAGTTGTATTTATATCAGTTTTAAGTGTTTTTAAATTTCTATTGTTTATTCCAATTAATGCATCTTTAAAATTTAATGCTTTTTTAGCCTCTTCTACTGTATGAACCTCAACTATAACCGACATATTATATTTCGTAGCTTCATCATATAATTCAGAAGCAAGATCATCTGAAACCCCAGCCAAAATAATTAAAATAGCATCAGCGCCATAACTTTTTGCCAAAGGTATTTGAAATTTATCAATAAAAAAATCCTTACACAATACAGGTAAATTTATTTTATCTTTTATTTTGCTTATGTGAATTAAATTTCCTAAAAAATAATCTTCTTCTGTTAAAACTGAAAGGCAAGTTGCTTTATTATTTAAATAAATTTGAGCAATATCTAAAGGATTATAATCATCGATTATTATACCCGATGAAGGACTTGCTTTTTTAATTTCAGCAATAATTGAAGTTTTATTATTTTTTAAATTATTTTCTATTTTCTCTTTAAAATTAATATAGCTGTTGTTTTTATTAATTAATTCATCCAAAGTTTTAAGGTCAAGAGATTTTTTTAATTTATCAACTTTTTCAATTTTCTTTTGAATGATATTTTGAAGTATATTTTCAGGCATTTTGAATTTTTTCTAGATGTAAAAAAGTTTTTCCAGAAAGGATAAATTCTCTTGTGTAATTATATGCATCAGAAAAGTCTGAAAATTTTTCTCCAACAATTAAACCTGCTGCAGCATTTAAACAAACTGCTTTTGAAAAGTCATTATCTTTACCTTTAAATATTTCAATCATCTTATCAGCATTGAATTTTGCATCATCACCCACTAGATTTTTAAAATTATCTGCATTAACCCCTAAAGCATTTGGATCTATTTTTATTTCAGATATTTGACCATCTTTTAATTGAATAACATTTGTGATTGCATATGGAGATATTTCATCTAATCCATCCTCGCTATTTACTATCCAAGCGAATTTTAAATTTAAATTTTTAAGTCCTTCTGCAAAAATTTTTATTAATTTTTTATCAAAAACACCTACAACTTGCCTTTCAACAAGAGCTGGATTACTTAATGGACCAATCATATTAAAAATGGTTCTTTTTCCAATTTTCTTTCTTACTGATCCTACAAATCTCATTGCACTATGATAATTTGGTGCAAACATAAACCCAAAATTATTGGTATTAATTTCTTTTTCAATATCTTCAGCTTCTAAATCAATTTTAATTTTTAGAGCCTCTAAAACATCACCAGATCCACATTTTGAAGAAACAGCTTTATTACCATGTTTAGCAACTTTTAAACCCATGCTCGCTAAAAGTAGGGCAGAAGCAGTTGAAATGTTAAGAGTATTCATACCATCACCGCCTGTACCACATGTATCAATACAATCATGTACTTTTACTCTTTTTGATTTTTGTCTTAGAACAAAAACTCCACCTGCTATTTCATCTGAAACTTCACCTTTTTCAGATAGTAAAGTTAAAAAGCTAAAAATTTCATCATCACTGGCTTTTCCAGTCATTAATATTTCAAAAGCAGTTTTACTTTCTTCAAAAGTTAAATCTTGTTTATTTTTAAGTTTTTCTAAAATTTGATCCATAAATCTAACTGTTAATAAAGTTTTTAAGAATTTTCATTCCAAACTTAGTTTTAATACTTTCAGGATGGAATTGTACACCATGAATATTAAATTTTTTATGTTGTACTCCCATTATAATCCCATCTTCTGTCTCCGCTGTAATCTCTAGCTCTTTTGATAACGTTTTTTTATCAATTATTAAACTATGGTATCTGGTGGCCTTAAATGTATTAGGGAGGTTTTTTAAAATACCGATTTTTTTTGATTTGATTTTGCTTGTTTTGCCGTGCATTAATTTTCTTGCTTGAACAATTTTTGATCCAAAAACTTGTCCGATTATCTGATGACCTAAACATACTCCTAAAAAAGGCAATTCTTTGTATAATGAATTCAATATTTTTATACAATTGCCAGATTGATTTGGGTTGCCTGGTCCTGGTGAAATAACAATTTTATCATATTTCTTTTTGATGATTTCTTTAGAATAAATTTTATCATTTCTTACTACATCAACTTTAACATTTAATGAGGAGATATAATGATACAAATTAAAAGTAAAACTATCGTAATTATCTATTAACAATATTTTCATTATCTTAAAGCATTAATTAAAGCTTTTGCTTTATTAACTGTTTCCTCATATTCATTTTTAGGTTTACTATCTGCAACTATACCTGCACCTGCCTGTACATAAAATTTTTTATTTTTAGCAACTGCAGTTCTTAAGGCTATGCATGTATCAAATTCTCCATTTGCAGAAAAATACCCAATTCCACCTGCATAAACTTTTCTTTTTGTTATTTCTAATTCATCTATAATTTCCATAGCTCTAATTTTTGGTGCTCCAGAAACTGTACCTGCTGGAAAACCAGCTAAGAGCGATTTAAATTTTGAAAATTTTTTATTATATTCTCCAACTACATTTGAAACTATATGCATAACATGAGAATATCTTTCGATAATGAAGCTTTCTGTAACTTTTACCGAATTTATCTTTGAAACTTTACCAGCATCATTTCTACCCAAATCAAGTAACATTAAGTGCTCAGAAAGTTCTTTTTTATCTTTAAGTAGATCTTTTTCATAAAAAAGATCTTCCTTTTTAGTTTTACCCCTTGGTCTAGTTCCTGCGATTGGTCTTACAGTAATTTTATTATCCCTAAGTCTCACAAGTATTTCAGGACTTGCACCAATTATTTGAAAATCCTTAAAATTAAAGAAAAACATAAAAGGAGAAGGATTTGTTACTCTTAGTTTTTTATAAATATCTAATGGTTTCTTTGTTAATTTTGCCTCAAATCTTTGGCTTAAAACAACCTGAAAAATATCACCTAATTTAATATATTTTTTTGCCTTATTAACCATTGATAAAAATTTATTTTTTGAAGTGTTAGATTTCACTTTTATATTTTTTGATTTTTGAATTATTTTTTTGTCAGTATTTTTAATAGATGATTGAATAAGTAATTTAAACAAATCAGATTTAATTTCTTCATATTTATTTTTATAGTTTTTAATTTTTTCATCTTTAAAAATGTTAGATATGTAGAATATTTCTTTTTTTAAATTGTCATGAATAACTAATGTTCTTGGACGTAGAAGCCTCACGTCTGGTAAATTTAGATCATTTTTACAATTATTTGGAATTTTTTCTATGTATCTGATTGAATCATAAGAAAAATACCCAGAGATTAATGAGCAAATTTTAGGTAAATTTTTAGGTGTTTCAAACTTAAAATCTTCAATGATTTCTTCAATTAATTTTTCTGGTTTATCATTTAGTTTTCTTTTTTTATTTTTTTGAATTATGTAAGAATTATTATTATTAAATTCCCAAATTTTGTCAGGATTTTTCCCAAATATTGTATATCTGCCTTTGATTTTACCTTTTTCAACAGATTCAAATATAAAACTATTTTTTTCCTCTAGGAAATTATCTATTAAGTTTAATACTTCCTCATCTTTTTTTACTTTTTTTTTTGTAAAGATGATTTGATTTTTTTTGCTTCTGTGTCGAAACTTAAAATCTTTGAAGCTTCGATTAATAATCATTTGAAATAATTTTTAACTCTATCAATAGTTTTTTGATTTAATTGAACTTGATATTTATCATTAAGTAATTGATCATACGATTGTAAGATACTTTTTCTATTATTTGTATTTTGGCTATTTACAAATTTAAGATATTTTTCATCGGTTTTGCTAAATGAATTTTTATTTGTTCCAGTAATTTTTACTAAATAAATTTTATTTTCTTTGTTTACTAGTGCAAAAGAGTTTACAGGTAACGAATAAAGCATTTTTACTGAGTTAATATCAATGAGTTGATCGTCTTCTATAGAATTAATAGAAGAATATTCCTTATATGATCCTGCTAGTTCTTCAAATCTCGAATTATCGAATTTCTTTTTTTGAATCTCTTCTATAATTTCTTTGTTGTAATCAAATTTACCTTTTTGATAAATAAACTCAACTATTTCTTCTTTAATGATTTCATCATTTAAATCTGGAGCTCGATCATATTGATTATTAATATTATAAAGTAAAAAGTTGTCACCACTTTCTATCAAGTCTATTTTAGATGCTTTCTTAGAATAAATTAGATCTTCATTAATTTGTTTATTAGAGCTAGGTGCAAACTCATTTACTTCAATAATTTCAACATCTACATCTTCTAATATATTTTCAAATGTAATCCCTTGAGAAATTTTGTTCTCAATTGAATCAATTTCATCAAAAAATTCTTGATTGAATTCTTCAATTCCAATTAGATTTTTTGGATTTAAAATCACATACTTAAAATCTATATATTCTCTTTTTAATTGATCTTTATTTTCATCAATAAATGCTTCAATTTCATTTGTTGTGTAATCATTTTTTGTTTTATATAGATCTTCCATATCAAAATACTCAATATCTAAAGATTTATTATTATCTTCAAACTTTTTTTCTATCAAAAAATTTGGTGTTATTGTTCCAGCACCAATAAAATCAAATAAATGTTTCTGTAATTCTCTATTTTTTAATTGCAATTCAAACATTGGAGCTGACAAGTTGTTGGAGAGTAAAAATTTTTCATATTTAATTCTTTGAAAAGTACCGTTTTCATCATGGAAATTTTTATTTTCTTTAATGTTTTTAAGTATGGTTCTTTCATTAATTGAAAGATCAAAGTCTTTAATTTCTAAATCAATCAATGTAGTTGAAATTAATCCTGATAACAATTCCTCAATAATATTGTTGTCTAAATTATCTCGAATAGCTTTTTGTGAAATTCCACTTTGATTCACATAGTCAATAAAATCTTGGGTTGTTACATTTGTTTTATTTATTTTTGCAATATTGTTTTGATTGTTTGTACTAAACCCACCGCCAAAACCTCCAAAACCAAAAGCGATGATGATTATGACAATTAATACCAATCCACCAAGTTGTTTCCAGCCTAAGTTTTTTAATTTTTCAATCATAGCGTTATAAATTTATTGATCTGTAAAAAACAAATCTATAGATTAAAAAGTCAATTATGACAAATAAATATATGTATTTTGTAGCTAATTGGAAAATGTTTGGTGATTTAAGAACTCTAAATTCGCTTGATAAAGTAATAAAGTTTTCAAAAAATATTAAAAAAAATAAGTTAAAAATAGTTTATTGCCCACCAAATACATTAATTCGTCCATTGTCGAGAAGACTAAAAAAAACAAAAATAGAGGTTGGTGCCCAAAACTGTCATCACAGCTATGACTATGGAGCGCACACTGGCCAAGTAAATTCTACCATGCTTAAAAATGTTGGAGCAAAGTTTATTATTTTGGGACACTCAGAAAATAGGCAGTTAGGAGAAACAGACAAAATAATTAATTTAAAAATTAAAAGTGCAATTAAATCAGGCTTGAAAATTATATTTTGTATCGGTGAAACTTTGAAAGAAAGAAGACAAAAAAAAACTAATCAAATTTTAAAAAAACAAATTGAAAAAGGGTTAAAATCGATAAAGAATAAATCTAAAATTATTATAGCCTATGAGCCTGTATGGTCTATCGGAACAGGTGTAATTCCAAAAGAAGCTGATTTAAATAAATCAATTTCATTCATTAAAAGTAGATTTGTAAAAAAATATCCTAAAATTTTATATGGTGGATCTGTAAATACTAATAACGTAAGTATATTAAAAAAAATTCCCAACATTGACGGTTTTTTGATAGGAAGCGCATCACAAATTCCAAAAAAATTTATTGATATAATTCAAAAAACCATTAATTAGACCCACATGGAAACTTTATTATTAGTAATCAACATCATACTTGCAGTTATTTTAGTTCTTTTGGTTTTATTACAAAAATCAGAGGGAGGTGCTCTTGGTATTGGGGTTTCTCAAGAAAATTTTATGTTGTCTAGATCAGCAGGTAGTTTTATGACAAAAGCTACTGCAATTGTTGCAACTCTTTTTATTATTTGTAGTTTAGCTTTAACAATAATTTCTAGAGCAGAACTTACTCCTACGGGGTCGGTATTAGATACAGTTGAGGAAAAAACTGAAGACACGCCGTCAATTCCAGAAAATAATTAATTAATCCTTTTCAATTCATTTTTTATTCGCTATAAGATACTTCCATGGCGCGATATATATTTGTCACTGGCGGCGTGGTTTCTTCCTTAGGCAAAGGTCTCTCTTCAGCATCATTAGCATATTTATTGCAATCAAGAGGTTATAAAGTTCGTTTAAGAAAATTAGATCCTTATTTAAATGTGGATCCAGGAACAATGAGTCCGTTTCAACATGGAGAAGTTTTTGTAACCGATGATGGGGCTGAAACAGATTTAGATTTAGGCCACTATGAAAGATTTTCAGGCGTTACTGCAAAAAAAACCGATAACATCACAACTGGAAAAATTTATAACGATGTTCTTAAAAAAGAAAGAAAAGGTCAGTATTTGGGCAAAACTGTTCAAGTTATTCCTCACATCACAGATAGAATTAAAGAATTTATAAAACATGATACATCTAAAGAAGATTTTGTCATTTGTGAAATAGGTGGAATAGTAGGTGATATAGAAAGTTTACCATTTGTTGAAGCAATAAGACAATTTTCAAATGATATTGGTAAAAAGAATGCATTATTTATTCATTTAACTTTAGTTCCTTATTTAAAAGCATCAGATGAAATCAAAACCAAACCAACTCAACATTCTGTTAAAGAATTAAGAAGTATTGGTATTCAACCTGATATAATTATTTGTAGATCAGAAAGACCTATTCCTTTAGACCATAGAAAAAAAATATCTTTGTTTTGTAATGTTGATATTAAAAATGTAATTGAAACTGTTGATGTTAAAACTATTTATGAGGCACCGATTAGTTTTGCAAAAGAAAAATTAGATGTTCAAGTTTTAAATTATTTTAAAATAAAATCTAAAAAATCAAATAATTTAACACCATGGAAGAAAATAACTAAAATCACTCTTAATACCAAAAGACATGTTAACATTGCAATTATTGGTAAATACGTTGAATTAAAAGATGCGTATAAATCTTTAGATGAAGCACTTACTCATGGAGGAATATCCAATAATCTTAAAGTTAATTTAGTAAGAATAGACTCTGAAAAATTAAAAGTTTCAGAAATAAAAAATAAACTTAAAAATGTTTCAGGAATTTTAATTCCAGGTGGATTTGGTAAAAGAGGAACTGAGGGTAAAATTGAAGCAATAAAGTATGCAAGAATAAATAAAATTCCATTCCTTGGAATTTGTTATGGAATGCAAATGGCAATAATTGAATTTGCTAGAAATCAATTGAAAATTAAAAAAGCAACTTCTTCTGAGTTTGATAAAGGTGGTGTTCATATTATTGGCTTGATGCATGAGTGGGAGAAAAGTGGCAGAAAAGTTAAAGGAACAGACAAAGACTTAGGAGGCACCATGAGGCTTGGTTCTTACGATGCAATTTTAAAAGATAAATCTAAAATTAGAGATATTTATAAATCTAGATTAATCAAAGAGAGACATAGACATAGATATGAAGTGGATATTTCATATAAAGATAAATTTGAGAAGAAAGGATTAATATTTTCGGGCTTATCTCCAGATCATAAGCTACCAGAGATAATTGAACTAAAAAATCATCCATGGTTTATAGGAGTTCAGTTTCACCCTGAATTTAAATCTAGACCTTTGAAACCACATCCTTTATTCTCTTCTTTTATCAAAGCAGCAAAAAATCATATATGAGTGCGATAAAAGTAAATTGTGAAAATATAGAAATTTCAAACAATAATAAGATCTGTATTATTGCAGGTCCATGTCAGTTAGAGACAGAGCAGCACGCAATGGATATGGCTGGAAAAATTAAGGAAATTACCTCTAAATTCGGCCTTGGATTTATTTACAAAACTTCTTTTGATAAAGCGAACAGAACTAGCTTAAAAAGTAAAAGGGGAGCAGGATTAGATGCATCACTTCCTGTATTTGATAAAATTAAAAAGGAATTAAATGTTCCTATTTTAACAGACATTCATAATGCAGAGCAATGTGAAGTTGTTTCAAAGTATGTCGATGTTTTACAAATTCCAGCTTTTTTATGTCGACAAACAGACTTGTTAATTGCTGCAGCTAAAACAAATAAAATTATTAATGTTAAAAAAGGTCAGTTCTTAGCACCATGGGATATGGTTAATGTAACTAAAAAAATTTCAGACTCAGGAAATAAAAACATCCTAGTCACAGAAAGAGGTGCAAGTTTTGGATATAACACTTTAGTCTCTGACATGAGATCATTACCTATAATGGCAAAGAATGGTTATCCGGTAATTTTTGATGCCACTCACTCGGTTCAACAACCTGGCGGACAAGGAGAATCTTCTGGTGGTCAAAGAGAATTCGTTGAATATTTAGCAAGAGCAGCTGTTGCTGTTGGTGTTGCTGGAGTATTTATTGAAACTCATCAAGATCCTGATAATGCTCCATCAGATGGACCAAACATGGTACCATTGAATAAATTAGAGAATCTATTAAAACAATTACACGATATAGATAATCTAATTAAAAAATAGTGAGTAAAATTTTAAAAGTAAAAGCACGTCAAGTTTTTGACAGCAGAGGAAATCCAACAGTAGAGGCAGAAGTTTATATTAAAAATAATAGCGCGTCCGCTATTTGTCCTTCAGGTGCTTCCACAGGAACTTTTGAAGCTTTTGAAAAAAGAGATAAAAATAATAAACGGTATTTAGGAAAAAGTGTTTTAAGTGCAGTTAATTTAGTCAATACTAAGATTTCAAAAAAATTAAAAGGACAAAGTATTCACAACCAAGAAAGAATTGATACTTTGTTGATTAACTTGGATGGGACAAGACAAAAAACTAACTTAGGAGCCAATGCCATGTTAGCTGTTTCTATGGCTGTTAAAAAACTATCTGCAAAAGCAAAAAAATTACCTTTGTATAAAACTTTTTTTCAAAAAAAAAACTTTCAATTACCTTATCCATTAATGAACATTATTAATGGTGGAGCGCATGCAAATAATGGTCTTAGAATTCAAGAATTTATGATCAGACCTGATCGAGCAAAAAGTTTTTCTGAGGCGATGCGAATTTGTTTTGTTGTTATTAAAAACTTAAGTAAATTAATTAAATCCAAAGGTTTATCAACTTCAGTAGGTGATGAAGGTGGGTTTGCACCCATGATCAGTAGTAATAATCAAGCTTTAGATTTAATTTTGAGTGCAATTAAAAAATCAGGATTTATTAATGGTAAAGATGTTTCTATTTGTCTAGATGTGGCTGCTAATGAATTATATAAAAAGAACAAATACTCTATTCATTCTAAAAGTTATATTTCAGTAGATAAATCCATTAAAGAATATCAAAAAATTATAAAAAAATACAAAATTAAGTCTATAGAAGATCCGTTTGCTGAAAATGATTGGTTGGCATGGAATAAATTAATAAAATCAATAAAAAAAGTTCAGATAGTAGGAGATGATTTGTATGTAACAAATCTTGAAAGATTAAAAAAAGGTTTCTTAAATATTTCCTCTAATTCTATATTAATAAAGCTAAATCAAATTGGAACTGTTTCCGAAACTCTTGATGTAATAAAATTTGCACAAACTATTGGATATAAAACTATTATATCTCACCGATCAGGTGATAGTGAGGATACGTTTATTGCTGATTTAGCAGTAGGTACTAATTCAAATCAAATTAAAACCGGATCTTTAGCCAGATCTGAAAGGGTTGCAAAATATAATCAATTAATACGTATTGAAGAAGAACTTGGAAAAAAAGCGAGGATGAATAAGATCAATTAATGCTTCGATTAATAAAAAGAAATTATTTTTTATTAATATCAGTTTTTCTTATTTTTTATTTTGGTTTTAACTTAGTATCTGGCGAAAGAGGTCTTTTTTCGTATATAGAAAAAAAAGAACTTTTGTCTAACTTGAAAAAAGAAGAATTAACCCTAACTAATAAGATAGAAGACATGGATCATAAAAATTCACTTCTAAGCACTAATTTAGATCTTGATTATATTGAGACTTTAATTAGAGAACGATTTTTATTTGGTAAAAAAAATGAGACAATTTATATAATTAAAAAACATGAAAAGTAGGCATCCAGAAAAAGAAAACAAACCGATTAATCCAATTAAAAAAAAACCTGAATGGATTAGATCTAAACTTACAAATAGTAAGGAATTCTTCTTAACCAAAACAATAGTAAATAATAATAATCTTGTAACTGTTTGTCAGGAAGCAAACTGCCCTAATATAACTGAATGTTGGAGTAAGCGACATGCAACTTTTATGATTATGGGAGACACCTGTACAAGAGCTTGTGCTTTTTGTGATGTTAAAACTGGTGTACCAGGAAAATTAGATCAACTTGAACCTGTAAAGATTGCAGAAGCTGTAAAAAAATTAAATTTAAAACATGTTGTTATTACTTCAGTTGATAGAGATGATTTAGATGACGGTGGATCAGAACATTTTTTTGAAGTGATTAATCAAACTAGAAAATCAAACCCAAATACTACTATTGAAGTTCTTACACCTGATTTTTTGAGAAAAGGAGATGCATATAAAAAAGTTTTAGATGCTAAACCAGATGTTTTTAATCATAATATTGAAACTGTTCCTAGTCTTTATTTAAAAGTTAGACCTGGATCTAGATATTTTGCATCTTTAGAGCTATTGAAAAATGCAAAAAAAGTTAATAAAAATATTTTTACCAAATCGGGAATAATGGTCGGCTTAGGTGAGGCAAGAGATGAAATTTTACAAGTCATGGATGATTTAAGAGCTGCAGACGTTGATTTCATAACGATCGGTCAATATTTACAACCATCAATCAAACATTATCCATTAGATCGATATTACACGCCAGAAGAATTTGAAAATTTAGGAACAATTGCAAAAGCCAAAGGATTTTTGTTAGTTTCTTCATCTCCTCTAACTAGATCTTCATATCATGCAGATGAGGATTTTGCGAAACTTCAACAAAATAGATTAAAAAAAAATTAATGCCGAAAGCATCAGTTAAGCGATTAATTGATAACAGAAAAGATAAGCTAATTGAGTTTGTTTTAGATATTGAAAAATACCCAGAATTTATTCCTTTCTGCGATAATTCAAAAGTCTATGAGAGAAGTGATAGAGGCGATACCATAAATATAATTGCTGATCTTACAATAGGTAAGGGGCCATTTAAGGATACATTTAAAAGTGATGTTAAATTAAATAAAAAAAATGATCATATTCATGTTGTTAATTTAGGTGGACCATTAAATCATTTAGAAAATAATTGGAAATTTATTGAGGTAGGAAATGACAATGAAGGTTATAAAACAGAGGTTTTATTTGACATCGATTTTGAAATCGAAAATAAGTTTTTAAATATTTTAATGACCAATTCTTTTCAATTTGGTTTGGAAAAGATAGCTGATGCCTTTCAAAAAAGAGCTGAAAGTATTAAATAATTTTACTGATTAACTTAATTACGTTACGAACTGTTGATTTTTGAATTGAATTACGGTTTTTTGATTTAAATTTATTTTCTTTAATAAGCAGAGTTTTACCTTTTTTAATGCCAACATATACAAGTCCAATGGGTTTTTCTTTTGATCCACCTCCTGGTCCAGCAATTCCTGTTATCGATACATTAATTTTACTCTTTGATATTTTAGATAAATTTTGAACCATTGACTTACAACACTCATGGCTCACCGCACCATATTTTTTAATAATATTTTTATTTACCTTTAATATTTTTATTTTGGCTTGATTAGAGTAAGTGATCAGACCCATTTGAAAGTATTTTGATGAATTAGCTAATTTCGTCAAATTATGGGCCAATAATCCACCTGTACATGATTCAGCTACAGATATAGTTATTTTTTTTTTAATTAATTTTTTATGAAGTAATTGGACACTCATTAGAATTTTAAACTTATTAAGTATATTAATACCATTGAATATAAACCTGCCATTATATCATCCATAATTATTCCAAAATAGTTCTTATGGTTTTTATCAAAATAACTTACTGGAAAAGGTTTTAGGATGTCAAAAAATCTAAAAAAAACAAAAGATAAAATATAATAAACTTCAATTGAAATGCTTATATTATTAGTTTGATTTAAATATAGCAATAAGATTAAAGGCATAGATTGCCCTAAAACCTCATCGATTACTATTTGTCTTGGATCTTTATTTTTAAATTCAGATTCTGAATCTTTTACTGCATAAAATGAATAAAAAAACAAAATTATAAAAAAAATAATTGAAAATTTAAGATCTGTGTATCCTAAAATCTCATAAGCTATGTAAATAAAAAAAGTTGTTACAGCAGAGGTTAAAGTTCCAGGAATTTTGGTTAAATATCCATAACCAAAGAAAGTGGATAACAGAACATTTATTTTTTTCATTGTGTTATTGAGCAAATAACTTCACAAGCTATTGCTTTTTCCTTTCCAATTAAACCAAGTTTTTCTACTGTTTTACCTTTTAGGTTAATTAATTCTTTATCAATATTTAGTAAATTAGATAGGGATTTGATTATTTTATCACGATACTTTGAAACTTTTGGTTGTTCGCATATTAAATTTATATCTAAATTATTTATATAAAAATCATTATTATTTAATATTTCAACAATAGGCTTTAGCATTTTAGGAGATCTAATATTTTTATATTTTTTTTGATTATCTGGAAAAAAAGTACCAATATCTTTTTTTCTTAGGGCCCCAAGGATAGAATCGATTATCGAGTGAATAATCACATCTCCATCAGAATGTCCTTTAAGTCCTGAGTGATATGGAATTTTTATACCACCTAAAAAAAGTTTTTTTCCTCTTATTAATCTATGAATATCAAAACCAATACCAAAATAAGTTTTATTAGTTTTGATATCTTCTTTAAATGTAATTTTGTTATTTAAGTTTTCACCTTTAATAAATTTAACTTTTAAATTATTTTCAATAAATAATGTTGCTTCATCAGTAATTTTATTTTTTTGTTTATTTGAAAGAATATATAAATCTTTAAATCTGAAACCTTGAGGAGTTTGAGTTAAAATTGAATTATTTCGACTAAGGTTTATAAGTTGGTTTTTTACTTTATATTTAATAGAATCTTTTGGATTTATAAAAGGTATTACAGCCTTATTTTTTTTAAGTGATTTAATTAGATTTTTTAAAAGCTCGATAGTGAAATTTGGTCTAGCAGCGTCGTGAATGAGAACATTATTAGGTTTAAATTTTTTAATATATTTTAAGGCAATTAAAGAAGAATCAGATCTTTCTTTACCACCTTTTATTATGAATACATTTTTAGGAAATTTTTCTTTAATACTTTTTTTATTATTTACGACCAATATAATTTTTTTAAAGAGCTTTGATTTCATTGCTTTTTCCAAAGAATGTTTAAAAAGAGCCTTGTTTTTATAAATATTGTATTGCTTTGGTTTTTTTGAATTAAATCTTTTGCTTTGTCCTGATGCTAGTATTATAAAATAATTATTCATTTATATGGTAGTTTTTATATTCAAATGTACGAATTTATTAAAAAAAATATATATTTAATAATATTATTTATTATCACATTATCGATTGGTTTTTTAACCTTTTTAACTTTTATTGACAAAGGATTTATTGAATTATCAGATCAAAATTTACAAATATTATTAGTATTAAACATTGTTCTTTTAATTGCACTTTTTGTTTTTATTTTTATTGAGATTAAGAGCGCAATAAAAAATGACATCGATAAAGATGGTTTTAAATCTAATAAAAAATATATTACATACTTTGGTTTATTTACTTTAATTCCATCGGTATTAATTTCAATATTTTCACTCTTTTTATTTTCTTTTGCTTTAGAGAAGTATTTTGACAAAAAAGTTACGACGGTAGTCAACAACTCTTATGAGTTAGCAAGGAATTATATCGAGGAAATTAGAAATAAAATTCAATCAGATATTGTTTTAATAGCTTTTGATACCAATAAAAGTAAAAAATTTTTAAATGATAATCAAAATGAATATAGTAGGTTTTTGGATACACAAAAATTAATTAGGGATGTTGATGAAGTGCATATCATAGATATTAATAAAAGGTTGTTATTTACGACTTTGAAAGATGATCAGCCATACATACCTCCAGTTGACAGAGCATTAAATTTAGTTTTGGATGATGATCGTCCTTTAAAAATTATTAATGCACCAGAAAATATTTCTGCCGCAATAATGAGGTTGCAAAATTTTGAAGATAGATTTTTATATGTAGTAAAGTATTTAGACAAAGATATTTCTAGATATTTGACAGAGTCTCAAGAAGCTATTAATTTTTATTATACAGTTGAGGAAAAAAGCACTGGAATTAAAATCTCATTTGCTATTATTTATATTATTGTTGTTAGTGTTTTATTATTTGTCTCTATATCTATTGCGATCAGATTTTCATCTAGGTTTTTTAGATCTATCAATAACTTAATTCTTGCTTCAACATCTATTGGTCAAGGAAATTTTGATGCAAAAGTTCCTGAAGTTAAGACAGATAAAGATTTAGAGACTTTAAATAAAAATTTTAACTTAATGATAGATAGGCTGAAAAGCCAGCAAGAGAAGTTAATTATTAATGAAAGGCACGAAGCATGGGGAAGTTTAGCTAGAAAACTTGCTCATGAAATTAAAAATCCACTCACACCGATACAATTAACCATAGATAGATTGAAAAATAAATATTCTAAACAATTAGATGAACATGAAACTGAAAATTTTAAAGAAAATTTAAAAATTATAAACAATCAAATAAAACAAATCGAAAAATTGGTTAATGAATTTTCTGACTTTGCAAGAATGCCTAAACCAATATTTAGAGGAAATAATTTAGTAGATATAATTCATGATAATGTAAATTTGCTTAAAGAATTAGATAATTCTATAGATATCACTTTTAAAAAAGATTTTGAGAAAATTAATTTAGAAAGTGATAAAGAACAAATAAGCAGAGTCTTCCTAAATTTGATTAAAAATTCCATAGAAAGTATCCATCAAAAGGCTCAAAACACCAACAA
Organism: Candidatus Pelagibacter sp.; assembly: GCF_052049675.1. Classification (GTDB taxonomy): domain Bacteria; phylum Pseudomonadota; class Alphaproteobacteria; order Pelagibacterales; family Pelagibacteraceae; genus Pelagibacter. The sequence continues at coordinate 319,065 of NZ_JBNGZM010000001.1, forward strand.
TTTTAGCAAAAAAATTGCTATTGAACTTACTGAAGATAATAGCCACATAAAAGTAACTATAGAAGATAATGGCGTTGGTTTTAGTGAATTAAAAAATAATATTAAAGATATACTTAATCCGTATTTCACAACTAAGAAAAATGGAACTGGTTTAGGATTATCAATTGTTAATAAAATAATTAATGATCACAATGGAAAAATAGATTTTATACCAATTGAAAAGGGTGCAAAAATTAATATTACATTTTTAAAACAGAAATGAGTGAAGAAATTTTAATTGTAGATGATAACGCTGATATCAGAAATATAATTAATGAATTAATTATAGATGCCGGTTACAGAACTCGTTTAGCAGCAAATTACAACCAAGCACTTGCTGAAATAGATAAAAAATTACCTGATGTTGCAATTCTTGATGTAAAATTAGATAAGGGAGATAATGACGGTATTGAACTTCTTTCACATATCAAATCGAAAAACAAAGACACACCTGTTATAATTATATCTGGACATGCGAACATTGAAATGGCTGTTAAGTCTTTACAACACGGAGCTTTTGAATTCATAGAAAAACCATTCGATCAAGAAAGATTACTTAATTTTGTTAAAAGAGCAGTTGAAAACTTTAATTTAAAAAAACAAAATAAAGAATATGAAAGTAAATTATTCTCATCCTATGAATTAATAGGTAATAGTAAAAATATAGTAAATATTATTGATCAAATAAAAAAAATATCTATTACCGAAAGTAGAGTTCTAATAAATGGCCCTTCAGGTTCAGGAAAAGAATTAATAGCAAGAAAAATTCATAAAGCTTCTTCTAGAAGTAAAAATCCATTTGTTGTATTAAATGGTGCTTTACTAGATTTTCACAAATATGAATTAGAATTATTTGGTGAAGAAAAGGAAAATGGCTCTATATCATATGGTGCACTTGAAAAATCGAACAAAGGTACACTTTTAATTGATCAAGTTTCAGAAATACCATTAGATATACAGTCTAAAATATTAAGAGTTTTAACTGATCAAAAATTTAAAAGAGTTAATGGAAGTAACGATGTAAGTGTAGATGTTAGATTAATTTGCTCATCAAGCAAAGATTTAAAAAAAGAAATCGAAATTGGAAATTTTAGAGAAGATTTATTTCACAGAATAAATGTTTTTGAGATAAATATTGAACCACTAAACCAAAGAATTTCTGATATACCTTTATTAATTAAATATTTTTCAAAAAAAATATCTGATAATTATAAAATTAAAGATTTAGATATAGACGAAAATAATAGTTATATACTTAATCATAATTGGCATGGAAACGTTAGAGAATTAAGAAATTTAATCGAGAGGATTGCGATACTGCAACCAGACTCAAAAGATAAAGTTTCAAATATCATTAAGGAATCTTTAAAAAATATCAATTTTGATGATCAATTGGCTGAAAATAGCCTTTCTGTGCCATTAAAAGAAGCTAGAGAAAAATTTGAAAAGGAGTATTTAACTATTCAATTGAAAAAATTTAATGGAAATATTTCTAAAACAGCTAATTTTGTTGGCATGGAAAGAAGTGCGTTGCACAGAAAATTAAAAGGTTTGGGTATCAAAGAATTTAATTAGATGAATATAATCATTTGTGGAGCTGGAAGAGTTGGGTTCACTATAGCTAAACAGCTAAGTGAACAAGGTCATTCAATAACCGTTATTGACCCATCTAGTGAAGATATTCAAAAAATTGATGATGCTTTAGATGTCAAAGCTATAGTAGGAAAAGGAACTTATCCATCAATTTTAGAAAAAGCTAACGCAGCAGAGACTGATATGATTATAGCTGTCACTAGAAATGACGAAATTAATATGCTTATTTGTCAAATAGCATTTTCTATTTTTAAAATTCAAAAAAAAATTGCTAGAATAAGATCTCAAGATTATTTAAATCCAAAATTTACAAGAGTTTATAATAAAGAAAATTTACCTATTGATGTAATTATCTCACCTGAAATTGAGATTGCAAAATCGATACAAAGAAAACTTGAAGCACCAGGAGCACTAGATAGTGTTCCATTTGCTAGTAATAAAATCAGATTATTAGAAATTTTAATAAATGAAAATTGTAAATTAATTAATATTAAACTTAACGATCTGACTAAAAAATATCCTAATTTAGATGCAAATATTATTGGAATAATAAGAGATGAAAAATTTTTAATCCCAAAGAAAAACGATGATGTTAGAAAAAATGATAAAATTTATGTGATAATTAATTCATCACAAATGTCAGACACTTTAGAAGCTTTTGGACATGATGAAAAAATATCGAAAAATATTTTAATTGTAGGTGGTGGCAACATAGGTTTTAATTTGGCTAAAAATATTGAAGAAACTTTAGATGCAGCAAGAGTTAAGATTATTGAAAAAAGTAAAGATAGAGCAGAATTTCTTGCTAGTGAATTAAATAATACAATTATCATTAATGGAGATGCTTTAGATGAGGAAGTCCTTGTGGAGGCTAATTTACAGGAAGCGGAAACAGTTCTTGCTTTAACAAATGATGATGAAGATAATTTGATGGTAAGTGTTCTTGTTGAAAAATTTGCAAAAGATGAAAAAGATGTAGATGACAAAAGAACAATGGCTTTAATTAATAAGCCAAATTATTCTTTGTTGCAAAATTCTTTAAAAATTGATGATCTTATTGATCCTCGAATGAATACTGTCTCAAGTATTTTAAAACATATTCATAAAGGTACAATTGAAACAGCATATACAATTATGAATGGTGAATATGAGGTAATTGAAGCTGAAATTATAGAAACATCAGAACTTATTAATAAAGAATTAAAAAATTCAAATTTACCTGATGAAATAAGAATAGGTGCAGTCTTAAGAGAAAATAAAGTTATAATACCTAGATCAAATTTTGTTTTTCAAAAAGAGGATAAAGTTGTTTTTTTAGCAAAGAAAGATTCTATTTCGGTAGTAGAAAATATATTTAGAATAAGTTCTATTTAATTAAATGTCTTTTTTTAGAGTAAAGTACTTAAGTTTCTTTTTAATATTAATATCTGTTTTTTCTTTTTTTAATATTATTTATTCTTATTACTTTAATTTATATCTAAATTTAAATACATATTATTTAAGTTTAATTATTTCTGCAGTGATTGGAATAATTTTTTATAAAATTAAAGCAGATCAAAAAAAACCTTCAATATTTGAAAAAATATTAACTGTTTTATTGGGATATTTTTTGATGCCCTTGATTTTATCGATACCTTTTTATTTAAGTATATATAATTTATCTTTTTTAAATTCTTTATTCGAGGCAGTTTCTGGATTTACGTCAACAGGTTTTACTGTCTTCGAAAATATCAAACATATCGATCAAGGTTTAATTTTATGGAGATCATCAATTCAATGGATAGGTGGTTTGTATTTTTTATATTCTATTATTTTTTTAATTGATATTTACGACGAAAGTTTAAAAAAATCTTTAACTAATTTTTTATCTTTTAATTCTACTGAGGTATTAAAGCAATCAGTAAAAATATTTTTACTTTATTCAGGGTTAACTATATCAATTTTTATACTTTTAAATATCCTTGGTATAAGATCATTTAATTCATTGAATTTAGCAATGACAGTAATTTCATCAGGTGGCTTTCTACCTGTAAATGATCTTTCATCAATTTTAGTAAATGATTTTCAGATAATTATATTTTCTCTTTTAATGTTAATTTCTTTTTTTAGTATCTTTTTTACATATAATTTAATCTTTCTAAGAAATAAAAATTTAAATTTCTTTTATGAAGACATACATTTATTTTTATATTTTATTGTAGTTGTGAGTATCTTTTTTGTTTTTTTTAGCTATGATACTAATTTCACATATAGTTTTTTATCTTTAGTAAGTAGTATTTCAAATATAGGTATTTCACTCCAAGTTGATCAAACTAATTTAAACTTTATATACATCTTACTTGTAATTATAGGTGGATCTTTTTTTTCAACAAGTTCAGGTTTAAGATTTTTAAAAATATATTCTTTGACTAAATATTCTATTAATCAAATTTTATCTTTTAGTAGGCCAAAAAATGTATTCATGAATAAACTAGCTTTTTCAAAAATTAATTTTGATACAAAAGATATAAATAAATATTTTTTAACAATATTAATTTTTGTTATTTCTCTTTTTTCTTTAACTATCTTGCTGTCTTTATCTAACATTCAATTTGAATACTCATTTAAATTAGCTGTGTTAACATTAATGAATACTGTTAATTCATCAGCTTATGGCGTATCAGATTTTGATTTCCAAAATATGCACTTTTTAACCAAATATTTTCTTATATTTTTTATGATAATCGGAAGAGTTGAACTTTTATCTTTATTATTAATAGCTAAAAAATTTCTTTTTAAAAATTAATTTAGTATTATATATATCATTAAATTTTGCGCCCTTAGCTCAGCTGGATAGAGCATCGGTTTTCTAAACCGAGGGTCGTAGGTTCGAATCCTTCAGGGCGCGCCATTTCTCACTTTTTTAGCAAATAATAATTTAATATTTAGCTTGACGTAATTTTATATTGAACTTGATTTTTTTATTATTTTTCCTTGAACAGTAATTTCTTACATGCTTAAATTAAAAATATTCAAAAGTAATTTTGAATTATTTGTTAACAAATAAAAATAACATAAAGGAAGAATAATGTTTAAATACTTAAAACAATTAACTTCTTTAGTTGCTATGGTTGCAGTGTTGTTTACTTTTACGACAGAAACTATGGCTGCTAAAAAATCTAAAACACTTAAAAACACTCAAAAGAAGGGTTTTGTAAGATGTGGAGTATCTCAAGGTCTTCCAGGATTTTCTAATGCTGATGCTGCAGGAAATTGGACTGGTGTTGACGTTGATGTATGTAGAGCGGTAGCTGCTGCAGTACTAGGTGATGCGAACAAAGTTAAGTTTACACCATTAAGTGCTAAAGAAAGATTTACAGCTTTAACTTCTAATGAGATAGATATCTTATCAAGAAACACAACTTGGACTCTTTCTAGGGATGCTGACATTGGGCTTACTTTCGTAGGTGTAAACTTCTACGATGGTCAAGGTTTTATGGTAAGAAAAAACTCTGGAATATCTTCTGTGAATGATTTCAAAGCAGGTGTTTCAGCTTGTACAAACTTAGGAACAACTACTGAACTTAATATGAGAGATTTCTTTAATTCAAAAGGAATTCAATATGAGCCAGTAACTTTTGAAAAAGCAGACGAAGTTGTAGCTGCATATGATGCTGGTAGATGTGATACTTACACTACTGATAAATCAGGTTTAGCTGCTCAAAGAATTAAATTGAGTAACCCTGATGATCATATGGTTTTACCAGAAACTATATCAAAAGAACCTTTAGGCCCTGTTGTAAGACAAGGTGATTCTGTCTGGGAAGATATCGTTAGATGGTCACTAAACACTATGATTGAAGCTGAGGAGTATGGTGTTACTTCTGCGAATGCAGACTCTATGAAAACTTCTGACAATCCAGCTGTTAAAAGATTAGTTGGTGCTGAAGGTGAATTAGGTGCTGCTTTAGGTCTAGACAACGAGTGGAGTTTGAGAATTATCAAGCAAGTTGGTAACTATGGTGAAAGCTATAAGAGAAATATAGCCGACACAGGAATTTTACCTGATAGAGGTCCAAATCAATTATGGACTAAAGGTGGAATTCTTTATGTACCACCAGCAAGATAATTTATCTAATTAAATATCTAAAAAGGGCTAGATTTTTCTAGCCCTTTTTTTTATAAGTCATTAATTATCGTGAATATTAAAAAAATATTACCCCAATTACTTACACTTTTAGTCGTAATTCTTGTCTTTGGATTTTTTTCATACAACGCACAAATCAATATGGAAAACAGAGGGATAACTTTTGGTTATGGATTTTTATCACAAGAGTCTTCATTTGATGTTCAATTTTCATTAATTGAGTATGATGGTTCTCACTCATATTTTAGAGCTTATTTAGTAGGATTATTAAATACTATTTTAGTTTCTGTTATTGGAATTATATTTGCAACTATTATTGGAGTTGTTGTTGGAATTGCAAGATTATCAAACAATTATCTTATTAATAGAACTGCTGCAGTTTACGTAGAATTTTTTAGAAACATCCCTCTATTATTGCAAATATTTTTTTGGTATTTTGCTGCTTTAAGAGCACTTCCATTACCTCAAGATACAGAACCAATGTTTGGAGTTTTTTTTCTTACTATAAAAGGTTTTTTTGTTCCTGCTTTTGTTTGGAACAATTTAGATGTTTTTATTTATTCAATAATTGCTGCGATAATTTCAATTATTATTGTTAGAATTTATGCTAAAAAAAAGCAAGAGAACGAAGGTATACAAACACCAGTTCTTTCAATTTCAATAGGTCTCTTATTAATTTTACCAATTTTAAGTTTTTTATTTGGAGGAGTTGATGCTTCAGTTGAAATACCTGTAATTAAACAATTATCTCAATCTGGTTTTACTTATGAAGGAGGAATTAAATTACCTCCTGAGTTAATATCTTTAGCATTAGCTTTGTCATTGTATACAGCAACCTTCATTGCAGAATGCGTAAGAGCGGGTGTGCAAGGGGTAAGCAAAGGTCAAAAGGAAGCGGCAGCATCTATAGGTTTAACTCCTAATCAAGTTCTTAAATTAGTTGTAATGCCTCAAGCTTTGAGAATAATTATTCCTCCTACTACTAATCAGTATTTAAACTTAACTAAAAACTCTTCTCTCGCAGCTGCAATTGCGTATCCTGACTTAGTTCTTGTATTTGCAGGAACTGCTCTGATGCAAACAGGTAGAGCGATAGAAATTGTTTCTATAACAATGTTAACATATTTATCTCTGAGTATATCAATTTCAATATTCATGAATTGGTATAATAAAAAAATAGCTATTAAAGAAAAATAATGAACAAATTAAATTTTTTACAACCAGATAAAAATAACTTTTATACTTATCTATATACAGGGGTAATTTTAGTTGCTCTAAGTATATTTATAGTTTTTTTAAATTCTTTTTTTAACAAAGATATAGTATCTTTTTTACCTAGACCTATTAGCTTCTTTTTGCCGTTAATTTTAGGGTTTATAGGACTTCATTTAATTAGAATTGATTATTCAGGCTTAAGGTTTTTAGACTCAATTAATAAAAATATTAATACAAACAATTTCAATGCTTTATTATCATTATTAATTGTTTTCGTAGTTATCAAATCATTACCACCATTTTTAAGTTGGTTTATTTTAGATGCTAACATTGCAGGAGATTCAAAAGATGTTTGTACAGGTAGTGGAGCTTGTTGGACATATATTAAAATTTGGTTTAACAGATTTATGTATGGGATGTATCCAAATCCAGAGCAGTGGCGTATCAACTTATCATTCATCGCTCTAGCTTTTCTTGGAACCATAGGTTTTTTTGCTACTGAAAAGTTCAAAAAATATTTAACACTTTATTATGTAGTTGTTTATCCATTGATTGCTTTTTTCTTTATTTTCTTTTTTATATCTGGAGGTCCAATATTTTTTGATTTCTCGTATGGTATTATTGCAGCTGTAATTTCTGTTACAATAGGATTTTTTATTCCTTCAAAATTTAAAATGTACTATTTTATTATAGTTCCGATCACAACTTACATTTTATTAAAATATGTATTTTTTTATGAGGAACTTATTGAACTGGGTAAATTAGAAGCATTAGAGTGGGTAGAGACAGGTGCTTGGGGAGGTTTGTCTTTAACATTTATTGTATCATTTTTTTGTTTGATTTTTTGTTTTCCTATAGGTTTATTTTTATCTCTGGGAAGAAGATCAGATTTTCCAATAATTAAATATATTTCAATAGGAATGATTGAATTTTGGAGAGGTGTTCCACTGATTACAGTATTATTTATGTCCTCAGTAATGTTTCCAATGTTTTTACCTGAGGATATGTTTATTGACAAATTAGTCAGAGTAATTATTGCAATCTCATTATTTGAAGCTGCTTATGTTGCAGAAGTCATCAGAGGTGGTTTGCAAGCATTACCAAGAGGTCAATATGATGCTGCTAAATCTTTAGGAATGGGTTATTGGAAAATGCATATTTTAGTAATTTTACCTCAGGCATTAAAACTTGTAATACCTGGTATTGCCAATACTTTTTTGGCTCTTGTAAAAGATACACCTTTAATATTTGTTGTAGGACTTTTAGAAATTGTTGGAATGTTAAATCTTGCTAAAACTAACCCAGAGTGGTTAGGTTTTGCAATGGAAGGTTATGTGTTTGCATCAGCACTATTTTTTATTATTTGCTATGCAATGAGTAAATATAGTTATAATTTAGAACAAAAATATAAAACAGAAAGATAATGTCAGATAAAATAATTCAAATTACAGAAATGAATAAGTGGTTTGGTGATTTCCAAGTATTAAAAAATATTAATTTAGAAGTTGAAAAGAATAAAAAAATTGTTGTGTGTGGACCTTCAGGATCAGGTAAATCAACATTAATTAGATGTATAAACAGACTTGAGGAACATCAACAAGGTTCAATTATAGTAGATGGAAATGAGTTAACAGAAGATACTAAAGACATTGAAAAAATTAGAGCTGAGGTAGGAATGGTGTTTCAACAATTTAATTTATTTCCTCATCTTTCTATTTTAGATAATTGTACACTAGCTCCAATTTGGGTAAAAAAAATGCCAAAAAAAGAGGCAGAAGATTTAGCTCTTCAACACTTAGAAAAAGTACAAATTTCAGACCAAGCTAACAAATATCCAGGACAACTTTCAGGTGGTCAACAACAAAGATGTGCAATAGCTAGAGCATTATGTATGGAACCAAAAATAATGCTGTTTGATGAACCAACATCAGCCCTAGACCCAGAAATGATCAAAGAAGTTTTAGATGCTATGGTTAATTTAGCGAAGGCAGGAATGACAATGATTGTAGTTACTCATGAGATGGGATTTGCCAAAGAGGTTGCAGATGAGGTTATTTTTATGGATGAAGGAATGATAGTTGAAAGAGCCGAAACTAATGAGTTTTTTGCTAATCCAAAGAGTGATAGAACTAAGCTATTTTTAAGTCAAATCTTATAAAAATTATACAATAACATGTTAATTATAATAATTAAATCAATCTAAATATCTTAATTTTAAATTCAACTAATACTTGACATTATTTTGATTTTTACAAATTTCCTACAAAAAAAAATAAATTTTTTTATTGCAGTAACATTAATAAATAGGTTCAATGCTCTTTATAAAATTTAATTAAGAGGGGTCTTAATGGAAGATAATTTCAATAAACACTTAGGCAATAAGCTTAAGCTAAGAAGATTAGCTTTAGGTTTGACACAGACTAAAGTTGCAAAAGCAATTAATGTTACATTTCAACAAATTCAAAAATATGAAAAAGGAACCAACGGCGTAAGTTCTATAAGATTACTGCAACTTTCAAATTATTTAAAAGTGCCGATCAATTATTTCTTTGAAGATTTTTCAGAATATTTGTTAAACCTTGAAAAATCTCAAGAGGGTCATATGAATGTCAATTATAATTTTCTAGTAAAATTATATTCAGAGCTTAATGCTGATCAAAAATTAAAATTTAACAAATCTTTACAAATTTCAGGTTCAGGAATTTCAAAAGTAGTTTAATTAAGACCCTAGTGCTGATTATTTATAAAAAGTTTTATTAATATTCTATTTTCTGGCTCCTCGGGCAGGACTCGAACCTGCGACCAATTGATTAACAGTCAACTGCTCTACCAACTGAGCTACCGAGGAATATAAAAAGCCAACTTACTTTTTTTTGTAACTAAAACAAGATTTTTTTGGAGGCAACGCCCGGAATCGAACCGGGATACAAGGATTTGCAATCCTCTGCGTAACCATTCCGCCACGTTGCCATCTTATTTTTAGCTAATAGCTACAGATGCCTTTTTATATTAAATTATTTCTATTAGTCTATTAAATAACGATTCAAATTGATTATTGTTAATTTAAATTATTAAATTATAAACTTTAACATCAATGAGTAGCGATAAATATATACATTCTGATGTAGAAAATAGAATTTATTCTTATTGGGAAAAAAATGGTCTATTTAAGCCAAAAGAAAATTCAAAAAAATTTTCAATTGTAATTCCTCCACCAAATGTAACAGGTAGTTTGCATATGGGTCATGCTCTCAATAATTCTATTCAAGATTTATTAATTCGTTATCACAGAATGAATAATTATGAGACATTATGGCAACCAGGTACAGATCATGCAGGTATAGCTACACAGGCTTTAGTTGAGAAAAAATTAAGTTCTGAAAAAGTTGATAAAAATGAAATTGGTAGAGAAAAATTTATTGAAAAAGTTTGGGATTGGAAAGAGCAATATGGAGACATAATCATTAACCAATTAAAAAAACTTGGATGTTCTTGTGACTGGTCAAGAAATGCCTTTACTATGGATGATAATTTATCCAAATCAGTAATTAAGGTTTTTGTAGATCTTTATAATAAAGGTCTTATTTACAAAGATAAGAAATTGGTCAATTGGGACACAGTTTTAAAAACAGCTATATCGGATTTAGAAGTAGATCAAAGAGAGGTAAATTCTAAAATTTATTACATCAAATATCCTATAGATGGAACTGGTGAATTTATAACAATTGCAACAACAAGACCTGAAACAATGCTTGGTGATACAGCTATTGCTGTTAATTCAAAAGATAAGCGATTTAAATCCCACGTTGGAAAAACAGTTACTATTCCAATTGTTGGAAGAAAAATAAAAATTATCGAAGATGATTATGCAGATCCTGAACAAGGAACAGGAGCTTTAAAAATAACTCCAGCTCATGATTTTAATGATTATGATGTTGGGCAAAGAAATAATCTTGAAATTATAAATATTTTTACTGAATCAGGAAAAATAAATGACAGTGCTCCAGAACATTACGTAGGTCTTGATAGGTCTGAAGCAAGAAAAAAAATCCTAAATGAACTTAAAGAAAAAGAATTTTTTGTAAAAGAAGAGAATATTAAAAATAAAGTTCCTTACGGAGATAGATCCAATTCAATAATTGAACCATTCCTAACAGAACAATGGTTTGCTGATGCAGGTAAATTATCTGTTAAAGCCAAAGAAGTTGTTAATTCTAAAAAAACAAATTTCTTTCCTGAGAATTGGTCAAAAACTTATTTTCAATGGATGAATAATATTGAGCCATGGTGTATTTCAAGACAACTTTGGTGGGGACATCAAATACCCGCTTGGTATGGTCCTGACGAAAAAATTTTTGTTGCAGAAAATGAGGATGATGCAAAACAGCAAGCAAAAAAACATTATGGTAAAGATGTTGAATTAAATCGTGATCCAGATGTTTTAGATACCTGGTTCTCATCTGGCTTATGGCCTTTTGCAACACTTGGTTGGCCAGATGATAATAAATATGTAGACAAATTTTATCCAACATCTGTTTTAGTTACAGGTTTCGATATTATATTTTTTTGGGTAGCTAGAATGATTATGTTTGGTACAGAGTTTTTAAACAAAGAACCATTTAAAGATATTTATGTTCATGCATTAGTTAGAGATGAGAAAGGACAAAAAATGTCTAAATCAAAAGGCAATGTAATTGATCCTTTAGATATAATTGAAAAATATAGTGCTGATGCACTTAGATTTACTTTGTTATCTATGGCCTCTCCAGGTACAGACGTTAAGCTTTCTGAGGATAGAGTAAAAGGTTATAGAAATTTTTTAAATAAATTATGGAATGCAAATAATTTTTTGATAACCAATGAGTGTGATTTTAAAGACATAGAAAAAGTTCCTAGTTTAAGTGTAAATATTAACAAATGGATTTACTCAGAACTTGTTGAAACCAAAAATAAGATAGAAAAAAATCTTGAAGATTATAGATTTGATGAAGCAGCTAAAAACGCTTATCAATTTGCGTGGCATTCGTATTGTGACTGGTATTTAGAATTATCTAAAACAATACTATTTTCAGAAGACGAGAAATCTAAAGCAGAGGTAAAAAAAGTATCATCTTTTGTATTCAAACAAATTTTGATTCTTTTACATCCTTTTATTCCTTTTGTTACTGAAGAAATCTGGCTTAAAAATAAATTTGATAATGAAGGAAGTGATTATTTGATGCTTAAAAATTGGTTTTCAGGTGAGATAAATAAGGACAGTAGTACTGAACAAGTTGAAAATATCATCAAAATTATTTCAGAGATTAGATCATTTAAAAATGAGCTAAATGTAAGCCCAGGCTCATTTATTGATGTATCAATAAGTAATATTAATAAAAATCAAAAAGACTTTATTAATACAAATGAAATTATACTAAAAAAACTTGGGAGAATTAATAGTATTCTAGATAAAGATTTAGATAAACCAGCTGCGACAATGGTTGTTTCTGGTGATTTGTTTAAGATTTATTTTGATAAAGATGTTGATTTAAAATTAATTAAAGAAAATTTAACAAATAAACAAAGTAGATTAGAGCAAGAGATGAATAAAATATCTCAAAGATTGGAGAATAAAAGTTTTGTTGACCGAGCTCCAAAAGAGATTGTTGAACAAGAAAAAAATAATTATAATAATTTAAAGAATGATATTGAGAAAATATCAGTAACAATAAAGGGTATATAATGGCTAAATTTAACAAAAAGAAACTTCCAAGCAGACATACATCATTAGGTGCAGACAGAGCTCCACACAGATCGTTTTATTATGCTATGGGGGAAACTGAAAAAGATGTAGCAAAACCTTTTGTTGGCGTTGTTTCCACATGGAATGAGGCAGCTCCTTGTAACATTGCGCTAATGAGACAGGCTCAATCAGTTAAAAAAGGAGTTAGAGCAAATGGTGGAACACCAAGAGAATTTTGTACAATTACAGTCACTGACGGTATTGCAATGGGTCATGAAGGAATGAAGTCTTCATTGATCTCTAGAGAAGTAATCGCTGACTCAGCTGAACTTACGGTTAGAGGTCATTGTTATGATGCCTTAGTTGGTATTGCAGGATGTGATAAATCTTTACCAGGTCTAATGATGTCTATGGTTAGATTGAATGTACCAAGTGTATTTATATATGGTGGATCAATCCTTCCAGGAAAATACAAAGGAAAAGACGTAACAGTTGTAGATGTATTTGAAGCGGTTGGAAAACATTCAACAGGTCAAATGTCTGCGGCAGAACTTAGAAAATTAGAATTAGTTGCTTGTCCTAGTGCAGGTGCTTGTGGAGGTCAATTTACTGCAAATACAATGGCATGTGTATCTGAGGCAATTGGATTAGCATTACCTTATTCAGCAGGAACACCAGCTCCATATGAAGAAAGAGATAAATATGCAAAAGCTAGTGGTAAAACGGTTATGAACCTTTTGAAAAAAGGGATTAAACCAAGAGACATTGTTACAAGAAAAGCATTAGAAAATGCTGCAACTGTTGTTGCTGCAACTGGTGGATCTACTAATGCAGGTTTACACTTACCTGCTATTGCGAACGAGGCAGGAATTAAATTTGACTTAATGGATGTTGCTAAAATTTTTAAAAGAACACCTTATCTTGCAGATTTAAAACCTGGTGGAAAATATGTTGCAAAAGATATGTGGTTAGCAGGTGGTGTTCCAATGTTATTAAAAACCTTATATGAAGGTGGTTATATTCATGGTGATTGCATGACGGTTACTGGAAAAACTATGAAGGAAAATTTAAAAGGAATTAAATTTAATCCAAAACAAAAAGTAATGAGATCTTATAAAAATCCATTATCTCCAACAGGAGGTGTTGTTGGATTAAAAGGAAACTTAGCACCAGAAGGTGCAATTGTAAAAGTTGCTGGACTTAAAAAATTACAATTTACTGGAAAAGCAAGATGCTTTGAAAATGAGGAAAGTGCAATGAAAGCTGTTCAAAGCAAAAAGTATAATGATGGTGATGTAATTATAATTAGATACGAAGGACCTGTTGGAGGTCCAGGTATGAGAGAAATGTTATCAACAACTAGTGCAATTTATGGACAGGGAAAAGGGGAGAAAGTAGCCCTTATTACTGATGGAAGGTTCTCTGGTGCCACAAGAGGCTTTTGTGTTGGTCACGTGGGCCCTGAGGCTGCTCTAGGTGGTCCTATAGGCCTTTTACGCACAGGAGATATCATTGATATTGATGCCAAAAAAGGAACTATCAACGTAAGACTCTCTAAAAAAGAAATAGCTGCAAGGAAAAGAAAATGGCGGGCAAGAAGATCAGATTTTGGATCAGGTACTTTATGGAAATATGCACAAACTGTTGGACCAGCATTTTTAGGAGCACCAACACATCCAGGTAAGAAAAAAGAAGTTAAGGATTATTCAGAGATTTAATGAAAATTCGTCCAGTTATTTTATGTGGAGGTGCTGGAACTCGACTTTGGCCAAATTCTAAAAATCATCAAGCAAAACAGTTTATTGATTTTGGTAATTGGACATTACTTGGAAAGACACTTGAGAGAATAAAAACCTCTTTTTATGATGTACCTATCATCAGCACAAATAAAAGATATTTAAACAAAGTTAAACAGCATCTTAGAAAAAACAAAATAAATAAATACAAAATTGTTGTAGAACCAGCAAAAAGAAATACTGCTCCAGCTATATTAAGTTCAGCTTTAATTAAAGATATTCCAGACAATCAGCCTTTAATGTTTTTTACAGCAGACCATTTGATTGACAAGATGAGTATTTTTAATAAAGCGATAAATAAAAATAAATCAAAACTTAATAAAGAAAATATATTTGTTTTTGGAATTAAACCAAAGTCTCCAACAAGTGATTATGGTTATTTTTTAACTAAAAAAATTAAAGGTAATATCAATAAAGTAACAAGTTTTATTGAAAAACCAAAAGAAGCTAAAGCAAAACAAGTTATAAAGAATAAGGGCTATTGGAATTCTGGAATGTTTTATCTTAGAAAAGATTCCATTATTAACAACTTTAAAAAATATCAGGCTAAAACTTATAGAAATTGTATAAATGCAGTTAATAAAGCAAAATATAAGGCTAACACGTATTATTTAAATAAAGCTTCGTTTATAAAAGCGACTGCTAAATCTTTTGATTATGCAATTTTAGAAAAAACCAAACAAATTAACGCTATCAAATTAGATATTCCTTGGTCAGATCTTGGTAGTTGGAAGGAAATTCTGAATATGTATGACAAAAATAAAAAAAAATATATTAAGAAAAAAAACGTGTATTACCGTCCATGGGGGAAATACACTAATCTATTTGAAGGAAAAGAGTTTTTAATTAAAGAGTTATATGTAAAACCAAAAGGTATTTTAAGTTTACAAAAACACCATCACCGAGCTGAACATTGGTTAGTCACTCAAGGAAATGCTAAAATAACACTTAATAAAGATACAATTATAAAAAAACCTGGAGAACATATATTTATTCCACTAGAAGCAATTCATAGAGTTCAAAATTCTGGAAAAAAACCTGTTAAAATTCTTGAAGCACAAGTTGGTTCTATTCTTAAAGAAACTGACATCGTAAGATATCAAGATATTTATGGACGTGTTAAATAGTTGATATATAAATAATTCTTATTCAGTTTTAAAAATGAAAAAGTCAAAAAAAAAAGTTTATGTTGGTTTATCAGCAGATATTTTACACAAAGGCCACATAAATATTTTAAAAACTGCTAATACTTATGGCGATGTTTATGTTGGTTTGTTAACCGATCAAGCAATTTCAAGCTATAAAAATATTCCTTATTTAGACTTTGAAAAAAGAAAAATTGTTATTGAAAACATTAAATATGTAAAAAAAGTTATTCCTCAAAAAACTTTAGATTATGTAGAAAACCTAAATGTAATTAAACCAGACTATGTAGTACACGGAGATGACTGGAAAAAAGGTGTGCAAAAAAAAACAAGGGAAAGGGTAATTAAAACACTTAAAAAATGGTCTGGAAAACTTATAGAGCCAAAATACACTAAAAATATTTCATCAACATTAATAAAAAAAGAGATGAATAATATTATTGCTTTGCCTGAAAATAGAGTTTCTAGACTAAAAAGATTAATGAATTCAAAAGATATTGTAAGAATACTTGAATCTCATAATTCTTTAACTGGCTTAATTATTGAAAAAATCGATCTGATAAAAAATAAAAAAAAATTAGAATTCGATGGGATGTGGTCGTCTAGTTTAACAGATTCAGCAACTAAAGGCTTACCAGACAATTCTTCACTATCTTTTTCTGCACGTATTTCATCTTTAAACGACATGATGGACGTTACCACAAAACCATTAGTATTTGATGCTGACAATGGCGGTCAAATAGAACACTTATCGTTTTTAGTAAGGTCTTTAGAACGATCAGGCGCATCAGCAATAATTATGGAAGATAAAGTTGGTCTTAAGAAAAACTCTTTATTTAAAAATCAAGTAGGTACCAAACAGGATAAACCTAAACTTTTTGCAAAAAAAATTAAAAAAATATGCAATTCCAGACAATCACAAGACTTCATGGTTATAGCTAGAATTGAAAGCTTTATCGTTGGTAAAGGACTTAAAGATGCCTTGCACCGAGCTGAAATTTATTCAAAAGCAGGAGCAGATGCAATTTTAATTCATAGCAAAGAAAAAACCCCTACAGAAATTTTTTCTTTTGCAAGGGAATTTAAGAAGAGTAAAAATTTTATACCTTTAGTTTCAGTTCCATCTACTTATTCTAAAGTTTATGAGAAAGATTTAATTAAAAATGGATTTAAATTAGTTATTTATGCAAATCAATTACTAAGATCTGCTTATCCAGCCATGCAAAATACAGCTAGAACTATATTAAAAAATAGCAGAGCTTTTGAAGCGGATAAAAATATAATTCCAATAAAAGAAATAATAAATCTTATTAAAAATGATTAAAGTTAATACTTTAATTAACTTATTAAAAAAAAATAACACTAATTTTTTTACTGGCGTACCTGATAGTGTTTTAAAAGAACTATCTTCTTATTTAAAAAATCAGAGAAATCATATTATTGCAACTAGCGAAGGTTCTGCAGTTTCAATCGGAATAGGTCATTATCTTTCAACAAAAAAAATTCCATGTATCTACATGCAAAATTCTGGACTTTCTAATGCTTTAAATCCGTTAATATCTATAGCTCATAAGAAAGTATACTCAATTCCTCTAATATTAATTATAGGATGGAGGGGATCACCAAAAGTTAAAGATGAACCACAGCATAATGTAAAAGGTAAAATTACAAGAGAAATTTTAAAGTTATTAAATATTAAATATACTATTTTAAGATCAAATAAAGATTTTAAAAAATTTGATAAACAAATCAAACATGCAAAAAAAAACAATACAATAGTAGCTTGTTTAATTGAACAGGGCACTCTTCACAAAAATAGTAAATTAAGCTCTAAAAAAGACTTTTATAGTTTAGATAAAGAATATTTTCTTAAAACCTTAATTAAAGAAATTCCAACTAGATCAAAAGTAATTTCTAGCACCGGATACAATTCAAGAGAGTTAATGTACCTGAGAAAAAAATTTAATTTAAACAAAAATAAAGATTTCTATATGGTTGGTGGCATGGGTCATACTTCATCGGTTGCTTTGGGCTATTCATTAGCTTCTAAAAAAAATACTTTTTGTATAGATGGAGATGGTGCTCTTTTAATGCATTTAGGCTCGATTATGACAGTTGGTAATTTTGCCAAAAAAAATTTTAAATACATTTTATTAAATAACAATTCTCATGACTCTGTAGGGGGACAAAGCACTAATGCTGATAATATAAATTTTGAAAAACTATCTAAAAGTTTAGGTTTTAAAAAATTTTACTCAATTAAAAATAAATTAAATTCATTAAAAATAACTAAAAATTTTATAAAAATTAATGGACCTGCTTTTTTAGAGGTTAAGGTAACTAATAGTAAAATCAAAAAACTACCTAGGCCAGACAATTTGATTAAAATAAAAAATCAATTTATGAAAAAATGATCAATTCAAGTGAAGATATCTTAAAATACATAAACGATAAAAGTTTTAAAAAAATTTTTGTTTTATGTGGCAAAAAATCTTTTGTTAATTCTGGTGCTGAAAATCTACTTAAAAATATTAGTAATAAAGAGATAAAATTATTTTATAAAAAATCTGAAATTCCAATTCTTGAGGAGTTAATTGAAATTATAAAAGATATTAAAAATTTTAAACCTGATTTATTTTTAGCTATTGGTGGAGGTGCAGTAATTGATTATGCTAAAATAGCTAATGTAGTTGATATCAGACCAGATCTTGCTGAGTTAATTGTCAATTACACTTATCCGTTTAAAAAAAAATATACTAAATTAGCAGTTATACCTACTACAGCAGGCTCCGGTGCGGAAGTTACTTCTAATGCAGTTATTTATGTTGATGGAATTAAACACTCTTTTGAAAGTGAATTATTGATACCAGATCATTATTTCCTTATTCCTGAATTTTTAATATCTGCTCCAAATAAAATAAAAGCATCATCAGGCTTTGATGCTATAGCACAAGCTTTAGAATCTTTAGTTTCAAGAAAATCTAACGATAAAAGTGTTGAATATGCTTCAAAGTCTTTAAGAGTTTCCGTTAACAGTTTTATATCTTTTATAAACGAACCAAACATGAAAAATGCAACAGAGATGAGTATTGCTTCAAATCTAGCAGGTAAAGCAATTAGTATATCTAAAACTACTGCCCCACATGCTGCATCTTATCCATTTACATCTCTATTTAACATTAGTCACGGTCATGCAGTTAGCTTATTTTTTGAGAAATTTTTTAAATTTAACTATGAAAATATAGACAAATCTGAAACCTCTTTTGATTTAAAAAAAAGATTTGATTTAATATTTAACTTATTTGATGTTCAGGACATTAATGGTTTCAATTCCAAAATTTCTTTAATAAAAAAAAAAGCAAATTTAGAGGATGATTTAACAAAATTTAATATAAATATAATTAAAAGTTCAGAGGATGTTTTAAAAGGTATAAATTTATTAAGATTAGGCAACAATCCAGTTAAAATTGATGGTAAAGATATTTTAAATATAATAACAAAGAATTAAAAATATTATTAAATGGAATTATTGATCATAATACTTTTAATACTTGTAGGTATTCTTGCTTATTTTCTTTTAAAAAAAGAGAGAGTGCTCGGTATCAATGTTGAAAATGAAGCTTCAAAAGAACAAATTAAAGTAATTGAAAGTAAAGACTATAGAAAAAATATATATAATTTATTAAATTATATTCCTGAAGGAATAATAATTTTAGGTAAAGGTAAGAAAATTCTTTTTAGCAACAACTCTGCTAATAAATTATTTCAGATAAAACTAGAAGAGAATATAAGTGGCTTTTTAAGAAACCCTGATCTTTTAAGTTCAATTGATAAATCATTTGAGGGTAACAATATTTCAGATCTTGAAATTGAAGTTAGAAATCAAGCTGTTCAAAGATTAAATATAACAATTTACCTTGATCAGAATAATCTTTTTTTTGATGAAATATGTTGTGTTTTATTTATAAGGGATTTAACTGAATTCCATAAATTCCAACAATTAAAATCTGATTTTGTAGCTAATGTATCACATGAGCTAAGAACACCACTACAATCTATTAAAATGGGACTTGAAACATTTGAAAATAATTCAGATTTAAAAAAGAATTCGGAAGTAACTAATTTATTACCAGTAATGAGCTCTCAATCTGAGAGAATGGAAAATTTAATCAGAGATTTATTATCATTATCTAAAATAGAATTACAGGAACATATTCGACCAACACATGAAATAGATCTTATAGAATTGATTGATTATGTTATTAAAACTTATGAAAAAATAATTAGAAAAAATAATATTAGTATTAAATTTAACAAAATTGATAATTTCAAAATAATTGGTGATAGAGATAAATTAATAGAAATTTTTACTAATCTTATCGATAATTCAATCAAATACAGTGATAAAAATAAAGAAATTACAATCACTGCTAAAAAAGATGGTGAGTTTAATACTGTTTCAGTAGCAGATCAGGGAATAGGTATTCCAAAAGAGTCTATACATAGAATCACTGAAAGATTTTTTACTGTTGATCCAAGCAAAAGCCGAAGTGTAGGTGGTACAGGTCTTGGTTTAGCCATTGTAAAACATTTAGTCTCACAACATAGAGCAGAGATGGATATTAATAGTGTTGAAAATGAAGGAACCACAATAGATATCAAATTTAATCCTTTGTAATTCAACTAAAAAGTTAGTCATTGTAACAAAAGTTTAACCTTCCTTTAATAAAGTATTAAAGAATCAGAATTATTTAGTTTTGCATTATGAATTTAATAAGGAGAAATATGAATAAATTAACAAGTATATTTATAAGCTTTCTTTTAGTAATTGGTTTTACGACATCAAGTTACTCAAGAGATCAAATCAAAATAGTGGGGTCATCAACTGTTTACCCTTATGCAACAGTAGTTGCAGAAAAGTTTGGTAAAAGTGGAAAATTCAAAACACCAGTTATTGAAAGTACAGGAACTGGTGGTGGAATGAAATTATTCTGTGCTGGAGTTGGTGCTAATCATCCAGATATTACTAATGCTTCAAGAGCAATTAAACCTAAGGAAAAAACTTTATGTGAAAAAAATGGAGTTTCCGAAATTATTGAAATTGTAGTAGGTAATGATGGAATTTCATTTGCACACGCTGTTAGTGCTCCAGATGCAGATTTTACAAAAGAGCAATTGTGGAGAGCTTTAGCTGCTAAAGTTGATGTTGATGGCAAACTTATTGAAAATCCATACAAAAAATGGAGCGATATAGATGCAAATCTTCCAAATAAAAAAATTGAAATTTTAGTTGCTCCTCCAACTTCTGGTACTAGAGATGCATGGAATTCTCTTGTAATGGTTAAAGGATGTACAAAAACTGCTAAATCTTTATTTGGTGATAAAGCTAAAAAAGAATGTGCTAAAATTAGAGAAGACGGTTACGCTGTAGAAGCAGGTGAAAATGATACTTTAATTGTACAAAAACTTACATCTAATCCTGATGCTTTTGGTTTTTTTGGTTATAGTTATCTAGTTGCTAATAAAGATAAGGTTAAAGCATCCTCTGTTGAAGGAGTTCAACCATCTTTAGAAGGTATTCAAGATTACTCTTATCCGATAGCAAGACCTTTGTTTTTTTATGTAAAAAAGGCTCACATAGGTGTAATTCCTGGTATTCAGGAATTTTTAAAAGAGTTCACATCTAAAAAAGCTATGAGTAACAGAGGTTACTTAGCTAAAATAGGATTAGTCCCTTTAGCATCTGAGGAATACCAAATAACAAGAACAGCTGCTTTAGATTTAAACACAATAAGTATCAAATAAATTAAAACTTATCCCCAATAAAAGGCCAGTAAATACTGGCCTTTTATTTAATTTCAATTTCAGAGTTAGTTTGTAACAAAAATGTAACAATTAAAAGTTATAGAAACTTCGAATGAACTTTGTTCTAATATTTTTAATAACAATATTTTCTCTATCATTATTTTTTTATGGAAGGTCAAAAACTAAAAGTATTGCAATCGAGAAAAATATTAAATTAAATGCATTACCTAAATTTTATGGATATTACCTTGTTTTATGGTGTTCAATTCCTTCTCTAGTTTTTTTATTAATATGGTCATTATTTGAGCCTGTAATAATTAAATCAATAATAATTGAAACTGCAGCAAATCAAGGTGCTATTTTTAATGATAAAAATGAAGCTAATTTAATTTATGAAAAAATCAAAGCTATTCATTTAGGAACTTATTTTGGTGATATTGACAGTATTTTAAGAGAAAGCGCACTTGCTTATGCAAAATTTATTAATCTTTTTACAAATTCAAAAGTTGTACTAATTTTCGCTATAGTAATAGTATCGGTAATTTATTCCTTAAAAAAAATTAATAAAAATAATAAAGCAAGAGATGATGTGGAAATCATATTAAAAGGCTTATTGTTTGTATCATCTCTTATTGCAATTTTAACAACTTTAGGAATAATTTTTTCACTATTATTTGAAAGTATTAAATTTTTTTCTGTAATTAATATTTTTGATTATTTATTTGGAACAAATTGGAGCCCACAAAGAGCTTTTGTAAGAGATGCCTCTTCAATTACTGCAGCAGAATTTGAAGAATTAAAGGATGCTTTTGGTTTCATTCCTTTAATTGCTGGAACAACTTTTATTGCATTCATAGCAATGTTAGTTGCAGTTCCAATTGGACTTTTTTCAGGAATTTATATGGCGGAATACGCCTCATTAAAAATTAGAAGGATTTCAAAACCAATAATTGAAATTTTAGCAGGTATTCCAACTGTTGTTTATGGTTTTTTTGCAGCTTTAACAGTTGGACCTTTTTTTAGACAAATTGGAGAAAATTTTGGTTTAACAGTTTCATCAGAAAGTGCTTTGGCAGCGGGATTGATAATGGGTATAATGATCATACCGTATGTCTCATCTTTATCAGATGATGTAATTAATTCTGTCCCTCAATCACTTAGAGATGGTTCATATGCAATTGGTGCTACAAAATCTGAAACAATTAAAAAAGTAGTTATACCTGCAGCTTTACCGGGAATAATAGGTTCTATTCTTTTAGCAGTCTCAAGAGCAATAGGTGAAACTATGATCGTTGTGATGGCTGCGGGTCTAGCTGCAAACCTTACTATAAATCCTCTTGAATCAACCACAACAATCACAACTCAAATAGTTATGATTTTAGTTGGTGACCAAGAGTTTGATAGCCCTAAAACACAATCTGCATTTGCTCTAGGGTTAACATTATTTATTGCAACCTTAATTTTGAATTACATTGCTCAAAGAGCTGTTAAAAAATATCGAGAAAAGTATGACTAAAGAACAAAGATTAAATAAAAGACATAATGCAGAAAAAAGATTTAGGTTTTATGGTCTAGCATCAATTTTTTTCGCTTTGTTATTTGTTTTGATTTTAGTTCATAACATTTTTTCTAAAGGTAGTTCTGCATTTATGAAAACAGCAATAAATGTTGAGGTTTTCTATGATAAAGATCTTCTTGAATTGGAACCTGGGGCATCCGAAGAAGATATATTAGAGGCTGACTTTTTTGATATTACGATAGAAAGTTTACTAAAGGTATATCCAGCAAAAAACATGGATGAAGAAGATGCGCTTATAGAACTTTTTACAACTGATGCTGAAATTGAAATAAAAAAAGCTTTTTTA
The DNA here is from genome assembly GCF_052049675.1 of Candidatus Pelagibacter sp. Lineage (GTDB taxonomy): Bacteria > Pseudomonadota > Alphaproteobacteria > Pelagibacterales > Pelagibacteraceae > Pelagibacter. The sequence continues at coordinate 342,371 of NZ_JBNGZM010000001.1, forward strand.
AATAATAAAAATTTAATCGGTAAAAAAATTAATCTAGAAATAACAGCCTCAGATGACATTGATCAATTACATAAGGGAAATTATCCAAGAGATTTACCTGAAGACAGAAGAAGAATTTCCAATTTCCAGTTAGAAATTTACGATGTCTTAGTAGAAAATAAAACAATCACTAAAAATTTTAATAATTACTTTTTTAAAAATGGAGACTCAAGAGATCCAGAAATAGCTGGTATAGGTGGTGCTCTTGTAGGCTCTTTCTACAGTATTTTAATTTGTCTATTATTGGCATTTCCAGTAGCAGTATTAGCTTCGATCTACCTAGAGGAATTCGCACCTAAAAATAAAATCACTGATTTCATAGAAATAAATATTAATAACTTGGCTGCTGTACCTTCAATTGTTTATGGTTTATTGGCTCTTCAAATACTTCTAGCTACAATTCAATTACCAAGATCTACTCCTCTAGTAGCTGGTATTACTTTGGCGCTTATGACTTTACCTAGAATAATAATTCCTTGTAGGGCTTCTTTGAAGGCGGTACCTCCATCAATAAGAGAAGGTGCGTTAGCAGTAGGTGCATCAAAATTTCAATCTGTATTTCATCATGTAGTTCCTTTAGCTTTACCTGGTACTTTGTCAGGAACTATTATTGGATTAGCACAAGCATTAGGAGAAACAGCTCCATTAATTTTGATAGGAATGGTAGCTTTTGTTGTTGATATTCCATCAACACCAATTGATCCTTCTTCATCTTTACCCGTACAAGTCTATTTATGGTCAGAGTCTGCTGAGAGAGGGTTTGTTGAAAAAACATCAGCCACTATTATGATGTTATTAAGTTTTTTGATTGTAATGAATTTTTTAGCAGTATACTTAAGACAAAAATTTGAGAAAAGATGGAACTAATGAATAATGTAAAAATAAAATCTAAAAATCTAAATGTCTATTATGGAGAAAAACAAGCTTTGTTTGACGTGAATTTAGATTTAAACGAAAAAGAAGTTACAGCTTTAATTGGGCCATCTGGATGTGGAAAATCTACTTTCATCAGATGTATTAACCGAATGAACGATGTAATTGATATTTGTAAAGTATCTGGAAATATTGAAATAGATGGTGTTGAAATCAATGATAAAAATTTAGATGTAGTATCTTTAAGAGAGAGAGTAGGAATGGTTTTTCAAAAACCAAACCCATTTCCAAAAAGTATATATGATAATATTTCTTATGGTCCAAAAATCCATGGAAAAGGTGAAACTAAAATTGAATTAGATGAAATCGTGGAAAATAGTTTAAAGAAAGCTGCATTGTGGGAAGAAGTTAAAGATAGACTTGATGAGCCAGGTACAGGCTTATCAGGAGGTCAACAACAACGTCTTTGTATTGCAAGAGCAATTTCTGTAAATCCTGAGGTTATATTGATGGATGAACCTTGTTCAGCTTTAGATCCAATAGCAACAGCAAAAATTGAGGAATTAATAGATGAGCTTAAAAAAACCTACACTATAGTAATTGTAACTCATTCAATGGCACAAGCAGTTAGAGTTTCGCAGAAAACAGGGTTTTTTCACCTAGGTAAATTAATCGAAGTAGGCAAAACAGAGAAAATTTTTAAAAATCCTGACAATAAAATGACACAAGACTATATTACAGGTAGATTTGGATAAATTATGAGTAATGAACATACAGTAAAATCTTATGAAGAAGAATTGAGATACTTAATAGACTCTGTCATAAAAATGGGAAGTTTAACAGAGTCTCAATTGGTCGACTCTATGGATGCCGTTATCAAAGTAGATAAAGATTCTATTGATAAAATTATTAAAAGTGATGATGAAATTAATAAATTTAGATCTAAAATTGATACGCAAATAATGACTTTGCTGGTGAAGAGAGCACCAATGGCAATTGATTTAAGAGAAACAATTAGTTCATTAAAAATATCTCAAGATCTGGAAAGAATTGGAGATTTATCTAAAAGTAATGCAAAAAAAGTTAAGCCACTTCCATTAGATTTACCTGAGGAACTTTTAGGTAATTTAAAAAGACTAGGTGATTTAGTTATAAAGCAGTTAAATGATGTACTCGATAGTTATGTTAATAAAAATTATGATAAAGCAAAAGAAGTATGGGAAAAAGACGAGCAAGTAGATGACCTTACTTATATTGCTATGGAAAGTGTAATTGATTTTCTTTCTAAAGATAAAAAGAATTTAGACTTTTCAACACATTTAATTTTTGCAACAAAAAATCTTGAAAGAGCAGGTGATCATATAACAAATATTGCTGAGTCAATATGTTATTTAATAAAAGGTGAATATTTAAAAGGAAGCAGACCTAAAGGAAAAGTTATTCAGCAATAAAATGAATGGCAAAATATTTATTATTGAGGACGAACCTTCAATAATTCAATTAGTTCAACATAATCTAGAAAAAAATGGTTTTATAGTTTCATCATCAGTAAATGGTAATGATGGCTTAAAAGAATTAAAAAAATTTCAGCCAGATTTACTTTTATTAGATTGGATGCTGCCTGATCTCTCTGGTATTGAAATTTGCAAATATATTAGAAAAGACAATAGTATCAAAAATTTACCTGTAATTATGTTAACCGCTAAAGGCGAAGAGGAAGATAAAATAAAAGGTTTAGATAGCGGTGTTGATGATTATTTAACTAAACCATTTAGTTTTAATGAGCTTATGGCAAGAATTAAAGCTGTTTTAAGAAGATCTAACCCTAATACTGTATCTGATAATTTAGAGTTTGAAGATTTAGTTTTAGATAGGATTGAAAAAAGAGTTTACAGAGATAAAAAAGAAATACAACTTGGACCAACGGAATTTAGGTTACTAGAATTTTTTTTGGTAAATCCAAAGAGAGTTTATTCTAGAGATCAGATTTTAGAAAATGTTTGGCCCAACAATATAAATGTTGAAAGCAGAACTATTGATGTTCATATCAGAAGATTAAGAAAATCAATTAATATCCAAAATAAAAAAGAACTTATAAGGACTGTAAGATCCTCTGGTTATTCTCTAATTTAAAATTTAATCTAATTTTTTTGAAGTTCGTAGATAGAAACATAATGTTTCTTCTTAGGGAGCGGGATTATGGTTGGAACTTTAGTTAATCTTGGTTTTATTGATTTATTTCCTACAATAATGTTTTTGTCATAATTTTCCAAATCAACTTCAGGATGAGGGTTTCCATCATTTATTAATGGCCACGCATCACAAGCTCTGTACCCAAATAAAATTAAGGGTCTAGAGTTGTTCATTTGGTTGTGTCCAGACCCATGAACTGATCTACAATGAAAAAATACTCCTGTTCCAGCTTTTCCAGTTATAGAAACACTATCCTTAGTTCCTATTTTATCTTTCTTAGTATCTATTTTTCCAACAAAATAATTTTCTTTGCTGTGGTGGCTGTACAATTTCTTTTTGTGTGATTTTTTTATTATTTTAAGTGGCCCATTTTTTTCATAGCAATCATCTAAATATATACCAACTGTAATTAAATCATCGTTCGTATGAGGGTAAAAAGCCCAATCTTGGTGCCATCCAATTTCACTTCCTTTTTTCTTATTTGGAAGCTTAAAATTTAATTTACCTAGATGAAATCTCACTGTTCCACCTAATAATTTTTTAGCTATGGATATAATCTTTTTATCTCTAGATAATTCATAGAAGATTTTATGTCTGTTCTGAGGATTATTTAGTCTTAGAATTTCTTTATTTTTAGAAGAGCCTGAATTGTAGACAAAATGGTAATTATCATAGGATTGAGTTCCATTTGCACCATTACCATTTTTTTTCTTTTTCTCTTTTAAAATTACTTCGTTAACAATTTTATTTATTTTATTTATCTTTGTTTGAGAAATTAAATTTTCTTTAACAAGAAAGCCATTTTTTTTAAATAAATTCAAATCATTCATAAATGTAGATTATAAATAAAAATAAATCTTCTTATAAAAAAATACAATGTTTAATTAAATCATTAATAAAATTTAGTAATTTTAAATTATTTTTTTAATGCATCTTCAAGATAATCCAATCTATCTTGACCCCAAAAAATCTCGTTATTTAAGACATATGAAGGAGCACCAAATACATGGTTATTAACTGCATCTTTTGAATTTTTTTGGTACTCAATGTTTACTTCGTCAGTTAAAGCTAAGTTCTTCATTTCCTCAAAATTTAAATTTAATTTTTCACAAATTTCCTGAAGTATTTTGTGATCTGAAAGATCTTTATCCATAGACCATAAATATTTTAAACACTCATTTCCAAAATGAAGTTTATTTCCCATTTTATTTGAAGCGATTACAAATTTTGCTGGCAAATGTGGATCACTAGGTGGAAAAAATTTTGGCTGTTTAATAATTGGCAAACCTAATTTATTTGAAATTCTCTCCATTTCTAAAAGTCTGTACTTTTGTCTAGCAGGGTGTCTTTTAGGAACTGGTAATCCTCCAGTATTTGGAAAAATTTCACCAACTAAATCAAGTGGTTTTTCTATTACTTCTAAATTGTATTGGCTTACTAGTTTTGTAAATCTATCAGCACCTAGATAAGTAAATGGAGACAAGACACTAAAATAATACTCAATTTTCATTATTTATTTAGTTAAGTGCAAACTGCTTAATTTTTTCAAATTCAAAATGATCTGCAATGTCCTTCTTAGCATAATAAACATCTTGAACTACACCTTCTTCATTAATTAGAACGTCAGTTACAGCTATATCTAAATGACCTTTTATTCTTGTTGGAATATATCCTTTTAACATAGCAGGAATAATTTTATGTGGTTTAAAAAACATTGCATTGATTGTTTTACTCATTGATCTTTCAATTTCATATTTTTGGAAATATTCAAAATTTTCATCTGCTAATACTGTGAATGGTAAATTTTTATGTTTATCCATATACAATTTTAAATTATCTACTGGTGAATGAAATATTCCAACATGCGTAAAGTTATTTCCTAGTTCGCTAAATCTCTTATTAATTTCATTCAGTCTTAGATTGCAGAAGCTACAACCAGCAATTCTATAGAAAGTTAATAAGACTTTTTTTCCTAAAGTCTGAGATAAATTAAATGCATTACCATTTTGATCTGGTAGTGTAATTTCCTCTAATCTGTCTCCAATATTGATCTTCATAATGACAAGATATAATATTAAGTTTAAATTATTAAAATTAATTTTAGCACATTTATAATTATTATAATATTTTATTTCCTCAATTAATGGTTGTTATTTTCTAAATCCTTAACATCCTTTTCACTTATTTCTTCAATAGGTTTATGAATTTTCCAGTTTTTCGTAGTTCCATCAATTGATCTAGCAGTTATAACTGTTTCAGTAGGTGGACAATCAGGTTCATGACAATTTAATTCTGCAATGCTTAAAATTGTACTTTCTGGTATTTGATATTTTTTTATAAAATAATTTTTTAAATTCTGAATTATTTCTAAATTTGGTTTTTTTTTATTAAACATTTTTTATTGATCCCAAATTGAAGTCCATAAAGTGTTTCCATTCATGTCACCAATAAATATACTTGATTTATCATCAGTCATTGCAATTGCACTAACTTCAGAGCCTGTGAAACTTCTAATTATTATAGTGTTATTCTCATTTTCAATTTGAGACAAAAAAACAGAACCATCACTCAAACCAGCAAAAATTGCTTTTTCATCCGGAAATGGTTCTATAAATGTTACTTGATTATTACCTACATAAGGAACACAAATAGGTGTGCGTCCCATAGGTCCCTCACCGTCAAAAGGCCAACATATTGCATCTATCGCTCCTGATGTTGCCAAGTAACTTGTATCATCAATAAATGCAAAACTTTTGACTTTTGAGCCATATCCTGACATAGCAAAATCAAGCTTATCTTTTAAACGCCAGCAACGAAGTACATTTTCTTGCATAGACGTTACCAAGTATTTACCATCTGGGCTAAAACCCACTTTATTGTGAGAACCTTTCCAATCTAATTTTGTTGATTTCCATTTATTGCTGTAATCTTTTTTCCAAATTGTAACACCTCCGTATCTAGATACAGCCAATCGTCTTCCTTTGGTATCGAATGCTAAACCTCCAATTGTACTATCATGATTTAAAGATTTTGGTTCTTTTTTATTTTTATCCCAATAATAAACTACCTTACCTGAAGAACAAACTAAGTTTCCATTATGTGCTGCAACATGATCTACCCATCGTGAACCAAAGTTTGTAATTTTATTTATTTCTCCGTTAAGTGAAATTTTTAAAAAATAACCATCATCACCACCAGTTAAAATATTATCACCATCTTTTGCCATGCAAAGAATAACACCTTTATGAGCCTTTAAAGTCTTGTGTTTTTCTCCAGAACTAAAAATTCTTATAGTACCATCACCAAAACCAGCAGCTATATTATTACCAATTGAAACCGCGCAGGTTACTGGAACTCCAATTTCTAACTGAATTCCTCTTTGTTCAAATTTAGTTTTGTCTAACTCTGGAAATTGATTTAAATCAGTTGTCATTCTGATTTACAGGCTTCAAATCCTTCTTTTAAATTCATAGTTTCTAAGTTACGTCCAATAAACACGAGTCGTGAACTACGTTCTTTATTTTCAGGCCATTTTCCCATAGGAGAAGCATCCATCAACATATGAACACCCTGAAATACATATCGATCATTTTCACCTTTAAAATCAAGTATTCCTTTAGTTCTCATAATATCTTGACCTTTTGTCTGTAAAAGTTTTCCAAACCAGTTTTGAAATTTTTCCATGTCTAGAGGTTTATCAGACACGAATGATAAACTTGTAACATCATCATCATGTTCATGATCATGATCTGACTCTAGAAAATCTGGTTCTACCTCTAGAATACGTTTTAAACTAAAAGCATCAAGATTAAGAATTTCCTTTAATGGTGCTCCACATTTTGTAGTTTTAATAATTTTAGCAAAAGGATTAATTTTACGAATTCTCTTTGTTACTACGTCTATATTCTCATCTTTCACAAGATCTATTTTGTTTAGTAATATTACATCACCAAAAGCAATTTGTTCCTCAGCTTCGTGATGATCTTCAATTTGTGAGCTTAGATGAACAGCGTCTGCAACTGTAACAATTGCATCAAGCTTTGTTTTATTTGCTACATCCTGATCTACAAAGAAGGTTTGAGCTACAGGAGCTGGGTCTGCTAAACCTGTTGTTTCAACTATAATTGCATCAAGTTTATCAGCTCTCTTCATTAACCCACTAAGTATTCTAATTAGGTCACCTCTGACTGTGCAGCATATACAGCCATTGTTCATTTCAAAAACTTCCTCGTCAGCATCCACTACAAGGTCATTATCAATACCCTGTTCACCAAATTCATTTACAATAACAGCGTACTTTTGACCATGCTGTTCTGTAAGAATTCTATTAAGAAGCGTAGTTTTTCCAGCACCAAGAAAACCTGTTAAGACAGTGACAGGAACTTGGTGCTTGTTTTCCATTAATAACGATTAGCAACCTTTAAAGGATGCAGACATATTTCTTATTAAATCAAAGTATAATGATTTTCCTGGATTTAAAGTAGCTCCTAAAGGATCCACTACTCCAGTTTTAATATTCATGTCTTTTGCAACAGCTTTAATAATATCAGGGTTAAATTGAGGCTCTGAAAATACACATGCAACTTTATCATGTTCAATTACCTCTCTAATTTCTTTTAATTGCTCTGCACCTGGCATTACATCTGTATTGACTGTGAAAGCACCCAAAATATTTACGTTAAATCTTTTCTCAAAATATTGATATGCATCATGAAACACAATTGAAGCAACACTTTTATTTAATTCAGATGTTACATCGCCAGTTAGTTTATCAATATCTTTATATGCTTTACTTAAATTAGCTCTATAAATTGTCTCATTTTTTGGATCATTTTCAATTAAGTGCTTAGACATCTCAAATAAAATTACTTTAGCATTTATAGGATCTAACCAAATGTGTGGATCAAATTCGCCGTGGTTGTGTCCTTCATGCCCATCGTGGTCGTCATGATCGTCGTGGTCATCTTTTTTACCATGGTCGTCATGATCATGGTCATCGTGATCATCTTCCTTTTTACCATGATCATCATGATCGTGGTCATCGTGATCATCTTCCTTTTTACCATGGTCGTCATGATCGTGGTCATCGTGATCATCTTCCTTTTTACCATGATCATCATGATCGTCATGTCCGTGATCATCATGATCATCAAAAATATTTCTTTCTCTAAATTTTAATACTTGCAATCCTTTGACTTCCATTAACTCAATTTTTTCTGCCTTTTTTGCAATTGATTTTAAAGGTTTTTCTAAAAAGTTTTCTAAGTCCTCTCCAACCCAAAAAATTAAATCAGCATTTTGTAACATTTTTGCGTGTGATGGCTTCATTGCAAATCCATGTGGAGATGCGTATCCATCAACTATTAATTCAGGTTTAGCAACACCATCCATAAGGTAACTTGCAAGAGAATGTATCGGCTTAATAGATGCAACTACTTTAATATCAGCGTTAGTTGGTGTAAAGAATGTTAATAATGATAATATTGAAAGGATAAAAGGTATTTTTTTTAGATTTTTCATAGTTATATATATTTTATTGGTTGTTATAATATAACGCTATGTAATAATATAACATTTACATGTCAAGATTTTTATGAGCACTGAAAATAATATTTTAGTAAAATTAAATAATGCTGGATATAAGCAAAATAATAAATGGCTAGTTGAAGGCGTATCTTTTACTGTTGAAAAGGGTAAAATTGTTACCCTAATAGGACCAAACGGTTCAGGTAAAAGTACAACTGCTAAAATAGCTCTTGGATTTTACAAAGGTATAGAAGGTCAGGTTGAAAAATTTACAAACAAAATTGGATATGTTCCACAAAAAATTTCGATAGATTGGACGTTACCGTTAAGAGTTAATGATTTTATGCTTTTGACAGATAAACTTAGTGATGACGTTGTGGATGAAGCACTAAAATCAACTGGCGTATATCATCTTAAAAATAAAAATTTAGGAAATTTGTCTGGTGGAGAATTTCAAAGAGTATTATTAGCAAGAGCTATATCAAAAAAACCAGAATTACTTGTCCTCGATGAACCAGTCCAAGGAGTTGATTTTACAGGTGAGATTGAAATGTATGAATTGATAAAAAAAATATCTGCAAATTTAAATTGTGGAATCTTATTAATATCTCATGATCTTCATACTGTTATGAGTGCTACTGATTATGTTGTTTGTTTAAATGGACATGTGTGTTGTTGTGGAAGTCCAACAGAGGTTGCTTTTAATAAAGAGTACAAGGCTTTATTTGGTGAACAAGCTTCAAAAACACTCACAATTTATGAACATAAACATGATCACATTCACACTACCGATGGAGAAATAAAAAAAAATTAATATGTTAGATGATTTTTTTATAAGAGCGTTAATTGCAGGGATTGGTATTGCTCTAGTTACTGGCCCACTAGGTTGTTTTGTCGTTTGGAGAAGGCTTTCTTATTTTGGAGATACTCTTGCTCATTCTGCTTTGCTTGGTGTAACAATTGCTTATTCTATGGAATTTAATATTGCTGTCTCAATATTTCTAATTTCATCATTAATTGCATTAATTTTAATACATCTTCAAAGAAAAACTAATCTACCTAGTGATGCTTTACTAGGTCTGCTTGCTCACTCATCGTTGGCAGTTGGTTTAGTTGTAATTGGTTTTTTAACATTTATTAGATTTGATATCATGGGGCTTTTGTTTGGAGATATTTTAGCCGTTGACAAGAATGATCTTATTATTATCTGGTTTGGAGGAGGATTGATATTATTAGTTTTAAAATTTATTTGGAAACCGTTGTTTGCCTCAACCGTTAATTATGAATTAGCTGAAGCCGAGGGTTTAAATCCAGATAGAGCCAAAGCCATTTTTACAATTTTACTGGCAGCTATAATTGCGATTTCAATTAAATTAGTTGGTGTTTTGTTGATCACAGGAATGTTAATTATACCAACTGCTATGGCTAGAAATCTCTCCGATACTCCCCAAAAGATGGTTGTTTTTTCTATAATTGGAGGTTTGTTATCAGTATTTATTGGTCTATTTTCTTCTTTAGAGTTTAACACACCATCTGGTCCTTCAATAATAACTGCTGCACTATTACTCTTTATAATTTCATTACTTAAAATTAAACAAACGATTCAATTGAAAAATTAATGAAGTATTGTAGAAAATATTAAAATGCAAAAACAACAAACTTTATCGAGAAACCAAAAAATTATTTTTGATTTAATTGATAAATCTCGTGGCCCCATGAAAGCTTATTCAATTCTTTTTAATGTTCAAAAAAAGGGAATTAAAGCGCCATTACAAGTTTACAGAGCTTTAGATAAATTAGTAGAAATTGGTAAAATTCATAAGATTGAAAGTAGAAATGCTTTTATTGCGTGTCAAAATTCTAGCTGTCAAATATCAAAAGCAACAGCATTTTCGATTTGTGAAAGTTGTGAAAATGTATCTGAAATAAGTAATACAAAACTTTCCAAATACCTATCTAATTTTGCTGATAGCTCTGGTATGAAATATAGCAAATACAATTTAGAATTTTTTGGTTTATGTAAAAAATGTAAATCAAAATAATGGGCACAGTTTCATTAACTTTAGACGAAATATTTGAACTAGCTAAAAAAACTCTTTTGTCAAATGGTTGTGATGATGAAACAGCATCAATTTTATCAGACTTAATTAGGAATGCTGAAAGAGATGGTTCTTTATCGCACGGTCTATTCAGATTACCAGCATACGTGACAGGTCTTAAAGGTGGAAAGATAAATGGCAAAGGTAAACCTGAGATAAAAAAAATATCTCCTTCTGTAATTAAAGTTGAAGGAAATAATTGTTTAGCACCTGTAGTTTTAAACAGAGGATTACCTGAATTAGCAAAAGCAGCAAAAGAAAACGGAGTTGCAGTCTTAGCAATAAATAATTCACATCATATGGCTGCTATGTGGCCCGAAACAGAGAAATTAGCAGAGGAAGGTTTGGTAGCATTTGCTTGCACATCTTATAAGCCTGCAGTTGCACCTGCTGGTGCCATAAAACCGTTATTTGGAACAAACCCAATTTCATTTGCTTGGCCACGTCCAGGTAAAACACCAGTTGTTTATGATATGGCAACAGCTTCAATGGCAATGGGAGAAGTTCAAGTTGCTAAAAGAGAAGGGCACAAAGTTCCACTTGGAACTGGTTTAACTAAAGATGGTAAAGAAACAACTGATCCAGGTGAAATTGCCGATGGTGGAGTTTTATTACCCTTTGGTGGTTATAAAGGATCTGCAATTGCAATGATGGTAGAATTAATGGCAGGAGCATTAGTTGGAGATAATTTTAGTTTTGAAACTGCTGTTAAGGATAATAATGATGGTGGTCCTCCAAGTGGTGGAGAATTCATATTAGCCATTAACCCAGATAAAACATCAGGTACTAATTGGCAAAAACATGCTGAGGAATTTTTTGAAAAAATGAAATCAATGGGTGAAGTAAGATTACCTGGAGAAAGACGTCATAAGAATAGAATGGACATTGGTCCAAGAAATATTAACGAAGAATTAGTAAACAAAATTAAATCTTTAAGCTAAATTAATCTCAATAGGTGTGTGATCAGAGGGCTTTTCTCTTCCACGTGGATCTTTATTGATATTAATATTTTTAATTTGATCAATTATAGAATTTGAAACTAAAAAATGATCAATCCTCATACCGTTATTTTTTTGCCATGCACCTCTCATATAATCCCAAAATGTATATCCTTCTTTATCTTCATAAAAATGTCTATAGACGTCATTAAAACCAAGATTAACCATTTCTCTAAATTTTTTTCTAATTTCAAGTCTGTATAGTGCGTCGTCTTCAAAACTTTTAGCATTATAAACATCTTCAGCTGACGGGATTATATTGAAATCACCAGCTAAAATAATATTAGAATTTTTCTTAGATAAAGTTTTTAATTGCTTTATTAATTGATCAAGCCAATCTTTTTTATAATCATATTTCTCAGTATCTACAGGATTTCCGTTTGGAGTATAAATATTAATTAAGTGTATATGTTTTTTCTTATATTCAAATTCAGCTGAAATTATTCTTGATTGTTTTAACTTATCTTTAATTAAATCTGTTTTGACATTTTTTAATTTATTTTTTGAGATAATCGCTACACCATTATAACTTTTTTGACCAAACACATGACTTTCGTAGTCCATAGATGAAAAATCATCATATGGAAAATTAACATCTTCAGTTTTAATTTCCTGCATCATTAAAATATCAGGTTTATATTTTAATAAATAACTTTTAATATTTTCAATTCTTGCTCTTACCGAGTTAACATTCCAAGATGAAATGAGCATTAAAGAGAGAAGGACACTCCACAACCACATGAAGATTTAGTTTGTGGATTAGATATTTTGAATTGTTCACCTATAAGTTCAGAAACATAGTCAACCTCAGATCCTTTAAGTAAATCAGCTGAGGTTTTATCAATTAAAATATTTTGATAATTTAAATCATCATCTTGTTTTGATTTGTCAAAAGTAAATTCATATTGAAAACCAGAACATCCTCCACCTTTGATAGCGATTCTGAAGAATGATCCTTTGTCTTTTTTTGATAACAAATTATCTATTTGTTTTAACGCTTTATCCGTAAATTTAATTTCTTTAATCATGACTGAACACTGATATTACTAATATAATACTTAATTATTTAAATTAAAGGATGAAAAAAGACACTTTGTTAGGCGTATTTAAAAGTAAAGGAAGACTTAATAAAGAAGCTAATTCAAAATACAGATCTCCTTTTCAACGTGACAGAGATCGGATAATTCATAGCGCATCATTTAGAAGATTAAAGCATAAAACCCAAGTTTTTGTTAATACAGAAGGGGATCATTTTAGAACCAGGATCACTCATTCAATTGAAGTAGCACAAATAGCAAGGTCAATTGCAAAATACCTAAAATTAAATGAAGATTTAGCTGAAACTTTAAGTCTTGCTCATGACTTAGGACATACTCCATTTGGCCATGCAGGAGAAGATGCCCTAGATGAATGTATGGAAAACTATGGTGGTTTTGATCATAATCTTCAGACACTAAGAATCGTAATGTTTTTAGAAAATAAATATTTCAAATTTGCTGGACTAAATTTAACTCTTGAAACATTAGAAGGACTTTTAAAACATAACGGACCAGCAGACGATCTGAGTATGGTAAATAAACTAATTGGTTTAAAAACTTTTAAAAACAAAATTAATTTTAATACTTATCCATCATTAGAAGCCCAAATATCAGCTATATCAGATGATATTGCATATAATAATCATGATATTCAGGATGGGATTAAAGCTAACTTATTTAAACTTGAGGAATTAGTTGAATTAGATTTTTTCAAAAAAATTTATCAAAAATATAAAAATAAAATTAATAAAAAAAATTATAAAATTGCTATTTATCAAATCATCAGAGATTCAATAGATATTATGATTAGAGATTTACTAAGTAATACAGAAAAAAATATTAAAAAATTCAAAATTAAGTCATTAAAAGATGTATCTAAATCAAATCAATTAATAGTTTCTTTTTCAGATAGAATAGAAAATTCAGAACAAGAAATCAGATCATTTTTAAGACATAGAATGTATGACAATAAGTCGGTGCTTTATAAGAATCAAAGAGGTAAAACGATAATTAAGAAATTATTTAAAATAATTAAATCAAATCCTAGAAAATTTCTTACTAAAGAGCAATTGACTAAAGACAAATATAGAGCTATTTCAGATTTTATATCTGGTATGACAGATAGATATGCAATTAACCTCTATAACGATAATAAATGAATATTTTTGAATTATATCTAGATAAAATTAAATCTATTATTGTTGAGCTTAGTAAAAAAAATCAACTTATCGTTCCAGAAAGCTTCAATGGTATTAATGCGGAAATACCACCTCCAAAATTTGATTGTGATATTTCAACTAATGTTGCAATGGTTTTATCCAAACTAAATAAAACCTTACCAATAGAATTAGCAGAAAAACTTGCACCTGAAATAAAAAATAAAGATGATCAAATAGACAATATATCCGTTGTCAAACCTGGTTTCATAAACATTAAATTTAAGCCATCTTTTTGGTCAAACTTTATTAAAGAAATTATTAGTAACGCTGAAAAATTTGGAATTAATGAGAAAGAGAAAAAAAATAATTACTTAGTAGAATTCGTATCTGCTAATCCAACAGGACCTTTGCATGTTGGTCACTGTAGAGGAGCTATTTTAGGTGATGTCATATCTAATGTGTTAATATTTAACAAGCACAAGGTTACAAAAGAGTATTATGTAAATGATTATGGTAATCAAATTATAAATTTTACAAAATCTGTATACTTTAGAATTAGAGAATTAAAGTTTAACGAAACTTTTCCTCAAAATAATCCTGATTTGTATCCAGGAGATTATCTAATTGATTTTGCGAAAAATATAGTTTCAGATAATTCAGAGTTAAATTTTGATAATTATGATGAAATTGATGATAAGCTTACAGTTTTATCTGTAGAACAGGCTCTACTTTTAATTAAAAAGAACCTTAAGAGTTTAGGAATTAACCATGATAATTTTGTTAGTGAAAAAAGCATTGTTTTAAACAATGAAGTAGAGAGTGTAATAAAATTTTTAGAAAAGAATAAATTTGTATACAAAGGGAAAATCAAAGCTCCAGCTGGAGAAGACGATAAAAACTGGGTAGAAAGAGAACAGTTACTTTTTAAATCTACTGATTTTGGTGACGACAAAGATAGAGCATTACAAAAATCAGATGGAAGTTGGACTTATTTTGCAAGTGATGTTGCGTATCATAAAAATAAAGTAGATCGTAAATTTGATTATTTAATAAATATTCTTGGTGCAGATCATGCTGGTTACATTAAAAGAATTTCATCATCAGTTGAAGCTTTATCAGGAAAAGAAGATAAATTGATCTGCAAAATTAGTCAGCTTGTAAAATTAATTAAAGATAACCAACCATTTAAGATGTCTAAAAGAAAAGGTGACTACATTACAGTTGATGATTTAATTGATGAAGTTGGAAAAGATGCAACTAGATTCATTATGCTTAACAGAAGTAGTGATGTGGAATTAGATTTTGATTTTGATGCTGTAAAAGAAAAATCTAAAGATAATCCGTTATATTATGTTCAATATTGTTATGCTAGAATTTCATCTGTCTTTAGACATATTGATAAAGATATAAATTCCAACATTGAATTAGATGATTTTAGTTTTGAATACTCAAATGATGAGATCAAAATTTTAAAAAAGATTTCAGAATGGCCCAAATGCATTGATGCAGCTAGTTCAAAATTAGAGCCACATAGAATACCTGTTTATTTATATGATCTTGCCTCAGAATTTCACTCCTATTGGAACCTTGGCAAACAAAACCCAGAAAAAAGATTTATTAATGATCAAAAAACAGTTTCACCAGATAAACTAATTTTTTTAAAAGCGATATCTAACGTTGTAAAATTAGGAATGGATATAGTTGGCGTTGATACACCACATAAAATGTAATGCTAAAAGAAATTAAGTATTTAATCTTTATTGTTGTAATTGCTTCATTTATTTTTTTAACAGGAAGATATTATTTTTCAGATGAAAATAAGAAAAAATCATACAGATCTCATAAAAATAACGATGAAAAAATTAAATTATATTCAAAAAATTTACCTGTTTTGGAAAACGACACACAAAATGTAATAGAATACGTTAAGCAAACAAACAAAAAAAAGAAAAAAAAGTTTAATTTCTGGAAACTTTTAGAGAATGATTAAGAATAGAAGAGCCTTCATTGTTGGTTTAAAATCATCAACATTATCAAACAAAGAAATAATTTTTTTGAAAAAATATAGACCGTGGGGTATTATTTTATTTTCAAGAAACATAAGTTCGATTGAACAAGCTAAAAAATTAACTGATAAAATAAAAAAGATATTTAAAGATAAAAAATACCCAATTTTAATTGATCAAGAAGGTGGACGAGTAAATCGATTAAGTAAAATTATTGCATTTGATAATTTGACTTCTGAATATTTTGGTAATTTATTCACAAAAGATAAAAAAAAATTTAATATTATTTATAAATTATTTGTCGATAAAACTTCGTATTTGCTTAAATCAATTGGAGTTAATATAAACACAGTTCCTGTTTTAGATATCCGAGTTAAAGGAGCTAGCAACATTATTGGTGATAGGTCTTTTTCAAAATATAAAAGAAAAATCTCTAAAATTGGAGATATTTGTATTGATTATTTTCATGAAAATTCTATTGGAACCGTGATTAAACATATACCAGGGCATGGATTAGCTAAGGTAGATAGTCATAAATTTACTCCTGTTGTTACAAAAAACTTGAATTATTTGAATAAAAATGATTTTTTTCCATTCAAGAAAAAACAAAGCTATTTTGCTATGACAGCGCATGTAATTTATCGAAGTATCGATAAGTTAAATACAGCTACACATTCTAAAAAAATTATAAATTTAATTAGAAATAAAATTGGCTTTAAAAATATTTTAATTTCAGATGATTTATCAATGAAAAGTTTAAAAGATAATTTAAAAACTAATACGATTAAAACATTTAGCGCAGGTTGTAATCTTGCTCTTCATTGCAATGGCAAATTGTCTGAAATGAAGGTAGTTGGTGATAATTCACCAAAGGTAAGTAATTTTATTATAAAAAAAACATCGTTATTTTATAAAATTTTAAGTTAATATCTGAGCATGACTATTTCTGATTCTGCATTATTTAATGTTGATATAAATAACTATAATGGCCCTCTAGATGTACTTTTAGATTTAGCTAAAGCTCAAAAGGTAGATCTTGAAGAGATATCAATTACAAAGTTAGCTGATCAATTTCACGATTATATTACAAAAGAAAAAGATTTAAATTTAGAAATTGCTTCTGAATATTTATTGATGGCTACTTGGTTAGCATATTTAAAATCTAAATTGTTACTCCCAGGAACACCAGAGGAAGAATTTAAAGTTCAAGAAGTCGCTGAAAAATTAAAATTACAACTCAAAAAATTAGAGTTAATTAGATTGCTTTCAGAACAAATGCTCAAAAGAAAAAGACTAGGAAGAGAAATTCGATCAAGAGGAATGAAGGGAAATATAAGATCTATTTATAGTAATGAGTATAATTTAAGTTTATTTGAACTTCTTAAGTCATATTCAACAATTATTATGACGAAGGATTTTCAAAAAATTAATATTCCAAAACTACCTGTATTTACTGCTGAGGATGGTATTAAAACAATAAGAGAATTTTTTGGTAAATTGATTGATTGGAAAAAATTAGATGATTTAATTCCTAAAAATTTTAAAAGTGGTTCAAAATATAAACGTACTGGAAAAGCAGGAATATTTGCTGGCTCTTTAGAATTGGTTAAAGAGGGAAATCTAACCATGAAACAGGATAAGTTGTTTGATGATATTTATGTGAAGGAAAATAATGATTAAAAAAGAAAAAATTACAAAAGATAATATTGTAAAATTTCCATCTAAGTTATCTGATTTAGAAAAAGAAATTGAAGCAGTTATTTTTGCTGCTGCTGAACCATTAGATGTTGATACAATTGAAAATAAAGTTACTAAAAAAGGTAACATCTCTAAATCATTAGAAAAATTGCAGCAAGAATACTCTATACGTGGAATTAATCTAGTCTGCATAAAAGAAAAGTGGTCCTTCAGAACTTCTCCTAACTTGTCAAACATCATGTCACAAGAAAGAACAGTTGAAAAAAAACTTTCTAGAGCTGCAGTGGAGACTTTGGCTATAATTGTATATCATCAGCCTGTTACTAGAGCAGAGATTGAAGAAATAAGAGGTGTTGCCTTTGGTACAAATACTCTTGAAATATTGATGGAGCTTAATTGGGTGAAGCCAGGTGGTCGTAAAGATGTACCAGGTAAGCCAATTCAGTATGTTACAACTGATGAATTTTTAAGTCATTTTAATCTCCAAAAATTGTCTGATTTACCAACAATTGATGAATTAGGTGCAGCTGGTTTAATTGATAGTTCTAGCATTGATAATGCAATTTTTGGAACAGGAAAATTCTACAAAGAAAAACAAGAAGAAAAAAAAGAGGATATTTATTCTAATATTGATGAGATGTTAAATAGTACTCTTGATGCAGAAGAGAAAGATTAACAAAAAAGTAACTTTTAAATTAATCATAAAAAGGTTATAAGTTTTTTATGAGCATAGGAATTTGGCAAATAGCAATAGTAGTTATATTAGTAGTCTTATTATTTGGACGAGGTAAAATTTCTAGTCTGATGGGTGATGTAGCTAAAGGAATTAAAAGTTTTAAAAAAGGAATGGCGTCAGACGTTACTGACGATACAGAGCCAAAAAATATTTCCGACGAAAATAAAGACTCAGAAAACAAAGATTAAATCACATGCCTACTATTGGTTGGTTTGAGATATTAATTGTTGTTGGTATTGCAATTGTTGTTCTTGGACCAAAAGATTTTCCAATCATGTTAAAGAAAGCTGGTTCTTGGATAGGAACTGTTAAAAGATATGTAAGCAACATTCAAAATGAAGTTTCAAATTTAGAAATAGATGAAGAAAAAATTGATAAAGAAATAAATAAAGAAACAAAAAACGATGAGCAATGAAGAAAATGAAGGTGGATTTGTTAGCCATCTAACAGAACTAAGAAAAAGATTAATACATAGTTTTATATTTCTAATAATCTTTTTTGTTATTTGTTATATATTTGCAGAACACATTTACGGTTTTTTAGTTGATCCATTTGCTCAAGCTGTAAAAGATGATGGGTCTGACAGAAGACTTATTTTTACAGCCTTACAAGAAACTTTTTTAACTTATATTAAGGTATCATTTTTCACTGCTTTTTTTGTAACCTGTCCATTTATTCTTATGCAAATATGGAAATTTATTGCGCCGGGATTATATAAACATGAAAAAGTTGCCATACTTCCATATCTTGTACTAACACCAATCCTTTTCTTTTTGGGAGGTATGCTTGTTTACTATTTGATAATGCCCCTAGCTATTAAATTTTTTTTATCATTTGAAAGCACAGGTATGTCTACAAGTTTACCAATTCAATTAGAAGCCAAAGTGAATGAATACTTGTCACTTGTTATGAAGTTAATTTTTGCATTTGGAATAAGTTTTCAACTCCCAATAGTTTTAAGTTTATTAGCAAGAATAGGTGTTGTTGACAGTAAATTTCTAAAAGAAAGAAGAAAGTATGTGGTAGTAATTATATTTGCTGCTGCTGCATTACTTACACCACCAGATCCAATTACTCAAATAGGTTTAGCCATTCCTTTATTAATTTTATATGAATTATCAATATTTTCAGTAAAATTTATAGAAAACAAAAATTTAGAAAAGACTGATGCATAATTTAAAAGAAATCAGAAAAGATTTTTCAAAATTTGAAAAAGATCTCAAAAAACGTTCAGTTAAAATTGATTTTAATAATTTAAAAAAGCTTGATGAGTTAAATAGAGATTTAATTCAAAAGAAAGAAAATTTAGAAAAAGAAAAAAAGGATATTTCAAAATCTAAAGATGAAAGTTTATTCAAAAAATCTAAAGAAATATCTGCAGAATTAGAAAAGATTACAGAGCAGCAAAAAAATACTAAAACTGAATTAGATAATATTTTATCAAGTATACCAAATATACCTCATCAAGACGTTCCAAATGGCAAAGATGAAAATGATAATGTAGAAGTTTTAAAATCTGGAAAAGTGCCTGAGTTTGATTTTAAACCCAAATCTCATTACGAACTTGGAGAAAATTTAGGCATGCTTGATTTTGATCTTGCAACTAAAACGACAGGATCAAGATTTGTTTTTGTTAAACAAGAGTTAGCATTACTAGAACGAGCTTTATCAAACTTTATGCTAGACACTCATATTGTTCAAAATGAATATCAAGAGATTTCACCTCCATTGATTGCTTCTGATAATACAATGTATGGAACAGGTCAATTACCAAAATTTGAAAATGATCAATTTGAAATAAAATTTGATGAAGGATCTGATAGAAAATTTTTAATTCCAACTGCAGAAGTAATTTTAACAAACATTGTTAAAGATAAAATTGTTGATCAAAAAGATTTACCTATGAGATTTGTTGCTTCAACACCGTGTTTTAGAAAAGAAGCTGGTAGTTATGGAAAAGATACCAAAGGAATGATTAGACAACATCAATTTTATAAAGTTGAGATGGTTAGTATTGTTGAAAAAGAAAATTGTCTTGAAGAATTAGAGCGAATGACAAACTGTGCAACAGATATTCTGGATAAGTTAGAGTTACCTTATAGAAAAATCATTTTATGCTCTGGGGATATGGGTTTCAGTGCAGAAAAAACATATGATATTGAGGTGTGGTTGCCATCAGAAAACAAGTATCGTGAAATATCATCATGCTCTTCTTGTTCTACATTCCAGGCACAAAGAATGAAATCAAGATATAAAAATAAAAACAAAGAAACTGTTTTTGTTGGAACATTAAATGGAAGTGGTTTAGCAGTGGGTAGAACATTAATTGCTTTACTAGAAAACTATCAATTAAAGGATGGTTCGATTGTTGTTCCTAAGGTACTGCGACCGTATATGAATAATTTAGAATTGATTTCGGCTAAATAAAGTTGTTTTAATTATATAGATAGTATAAGTATTCACATAATTTATAAGGAGATTTATGGAAGGTTCAGGAATAGGACAATTTATACCGTTAATTTTAATATTTGTTATTTTTTATTTTTTCTTAATCAGACCACAGCAAAAAAAAGTAAAAGAGCACAAAGCAATGGTTGAAAGTCTTAAAAGAGGTGACAGGGTTGTTACTTCTGGCGGAATTACAGGTACTGTCGAGAGACTTATAGACAACGATAAAGTTGAAGTAGAAATTGCTGAAAACGTGAAGGTTGAAATAGTTAAATCAACTGGTATTCAAAGTCTTGTTAATACAAATACTCAAGAAGTTAAAAAATAATTATTTTTTAAGTGCTTTATTTTTCTAAGTTAAGAATTTTATTTATAACTCTTTTTTCAGTTTTATTTATTTTAATTGCTTCATCAAATCTTTTTAAATTTGATGATAATTTTTTTGATAAAAAAATTAATCTAGGATTAGACCTTCAGGGTGGATCATATTTATTACTTGAAATTGATAATGAACCTGTAATTGAACAAAAATTACAAAACTTAACAACAACTATCAGAAATTACTTCAAAGAAAAAAACATTAAAATCAACAATATAAAAATAGATAATCGGAATATTTTTTTTAATGTAACAGATAATGATAAGCAATCTGTCTTAGATGTTTTTAAGGACGAAAATAGTGATTTAAACCCTTATTACCCAAGATTTAAATCACATCAGTTAGAAATTGAAGATATAGGGTTAAATTTAAAAGTTAATTTTTCAAGACAAGGTTTAATTAAACTTAAAACATCTTCTCAAGATCAAGCTATAGAAATAGTTAGAAGGAGAGTAGATGAGGTTGGAACCAATGAGCCAAACATACTTAAAAGAGGAAACAACCGAATTTTAGTAGAGCTACCTGGATTAGATGATCCAATGAGAATAAAATCATTACTTGGTAAAACTGCAAATCTTACTTTTAGATTTGTAACCAATGACGAAAATGATCGATTTGGTGTTGAAAAGTTAAAATTTGAAAATGGTCTAGAGGAAGCTACAGTTAGTAAAAGAATTATAATAAGTGGTGAAAACTTACTTGATGCTCAACCAAAAATGGACACTCAAGCTAATCAAACAATTGTTTCATTTACTTTAGATAGAGTAGGTGCAAAAAGGTTTGGTAAGGCAACATCAGCTGGTATTGGAAAACAATTAGCCATTGTTTTAGATGGTAAAATTATTAGTGCACCAGTTGTAAGAGAGACTATAGCCAGTGGATCAGGTCAAATAAGTGGAGGTTTTACTTTTCAAACTGCAACTGACCTAGCTTTATTATTAAGATCAGGAGCACTACCAGCACCATTAGAAATAATTGAAGAAAGAACAGTCGGACCTGATCTTGGACAAGATTCAATTAATGCAGGTATGATTGCCTTAGCAATAGGTTTTATGTTGGTAATAATTTTTATGTTCGTAAAATATAAAATTTTTGGGTTAATTACCAATGTAACACTAATAGTTAATTTGTTTATTCTTTTGGGTGTCTTAACTTTATTTGAAGCTACTTTAACGTTACCTGGTATTGCTGGGATTATTCTAACTGTAGGTATGGCAGTTGACGCAAATGTTTTAATTTTTGAGAGAATTAAAGAGGAACTAAAAGATGAGACTAATAATATTTTGGCTTTTGATGGTGGTTATACTAAATCAAGAACAGCAATTTTAGATGCCAATATTACTACATTATTAGCTGCAATTATTTTATTTTTCATGGGCTCAGGTCCAGTCAAAGGTTTTGCCGTAACATTAGGAGTTGGAATATTTACAACATTATTTTCTGTTTATTTCATAGCAAGATTGTTCACTAGTATTTATGTATCTAGAAATAAAGATAAGGAAAAATTAATCTAATGATTGCTTTTAATAAATATTATAATCACTTTAATTTACTCTCATCAATTTTAATTGTTGCTTCATTATTGTTGTTATTTTTTAAAGGACTTAATTTTGGTATAGATTTTAAAGGTGGTACTTTAATTGAATTAAGAGCTTCAGATTCTAAAATAAATGTAAGTTCATTAAGAGATCGATTTAATCAAATGGATTTAGGAGATGTTTCGGTAAAGAAATTCGGTAATAATACAGATTTTTTAGTTAAGTTTGAAAACAAAGATAATAAAAAAAATATTATTGAAGACATTAAGGTTAATTTAGAAAAATCTTTCGGAAATAACTATGATTTTAGAAGGGTGGAGAATGTTGGACCAAAGGTAAGTGCTGAATTATTAAAATCTGGGGTAATAGCAATATCTTTGTCTTTAGCATTAATGTTAATTTATATTTGGATAAGATTTGAATGGCAATTTAGTTTGGGTGCTATTTTGGCTTTGTTCCATGATGTAATTGTAACTCTAGGAGTTTTTTCATTATTTAGTTTAGAAATTAATTTGTCAATTATAGCGGCAGTGTTAACAATAGTTGGATATTCTATGAATGATACTGTGGTTATTTTTGACCGTGTACGTGAAAATTTAAGAAAGTATTCAGATATAAAAATTTTTGAATTAACAAATATTTCAATCAATGAAACATTATCAAGAACTATTATAACTTCTGCAACTACTTTACTTGCTTTATTAGCAATTTATTTTTTCGGTGGAGAAATATTAAAAGGATTTTCATTAGCAATGATACTCGGTGTTGTTTTTGGAACTTATTCTTCCATTTATATAGCTAATACTGTTTTGGTTAGACTAAAAGTTTCGCAAAAAACTGTTCTTAGAGAAGATGATAAAAAATAATTTAGTATAAGTTTTGAGCTATTACCATTGTAAGTAGCATTGGTAATGATAATAAAGTATTAGTTCTTGAAAATAGCATCGCTGTTTTTGCTGATTTTGCTTTTGTATCAGGATCACTTTCAACAATTCCTAATGCTCTTTTTTGATTTGGCCAAATTACAAACCAAACATTAAATGCCATTATAATTCCTAGCCACATTCCAATGCCTATTGCTGTATGTTTTGGAACACCTGAACCAATACTTAAAGTCATCGCATCATGAAGGTATCCATTTAGAAGAGCAAGAATTAAACCTGATATTACAGTAAATGCCGCTGCCCATCTAAAGTAAAATAACGCAGCTGGTGCTATTACTTTACCAATAGCTGGTTTTTGTTCATCTGGAATTTTTCCCATATTTGGAATTTGAACAAAATTAAAATACCAAAGTAATCCAATCCACATAATTGCAACAATTACATGTATGTATCTAAACAACCAGCTCCAGAATAGTGTATCAAAAGCTATTCCATCATTTAAATAAAACAATCCTAAAAACAATAAAATAGCAATTGCTAGTGATGCATGAACAGTCTTTGATAATGATGATAATAAATTATTCATGATTCTTTTAATTATACACTAATTTTTGAATATTTTTAAGTTGTTAAATTTAGGTCAAAAGAGGTTTTAAAAATTGTCCTGTATAACTTCCCTTAACTTTGCATACTTCTTCAGGTTTTCCTTCGGCGACAATATTACCTCCTTTAACACCACCTTCAGGACCCATATCCACTACGTAATCTGCTGTTTTAATTACATCTAAATTATGTTCAATTACAACTACTGTATTCCCAAGTTTTACAAATGTATGAAGTATCTCTAAAAGTTTTTTAATATCATGTTGATGCAAACCAGTTGTTGGTTCATCTAATATATACATCGTTCTTCCTGTTGATCTTTTTGAAAGTTCTTTTGCAAGCTTAATTCGTTGCGCTTCACCTCCTGACAGCGTAGTTGCTTGTTGACCAATTTTTATATAACCTAATCCAACTTTTTTAAGAGTTAACAATTTTGTTTTTATATTAGATATATTTTCAAAATACTCGCATCCTTCATCAACTGACATATCTAAAACATCGGCAATACTTTTGCCTTTAAATTTGATTTCTAAAGTTTCTCTATTATATCTTGTTCCTTTACATTCATCACACTGTATATAAACATCAGGTAGAAAATGCATTTCATATGTGATTACTCCATCACCCTCACAAGCTTCACATCTACCTCCTTTAACATTGAAAGAAAATCTTCCTGGTTTATATCCTCTTGTTTTCGACTCTGGTAAACTTGTAAACCAATCTCTAATAGGCCCAAAGGCTCCCGTATATGTTGCTGGATTTGATCTAGGTGTTCTTCCAATAGGAGATTGGTCAATATCAATTATTTTATCGATCAATTCTACTCCTTTATAACCTTTAAATGATTTAGGTGTTTTTCTAGCTTTATTATTTAAAGTTAAATTTAAAGCATGAAATAATGTTTGTAATATTAAGGTAGATTTTCCACTTCCAGAAACACCAGTAACACAGGTAAAAGTTCCGGTTGGAATTTTGAGATTAACATTATTCAAATTATTTCCACTTGCACCATTGATTTCAACAAATCTTCCATTTTTAGCTAAGCGTCGTGATTTTGGAATTTCAATTGTCTTTTTATTTGCAAGATACTGTCCAGTGATACTATTTTTATCTTTTTTAATTTCTTCATATGATCCTTGCGCTGTTATCTCACCACCATTACTCCCAGCTTCAGGGCCAAGATCAATAATATGATCTGCATTTTCCATTGTTTCTGTGTCATGCTCTACAACAATGACTGTATTGCCAAGATCTCGTAATCTTTTTAATGCATTAATAAGCTTCACATTATCTTTTTGGTGTAATCCAATAGAAGGTTCATCCAGAACATATAATACACCTGTTAAACCAGATCCAATTTGTGAAGCTAATCTTATTCTTTGAGCTTCACCACCTGATAAAGTTCCAGATTCTCTAGACAATGTTAAATAATCTAAACCAACGTTTAGAAGAAAATTTAATCTTTCATTAATTTCCTTCAATACATGTTCTGCAATTTTAAATTGTCTTTTATCAAGATTGTTTTCTAAATTTTTAAACCATTCTGCTGCATCCAAAATAGATTTCTTTGTTACTTCACTAATATTTAGATCATTAATCTTTACACATAATGCTTCCTCTTTTAATCTGTCACCACTACATGCCTCGCATGCTGTATCTGATTGATATTCAGCAATAGCTTCTCTTTTCCACTCACTATCAGACTCTAAAAATCTTCGTTCAAGATTATTTATTACACCTTCAAAGGTTTTTTTATAAGAATATTTCTCGTATCCATCATCATAATTAAATTTAATCTCATCTTCATCTGAACCATAAAGAATAATATCTTTAATCTTTTTAGGTAATTTTTTCCATTTTTCATCTAAAGAAAAACCATAATGTTTAGCTAAAGATGCTAAAGTTTGTGCATAATATAATGTGGTTGATTTTGACCAAGGTTCGATTGCTCCATCAGCTAAACTTTTTCTTTCATCAGGAACAACTAAATTTGGATCAACATTTAATTTCATTCCAATTCCCTCACACTCTTCACAAGCTCCATAAGGGCTGTTA
Source organism: Candidatus Pelagibacter sp. (assembly GCF_052049675.1). GTDB lineage: Bacteria > Pseudomonadota > Alphaproteobacteria > Pelagibacterales > Pelagibacteraceae > Pelagibacter. The sequence goes on from NZ_JBNGZM010000001.1 coordinate 368,643, forward strand.
AAAGAAAAAAGTCTTGGTTCAATTTCCTCAATTGTAAAACCACTTTCAGGGCAAGCAAACTTTGTAGAGTAAATTAACTTTTCGATTTTTCTAAATTTTTGAGGAAGTGTTTCATCTTCATATTCCACAAATACTAAACCGTTAGCTAAATTTACCGCTGTTTCAATACTTTCGGCTAATCTGTTTCCAAGTTTTGAATTTAAAACTATTCTATCGACTAAGATTGAAATATCATGTTTAAGTTTTTTATCTAGATTGGGTGATTTTTCTATATCATATAAAACATTATCAATTTTAATTTTTCTAAATCCTCTTCTCTTGTAACTTAGAATATCTTTTTTATATTCACCTTTACGACCTCTCACAACCGGAGCATAAATATATATTGTTGATTTTTTTGGTAATTTTTTTACTAAATCTACTATTTGTGTAATTGTTTGTGACGTTATTGGTTTACCTGTAAATGGTGAGTAGGGGATGCCTGCTCTAGCGTATAAGACCCTCATATAATCATAAATTTCTGTCACCGTTGCAACAGTAGATCTTGGGTTTTTTGAGGTATTTTTTTGCTCGATTGCAATAGCTGGACTCAATCCTTCAATTAAATCAACATTTGGTTTTTTCATTTTATCTAAAAATTGACGTGCATAGGCAGATAAACTTTCTACATATCTTCTTTGACCTTCTGCATAGATGGTATCAAAAGCTAAAGACGATTTTCCAGACCCGGATAGACCTGTTATGACCACAAATTTGTCTTTCGGAATCTCTACAGTAACATTCTTCAAATTATGTTCTTTAGCGCCCTTAATAACTATCTTTTTCATCATAATTTTAGTTGCTTTGAGTTAATAAAATTAATATTCAGAAGAATTGTGATATAATTCTAATTAACTAATTTAACAAATATTAAATATTATGGCTGGAAGTTTAAATAAAGTATTATTAATTGGTCGTTTGGGCGCAGATCCTGAAATTAAACAGATGGTGAATGGCAAAAGTGTAGCCAGATTAAGCCTTGCAACAAGTCAATCCTGGAAAGACAAAAACACTGGTGAAAGAAAAGAAAAAACAGAGTGGCACCGTGTAGTTGTATTTAACGAAGGTTTAGTAAATGTTGTTCAACAATATTTAAAAAAAGGTGCACAAGTTTATGTAGAGGGACAACTTACGACAAGAAAATGGAAAGATGAACAATCGGGACAAGACAAATATTCAACTGAAATAGTTATACAAGGATATAATTCTTCACTGACAATGTTGGGTGGAGGTAATTCAGGTGGTGGAATTCAAAATGATACAACTCAACAAAATAACATTGAGGATTCTTCACAAGTGTCAGATATGGATGATGAAATTCCATTTTAATTTCTATGAAAAATACCGAAGAGTTTAAAGATAAAAATATAAAATTAATCTCAATGCATGATGAGATGAGCTCATCATATCTTTCTTATGCAATGAGTGTAATTGTAAGTCGTGCACTTCCTGATGTAAGAGACGGGTTAAAACCTGTTCATAGAAGAATTTTATATGCAATGTACAAAGGCGGATATGATTGGTCTAAACAATTTAGAAAATCTGCTAGAATAGTTGGGGATGTTATTGGTAAATATCATCCTCATGGTGATCAATCTGTTTATGATGCGTTAGTTAGAATGGTGCAAGATTTCTCTATGAGCCTACCTTTAGTTCACGGCCAAGGAAATTTTGGTTCTATAGATGGTGATCCTGCTGCAGCAATGAGATATACCGAAACTCGTTTGTCAAAAGTTTCTCAATTTCTGATTGATGATATTGAAAAAAATACAATTACTTTTAAAAGCAATTACGATGAAACTGAGAAAGAACCTAGTGTTTTACCAGCACAGTTTCCAAATTTATTAGTAAATGGAGCTGGTGGTATCGCTGTAGGTATGGCAACAAGTATACCCCCTCACAATTTAGGTGAGATTATTGATGGCACTTTGGCCTTAATAGATAATAAAGATATTAAAATTAGAGAGTTAATGAAACATATACCTGGTCCAGATTTTCCAACTGGTGGTGTAATTATAGGAAAAGATATAATTAAACAAGGGTATAATAATGGAAGAGGGTCCTTTAAGATAAGAGGTGAAATCTCAATTGAACAACAAAAAAATGGTCGTGAAAGACTGGTAATAACATCAATACCGTATCAAGTTAACAAATCCGTTTTAAACGAAAGGATAGCTCAGTTAGTAAGAGAAAAAAAGATAGAAGGTATAAGAGATATTCGAGACGAGTCGAACAGAGAAGGTATTAGAGTAGCAATAGATTTAAGAAACGGTATAGAACCAGAAACTATAAAGAGACAATTATATAAAAACACTCAAATAGAAAGTTCTTTTGGTTTTAATACTTTAGCTATAGTTGAGGGAAAACCTCAAACGTGTACTTTAAAAGATTTTTTATCCAATTTTTTAACTTTTAGAGAAGATGTGGTTATTAAGAAAACTAAATTTGATCTTCAAAAAGCTGAAGAGCGTGCACATATATTAATCGGATTATCAGTATCGGTTGAAAATCTTGATAAAATAATAAAAATTATTCGATCATCTAAAACGCCTGATGATGCTAAAATATCAATTCTAAAAACTAAATGGAAAATAAATAAATCTCAAAAATTAATTTCTTTAGTAGAAGGAAAAAAAGGTAAAAATCTTTATTCTTTATCTGATCCACAAGTTTTAGCCATTTTAGAATTAAGGCTTCAAAAATTAACTGCATTAGGAATAAATGAAATCGAAGTTGAAATTAAAAAACTAGCTGAACTAATCACTAAATATAAAAAGATTATTTCATCAAAAAAAGAACTTTTAAAAGTAATCAGTGAAGAGTTAAAAAATATTAAAGAGAAATTTGCTATTCCAAGAAGAACTAAAATTATAGATGCTGTTTTAAATTACGATATTGAAGAAACTATTCAAAAACAATCTGTAATAATTACAGTTACATTACAAGGATATATAAAAAGAGGTTCTTTAGATGGAGTAAAAAAACAAAAAAGAGGTGGTAAAGGAAAGTCAGGTATAACAACAAGAGATCAAGACTCTGTGGTTCAAACATTATCTGTAAATACTCATACTTCAGTACTCTTCTTTTCTACCGAGGGTTTAGTTTACAAGATCAAAGCATGGAAAATTCCAGAGGGTTCATCGTCATCTAAAGGCAAGTCTTTATTTAATATTTTACCTTTAAAGAGTCATCAAGCAATAAGCTCAATTATGCCAATGCCAGAAGATGAAACAGATTTAAAAAATTATCAAATTATATTTGCTACTGCTCATGGCAAAGTAAGAAAAAATAGTTTAGAAGACTTTTCATCAATTAATGCATCTGGAAAAATTGCGATGAAATTAGATAATAATGACAAAATTGTAGGTGTTAAAATTTGTAAAGATGATCAGGATATAATTTTAAGTACAAGATTTGGAAAATGTATTAGATTTGAAGCAAAAAAGTTAAGAGTTTTTAAAGGCAGATCTTCTAAAGGAATTAAGGGAATAGAGTTAGCATCAAATGATCAAATAGTATCTTTGTCAGTTATTGATAATGATAAAATTAATAAAAACGGAAAAAAATCAAAAGATGAAAAATTTGAAATAAAAGCAAAAGAAAAATTTGTTTTATCAATAAGTGAAAATGGTTATGGGAAAAAAACTTCTCATACTGATTACAGAGTTACTAACAGAGGTGGTAAAGGCATTATAGGAATAGTAAATTCACCAAGAAATGGAAATATTACTTCATCCTTTCCTGTTTTTGAAGGTGATGAAATTTTAATTTCTACTAATAAAGGTAGGGTTATAAGAGTTGCGGTTAAAGAAATTAGAACTGCTGGCAGAAATACCCAAGGTGTTAGGATAATTAAGTTATCAGGAGAGGAAAAAGTTGTTTCGGCAATTAAAATTGATGATAATTTAATTTGATGAGTAAAATAGCAATTTATCCTGGAACATTTGATCCAATTACTTTTGGACATATAGATGTAATAAAAAAATCATTAAAATTGTTTGATAAGATAGTAATAGGTGTATCAGATGAAAGTAACAAAGATTATTTATTTAGTTCTGATGAAAGAATAGAAATAGTAAATAAAGCTTTATTTAAAGATCTAAAGTTAAATAGAAAAAAAATAAAAGTTGTTTCTTTTGGATCTTTAACTACAGATTTATGTAAAAAATATAAATCAAACATAATTTTAAGGGGATTAAGAGCTGTATCTGATTTTGAATACGAGTTTCAGTTAGCTGGTATGAACAGAAAATTGAACCAAAATATAGAAACAATTTTTTTAATGTCTGATGTAGAAAATCAAATTATTTCATCGAAATTTGTTAAAGAGATTGTTAAATTAAAAGGTGATATAAAAAAATTTACTACAAAAAGCACAATTAAATCATTAAAAGATAAATATGAATAAAATTTTTATTAAAATACTGATTTTGTTTTTTTTAATTACTAATCAATCAATAGCTGAGGAGAATATAATGATATTAAAGTTAAAAGATGGCAATGTTAAAATTGAATTATTCAAAGATGTTGCTCCAAATCATGTAAAAAGAATTAAGGAATTAGCAAATAGTGGTAAATATGATAACGTCGTTTTTCACAGAGTTATAGATGGATTTATGGCTCAAACAGGAGATGTCAAATTTGGTAATTCAGAGTCTAAAGATTTTGATCTTAGAAGAGCGGGCATGGGTGGGTCTGACTTCCCAGATTTAAAGCAAGAATTTAATAGTTTACCACATGATAGAGGAACTTTGTCAATGGCAAGAGCCCAAGACCCTGATAGTGCAAATAGTCAATTCTTTATTTGTTTTCAGCCAGCTCCTTTTTTAGATCGTCAATATACAGTTTTTGGAAAAGTAATAGAAGGAATGGAATTTGTTGATAAAATCAAAAGAGGTGACCAAAACAATAATGGTGCTGTTACTGACCCAGATAAAATTATTAGTTTCAAATCTCAATAATTTTTTTAATGGCATTAAAAAAATTTGCCTTTAACGTTTTAAAAAAAGATAAATTTGCTAGGTGTGGTTTAATAGAGACTCATCGCGGAAATATACATACTCCAGCATTTATGCCTGTTGGGACTCAAGCTACAGTAAAAGCTTGCACAATAGATGATATTAAAAAAACAGGCTCTGAAATCATACTTTCGAATACCTACCACTTAATGATACGTCCAGGTGTTGAAAGAATTAAATCAGCTGGAGGTATTCATCATTTTATGAATTGTGATTTACCTATTTTGACTGACTCAGGTGGTTTTCAAGTTATGTCTCTTTCAAAATTAAATAAGATTGACAGGGAGAAGGGTGCTATTTTTAACTCTCATGTTGATGGTAAAAAATTTTATTTAAGTCCAGAAGAGAGCATTAGAATACAACTAGGTTTAAATTCAGATATCGTAATGATTATGGATGAATGCCCTAAGAAAACTAATGATTACAAAATAATAAAAAATTCTATGGATCTTTCTATTTATTGGGCCGAAAGATCAAAGAAAGCATTTGGTAAAAATCCTCATAAAGCTTTATTTGGTATCGTTCAGGGTGGTTTGTTCAAAGATCTAAGGCTCAAATCTTTAAAAGAACTTATGAAAATTGGTTTTGATGGATATGCGATTGGTGGTTTAGCTGTTGGAGAAACTCAGAATGAAATGTTTTCAACCTTAGATGTTATTAAAGAATTTTTACCAACTGAAAAACCTCATTATTTAATGGGTGTTGGAACACCATCTGATATATTGGGTGCAGTAAAAAGAGGTATCGATATGTTTGATTGTGTTTTACCAACAAGATCTGGAAGAACAGGTTTGGCTTTTACTTGGCAAGGAAGAATCAATATAAAAAATAATAAATATCAAAATGATAATACCCCACTAGATCCTAGTTGTGACAATTTAAATTTAAATAGGTATTCAAAAAACTATTTAAATCACTTATTTAATACAAATGAGATTTTAGCATCTATGCTGCTTAGCCTTCACAATATTAATTTTTATCAAGAATTAATGGCTTCAATTAGAAATAATATCAATGAAGGCACTTTCAATCAATTTCATGATAAATACATTGATAAGTTGTAACAGCTATAGAATTTTTAGTTCAAATTGACATTTGAAAAAATAAAATAATTATGTATATAACAACTATTCAATTTGAATAATTTGGGGGCCCTTAGCTCAGTTGGTAGAGCAATTCCCTTTTAAGGAATGGGTCGATGGTTCGAGTCCATCAGGGCTCACCACTAATTGAATTAGCTTATATCTAGTGGAGGATAATCCAAAATCACTCCATTCATTTTTTCATTTAAATCTTTTATTCTATTATCCGATGAAGGATGAGTACTCATGAATTCAGGTGGTTCCTTGCCTTTATTTAGTTTTTTCATTCTTTCCCATATCTTAACAGTTTCTCTTATATCATAACCTGACAAAGAAGAGAAAATCATACCCAAATAATCAGCTTCACTCTCTTGCTTTCTGTTGAAAGGATTTAATAGACCTAATTGTGTTATTAAACCAACTGTGTTAATTCCTGTTGTTCTATTAACTTGTGATAATTTTCCTCCACTAAAAATATCTATTAACTGTGTTCCTGTGTTAACAAGTGTTGCTCTACTAGCTCTTTCTACAGAATGTTTTGCAACAGCATGAGCTATTTCATGTCCCATTACAGCTGCTAACCCATCTGTATTTTTTGTAGCTTCAAGTATTCCAGTATAAACTGCTATCTTACCACCAGGCATGCACCATGCATTCCTTACTTTTTTTCTATCTATTAATATATATTCCCATTCAAAATCTAGAGTAGGATCTTGTAAACCAGCCCTGTAAAAATACTCAGAAATTGAATCTTCCATCCTTTTTCCAATTTCTTTAATTTCATCAAGAGTTTTTGTGTCATCGCTCATTTTTTCTTTTTCTTTTATTCTTTCATAAATAGCTGCTGCTTGGGCATTAAGTTTAGCCTCAGAGACAATTTTTAATTGTTTTCTGTCAGTTATAGGTGCAGTGGTACAAGAAGATAATAATAAACTTCCACATCCACAACCCATATAAGATAAAAATTTTCTTCTATTCATAACTATAAAATTTGATAATAGTAGTTTAACATGAATCTTAACAATAAAATATTAATAGTATTATTTATTATTTCAATATTGTTTGTGATTTACGCTAGTTACAGTTAATTTTATGGCTAAAAAAACTAATAAAAAATCATTTTCTTTAACACTTAGAAATTATTTTATTGCTGGTGTTGTTGTTTTAATACCAATAGGTTTTACTTTATATTTAACTAAAATTTTAATAGGAATATCCTCAAACTTAATTCCAAAAAATATTAATCCAAATAGTTATTTACCTTTTAATATACCTGGCGTTGAAATTGTAATTTCAATTTTACTTATTACAATCGTTGGTGGCCTGTCTTTATCATTTTTTGGAAGAAGAATTCTGAAATTAATTGATGATTTGTTTAAAAGAATTCCTTTTTTGAGAACTGTTTATTCAGCAATTGTTCAAATGACTGAAACTTTTTCAAAAAAAGATGATGGTAAAAAGAGTGTTGTTTTGATCGAATATCCCAGAAAAGGGGTTTGGGCCGTTGGATTTGCTACAAAAGAAAACAAAGGAGAGATGGCAGAAAAAACTGGCAAAAATTTAATTAATGTTTTCGTTCCAACCACACCAAACCCAACAAGTGGTTTCTTATTAATGTTTCCGGTAGAAGATGTTATATATTTAAATATGTCTTTTGAAGAAGCTTCCAAATTTATAGTGTCAGCGGGTACCTCAACAAAAAAATCTTAAACGATATCGTTTATTATATCAGCCTTATCGTACAATTTTATCAAAGGTTTGAATTTACTTATATCTTCATTTGATTTTTCTATTCTTCTCATTTCTTTTTCAGCTAATAAGAAAAGATCACTATTCTGAATTGGATCTGCTAACTTAAAATTTTTTACACCACTTTGTTTAAATCCCAAAATATCACCAAACCCTCGTAATTTCATATCTTCTTCAGATATTAAGAAACCATCATTAGTGTCTTTTAAAATTTTTATTCTTTTTTTTGCGTTTTCGCTTAGATTTGATTTAAACATTAATATACATGTAGAGTCTTTATCTCCACGACCAACTCTACCTCTTAATTGATGAAGTTGAGATAAACCAAATTTGTTAGCGTTTTCAATTATAATCGTATTTGCATTCGGAAAATCTATCCCAACCTCAATAATTGTTGTAGAAACCAAAATCTTAAATTTATTATTTAAAAAATTGTTTAGAATTTCATTTTTTTCATCTATATCAGTTTTTCCATGAAGCAAACAAACTTGATTTGGAAACTTGTTCTCTAAATATTCATACTTTTTTACAGCCGATGTATGATCCAATTTTTTAGATTCTTCAATTAATGGACAAACCCAAAAAATTTGATTTCCTAAGTTAATTTCTTTTTTTATAAATTTTAATACATCTTCAATTTTAACCTCTAATTTACTATATGTTTTAATTGGTTTTCTATTTTTAGGTTTTTCTCTAATTATTGAAATATCCATATCACCATAAATTGTCATTGTTAGAGTTCTTGGTATAGGTGTTGCTGTCATTAATAACACATCACAATTTGATCCACCTTTGTCTGACAATTTTTTTCTTTGATTTACTCCAAACTTATGTTGTTCATCTATAATTATTAATCCTAATTTTTTGAAAATTATTTTTTTTTGAAAAATAGCATGTGTACCAAAAATAATATCTACTTTATTATTTTCTAATCTTTGAAGTATTTCTTTTTTTACCTTGTATTCTGATTTTCCAGAAATAAGAGCTATATTCATATTTTTAGGAAATAATTTTTTTGCTAGATTAAAATGTTGTCTTGCTAGAATTTCCGTAGGAGCCATAAAAGCAACCTGGAAACCAGAATTTATACTATTTATTGCTGCTAAAAGAGACACTATTGTTTTTCCACTACCAACGTCTCCTTGCAAAAGTCTAAACATTTTATTTGATGAACTTAAGTCTTTGTTTATTTCGTTAAGTGATTTTTGTTGATCATCGGTAAGAGAAAAATCTAATTTATCAGTTATAGAATTTTGTTTATTTAAATTGATAACTTTATTTTTTTTTTTTATTTTTCTTATTTTTTTTCTTATTTCAGAATTAACAAGAAATGTTGAAAATATTTCATCAAAAGCAAGTCTTTGATAGAAATTTGATTTATAATTTCCAATATTTTCAGGTTTATGAAGTTCTTTAATTGAGCTATTCCAACTTATATTTTTGAATTTAGATAAAATATTTTTAGAGTGCCATTCATTAAAAACTGGTAAATCATTGATTATTTGATTTAAGATTTTATTATATAATTTTTCAGAAATACCTTCAGTTAATGAGTATTTATTATGAGTTTGCTTGATTAAAGAAGAGTCTTCAGAAACATATTTTGGATTTGTAATTTGGTATTTATTCCTAAAATAACCTATTTTACCACTAACAGTAATTTCTTTACCCAGTGGAAGTATTTTTTTTATGTATCCTTCATAACTATTAAAAAAAATACAATCTATTTCACCAGTTTGATCACTACATAAAACTCTATTTGGTAATTTCCTTATACGTGGGAAATTATACTTTTGAGGAATTATAGTTACTGTTTGTATTTCACCAATTTTTAAATCTTTTATTTTTGATGATAAGCTTCTATCTGTATAAGATTTTGGTAGTTTCCATAGTAAATCAAATAAATTATTAATATTTTTCTTCTTTAATAAATTTTTTGTTTTAGTTCCCACACCTTTTAAAGAACTTAAATCTGACAATAAATATTCATAATTTGTTTTATTATTCATTAATTACTAATATATTCTAATTATTATGATCAACATAGATGAATTAAAAAAAAAAATTATTTACCGATCTAATTATAGAGGCACAAAAGAAATGGATAATCTTTTGGGGGCATTTACAAAAGAATATATAAATAATTTAAATGAAAATGATCTTCTTGATTTAGAAAAGCTACTGAATATTGATGACACTAATTTGTATAATTTTTATAATGGTTTTAAAACCGATTTTGAATTTGAAAATAATAATATTAATTTCTTATATAAAAATTTTAACTATACACAAAAATGATGGCGGAGAGACTGGGATTCGAACCCAGGAAAGAGTTGCCCCTTTGCCGGTTTTCAAGACCGGTGCTTTCAACCGCTCAGCCATCTCTCCATGAGCAAGGTTTTATAATTATAATTATTTAATTCAACCATAAAATAGTCTAATAAACTTATTAATTTAAAGCATCATGCTTTCCTATGAATAAAGAATTTAACAAAGGCTTATTACTTGCTGGGTTTGGATCATTTTGGTGGGGATTTTTTGGTGTAATTTATTTTAAATATATCGCTTATATTGGGCATATTGAATTAGTAGTTCATAGATGTTTGTGGACAGCGTTTACTTTAATTCTGACTACTTTTTTTTTCTCTAAATGGAATGTTTTTTTTAACATTGTAAAAAATAAATCAAATTTATTTTATTTATTTATCTCAGGATTTTTAATTTTTATAAATTGGGGTGTATGGATATATGCTATAGCAACAAATAGAATTATAGATGCAAGTTTTGGGTATTTTATAATGCCCATTTTAAGTGTAATGCTAGGTTATCTTTTTTTTAAGGAAAATCTTAATAAAAAAAGAATCTTTTCAATTCTCTTAGTTATTTTATCAATTCTTTTTTTAATAATAGTAAGCATTAAATCATTGCCCTGGGTTGGTTTAATTGTTGCTTTAAGTTGGGGGTTTTACAATCTTGTTAGAAAAAAAATAAATGTTGATACTGATATAGGCCTTCTTATCGAAAGTTTATTTATATTGCCATTTGCACTTATAGTTTTTTATTTTATAGCAAGCAAAGGATATAATGATTTTCAATTTTCCGATCCATCGATGATGCTATTTATTTATCTTGCTGGACCTATGACTGTCATACCTTTATTTTTATATGTTAGGGGAGTTGAACTCTGTGGTTTAGGTCCCGCTGGCATGATATTTTATATAACTCCTACTTTTCAGTTTTTATTAGGGTATTTTTATTACAACGAGCCTTTTTCAATAACAAAATTAGTTAGTTTTATTTTTATTTGGATTGCTGTAATTATATATTTGAAAGATTTACATGAAACTAATTAATATTTTTTTATTTTTTATTTTTATTTCTATTAATTTTTCATTTGCTGATATCAATAAAGAATTTGAAAATTGGAAATTAAATTTTAAAAAAATAGCTTTAGAAAACAATATTTCAGAAAAAACATTTGATATAGTTATGTCTGATACCAAATTTTTATCAGATGTAATAAAATATGATAGGTATCAACCTGAATTTTACGAGGATACTAAAACTTATATTTCAAAAAGAACATCATCAAAAAAAGTCTCGTTGGGTAAAAAATTCTATGAAAAAAATTCAACGTTAATCAATAACGTTGAAAACGAATTTAATATAGAGAGAGAGTTACTATTAGCTCTAATGGGAATAGAAACTAATTTTGGAACTTATGTTGGTAAAATGGATATTTTATCCTCTTTGGCAACCTTAAGTTTTGACAAAAGAAGATCAGAATTTTTTACAAACGAATTATTAATTCTTTTGAGACTAATTGAAAATGAACAAATAGATTATAAAACGTTATATGGATCTTGGGCAGGTGCTTTTGGTTTTTTTCAATTTATGCCATCAACAATGAAAAATTATGCAATTGACCATGATGGCAATGGATATATAGATTTAAAAAATAATAATGATGCATATGCTTCTGCATCAAACTATTTAAATCAAATAGGTTGGGAAAGTGAGAATCCTTGCTTTTATAGAATTGATTTATCAGAGAATATACCAAGTAAATATTTGAATATTTCTGCAAAAAGACTTCATGATAAAAAAAAATTAAAATATTTTAGAAAATTTATTAAAAATAATGATCAAATAGATAGCAAGTACAATTCGTTAAAGGTAGCTATTATAACTCCAGATAAAGATATCATACCTGATGCCGAAACTTTAAATCCAGCATATATCGTATTTAATAACTATGAGATAATATTAAAATGGAATAGATCATTACGATTTGCTTTAGCCGTTTGTACATTAAAAGATAAATTTAAAAATGAACTTTAAAAAATACATATTAATTATTTCCATACTTTTTTTAACTGCATGTAATCAATTTGATCAAAATAATAAAAACTTAGTTTATATTAGCGATCAAAAGTATAGTAATACCGGATTTGCTTTAATTTATGATAACAAATTAAAAAAAGAAAAAAAAATATCTAAAAAAATTGATAATAGATCTCTTTTAATTTTTCATAATAAAATTAAAAAAAATTCATTTGTTAAAATTACCAATCCTGTTAATGGTAAATCAATTATAGCTGAAGTGATCTCAAATAATGTTAAATTCTCATCTTTTTACAACTCTGTAATAACCCAACGAATTGCTGATGAGTTATCACTTGACACTAAAGAACCTTATATCGATCTTGTTTTAATCTCAAAAAGCTCAACATTTGTAGCTAAAAAAGCAAAGACTTTTGATGAAGAGAAAAACGTAGCTGAAAAAGCCCCTGTAGATGGAATTACTATAGATAACCTGGGTAAAGAAAAAGATAAAGAAGTTAAAATAAAAAAACATAAATTTTTATATTCAATAAAGATTGCAGATTTTTATTACCGAGACTCAGCAGAAAATATGGTTAATAGAATAAAAGATGAGACAAATATAAAAAAATCTGTAATTAAGAAATTATCTAAAACTAAATATAGGGTATTATTGGGTCCATTTAATGATATAAAAAAACTAGAAAAATCATTTAACAAAATAAAAGTATTAAATTTTGAAAATATAGAGATATTAAAAGATGTTTAGAATATTATTAATTATAATTTTTTTTAGTTTTTCATTAGCAAGTGTTTCAAAAGCTAATTTTGATGTAAAGGCAAGAACTGCAATATTGCAAGATTATCATTCAGGAGAAATTCTCTATGAAAAAGAGCCAGATATTTCAATTTATCCGGCTTCTATGACAAAAATAATGACAGCAATTATTGCTTTTGATCTAATAAAATCAGGTGATCTTAGTTTAGATGAAAAATTTATAATATCAGAGAGAGCCTGGAGACTATCTACATCAGGATATTCTTCGATGTTTATAATGGTTGGCGATCAGGTCTCTGTAGAAAATTTATTAAGAGGTATTATCGTTGCTTCTGGTAATGATGCGTGTATTGCATTAGCTGAAGGCATTGCAGGTACTGAAGAAGAATTTGCAATTTTAATGACTGCCAAAGCAAAAGAATTAGAGATGGATAATACAAACTTTTCTAATTCATCTGGAATAAATGACCCTGACAATTATTCAACAGTAAGAGATATTTTAAAAATGTCTAGATATTTAATTAAAGAACATCCTGAATTTTACAAAATGTTTGCTGAAAAAGAATTTACGTGGGATAGAACAGGAGGTGATCCAATAACACAAGGAAACAGAAATCCTTTGCTTTATAAAAATCTTGGAGCAGATGGAATAAAAACTGGTTATTTAGCTGTTGAAAAATACTCTTTAGCGTCATCAATAGATAGAAATGGCAGAAGATTGATTGCTGTTGGAAGTGGTTTTAATTCAAAAAATTCTAGATCTAAAGAGAGCACAAAATTACTTACATTTGGTCTTACTAATTATGATCTTGTAGAAATAGCTAAAGCCAACAAACCATTACATAAAATTAATATTTGGTTGGGAAAAGAGAATAGTGTGGAAGCATACACTAAGGAAAATATTTATAAAACAATCAAAAAAGCGAAAAAAAAACTTTTAAAGGTTGCTGTTAAATATGATGGACCAGTTGAAGCACCGATTAAAAAAGATCAAAAAATAGCTACTCTAAGAGTTATTTATGATCAAGAGCTTGTTGGTGAGTATGATTTACTTTCATCGAAAGAAATTAAAAAAGTTAATTTTTTTACAAGATTAATAAAATCAATAAATTACTTAATTTGGGGTGATGTCTAAAAAACCCATCATTGTTTTTGAGGGTATAGAGGGTAGTGGTAAAACTCATCATATAAATAAAGTATCTAAATATTTAGATAAAGAAAAAATTAATTATATAAAGATAAGAGAGCCAGGTGGAAGTCTCAATTCGGAAAAAATAAGAAAATTAATTTTAAATAAAAAATCTAATTTTAACATAAATACTGATTTACTTTTATATTTAGCAGCTCGTAGTGAAAACATAAATCTTATAAAAAAATCATACAAAAAAAAAATTATTTTGATTGATAGATTTATAGATTCAACTATTGCATATCAACATTATGGTATGGGTGTTGATTTAAAAATTATAAACATAATAAACAAATTTCTATTAAAAAACATTAAAGTCAACTTTACTTTTCTTAATGTTGTAAATAAAAAAAATCTATTTCAAAGATTGAAAAATAGAAAAACTTTAAATAGATATGATCAGTTTGATATGAATTTTTATAACAAAGTTCAAAAAGGTTTTTTAAAATTAGCTAAATATAATAAAAAATCATGCAAAATAATTGATTCTAATTTAGATATAAAAAAAAATGAAGATTTAATAATAAACCAAATTAAAAAATTAATTAAATGAATTTAAATCCCCTAACTCAAATAAATTTATTTGAGCACAAAAAAATTTTTAATCAATTATATAAATTATCCAAAAACGACACTTTGCCTAATAAAATTCTTTTATCTGGTGAAAAGGGTATTGGAAAATCAACATTAGCATATCATTTAATTAATTTTGTGTTGTCGGAAAATGAAGAACATCCCTACGATTATGAAAATAATAAAATTAATCCAGATAATAAGTCATATAAACTTATACTAAATAAATCTAACCCAAATTTTTACTTAATTGATGTCTTAGAAGAAAAGAAAAATATTGATATAAATCAAATTAGGGAATTGATAATAAATTTAAACAAATCCTCATTTAATAATAAAAAAAGATTTGTTTTAATTGATAATATTGAATTATTAAACTTAAATTCTATTAATGCTTTATTAAAAATTTTAGAAGAACCTAATGAAAATATAAATTTTATTTTAATTAATAACAATAAAAGAGTGCTTCCAACTCTTAAATCCAGATGTTTAAATTTCAAAGTTTTTTTAACAAAAGATCAGTCTATTAGAATTGTTAATCAACTACTAAACGATGACATAAGTACTATTATTAATAATAAGTTATTTGATTATTATGCAACTCCTGGAAAATTATTTAAATTAATTAAGATATCTGTAGAATATGGCTTAGATCTTGTTAATTTCGATTTAAACACAACACTAAAAACAATTATTAAAGATAAAATTTATAAAAAAGATAAATCAATTATTGAAATCATTTATTCTTTTATTGAACTTTATTTTAGAAACAATATATCTATTGAAAATATTAGTTTATTAAAGTCATACCATTATTTTTTAGAAAAAATTAACAATACTAGAACTTATAATTTAGATGAGGAAACATTGTTTATGGAATTTGAGGATAAAATACTAAATGGATAAAACTTATTATATTACCACACCTATATACTACCCATCAGCTAAGCCTCATATGGGTCATGCATATTCAAGTATTGTTGCAGATTTTTTTGCAAGATTTAAAATAATTGATGATCATCAGGTTCATTTCCTTACTGGTACTGATGAACATGGATTGAAAATTCAAAGATCTGCTGAAAAAGCAGGGAAGGAGCCTCTATTATTTTGTGATCAAATTAGTCAAACCTTTAGAGATCTTTCGAATATTTTGAATTTATCAAATACTGATTTTATTAGAACTACAGAAGCTAGACATAAAAAAACAGTTCAACATCTTTGGAATGAACTTGAGAAAAATGATGATATATATTTATCAAACTACTCTGGATGGTATTCAGTATCAGATGAAGCCTTTTATAATGAAGACGAAATTGAGGAATTAGATGGAAAAAAAATTGCTATCTCATCAAAATCTCCTGTTGAATGGATCGAAGAAGAATCTTATTTTTTTAGACTTTCAAAGTGGGAAAAACCGTTATTAGATTATTATGAAGCTAATCCAGATTTTATTGCTCCACAATCTAGAAAAAATGAAGTTATTAGTTTTGTAAAAAGTGGTCTTAAAGATCTTTCTGTTAGTAGAAAAAGTTTTTCATGGGGCATACCTGTTCCAAATAATAAAAACCACGTGATATATGTTTGGCTGGATGCTTTAACAAATTATTTGAGTGCATTAAACTATCCTAATACAAATGATGATTTGTTTAAAAAATTTTGGCCAGCCTCAATACATTTAATTGGAAAGGATATACTTAGATTCCATGCTGTTTATTGGCCTGCATTTTTATTAGCAGCAAAAATTGATTTGCCAAAGAAAGTTTATGGGCATGGATGGATATTATCAGGAGAAGAAAAAATGTCTAAATCTAAAGGAAATATTCTTGATCCACTTGAAATAATTAAAGAGTATGGTCTAGATCCTTTAAGATACTACTTAATTAAAGAAGTTTCTTTTGGTAATGATGGAAATATATCTCAAGAAAGACTAGAAGATTGTATCAATAGTGATTTAGCTAACAATTATGGAAATTTATGTCAGCGTGTAACTGCTTTTGCAATAAAAAATTGTGATGGAAAAATTCCAGCAGAAATTAAATTTAATGATGACGATTTATTAATATTAAATAAGTATAAAGATAATTTAGATAAAATTAGGTCTCAAATTGATAATCAAAATATTAATTTTTACATTGATTATATTGTAAATTCACTTTTTGAGGCTAACAAATATTTTAATGATCAAGAACCATGGAAAAAGAAAGACGATATAATTAGATTAAATACTATTGTATACACTACTTTGGAAATTGTTAGAAAAATAAGTTTTTTATTATATCCAATTATTCCCGAAACTTCTTTAAATGCATTAAAGATTTTTGCCATAAATGAAAAAAATATAAAATTAGATTTAGTTTCTAATAATGAGTATTTAACAAAAGGTAATAATATTAATAAAATAGATATACTTTTTAAAAAAATAGAAAAAAAAAATGATTGATTCACACTGTCATCTAGATCATGAACCATTATTAAGTGATTTAGCTAACGTAATACAAAGATCAAAAGATATAGGTATAGAAAAATTACTAACAATCTCAACTTCGTTTGAAAGTTTTTCTAGAGTAAAAGATTTAATTAATAAAGATGAGATGATCTATGGTACTATTGGTATCCATCCTCATGAAAGCTCCAAAGATATTATTACCTCAAAACAAATCATTGAAAGTCTCAATGAAAACTCAAAAATTATTGGTATTGGGGAAACTGGGTTAGATTTTTATTATAATAATAGTGAAAAAGATAAGCAAATAGCAAGTTTTAAAGAACATATAGATGCATCCATAAAAACCAATATTCCATTGATTGTTCATTCAAGAGATGCCGAAAAAGAAACTTTTGAGATTTTAAATGAATATAAAAATGAAAACCTTAAAATTTTGATGCATTGTTTTACTGGGTCTAAAGAATTCTCAGAAAAACTAATGACTTTAAATTCATTCTTTTCAGCAAGTGGCATTATTACCTTTAAAAACTCATTGGATTTACAAGATACGTTCAAATCTATCCCAATGGATAATATCTTAATTGAGACTGATAGTCCTTTTTTAGCACCCGTTCCTAAAAGAGGAAAAAAAAATGAACCATCATTCATTGATTTTACTGCTGCAAAATTAGCTGAAATTAAAAATATATCCAAAGAAGATCTTATAAAAAAAACTACAGATAACTTTAATAAACTATTTTTTAATTGAAATTAATGAAATTTATTATTTTAGGCTGTGGTAGTTCAATGGGCGTTCCAAGGCCAGATGGTTTCTTTGGAAATTGTGATCCTAATAATAAAAAAAATTATAGAACAAGATGTTCAGCTTTAATTAAAACTACAGATGAAAATATTCTTATAGATACATCTCCTGATCTACGACAACAACTTTTAAGTCATAAAATAAAAAAAATTAATAAAGTACTTTTTTCACACATGCATGGTGATCAAACACATGGAATTAATGATTTAAGATCTTTTTATATAAATAGTAGAAAACCGATTAATGTGTATGCAGATAACCAAACTTCTAAATATCTTAAAAATTCTTTCTCTTATATATTTAAAAGTTATTCAAAAGAATACCCCGCAACATTAAAACTTAATAAATTACAAAAAAAAATATTTATTAAAAATAATTATAAAAAAATTGGTATTCAATCGATTATTGTTGAACATGGTAAAGTAAAATCAAATTGTTTTATTATTAATAAAAAACTGGCTTATATAAGTGACGTGAGCAAAATTTACAATAAAGATCATAAGTATTTTAAAAATCTTAAATATCTAGTAATTGATTGTCTATGGTACAATTTTCATCCATCACATTTTAATTTAGAAACCGCACTAGCTATAATTAAAAAATTCAAACCCAAAAAAGCTGTTCTTACAAACCTATCACCAGTGCTAGATTATAAAGCGCTTAAAAAAATAATACCAAAAAATGTTATTCCTGCACATGATGGATTAACTATAAACTTATAAGATATTTTCTATAGCTTTGGTTATTATTTTTGACATAGGTTTTGTAAAAGATGCAAATGTATCTTGAATAATACCTTCTTTATTAATTAAAATTTTATGAAAATTCCATTTTGGTTCAGCTGATTTACCATGATTTTCTTTTGCCCATTTAAAAAGTTCGTGAGCATTATTACCTTTAACCTCAGTTATGGTTGTTAGTGGAAAATTAATATTAAAATTTACTTCACAAAATTCCTTAATATCTGCATTGCTTTTTTTTTCTTGATTAAATGAATTCGATGGAACACCAAGAACAATTAAACCTTTTTCTTTATATAAATCCCACAATTCTTGTAATTCATCGTATTGTTTTGTAAATCCACAATAACTTGCTGTATTAACAATTAAAATAACTTTATTTTTGTAATCTTTAAAATTAATTGTCTCTCCAGTTATGCTTTCTATGCTTAAATCATAAATTTTTTTTTCGTAGTTAGCTGTTGCTGCAGTTTTAAAAAAAAACATAATTATGGATATCAGAATTATTACTTTTTTCATTTACTAGGTTTATTTGGTGTAAGCAGTATTAAAAAATAACCAAATAAAGTCGATAACAGTGATCCAGTTAATACACCAATTTTTACTCCATCCATATATTGCATGTTTTCAACAAAAGCTAAATTTCCAACAAATAAACTCATTGTAAAACCAATCCCAGTAAGCACTCCTACACCGTAAAAATTATACCAACTTGTATCATTTGGCATTTGAGCTACTTTTAATTTTATAGAGACATAAGAGAATACAAAAACACCTAGCTGTTTACCAAGGAATAGTCCTAATACGATTCCTAGAGGAACCTTATCAAGTAATGAAGCGAAAGATAAACCTTCAAGAGATACTCCAGCATTTGCAAATGCAAATAATGGCATTATTCCAAAAGCAACATATGGACTAATTGCATGTTCGATTTTTATTAACAAAGAAAAATCTTTTTCTTTTTTTCTATGAGGGATAGTCATAGCCAATAAAACTCCAGCAATAGTAGCGTGTATTCCTGAATTATGTGTAAAATCCCAAAGGAAAAGACCTACAACCAAGTATGGAAGAAATTTTTTAATATTAAATTTATTAATTAATAACAAAACAATAAAAGCCAATAACATTAAGCTTAAGTACTTAATACTCAAATCCCCAGAGTAGAATAGGGCAATAATTACTATTGCTCCTAAATCGTCAATTATAGCTAATGCAGTTAAGAATACTTTTAAAGACAAAGGAACTCTTTTACCTAACAAAGATAAAACTCCTAAAGAAAAAGCAATATCAGTAGCTGAAGGAATAGCCCATCCATTTAAAGTTTCACTATCACCTAAATTTACGAAAACATAAAATAATGCTGGAACTAACATCCCTCCTACAGCACCAATTATTGGTAATAAAGCTTGCTTTATATTTGAAAGCTCTCCTTGTAAAAATTCTCTTTTAATTTCTAAGGTTACAAAAAAAAAGAAAATTGCCATCAGGGCATCATTAATCCAATGCAATACTGACAATTTTAATCCAAAACTATTTATACCAATGAATACATAATTATTAAGAGTATCGAAATATAAATCTGCTAGGTCAGAGTTACTTATAAATAAAGCTATTATTGCAGCAAACAACAATACTAGTCCACTTGCGGCTTCTAATTTAAAAAACCATCTAAAAGGTTTAGATATATAATTAATCATAAAAAATTAGAATAGGTCTATAATAAATAGTTTTATATCTTGCAATGTCTCAAAAAGGTTAAATAAAGCAATCTCTAATCCAGGAAACACATTAATTAGTGGGGTTTTTAGTGTATCTAACAAAATAATTAGTGCTACAATTGATATTATAAATACAATCAAATAAGAAAAAAATTTAGATCCTTTATTTTCATTTTCCAAATTTTTAACCTTTTTTGAAATTTCTTTTGATGTTTTGTTTTTTATTTCAGGTTCTGTTATTTTTTCTTTCTGTAAGTTTTTGCTAAATTCTAGATTTTTGTCATTTGTTTCAATAGTTGGTTCTATTTTATTTTCAATATTTTCATTTAATGTTAATGGTGTTTCGCTCTCAATTTTTGGTCTGTAAAACCAAACTCTTTCACATGAACCACATTGTAGTTCTCGCCCTTCTTGTGGTATTAATGAACTATCAATTTTGAATTGTTTCTTTTTGCAAGGGCAAGTAATAATCATGCTTTGTTATATACCAGATTTTAATCAATTTTCTTTTAATTTTGGCTTCTTTATACATTGAAATTATCAATAACTGTTGTATTAGTACTCGGATCGGAGTGTAGCGCAGCCTGGTAGCGCATCTGGTTTGGGACCAGAGGGTCGCAGGTTCGAATCCTGCCACTCCGACCATCGTTTATGAAAAAAGCTATTATTTACATTCCAAATAAAAATCCAATGCAATCTGGATTAGCAAAAAATGACAAATGGATTTTAGAATTTAAAACAAAAGATCCAACAAAAAACCCTTTAATGGGCTGGGAAAGTTCATCAGATACTTATACAGAGTTAAAATTAGAATTTTCTTCAAAGGAATTAGCAATTAATTATGCAAAAAAAAGGAAAATAGATTTCGAATTAATTGAACCTAGAAAAAGAAAAACTGTAAAGAAATCTTACGCAGATAATTTTTTAAAATAATCTATGTTTAGATTTTTCACACAAAAGAATTGGTTTCTTTGGTCATGGATAGGTTCGGCTATCATTCTATCATCTCTTTGGATACAAGTTAAAATAGATGTTAAAATCAATGAATGGTTTGGTGAATTTTATGATATGATTCAAAAAGCTTTAGGAGCACCAAACTCAATTACAATAGAAGAGTATTGGTCAAGCTTACTATCTTTTATAACTTTAGCTGCAATGTATGTTGGTGTAGCAGTTGTGGTAAGTTTTTTTACTTCTCATTATTTGTTTAGATGGAGAACAGCAATGGTTGAATGGTATCATAGTGTTTATGATAAAGCTCGAAAAATAGAGGGAGCTGCGCAAAGAGTTCAAGAAGATACTATTAAATTTTCAAGAATTATGGAGTCTCTAGGTACAAGCTTAATTGAAGCTATAATGATACTTGTTGAATTTATGCCTATTTTATTTGGATTGAGTATTGGAATACCAATATTCTTTTTTGGTGACTGGGATTATGGATTAATAGTGGGCGCTTTAATTTGGTCTGTTGGAGGAACAATTTTTTTAATTTTGCTTGGTTTTATTCTAAGATTAGTTGGGGTTGAGTACGATTTACAGAAAAAAGAAGCAGCTTATAGAAAAATACTTGTAATTGCAGAAGACGATGGATCAGTCAGACCTAAAACAATTGAAGAATTATTTGATGGTGTAAGAAGCATTCATTTTTTAAGTTACGCTAGGTATTTGTATTTTAATATTGGTAGAATAGCGTATTTACAAGCAAATGTTTTATCCGCTTATGTTTTTTTAGCTCCCGCAATAGTTGCTGGAGCTGTTACACTTGGTGTAATGCAGCAAATTATAAGAGCATTTGGAAGAGTAGAAGGATCGATGCAATATATATTAAAAGCTTGGCCAACCATTATAGAACTTGCAAGTGTATATAAACGTTTAAGAGAATTTGAGTCTAAGATTAATGAAGAAAATTTAATTGATGAAAAAGCTTAATGGCTATTGATAAAAAATTTATAGATCAATTTGTTAAAGTTACATCAAATGCAGCATTAGCATCATCATATCAAGTAGGAAAAGGAGATAAAATTGCAGCTGATAAAGCAGCAGTAGACTCTATGAGATTTAGTTTAAACAATCTAGATATGAAAGGTGAGATAGTAATAGGTGAGGGTGAGCTAGATGAAGCACCAATGTTATATATTGGAGAAAAACTAGGAAAAAGTAATGGCCCAGATTTTGATATCGCTGTTGATCCTTTAGAAGGTACAAATTTTGCTGCAAATAATCTTCCTGGTGCTTTATCAGTAATAGCTATTGCTGAAAAAAATAACTTATTTAAAGCCCCTGAAACTTATATGGAAAAAATTTCAACTAAATCAAAAGATAGAAGTGTTGTAGATTTAGATAATTCAGTCAAAAAAAATATTTATAATTTGAGTGATTATTTAAATAAAAAACCAGAAAATTTAACAGCATGTATCATGGATAGACCAAGACATGTTGAAATAATTAGAGATTTAAAAGAATTAAAAGTTAATATTAAATTAATTACTGATGGAGATATTTCTGGTGCATTATTAGTAACTGAAAATAAACATAATGTTGATATTTTTTTGGGTATTGGTGGTGGACCAGAAGGAGTTTTAGCCGCTACAGCATTAGATGCTTTTAATTGTAGTTTTCAAGGGCGATTTTTATTTGAAACAGAGGATGAAAAAAAAAGAGCAAAAAAAATGGGTATAAACGATTTTTCAAAAAAATATGAATTAAAAGAGATTATTTCTGGTGATTCTATATTTTGTGCAACCGGCATTACCAATGGTGACCTAGTTTCAGGTATAGAGATTTATGATAATGAATTTATTTCAGAGACTTTGGTGACGCATAAATCTTCAGGACTAAAAAAAGTAATAAAACTAAAACAAAAAATTTGACGATTAACTTGATTAATTATCTAATTTACAATAAAAAACAGCTTCTGGTCCCTTCGTCTATCGGTTAGGACACGTGGTTTTCATCCTCGAAAGAGGGGTTCGATTCCCCTAGGGACCGCCAAAATGGTTTATTACGTATATATTTTATTATCTAAAGATAATCCTAAAAAACCTACATATGTAGGTTATACAAAAAACCTTAGTATCAGATTAAAATTACACAATAGCTCTAAGGGAGCTAAATTCACAAGAGGTAGACAATGGGAAATAATATATAAAAAAGCCTATAAATCTAAAGTTTTAGCTATGAAAAATGAATATATGTTAAAAAAGGATGTAAAAAAAAGAAAAAAAATTAAAAATGAATATCTTAATAAAATATAAAAATGCAAATTTGTATTCTTCTTCCTTATAAAGAAAATTTTACTAAAAACAAAGCGGGAGCTGTATCTATTTTTGTTAATGATACGAATCAAATTAGTAAATTAAAAAAAAATATTAAAGTTTTTGGCTCTACGTATAATAAAAAAACTTTTAAAAATTATATTAATATCACATTAAAAAAAAAACTTTTTTCAAGTACTTCAAATCAATATTTAAATAACTTTATAAAGTTGATAGATAAAAATAATATAGATCTTATAGAAGTACATAACAGACCCCATTATATAAGCACTTTAGATAAAATCACAAATGTTAAAAAAATTCTTTTTTTTCATAATGATCCCTTAAAAATGCAAGGTTCTATTACTGTTCAAGATAGATTAAGTTTAATAAATAAAAATGAAAAAATAGTATTTAATAGTAATTGGTCTAAAAATCAATTTTTAGTGAATTTACCTAAAAACGTAGATTTAAGTAAAATTACTGTTATTCATCAATCCACATCCTCAACAAAAATTGATTTTAAGAAAAAACAAAAAATAATCTCTTTTGTTGGAAAATTGAATTCATCTAAAGGATATGATATTTTTGGAAAATCTGTCACAAAAATTTTAAATAAATACAAAGATTGGAAATGTATTGTAATTGGCGATGAGCCAAGAGAAAAATTTTCTTTCAAACACAAAAATTTGTATCACTTAGGATATAAAAATAATAAATTTATATTAAATACACTTAAAAAAGTCAGTATTTCTGTTGTACCATCCATGTGGGATGAACCATTTGGTAGATCTAGTTTGGAAGCCGCAAGTAGAGGATGTGCATTAATAATATCTAATACTGGAGGTTTAACTGAGACAACTAATCATGCGATAGTTTTAAAAAAAATTACTGAAAAAAACTTATTTAATAAAATTGATTTCTTAATTAAAAATGTATCTTACAGAATAAAATTACAAAAAGAGTCATATAAAAATTTTAATTTAACTAATGAAAATGCCTCTAGATTAATCGATAACTTAAGATACGATACAATTTCGAAAAATATAAACATTGCTACTAAAAACTTAAAAAATCTTAAAATTCTTCATATCACTAATTTTAACGAAAGATTTGATGGTCGCTTACATTATAATACTGGAAAACGATTTAATAATGGATTTATAAGATTAGGACACAACGTATTAAATATTAGTGATAGAGATATAACATCATATTATAAAAGCTTAGGTGATCCAAAAGGATCTAAAACATTAAATAATAAAATTATTAACTCTTTTAAAAATTTTAATCCTGATATAATTGTTATGGGACACGCTGATAATACATCACTTGATACACTTAATTACATGAAAGAAAAAAAAAAAGAAGTTAAGTTTGTTCAATGGTTTTTAGATCCTGTATCAAAAACAGGTCCCGATTATTTAAATAATAAAAAAAGATTACTAAAATTCTCTGATTTTATGGATGCGAATTTTATTACTACAGACCCAAATTCATTAGATTTTAAATTAAAAAATTCTTTTTTTATTCCAAATCCTGCAGATCCAGCATTTGAAACTTTAGAAAATTATAAGAAAAATTGCCAAAATGATGTTTTTTTTGCAATGAGCCATGGTGTACATAGAGGGATTTTAAAAAAGGGTAAGTATGATGATAGAGAAAAAATTTTAAGTAAACTTATAAAAGAAAATAAAAATATCAACTTTGATTTTTATGGTTTTAAAGAAAAACAGCCTATATGGAGCGATAATTTTATTAAAAAACTATCAAACTCTAAAATGGGTTTAAATCTGAGCAGAGGTAAACCAATAAAATATTATAGTAGTGATAGAATGGCGCAGTTAATGGGGAATGGACTTCTTACTCTAATTGATAAAAAAACTCTATATTCAGATTTTTTTTCTAAAAATGAAATCGTCACATATAAAAACTACAGTGATCTAATTGAAAAAATTAAAAAATATAAAAAAGATGATAATGAAAGAAGGAGAATTGCAAAAAATGGTAAAAAAAAATATTTAAAATATTTTAATTCATCTATCGTATCGAATTTTATCTTAATGAAAACATTTAATATCAAAACTTATGAAAGATTTCTTTGGGATTAAAATCTATTTAAATGAAAATTTTAATTAATGTTAATACGAAACAAAATTTTAATAAAAAATATTCTTTAGGTGGAATAGAAGTTTTAAATTTTGATCTTTTTAATCATTTAAAAAAAGAACATGATGTTGTTTTAATAAATAAAATAAATAAAAATATAAAAAATAAGAAATGGGATATTATTATAAGTTCAAATGATGCAAAAATTTTTAGTTCTGTTTACGCAAAAAGAAACATTCTTTGGCTTCACAATAAATTACAAATTGAAAAAGCTTTTAGAAAAAAACAATTAATCTCTCTATTATCAAATAAAATTGAAACAGTATTTGTTAGTAAATATTTAAATAATAATACATCTAAATTATATAATTTCAAAAAAAGATTAGTAATACCAAATTTTTTACCTAAAATTTTTAATAATCAAAAAAAAATTATTTTTAAAAAACAAAATGTAAAAAGAATTATTTGGTCGGTTCAGAGAGATAAAGGATTACAAGATCTGATTAACGTGTGGAATTTAAAAATTAGACCATTATATCCAAATTCTGAATTACATTTATTTTCAATTAAACTTAAAAAAGAATATCAAAATATATTTAATAACATCTTTTTTCATGGAAGAGTAGAAAGAAAAAAATTAATTAATTATTATAAAAAATCTACATGCATGGTTTGCTTAGGTTATGATGAAACATTTTGTCTAAACGCAATTGAGTCAATGAGAGTTGGTTTACCTGTAATATCTTTGGGCAAAACTGCTCTAAAGGAAATAATAATAAATAATAAGAATGGCTATGTAATTAATTCTATAAATAATATTAATAAACCAATAATCAAATTATTTAATATGAATAATTTAAAATTAAATAAATTAAAGAAATCATCTATTGCTTATGCAAAAAAATATAATTCAAAAAAAATATTTAAGAAATGGGATAGATTAATTAATAACTAAATTCTCTGATTTATGAATAAATTATCTAATTTTTTGAAAAATAATCAAATATATTTAAATTTTAATAAAAGAAGATATGATCATATTTTAAAATCTCTAAAATTTAAAAATAAAATATCAGTTATATTTTTAGTCAATCATATTTCACAGTGGAAATATCAATTATTATTTGAAATCTTTAATAATAAAGATAAATTTGACGTTCATGTAATTTTTATACCTGATGAAAATTACAATGCAGATTATCATAATGAGTATCTTTTAAATAAAGTACAATTTAGTAAAAAAAATATAAATTTAATTTCTTCTTATGATGAATTCACTAAATCATGGAAAAATTTAGATTTTTTGTTTAAACCTGATATTGTTTTTTATTCAAGAACACTTTTAAAATCTAAGTTTAGATATTCAATTTACAATTTTAAAAATAGCCTAAATTGTTATGCTCCTTATTCTTTATTTATTGATAAAAACGATAAGCTACAATGTGGAACTTTATTTCATAAGCTTTTGTGGAAACAATTTCTACCATTTAAAGAAAATTTAAAAATCGTAAAAAATAGTTACGATGCTAAGAATGTTTTAATTTCAGATTATATAGGTTGTGATTATTTTAAAATTAATAGTAATAGTCATATTATATGGAAAAATAAATTTCATAAAAAAATAATTTTAGCTCCACATCATACTATTGAGCATGATAATAAAAAAAATTATTTTTCTACCTTCCTGAAATTATCTAAAGATTTTATTAATCTTTCTATAAAATATAAAAATATGATTGATTTCTGTTTCAAGCCTCATCCAGCTTTAAAGGAAAAGCTTTATGCGCATAAGGATTGGGGATACCATAAAACTGATGATTATTATAATTTCTGGAATAATGGATCAAATACAATTCTATCTGAAGTAGATTATCATGATCTATTTGTTCAGTCTGACGCACTAATTTTAGACAGCGTTTCTTTCACTGCAGAATATTTATATCTTAATAAACCTTATTGTTTTTTAATTAAAGATAATTTTGACTACAATTCATCATTAAATGTTATTGGACAAAAAATTTTTAAAATTATAAAAAAATCTAACAATATTAATTCAATTGAAAAATTTATTAATGATAATGTTTTTAGAATTAATCAAAGTCAATTAGATCATCAAAAACAAATTTTAAATGAATTAAACATATTGAACAAAAATAATAAATTAGCTTCTGAAACCATTTATGATTTTATTTACGAATCAATATTTAATTAGATTTCAACTTTATTTAGAGCATTATTTTTGAATATATTTGCTTCTTTTATATATCTTCTGACCATTTGTGTTGTTTTATGACCTGTCATAGCCATTATGCTTCGCTCATCAGCACCCGACTCAGCAGCGACTGTTGCGAAACCTGATCTTAAACTATGACCCGAATAATTCTTATTTTCTATACCTGCTAAGTTCAAATATTCTTTTATCAATAAAACTACAGATTGGTCTGTTAATCTTTTGTCACTTAATGATAGACCTTTTGTAAATCTTCTAAATATAGGTCCTGATTTAATTTTAGAAATTTCTAACCATTTTTTAAGGTTTGTTACTGGACAATAAATTTCATTAGTGAAGTAGGGCAGCCCCTTAGTCATTCCTTCACCAAATTGATCAGTTTTTGACTTTTTAATTTTTATTTTAAGACCTTCTGAAACAAATTCTAAATCATCATAATTAATTGAAACAAGTTCAGTTCTTCTAAAACCACCTCCAAAGCCAATTAATATTATTGATTTATCTCTTAGTTTTTTTAATTGGTCAACTTTTTGATTATTTATTACATTAATAATTAATTTTAAATGATTGATTAATATAGGTTTTTTACCTTTTTGAATACTTCCTACGACCCTTCTAATTCCCATTAAATTTTCAATTATAATCGGATGTTTTGTGTCTAGATAATGACCTTTTAATTTATGGAACATGCTAATTGACACTAATCTCCGTCTTAAAGTGCTTATTTTTGATTTTTTAGAAAGATGAGTTAAGTACAATGAAACTATTTTAGGATCTGTTGGTAATGAATTAAAATTATGTCTAGCGCAAAAAGCTCCAAAGTCTGCAAAATCTGATTTATAAGCTCTTAACGTGTTATTTGCTTTAGAATTTTTGAGGTTATTTATAGTTTCCTCATGAAGTAATTTAAGTTCTGTAGATAGCTCATTCATACAATCACTAATGATAACAATTAATTATCGTTAGTAATATATCAAGTATTCTACAATGTCAAATAAAATAATTTAATAATTTAAAGGACAATTAATGACATTGTGTGAACAATGGGTATGAAATATTATTTAAATATGGGCATAGACGGAGTAATTGAACCGATATATTTTTTAATAACATCTTTTGGATTTGCAATATTAAGTTTTATTAATTATAAAAAATCTGGAAAAACCCTCGAAACTATTTATCTTTCAATTTTAACTGTTTTCTTTATAATATGTTTCATTATTTTAAATTTTTATTGATGAAGGGTACTAAATTTCAATTAAAAGTCTGGAATTACCTTAAAACTATACCAAAAGGCACTGTTAAAACCTATAAACAAGTAGCTATAGCTATAAAAAGCCCTAAATCAGCGCGTGCTGTAGCTAATGCATGCGGAAAAAATCCTTATGCCCCCAAAATACCTTGTCATAGAGTAATTCGGTCCGATGGAGGCCTTGGTGGATACTCAGGAAGAGGTGGAATTAAAAGGAAACTAAGTTTATTGAAGTCTGAAAAAGTTTGTATTTAGTGGCTTTTTGGCCTATTTTACGGTCAAAAACACTAGTAAAATCAACGTTTTTTTAATATTTAAGCTTATTTTAACACAAACAGCAATATTCACCCTTCAGTTGCACTATATATCTTGATATAACGAAATAAAGCACATCTATGGCTGTTTAAAACATATATTCTATAACTGCATTGCTCTACTTTTAAATGATACCAAGGCTAAATTTAGTGTCAAATTTTATGGAATTTTTTTAAATTTTGTTCCCCTATCAACTTATTAAAATTAAAAGTTTGAATTTTATTTTTAATTTGCCAATAAAATCATTGGTATTAAACACTTTAAGTATTATGGTTTATTTTCTTTATTAAGATTGTTATTTTTGGCTTTATCTATTTAAAATAACAATTATTAATTTTATAATTTGTCTTAATTTATATTTTTTATAATTATAAAAAACATAACAATTACAATAGTTTAAAAATATATTTTAAAGTATTGGATTATATATTAGTAACTATTTATTTACTATTAATTAGAACGAGTAAGCAAATATTCTCTTCTAGAAATATATAGGCCACTTAGAACAATGATAAACAAACCTAAATATGTCCAGTTATCAGGTAATTCATGAAAGAAATAGTAACTAATTAGTATATTGGTAATTATCTCTGTATAGCCCAAAGGAGCTAATTTAGAGGCATCAGCGTATTTGAGTGATAATATTAGGAAAAGATGCGCTACGGAGGCTATAAGGCCAATTAAAGCCATTAAAATCCACTGATTTGACGTGGGATTGATCCAAACTGACGGCATAAAAAGGCTTATTATTATAGTTCCAATCAAACCAGACAGCAAAAGGGTTAATAGAGGATTATCAGAGGTGCTTAGTTTTCTAGTGATAATGAGATAAAATCCATAGCAAATTCCATTACCTAAGGCAGCCATAGTAGCCAAGTTAAGCTCAATAAAGCCAGGTCTAATTACAATTAATGTTCCAATAAATCCCAATGAAACAGCTGTCCACCTTTTCACCCCTACCTTCTCATTTAAAAAAAATGGAGATAAGGCTGTAACACAAATTGGAGCGACAAAAGCTAAGGTTAAGGCTTTAGGAAGTGAAATTTCAGATATGGCGTAAAAAAATAAATAAGTAGAAAAAACAAAAATTAATCCTCTAATTAATTGAAGGGCTGGTTTTTTTGTCCAAACTAATGAATGTCTATAAAAAATAAGCATTAAGGATAATGTGAAGACTACAGTAAAAAAATATCTTGCCCACGTTATCTGTAAAACATCCATAGATGAGCTTAAATATTTAGCAAAAGCATCCATTACAGGAACAATCATCCAAGCAGTAGCATTTAAAATTATAGCCCTCATGATATATATAAGGATATCTCTTAATAGAAGTATTTTAAAGCAAAGAATAATGTAATTGGAATAGTGAATAAGGACATGATTGTAGATACTACAATCGTGCTAGAAATATTATCCACAATTTCTTTTGGAGAGTACATGTGTGCAACCAAGTAACATAAAATTGCACTTGGCATACACGATTGTATCAACAATACACCCGCAGGTATTCCAGATAAATTAAAAAATTTAATAACAGCAAAACCAATAATTGGCCCAAGTATTACTCTTCCAAAGGAAGTTATTAATGCATCTTTAAAAGAAAATACTTTCATTTGAGTAAGAGCTACTCCAAGAGACATTAGGATCATTACAATCATACCGTAGGCTAAAAGCATTACAGTATTTAATACAAATTGAGGAAACGGTATTTCAAAATATAAAAAAACAACTGTTATTATAATTGCATAAAAAGATGGACTTTTTAATATAATTTTAAAATCAAATGAGCGTTTTGCTAAGAATATATTAAGTGTAAAATGCAGTAAAACAATTAGAGATGAAATTGCTGCAGCTATCCCCATTCCTAATTCGCCATAAGCAAATAAGCATATTGGAATACCCATATTGCCTGTATTTGGTAAAATAAATGTAGGTAATTCTCGAATATAATCTTTTTTCATTAGTATAAGAAAAATTAATCCAACAACACCAAATAGACTTAATAGAATTATTGAGTAACCAAAATACTCTTTAAATACTTCAAAAGTAACACCACCTGCCGTAATTGCAAAAATTACTAATGCTGGTGTTCCAAAATTACCAGCGTATGTAGTTATAAATGATGTATCAAAATCTGGATTTTTTTTACCTAGGTGATATCCAAGTCCTACTATTAAGAATACTGGAAATAAAACCTCAAAAAGTTTTAAATAAATTTCCATTAACCAAGCAATCTAATTAATGTTGGTGTTTTTAGAATATTTTTATTTTTCTTGAAAATAGATAAACAGTTATGAATATTAATATCAGTTGTTTTATGAGTAATAATAACAATTGTTGCTTTATTATTTTTTTTATCAGGTGTCTGTATTAGCCTTTTAACTGAAATTTTATATTTAGCTAAACGATTAGTTATTTCAGATAATACACCAGGCTTATCTTTTACTTCGAACCTCAAATATAATGAATTAACATAATTATTTAAATTATATGGTTTTAAAGATTTGAGCTTAGAAACACTAACACCAAAAGGTTTTTTTATATTTCCACGCAAAATTGATAATAAATCAGAAAGCAATGATGAAGAAGTAGGACCTGGTCCAGCTCCCTCCCCTTGTAAAATACTTTCTCCAACTGGTTTACCTTGAAGAATAACTGCATTCATCACACCGTTTACATTACCAATATAAGATTTTTTACTAACTAAACATGGATGAACGGTTTCAAAGAGATGATTATATTTTAACTCAGAAATTCCCAGTAGCTTTATTCTTAAATCTAATTGATTAGCAATTTTAATATCTTTTAATTCAATTTTTTCTATTCCTTCCATTAAACATTTATGTTTAGAAATTTTACTATTAAAGGCTAATGCAGACAAAATTCTTACTTTGGCAAATGCATCAAAACCATTTAGGTCTAATTTTGGATTACCAGGTTCTGCATAACCAAGTACCTGTGCTTTTTTTAAAACATCTGCAAAATTTTCATTCGAATTTTCCATTTCAGATAAAATGTAATTTGAAGTACCGTTCAAAATTCCGTAAACTTTTGATATTTTGTTTGTTGCCAATCCTTCTTTAATAGATCTTAATATTGGGATACCACCAGCAACTGATGCTTCAAATTCCAAATTAACTTTATTTTTTTCTGCAAGTTTTGCTAACTCATTACCATGTTTCGAGATTAAAGCTTTATTAGGTGTAATAACATGAATTTTGCTTTTTAAAGCAGTTTCTACAACTTTTTTAGAAATTCCATCTGATAAACCTATAGCTTCAAATAATATATCAATATTATTTTTCTTAAAAATTTCTAAAGGATTTTTGTAAAATATTTTTTTATTAACTTTGAATTTTCTTTTTTTATTAATATTTCTAGCAGAAACAGCCATGACATTAATTTTCTTACCTGTTTTAAGCTCTATATCTTTTTTTTTTGTATTTAGTTCATTTAGCAAATAATTGCCAACCTGACCAAGTCCTACTAATGCAATATTAATTAATTTACTCATTTGCTTATATCTGGATATTTACTTTTTTTTGTATAGTCATCTATATAAATCTCATATTCCTCTAATGTCATTGATGTTATATCGTCTGATTTTTTTAATATTTCATTTAATTTTTTTTGATTAGTTTTACTTTCAATAGAATTTTCTGTCCAATATTGAGAATCTTTGTTTAATGAACAATTAGCTAATATTAAAGAATATAAAATCATTATAAATTTTCTCATTTTAATCCAGTCGTTTCAGAAAAATTAAATTTATTATTCAGATTTTGTACAGCTTGACCTGCTCCACCCTTAATCAAATTATCAATAGCAGATAAAATGATTATTTTACTGCTATATTTAGATTTGCACACTGAAATATAACAATTGTTTGTATTTATTACGTTGTTGGTGCTTAACAATGTGCCAGACTTTAATATTTTTACAAAACTTTCGTTTTTATAAAAACTAATTAATGTTTTTAATACTTTTGTTTGTGAAATATTATTTTCTAAATCAACATATATTGTACTCAGAATGCCTCTAAACATTGGTGATAAGTGAGGAGTAAAACTAAATTGAAATTTTTTTTTAGTAAATTTTCTTAACATTTGATCTATTTCAGAATTGTGACGATGAAAACCAACTCCATATGCACTTAAAGATTCATATAGATTTTTATCTTTATACTTTTTGTGAACTCCTCTACCAGCGCCTGAATATCCAGATTTTGAATCAATTATTATATTATTTAATTTAATTAAATTTTTCTTAAATAAAGGAAATAGAGGAAGCAATATTGATGTCGGATAACATCCTGGGCATGAAATAATGTTATATTTTTTAATCTCTTTTCTATTAATTTCAGGAAGTAAATAAATACTTTTTTTTATTAAATTAGTTGCTCGATGTTTTTGTTTATACCACTTTAAATAATCAGAAGCTTTTTCTAATCTAAAATCTGCAGCAAGATCTATTAGAGTATGATTTTTGCTTAAATGTTTAGATATGTCCTGTGCTTCCCCATTTGGAAGTGCTGTAAAGATAATATGAACGTCTTTTAATAGTTTTTTATTAAATTTTAAAATTTTTGGTAATTTATATTTAGATAAAGATTTATCGTAAAATTTGACATGTTTACCCACAGAAGAGTTTCCACAAAGGTATTTAATATTAATATATTTGTGTTTAACTAATAATTTAATTAATTGAACACCAATGTATCCAGTTGATCCAGCAACTAATGCGTTAAACTTAGGCATTTTTTATTATAACAGTTAAAAATTAAAAAAAAATTATCTTTTAGAGAATTGGAAGCTTCTTCTAGCTTTTCTTCTACCAGGTTTTTTTCTTTCAACTGCCCTTGAGTCTCTGGTAGTAAGTTTCTCTGTTTTTAATGTAGCTTTTAGATTTTCATCAAATAATACTAAAGCTTTTGAAATACCATGAACCATAGCCCCTGCTTGGCCTGTAGGTCCTCCTCCTTTTACACTGCATCTTACATCATAATCAGTAGCCTGATTAATAATCTCGAAAGGTCTTGTAATTTGCATTTTATGAGTTTCGTCAGCAAAATAATCACTAAATAATTTACCATTTACATAAATTTTGCCAGAACCTTTTTTTAACCAAACTTTTGCAATTGATGTTTTTCTTCTACCAGTAGCATATTTACTATCTTTAAAATCTAATTTTAATTTTGGAGATTTTGATGCTGATTGAGTATTTTCCATCTTAGTTTCTAGCTATATTTTTACTGTTTAATTTATCTAAATCTATTACAGTCGGATTTTGTGCTGAATGCGGGTGTTCATTTCCTGCATAAATTTTTAATTTTGTTAATTGTTTTCTCCCCAATACTCCACCAGGTAACATTCTTTTAACTGCCATTTTTAAAGTTTCCCCAGGTTTTTTTTCATGAAGTTTCTCAGGTGTTGTAACTTTAATTCCACCTGGATGACCAGTATGTCTGTAATATTTTTTATCTTGAAATTTTTTTCCAGTAAATTTTGCTTGTTCAATATTTTTAACAACTACAAAGTCACCATCATCCATATGAGGAGTGTATGTAGTTTTGTTCTTGCCTCTTATGATATTGGAAACAACAGTTGCTAATCTTCCAACTACTGCATTCTTTGCGTCTATTTCATACCAAGATGAAATTAATTGGTCTTTTTTAGTGAATTTTGTCATTGTGCGAGGATTAATACTATTAATAATTACAAAGTCAATTTTATATTTGGCTTGAAATATGTAGCTAATATGCTAAAAATTAGTTGCCGATTTGATCCTATTGCGGGCATATAACTGCTAAAAAGGAAATTTCATAAAATTGACAAAATCGGTAGGCATTTGAACTGTATTGTGCGCCTGACATAATGTTGAAGCACTAAAAAAGGAGTAAAATGATTAAAAAAAGAAATAACCCTGAAACTATTGCCATACATGGTGGTGACTATAGAAGTGATCCAGCGACGAACGCAGTAGCTGTTCCAATTTATAGAACAACATCTTACCAATTTAATAACACAGAGCACGCTGCTAACCTTTTCGCTCTTAAAGAATTTGGTAATATATATACTCGTATAATGAATCCTACAAATGATGTTCTGGAAAAAAGAGTTGCCGCTCTTGAAGGAGGTCTATCATGTGTAACTGTATCCTCAGGTCAAACAGCTTCAACGTTTGCTGTATTAAATGTAGCCCAAGCCGGTGATAATATAATAAGCTCAACTGATCTTTATGGTGGTACAGTATCTTTATTCACACATACACTTAGTAAACTTGGTATAGAGATAAGATATGCAGATCCAAGTAATCCAGAAAATTTTGAAAAGTTAATAGATGATAAAACTAGAGCTTTTTATGGTGAAACCTTGCCAAATCCATATTTAAGGGTGTTTCCAATAAAGGAAGTTTCTGACATTGGGAGAAAATATAATATTCCATTAATAATGGATAACACAGCTGCGCCAGTAATATGTAAACCAATTGAACATGGAGCTGCAGTAGTAATTCACTCTCTCACAAAGTATATAGGTGGACATGGTACAGCAGTTGCTGGAAGTATAGTTGATAGTGGTAACTTTGATTGGACAGCAGACCCAAAAAGACAACCATTATTTAATGAGCCAGATGCAAGTTATGGTGATGTTGTTTGGGGAAAAGCTGTACCAGAATTAACTGGTGCTAATGTCCCCTTCGCTGTTAGAGCAAGAGTCTGTTTATTAAGAGACTTAGGATCAGCTCTGGCACCAGATAATGCTTTTGCAATAATTCAAGGACTTGAAACAGTTGCTTTAAGAATGAGACAGCATTGTGCTAACGCCGAGTATGTTGTTGATTTTCTTAAAAAACATAAAGAAGTTACAAAAGTTATTTATTCTACAGAGCACGATAAACCCATTGCTGATAGAGCAAAAAAATATCTTAAAGGTGGAAATGGACCAATGATTGGTATTGAGCTTAAAGGTGGAATTGAAGCTGGTAAAAAATTTATCGAGTCTTTAAAAATGTTCTATCACGTAGCTAATATTGGTGATGCTAGAAGTTTAGCAATTCATCCAGCAAGTACAACTCATAGTCAATTAAATGAGAAAGAACTAGCTGCATCAGGCGTTACTCAAAGTTATGTAAGACTTTGTATTGGTATTGAACACATCGATGATATTATTGAGGATCTTAATCAAGCATTGAATAAATCTTCAAAGGGTAATTTAAAAGCTGTAAGCTAATTCGAGGTTTGAATGTCTAACAATAGAAACTAATAAATATCCTCTCTATGTTTTGTTATATAAAGAAAATACAAAGTTGAAAGTATTATTAAAATAGAATTTATCTGGTGTAGAGATGCATAGAGCATTTTTACTCCAGATAAAATCGTTAGAACACCCAAAACAATTTGAAATAATAAACTAATTCCAATAACAAAAAATGGAATTCTTAAATTAAGGTTTCCATTTTTTAAAATAAAAAAAAGGATGTAAAAATACAATACAACTATTAAATAAGCTAAATTTCTATGAATAAATTGAACAAGTGATTGATCATCAAAGACTGTGAAATTAAACAAATCATTGAATATACTGTCATCCGGAAAATATGATGAGCCCATTAAAGGCCAAGTATTGTAAATTTTTCCTGCATCCATCCCGGACACAAATGCTCCAATTATTAATTGTAAAAATAATAATAAAAGAAAGAATTTAATTAAGTTTAATTTAATATTAATTTGATTAATTTTTATATTTGTTAGTTTTAAAAACTTCCAGAAAACTAAGGATAAAATAATAAAAGCAATAAATAAATGTAGTGACAATCTATAATGACTAACATCAACTCTATCAACTAAACCACTTGAAACCATGTACCATCCAATAAATCCTTGAAAACACACTAAGAAAAAAATAATTGAATATTCTCTTAAAATCCAAACACCATTTTTAATTGTAAAATAAATCATTGGCAAAAGAACAGTTAGACCAATTAATCTTCCCAATTGACGATGTGCCCATTCCCACCAAAAAATTATTTTAAATTCACTTAAAGTCATATTGAAATTTTGTTCTTTAAATTCAGGTATTGTTTTATAAAGATCAAAATATTCTATCCATTTATCACTTGTTAAAGGAGGCAATGTACCAACGAAAAGCTCCCAAGTAGTAATAGATAGGCCAGAGTCAGTTAATCTTGTTAGGCCCCCTACTAAAATTATAAGCACGATCATTAATAATAAAGTGATCATCCATATTTTTAATTGAGAATTTAAAGAATAATTCTGACTGTACATGATTAGATAAATATAATAATTATTAATTAAACCAATAAATTAAATGTCGCCTAAAAACAAAAAAAAATTAGAAATAATAAGATCTAAATTAGATAAGTTAGATAATAAGTTGTTATTCTTGATTAAATTTAGAACAAATCTTGTAAAAGAAGTTTTAAAACTTAAAGAATTTAAAAAAGAAATTGTAGATAAAAAACGTATTAATTTTATACTTAAAAAAATTCATTCAAAATCTAAGAAACTAAAAATTGACCCTAGAATCACTAATCGTATTTGGAAAAATATGATTTTATCTTATATCGATTACGAAAAAAGAAACTTTAAAAAGAAGTAATTATTTACTATGTGGTGGAAGCTTTTTTTCCACAAACATTTCATGTTTTCTTGTATCAGGATTATATTTTTTTGCTGAAAGTTTTACTTTAGCTTTTTCACCACCAGCAGGTTTTTTTACGTAATAAAAGTAAGGACTATCTGGTTTCGCCTCGGGAACCATTCTTACTTTAACGTGTGTTTTTTTTGCCATTTTTTAATTCTTTTAATTTATTTGAAATTTTAATTAACTTATTTCTAAAATTTTCAGTTCTTATAGATTTATCTGCAATTTCGTCAAGCTTTAAAGAATCGTCATTATTTAATATTTTTTTTACACCATTTATCGTCATACCTTGGTCTTTAAGTAAAAATTTAACTTTTTTAAGAAGATTTATTGTTTTTTCATCATAATACCTTCTGTTTGAATTCAATATCTGTGGTTTAATTTGTTTAAATTGAGTCTCCCAAAATCTAATTACATGTGTCGGCAAAGCTCCTTTATTATTTGATTTAAGATTTAATATTTTGGCAACCTCACCAATAGTTTTATAAGCACTATCTGATTTATCCATTATCTTTTAAATTAATAAATTCTTTAAATTCCTTTGATGGCTTAAATAAAACAACATCCCTACTTGAAATTACTTTTGTTTCTTTAGTTTTAGGGTTTCTTCCGATTCTAGATTTTTTTTGTCTAATAGAAAAAGTACCAAATTTAGATAATTTTAATTTTTTTTCATCTTTAATATTAGTTAATATGGTTGATAAAAAATCTTCAATTAAAGTTTCTGAAATTTGCTTTGAAAAGCCAAGCTGCATATAAACCAAATTAACTAAGTCTTTTTTAGTTAAATTAATTCTCATATTAAATATTCTGTTTAATCTTTTCTATCAAATTACCTTTTACAATTCTATGACAAACATCTAGTGAATTTGAAAAACCAATATAGTCTGTTCCACCGTGACTTTTTACAACTGGTGAGTCTAAACCAATAAATATAGCCCCGTTATATAATCTTGGATCTAGTCTTTTCTTAAATTTCTTTAAGTTTGATATATTTAATAAAGATGCAATTTTACCAAATAGTGAACCTGTCATAGCGCTTTTTAATTCACTGGTTATAAAATTTGCAGTACCTTCTGCGGTTTTTAATGCAATATTTCCTGTAAAACCATCCGATACAATTACGTTTACCTGTCCATCCATAAGATGATTTCCTTCGATGTATCCATTGAAGTTATAATTACCTGTTTTTTTTTCATTTAATAATTGATATGTTTCTTTAATAGTCTCATTACCTTTTAATTCTTCTGAACCAATATTTAATAAAGCAACATTTGGTCTATCGTTCGGATAAAGTGATGTGTAAAGTGAAGCACCCATAATTGAAAAATCTAGGAGATTTTTAGAACTACATTCAATATTTGCTCCTAAATCTAGGACAACACTCATGCCCTTTTTATTTGGCCATAAAGCAGACAGAGCTGGTTTATCTATATTTTCAATCATTTTTAAA
Organism: Candidatus Pelagibacter sp.; assembly: GCF_052049675.1. Lineage (GTDB taxonomy): Bacteria > Pseudomonadota > Alphaproteobacteria > Pelagibacterales > Pelagibacteraceae > Pelagibacter. The sequence continues at coordinate 408,376 of NZ_JBNGZM010000001.1, forward strand.
TTCAATTTTGATACAACTAACAGTGCTCCAGTATTGCCAGCAGATATCACTATATCGGCCTCTTTGTCTTTAACACTTTGAATAGCAAGCCACATACTCGTATCCTTACCTCTCTTAGCTCCTTCTAAAGGACTATCAGTGCTCTCAATTTTTTTTTCTGTATGAACTATTTCAAAAAATTCTTGGGAAACTTTTCCATCTATTAATGGATGAATCATATTTTTGTTTCCAAAAATTTTAAAAAAATTTTTTTTATTTGCTGAATGATTTAAAATAATACCATCTATTATTTTTTTTGGTGATCCATCACCACCCATTGCATCAACTGCAATTTTTATCAAATCTGACATTTTTATAGATTATTATATACTATTCTTTTGGGTCTAAAACTTGTCTTCCCTTATACATGCCAGTTTTAAGGTCAAGATGATGAGAAAGTCTATATTCACCTGAATTTTTGTCTTCAACTATGTTTTTAGTTGAAAATTTCATAGTCTGAGCTCTTCTCATTCCTGTTCTGGAAGGGGTTTGTTTACGTTTTGGTACAGCCATAATTATGGGTTACTTACACTTTTTAAATAAGAATTCAAAGTTTTTTTTGATAAATTTGCATTAAAAAGATCAAAATATTCTAATAATTCCTCATTATTTTGAAAATCACTTAAAAAAGTAGAAATTTTTTTTAATTTTTCAGATCTCGATAAATCATTCCAGAAATGTATTTCGGAAACCATGGAATGAAATAAATTAATATAATCCTTCATTTTTTTATTTATAGACTGATCACCATATCCAATTTCTCTAATACTCAATTCAAGTTGTCTAAAATTGAAGTCATAAATTTCCTGTAAAATTTTCTTATTTTCTTCATTTTTATAATTTTTCAAAAAAAAGGAAAAATGTAGTAAAAAAAGGGTTAATCGATCAGAAAAATTATCTGCTCTATCAAGATTTTTATATAAATCTTTATTTCTAGTGTAATTAATTAAATTATTATAGATATGTATATATTTTTCATTCATGAATAAAATATTATATATAATTTTAATAACTTTTATAGTTTCAAATTGCTCATTTAAACCTGTGGTAAAACATCATGGTGTACCATTTTTAGAAAAAAAACAGTCACAACTTATAGTGAATAAGAGTAATAAAAATGATATTAGAAAAATTTTAGGTAATCCGTCAACAACTAGTAAATTTGATAACGATATATGGATTTATATTGAAAGAAAACAAACACAATCAAAAATTAAAAATTTAGGTAAAATGAAAATATTTAAAAATGATGTTTTAGTTTTAGAAATTGATAATTATGGAATATTAAAAAAAAAGGATTTTTATAATAAAGATGATATGGAAAATATAAAAATAGTTAAAGCAACTACAGAATCTGGATTTAAAAAAAATTCATTTATTTATGCATTTATGTCTAGTATGAGACAAAAAATTAATGACCCTCTTGGACAGAGGGCCAAAAAAAGAAAAGAAATTAACCAGCGATAACAGCTAATAAAAGCAAAGCCACTATATTCGTAATTTTAATCATTGGATTAACCGCAGGGCCAGCAGTATCTTTATAAGGATCACCAACTGTATCTCCTGTAACTGCAGCTTTATGGGCTTCAGAACCTTTTCCACCATGATTTCCATCTTCAATATATTTTTTTGCATTATCCCAAGCTCCACCACCTGCAGTCATTGATACCGCAACAAACAAACCAGTGATGATAACACCAAGCAACATTGCACCAACTGCAGCTAAGGCAGCAACTTGCCCGCCAATTGATAGAATTATAAAATATAAAACGACAGGTGATAAAACTGGCAACAATGATGGTATAATCATTTCCTTGATAGCAGCAACAGTAAGTAAATCTACTAATTTAGCATAATCGGGTTTTTGTTTTCTTTTCATAATACCAGGGAATTTCTTAAATTGTCTTCTTACTTCAACTACAACTGCACCACCTGCTCTTCCAACGGCTTGCATTCCCATTGAACCAAAAAGATATGGTAACATTCCACCAATTAATAGACCAACAACTACATAAGGATTTGATAGATCAAAAGTAACTACAATTCCTTCTAATGCAGATCCTGCTTCTTTTGAAAAGTGTTTAATATCTTCTGTATACGCAGCGAATAAAACCAACGCACCTAAACCAGCTGAACCAATTGCATAACCTTTTGTAACTGCTTTAGTTGTGTTACCCACAGCATCTAAAGTGTCAGTTGTTTTTCTAACTTTTTTATCAAGATTAGACATTTCGGCAATTCCTCCAGCATTATCTGTAACTGGTCCGTATGCATCTAAAGCAACAACCATACCAGCTAAAGCAAGCATTGTAGTCACAGCAATTGCAATACCAAAAAGTCCTGCAATAGAATTTGTAATAAGAATACCTGCAACAATTATTAATGCAGGAATAGCAGTTGCTTCCATAGAAACAGCTAGCCCTTGAATAACATTAGTACCATGACCAGTTGTTGATGATAACGCAACAGATTTAACTGGTCTATAACTTGTTCCTGTATAGTATTCAGTTATCCAGATCAATAATCCAGTTATAACTAACCCTATAACACCACAATAATATAGATCCATACCATTAAAAGTCTTATCATTAATTGTAAATTCATTAGTAAAACCAATTACATGATCTGTTACAGGCCATAATATAACTAAAGATGCTAACGCAGAAACAACAAATCCTTTATACAAAGCATTCATAACGTTATTACTTTTTCCAAGTTTAACAAAAAATGTTCCAACAATAGATGTTAACAAACATGCAGCACCAATGGATAAAGGGTAAATCATCATATTTAGATCACCAACAAAGAAAATAGAAGATAGAACCATTGTTGCAACAATTGTAACAGCGTAAGTTTCAAATAGATCAGCGGCCATACCAGCACAGTCTCCTACATTGTCACCAACGTTATCTGCGATTACAGCAGGGTTTCTAGGATCATCTTCAGGAATTCCAGCTTCAACTTTTCCAACTAAATCAGCACCTACGTCAGCACCTTTTGTAAAAATTCCTCCACCTAATCTTGCAAAGATAGAAATTAAGGAAGCACCAAAACCTAATGCAACTAGAGCATTAACTATCTCTCTTTCGTCAACGTTTGATTTCAATAATATATAGTAATATACAGCTATAGCTAATAATGCTAAACCAGCAACCAACATTCCAGTTACTGCACCAGATTTAAAAGCAACTGAAAGGCCTTGAGCTAAGCCTTTTCTTGATGCTTCTGCTGTTCTTACGTTTGCCTCTACAGAGACTAACATTCCCACATAACCTGCAATTCCTGATAAGGCAGCTCCTATTAAATAGCCTAGACCTACAAGCGGACTAAATGCAATACTTACAATAACCAAAACTACAGCACCAACAATAGCAATTGTTTTATATTGTCTTGCTAAATATGCCTTTGCACCAATTTGAATTGCAGATGCAATATCTTGCATTTTTGCATTTCCTGCACTTGAATTAAGAATATTTTTACCTGTTAAAAATCCATAAACGATAGATAATAAACCAGCTCCGATTGTGTATAAAAGTATTGTTTCGACAGTTCCGCTCATATTAACCTTAAGTTGTTGGTTGTTAAATTTTAAGCCCGCACAATACAAAAAAAGATAAAAAAGACAACGATTAACTTCTAAAACCGATGAATATAACCTTTGGATTTAGCTTGTATTTGCTTGCCTTTTACATCGAATATCAAAGATCTACCTTTACCAGATACAATTTTACCAATTTTAGTTATTTTAATGCCGGTTGTTTTAGACGCTTTTTTAATGATTCTAGCTTTCTTGATATCTGCGGTAAATAAAACCTGATAATCATCTCCATTAGAAATTAGATTAATTTTATTTAATTTTTTTTTTTTAATATAATCACTCAATTTATTAGAAACAGGTATATTTTTTTCAAATAAGTGAAATGATAAGCTTTGTCTATTAATCATTTTTGTTAAATCATCAATTAATCCATCTGAAATATCGATAGAGCTATTAGCAAATTTTAATAAATATTTTGTTAAATTTAAGGGTAAATCTGGTTTGTAATATTTATCTACAAAAAATAATTTATCTTTGTTTTTAAATTTAGATTTATTACTTAATGCTTTAAGTCCTAAATAACTATCTCCCAAATTTCCCGTAACATAAATATCATCATTTGATTTAGCTTTGTTACGATAAATTATTTTATTTGAGTAACCCATTGAAGTAATGGTGAAACTTAGTTTGTTTGAAAAGGTTGTGTCGCCACCACATAAATCTATATTAAATTTATTTTGTTCTGATTTGAGCGACTTTGAGATTTTATATAAATTGTTTTTTGTAAAAGTTTTTTTATTACCTGAGCCAGAAATAAAATAAAATTTTGGTTTAACACCTTTACAAATTAAATCAGAAATTGATGATCTTAATATTTTTTTAATTACAAGGTCAGGAGATTTAAAATTCAAAAAATGTGTACCAATATTGTATGTATCTACAGTTATAACAACGCCTCTCTTTTTATCAAAAAAAACATCGTCATTTAAATTAAGAGCAGATTTATTTTTTTTTGCTATTTTTAAAAAATAATTATTTATTAGATCAAATTCATGCATTGTTAGATCTTAATTTTTTTCCAACATTATCTAATAAAGCATTAAGATATTTTGTTTGTGAATCTTCAAGAAAAAAATTAGATGAGTTTAAATATTCTTTAATGATTATATTTATAGATAAATTTGGTTTATACATAAATTCATAAGTTGCTGCTTTTAAAATTGTTTGAAAAACTTTATCTAATTTTTCAAATACAAATTCTTCTCCTAATTTATTATTTAATTCATTTAAAATAAGATCATTTCTTTCTATTGTGCCTAAAACTATATCTTTAATAAATTTTTTAAATCTGTGTTTTGGAAAATTTAAATCATCATCTTCATTATAAAATTTCCCATATAATTTCTGAATAATTATAACTCTAGGATTATTTTTTGGATTATAATGGGTTTTCATTTTTGAGATAGAACTGAAATCACTGCTTCTGCAGCTTCAGCACCCTTTTTTCTTCTACCTCTCGCTTGAGCCATATTAAGACAGGTAATTATTCCATTTCCAATAGGTTTTTTACTATCTATAGATAATTTCATTATAGCATCTGTTGATGTTTGAGAGATAAAATCGAAGTGAGGTGTTTGACCTTTAATTACACATCCTAAAGCTAAAAAACCATCAAATTTTTTTAAATTTTTTGATATTGTAACAGGAATTTCAAAAGCACCAGGTACTTTAATGATTTTTATTATATTTTTTTTTGGAATTTTTTTTAGGGCACTGCTAATTAAGCCATCAGCAATATCTTTGTAATAATCAGCTACAACAATTAAATATTTTTTTTTCATCAAATTAATTCCTGTTTTGTAATTTTTATACCATAACCATCAAGACCAATAACTTTTTTTGGTGATTTGGTAATTAATATCATGTTTTTAATTTTTAAATCTTTAATAATTTGAGCTCCAATACCATAATTTCTTATTAACTTATCATTTCCCTTTTTATAAAAGTCTTTGTTTTTATAATCTTTTAAGGTCTGGGTTACTGATTTTAAATTAGTGTCTTTGATAAAAACTAAAACACAATTTTGGTATTTTTTAAAATAATTTAAGGTCTTGTTAAATGAATTTGGTAGTGTTTGATTTATTAGATAGTTTTGGACGACATTAGATGAAATTACTCTTACTCTTGGAGTAATACTTTTTTTTATTTTACCTTTTATTAATGCGAAATGCTCTGAACCATCTAAAACATTCTCATAAATTCTAATAATGTATTTTTGATTTTTTACATCAATCTTGCTTTGCTTTTTAAGTTTAATAAGTTTTTCTTTTTTTAATCTATACGCAATTAGGTCTTCTATCTTTCCAATTTTTAATTTATGTTTTTTTGCAAAATTGAATAAATCCTGACCTTTGGCCATTGTTCCATTTTCATTCATAATTTCACAAATTACAGCAGAGTTATTTTTTTTTGCTAATTTAGATATATCAACTGAAGCTTCGGTGTGTCCCGCTCTGACAAGGACTCCACCATCTTTAGCAATAATTGGAAACACGTGACCAGGTGAAACAATTTCATTTTTATTTACATTTTTTTTTGATGCAATTTTGATTGTTTTCGCTCTATCTTTAGCAGATATACCCGTTGTTATTCCTTTTTTTGCTTCAATAGAAATTGTAAATGCAGTCTTGTTTCTTGATTGATTTACTGGAGACATTAAAGATAAATTTAATCTTTTTGCTTGAAGTGAATCAAGTGCTAAACAAATTAAACCTCGCCCGTATTTTGCCATGAAGTTAATATTCTTTGCATTTGAGTCTGATGTTGAAATAACTAAATCTCCTTCATTTTCTCTTTTTTCATCATCTACCAAAATAAACATACCACCTTTTTTGGCGACACTTATAATTGACTCTATTGACGCGAAATTATTTTTTTCCATTAAAATAGTTCCTAACGTATTTAGACAAGATATCTATCTCTATGTTGACTAAACTAGATTTTTTTAAAGTTGATAAATTCGTTTCCTTGTAGGTATGGGGAATAATCCAAATTTGGAAACCTTTTTTAGTCACTTTTGAAATTGTAAGTGAAATACCATTTACACAAATCGATGCTTTCTCTATTAAGTGTTTTCTTTCCTTTTTAGGTAAATCAAAGTCAAAAAGAAATGATTTATCTATTTTTTTGATACTTAATACTTTTCCGACAGTATCAACATGTCCTTGACAAATATGTCCTGAAATTTTTGTCCCATATTTTAAAGGTAATTCTAAATTAATTTTATCTTTTAATTTTAAAAATTTAAATTTTGAACGAATTATCGTTTCTTTCGAAAGATAAAACTCCATAATTTTAGATTTATATGAAATTAAAGTTAGACAAACACCATCACAGGCAACAGATAATCCTATGTCTTTATTAGATACTCTAACATTACTTTTTACAAAAATGTTAAGACCTTTAGGTCTTTTAATAATTTTAGTAATAGTACCTTGGTTATAAATTATTCCGTTAAACATTTTTTCTAACTATATAATGTTATTCTGTCTTTTCGTAAATTGTGATTTAGATTAATTTTTGTTTTATATTTTTGATTTAATATATTTTGACCATTAAATTTCAAATATTCTAATTTTTTAGAAAGATTTTTTGGGCTTTTATACAAATAAAATTTATTAAAAATTTTATTCTTAATCAGTGAATTTGTTAATTTATCTCCTCCTTCTATAAGGAGATTCCTGCATCCATAATTATATAATTTTTTTAAAATTAATTTAATATCAAATCTGTTATTTCTATCGATTTTAGATTTAATTAGATGAATTCCTTTTCTTTTAAATTTTGAAACTTTTGATTTATCAGCTTTATTATAAAAAATTAAAGTATTTTTATTATTTGAGGATTTAATTATATAACTGTTTATTTTAGAATTTAGCTTGTTATCTAAAATAATTCTTTTGGGAGAAAATTTTTCTAAACCTTTCAAGCGACAATTTAATTTTGGATTGTCTTTATTGAGTGTTTTATATGTAATCATCAAACTATCATTTTTGTATCTCAATAGATGAGTAAACTGATCAGAATAAGAATTGGTAATTTTTTTTTGTATCTTGCTGTAAATAATATTATTTTTTGAAATAGCAATTTTGCCAGTAACAAAGGGTAATTTTTTTTTTCTATTAAAAAAATAAGGTATATAAAAACTTTCAATTTTGTTTTTTAACAAACCTTTTTTTACAATTATTTTTTTTGACTTTAAAATTTTAAAACTTTTATTTCTTACTCTTTTGTCTATATCGGTAACAGCATATATTACCTCTGAAATTTTTGATTTTATTATAGCGTCAGTACATGGCGGTGTTAAACCATGGTGACAACATGGTTCTAAAGTAACATACATTTTTGAGCCTTCTAATTCTTCAAAACTATTTTTAATTGCATTGAATTCAGCGTGTGGTCTTCCATTAAATGAGGTTTGACCTATAGAAATTATTTTGTCATTTTTAACAATTACACACCCTACAGAAGGGTTTGAACCAGTGAGGCCATGACGAGATCTAGCCAGATCCAAGGCTATCCCCATGTATAATTTATCTTTTAATGTAAATTTATGTTTTTTTGTAGACATTAAGTTTGTCCACGAATTGCACGAAATCTTTTTCTTCTCTAAAGTTTCTATAAACTGAAGCAAACCTTACGTAACCAACAGGATCTAAATCCTTTAAACCATCCATAACCATTTTACCAATTGTATTAGTTGATACTTCGCCTTGACCAAGTTCCTCTAAAGACCTTGATATATGACTTATAAATTTTTCTATTGTTTCAGTATCAATTGGCCTTTTCTTTAGTGCAATATAAATTGATTTAGATAGTTTATCACGGTCAAAAACTGACTTTCTTCCATTTTTCTTAACAACCATTAATTCACGAATTTGAATTCTTTCAAAAGTAGTAAAGCGTTCACCACAAATACAAAGTCTTCTTCTTCTTATAGCTGTTCCATCTTCTGTAGGTCGTGAATCCACTACAGATGTATCACCCTTTTTTTCGCACGGACAAATCATTTACTAGAGGTTCTTATATATAGGAAATGACGAAGTTAAAGCAATAACTTCATTTTTTACTTCTTCTTCTATTTTGCTATTATCAGAAGGATTTTCAGACAATCCTTTAAGTGTTTTTGTAATTAATTCTCCAACAGTTTTAAACTCACTTAATCCAAAACCTCTTGTAGTAGCTGCTTGAGTACCTAATCTAATACCAGATGTAATCATAGGTTTTTCTGTATCAAAAGGGATACCATTTTTATTACATGTAATATTTGCTCTTGATAAACTCTCAGCTGCAAGATTACCTTTTACATTATAAGGCCTTAAATCTACCAACATCAAATGTGTATCTGTTCCATCCGAGTAAATTTTAAATCCATTATTTTTCAGAGTCTCTGCAAGCATTTTAGCGTTTGCTAAAACTGATTTAATATAATTTTGAAATTCTGGCTGTAAGGCCTCCAAAAATCCAGCCGCCTTAGCTGCAATGATATGCATCAAAGGTCCTCCTTGATAACCGGGAAAGACTGCTGTATTAAATTTTTTAGAAAGATCTTCGTGATTAGTTAAAATTATACCACCTCTTGCACTTCTAAATACTTTGTGTGTAGTAGAAGTAACAACATGAGCATAGTCACACGGATTAGGATAACCTTTGCCTGCAACCAAACCAGAGAAGTGCGCCATATCAACCATTAAATATGCACCTACTTTATCCGCTATCTCTCTAAATCTTTTAAAATCAATTACTCTAGAATAAGCGCTTCCACCTGCAATTATAAGTTTAGGCTTATGTTCTAAAGCAAGTTTTTCAACATTGTCATAATCAATTAATTCTGAATCCTTATCGACATCATATCCTATTGCGTTAAACCATTTGCCAGACATTGAAATTTTCAATCCATGAGTAATATGACCACCTGAATTTAAACTCATACCCATGAATGTGTCTCCTGGACTTAACAATGCTAAAAATACTGCGCCATTTGCTTGAGCACCTGAATGTGGTTGTGCGTTTGCAAATTTACAATTAAATAACTTTTTTAATCTTTCGACAGCAAGGTTTTCTGCTACATCAACATGCTCGCAACCATTATAATATCTTTTACCAGGATAACCTTCAGCATATTTATTCGTTAAAACTGATCCTTGTGCTTCCAATACTGCTTGAGAAACTATATTTTCAGAAGCGATTAGCTCTATATGCTGTTGTTGTCTGATTAATTCATCCTTAATTGCTTTATAAAGCTCTGGATCTTTAACCGATAAACTATCCTCAAAGAAACTTTTATAACTATCGTTTAAATAATTTTTTTCACTAGACATAATTATATTTTTTTTACTCTTTTTAAGTGTCTCCCACCATCAAATTTTGTATTTAAAAAAACACTTATAAATTTTAAAGCATTTTTTTTCGATATCAATCTTGATCCCAATGTAATGATATTTGCATCATTATGCAATCTGGATAATTTTGTTGATTTTAGATTAAAACATTGGGCTGCACGTACATTTTTATGCTTATTTGCCGCTATATTCATACCAGTCCCAGATCCACAAACTAAAATACCAACATTTCTCTTATTAAGTTTGACTTTTTTTGCAACTTTATGTGCATAGTCAGGATAATCAACACTACTATCATCTTCAGGACCAAGGTCCTCAAACTTTACTTTTTTATTTTTTAAATAATCTTTGATTGATTCTTTTAATTTAAATCCAGCGTGATCTGATGAAATAAATATTTTTTTCAAATTAATTAAATTTGTAATCTAAAACACAAGCAACTAAATGTATTCTATTTTCTTCTCCGCCATTAAATGCATTGTGATACTTTGTATTATTTGTGATCCAAACAGAACCATCGGCAGGCATATGCTTTGCAACATTATCAATAACCATAATACAGCCTGGGTTAGTAATTATAGGTATATGCAATCTTGGCTCAGGATCTCTATGCCAACTTAAAGTTGATCTTGGTTCTTTTAAAAGAATTCTTACTCTTCCAAGTTTATATTTAGATGACAATCTATCGTATACTTCTTTGAAATAAGTATTTTCGTAATCTTTTATAAATTCTGAATATAATGACTCATCAAGGGACTCGTCTCTAACAACCTCTTTTCCTGATTTATCAGGTTTTGTCCAATATACTCCCCTAGCCTTATTACCTTTAATTGAGTCTGGATCGCCTGGAATTTGGGTTAATGATATTGCCCCAAAGTGAGTTACACCAGCATCTTCAAATTTTTTTATTTTAACAATTTGTTGATAGGCCTCTTGTAATTTTTCAATATCAAATTTAATTCCTTGCTTTTGGAAGTCGCTAAAGTCTAAAATTCTATCTTCTTTTTTTATATTTAAGTCTATAACTTTTGAATTTTCTAACGTCATCTTGATTGCTTTCTACCCTTTTTTTTGTATATGTGTATATTACATTTGTCGCAATTTAAAAGTAAATTAAAACATGATAATTGGTAAATATCCAAGTCTTAGACTTAGAAGAACTAGAAAAGAATCTTGGTCAAGAAGACTGATTCAGGAAAATTCTTTAAGTCCTAATGACTTTATATTACCTATTTTTTTAATTGAAGGATTAAATAAACGGCAACAAATTCCATCAATGCCAGGTGTATACAGGTATACAATTAATCGATTGAGTCAAATAGTAGACAAAGCAATAAAAAAAAAGATACCGATGATTGCACTTTTTCCAAAAACTCAAAATTCGAAAAAAGATGAATTAGGAACAGAATCACTAAATGAAAAAAATTTAGTTTGCAGAGCAATTCAGGAAATAAAAAAAAGATACAAAAATCAAATAGGTATAATGTGTGACGTAGCATTAGATCCCTACACATCACATGGTCATGACGGTTTAATTAGATCTAACACTATTCTAAACGACGAGACTATAGAGGTACTGATTAATCAATCATTACTTCAGGCAGAGATGGGTTGTGATGTCATTGCCCCATCAGATATGATGGATGGTAGAATAGGAAAAATAAGAAAAGCTTTAGATAAAAATAAATTCCAAAACGTGCAAATATTATCTTATGCCGCAAAATATGCTTCAAGCTTCTATGGACCTTTTAGAGATGCTGTTGGCTCTAAGAGTTCGTTAAAAGGAGACAAAAAAACCTATCAAATGGATTTTAGAAATTCTGATGAAGCTTTAAGAGAAGTTGCATTAGATATTAAAGAGGGAGCTGATATGATAATGGTCAAACCAGGTATGCCATACTTAGATATAATTAAATCGATAAAAGAAAAATTTAAATTACCAGTTTTAGCCTATCAAGTATCAGGCGAATATAGTTTAATTGAAACAGCCATAGCAAAAAAATTAATTGGTAAGGATGCCATATACGAAAGTTTAGTTGCTTTTAAAAGAGCTGGTGCCAACGCTATAGTTAGCTATTATGCTGATAGAATTGATAAAATAATAAAATAATTATTTTAAAGTATTTAAGAATAACAACCTGCTATTTGGATAATTTAAATTATTAGGTCTTAATATAGTTTTATCTAAATAATCACCTACTAATTTCAGACCATTTAATAAAGTACCTAGATCATTAACTTCTATATCTTTTTCAATCAAAAAATTAGGTACATATTTTTTTTCATTTAAAGAGCTAGCATAATACACAGTTTTGTTACCTTCTAAATCTTTTTCAACTAAACTTTCAAGCGCTAAGTCATATCCTAATATTTTAAGTAACTCTAATTCCCAAAATATATATTTTTTTAACCAATCTTTTTCTTTTAAGATTAAAAATAAATTTTGAATTATAAAATAAACTTTATCATTAGATTGAGACTCTGCTGTTAATATTTTAATCAAATTCATTGCAGATGTAATACAATACAACTTTTGTATATGATCAAAATATAATGGAGTATAAGCATTTAAAATTTCGATTTTAAAATAACCTATTCTGTTCTCATTTTTAGAATTGTAATTAACATGGAGCTTGTTGCCGACTTGAAGATAATTTTTAATTTTTTTTGAAGTACCACCAAATATAATTCCAGATATCTTACCTTTGTCTTTTGTAAATAATTCAGCAATTAATGAATTTTCATTATATCTTGTTTTGCTTATTAAAAATCCTTCGTCTGACCAATTCATTTTTTATTTATATTTTTTAAACATTCTATAGCAGCATTTTGTTCAGCTTCTTTCTTTGATTTTCCAGTGGCTATAAAATATTTTGTATTGGGTAATTTTACTCCGACTTTAAATATAGGTTTATGTCTTGGACCTGTATTTGAAATCAATTTATAAGTAGGTAATTTTTTAAAGTTTTTTAAGGTTAGTTCTTGTAACTTTGTTTTTGCATCAATTTCCGTAATTACACTTTTTTCAATATGATCTTTCCATAAGTTTAAAATAGTTTTTTCAACAATTATAAAACCTTTATCAAGATAAATAGCACCAATTAATGCTTCACAGCTATCAGATATAATTTTGTCCTCAATTTTTATTTTTTTATTGTTGGAATTAAATGTTTTAACATAACTAGCTAAATTAATTTTTTTTGCTATATCCAGACAAGTTTTTTTATTAACTAACGATGCAAATTTTTTATCAAGAATACCTTCTTTTTCCCCTGGATAAATTTCTAAAAGTTTTTTTGCTATCACTAAACCAAGAACTCTATCACCCAGAAACTCTACCTTTTCATTATTTTCATTTGGGTTAAAGCTTTTATGTGTAAGAGCTTGGATAAGTAGATCTTTATTTTTAAATTTTATATCAATTTTTCTTTCTAAACTCTGATAGTTAATTTTCATTAATTAATTTTATTAAAGGTTCTTTTAAATCTTATTGACTTATGCCATTTCCAAAATTCAATAAAACTTCCTATTCTTTTATCTGAGGAGAAGAATATAAATTGAGCTTTACCTACTAAATTATCTTTATGTACGTATCCAACGCTTGTTAAGTACCTACTATCTTTAGAACAATCTCTGTTGTCACCTAAAAAAAAATAATGATCTTTTGGTACAGTAAACACATCAGAATTTTGATAGGTATAATCTTTTAAATAAACGGTATGAAATTTTTTACCATTTGAAAGTTTTTCCTCAAATCTGTAAACATCAATACTTTTATCACCGCAGAAAATTGTAGTTTTGTTATTAATTTTAGATTTAAGAATTTCAGAATTATTCAAAAATAAATTAGAGTCTATAAATTGAATTTTATCACCAGGTAGACCAATTAATCTTTTAATATAATCTGTTCGATTATCTGCTGGTGTTTTAAATACTATTACGTCACCTCTTACAGGGCTACTAAACATAATTCTTTTGTTTAATATTGGAGGACTAAAAGGAAATGAGTGCTTGCTATATCCGTAGGTATATTTTGTTACAAATAACCTATCACCCACTAATAAAGTAGGTTCCATGGATGATGATGGAATATAAAATGGTTGAACTAAAAGCGATCTAATTATAACTGCAATTATAAATGCATAAATTAAGGTTTTTATATTTTCTGAAAAAAAATTTTTATCTAATTTCATGATGTTTGAATAATTGCGAATGCTGTTGAATAATTTTTTTCATCTGAAATTGATAAAAAAAATTTAAATTTTTTGATTTTAAAGTTCTTTTGAACGATTTTTGTAATTTTTTTATTTTTAACATAATAAGGCTTTCCCATTTTGTCATTAATAACTTCTATATCTTTAAAATTTAAATTCATACGAAAACCTGTGCCAAGAGCTTTAGAAAATGCCTCTTTTGCAGCAAATCTCTTCGAAAAAAAAGCTACTTTATTGTCTACAGCATTAGACTGTTTCAATTCTTTAAATGAATAAATTCTTTTTTTAAACAAAGGATTTTTAATAGATTTTTGAATTCTTTTATTTTCAACAATATCAACACCAATACCAAGAATTTTCATTTATTTTTTTATAATTTTTTTTAAGTTTTTAATTACTTTTGAAAGTCCATCAAATATTGACTCTCCAATTATAAAATGTCCAATGTTATACTCCTCAATATATATTATTTTTGTTAACATTTTGGTGGTTTTATAGTCTAGACCATGACCGGCATGAACTTCTAAATTTAAACTTGATGCTAATTTTGCACTTTTTTTAATTCTGTTTAATTCACTAGAATAATTTTTTTTTGATTTAACTAGGTTTGCTAGTTTTCCAGTATGTATTTCAATACAATCAACATTTAATTTTTTAGCAAGTCTAATGTCATTTGGAGAAGGGTTAATGAATAAACTTGTTCTTACCTTTGCTTTTTTAAATTTTTTAATTATTTTCCCTAATTTATTAAGATTGTTTCTTATATTTAAACCTCCCTCAGTAGTAATTTCTTTTCTATTTTCTGGAACTAAACAAATAAAATTTGGTTTTATCTTAAGTGCTTTGTTAACAATTTCTTTGTTCATAGAAATCTCAAGGTTTACAAGCACATTTTTTAAACTACATATTTTTTTTGCGTCAACATCATTTATATGTCTTCTATCTTCTCTTAAATGAATTGTGACGGAGTCAGCTCCATAACTAATAACTTTTTTGGCTGCGTAAAATGGATCAGGATGTTTCTCTCCACGAGCGTTTCGTAAAGTTGCAATATGATCTATATTTACACCTAACCTTTTCACTTAATAAATCTGCTTCCTGGAGTTGTTATTGGTATAGATTTAAGTTCTGGTGGTAATTTATTTGCTTTATAAGTTGGAACATCAATTTTTAAATGAGATGTTATTCTAGTTTTTATTTTTAAAGATTGTTTAGTCGATCGATCAATTATAGATGCAAATCCAATTAATTTTGCTTTTGATTTTTTAATCAATTTAACACACTCTAAACTTGATTTTCCTGTAGTGATTACATCTTCTATAATTAATACTCTTACACCTTTTTTAATATTAAAACCTCTTCTGAGAGTAAATTTGCCATTTACCCTTTCGCAAAAAATTGTTTCTTTTTTAAGCAATTTTCCTATTTCATAACCAATAATTACTCCTCCCATTGCAGGAGCTAATATTAAATCAATTTTTTTAAATTTTTTTCTAATTTTATTTGCTAAAGACTTACAAATTTTATCAGCTAAATTTGGAAAACTTAAAAGTTTTGCACACTGTATATATTTTGAAGAATGTAGACCTGAAGATAAAACAAAATGACCTTCTAATAATGCATTAGTTTTTTTTAAAATATTTAAGGATTTTTTGTGTGAAAGCATTTCTTTTTTCTTCGTGTCTGATTATCTTAAATTTTATACTCTTTTGTTTTAGCTCTGCAATAAAATTAGTAAAATTCTTAAGGTTTCTAATGATTAATTTAAATTTAAAATTTATATAATTGGGATTTTTACCAACCATTTCTAAACTAGATATATTTAATTTATGACTTCCAATGAGTGAGCTTATATCTCCTAATTGTCCAGGCTTATCGGGTAATGACATCCATAAGGTAGTATTATATTTTTTTGTTTTTTCTTCTTTTTGCTCTCCTTTATCATGCCAATATCTTCGTATAGCAGCTCTTGCTTTACCGGTTTTAGTTGTTGGTATCCAGTGAAGTGACGGAGAATTGTTTTTAGATGTTATAATATTTACACGATCACCATTTCTTAAAATAGTTTGTAGCTCACTTTTGTTTCCATTAATTTCACAACCAACTGCTGAATTACCAATTTTAGTATGAACAGCATATGCAAAATCAATAGCTGTAGCGTCTTTAGGTAATTTTATTACTGAACCTTTAGGTGTGAAACAAAATACATTTTCTTGAAACATTTGCAGTTTAGTATACTCATATGAGTCTTCAGGATTTTCATTTTTTTCAATAATTTCAACAAGATCTTTTAACCAATCATACTCCTTCCAGCTTAAAGAATTAAATTTTTCAGAAGATTTATACTGCCAATGAGATGCAATACCTCTTTCTGCAAATTCATGCATTTCGTGGGTTCTAATTTGAATTTCTATTGGTTTTTTATTTGAACCAATTACAGAAGTATGAATAGATTTATAACCATTAATTTTCGGAGAAGAAATATAATCTTTAAATTTTCCTGGTATACAATTCCATTTTTTGTGAAAAATACCCAGAGTTTTGTAACAATCGTCTTCGTTGTTCAAAATTATTCTAAATCCAATAATGTCTGTTATTTGTTCAAGTGAAACTCTTTTTTTTTGTACTTTTCTCCAAATTGAAAAAGGTGTTTTTTCTCTACCGTGAATCTCTGCATCGATTTCATTATCATTCAAGATTTCACTTAATTCATACGATTGTTCTTCAAATAAATCTTTTTTATCTAGCTTTATTTCATCAAGTCTTTTTTTTATAAGTTTTCTAGCATCGTTATTTAAAATTTCAAAAGACAAATCTTCAAGTTCATCTCTTATTCTGTGCATTCCCATTCTATCTGCTAATGGAGCATAAATTTCCATGGTTTCTTGAGCTATCCTCTTTCTTTTGTCTTCCTTTGTAATAGCTTTAATGGTTCTCATATTATGAAGTCGATCAGCAATCTTAACTAACAGAACCCTTATGTCTTTAGATGTTGCTAAAATTAATTTTCTAAAATTTTCTACTTTAGAATTTGCTCCAGCTGAATTTTCAAATGCTGAAATTTTTGTGACACCATCAACTAAATCTGCAACCTCATCCCCAAATTCTTGTTTGATGGTTTCATAAGTTGCAAAAGTATCTTCTATAGTGTCATGCAATAGACCTGTTGTAATTGTGGCGCTATCTAATTTTAATTCAGTTAAAATATTTGCAACCTCAATTGGGTGAACTGAATAAGGATCACCCGAAGCTCTTTTTTGACTCTTATGTGCATTAACTGCAAAATTATATGCTTTATCCAACCTCTCAGGATTAAGGAATTTATTATAATTCTTAACCTTATTTATAAGTTCATTTGAATTAAGCATAATTAATATTATATCACTAAATCAAATTTGTTTAATAGATCTAATGTCTCTATCAGGAAGTAGAGAAATCAAGGTTTTAACATCGATTTGTTTATCAGGATGGATCCAATTTTTTTGGATTTCAAATAATGGAAACAATACAAAGCTTCTTTTGTGCATCCTTTTATGAGGCAAATTAATTTTAGCATTTTTTTTTGATACCATTTTATTGAAATCAATTATGTCTAAGTCACATATGCGAGGAGCATTTTTTTTTGCTTTTTTTCTACCTAATTGAGTTTCTACAGTTTTGCATATTTTTAATAATTCTTGAGGACTATAATTACATTTTAATTTTAAAATTATATTTAAGAACTTAGGTTTTCGTGGGTCAGGCCAGGAAGGAGTTTCATAATAACTAGATACCGAGAGAACATCTAAGTTATGTTCTGCCAATAAAAATTTTGCTTTTTCTATATTTCTTTTTCTTATACCTAAATTTGAACCTATTCCTAAAAAAACAATTTTAGCTTGATTTTCTAATATATCTTGCCTTTTCACGATTCCAATCTCTATTTTTTTTTGTTGCTCTTTTATCATATTGCTTTTTCCCTTTTGCAACAGCTAGTTCTATTTTAGCCTTTCCTTTTTTAAAATACATTTTTGTTGGAACTAATGTGAAACCATCTCTTTGCATTTTACCTATCAATTTATTTATCTCTTTTTTATTAAGAAGCAATTTTCTATCATCTGTTGGATTATGATTAGAGTAACTGGCTTGCTTGTATGGAGATATATGTGAATTAATTAAAACAATTTCACCTCCCTTTTCAACAGCATAAGACTCAGCGATATTGACCTTCCCCTCTCTTACTGATTTAATTTCTGATCCCTTTAAGACAATTCCAGCTTCAAAAAGATCTTCAAAAAAATAATTAAAACTAGCTTTTCTATTTAAACAAATGATTTTCAAACCAGGATTGGTTTTTTTGTTCATTAAATTAACTTAGCAGACTGAAGAGCTTTTTTTACAATTTCTTTTGTTGTGTCTGTTACTGTAACAAGTGGTAGTCTTACATTGTCATCACAAAGTCCTAAAAGTTTTGCAGCATATTTTACAGGACTAGGATTGCTCTCAACAAACATCGAGTGATGAACTGGTTGTAATATTTTATCTAATCTTTCTGCTTCTTTCATTTCATTATCCGTGTCTGATTTGGAGAATTTTTGAAAATCTGAACAAAGTTTAGGCGCAATATTAGCTGTTACACTAATAGCACCTATTCCACCACGTTTATTAAATTCAAAAGCATTATCATCATTACCTGTTAATTGAATAAAATCTTTACCCATTTTTTCAAGTGTCTGATCAACTCTATCTAAATCACCTGTTGCATCTTTTACACCGGCTATATTTTTTAATTCATACAGTCTAGCCATTGTATCCACTGACATATCAATCACAGATCTACCAGGAATATTATAAATTATAATTGGAATGCCACACTTGTTATTAATTGCTTTATAATGTTGATACAAACCTTCTTGAGTTGGTTTATTGTAATAGGGTGTAACTATCAAAGCGCCGTTAGCTCCTGCTTTTTCTGCATGTGTGGTTAAAGAAATAGCCTCCTCTGTTGAGTTGGAACCTGTACCAGCAATAACTGGAATTTTTCCATTACTTTCTTTTATACATAAATCTATTACTCTTTGATGCTCATCATGACTTAACGTAGGGGATTCACCTGTTGTACCAGCTGGAACAAGTCCATTGGTACCATTATCAATGTGGAAATGGATTAAATTTATATATGCTTCCTCATCTAGACCATTATTTTTAAATGGTGTAATTAAAGCAACATTTGATCCTTTGAACATAAATACTTATAACATAGTTTAAAGATTCATATACTAAAAGATTATGCTCAAAAAAATATTATTTTTAGGTTTCACTTTATCAATATTAATATTTTCAAATAATCTCTTTGCTGAAATCAATTCAATTATACCATTAAAAAAACCTGTTTTAAGTAAAGAAGAAATTCAAAAGAAAATATCTATAAATATCCTTAAGCCTTTGAAGAAGCCCTCGAAAACCGAAGAAATTAAAATTGAAGAAGTGATTGTTAAAAAAGAGTTGGTTTTAAAAGAACAAAAATTAAGTTTTAAAATACCGAAAAAAAAACCCACAATAGCTGGCTCAAGCGCAGCTAAAAATATTAAGATTTCAAGATATTATAGTAAAAAAGACTTTGGGTTGGCTAAAAAAGCTATTTCGGAAATGCAGAAAAGTAAATGGTTGTCTGCTCTTAAAATAGCAAAAAAAGCTAAAGACAAGTCTATTTATAATTTTATACAATGGAGACATCTTTTAACTTCTGGTAACCAGGCTTCCTTTTACGATTATCAAGTTTTTTTAAATAAAAATTCAGATTATCCTAGAATTGGCAGAGTTAAATATCTTGGTGAACATAAACTATCAACAGAAAGTGTTTCACCTAAAAAAATAATAAATTGGTTTGGAGAAAAAGATCCATTAAGTGGTTATGGAAAAATGATACTTGGAGAAAGTCACATTTTAATTGGAGACAAAAATAAAGGTATTAAACTAATTAAAGAAGGTTGGATAACAGCAGATTTATCTAAAAACGAATTAAAATATTTTAGAAAAAAATATAAAAAATATTTAAATGCAAATGACTATATTAAAAGAGCTGATTATTTAGCTTGGAACGGTGATCGTTGGGATTTACAAAGATTAATAAGATATTTGCCAAAAGATTACGAACTTTTATATAACGCAAGGCATCTTTTAATGAGTAAAGGCTATGGGGTTGACCAAGCCATAGCAAATGTTCCTCAAAAATTTAAGAATGATGCTGGATTAAACTATGATCGATTGAAATGGAGAAGAAAAAAAGGACGTGTAGACTCTTCAGCTGAAATATTGTTGAAAATAAGAAATGATAAAGAGTATTTAGTTAGACCTGATAAATGGTGGAAAGAAAGAGAAATTATCTCAAGAGCATTGCTTTATAAAAAAAAATATGAAATTTCATATAAAATTTCAAGCAATCATGGAATGACTGAAGGATCTGAATATGCGGCTGCTGAATGGATGAGTGGATGGATAGCATTAAGTTTTTTAAACGACCCTTTGACTGCTAAAAATCATTTTAAAAATTTTTATGAAAATGTTAGTTATCCAATAAGTTTATCTAGAGGCGCGTATTGGCTTGGAAGAGCATATGAAAAAATAGGCGAAAGAGACCAATCAAATAATTGGTACAGAGAAGCTACAAAATATCTTACTACTTACTATGGTCAGCTAGCTTTTTTAAAATTAAATCCAAATGGAAAATTTGAGTTAGACAAAGATATGGAAATTGATCCAAAATATAGAATTCAATTTTTTAATAAAGAGCTTGTAAAAATTTCTTATCTTCTAGAAGAATTAAAGAAAGATAAATATACGAAACATATTTTAAGACATTTAGCGAACGACAATATAGCTAAAGGTAGTGAAGTTTTAGCTGCAGAACTAGCTACAAGTATCAACAGATATGATTTTGCTATTCAAGTTTCAAAAATTGCTTCTTACCAAAAAAGATTTCATAATAAATACAATTATCCAATAATTAGCACTCCAAAATATATTAATAAAAGAAAAATTCCAGAAAGTGCTTTGATCTTATCTATAATTAGACAAGAAAGTGAATTTGATTTAGAGGCTAACAGTCGTGCAGGTGCAAAAGGATTAATGCAATTAATGCCCTACACTGCAAAATTAGTTTCAAAACAAGCCAAACTTCCTTATTCAAAATCAAGATTAACCACTGATCCAGAATATAATATTAATTTAGGTTCACATTATATTGCAGGTTTAATTCTACAATATGATGGTGCTTACCCTTTTGCAGTCGCTGCATATAATGCTGGACCTAATAGAGTTAAATATTGGAAAAAAATTAATAAAGATCCACAAAAAAAACAAGTTGATTATGTAGATTGGGTTGAATTAATAAAATTTAGAGAAACAAGAAATTACGTACAGCGTGTAATGGAAAATTATAATGTCTATAGATATATTTTGGAACAACAACCTGTACCTATGAAAAACTTTTTTAAAGATCAGCCTCTATTTTAGTGGCGGAAGAGGAGGGATTCGAACCCTCGGTACAAGTTTCCTCGCACGGTCATTTAGCAAACGACTGGTTTCAGCCTCTCACCCACTCTTCCGTATGACATTGTGTATTAAGCGATTGTATTGAAAATTCAATATATATAAAGTAATTATTCAATTATTATGAGAAATAAGTACTCAGTATTTTCGTTAATCAAAAATGCTCTTTCATATCATGAAAATTGGCAAAGGGCGTGGAAAGATCCTGTTCCTAAAAAAGAGTACGATGCAGTTATTGTTGGTGGTGGTGGCCACGGATTAGCAACAGCCTACTATTTAGCAAAAAAACACAATATGAATAATATTGCTGTAGTCGAGAAAGGTTGGATTGGTGGAGGAAATACTGGACGGAATACTACAATTATTAGATCAAATTATTTATGGGACGCTAGTGCAGGATTATATGATCATGCATTAAAAATTTGGGAAGGTTTGTCTCAAGAAATAAACTATAATGTAATGTTTAGTCAAAGAGGTGTGATGAACCTTGCACATAATTTACAAGATGTTAGAGATTTAAAAAGACGAACACATGCTAATAGACTAAATGGAATTGACGCAGTCTACTTGAGCACAGAAGAAGTTAAAAAATTTTGTCCAATTATAAATACATCGCCAGATATTAGATACCCTGTTTTAGGAGGAACTTTGCAACGTAGAGCTGGTACAGCAAGACACGATGCGGTTGCTTGGGGATATGCTAGAGGAGCTGATGCAATGGGTGTTGATATTATTCAAAATTGTGAAGTTAAAGGAATAAAAAGAAATGGAGATAGTGTTGAAGGAATAGAAACAACAAAAGGATTTATAAAAACTAAGAAAGTTGGTGTAGTTGCAGCTGGTCATTCTAGTGTAATAGCTAATATGGCTGGTCTAAGACTTCCCCTTGAAAGTAAACCTTTACAGGCTTTAGTTTCTGAACCTGTAAAACCAATTATTGATACAGTTGTAATGTCTAACGCAGTGCATGCTTATGTCAGTCAATCTGATAAAGGAGAGCTAGTGATTGGTGCTGGAACAGATGATTATGTTTCTTATACTCAAAAAGGTAGTCATCAAATAGTTGAAGGAACATTAAACGCTATATTAGAATTATATCCAATTTTCAGTAGAATGAGAATGTTAAGACAATGGGGAGGAATAGTAGATATTTGTCCTGACGCTAGTCCAATTTTAAGTAAAACTTCAATTAAAGGATTATACTTTAATTGTGGTTGGGGTACTGGAGGATTTAAAGCAACTCCTGGATCTGGAGATTTGTTTGCACACACTATCGCAAATGATGAACCACACAAACTTAATGCTGCATTTAACTTAAATAGATTTGTAAGCGGAGACCTTGTTGATGAACATGGGGCTGCAGCGGTTGCTCATTAATGTTTTTAATAAACTGTCCATACTGTGGAGAACGAGATCAGCAGGAATTTAAGGCTGGCGGTGAAGCTCATATTGAAAGACCTAAGCAACCAACAGAATTAAGTGATGATGAGTGGGCAGAATATTTATTTATGAGAAAAAATATTAAAGGTGTACAATTTGAAAGATGGAACCATGCACATGGTTGTCGTAAGTGGTTTAATATGGTTAGAGATACTTCTAACGATGAAATAAAAGCAATTTATAAAATGGGTGAAAAACCACCTGCTCAATAAAATGACTAAAAACTTAAGAGTAAAATCTAGCGAGTACATTGATGAAACTAATAGAATTTCCTTTAAATTTAATGGCAAAACTTACCATGGATTTAAAGGCGATACTTTAGCATCAGCATTACTTGCAAATGACGTTCATTTAGTTGGAAGAAGTTTTAAATATCATAGACCAAGAGGAATTATGACATCTGGTTCCGAAGAACCAAATGCCATAGTTCAAGTAAATCCTGGTACCAACAGAACAGAACCTAATGTTAGAGCAACTGAAGTGGAGATTTACGAGGGATTAGAGGCATCTAGTCAAAATTGTTGGCCAAGTGTAGAATTTGATATTGGTGGAATAAATAATTTTCTCTCCCCTTTTTTTCCAGCGGGTTTTTATTATAAAACATTTATGTGGCCTGCCAGTTTCTGGGAGAAATATGAATTTTTCATACGACACTCAGCTGGTTTAGGAAAATCACCAACATCAAGTGATCCTGACATTTATGACCACCGAAATATTCACTGTGATGTATTGGTTGTAGGCGCAGGTATATCTGGAATATTAGCAGCAAAAAATGCAGCTAAAAATAATTTTAAAACGTTGTTAGTTGATGAAAAAAATGAACTTGGTGGTTCAACTATTTTTGAAAATAACGAATTTAACAAAATTGATAATAAAATACCTTCTGAATGGTTAAAAAAAGAAATAGAGGAACTTAAAAATATTAAAAATCTTGAAATAAAAACTAGAACAAGTGTAGCTGCCTATCATCAATATAATTATCTTTTGGCTAGAGAAAATCTAACTGATCATTTAGAGACAAAAAATAAAGCAAATAAAATCAGACAAAGACTTCTTAAAATTAGAGCTAAGAAAGTTATTTTAGCTACAGGTGCATTAGAAAGACCATTGATATTTAATAATAATGATAGACCAGGAATAATGCTTGCATCTGCTATTAAAAAATACAGCGAATTTTATGGAGTTGCATGTGGTAGTAAAAATGTATTTTTTACTAATAATGATAGTGCTTATGAAAGTGCTTTGTCATTATATAACAAAGGTATCAATGTTGAAGCGATCGTTGATATTAGAGACCAATCTGAAAGTAAAATTGTAAAAAAAATTGAAGAAGCAGGTATTAAAATTTACTGGTCACATACAATTGTTGATACAGCTGGATACAAAAGATTAAATAGCGCTTCAATAATGAAACTATCTAATGATGGTACTTCAGTTACTGGAAGTAAAATTTCTATTTCATGTGATTGCATAGGAGTTGCTGGTGGTTGGACGCCTGCAGTACATTTATACACACAATCTGGTAGTAAACTTAAGTTTGATGATGAAAAACAGATTTTCTTACCAAATCAAAATACATCCGAACAAATAAGTGTAGGATCTTGTGGTGGTGATTTTAAAATTGATGAAATCATTAAAAATTTAAATCAAAAGCTTAAAGATAGTCTAAATATTAAAGAAACAGATTTAGATAAAATTAAAGTTGAAATTGATCAGGAAAATTCAAAAAGAAATATTTGGTTGCTACCTTCTGATAAACCTTTGGGTAAAACTAAACCATTTGTAGATTATCAAAACGATGCTACCGCTAAAGATATTAAATTGGCATTAAGAGAAGGTTTTAGATCTATCGAACATGTTAAGAGATACACAACTACTGGAATGGGAACAGATCAAGGTAAACTAGGAAATATGCATGCGTTGGGCATAATTGCAGATACAGCAGGCGTTAAAATGGGAGAATTAGGGACCACTACTTTTAGACCTCCTTACACACCATTAACATTTGGTACTATTGTTGGTCGAAATGTAGGAAAATTTTTTGATATTTTTAGAAGAACACCAATAAATGATTGGCATGTTCAGAATAAAGCTGAATTTGAAAATGTCGGTCAATGGAAGAGAGCATGGTACTACCCTATTAACGGAGAAACTATGCATCAGGCAGTACAAAGAGAAAGTAAAGCTGCTAGAGAAAGTGCTGGTATATTAGATGCCTCTACTCTTGGTAAAATTGATATTCAAGGAAGTGATGCTTCTGAATTTTTAAATAGAGTTTATACAAATGCTTGGTCAAAATTAGCAATAGGGAAATGTAGATATGGCCTAATGCTAAATGAGGATGGTATGGTTTATGATGATGGAGTTACAACAAGATTAGGTGAAAATCATTACCTTATGACCACAACAACTGGTGGTGCTGCTAATGTTTTAGGTAAACTTGAAGATTATCTTCAAACAGAATGGCCTGAGCTTGATGTGTATTTAACATCTGTAACAGATCATTATGCTACGGCGAGTTTATGTGGACCTAATAGTAAAAAAATTATTAAAAAAATAATTCCCGATTTAGATTTATCAGATGAAAGCTTTCCTCACATGTCATTCAAAGAATCGAAAATCGGCAATATTCAATGCAGAATAATGAGAATTAGTTTTACTGGAGAACACAGCTACGAAATAAATATTCAAGCAAGCTACGGAAAAGATTTATGGGAAAAGTGTATAGAGGCAGGTAAAGAGTTTAACATTACACCTTATGGAACTGAGACAATGCACTTATTAAGAGCAGAAAAAGGTTTTATTATTGTTGGTCAAGATACTGACGGAACAATGACCCCTATCGATCTTCAAATGGATTGGATAGTAAGCAAGAAGAAATACGATTTCATAGGTAAAAGATCTCTTTATAGGTCTGATACAATGAAAGAAGATAGAAAACAATTGGTGGGATTATTAACAGAAGATCCAAATGTAATTTTAGAGGAAGGAGCACAAATCGTTTCTGAGTTAAATCAAAGTCCAGTAGAAATGCTTGGACATGTAACTTCAAGTTATTTCAGTCCTAACCTAAACAAATCAATCGCACTTGCAGTAGTTAGAGGTGGAAAAGACATGATGGGAAAACAACTTTTTGTGCCAATGGAAAATAAAAATATTAATGTCACTGTTGCAAATCCTGTTTTTTACGATGAGAAAAATGAGAGGTTAAATGCTTAATTATAATTCAGTTATTAAAAATGAAATAAATCAAGAAAGTGTTTCAGTAAAAGAAATCTCTCAAGTAATGAAAATTAATTTAAGAGGTAAAAGAAGAGAGTTTTTAACAAATATTGGTAAAAATCTTAATATGATCCTACCTACAGAGGCAAACACTTCAACAACTAGTGATAAATTAACAGCAATGTGGCTTAGCCCAGATGAATGGATGATAGTTTCTAACCAGATTGTAAGTAGGGACACTAACAAGTACGAGCTACATGAAATTTTATTTAATAGTATTTCAAAAACAAATTTAGGTGCTGTTACTGATGTAACAGATCAATTTGTTCAATTAGAACTTAAAGGTAAAAATATTTATAAAATTTTTTCGGCAGGATCTCCCTTTAATTTTAATGAATTTAAAGAAAAGAAAGGATCAACAACTCAGACAGTTTTAAATCATATAGATGTGACTCTGCACCATAAAGACGAAAATATTGTAAATCTGTTTGTTAGAAGATCTTTTGCTGAACATCTTTGTTCTTGGATTGAAGACTGTGCTTCAAGATTATAAACTTATTTTTTTCTTCTAAACTCCCATGGCATTTCAAATTTACCTTGCCAAATACCTTTTTTTTCATTTTTAGCATTAATTTCGTTTGGTATATATTTTTTTGAGTATTTTCTATAAGCTACTGCATAACCGTTTGAAACTAGCCAAGAATTCAGATTTATATTTCTTTTATAGCACTCTCCAATTAATCTTTTATATCTGTCAATATCCAAAATTTTACAAGTTATTACTTTTTTATTTATTTTTTTTTGTAATTTTTGAGTTGAAATTTTTCCACATGGATAATCTTTAGTAAAAGTAAAAAAAATTATTGTTAAATACGGTTTTTTACACATTTGCTTTAATTCAGGTGCATCAATTCCATACAATCTTATTTTTTTTGAATTTATTTTTATTGTATCACCATCAATAATTTGAGCATTACCAGAAATTTCTTTTATCTCTTCAGACTTAACATCTTTATATGTGAGAATAAAAAATATCGAACAGATTATAATTAAAATTATCGCTTTCCTTTTTGTAAAAAACATATTTAAAAAATATTAAACATTAGCCAATTTATGTTTAATATAATATTTAACATAAAATAGTAATATCAATGATATCAACCATTGAAAGATAGCCCAAATATAAAAAAAAGTTTTAAAATCTGCATTTAAATACTTTGCAATGTAAAATGATAAAACTGGTACTATCACATTTCTGGCAATATTATTAACCATGGCTTTTTCAGATTTCTTTAATGCCATAAAAAATCCATTTGATAAGAAAAATATTGGATAAGCAGGTAAAATAAATGCGGAAATCTTAAGGTACATCGAGCCATGCATAATTACATCTGGATTTGAAGAAAAGAATTTAGGAACAATGTCAGCACTTATAAAAATAACTACACCAGCAATTAACATTATAAATAGACCGTATTTTATTGAGGTGAAATAGGATTGCTCCACTCTATCGTAATATTTTGCTCCAATATTTTGCGCTATTATAGATATTATTGCTGTATTAATTCCTAATATTGGTAACAAAACTACTTGCTCAATTCTTGTGGCAGATCCATACCCTGCTACAGCATATTCACCAAATAATCCAACATATGTAAAAACAACTGTTGCAGCAATAGAATATCCTAATATGGCAATTGTAATTGGCATTGATTGAAAAAAAATATTTTTTAAGAAAAAAAATTTAGCTTTAAAATTGTCTAAAGTTATTTGTTTAATTCTTTGATTATTTAAAATTTTTATCAGAATAACCAACAAAGATACAAATTGAGCAATTAAAGTTGCTATCCCAATACCAGTTATTCCTAATGGTGGTATAAATAAATAACCAAAAATAAAAATTGGATTTAAAATAATGTTTAAGAAAAAAGAAAATATTAAAACATTTCTGTAAGTTTTAGTATCTCCTTCTGCGTGTAAGAATGAATTTAATGCTACTACTAAAATAAATAATATCGTACCTAAAAAAATTACATTTATATATTCGAGTCCAAGAATTGTTACTTCTTGAGAAGAATTCATTAATAAGAATATCTTTTCTCCAAAAGTAAATCCTAAAATAGATACAACTACCGAAATTATAATCGAATAAATGATTACATTTCCAAAATAACTTAAAACATTTTTTTCGTTTTTTTCTCCAATACTGCTACCAATCAATGATGTGCCCGCTACGGTAACTCCAATTGATGTCGCAATTATCAAAAAATATATTGGAAATGACTTGCTCAAAGCAGATAAGGCTTCTGGTGATATTTTTCCTGCATAAAAAGTATCTACGATTGTGTAAAGTGTTTGGAATAAGGTTCCAACACTTGCTGGTACAGCAAGTTTTCTTACTAACAACGAAACTTCATCTTTTAATAAATTCATTAATTTAAGATTTGTTAATACTCTTTTTGGAAGATATGTCTTTTTCCTGCTTCTTTAGCAAGATTAATTTGTTTCTGTCTCATTCTAAATCTTGATTTTTGATTATCTGTTAGATTATCGTGACAATTTGGACATGAAACGCCCTCTTCATATTTTTTTGATTTTTTATCCTTAAGAGAAATAGGCTTCCTACAACCACTGCAGATAGAGTAAGAACCAACTTTCAGACCATGTTTTAAACTAATTCTGTTATCAAAAACAAAACATTCACCTTTCCATAAACTTTTTTTCTTATTAGTTTTTTTCAGATAATTTAAAATTCCACCATTTAACTGATAAATGTTATTAAAACCTTTTTTTTCCAAATATACAGATGCCTTTTCACAACGAATTCCACCAGTACAAAACATAGCTATTGGTTGATTTTTTTTTAATTTTTTTAGATATTTTGGAAAATCTCTAAAGTTATCAACAACAGGATTGATTGCTCCCTTAAAAGTTCCAACATCATATTCAAATGGTTTTCTCGCATCTATTAGAACAGTATCCTTTTCTTTAATCAGCTTATTCCATTTGATTGGATCTACATGGCTATCTTTTTTCTTTATTCTTTTATTTAAGATTAAGTTCATAGGAACAACCTCGTTTTTGATTTTCACTTTAGGTTTATGAAATGGTTGGAAAGAGCTTTTAGAGACATTGATAGTGTTAAATTCTTTAAATTTAAGAGTTCTTTTTAAATTGTTAATTATGAATTTAATGTCTGCAGCTTTACCAGAGATAGTTCCATTTACACCTTCTTTGGAGATAATTATCGTGCCTCTTATGTTTTTCTTTTTTAGAGTTTCTAATAAAACTTTTTGATTTTTCTTTAGATAAGAAATTTTAAAAAATTTATAAAAGCCAACTACTTCAAACATTATAATTTTCTACAAACGGTCATTCCATCTCCAAGAGGAATTATTAATTTTTCAACCCTTTTATCCTTTGAGATATGACTATTAAACTCTTTAATTTTTTTGGTAAATTTATCATTATTGTTTTCATTAACAACTTCTCCATACCATAAAACATTATCAATAATTATTAGACCATTTTGGTTCAATAATTGTAAAGAACGTTCATAGTATTCAATATAATTCATTTTATCAGCATCTATAAAAACTAAATCAAAATTTTCATTTTTAATTTCGTCTAAACTTTCTAAAGCAGGTTTAATTAATGTTTTTATTTTATGGTCTTGATTTGCTTTTTTAAAAAAATCTATTGCAACTTTATTGGTTTCCTCATTTTTATCTAAAGCAATTATTTTGCCATCATCTGATAATGCCAAAGCCATAGATAAAGTACTTAATCCTGTAAATGTACCTATCTCTAAAACTTTGTTGATATTTGATATTTTTATAATTAAATGCAGAAATTGACTTTGTGAAATTGAGATTTGCATTCTTTTGATATCACCAAGAGATGTGTTGTAATCAATTATTTCTTTTTGGACTGGATTTAAATTATATCCATGACTTAAAATATACTCTTGAAGTTCTTTAGTTATGTTTAGGTCTGAACCCATAAATTCTAAAGTTTTTTCTTTAAA
The DNA here is from genome assembly GCF_052049675.1 of Candidatus Pelagibacter sp. Lineage (GTDB taxonomy): Bacteria > Pseudomonadota > Alphaproteobacteria > Pelagibacterales > Pelagibacteraceae > Pelagibacter. Next base: position 438,787 of record NZ_JBNGZM010000001.1, read on the forward strand.
ATCTCATTAACTAATTGAGGATTTGCTTTTCCACCAGAAACTTTCATCACTTGGCCAACAAAGAAACCAAATAATTTAACTTTACCTGATTTATATTCGGTAGCTTTATCTCTGTTATCATCAATAACTTTATCTATCAGCGCCTCAAGTGCTTTTGGATCACTCTCTTGTTTTAAACCTTTTTCTTCAACAATTTTTTTAGGATCCTTATCGCCTTCCATCATTTGTTCGAAAACTGTTTTTGCAATTTTTCCTGAAATTGTTCCATCTTTAATTAAATTGATTAACTTTGATAAATTGCCTGCGCTTATAGGGCTTTCAGTTATTTCTAAATTTTTTTCATTTAACGCTGCAAATAATTCACCAATTATCCAATTTGTTGCAAGTTTTACATCGGATTTCTTAATTACATTTTCAAAGTAATTAGATGTTTCAATATCCGAAACTAAAATGTTAGCTTCGTAAGGAGATAGCTTGAATTTTTCTATAAATCTTTTTTTCTTTTCATCTGGTAGCTCTGGAATTTCCGATTTTAATTTTTCAATAAACTCATCTGAAACTTCTAATGGCAATAAGTCTGGATCTGGAAAATATCTATAATCATGAGCATCCTCTTTTGATCTCATTGATCTAGTTTCATTCTTTTTAGTATCAAAAAGTCTTGTTTCTTGATCAATTGTTTGACCATCCTCAATTAAATCAACTTGTCTATTAGCCTCGTATTCAATTGCCATCTGCATGAACTTTATTGAGTTAACATTTTTGATCTCACATCGGGTTCCATAATCTTTTGAACCTTTTTTTCTAACAGATACATTTACATCAGCCCTCAAAGATCCTTCCTGCATGTTTCCATCACAGGTACCTAAATATCTCATTATAGATCTTAATTTTTTAATATATGCATTTACTTCATCTGGAGATCTTAGGTCGGGTTTGCTTACAATTTCCATTAAAGCCACACCTGATCTATTTAAATCTACAAAAGTATTTTTAGGATCTAGATCATGAATACTTTTACCCGCATCTTGCTCCAAGTGTAATCTTTCTATACCTACCTCTTTTTGACCATCAGGCATATCAAGTATTACTTTACCCTCACCTACAATTGGATCTTTGAATTGTGAGATTTGATAACCCTGAGGTAAGTCAGCATAAAAATAATTTTTTCTATCAAAGACAGATCTATTATTGATTTTAGCTTTTAAACCAATTCCTGTTTTAATAGCTTGTTTTACACAATACTCGTTTATTACCGGTAACATTCCAGGAAATGCTGCATCAACTAAACTTACTTGAGTATTTGGTTCAGCTCCAAATTTGGTTGCTGATGTGGAAAATAATTTGGACTCCGATGTAACTTGTGCATGAACTTCTAAACCAATGACAACTTCATATTGATTATCATATCTATTAATTAGATATTCAGATTTGTTCTTACTCACTTAATCCACCAATCAGTAATATTGTTTTTAAAATTAATTTTTTCTTCCATAGCATATGCAATGTTTAAAATATTTTGTTCATCAAAAGCCTTACCAATTATCTGTAATCCCAATGGATATCCTTTAGCATCATGGCCTGCAGGTAAAGAAATTCCGGGTAAACCTGCTAAATTTACAGGAACAGTAAAAATATCGTTTAAATACATTGAAACTGGATCATTTGTTTTTTCACCAATTTTAAAAGCTGAACTTGGAGTGGATGGGGTTAGAATTGCATCAACTTTTTTATAAGCATCATCAAAATCATTTTTAATAAGTTTTCTTACCTTTTGAGCTTTAAGATAATAAGCATCATAATATCCTGAAGATAAAACATAAGTTCCAATCATTATTCTTCTTTGAACTTCAGCACCAAATCCTTCAGATCTAGTTTTTTCATACATATCAATAAGATTTTCCCCTTCTGCTCTAAAACCATATTTAACACCGTCATATCTAGCCAAATTAGATGAAGCCTCTGCTGGTGCTACTATGTAATAAGTTGGTAATGCATAATTAGTGTGAGGTAGAGATATATCGATAATTTCAGCACCACAATCTTTTGCATATTCAATACCTTTTTTCCAAAGGTCCTCTATCTCCTTAGGCATGCCATCTACTCTATATTCTTTAGGTATTCCTATTTTTTTACCTTTAATATCTTTTGTTAATTCTTTGCTGTACTCGTTTCTTTTAAAGTCTATTGATGTAGAATCTTTTTCATCATAAGTGCTAATAACTTCCTGTAACAATGCACAATCTTTAACATTTTGCGCCATTGGACCAGCTTGATCTAAGGATGATGCAAATGCTACAATTCCGTATCTAGAGCAACTACCATAAGTAGGTTTTAATCCGACAGTTCCAGTAAATGAAGCAGGCTGTCTTATAGATCCGCCTGTATCTGTTCCAATAGTAATTGGTGTTAATTGAGCTGCTACAGCGCAAGATGATCCACCTGAAGAACCTCCCGGAACTAAATTCTTATCAATTGGGTTTTGTACATTACCAAAAAAACTAGTTTCATTAGATGAACCCATTGCAAATTCATCACAATTTAATTTCCCCATTAGGATAGCTCCTTCATTCCAAATGTTTTGTGTGACTGTTGACTCGTAAGTTGGAACAAAGTTATTTAAAATCTTGCTTCCTGCCGTAGTTCTTAAATCTCTAGTACAAAATAAATCTTTTACAGCCATTGGAATACCAGGTAATTTCAGATCAAGATTAGGTTTTTCATCAAACTTTTTTGCTTTATTCAAAGCATTTGCATAATCTTCAGTTATATATGCATTTAATTCTTTTGATTTTTCTGATCTTTCAACAAATGCTTTAGTAACTTCACTTGAAGAAAGTTTTTTACTTTTTATATTTTCTACTAAATCAGATAATGCTTGTTTAGTTATATCTAACATTATTCAATTACCTTCGGTACTACAAAATAATCTTCATTTTCCTTAGGAGAATTTTTTATTACTTGATCTCTTAAGTTTTTACTTTTTACTTCATCTGATCTTAGTTTTAGAGTTGTTTCAGCAACAGAAGTTAATGGTTCAACATTGTCAGTTTTTAATTCGTTAAGTTTTTCAATAAAATCGAAAATTGAATTTAAATCTCCTGCAAGTTTCTCTGCTTTTTTCTCATCTACAGAAATTCTTGATAGTTTAGATATGTGCTTTATTGTTTTAAGATCGATGCTCATATGGTATTTAAATATGTCGCAAACTATCACTTAAGTTTAAAATATACAATATGATCACTATTGAAGAATTCAAAAAAAAACAGTCTGAAACCACGAGATTGATTGGTTTAGATCTTGGTTCAAAAAGAATCGGTGTATCAATTTGTGATGAAAAACAATCAATTGCCACACCTTTTAAAACAATCAATAAAACCAATAATGATGATCTAATCAACGAATTAAAAAAAATAATAGACGAAAATAATATTAAAGGAATTATCGTTGGATATCCAATTAACATGGATGGTTCATTAGGTCCTTCTGCTCAATCAGTAAGCGATGTATCTAAAAATATAGACCAAAATGTTGATGTAGATGTTTGCTTATGGGACGAAAGACTTTCAACCGTTGGTGCATTTAATTTGTCCAGTCAGCTTGATATTAATGTTTCTAAGCGTGAAAAAAACATAGATCAGAACGCAGCTGCATTTATTCTTCAGGGGGCTATAGATTATTTAAACAATTAATCCTTGCCATTTAGAGGCTTTATAGCTATAGAGTTAGTTTTAATGGCAACTAGAACCAATAACGCTATTAAAATCTCACAAAAACATCTGTTAGGTATCCAAGATTTATCAGTTAATGATATTAATTATATTCTAGATGAGTCAGAAGCTTTCATAAAATTAAACCAGAGTAAAAATAAAAAAATCGATGTGTTAAGAGGCAAAACACAAATAAACTTATTCTTTGAGCCATCGACTAGAACTCAAAGTTCATTTGAACTTGCTGGAAAAAGACTTGGCGCAGATGTTATGTCAATGAATATGGGTAACTCTGCAATTAAAAAAGGTGAAACTTTGATTGATACAGCAATGACTTTAAATGCAATGCATCCAGATATAATTGTAATAAGACATCAAGACTCTGGTGCTTGTAATCTATTATCACAAAAAGTTAATTGTGTTGTATTAAATGCTGGCGATGGTAGACGTGAGCACCCTACCCAAGCATTATTAGATGCATTAACAATTAGAAATCGAAAAAAAAAAATTCAAGGGTTAAAAATAGCAATATGTGGAGATATCCTTCACTCGAGAGTAGCTAGATCTAATATTTACCTTCTGACAATGTTAGGAGCTGAAGTTAATATTGTTGCACCATCAAATCTGATGCCAAAAGAAATTGAAAAATTTGGTGTAGACACTTTTACAGATATGAAAAAAGGTCTCAAAGATTGTGATATTGTGATGATGCTTAGATTGCAAAATGAAAGGATGACCAGTTCATATCTTTCATCAAATAGAGAGTACTACGAATATTATGGATTAACCCCTGACAAACTTGATCATGCAAAAGCAGATGCTCTAATTATGCATCCTGGTCCAATGAATAGAGGAATAGAAATTGATACAAGATTAGCAGACGACATTAATAAAAGTGTAATTAAGGAACAAGTTGAATTAGGTGTTGCTGTAAGAATGGCATGTTTAAAAATATTTTGTGAATAAATGAAAAAACAATACTTTATAAATTCAAATATTATAGATCCTCATAACTCTATAAACGAAAATGGTGGATTAATAATTGGAGAAGACGGAAAGATAGAGGCTATAGGGAAAAAGGTAAATACAAATAATTTACCAACTAGAGAAAAACCAACTGACTTAAAGGGTAAATATATATTTCCTGGGATAGTAGATATGAGAGTTTTTGTAGGTGAGCCAGGATATGAATATAAAGAAAATTTTAGAACTTTGAGTAATGCTGCATTATCTGGTGGAGTAACTTCGGTTGTAACCATGCCTAATACAGACCCAATTATAGATAATGTATCAATTGTAGATTTTTTAAAAAGAAGAGGACGTGATAAGTCTAAAATAAATATCTTTCCTTGTGCTTCATTAACTCAAAACACTGATGGTACCAATATGACTGAATTTGGGTTGCTAGCTAAAAAAGGAATTATAGCATTTACTGATGGAGTTAAAACAATTCAAAATACTAGACTTATGTCTAGAATTATGAATTCAGCCAAAGATTTGGGATGTCTTATAATGCAACATGCTGAAGATTACGATTTAGCTAAAAATGGAATGATTAATTCTGGTATTATTGCAACAAAACTAGGTTTATCAAGCATACCAGATATTGCTGAAAGAATTATAATAGAAAGAGACCTTACTCTCTTAGAAAAAACTAAATGTCGATATCATATATCTCAACTTTCAGCAGGAAAATCTGTAGATATAATTAAGGAACGTAAACAAAATGTTAAATTTTCTTGCGGTGTATCAATAAATAATCTCTCATTAAATGAAAATGATATTGGAGATTTTAGAACATTTTTAAAATTATCACCTCCACTGAGAAGAGAAGAAGATCGAGAAGCTTTAGTTCAGGGATTAAAAGATAAAACTATTGATGTAATTGTTTCTGACCATAAACCTGAAGATGAAGAATCAAAAAGATTAACTTTTGCTCAAGCTGCAACAGGTGCATCTGGTATTGAAACATTGTTATCTTTAAGTTTAGAATTATTTCATAATGGAACTGTAAAACTTGAAACTATAATTCAAGCTTTAACCTCTAATCCAGCAAAAATATTAAATATAAATAAAGGAAACCTATCTATTGGTAATGATGCAGATTTTTGTATAGTTGATATCAATAAACCATGGATTGTAAAAAAAGAGAATTTAATCTCTAAATCTAAAAATACTTCAATTGAAGATAAGAAACTTCAAGGAAAAGTAACCAATACATTTGTAAAAGGTAAAGAATTATTTAAAATATAAAAATGGAACTTTTTATAATAGGTATAATTTCATACCTAATGGGATCAATTCCTTTTGGATTAATTTTAACTAAAATATTTTTAAAAAAAGATATTAGAGAAATCGGTTCTGGTAATATTGGCGCAACGAACGCTTTAAGAACTGGTAATAAATTAATTGGTTATTCAACACTAACACTTGATGTGTTAAAAGCAGTAATACCTGTTTTATACGTAAAAAATAATTTCCCTGATGCAGTATATATATCAGCTTTATGTGCTTTTATAGGTCATGTTTTTCCAGTATGGTTAAAATTTAAAGGTGGCAAAGGTATAGCCACATATGTTGGGATACTTTTTTCTTTAAATATTATTTTTGGTTTAGTATTCGGTATTTGTTGGTTAATAATTTTTTTTATTTCTAAATATTCATCTTTAGCTTCCTTGATAGGATCACTTTCTATACCGGTTTATATTTTAATTTTGGAGGGTTTGGAAAATGTATTTTTTTACGTAATAATGTTTATTTTAATATTTTTTACCCACAGAGAAAATATTAAACGCCTGAAAAATAAAGAAGAAACTAAGACAAAAATTTATTAATTTGACTATCAAACTCTTTTGAGTAGTTTGTTATTTTATGAATCTAGTCATAGTTGAAAGCCCTGCTAAAGCGAAAACAATTAATAAATATTTAGGTGATAACTATACCGTTTTAGCTAGCTATGGTCATATTAGAGATCTTCCTTCAAAAAATGGATCAGTTGATCCTAATCAAAATTTTAAAATGGAATGGGAAGTTGACAGCTTTTCAAAAAAATATTTAAAAGAGATTACTGATGCTGCAAAAGATTCTTCAAAAATTATTCTTGCTACTGACCCAGATCGTGAGGGTGAAGCAATAGCATGGCATGTAAAAGAATATTTAGATGAAAAAAAACTTTTAAAAGACAAAGAAATTGAACGTGTTGTATTTAACGAAATAACAAAAAAAGCTGTCACACATGGTATTGAAAATCCAAGACAGATAGAGCCCTTATTAGTCGATGCATACATGGCTAGAAGAGCACTAGATTATTTGGTGGGATTTAATATATCACCAATACTTTGGACAAAACTACCTGGTTCAAAATCAGCAGGTAGAGTTCAATCTGTTGCACTGAAATTGATCACTGAAAGAGAGCATGAAATTGAATTATTCAAACCTGAAGAGTTCTGGACATTAAGTATTAATTTTCAGGATAAAAAAAAAAGCAAAATTACAGCAAGTATTTCTCTTCTTGATGGAGAAAAAATTGAAAAATTCTCATTTAAAAATAAAGAAGATATTGAAAAGGCAATTTCTAATATTAAGACCAAAAAATTTAACATAACTGATATTTCCTCAAAAATTGTTAACAGAAATCCCTCAGGACCATTTACTACTTCAACACTTCAGCAAGTTGCGTCAAGTAGATTGGGGTTTGGTGCTTCAAGAACAATGCAAATAGCACAAAAACTTTATCAAGGAATAGAAATTGAAGGAGATACAATTGGGTTAATTACTTATATGAGAACAGATGGAACTAATTTATCTGATGATGCTGTCAGTGATTTTAGAAATTTTATTAAAAAAGAATATGGTAACGAATACTTGCCAGAAAATCCAAATAATTACTCAGGAAAAAAAGCAAAAAACGCTCAGGAAGCTCATGAAGCAATAAGACCAACTGATATTAATAAAAACCCAGATTCTGTTAAAAATTATTTAAGTTCTGATCAGCAAAAATTATATTCTTTAATATGGTCTAGAGCTCTATCGTCTCAAATGGAAACAGCAAAATTTGACAGAAATACAATAACAATTGAATCTGAAGATAGTAAAACTGTATGTAAATCAAGCGGATCAGTTTTGAAATTTGATGGATTTTTAAAAGTTTATTCAAATCAAAGCAAAGATGATGATGAGCAAATTTTACCTGAAATGTCAAAAGGACCAATAAATATAGAAGCTCTTATTGATGAACAACATTTTACCCAACCTCCCCCACGTTACTCTGAGGCGAGTTTGGTTAAAAAATTAGAGGAGTTAGGAATTGGAAGGCCTTCAACTTATGCAAGTATAATTTCAACAATAGCAAATAGAGGTTATGCAGAAATAGTTAATAAAAGATTTTTCCCAACCGACAGAGGTAAATTAATTTCTGCGTTTTTAGAAAAACTATTTTCAAAGTATGTAGATTATAACTTTACAGCTGGACTAGAGGATCAGCTAGATGAAATAACTTCTGGAAAAGAAAGCTGGTTAAAAGTCTTAGAAATGTTTTGGAAAGATTTTAATAGCAATGTTTCAGAAGTAAAAGGAAAAAGAACTAGAGAGGTTTTAGATCTTTTAAATGAAAGTCTGGGAGCATTAATATTTGACACTGATAAAGAAGGAAAGATAGTAAGAAAATGTCAGTTATGCAGCACTGGTTCACTGAGTTTAAAAAATAGTTTTAGAGGAGGTGCTTTTATTGGATGTTCAAACTATCCAGAATGTAAATTTACAAGACCACTATCAAAAGCTAAAGCGGCTGCTCAATCACAACTAGCTGAACCAAAATTTCTTGGAAAGCACGAAAATGGAAATGATATTTTTCTAAAAAATGGAAGATTTGGTCCTTATCTTCAATATGAGAAGGTTGTTGAGAAAAGTATTGAAGAAGAAAAAACTAAAAAGAAAAAAAAAACAAAAAAAAAGAAAAGTGAGGTGAATGAACTATTAAAAAATGTATCAATTCCAAAAGGAATTGAATTAGAAAGTATAGATTTAGAAAAAGCTAAATTTTTATGCTCACTTCCTACATCACTGGGTATTAATCCAGATAATCAAAAAGAAATTATTTTAAACACAGGCAGATTTGGTCCTTATTTAAAATGTGAGAATAAGTCAGCAAGGATAGAAAACGTCGTTGAAATTTTTTCAATAGGATTAAATAGAGCTATTACTCTTATAGCTGAAGCAAAACCAGGAAGAATGTCATCATCAATTATTAAAGATTTAGGAGAACACCCTGAAGATAAAAAACCAATTCGAATCATGAAGGGTCAATATGGTCCATACATAAAATATAAATCATTAAACGCAACAATACCTGAAGAAAAAGACCCAATAGAAATGACAATGGAGGAAGCATTAATCCTCATTGAGAAAAGAATAGAATACGATAAGAATAAAAAAACTAAGGGTAAGAAAAAAAATTGAAAAAAATATTAGTTATCATTGTAATTTATTTATTAAATACCATATTGGTATCAGCTGAAATAAATGATTGCTCTGGAATGAAAAAGCTGTCAAAAGAATATATCACTTGCACCGCTAAAAATATAAAAAATGCTGCAAACAAAACAAATCAAAAGATAAAAGAAGGTTCTGCTGAAAAAACAGAGCAATTAACTGAGGGTGCAAAAAAACTTATTGATAATGTTAAAAATAAAGTAAAAAAATAAAATTAGTTTATGAGTTTTCAAAAAAAAATAGATGAACTTAAAATAAAACTTCCTGAAGCTAAGCTACCAGTAGGTTCTTATGTTGCTACAAAAATTACAGGTAATCTTTTATTTATATCTGGTCAAATCTCAATAGGAGAAAATGGTGAACTAATAAAAGGTAAAATTGGTAAAGAATTATCAACAGAACAAGGTTATGATGCTGCTAAAAGATGTGGATTAGGAATTGTTGCTCAGGCAAAAGTAGCATGTGGTGGTGATCTATCTAAAATTAAATCATGTGTAAAGTTAACAGGTTTTGTTAATTCGACTAAAGATTTTGTTGAACAACCAAAAGTAATTAATGGTGCTTCCGATTTAATTTCTAAAATATTTGGTGATGCTGGAATGCACACAAGAGCTGCAGTAAGCACAAATAGTTTGCCACTTGGAGTATCAGTTGAGGTAGATGCAATTTTTGAATTAAATTAATTCTATCTTCCAATACCAAAGTATTTAAAACCCATTTTCTTGATTTTATTAGGAGAAAAAATATTTCTCATATCGTAAACAATGAGATTTTTATTTTTAGAATATCTTCTAAAATTAATTGATTTAAAATCATTCCATTCTGTATGAATAATGATTAAATCTGAACCTTCAATAGAACTTTGTATTGATTTTGAAAATTTAACATTATTTAATTTATTAAATTCCTTTTTTGAACCAGTTGGATCAAAGTATTTAATTTTTGCACCCCTATTAGATAAATAAGGAATTAATTTCAAACTAGAGGAGTCTCTCATATCATCGGTGTTAGCTTTGAATGTTACTCCCAAAAAGGCTATTTTTTTATTTTTAATTTTATTTTTCAATATTAAATTAACTCTTTTCTGTAATATATCTGATCTGATTTCATTTGATTTAATAACACTTTTTATGACAGATAAATTGGTCTTAAATTTATCTGCAGTAGAAACAATTGCTTTAGTATCTTTTGGAAAACAAGATCCACCATAAGCAGGACCTGCTCTTAAAAATCTACTTCCAATTCTTTTATCAAGACCAATACCTATAGCAATATCTTCGACATCAATGCCTGTTTTTTCACATAGATTTGCAATTTCGTTAATAAATGTAATTTTTGTTGCCAAGAAAGCGTTTGAAGCATATTTAATCAATTCTGCAGCTCTTCTATTAGTAGATACAAACTTTGCACCTTTAGAAATTAACGGAGAATACAAATTTTTTAATATTTTCTCAGATTTTTTATCATTGCTTCCGACAACGATTCTATCAGGATAAATAAAATCTCTAATTGCTTCTCCTTCTCTTAAAAATTCTGGATTTGAAACTACTGAAAAATACTTACTTTTTACTTTTTTAGAAATAATCTTCTCCACCTCATCACCTGTAGTTACGGGAACTGTGGATTTGTTTATTATAATTTTAAATTTATTTATTGATTTTGATATTTCCTTTGATACTGAATAAACTTGACTTAAATCCGCACTATTACTATTTTTTTTTGTTGGAGTTCCGACGCATATAAAAATTATATCTGAGTTTTTAACTGCTTCTTTTAAATTTGTTGAAAAATTAAGTCTTTTATTTTTATAATTTTTTAAAACTAATTCTTCTAAACCTGGTTCATAAATTGGGATTATACCTTTTTTTAAATTATTAATTTTAGTATCATCTTTATCGACACATATAACATCATTACCTAAGTCAGCAAAACAAACACCACTAACCAAACCTACATAACCTGTGCCAATCATGCATAATTTCATAATTTACCTATTACTTTAGATGAATTGATGTAACCTTTCATTGTTCCACAATCAAGATATTTTCCCTCAAAATTATGAGCTACAAATTTCTCATTATCATTTATTAATTGTTGGATTGCATCTGTTATATGAATTTCAGTTCCATTGCCTGGTTTTAATGATTTAAGTTTCTTAAAAATTTTACGAGGTAATATATATCTTCCTATAACTGCATTATTTGATGGTGCATCTTTGATAGATGGTTTTTCTACAACACCATTAATTATATAATTTCTCTTATTTAATTTCTTATTTAATTTATAAATTCCCCACCTTGAAACATTTTTTTTATTTACTTTCATAGATGCCATGACAGAAGCTTTATATTTATTATGAACTTTAATCATGGCTTTTGAACAATTTTTTTTTATTATTAAATCATCAGGTAATAACATTAAAAAATATTTATTTTTGATAAATTTTTGTGTTTTAAGTACAGCATCTCCTGTACCTTTAGGAATATTTTGATAAACAAATTTTATTTTTTTTTTATATTTCAATATTTTTTTATATTCATTGATTATTCTTTGATCCTTCTTTTTTTTAATAATATTTTTATAAAAATTATCGCTATAGAAATATTTTTTAATCATTTGCTTCTTAGTTGATATTATAAAAACTATTTCTTTAATTCCTGCGTCAACACATTCATCTAGAATATATTCAATTCCAGGCTTTCCGTTTATAGGTAATAACTCTTTAGCAAAAACACTAGTTAAAGGCAGTAACCTTGTACCTAAACCAGCTAAAGGAATAATTGCTTGTTTAATCATTTAAATGTTTTACTTATTAAATATTTTAATACAAATGAAAATTTTATTAGACAATACTTCATTATTTAAATCATTAAGGCCATATAATGACTTGGGTTTTGTTCCTACTATGGGAGGTGTACACAAAGGCCATTTATCACTTATAAACAAGTCAAAGAGACTCTGTAGAACAACAATCGTTAGTATTTTTGTTAATCCAAAGCAGTTTAATAATAAAAAAGATTTAAAATCTTATCCTAGAGATATTAATAATGATCTTAAAATTTTAAAAAAAACAAAAAAAGTTGATTTTGTCTATCTTCCAAGATTCAAAGATATATATAGTGATAAAAATAAATCTCAAATTAAACTAAGTAAAAAAGACACTATACTTTGTGCTAAATATAGAAAAGGTCATTTTGAGGGTGTTTTGGATGTCATGGAAAGACTTACAAAAATTGTTAATCCAAAAAAGATATTTATGGGAGAAAAAGATTTTCAACAATTATACTTGGTTAAAAAACGATTAGAGAAAAAATATAAAATAAAAATTATTTCTTGTAAAACTATTCGCGATTCAAACAATGTAGCATTGTCATCTAGAAATTTTCTTTTAAATAAATTAAATTTAAAAGTTGCAGCAAGTATTTACCTAAAATTAGTAAATATTAAAAAAAATTTAAAAAAGGAAAAAAATATTTTAGACTTTTTAAATCATCAAAAAATAAAATTAAAAAAAAATTATAAAATTAAAATAGATTATTTAGAATTAAGAAATATAAAAAACTTAAAAGTTTCAAAAAAAACAAATAATTCAAGATTATTTATTGCTTATTATTTAAATAATGTCAGATTGATTGATAATATTTAATTACAAAAAATACGCTCCAACACCTAAAAAAGAAACAAAACCGATTACGTCTGTAATTGTTGTCACAAAAACACTTGATGCAATCGCTGGGTCAATATTCATTTTTTTTAGACTAAAAGGAACTAATATACCAAATAATCCAGCGATGATCATTGTAAGTACCATAGATATTGCTATAATCAGTGAAAGGATACCATCTTGAAACCATATCTGAACAATTAAAGCACTTATAACTGCAAATATAATTCCATTTAAAATACCAATAGAAAATTCTTTAAATACATTTGATGAAAAATTATTTGGAGTTAAATCATTTGTAGCTATGGTTCTTACTGTAACTGCAAGTGTTTGCATTCCAGCATTTCCACCCATTGAAGCTACAATAGGCATTAAGAAAGCTAATACTACCATTTGTTCAATTGTTGCTCCAAATAAACTAATGCACCATGTGGCTAGAAAGGCAGTAAATAAATTAAGCAAAAGCCAATTGAATCTTCTTTTTGTTTTTTTTACAATACCATCAGTAATTTCTTCATCTCCTACCCCTGCTAATCTTAAAGCATCTTCCTCAGCTTCCTCTTTCAAGACTGTTAAAACGTCATCGTTCATAATCATACCAACTAATTTATTATTTTTGTCTACAACAGCGGCTGAATTCAAATTATAATTTTCAAATAAGTTAGCAACTTCCTCTTTATCCATTTCAACCGGAATTAATAATTGAGATTCTGACATAATTGTTGCCATTTTAGTATCTCGTGGTGTTGTTAGAACTCTAGATGAAGGAACAGTACCTATTGGTTTAAAATCCTGATTAACAATAAAAATTTCTAAAAACTCTTCAGGTAAATCTTTGTTTTCTCTTAAATAGTCAATTGTCTGACCTACAGACCAATTACTTGGTATAGCTGTAAATTCACGCTGCATAAGTCTAGCAGCAGTGTCCTCTGGATAGCTTAAGCTTTCTAATAAAGCAAATCTATCTTTAGGAGGTAATGAGCTAAGAATTATATTTTTATCCTCTTCAGGAACATTTTCTAATATAGATATAGCATCGTCTGATTCTAAACCTTTTAGAATACTTACTATAGACTCTGAGGATAAATACGTAATAATTTCTGATTGAATAGATTCATTTAATTCAACAAAAACCTCTGGATCAATATTGAAATTATTTAGTTTAATTAAACTTTCTCTATCCCCTTCGCTAAGGTGTTCTATAATATCTGCTGCATCAGCAGGGTGCATTTCATTAAATGAATTGGTAATAAATTGAGCGTCATTGTTAGCTATTTTGCTAGTAACAACTCTTATATATTCTTTATTAAACTCAAAATTTACTTTTTTATCTTTAGTTTTTTTAGTTAAAGACATAAATCTACCTATAATTAGATTTGCACTATTAATACATAATAAAGATAATACAAATTATAAATGGACATAGAGATCAAAAAGTCAATAAAACCAGTAAATTATTTTGATGCTATAAATATACTAGAGTCAAGATTAAAGGATTTATATGAAAATAATGATCGAGAATTAATTTGGACTTTAGAGCATAATGAAGTTTTTACTGCAGGAACTTCCTATAAAAAAAATGAGATTGTTGATAAATCGATTAAAATATTAGAAACGAATAGAGGTGGTAAAATTACTTACCATGGGCCAGGTCAATTAATTTGTTATTTTGTTTTAGATTTAAGAAAAAAAAAAGATATCAGAAAATTTATAACGATTATCGAAAAAACAATAATTCAAACTTTAAAATTTTATAGAATAGAAACTTTTCCAGATAAAGATAATATCGGCATATGGCATAAATATAATAATCAGGTAAAAAAAATTGCTGCAATAGGAATTAGAGTTAGCAAATGGATTGCTTATCATGGTTTTGCAATAAATATAAATAATGATCTAGAAAATTATAAAAAAATTATACCATGTGGTATTTCAGATAAAGGCGTAACTAATTTAAAAAATATTTTAGATCAGGATTACTCAAATCTAAGTAACATATTAATAAAAAATTTTATTTCAAATTTGAAAATCTAAGTCTTTTTGATTTTAAAAGATTTTTAAAATAATCAGGTAACAGTGCTGAATAAGTATGTTTTATGTCATTAATTTTAAATTTTATTTGATATGAATGTAACATTAAATATTTATTAACTCCTTTATTAGAATTTGATAATTTATATTTTGTATCTCCAAAAATAGGATTGCCAATTGAATACAATTGTTTTCTTAACTGGTGTTTTCGACCAGTAATAGGTTTTAGTTCTAATAAACTTGCTTCAGAATTTTTATCAATAACTTTGAAAATTGTTTTTGCTTTTTCAATTATTTTTTTTTCACCATCGTACCTAATTAAATCATCATTCCATACGCCAGATTTTTTATTAATTTCTCCTTGACAGATTGCTAAATATGTTTTGTGTACTTTTCTTAGTCTAAATAAAGAAGTAAACAATTGAGCGCTCTCTCTGTTTTTTGCCATAATAAAAACTCCAGAGGTATCTTTGTCCAATCTATGAACAGAATATGGTTTTGTTCCCTCAAAAATTTCACTTTTGGCAAAAATATCAACTAAATTTTTTTTTGATTTGGTTCCACCTTGTACTGATATGCCAGATGCTTTGTTTATAACAACAAAATTGTCAGTGTTGTCAATAATTTGATCTTCATTTGATTTTACAATTTCTTTTGATGGTAAAAACTTAATTTTTTTTTGTTGAATTGTTTCTTTAAATTCAATGTTAAATATATTTATTTCATCTTTAGTTTTTATTTTAAATGAGCTTTTAACTTTCTTTCTATTTAATTTTATTTTTCCTGTTCTAATATATTTTTCAACAAGTCCTTGTGGAATTTTTCCAATTTTTAATCTTAACCATCTATCCAAACGCATATCATTACACGTTGAATCAACGATGTAAGATTTCTTCATAATTTAAGACTTAAGCTGTAGCTTGTTTTTTCTCTTCCGTTTTAGGAGACTCTTTAGTTATGTCTTTTTTTGGTTTATCAACTCTCTTGGCTTCAACGTCTCTATCAACAAATTCAATTATTGCCATTGGAGCGTTATCTCCATATCTAAACCCAGCTTTAATTATTCTTGTGTAACCACCTTTTCTATTCTGATATCTTTTAGAAAGTGTTTTTTTAACTTTATTAGCTGATTTAATGTCTTGTAGTTTAGAAACTAACATTTTAGTTGTCTGTAAAGTTTCTTTTTTACCTAATGTTATTATTTTATCTGCTTGTGGTTTAAGAAATTTAGCTTTTGGCAAAGTAGTTTTAATCTGTTCGTACTTAATCAAAGAATTCAGCATATTCTTAAGTAGAGCTTTTCTGTGCTCTGATGTTCTATTCAACTTCTTATTTGCCAAACCATGTCTCATTAAATTGCTTCCTCCAATTTCTTAGACATTTCAGCAATGTTGTCTGGTGGCCAGTTAGGTATTTCCATTCCTAAATATAAAGACATGCCTGTTAAAACTTCTTTAATTTCATTTAATGATTTTCTACCAAAATTAGGTGTACGCAACATTTCACCCTCAGATTTTTGAACCAGGTCACCAATATAAATAATATTATCATTTTTCAAGCAGTTCATTGATCTAACTGATAACTCTAACTCATCCACTTTTCTTAATAAGTTTTTGTTAAATTCAGGTTCAGTAGAAACTTCTTTTATAGGAGCTTCAACTGGCTCATCAAAGTTCACAAACATTTTAAGTTGATCTTGAAAAATTCTTGCTGAATAAGCTACTGCGTCTTCAGCAGAAATTGATCCATTAGTTTCAACTTCCATAATTAACTTATCATAATCTAATGCTTTGCCTTCTCTAGCAGTACTTACTGAATAAGAAACTTTTTTAACTGGACTATAAAGTGAATCAATAGCTATAAGACCTAATGGTGGCTCCTCAGGTTTATTTAGCTCTGCAGGAACATATCCTTTACCTGTGTTAACATTCATCTCCATATGAAAAGTAGTATTTTCATCTAAATTACAAATAACTAAATCAGGATTTAAAATCTCAACATCTGCAACTGGAGATATATCTGAAGCTTTAATTTCTCCAGGTCCTTTTGCATCTAAAATTAATTTTTTTGTACCTTCTGAATCACATTTAAGAGCTAAAGACTTTACGTTTAATACGATATCAGTAACATCTTCTCTGACACCTTTTATTGAAGTGAACTCATGTAAGACTCCGTCAATTTGAATAGATGTTACAGCGGCACCTCTTATAGATGATAACAAAATTCTTCTCAAAGAATTTCCTAAAGTTAAACCATAACCTTTTTCTAAAGGCTCTGCTATAATTTTTGCATGAGTTAAGTCATCACTTATTTGTACATCTAATTTAGATGGCTTGATTAATGACTTCCAATTTTTTACATTAACATTTTCGACTTCCATTAAACTCTCCTTTTCTTTGGTGGTCTAGTTCCATTATGGGGCATAGGTGTAGTATCTTTTATTGACAAAATCTTAAATCCCCTTGCTTGTAGCGCTCTTAAAGCTGTTTCTCTTCCTGATCCAGGACCTTTAACTTCAACAGATAAAGTTTTCATTCCGTACTCAAGCGCTTTCGAAGCTGCAGAATCAGCTGCTATCTGTGCAGCATAAGGTGTCGATTTTCTCGACCCCTTAAACCCTTTTTGTCCAGCAGATGCCCATGAAATTACATTTCCATTAGTATCTGCAATTGAGATGATTGTATTATTAAATGTTGATTGCACATAAGCAATTCCATTTAAAATGTTTTTTTTAACTTTCTTTTTTTTTGAATAAGAGCTTTTTACATTTTTCTTAGTAGATTTTTCTACCTTCTGATCTTTATTTTCAACTTTATCAGTTTTAGCCATTACTATTTTTTAGTTGGTGTTAATTTTTTTCCAGCAATCGCAATTGCTTTTCCTTTTCTTGTTCTAGCATTACATCTGGTTCTTTGACCTCTAACAGGTAATTTTTTTCTATGTCTTGTTCCCCTGTAACAAGCCAAATCAATTAATCTTTTAATACTTAATGAATAATCTCTCCTTAAATCACCTTCTACTTTAAAGTTTTGATCAATGTATTCTCTAATTTTTAAAATCTCTTCATCTGTTAATTCGTTTACTCTTTTAGCTCTTGGAATTTCTAAGGATGAACAAATTTGCTGAGAGAATTTATCACCAATTCCATAGATATAAGTTAAACCTATGTGAACAAGCTTATTCTGTGGAATGTTTATACCTGCGATACGAGCCATAAATTTGTGATAAATTGTGCCTTTTATATAAGAAGATTAATCAAAGTCAACGTCTTATACATTGATAAAAGCATCTATTTTCCTCGTTATTTCTTCAATTTCTAAGCCTCCATCAATCTCTTTAAAATTAGGATTCTCAGAGTAGAAATTTAGAACTGGTTGGGTTGCTTCCATGTATTTCTCATACCTTCTAACTATGGTATCAATATTATCATCAGACCTATTTTCTACAATTTTTCTCTTCTCAAGCCTTTTGAGAATTGTTTCTTTGTCTACGTTTAGATATAAAATTAAATCTATGTTCTGGTTTGAATTTTTTAGTAATACTTCTAAATTTTTAGCCTGGCTTAATGATCGAGGATATCCATCAAAGATTAATTTATTTTTTTTTTGTGGATCAGATATTAAATTTTCTATAAGTTTATTTACAATATGATCACTAATAAATTTTCCATTCTCCATATCTTTGGTTATAGCTTTACCAATATCTGATTTTTTTTTGATTTCTTCTCTTAAAAGTTCACCTGTTGAAATTTGAAAAGCATTTAATTTGTTTACTAAATATTTAGACTGAGTACCTTTTCCAGCACCAGGAGGTCCAAATAAAATTATATTCACTTACTTACCAAATTTTGTTTTTTTTACCAGTTGCTCGTATTGCGAACTCATTAATCTTGTTTGTATTTGCGTTACAGTATCGATAGCTACTACGACAACGATTAATATTGATGCACCTCCCAAATAAAAAGGTATTGGGTAATTTGCAATTAAAAATTCTGGCATTAAACAAACTAATGTTAAATATAAAGCACCTATTGTTGTTAACTTAGTTGAAATATTTTGAATATATAAAGCTGTACTCTCACCCGGCCTAATTCCTGGCACAAAACCTCCATACTTTCTAAGATTTTCAGCAGTTTCATTTGGATTGAATGTTATAGACGTATAAAAAAAAGTAAAAAAAATTATACCTGATGCATAAAGTAACATATAAAGAGGTTGTCCTTGAGTGAAATACGAGCTTAAGTTTAAAAATGTTTCGTTATTAGAAAATGAAAAATTTGAAAATGTTACTGGTAGCAATAAAAGCGCTGAAGCAAAAATTGCTGGAATTACTCCGGCCTGATTAATTTTAAGTGGTAAATGCGATGACTCTCCTCCATACATTTTATTACCCATTTGTCTTTTAGGATAATTAATTAAAATTTTTCTTAATGCTCTTTCCATGAAAACTACAAATAGAATTGTAACTATTAATAAAACAAATATAGCTAGGATCATAAATGTTGAAACTGCACCTGTTCTACCTAATTCAAAAGTTGTAACTAAAGCTCTTGGTATTTCAGCTACAATACCAGCAAAAATTATTAACGATATTCCATTACCAATACCCCTTTGAGTAATCTGTTCACCTAACCACATTAAAAATATTGTTCCTGCAACGATAGTTGTAACAGTGGTTATTTTAAAAAAAGCCCCAGGATTAATTACTAAATCAGCTGAGGATTCTAAACCAACAGATAAACCATAACCTTGAACTGTTGCAAGTAACACTGTTCCATATCTGGTAATTTGCGTAATTTTTGCTCTACCCGTCTCACCTTGTGCTTTTAAATTTTTAAAATATTCAGTAACACCAGTTAAAAGCTGAACAATGATAGCAGATGAAATGTAAGGCATTATTCCTAATGCAAATATAGCCATTCTGCTAACGGCACCTCCTGCAAATACATTAAACATACCTAACAACCCTTTTTGATTGCCTTCCATCATTATTTTTAATTGCTCAGGATCTATGCCAGGTAAAGGTACAAAAGTTCCAAATCTATAAACGGCTAATAATAAAACAGTAAATATGATTCTATTTCTTAAATCATTTGTTGATGATGATGCACTCATTTAAACAAACTATTTTTTTAATTGAATAGATCCACCAATTTTTTCTAGTTTTTCTATTGCTGATTTAGAGGCCAGGTCGGCTTCAATATTGATTTTATCTTTTACCTCCCCAGATCCTAAAATTTTTAATTTTTTTGAGTTTTTATTTATTAATTTGAGTTTTTTTAATAATTCTGAGTTTAATATTTCATTTGGATTAATGTTTTTCTTGTCTATATAAGATTGTATTTTATCCAGATTTAGAATTGCAATACTCTGTTTTAATATTGGGTTAAATCCTCTTTTTGGAAGTCTTCTGTACAACGGCATTTGACCACCTTCAAAACTTTTTATAGCTACTCCAGATCTTGATTTTTGACCTTTAACACCTCTACCTGATGTTTTTCCTTTACCCGAACCTATTCCTCTACCTACTCTTATTTTTGGTTTATTGGTTTTATCTCTATTGTTTAAAGTAATCATTATCCTCTTTTTTCAATTATTTCAGAAATTTTTTTATTCCTAATTGCTGATATTTGTTTTGGTGAACTTTGTTTCATTAATGCTTTCATTGTAGCTCTAATAACATTGTGCGCATTTGAAGTCCCCATAGATTTTGCAACAATATCTTTGACTCCTAAAACTTCACATACCGCTCTAACAGGACCACCTGCAATAATACCTGTTCCCTTAGAAGCTGCTCTTAGCACTATTCTACCAGAACCATCTTTTGCCTTTACGTCGTGATGTATAGTTCTACCTTCTCTTAATGGTATATGAGTAAGTTTTCTTCTTGCCATCTCATTTGCTTTTTTGATAGCATCGGGTACCTGTTTTGCCTTTGCGTGAGCTATGCCTATTTTACCTGCTTGATTTCCAACAACTACAAGCGCTGAGAATCCAAATCTTCTTCCACCCTTAACAACTTTAGTAATACGATTTATATGAACTAATTTTTCTAATATATCGTCAGTTTTTTTATCTTTTAAGTTATCCATAATTAAAATTCCATTCCATTTTCTCTTAAAGTTTCTGCAAAAACTTTAATTCTTCCATGATATTTATAAGAACCTCTATCAAAATAAATTTTAGTAATTTTTTTCTCTTGAGCTTTTTTAGCTAAGTTTTGAGCAACCAATTTAGATAATTCTATTTTATTAACTTTATCAGCTAATTTAAGATCTTTTTCTATAGATGAAGCTGATAGCAAAGTTATTTTTTTTGTATCATCAATTATTTGAGCCGAAATATTTTTTGATGATCTAGAAATACTTAATCTAAATCTATCTTTTGGAGCAACTTTTTTAACTTTATTGCTAACTCTAAATCTTTTTCTGATACGAGTGTTTAGTTTCATTACTTTTTCTTTCCCTCTTTTTTTAGAACATACTGACCTTTTTCTCGAACACCTTTTCCTTTATATGGTTCGATTTTTCTTAATGTTTTAATTTTAGATGCAACCTCACCCACTAATTGCTTGTCAGAGCCAGTGATTTTTAATGTTGTTTGTTTTTCAACATTAATTTTAATACCTTCTGGTATATCAAAATTTATATCATGGGAATAACCTAATTGTAAATTTAACTGATTTCCCTTTAAGGCTGCTCTATAGCCAACACCAACTAATTCTAAAGTTTTTTCATATCCTGTGCTAGATCCAATAACGGCATTATTTATTAAACTTCGATTCATGCCCCAAAGTCTTTTTGAGTTTTGATCTACTTTTTTTGGTTTAATAGAAATTTCTTTTCCTTCAATAATGTCTAAATTAAACATTTCTAGATCAACATTAATTGATTTTTTTCCTAGAGGCCCTTCTATATTTATCATATTTCCAGCTAAAGCAACTTTTACTTTTTCAGGGATTGATATGTTTATTTTACCTATTTTAGACATTAAAATACCTTACAAATTATTTCGCCACCAACTTTTTGTTTTCTTGCATCTATATCAGTCATTACTCCTTTTGGAGTTGAAACAATGGCAATTCCTAAACCATTATTTATTTTAGGTAAGCTATCAGCAGATGAAAAAATTCTTCTACCAGGTTTTGATACTCTTTCAAAAGCACTAATTACTGGATTACCTGAATGGTACTTAAGTTCTAATGATAATATTGGTTTTTTCTCCTCAGAACTAACTTTAAAATCTTTTATAAAACCCTCATTTTTAAGTATATCAGCAATTTTTGTTTTAAAATTAGATGAAGGTAATTCTACTTTTTTATGATTTCTAGCTTGAGCGTTCTTCACTCTAGCAATCATATCTCCTATTGGGTCACTTAAACTCATAATTTTCCTTTCTACCAGCTAGATTTAACTAAGCCCGGTATCTTTCCTTGTAATCCTAATTGTCTTAATGCAATTCTTGAAATCTTTAATTTTCTATAAACACCATGAGGTCTTCCAGTAATCTCACATCTATTCATAACTCTTGTTTTAGCTGAGTTTCTTGGCAGTTTAGATAATTTTTGTTGCGCTTTAAATCTTTCTTCTAATGGAATCTTTTTATCCATTACAATCTTCTTTAATGCTTGTCTTTTCTTATAAAGCCTATCTGAAAGCTTAATTCTTTTATTATTTTTGTTAACAGCGCTTAACTTTGCCATGTTTAATTATCTCCTTTTTTAATAAATGGAAAATTCATTTTTTCTAATAACGCAAAACTATGTTCTTTATTTATTGCTTTAATAATTATTACTACATCTAAACCTCTAACTTTGTCTGCTCTATCAAAACTTACCTCTGGAAAAATTATATGCTCTTTAATTCCGAATGTATAATTACCAAATTTATCAAATCCTTTTGGTGATAAACCTCTAAAATCTTTAATCCTTGGTAATGCTATATTCACTAATCTATCTAAGAATTCATACATTCTGTTTTTTCTTAATGTTACCTTTAAACCAGCATTTGATCCTTTTCTTGTTTTAAAATTAGCTACTGATTTTTTAAATTTTGTTGTAACTGGTTTTTGTCCAGTGATTTTAGCCATGTCTTCTTCACATGATTTTAAAATCTTAGAATCTGTGGCATCTAAACCAAGACCCATATTCAAAACAACTTTCTCAATTCTTGGGGCCATATAAATATTTTTAAAACCAAATTGATCTTTTAACGCAGGCTGAATTTCTTTATTGAATATTTCTTTTAATCTTGGTGTCATTATTTTTTAACCTCTTTTTTTTTAACCGCTTTTTCATCAATTAGTTTTAAGTTAGAAATATGAATAAAGCTTTCCTTTGGAAAAATTCCACCTTTTTTCTCTTTTGTCGTTTTTACGTGTTTTTTAACCATGTTTATTTCTTTAACTTTAACTCTGTTATTAGCTCTATCAATTTCAATAATTTCACCTTCTTTTTTTTTGTCTCTTCCAGTCAAAACTCTTACTTTCAAACCCTTTTTGATCATTATAAAACCTCCGGTGCCAATGAAATAATTTTCATTTGACCTCTACTTCTTAATTCTCTTGTAACTGGACCAAATATCCTTGTTCCAACTGGTTCTCCTTTGTCATCAACTAACACAGCTGCATTATTATCAAATCTTACTTTAGATCCATCATTTCTGTGAATTCCCTTTTTAACTCTTACAACTACAGCTTTATGGACAGACCCCTTTTTAACTTTTCCTTTAGGTATCGCCTCTTTAACTGCAATTACAATTGTATCACCAATACTAGCATATCTTCTTTTTGATCCACCTAGAACCTTAATGCACTCAATTCTTTTTGCACCGGTATTGTCAGCTACTTGTAATTCTGTTTGAACACCAATCATTACTTTATACTCTCCATAACTTGAAATTTTTTATTTTTAGAAAAGGGTTTGCTCTCAATAATTGAAACTTTATCACCAGTTTTAAACTTATTATTTTCATCGTGAGCGTTATAGTTTTTTCTAACTCTGATTACTTTTTTTAAAACTGGGTGAGAATATTTACGTTCTACCATAACAGTAACTGTTTTATTTGGTTTATCACTTATAACTACACCAGTGAGTATTTTTTTAGGCATTTGCTTTTCCTTTTAAAATTGTTTTTAATCTTGCTATTGTTTTTC
The DNA here is from genome assembly GCF_052049675.1 of Candidatus Pelagibacter sp. Classification (GTDB taxonomy): domain Bacteria; phylum Pseudomonadota; class Alphaproteobacteria; order Pelagibacterales; family Pelagibacteraceae; genus Pelagibacter. The sequence continues at coordinate 462,834 of NZ_JBNGZM010000001.1, forward strand.
TAGTTTCACCAATTTTAGCTGGGTTTGTTACTTGTGAATTCATTTTTTGAAATCTGAAATTAAAAAGATCTTTTTTAAGCTTATCAATGTTCTTCACAATTTCATCCTTTGATAATTTTTTAATTTCTTGTTTTTTCATTATGCAAATCTCTTAATTGTTTTAGTCTTAATAGGTAATTTTGCTGATGCTTTATATAAAGCTTCTTTTGCAATTTGTTCAGAAACACCATCAACTTCAAATAATATTCTTCCTGGTTTTACTCTGCATGCAAAGTACTCAGGTGAACCCTTTCCTTTACCCATTCTGACTTCAATTGGTTTTTTTGAAACTGGTATATTTGGAAATATTCTTGTCCAAACTCTTCCTTGTCTTTTCATATGCCTTGTTAAAGCAACTCTCGCAGCTTCAATTTGTTTTCCTGTAACTCTTTCTGGTTGCAAAGCTTTTAATGCGTAAGCACCATAATTAATAGTACTTGCTCTGGTTGCATTACCATGGATTCTACCTTTATGAGCTTTTCTCCACTTAGTTCTTACTGGTTGAAGCATTATTGTTTACCTTCCTTTGGTGCTACCTTGTTTGTCTCTTGGCTAAATTCTCTAGCAAAAACTTCACCTTTATAAATCCAAACTTTAATACCAATAATTCCATAAGTTGTAAGAGCCTCTGCCTCTGCGTAATCTATATCAGCTCTTAAAGTGTGTGATGGAATACTTCCATCTCTCAACCACTCTGTTCTAGCTATTTCATTTCCGCCAAGTCTTCCACTTACAGATACTTTAATTCCTTTAGCACCCAATCTAATACATGATTGCATTGCTCTTTTCATGGCTCTTCTATAAGAAATTCTTTTAACAAGCTGCTGTGCAATATTTTCTGCTACCAAATAAGCATTTGTCTCAGGTTTTTTTACCTCTTTTATGTTCAGATTTACTTCATTTGTAGTTAATTTTGAGAGATTATTTTTAATTTTATCAATATCACTTCCTTTTTTACCAATCACAAATCCTGGCCTAGAAGTGTAAATTGTAACATAACACTTATTAGATGTTCTTTCAATCATTACCTTGGATACACCAGAGTTAATTACATTTTTCTTGATATATTCTCTAATTTTAAAATCTTCGATTAGATAATTTCCAAAATCTTTTTTCTTAGCATACCATACAGAGTCCCATCCTCTGTTGACACCTAATCTAAAACCTACAGGATTAACTTTTTGCCCCATGTTTCTCCATTTGTTTTGCTTCTGATAATATTATTGTAACAGTTGACCAAGGTTTTAATATTGGTGCCGCTCTTCCTTTGGCTCTTGGTCTAAATCTTTTCATAACTATTTTTTTTCCACAATATGCCTCTTTAACTATTAATTTATCAATATCGTATTGAAAATTATTTTCAGCATTAGCTACAGCTGAACTAATAGTTTTTCTAACATCTCTAGTAACTCTCTTTTCTGAAAACTGTAAATCTCTAATTGCAACATCAACTTTTTTTCCAACAATGCTTTTTAGTATTGGATTTAACTTTCTGACACTTGATCTAATACCATTGTTAACAGACTTTACTGTTTTATTGTTAGATTTATCTATTTTCTTTTTCTTGCCCATAATTATTTCTTCTCTGCTGTTGCTGGTTTGGCTTTTTTGTCAGCTGGTGTATGACCAAAAAAAGTTCTTGTTGGTGCAAACTCACCTAATTTATGTCCAACCATATCTTCTGAAACAGTTATTGGTATAAATTTTTTCCCATTATAAATTTGGAAACTTACCCCTACAAAATCTGGTAAAATTGTAGATTTTCTTGACCAAGTTTTAATAGGAATTTTCTTTGGATCATCTTTATACTTGTTCACTTTCTTCATCAAGCTTTCCTCTACAAACGGACCTTTCCAAACTGCTCTAGCCATTACTTAGTATCCTTCCTCTTATTTCTTCTCTTAACTATAAATTTATCTGTTCTCTTATTATCTCGGGTTTTTAAACCTTTAGCTGATTGTCCTGTAGGTGATACTGGATGTCTTCCTCCAGCTGATTTACCTTCACCACCTCCATGTGGGTGATCAACTGGGTTTTTAACAACACCTCTTGTATGAGGTCTTCTGCCCAACCATCTTGATCTACCTGCTTTTCCAATTTTAATATTTTTTTGATCTGGATTACTTAAAATTCCAATAGTAGCCAAAGCTCTTGAATCAATTTTTCTAACTTCACCTGAAGCTAATTTTATTAAACTGTAGTTTCCATCTAGACCACTAATAGTAACTGATGAACCAGCAGCTCTAGCGATTTTTCCACCACCACCTGGTTGTATCTCAACATTATGTATATTTATACCCACTGGAATGTCTTGCAATGGCATACAATTACCTACTTTAATTTCTTTCTTAGAACCGCTTTCAACTTTATCTCCAACTTTAATTTTTTGTGGTGCTAAGAAGTATGCATACGTACTATCCTCAAATTTAACTAACATGATGTAACATGATCTATTTGGATCATACTCTATTCTTTCAACTGTAGCTTCCATGTCGAATTTTTTTCTATAAAAATCAACATGTCTGTACATTTTTTTATGTCCACCTGCTCTATTAATAGAGGTAATATGACCATTGTTATTTCTTCCTTTCATGGCATTTTTTGGAGAGACTAATGACTTGAATGGTTTACCTTTCCATAAACCGGTTCTATCAACTAAAATAGTGCCTCTTGTAGATTTTGTGTATGGTTTAAAAGTTTTTAATGCCATTTATTAAATTCCTGTTGTTAGATCAATACTTTGACCTTTTTTTAAAGTTATTATTGCTTTTTTATATCCAGATACTTTTACTTTTCTACCTCTGGTAACTTTTGTTCTATTTTGTTTGTTGATAATATTTATCTTAGTCACATTAACTTTAAATATTTTTTCTATATTCTTTTTTAAATTTTTCTTATTTGCTCCATCCGGAACTTTAAAAACAATTTTATTAAGTTCAGATAAATTAGTAGATTTCTCAGTAACCACTGGAGAAAGAATTTTGTCGTATAAGTGAATTTTTTCCATTTTATGAATATCTCTTTTCTAATTCTTTCACTGAACTTTCTGTGAAAACTACTTTTTTAAATTTAATAATATCGTAAGCACTGAAATGATTTACATCTGTAACTTTAACATTTGGAATATTTCTTACTGATTTTTCGATTTTTTCTTTTGAATTTTTGTCTAAAATTATTAGTGAATTTGTAATTTCAAGTTTATTAATAATTGAGTTCATCTCTTTAGTTTTTTTAATTTCTGAACTAAAGTCATTTAAGATTAATAAGTTTTTATTATTATTTTTTTCTGTAATTAGTGAAGCTACGCTTTGTTTTTTCTCAGTTTTATTAAGTTTTCTTTTTTTATAAGCCAATTCACCTTTTGGACCATGAGCAATACCTCCACCAACAAATATGGGAGCTTTTCTACTAGCATGTCTTGCGCCACCAGTCCCTTTTTGAGCATATATTTTTGAAGTTGGTCCTTTTACCTCATTTTGTTGTTTAGTTTTAGCATGTCTTCCTTTATAATTTGCATTTGTTTTATAAAGAACAGAACTAACCAATTTATGGTTAATTTTTGCAGAAAAAATCTTATCCAAAACTTCAATACTGTCTTTTTTCCCATCTATGCTAATTTTATCTAATTTCATTATTTTTTCTTTTTCTCAGGTGTTTTTTTAGCTTCTTCAGCAGCTGCTTGTTTCTCACCAATTGTCATTTTGGTTATATTTTTTACAGATTTTTTAACCATTACTTCAGAATTTTTTGAACCAGGTATTGATCCTTTTAAATAAAGAAGTTCGTTTTCTAAGTCAGTTTTTATTATTTCAATATTTTGCATTGTTCTTAGCTTGTCACCCATATGACCAGCCATTTTTTTTCCTTTAAAAACTTTTCCAGGATCTTGACTATGCCCAGTTGAACCATGTGCTCTGTGTGATATCGAAACACCGTGACTGGCTCTTAAACCACCAAAATTGTGTCTTTTCATAGCACCTGCAAAACCTTTACCAATTGTCTTTGATCTTGTGTCTACAAATTTAATATCTTTGAATATTTCTAAACCAAACTCGTTTCCTTCTTTGTAAACAGATGTATCATTTACTTTAAATTCTTTTAATTTTTTCTTAGCTTCAGTATTTTTTTTTGCAAAAACACCTTTCATAGCTTTTGTTAATTTAGAATTTTTTATTTTACCATATCCAAGCTGAACAGCCTTGTACCCTCTTTTTTCTTCTTCAATAACCTGAATAACTCTAGCTTTTTCAACCTTAAGCACAGTAACAGGAACTAATTGACCAGATTTATAAAATTCTCTCGTCATACCTATTTTCTTACCTAATAAAGCTATCTCACTCATAATTATATTTTTATCTCCACATCTACACCAGATGCTAAATCAAGTTTCATTAATGCTTCTACAGTTTGTGGTGTTGGTTCAATAATATCGATTAATCTTTTATGTGTTCTTGATTCAAATTGCTCTCTACTTTTCTTATCTATGTGAGGTGATCTTAATACTGTGTATCTTTCAATTCTTGTAGGTAATGGAATTGGTCCTTTGATTGTGGCCCCAGTTCTTTTTACTGTATTAACAATCTCTTCAGTTGAAGCATCTAGAACTTTATTGTCATATGCTCTTAATTTAATTCTAATGTTCTGTTTTTCCATGATTAACCTGCGATCTTCTTAGTTACTTCGTCTTGAACATTTTGAGGAACTTTTGAATAATGATCAAAAAACATTGAATATTGTGCTCTACCTTGAGACATTGATCTTAAATTATTTATATAACCAAACATATTTGCCAAAGGAACCATTGCTGTAATTACAGTTGCGTTACCTCTTTGCTCTTGGGTGCTGATTTGACCTCTTCTGCTGTTTAAATCACCTATAACATCACCCATGTAATCTTCAGGAGTTACTACTTCCACTCTCATTACAGGTTCTAATAATTTTAGACCACCTTTTGTACAAGCCTCTTTAAAACAAGCTCTACTTGCTAATTCAAACGCTAAAACACTTGAGTCAACATCATGATGTAAACCATCTAAGATTGTTACTTTGTAATCAATCATTGGAAAACCAGCTAAAATTCCAGTATCTGAGACTGTTTCTATGCCTTTTTCAACACCTGGAATAAATTCTTTTGGAATAGCCCCACCTTTAATTTTGCTCTCGACATCTCGACCTTTACCAGGTTCTTGAGGCTCTACTAAAAGTTTAACTTTTGCAAATTGACCTGCACCACCACTTTGTTTTTTGTGAGTGTATTCAACCTCTGAAGCAGCTTCTATGGTTTCTCTATAAGCTACTTGTGGTGCTCCAACATTCGCCTCTACTTTAAATTCTCTTTTCATTCTATCAACAATAATATCCAGGTGTAATTCACCCATACCTTTAATAATCGTCTGTCCAGATTCTTCGTCTGATGTAACTCTGAAGGAAGGGTCTTCCTTAGCTAACCTACCTAAAGCTTCGCCCATTTTTTCTTGATCCGCTTTTGTTTTTGGTTCTACTGCAATTTCAATTACCGGATCAGGGAATTCCATTGGCTCAAGTAGAACTGAATTTTCTTTGTCACATAGAGTGTGTCCTGTAATTGTATTTTTTAATCCTGCTAAAGCTACTATATCACCTGCATTAGCTTCCTTAATATCTTCACGAGAATTTGCATGCATTAGAAGCATTCTTCCAACTCTTTCTTCTTTCTCCTTAGAAGAATTGAAGACCGCAGTACCAGTTTTTATTGTGCCTGAGTAAATTCTAATAAAGGTTAATGAGCCAACAAATGGGTCATTAGCTACTTTAAAAGCTAAAGCAGAAAATGGAACGCTGTCTTCAAATTTCATTTCCATTTCATCTTCACTACCTAATTTAGTTCCTTTGATTGAACCAATATCTACTGGACTTGGTAAATAATTTACAACAGCATCAAGTAAAGGCTGAACACCTTTATTTTTGAATGCTGAACCAGTTAAAACTGGAACAAAACTAAAATTAAGTGTTCCTTTTCTTATACACTTAACTAAATCTTCCTCTTTTATTTCATCGCCATTTAAGTAAGCCTCCATTAGCTTTTCGTCTTGTTCAACAGCTGTTTCTACTAATTCTGTTCTATATTTTTCTGAAATTTCTTTTAAGTCTTCTGGAATTTCTTTGTATTCCCATTCAGCTCCTAGTGCTTCATTTTTCCAAACTTGAGCTTTCATTTTAACAAGATCAACTACTCCAGATAAAGAAGCTTCAACACCAATAGGAACTTGCACAACTAAAGGTTTGGCACCCAATCTATCTCTGATCATATCTATACATCTAAAGAAATCAGCACCTGTTCTATCTAATTTATTAACAAAGCAAATTCTTGGAACTTTGTATTTATCTGCTTGTCTCCATACAGTTTCAGATTGAGGCTCCACACCTGCAACACCATCAAAAACAGCAACAGCACCGTCTAAAACTTTTAAAGATCTTTCTACTTCAATAGTAAAATCAACGTGACCAGGTGTGTCTATAATATTAATTCTATGATCATTCCAAAAACAAGTAGTAGCTGCAGATGTAATTGTAATTCCTCTTTCTTGTTCTTGCTCCATCCAATCCATCGTTGCAGCACCATCATGAACCTCACCAATTTTATGGCTCTTACCTGTATAGTAAAGAACTCTTTCGGTAGTAGTTGTTTTACCAGCATCTATATGGGCCATGATCCCAATGTTTCTATATTTATCTAATGAATGAGTTCTAGCCATATCTTATTACCACCTAAAATGAGCAAATGCCTTATTAGATTCTGCCATTTTATGTACATCCTCTCTTTTTTTAACAGCAGCTCCCTTTTTTTCATAAGCATCATAAAGCTCATTAAAAATTTTATCTGCCATGTGTTTATCTTTTCTTTTTCTTGCTGACTCAACTAACCATCTGATAGCTAAAGCTTGTGCTCTTTTACTTTTTACCTCAACAGGAACTTGATAAGTTGCACCACCAACTCTTCTAGACCTAACTTCTACAGTTGGTTTGATATTGTTAATTGCTTCATTGAAAATATTAATCGGTTCATCTTTAGTTTTTGTTTTAATTTTATCGATAGCGTCATAAACTATTTTAGCAGCAATACCTCTTTTACCATCATACATTATATTATTTATCAATTTAGGGATTATAGTTGATTTGAATTTTGGATCTGGAACTACATTTTTTTTGGGCTGTGTTTTTTTTCTAGACATTATTTACCTTTTTTTGTTCCGTATAAAGATCTTCTTTGTTTTCTATTTGCAACGCCCTGAGTATCTAGATTGCCTCTTAAAATATGATAACGTACGCCTGGTAAATCTTTTACCCTACCACCTCTAATCAGTACTACCGAGTGTTCTTGAAGGTTGTGACCTTCACCAGGAATGTAAGCTGTTACTTCAAATCCATTTGATAATCTCACTCTAGCAACTTTTCTTAATGCAGAGTTTGGTTTCTTTGGTGTTGTTGTATAAACTTTCACACAAACACCTCTTTTTAAAGGTTGTTTTTGTAAAGCAGGAACCTTATTCCTTGCTGCTGGTTTCACTCTTTTTTTTCTTAACAACTGATTAATAGTTGGCATAAATTTTTTTAAATTAATTAATTTATTTTTAGATGAAAATAACTGACAGGTTATTTTGTGGCAGCGTTTAGTACCGTTAGAAGCACTACATTCCAACCAAAAACATCGCCAAAATACTTAATAATAGCCCTTTGTCAAACTAAAACTGCAATTATTAGGCGATTTTTTACTGATTTATCTGTGTTTCTTCAGGTTCGGAAGCTTCTATCTTTTCTTGCTCAGTTAAGAAATTTTTATCATCCTCTAGAGCTTTATTGTTCCATCTGTTTTTAATATTACCAGTTCCTGCAGGAACTAATCTTCCAACTATTACGTTCTCTTTAAGACCGTTTAATGGGTCAACTTTTCCTTTAATTGCAGCATCTGTCAACACTCTTGTTGTTTCTTGGAACGAGGCTGCTGAAATGAAGGATTCTGTTTGAAGTGAAGCTTTAGTGATACCCATTAGGACTCTTTCACCAACAGCTGGTATTTTACCCTCTGCAACTAATTTTTCATTACTATTGTCAAACTTAATTCTATCGACAACTTCACCAGGTAAATAAGTTGAATCACCAGATACTTTAACCTCAACCTTTTTAAGCATTTGTCTTAAAATAGTCTCAATATGCTTATCATTTATGATTACACCTTGTAATCTATAAACCTCTTGAACTTGGTTAACAAAGTATTCCGTTAGTTCTTTAATGCCTAAAATTCTTAAGATATCATGTGGCAATGGTTGACCATCTAGAAGATATTCACCTTTTTGAATTTTTTCGCCAGGGTTAAAATTAATATGTTTGCCTTTTGGAATTAAATAATTTGAAGGTTCTGATCCGTCTTCAGGAACGATAGAAACTCTTTGTTTTCCTCTTACTTCTTTTCCAAATATTACACTACCGTCATTTTCTGCAATGATTGCACTATCCTTCGCCTTTCTTGCTTCAAATAACTCAGCAACTCTTGGAAGGCCTCCGGTAATATCTTTTGTTTTTGTAGTTTCCTTAGGTAATCTTGCAATTACATCACCTGCGTAAACTTTTTGACCATCTTTAACTGATAAAATCGAATCTGGTACCAAATAATATCTAGCTTCATTATCGTCAGCTTTTTTGATTACATTTCCTTTTTCATCTCTAAGAGTAATTCTAGGTTTTAAATCAGTACTTTTTGATTGGCCTCTCCAATCAATTACTGATTTAGATGAAATTCCTGTTGCATCATCAGTGGTTTCTTGAATTGATACACCATCAATTAAATCTACATAACTAGCTGTACCACTTTTCTCTGCAATAACTGGAGTTGTATATGGATCCCATTCACATATTTTAGTATTAGCTTTTACTTTATCACCGTTATTAAAAAATAATCTTGATCCATATGCAACTTTATAAACTGCAATTTGAACTCCATTATCATCCTCAATTGAAAGTTGAGTATTTCTACCCATTACAATTAAATTCTTTTTAGAGTCCTCTAATATATTTGAGTTTATAATTTTTAATGTTCCTTCATTTTTAGTTACAATTTGCGAGTCCTGTTTAACGGAAGCAGTTCCACCTACGTGGAAAGTTCTCATTGTTAACTGTGTTCCTGGTTCTCCAATTGATTGGGCAGATATCATTCCAATTGCTTCTCCAACGTGAACCATTTTACCTCTAGATAAATCTCTTCCGTAAGAAGTAGCACAAACACCTTCTTTTGAACCACAGGTCATTACTGAGTAAACTTTTATTGATTTTACCCCTGCAGCATCAATTTTATCACATCCAGCCTCATCGATCATAGTTTGTTTTTTGATTATTACTTCACCAGTTAAAGGATGTTTAACCTCATCAAATGTAATTCTACCTAGCGCTCTTTCAGATAGGCTAACTACTACATTACCACCTTCTAAAATTTCTGAAAGCTCGATAAATCCTGGGTTTTTACAGTCACAAGCTTTTTTGGTAACAGTTAAATCTTGAGCTACATCGCAAAGTCTTCTAGTTAAATATCCAGAACTAGCTGTTTTAAGTGCTGTATCTGCTAACCCTTTTCTAGCTCCATGAGTTGAATTAAAGTACTCTAAAGCAGTCAATCCCTCTTTAAAGTTTGAAATAATTGGACTTTCGATAATTTCTCCTGACGGTTTAGCAATCAAACCTCTCATACCAGCTAATTGTTTCATTTGTGCAGCAGATCCTCTGGCTCCACTGTCAGCCATCATAAATACAGAATTTATTTTCAATCCTTCATCAGTTTTTTCTGTAGCTGAAATTCCTTTCATCATTTCACCGGCAACTTTATCAGTACACTTAGACCAAGCATCAACAACTTTGTTATATTTTTCACCTCTTGTAATTAAACCTTCGGCATATTGGGTTTCATAATCTGCAATTAGTTTTTTAGTATCATCGATCAATTGAGTTTTATTTGCTGGAATTACAAGATCGTCTTTTCCAAAGGAAATTCCTGCTTTAAATGCATGTTTAAATCCTAAATCTTTAAGTTTATCACAGAAAATTACAGTTGTTTTTTGACCACAAAATCTAAATACAACATCAATTATTTCTGAAACTACTTTTTTAGGCAATAACCTATCTACTAAAGAAAACTTAATGTTGCTATTCTTAGGTAATAAATTTGCTAACAAAAATCTTCCAGCTGTAGAAGTATATTTTTCCATTTTTTTGTTACCTTGATCATCTACAGTCTCAAATCTTGAAATAATAGTGCTATGAACATTTATTTGACCAGATGATAATGCAAATTCAATTTGATCTGAATTTGTAAAGTATCCAGCTGGTTTGTCAGATATAGGTTCTTGGGACAAATAGTAAATTCCTAAAATCATATCCTGACTTGGAACGATTATTGGTTTACCGTTTGATGGAGAAAGAATATTGTTTGTAGATAACATTAAAATTCTAGCTTCTAATTGTGCTTCTAAACTTAATGGAACGTGAACTGCCATTTGGTCACCATCGAAATCAGCATTAAATGCTGCACAAGTTAAAGGATGTAATTCAATTGCATCACCTTCAATTAATTTCGGCTCAAATGCTTGAACTCCAAGTCTATGAAGTGTTGGCGCTCTATTTAAAAGCACAGGATGTTCTCTAACTATCAATTCTAAAGCATCCCAAACTGCATTAGTTTCTTTTTCAACTAATTTTTTTGCTTGTTTAATTGTTGAAGCTAAACCTAATTTATTCAATCTTGCATATAAAAATGGTTTAAATAATTCTAAAGCCATTTTTTTGGGTAAACCACACTCATGTAATTTTAAATCTGGACCAACAACAATTACTGATCTTCCTGAATAATCAACTCTTTTACCCAATAAATTTTGTCTAAATCTTCCTTGCTTACCTTTTAACATTTCAGCAAGAGATTTAAGTGGTCTCTTACCTGTGCCTGTAATTACTCTACCTCTTCTTCCGTTATCAAAGAGAGCATCAACAGACTCTTGAAGCATTCTTTTTTCATTTCGTACGATGATGTCTGGAGCTCTAAGATCCATTAATCTTTTTAATCTGTTATTTCTATTAATTACCCTTCTGTATAAATCGTTAAGATCTGAAGTAGCAAATCTTCCACCGTCTAGAGGAACTAATGGTCTTAATTCCGGCGGTATAACTGGTACAACAGTCATAATCATCCACTCAGGCTTTTGACCTGTCTCAATAAATGACTCAATTAATTTTAATCTTTTAATTGCTCTCTCTTCATTGACTTTTGATTTAGTTTCTTTAATGAAGCTAACAAGATTTTTTCTTTCTAATTCTAAATCTAAATTTTTCAGCATCTCAAGAACAGCTTCTGCTCCTATTCCCGCTGTAAAACTTTCTTCACCAAACTCATCCTGGTATTTTGCTAATTCTTCCTCGTTTAAAAGTTGATTTTTTTGTAAACCAGTTAAACCAGGCTCTATTACTATAAAGTTTTCAAAATAAAGAACTCTTTCTATTTCCTTTAATTTCATGTCTACTGCTAAAGCAATTCTGCTTGGAAGAGACTTCAAAAACCAGATATGTGCTACCGGTGTAGCAAGATTAATGTGGCCCATTCTTTCTCTTCTCACGTTTGATTTTGTAACTTCAACACCACATTTTTCACATATAATTCCTCTAAATTTCATTCGTTTATATTTACCGCATAAACACTCATAATCTTTTATTGGTCCAAAAATCCTTGCACAGAACAAACCATCTTTTTCAGGTCTAAATGTTCTATAATTAATTGTTTCAGGTTTTTTTATTTCACCAAATGTCCAAGATTTTATTTTTTCTGGGCTAGCTAGTGAAATTTTAATGCTATTAAAATTTTGAGCTTCTGAAATTTCACTGCCTTTGAATAAATCAGTTAATTCTTTTTTCATTAATTAAGCTCCACATTTAATGCTAATGATTTAATCTCTTTAACTAAAACGTTAAAAGACTCTGGTATTCCAGACTCAAAGTTTTCTTCACCTTTAACTATAGTCTCATAAACTTTAACTCTTCCTGCAACATCATCAGATTTAACAGTTAAAATTTCCTGTAATGTATATGATGCACCATATGCTTCAAGTGCCCACACTTCCATTTCCCCAAATCTTTGACCACCTAATTGGGCTTTACCACCAAGAGGTTGTTGTGTAACTAAACTGTAAGGTCCTGTAGATCTTGCGTGAATTTTATCCTCAACTAGGTGATGAAGCTTTAGCATATAGATTATTCCAACAGTAACTGGTCTATCAAATTTCTCTCCTGTTCTTCCATCCCATAAATAAGTTTGTCCAGATCCTGGTAAATTTGCCAGTTCAAGCATCTCAGTAACATTTTTTTCTTTAGCTCCGTCAAAAACAGGTGTTGAGATTGCGATACCATTTTGTAAATTTTCACAAAGATCTTTAAATTCACTCTTGCTTAATTTGTCTACTTTGTCATTGAAAATTTCTTCTCCGTAAACAGATTTTAAAAATTTTTCGATTTTTTCTGTTCTTTCAATTTTTTTATTATTTTCGTTTACTAAATTTTTAACTTGTTCACCGAATTCTTTACATGCCCAACCTAAATGTGTCTCTAAAATTTGTCCAACATTCATTCTGCTTGGAACACCGAGAGGGTTTAATACAATATCAACTGGCCTACCATCTTCTCTATACGGCATATCTTCAACGGGTACAATTTTACTTACAACTCCTTTATTTCCATGTCTTCCTGACATTTTATCGCCAGGTCTTAATCTTCTTTTTATAGCAACGAATACTTTTACCATTTTCATAACACTTGGTAACAAATCATCACCACTTCTAATTTTTAAAACTTTATCTTCAAATCTCTCTGTTATGTCTTGTTTTGCTTTATTATATTGCTCTTTTAATTGAGCTAATGTTGCTTCGTCATTTACATTTCCTACTGTAATTTTGAAGACATCATTAATTGATAGTTTATTAATAGTATCAAAATCTAACTTAGTTCCTTCTGATAAATCTTTTACTTTTTTTGTTACAGATGATCCTGACAGAAATTGTGAGGCTCTTTGTTTAATACTTCTCTCTAATATTTCTTCCTCAACAATTTTATCTTGTTGAACTTGCTCAATTTCTGCTCTTTCAATTGTTATTGATCTTTCATCTTTTTCAATTCCATGTCTATTGAATACTCTTACATCAACTACTGTTCCGCTTGATCCTCTTGACATTCTTAAAGATGTATCGGTTACATCAATAGCTTTTTCTCCAAATATTGATCTTAATAATTTTTCCTCTGGGCCTGATGCTGAGTCTCCTTTTGGAGTAACTTTACCAACTAAAATATCTCCAGCATTTACCTCTGCACCAATATAAACTATTCCTGATTCATCAAGATTTTTTAAAGCTTCCTCATTTACATTTGGTATGTCTCTTGTTATTTCTTCCTCACCAAGTTTTGTATCTCTCGCCATTATTTCGTATTCAACAATATGAACAGATGTAAATACATCATCTGTAACACATCTTTCTGAAATTAGTATTGAGTCTTCAAAGTTGTAACCTTGCCATGGCATGAAAGCTACAGTAACATTTTTACCTAAAGCAAGTTCCCCTAATTTTGTTGAAGGACCATCAGCAATAATATCTCCAGATTTAACTTTATCACCAACTCTAACTAATGGTCTTTGATTTATACAAGTATTTTGGTTTGATCTTTTAAATTTTTGAAGATTATAGATATCTACACCGGACTTACTAAAATCAGTTTCCTCTGTAACTTTTATAACAATTCTTTTACCATCTATTTTATCAACAATACCATCACGTTTAGCAACTATAGTTACTCCAGAGTCTAGAGCAACATCACTTTCAATTCCTGTACCAACAAGTGGCGACTCAGGTTTTAATAATGGAACTGCTTGCCTCATCATATTTGAACCCATTAAAGCTCTGTTTGCATCATCATTTTCTAGGAATGGAATTAATGAGGCAGCAACTGAAACTAATTGTTTTGGTGATACATCAATGTAATCAATAGAGTCAGGTTTAGCTAAAAGAAAGTTTAAATTTTGTCTACATGAAACGAGTTCTTCAGTAATTTTTCCATTTTTATCAAGTTTTGTGTTTGCTTGAGCAATAGTGAATTTTGTTTCTTCCATTGCTGACAAGTACTCAACTTTATCTTGAACAACACCGTCTTTTACTTTTTTGTATGGGCTTTCAATAAACCCATACTTATTAATTTTTGCATACGTTGATAAACTGTTAATCAAACCAATATTTGGACCTTCTGGTGTCTCAATTGGACAAATTCTTCCATAGTGAGTTGGGTGCACGTCTCTAACTTCAAAACCTGCTCTTTCTCTAGTTAATCCACCCGGACCTAATGCTGAAACTCTTCTTTTGTGAGTAATTTCAGATAATGGATTTGTTTGGTCCATAAACTGAGATAGTTGTGAACTTGCAAAAAAATCTTTCAATGAAACGGTTAATGGTTTTGCATTTATTAGATCTTGTGGCATTGCCGACTCAACATCTAAAGTTGTCATTTTTTCTTTAATAGCTCTTTCCATTCTGTAAACACCAATTCTAGCTTGGTTCTCCACTAACTCTCCTACAGAACGTACTCTTCTATTTCCTAGATGATCGATGTCATCAACATCGTCTTTTCCATCACGTAAATCTAGCATTTTATGAATTATTGCAATGATATCGTCATTTCTTAATATGGTAATTTTATCAGAACACTCTTGGTTTAATCTTGAGTTCATTTTAACTCTTCCTACATCGGATAGATCATATCTATCTGAACTAAAGAAAAGATTATTAAATATTTGAGTTGCTATCTCTATAGTTGGCGGTTCACCCGGTCTTAACATTTTATAAATTTCTGTAATAGCTTCGTCTTTAGTGTTATTTTTATCAGCTAAAATAGTTGTAAGTAGATAAGGTCCTTTATTTATAGAGTTTGTAACAGAAATTTGAAGTGCATGTATATTTGCATCTAAAATTTGTTGAATAATTGTATCATTTAGTTCAGTCCCGATTTTAAATACACCTTCTTCTTCTTCATTAACTTTTACATCTCTATGTAAAAATTTACCAAACAAGGACTCTCTTGAAACCAGTATGTCTTTAAGACCATCATTAGCTAATTTTTTTGCACTTAAAAAATTAATCTTATCACCTAATTTAATTACTACTTCACCAGTCTTAGCATCAATTACCTCTTCTGAGAAATTTTTTGCTTTGTAGTTTTCAGGGTTAAACTTTGTTTTCCACTTTTCTGTTTTTGGATCAAAATTATATTGTTCACTTTCATAGAACTCATCTATAATTTCTGATTTTGTATAACCTAAAGCTAACAATAAAGTAGATGAAAAAATCTTCTTTTTTCTGTCAATTTTAAAATATAGAAAATCTTTCACATCATACTCAAAATCTAACCACGAACCTCTATTAGGTATTACTCTACAATTAAATAAGAGTTTACCACTTGCATGAGTTTTCCCTTTATCATGATCAAAAAATACACCTGGACTTCTGTGCATTTGGTTTACTACAACTCTTTGAACACCATTAGTTATAAAAGTTCCACTATTAGTCATCATAGGCACTTCACCCATATAAACTTCTTGCTCTTTAGCTGATAAAATATCTTTTGTATTATTTTCTTGATCTATTTCATAAACTACTAATCTTAAAGTACACTTAAGAGCCGATGAATATGTAAGACCTCTTGCTATACACTCTTCAACATCGAATTTAGGTTTCTCCAATCTGTATGAAACATACTCTAGAGTTGCTTTATCGTTTAAATCTTCTATTGGGAAAATACTTTTAAATACTCTATCAAAACCTTTGGTAAGTTCTGCTGCCTCAACATTAAATTCTGTTAATTCTTTATACGAATTTTTTTGTACTTCAATTAAGTTAGGTATAGATAAACTCTCTTTTAGTTTACCAAAACTTTTTCTAATGTTTTTCTTTTCAGTAAAAGATAATTGCATCTATGTTTATAAATACTGATTAAAAATAATCAGTATTCGAATTCTTTCTATTTAATTTATTTAAGTTCTACTTTAGCGCCAGCAGCTTCTAACTTAGCTTTTATCTCTTCAGCATCTTTTTTGTTTACACCAGATTTAACTTCTTTTGGTGCTCCCTCTACAAGATCTTTAGCTTCTTTTAAACCTAATGAAGTAGCTGCTCTTACTTCCTTGATAACATTAATTTTTTTATCACCTGCAGAAACTAACATGATTGTAAAATCATCTTTATCTTCTGCTGGAGCCGCACCACCTGCTGCTGCGGGAGCTGCTGCTGCCATTGGAGTTACACCCCATTTTTCTTCTAATTGTTTTGAAAGTTCTGCTGCCTCTGCAACAGTCAAACTTGATAAGTCTTCAATAATTTTGTTTAGGTCAGGCATATGTATTACTCTTTGGGTTGTGTTTCAGAATTTTCTGCGGTCAAACTACTCATTTTTTCTGAATGTGCAAGCAAAATACTAATTAATTTAGATGCAGAAGCGTTCAAAATACCCACAATATTGGCTCTTGCTTCATCTAATGTAGGTAAACTAGCTACATTTTGGACACCGGCCGAATCTAAAACCTCATTATCCATTATTCCACCAATTAATTTTAAGTTTTCGTTATCTTTTGCAAATTTTGAAAGTATCCTAGCGGACATTATAGCGTCTTCACCAAATGCAACTGCGGTAGGTCCAGTAAATAAATTTGATAAATCTTTACACTTTGTTTTTTCTAAGGCTAATTTTGTGATTCTATTTTTTGTTATTTTGAAAATGATACCATGTTCTCTCATTTTTGCTCTCAATTCATCTAATTGATTCATGGTTAAACCTTGGTAATGGGTAACCATAATAGCTTTGCTGTTCTCAAACTTACTAGTCATCTCTTCAATATAATTTTTCTTTTGTTCTTTATTCATCATAACTATATCGATTTCCCTAATTTAACTTTATATGAAACACCCATTGTTGATGTAGCAAATACACTTCTAATTAAATCACCTTTTAATGTGTTGTTTGATTTTTCTTTTTCTAAAGCATCTAAAATTGCATTGTAATTTTTTAGTAATTGATCATCACTAAAGGATTTTTTACCAATACTAACTCCAATGTTTCCATCTTTATCATTTCTAATTTCTACTTGACCAGATTTAGCATTAGTAACAGCTTCTTTAATATTTTCAGAAACCGAACCTAGTTTAGGATTTGGCATTAAACCTTTTGGTCCTAAAACTTTTCCTAATTTAGAAAGTTTAATCATCATTCCAGGAGTACAAATTAATTTTTCAAAATTTAATTCTCCACCTTTAATTCTTTCAACAAATTCATCACCACCCACAATATCTGCTCCAGCATCTTTTGCATCTTGAGCTTTATTATCTTCACAAACTACAGCAACTTTAACTTTCTTACCTGTGCCCCCTGGTAAATTAACTACTGTTCTAATATTAACTTCGCTTTTCTTTTGTTTGTTATTAATTTGAAAACTTAAGTCTAAAGACTCATCAAATTTAGTTGTGCAATTTTTCTTAAGTTCAGGTAATAATTTTTCAATAAACTCTGCACTTAAGTCCTTAGTCTTTTCAGGTAATTTTTTATATCTTTTGGATGTCATTATTCTTTTACCTCAATACCCATTGATCTAGCTGATCCAGCAATAATTTTTATAGCTTCTTCAACATCGTGAGCATTTAAATCATTCATTTTTTCTTTTGCTATACTCTCTAATTGTTTTTTAGATATTGAAGCAACAATATTTCTTCCAGGTTCTTTAGATCCACCTTTTAGTTTTACTGCTTCTTTAATATAAAATGATGCTGGAGGCGATTTAATTTTAAAATCAAATTTTTTGTCTTTATAAACTGTAATTTCAACTGGCACAGGTTTGCCTGCCATTGATTTTGTTTTGTCATTAAACGCTTTACAAAATTCCATTATATTTACACCACGTTGGCCTAATGCAGGACCAACTGGTGGAGCTGGATTGGCTTGACCACCTTTAATTTGTAATTTTATAAATCCACTTATTTCTTTTGCCATTAACTTACCTTTTCAACCTGGTTATATTCTAAATCTACAGGTGTTGGACGACCAAATATAGAAACTGACACCTTAAGTCTAGCTTTTTCTTCATCAATTTCTTCAATCATTCCAGTAAATGATGCAAATGGACCATCTACAACCTGAACTTTTTCACCTACACTGTAATCTACTCCAGATTTTGGTTGAGCAACACCATCTTTGATCTGACCTAAAATCTTTTCTACTTCTTTATCTGAAACTGGAACCGGAATACCTTTTGTACCCAAGAAACCACTGACCCTCTTTATATTCTTAATCATGTGATAAATATTATTATCCATCTCGCTCTTTATTAATACATATCCAGGAAAGTATTTCTTTTTTCTTTGAATTCTTTTACCTCTTTTCACTTCAGTAACATCATGGGTAGGTACAATAATCTCCTCAAATTTATCGGCAATTTTAGCTTTATCTGCCTCCTCTTTAATTAAAGAGGCTACTTTATTCTCAAAACTAGAATGTGACTGAACAATGTACCAATTTTTCATTAAATACTCACTTTAAGTAAAAGTTCTAAGAAAAATTTTAAAACCTGATCTAAAAGAAGGAAAAATAAAGACATAACAACTGCCATTACAAATACCATTAAAGCACCTTGCAATGTCTCTTTCCAAGTTGGCCAAGTAATCTTAAAAGCCTCTTGTTTGACTTCCTGTATAAATTTAATCGGGTTTCTCATAATTTATAAGCTCAAATTGGCAGGAGCGGAGGGACTCGAACCCTCAGCCTCCGGTTTTGGAGACCGGCGCTCTACCAATTGAGCTACACTCCTATTTATAGAGTTACTCTATAATTTTAGTTACTACTCCTGCTCCAACAGTTCTTCCACCTTCTCTAATAGCAAAATTTAATTTCTCTGCCATAGCAATTGGTGTAATTAGTTTAACAGTAAATTTAGCATCATCACCTGGCATAACCATTTCAGTGCCAGCTGGTAACTCCACTTCACCTGTAACGTCTGTTGTTCTAAAATAAAACTGCGGTCTGTATTTTGTAAAGAAAGGTGTGTGTCTTCCACCCTCATCTTTTTTAAGTACATAAGCCTGGGCTTCAAATTTAGTATGTGGAGTAATTGAAGCAGGTTTACAAAGAACTTGACCTCTTTCGATATCAGTTCTTTCAATACCTCTCAATAAAATTCCAACATTATCCCCAGCTTCACCAGAATCTAAAAGTTTTCTAAACATCTCAACTCCAGTACAAACTGATTTTTTAGTTTCTCTAATTCCTACTATCTCAACTTCCTCACCAGTTTTAATTACACCTGACTCAACTCTACCAGTTGCAACTGTTCCTCTTCCTGAAATTGAGAATACATCCTCAACAGGCATTAAGAATGGTTTATCAACCTCTCTAGCTGGCTGTGGAATATGTTCATCAACAGCTTTCATTAATTCTAAAATTGAATTTTTTCCAATTTCATCATCTCTCTTTTCAACTGCTGCTAAAGCTGAACCTTTGACGATTGGTGTTTTGTCACCAGGATATTTGTAAGATGTTAAAAGTTCTCTAATTTCTTCTTCCACAAGATCAATCATTTCCTTGTCATCAACTTGGTCAACTTTATTTAGGTATACGACAATTGCAGGTATACCAACCTGTCTTCCTAATAGAATATGCTCTCGTGTTTGTGGCATAGGACCATCAGCTGCGTTAACTACTAGAATTGCTCCATCCATTTGTGCGGCTCCTGTGATCATGTTTTTTACATAATCAGCATGACCAGGACAGTCTACGTGAGCATAGTGTCTTTTTTCAGTTTCATACTCAACGTGTGCTGTTGAAATTGTTATACCCCTCTCTTTTTCTTCTGGTGCTTTATCAATTTGATCATAAGCAACTGCTGTTCCACCACCTGCTTCTGCTAGCACATTTGTAATAGCGGCAGTAAGAGTTGTTTTACCATGGTCTACATGACCAATAGTCCCAATGTTACAGTGGGGTTTATTTCTTACAAATTTTTCTTTTGACATTACTTTTATACCTCAGTTTATTTGTTTTTATTTATAATTTCATTTTCTTGGAGCGGGTAAAGGGAATCGAACCCTTACATCCAGCTTGGAAGGCTAGCGTTCTACCATTGAACTACACCCGCACAACCCCAAGAGTAACACTCCATGTTATTTAAAAAATTATTAAATGGTGGAGGGGGAAAGATTCGAACTTTCGAAGACCGAAGTCAACGGGTTTACAGCCCGCCCCATTTGACCGCTCTGGAACCCCTCCTTTGGGGAAGTGTCCCCTTGTTCAATAAAGCTTCAAATAACATGCGTTTTATATATTTTATTTATGCAAATGCAACACGTGATTTAATAGTAAAATATTAAAAAAACCGTATAAAACGGTAAGTAATTTATGAATAAATCGACATTTTTTATTGTTGGTCAACATGCGGTTATTGAGGCTCTTAAAAATCCTAAAAGAAAGGTTTTAAAAGTCTTTTTGACTGAAGAGGCAAAGAAAAATATTCACAGAAAAAACCAAAATAAAAATATTCTAGAAGATGTAAAGGTTTACTTCAAATCCAAAAAGGAATTAGACAAATATACTTCGAAAGAACAATTAATGCATAATGGTTATGTTGCAGAGATTGAACATTTGGATCAAATGGATCTAAAACAATTCATTAAAGGAAAAAATAATTTAACATTTGTCTGCCTTGATGAAGTTACCGATTCAAGAAATATTGGATCATTAATAAGAAGTGCAGCATCATTCGACATTGATGGATTAATAATTAAGGAAAGACATTTTCCAAGAGATAGTAAATTGATGTATAAGTCAGCAAGTGGATGTATGGAGCACGTTAATATATTCCAAGTATCCAACATCAATTCTACACTTAAAAATTTAAGAGAAAAAAACTTCTGGGTTTATGGTTTCGATGCAAAAGGTCAAAAAGATTTTACAGATATAAAATGGGAGGGAAATAATATTCTTCTATTTGGTTCTGAAGGATTTGGTATGAGACAGCATACAGGAAAATATGTAGATTTTTTTGTTAAAATTAATATTAATGAGGATATTGAAAGTTTAAATATCTCAAATAGTGCAGCAATTGTCTTTCATCACATAAGTTATTTAAAAAAAAAGAGTTGATTATTTAACAAATAATTAATAATTATTGCGCATGCCCTTGTAGCTCAGCTGGTAGAGCAATTGATTTGTAATCAATAGGTCCGCGGTTCGAATCCGTGCGGGGGCACCACTAAAATCTCATTTATTTTCAACAAACATAATAATTTCCTTAACTTTTTTAAAAACAAAAAATCGTTGAATAATAATATAGAATGGAAGGAAGAAGAACTGACTGTAGTCTTTTTGTAGTCTTTGCTAAAAAGAACTTAATTTGAAAGATACTTCATATTTCATAAATTTTATATTTGGTGCAACAGATAATGCATCTCTTAAATTCTTATCATCCTCTAATGCAATGATAAGTCCCTTAACATCTTTATCACCAGCTAAATTATTTTTAATATGCCCCATATATCTTTGGATCTGACCCATAACTACATCACTAGCTCTACCCTTCTTTAATTCTATAACTAAAAATTCTTTTTTATCTTTACTAATTGCTAAAATATCTAAAGGACCAGATCCTGTTGAATATTGAGTACAAAGTTTGTTGTTTTCTTTATGAATATCATAATCTTTATTCAACTCTATATTGGTCCAATTTCTAATAATATAATCCTCAAGATGTTTTTCTAATAAAAAAGAAGATTTAGTAACTGAATTATTTTCAATTGAATAATCTTTTTCATTATTAACATTAGTTTGATTTTGAATAGGAATTATCTCACCAGAATCTTCAACAGTTAATTTTAATTCTATAGTTTCTACCTCTTTTTTATTTCCATCTAAACAAAGAACACCATCCTTAAAACTAACAACTTTTCCAATACCTAGATAAGTGAATTGGGGATCTTTATTATCCCAACGCGCAAAAAAATGTGGCGTCATTTCACCGGATAATAACTTTTGAAAAGTTGGTTGTTGAGAATGAGATCTTGGTTTCCCGTACCATACAATAACTCCTTTTGAATGATCATAATGATTATCAAAATCATGTTCTGTTGTTCCTGGCACACCAATATTCATAAAGATTATTAAATTATCTTCTACACGCACATAACCTGTATCCCAATCACCACCGGCAGGTCTGCCTTTGTCAGGAAAGCAAACCCAACCAATATCTTTTCTTGAATATTTTGAACCTTTTTTAAATTCCAATTTCACTTATTTTTTCTCTTCAATTTGAATTATACAATCTGGTCCAACTTTAAGTGTAAAAGATTTTATCATATCTCTAAAGTCTTCTTCCATATCAAGCATAGCTCTTTCCTTATTAGCAATACTATTTTCAAAAAACTTTTTTTCTTTTCCCATAAGATCATTCATTTTAATCATTGATTGATACAAATTTCTTACAGGTAATTGAAATGATGGTCCCATTATATGATCCCAAAGCCTTTTCATCATTTTTGGTGCATCAAAATCTTTCTTAGATTTATGTTCATTTATCAAATTAGTTTTAATAAAACTTACTAGCATATGAATTATTGGATAATTCATTGGAATTATAATAATTCTTTTGCCATGTCTTTCAACATAGCCATCATGTTGTTTATTATAGTCTTTTGGCATAGCTGTAGTAATTAAAACACCATAATTGATATTTTTATCTTTCATATCACTTAATAGTTTGCTTACCCATTCTTCTTTAAAAGTTTTGTGATCTTTGCTTTCAAAGTAAATCTGTGCAAGTTTTTCTTGATCTTTATTATTGATTGTAAGTATACAATCTGCACCTTTAGCTCCCTTTTTAACTTCTTCTACAGTATCGTACGGAAATTTACTTCTAAGGTAATCTTCAATTAGCTCTTCTTGAACTTCACCTTGAACTTCCATCGATTTTTGCTTTAGTTGTTTAGACATTTCATCAATTTTTACTTGAGTACGCCTTTTTTCTATTTCTCTTTCTTTGTCTTTTTTAGCCATCAGATCTTTAAGTTTTTGAACATCGTTTTCAGATTTTTCTTTAATTTTTTGTTCAATAACTTTTTCTTTTTGTTTAAGATCTGCAATTAACTTAGCTTCAATTTGTTTTTTATTCTTCTCAGCTTGTGCAACTTTATTTTGAAGATCCATAAGCTCTTTTTTTTGCTTATTTTCCCTAATTAGAGATTTCTCTTTTAACTGTTTTTCTATTTCTTTTTCCTTAAGCTTTAAACTAGCAATTAATTTAGATTCTGCGTCTTTAGAGCTTTTCTCCATTGCTTTTTCTTTAGCCTTAAGTTTATCTTCAATTGCTTTTTCTTTTTGCTTTAAAGTTGCTGTCATCTTTAATTCAGTCTCTTTTCTGTTCTTTTCGGCCTCTAAAACTTTAGACTGCAATTCCTGAACTTTAGCTTTACTTTCATTTTGTACTTTTAATGAAAGTTCTTTCTCTAAATTTTTTTCTTTTAGCTTGAAATCAAGATTAAATTTTTCTTTTAAAAGTTTTTCCTTAACCTTTATTTCCTCTTGGTACTCTTTTTCTTTACTCTTTAAATGATTCTGTAATGCCTGATCTGCAGAAAAAGTTTCGTTACAATTTGGGCAAGTTATTTTTAATTGGTTCATTTTATCTCCTTCAATTGTTTGTTTAATTTAGAGTTAAATCCTCCTCAGAATTCCACTCGTGAGTTTTGTGTTGTATTTCTTTCATTTTACTTTTAGCTAAATACTCAATTGTTTTACTTATTGTTAAATCTGCATGAACAATATTGCCTTTTCTAAGCCAATC
Source organism: Candidatus Pelagibacter sp. (assembly GCF_052049675.1). Lineage (GTDB taxonomy): Bacteria > Pseudomonadota > Alphaproteobacteria > Pelagibacterales > Pelagibacteraceae > Pelagibacter. The sequence continues at coordinate 486,787 of NZ_JBNGZM010000001.1, forward strand.
TAAAATTTCATGAGTATCTCTTGGTACGCTTACTGATTTATATTTGTTTGGATCTGCCATATTTCTCCTTTGTTAAATTAAAATCCCCTGCATAAAACAGGGGATATTGTTGATGATTTATTCACTTTTATTTCCCAAGTTTAAAAACATTGCTCCAACCAAACCTGCAGCAAGCGGTGTGAATTGAGACAAAGGTCCAAGGAAAGCAGTTAGATTTGTGCCCATCCAAGACATAGCAAAATCGACAATTGCAAATCCTATTAATAGTATTCCTATAATTTCAAATACTCCGTAATCATTTGTTTTTTCTTGTACTTTTATTTTCTTCATTTTCTCCTCTTTGTTAGTGTTTATGATCAAGAGGAATTCACAAATTGCAGAAAGGAGGTTAAGAACTATAATTTAACCAAAGATCAATTTGCTTACTTCCTCTTAATCTTTTGTGTGTTCAATAAAATCAAACACACCCTATTTATAGTGATTTTAAAATGGTTTACCCGTAGGTTAACTTTTGACTTTGCCTACGGATGAATTTCTAATAATCTAAATTTATGAGTAAAAGAAAGGGCTATCCAAGAAAACCATATTCATTTGAAAGAGTTTTAAAAGATTTAGCTGACGATATTGGTTACGATAATATTGAAACTGTTATAGAAAAAAAAAGAAAAGCTATTGAACATATCTCAAACCCTAATTTCAAAGATCGGCAACTTCATATACAAGATGGGTTGGAATTAGATATTCATTGTAAAAGGATTGGTAAAGGAACCCCTTTTCTTACAGCTTATGAAACCTTACTTAGAAAAGAAATTGCCAATAGAAAAGATCACGATACTAGTGACGAAATAATCAATAATTTACTTAGGTTAGGTGAGTCTATAGGTGATGTAATGGAAGAAACTAGAAAAGCATTAGACGATGATAAGGTTGATGAAGATGAAAAAGAACAAATTTCTATTGAGGTTATTGAATTAGAAAAAAAAATTGCTGAACTTAAGCTAAAATTAAATTTAGGTGAAAAAACAAACTATAAAATTCAAAATAAAAGAGAACCTTAATCAATGCGTTATAGGTTTTTATTTAATTTTCTAAAAATTTCACTAGTTACAAAAGGAATAAATAAAATAAATATTTTTTTAAATCTTGCAATTTTTTTAAGCATCTTCGCTATCTCAAGTACTCTCATATCTATATATTATGAATCAAAAATTACTGATATCGAAAAAAAAATCGCAAAAAATGATACGACATTAGACGTTCTGTCAGCGAGCACACTATCAATTCCAACTAAAGTTTTAGGTTTAGAGAATATATCAAATGATATTAAAAAAAATAATGACATCATAAATTATTTTTTTTATTCAAAAGTAGGACAATTATTTGATGAATATGAATTGTATTATCGTCCAGTGATTCATCTTAGTAATTATTTATCTAGTGGTTTTACGGCTATTAAAAATTTTGAGGATTTTATTAATATTAAAGATGATGCAATGCTTAAAAATGTTGATGAGAAAGTATTTGAAGATTTAAAGCAAAACTCAAGAAACCAAGAAGAATTTTTAAAAATTAGAAATAAAATTGATAATGATCATAAAGAATTTAAACTAGACAGAGGTATTAAGGTAATTAAACCTGAAAGTTTAAAAAATTATCAAAATTACTATGACACTTTTATTATATATATAAATGATCAGCTTCATCATTATTCAATAATATCTGGAACGTTACAAAAAATTTATAATAATATAAAAAACGATAATCTTAAAAATTTTGAAGAAATATCGAAGAATTCAAAAGAGTCTAAAAAATTCATTATATTTGCTTTTTTCTTTCAATTAATAATTTTTATTATTGTACAGGCAATGGAAATAATAACTACCAGAAGGGAAATACAAAAAATCAAATGACTTTAAATGTAAGAATTCTAGGTTTAATTATTCTAGTAGGTTTATTTACTGTATCATCTTTTATTTTCGATCAGATGGTTATTTATTCTGAAGATAAAATCAGAGAAAAAAACTTCTTATATAAAAGATCATTTAATAATTATTTATCTAGCAAAAATGTAATGTTTACTACAAGAGATTTAATGACAAGGATTCAAGTGAAAAAAAATTTTTTTGAGGATAGACAATCCTTTTTGCAGGATGCTGTATCAGTATTATTTAATGATAATCTAATTAAATCAACATTTGATGAAAATGTTGGAAAAAATTATTTCAAAAATCTTAAAACAATTTTTACATCAAGATATCAAACACTGGGATATGATATTTTAAAAGAATGCGATCTAGCATACAGTTTTTTTAAAGGAATACAGGTAAGAAAATTTGATCTTAATATCCATGAAGATGAAAAGACAATAAAAGCAATTAAAGGATTAAATAAAATAAATTTAGAAAACTCATTAAAAACTCATGATCATTTTACCAAAAAACTGGATATAGAAAGAAAAAAAATTCTATCTGTAGACTATGGCATTTCTAATATTGACGAATTCTATCTCATTAGAAAAATGTACACTGATTTATTAAATTATTATTTTTTACACTATGGATACTTAGAAAAAATAAATGATGCACATAGGGTAACTTTCAATTTTTATTTTAAAGAATCTTCACGTTTTTTAGATGAAAAAAGTAAGCACGAAAGACAAAAAAATTATTTTATTTTATTTGGTGTTTTATCTCAAATTTTAAGTCTTTTTTTCCTAATATTTCTTTTTAAAACTTTAATGTTTTTAGCAAATAAAAAATCATAAAAAATTTGTCTTAAATTTTTGATTTTTTATAAATCAACAATCCTCTAAATAAAATCAACAAACAGAGTAAGCTTAATAACTGGAATACTACACCGAATAGAAGCATAAGTTGTTTTCTATTTTCTATTTTTGAAGACTCATTTATCAATTTATCGAGATCTTTTGATGCATTCGTTCCAAGTTCAGCCATAGTATTTAACAGATCTTGTAAATAATAATTATTGTGTTCTACATAAGCTTTTGTAGTTTCTAGAGCAGAACTTTCAGTATCATTTCCATCTTTATCTGTTAAAACAATTACAAAATCAGGGTCTTTTTCTAACTCACCAGTTAACCAATGATTTTCGTCAATTAAATATTGAAAATATTCAGCAAAGGAAAACTCTTTTTGATTTAATTCTTCACTACTTGTATCTGTTGCCTTTATCTTTTTATCCTTAAGACCTTCTATTACCATTTGATCATTAATAATATCTTCCATTAACCTGGTTTGATCAAAAATATTTGAAAAATAATAAAATTTTTTTTTATCTTCAGAAAATGTAGATGCACTTACAATAAAAACTGTATTTTGAAATGCTAGCAGAAACTCATTTACCCTATTGTTCATTGAAAGATAAGCAGATCTACTTTCTGAGTTTGTTATTATATCAAAGTTAACTTTCCTTAATTTTTCCTCATACTGAATAACAAATTGGTCAAAAACAAAAGTTAAAATTTGAAAAACACCTGCAAGAAAAACCAATGTCCAGTTAAAATTTGATAATTTTCCTTTTGCTCTTCTCATGAAAGTTCTTTTAATTCAAATATTTGTACTAAAGAAAAAATAACCAATTGAAAAATAAACGCATACAAGATTGCATCTGTTGATTTGTCTGTTGTATTTAGAATAATTTTTTTTAATTCTTTTTTTTCACTATCAACAATACGATTATAATCTTGAAAGAATAAATTTATTTGTAAAGTATTATATTCAGATTGGTTCAAATGAAATAAAATATCATCAAATGGAACATTTTTAAGAACTTCCTCAATTTCTAAAATTTCACTACTTTCTAAATATTCATTCTCATTATCAGGGAATTTATCATATATTTCATAAACATAGTTTAACGCGTCTTCATTTGTCTTTTTGATGTTTTTAAAATTATATTTTTTCTTAAGAATTTCATTTTTGATGAGCTCAATATCATCAATGGCATACCTAATTGTAAACGGATACCAAGTTAATAAATAAAAATAAAATCTTTTCTTACTTATGTTAACCTTTTCGTTGTTTTCAATTGTATCATAAGTAAATTTTCCAATTTTAAATTCTAAATTTCTTGATGGTGCGTCTGTTAACCATTCTTGTATTTTAAACTCTTCAAGTTCTAATTTAATTAATTTAACCTTATAATTGTTTAATTTATTTTCAAAATATATTGAAATACCTGAAGATATAAGTGCTGCTAATACTAAAAAAATTCCCAACTCCGAAAAAAATTTCAGTCTTTGTTTATTTTTTTTACTAGTTGCTAAAAGGTTTTTAATTAAAAAAGTTCTAATCATTTATATTTTTATTTTCTCATGTTCGCTTTTTTTATTTTTCTGTTTCCTTTTAAGATCTCTATGAAGGTATAATGAAGAAAAAACTAGAGCAAGTATGACCCACATTGAGTCTGGCCATTCAAGAAAATTATAAAAACCATGAAATAGATAAGGTAAAATTAACGACAATATCAAAAAATTTTTATTTCCAGTAAAAGCATACATTCCAAAATAGTAACCCATTACAGCACCATTAAGTCCATGCAAAGGTATTGCCGAGTATGACCTGCCTAAAGCCACTAAATATGATAATTCAGCAAAATCATAACCTTCATCTTTTGCTATTTGCTCTGCCCATTCATATACGTAAGTATAATTTTCATAAGTTGCAAAACCCAAAGAAACAACAACCCCATAAACTAAACCATCCATAGGTTCATTAAATTCGTTTCTTTTTAAAACTATTAGATAAAGAATTGAAAATTTTAACAATTCTTCGGCCCACGCAGGACCCAAGAAACTACTGACTAAATTTTCAGAGTATTTTGATCCGTCATAAAAAAAATCATGACTTAAACCATTTAAAATTCCCGCAGGTAAACAAATTAAAAAACCAAGAAAAAAAATTAATATTACTGTGCCTTTAGGTTCTTTAAATTTATCGGTAAGTACAAAATATAATAAAATTATTATTGGAGGAACTAATGTAATTAAAAGAGTTATCATTTAAAAATGCTATCAAATGATTAAAATAAAGTCTAACGCAAGTGTAGTCTTTTTGTAGTCTTTATAGATGATGCTTGTAGACGGGAGTCTAAAAGTTAAGTAGTATCAACCTTAATGAAAGGAAAATTATTTACGCTTACTGATTTGTAATCAATAGGTCCGCGGTTCGAATCCGTGCGGGGGCACCATCAAATAATCCCGCCATTCACATCTATAATAGATCCATTAGAATGATTCCAATGATCTTGAAAAATATCATTAATAATTTTAGCTAAATCATCACAATTTAAAATTTTTTTATTAGGTGTACTATTTAATATTTTATTAATATTTTTTTTTGACATCATCCTATGCATCTTAGTCTTATTAATAACTGATGGAGCAATAACATTTACTCTTAAGTTTGAGCCATAATTAATTGATAAAGATTTGGCAATTTTTGATAAAGCACTTTTAGAGGAAGCGTATAATTCGTCAAAACTTCCTTTCCTTTCAGAAATAGAGGAAATAAATATAATATTCATTTTTTTATTTGTCTTTTTTGACAATAATTTAGATAAAATTTTTATTACACCAAGTACATTAATATTAAATAGAGTATTAATTTTTTCAAAGTCATAGTCTGTGACTGTTTTTCCATAAATAATACCAGAAGTTATTAAAATGTTATCAAATTTTATTTTTTTGATGTGTTTAACAAATTCTAAAATAGAAACATCATTATTCAAATCTAAGAAAAAACAATTGTTTTTTGAATTTTTTTTTGTTGTTGTTGTATAAATTAAGTAATTTTTATTAAATAGTTTTTGAAAACTTTTGGAAACACTTGAATTACCTCCAATTATTAAAAGTTTTTTTTTCATTAAGTGCTAGGATAAGAAAAATGTGTTTGAAAATTTATCGTTTTTTTATCAGCAGAATAAACTCTACTTTTTACAGGCCCTAATTCAAAAGGGACCCCAAAAGATTTATCTTTTTTAGCTTGGTCTAAAGTTCTTAGGACTATATGATCCCATGCATCAAGATAATCTAAATCACTTTCTTTCTGAGAAAAATCTTTGTTTAGTTTCAGTGCAGAATCTATAATTTTATCCAAATTATTCTCTTCATTAATTCTACCCAATATATATCTTTTTGATCCAGGACGATCTAAAAAAGCAGCTTCCCTATAACCATAAATATCGCCATAAATATCTACAGCAACAGATATATTTGGAGTACCTTCTTTAAGCAATATGCTTTGGTCTGCAAAAACATCTTCATAAACATGATCGATCAACCCGTTTTTTATTGGCTCCAGACTGTATCCATAATCTACAAATAAATCTTTGTAATTATTTCCATTATTAATTTTTTCTTGAAATTTTTTAAATATTTTCACTAATTCTAATCTTTCATTTCTTTTAAGTCTCAAGTTTGTTGTGCTTCTAAAATCTTCTCTTAATGTTAAAAAGTTTATATTATTTTTTTTATTTCCAACCTGTAAATTAATTTCTTCAATAAAATCTAATAATTTTAAAATCTCTTCACCTCTACCATCTAAAATTATATAATTTAAACCTATTAATGTTTCTAAATTATTTTTATTTTTGTAATTAATTAAATTTACAATATTGTTTTTAACTAGTTTAAATTGATTTTTTTTTCTTACAGTTTTTTCATATTGACTCTCATTTGTTCCATAAAGAGAAATTCTTACACTATATAGATCCTTTACAAATCCAGCTTTCTCTAAAAACTTTTCAGTAAACATTTGACCATTAGTATAAAGAGGAACTTGAAAATTATTTTTTTTCAATTCTTTTATTAAAATATTTAATTTTGGATTGGTTAATGGCTCCAAACCTCCAGAAATATAAAATTTAAACTTGTCTTCTTTTGGTGATGATGAAATTAAATCAATATATTTTTTTATACCTTCGTCTAATTTATTTCTTTCATATTTTGCTGAGTAATTTCTTCCACAAAAGACACATTCGAACATACATGATAAACCTGGGTAAATTCCAATTCTATAAGGATGTATTGGTTCTTTCTTAATTGTTTTATTTAAAGAGCCAGACTCACAAATAGGAATGATTGTATTTTTCCAATATTTTGACCCTACACTATAATTTATAATTAAATTTTGACACAATTCACTGTTTTTTAATTTAGAATTTAAATCAATTAAATTATTAGTTTCCAAATTTGTATCAAATTCTTTAATTATTAATTTGAAAATTTCCTCTTGAGTAATGAATGGCTTATTTCCAATTAAATGTGAAATAAAAAAAATTATATTTAAATCTTTTTCGGAGTATTTAATTTCATTTATTTTATTCTGCTCATCTAAAAAAAATAATTTAAGCTTTTTGATAATATCCGAATTTCTATCAAACTTACTATACATAAATTCTCTTGATAAATTTTGAATTTTGTTTGAATCAATCATATTATTATTTAACTTAATTTATTCTTAATTTTAACATTAATTTCATCTGCCATAACTTTTCCACTCATAAAAGCTTGATCAGACCATAGATAGTCCCATTTTCCAAATCTTCCAATGAGTGAAATTTTCTTTTTTCTTAGAAAATTAATTACAAAATCTCTATTTTTATATATTTTTTTATCAAAAACTACATTGGCATATTTGATATATTTTGAATGTTTAAAAATTAAATCCATTTTTTTAAAAATATTCATTTTAATAAGATTGTCTATTGCCTGCTTTTCAAATTTCTTTATTTTATTTTTATTAATTTTATCATAATGAACTTAAAAAAAATTAATGTAATTTTTTTTTAGGTTCATAAATATTTAAAGAATTAAAAATATTTTTATTTATCTAACTAGTTTCTTTTCTAAGTTGTTCAATTTTAATCTTCTTTTGTAGACTTCTATTTCTATCATATAAAAGATTAAACTTTATTTTATTATTTTTTTTTATTGTAATTGATTTAGCATTTCTTACTTCCAAATTATCTGCTACAGCACTTATTGGTCTTTTAGAAGGATTTAAATTTGTAATAATAATTTTAGATTTATCATTAACGATTTTGCCCTTCCACCTTCTAGGTCTAAACGCACTTATTGGTGATATGGATAACTTTTTTGAATGTAAGCTTAAAATAGGACCATGAACAGAAAGATTATATGCTGTACTACCAGCAGGTGTTGATACCAGTACACCATCAGAAATTAATTGTTTAATTATTTGTTTTGATCCTTGTTTAATAGATATAGATGCAGCTTGCCTGCTTTGTCTAAGCACAGACACTTCGTTTATTGCTATTGATTTTTTAATTTGCTTATTTTTATTTCTAACAATCATTTCTAAAGGAAAAATTGAAACCAAATTAGCCTTTGACAAATTTTTTATAATATCTTTTGAAGAAAATTTATTCATAAGGAAACCATAATTTCCAGAATTAATCCCATAAAAATGTTTTTTTGAATTTTTATTATTTTTAAGTGTTTGAAGCATGAAACCATCACCTCCAATAACAATTATAAGATTATCTTTTTTAAATTGATTAGATTTTATTTTTTTTAATAATAAATTTTTAATCTTATAAGATTTTTTATTTGTATCAGAAATTATTTGCAGTTTGTTCATTTAGTGGTGCCCTCGGCCAGACTCGAACTGGCACTCCGCAAGCGGCAAGGATTTTAAGTCCTTTGTGTCTACCAATTTCACCACGAGGGCATTAATGAATTTCATGAGTATTTATGCTAATATTTATAATTGAACAAGTCTAATTAGTAAAATTGTTATTTATTAGAATATTTTATAAATATCAATCAATGGAAAAAGCAATCAAAGTTTTGATATTTACTGACCTAGACGGCTCTCTGCTTCATAGAGATACGTTTAAATTTGATGAAATAAAAGACTATTTAAAAGAACTAATATCAAAAGGAATTTTTATAATTCCCAATACTAGCAAAACTGAGAAAGAAATTTTACAGTTTAATAAAGAGTTAGGATTAAATTTACCTTTTATTTCTGAAAATGGATCAGCTATTTATGGCTTAGAATTATTAAATTTAGACTTACCTAAGGAATTAATTCTTAGCAGAGAAAAAAGTGATCTTTTAAATATTTTTAAAAATATAGTTCCAATAAACCTGCAAAATAAATGCAAATTGGTATCTGAAATGAATAAAAAAAAACAAAGTTTAGTTTTTGGTTTAGAAGATAAAAAACTAAAGATGGCTTTAAATCGTAAATACACTATTCCATTTGTATTTGAGGGAACCAAAAACCAAAGAAATGAATTATCTAAGATAATTAAAAATGAAGATCTTTATTTACAAGAAGGAGGAAGGGTAATTAATTTAACTGATAGGGTTAGTAAAGCTAAAGCTCTTCAAATATTTGTAAGATTTTTAAAAAAAAATAATAAAAATATGAAAACAATAGCTGTTGGTGATAATTACAATGATTTAGACATGCTAAAAAAGAGTGATTTTCCGTGCTTAGTATTCAATGATAAATTCACTTTAGATGAAATTCCTATAAATAATTTGATAACAACAAATAAGCCATCTCCTGAAGGCTGGGCAGATGTGATTAAAAAGGCTCTAGTTAAAATAAACGAAAATTAATAAAATGAATTATGAGTGAATTTTCGCAAAATGGTATTATTTCAACACTTCATGACTTTGGAACAAAGTCAACAAAGCAAATAGAAAAAGAGCTTTTAAGTTTTTCAAAAGAGAGAAAAATGGAACTTATATTACCTTGTCTTTATAGCGAATTAAATGGAGATGCATTACCAAAAATTGTTTCTGAAATTGCTCAAACTAATTATCTACATCATATAATAATAGGACTAGATCAGGCTAATGAAAAACAAGCGAGAAAGGCATGGACATTTTTTGAAAAATTAGAAACTCCATTCACAATACTTTGGAACGATGGTCCAAATTTAAAAAAATTAGATAAAGAATTACAAAAAAAAGCATTAGCACCGAATGAAAAAGGCAAAGGCAGAAATGTTTGGTACTGCATAGGAATGTCTATAGCAAGAAATAGTGCAAGATCTGTCGCTTTACATGATTGTGATATAAAAACATATGATCGAAGAATGTTAGCAAAATTATTTTATCCAGTAGTTAATCCATTATTCAATTTTGAATTTTGCAAAGGTTTCTATCCTAGGGTAGCAGATAACAAAATGAATGGAAGAGTAGCAAGGCTATTAGTTTTCCCACTACTAAACGCTTTAGAAAAAACAATAGGGAAAAGTGAATATTTAGATTTTATGAAATCGTTTAAATATCCACTAGCTGGAGAATTTTCTTTTAGAAGAAATATTCTACCAGAATTAAGAATTTCATCAGACTGGGGGATAGAAATTGGAATTTTGTCGGAAATGCAAAGAAACTTTTCTCCTCAAAATATTTGTCAGGTTGATTTAGCTGATACTTATGACCATAAACATCAGGATTTATCTACTGATGATGAAAATAAAGGTCTTTCAAGAATGTCCATTGACATAATAAAAACCTTTATAAAAAAACTTGCTACACAAGGTCACTCGTTTAGTAGAGAGCAATTAAGATCACTTAAAGCAACTTACTATAGGTCAGCACTTGATTTAATTGACGCTTATCGAGGCGATGCTGAAATGAATGGTTTGAAATTTGACTCTCATTCTGAAGAAAAGGCTGTAGAGTTATTTTCTAGAAATATAATTAAAGCAGGAGAAGATTTTTATTTAAATCCAATGGATGCTCCGTTTATACCAACTTGGAGTAGAGTTAAGAGTGCTATACCAGATTTTTTAATAAGATTAGAAAAAGCTGTTAACGAAGATAATAAATTTTATCTTTAAAAGATTCTAAGTCCTTTGTGTCTACTAATTTAACCTCGAGTGCATTAATGAATTTCATGAGTGTTTATGCTAATATTTATAATTGAACAAGAGTAATAAGTAAATTTTTTTTAAAATACTTTCTTTTTCCACGTATCTGGTGTGAGTTTAGTATTTATTTCTAATTCATAATTATATTCAAATTTTTTAGGCCCTTTTTTCTTAATATAATCTATAACTTTATCAATTGAATCGCTTAAATTTACTGACGTTTGATAATTAAGATGTTTTCTTGCTTTATCAGATGAACAAATTGCGTGCTTAACTTCATTCGGTCTATCATTTACATATTCAGCAGGTTCGTTGTATTGAAGTTTATTACAAAGTATTTTGTATAATTCATTAATAGTTATACTTTCTTCGTCTGGGCCTATATTAAATGTTTCAGAAACTATATCTTTATTTGTAATTAGTTTATCTAAACAATAGATACAATCATCTATATCAGAAAAATTTCTTGTTTGTTCACCATCTCCATAAATAATTGGTCTTCTTTTTTGTAAAATCAAATTTGTCATTATAGAAACAACATTTCTATATGGGTCGTCGTATTTTTGTTTAGGACCTATAATGTTATGAGGAACAGCGATATTGTATTCAAATTTATGTGTCTTTGCTAAAATTTTAAGAGTATTTTCTGCAGCTAATTTTGATACTCCATATGGGTCAACTGGATTTACTTTTTGCTCTTCATAAAATGGAGTTTGCACATCTCCATATCTAGCCATTGAGGAACAAAAAACAATTCTTTTAACATTATTTTGAATTGCAGCAGTAAATACTGATATTGATCCAATATAATTACTTTTGCATATTAAGTATGGTGAAAATGAAGACAAACCTTCATGAGGATAAGCAGCGGCATGAACTAGAATATCAACGTCACGCATAATTTTTGACATTTCTTCAAGATTTTCGCAATCAGCTTTAAAAAATTTAACTTTATTTTGATCGATATTATCTAAAGTTCCTCCAACTAAATTATCACAACCAGAGACGGTGAAATTTTTTTTAAGGTAATAATCAGCTAAATTTGCACCGAGAAAACCTGCTATACCGGTTATAAATATTTTCATTATTAATTATTTTTTAAATTTTGATTTTAAAGTGCTTAATAGCACTTTTAATCCATATGGAATAGATTTTAAATGAGATACTTCATCTCCATAGTAAGTAGGTATATGAATTTCTAAAATTTTTAATTTTTTTTTTAAAAACTCTATTATTATTTCTGTATCAAAATGATAATAATCCGCCATTTTTTGATAATTTATTATTTTTAAACTATCAACTTTAAATGACCTATATCCTGAATGAAATTCACTCATTTTAGATCCTAAAATTAAATTTTGAACAAATGTTAAGCCAATATTTCCTAAAAACTTGTAAATTGGCATTCCTCCTTTTAGTGCACTAGAGTAAGATTTCATTCTAGATCCAAAAACTGCATCTATATTTTTATCTTCAAATCTGTTTATAAAATCTGGAAGCTTTTCTGGTAAGTATTGTCCATCTCCATGAAGCATAATAACAAAATCAAAAGATTTTTCTATAGCGTAATTAAATGCATATTTTTGAACTCCTCCATATCCTAAGTTTTTGTTAGAGCTAAATACGTCAATATCATAGTTATAATCATTTTTTATACGAGCAATTTCTAAATTTGTTTTATCATTTGAATAATCATTAATAATTAATAAACTAATTTTATTTTTTTCAAAGATACTATGAGGTATATTTGAAACCACTGAATAAATTTTTTTTTCAACATTGTAAGCTGGAATAAATATTAAAATTTTTTTATTATCTGATGTAAGTGTCATTTTAAATCTTAATGTTTTAAATTAAATTAATTCATTTATTTATTAAATGTTCAATAATTTATCTTAACTATAAGTTTTTGAATTCTACTCTATCTTCATAAACAATAGCACAAATTTTTTCTTGCTTTTCAAAATTAGTATACAATTTTGATTTATTTCTTATATTAACATTGTAAACAGAAAACTTTTCATGATTTAATGTTTTTTTTAAAATATTCCAAAAAGGATATTTTAAATTATTTGTCAAATAATTGTCTAAACCAATAGATCTACATCCGTTTTCCTTTATTTTTTTTATTATATCAATATGGGTGCTATATAAGTCTCTCTTATGGTAATATTTATCTGCTACATAGTAAAGCTCGTCACGATTTAATGATATAAAATCAGCTTGTTTAAAATTTAAATTTTTTTCGTTAAATTCTAATTTTGCAATTAAAGGTCTTGATTTGTTAAAAAATAGATAAGGTAAAGAATATAAAAACAATGAAGTTGATATTAATAAAACAAAATTCTTTATTTTAAATTTGCTTATCATTAATGCAGTAAATGGCGAAATTAATACAAAAGATATTAATAGAATTCTATTTCCTTGAGGCATCCATTTAACTAAAAAAGAAAAAATCAAAAAACCAAATACTATTGATGTTAAATATAAAATATCAGTTTTATTTCTCTCTTTTTGAAGAGTAAAAAAAATAACTACTAAAATTATTATTATAAAATGCAATGTATTTGGTGCTGTACTCTCATAAAATGAAAATGGAATATAATATCCTCGGCTTCCCATTGTAGTTCTTGGATCTCCAGGTGTAACTTCTAAATATTTATGAATTTTTTGAACTACTTTACTTGTTAATTCATTGGTAGCTTTATTTGGTAAAGATAAATTTAAACTTAAATTTTTAATTGTATTAGAAGTAAATCCATGAATATTCAAAACCTCATTATTCCAACTTGGACTTTCATTGCTAATACCAAGCGGATTATTGTAAAGACTAATATTTCTAAAAAAATGTCCCGAATTAATTATTAAAAAAATTACAACTATTACAAAAGATAAATAAATTTTTTTTGATTTAAATGTTAAATGCCATCCAAACCAGATACAAAATGGTAAAGCAAAAAAATAAAAAGTACCTTTTGTGAGAACACCTAAGCCTAAACAAATAGAAAAAAACACTAAATATAAGAAACTATTTTGCCTTATAAATTTTAAAAGAAAATAAACCATCAATACAATCCACATAGTTGTTACATAATCTGTTTGGGTGCTGGTACTTTGCATTATACCCATAGGTATTGAAGCACAAAAAAGAGCTGAGAGTATTTGATATTTAGTATTACAATTAAGTTCCTTGGCAATTAATGAAACACCTAAACAACTCACAAACATACTGTACCACTGAGCTAAATTTGCTAGAAGATCTCCTCCTACTAAAAGATATAGATGTAAAATAATATATTCAGAAAAAGGTGCTAAAATTAATTCTCTAAGATCGTTTGTAGGATAAAAATTTAAGTTTTCGTTTTGTATCCAATTCATTACTTTTGTCATATGATAAGTCATTGCATCTAAAGTATTAGGTGCATAGATGATGGCGTTTATAAAAGTAATTAAAAATATAAACAAAATAAAAAAAATTTCAGGGGTAAATTTTAATTTTTGAAAAATTATTTTGGTGAAATATTTTTTTTTAATTAATATTAAGCTTAATATTATTACTATTGATATCCAAAATATTCGTATGCTTAATTGGTTCAATATATTTAATTGACTAAAAATTTCAGTCGATAAAAATATTAAAGAGAAAAAAATTATTGATGAAAATATTATAAATTTTCGTAAACACATTTAACAACAAAACTATTATATTTTATATAACTGTATATAAAAAAATTCTAAATTACTGTGATTTTAAACCTATTTTTAAAAACTTTATATCTAATCCACAATCTTTATAACCTCTTTTAACAATATTTAAATATCTTTCAGTAGGAAATTTAAATGGTGTTTTTTTAACCATTGTATAAGTCATAACTTTTTTTCCATAATAATAAAAATAATGTTTTTTATAGAGAATTGGAAAATCTTCATATACATCTAACTTTTTTTCATCACTTTTTGAAATTTCAAATAAAGCTCCTGGTACAATAGAATTTTTTTTATGTTCTATGTCTGCAGCTCTATATTTGCTTCTAAATGTTAGTTTGAAATTTTTTAAATTTATTTTTTTTAAGAAAATACTATCTTTGCACCTACGTTTCATTTGAAAATGATCAAGATTACTACCATAAGCAAAATACAACATTACCTATCTACTACCTCAATTTTTTTCTCATTCACAAATTTTAAAATTTCTGAATTACAATTATCAATTTTGCTTTGATCTTCTGACCTTATTACAATTGAAACACCTAATTTCCCAGCATGAAAAAATGGATAACTTCCTATTTCAACATCCTTATTATTATTTTGAACTTTAGTTAAAGAATTTGCTATTTCGCTTTCAACTGTTTTTAAACTTATAGTAAGACTTTTAATTGGTTCTCCACCAACAATTTCATTTGTTAAACCACCTAACATTGATTTTAAAATAGAGGGAACACCTGGTAATGAATATACATTCTTAACATTAAAACCTGGTGCACCACTTGTAGGATTTAAAATTAAATTTGCATTCTCTGGCATCCACGCCATTTTTTGTCTCCCCTTATTAAATTCACCTGGTTGATAATATTTTTCTAAAATTTTAAAAGCTTCTTTATGTACTTCATATTTTATTCCAAAAGCCTTTGATACTGATTGAGCTGTAATATCATCATGTGTTGGTCCTATACCTCCAGTTGTAAAAACATAATCATATGTTGATCTAAGTAAATTTAAGGTATCCACAATTATTTTTTCAACGTCTGGAATTACTCGAACTTCTGCAACATTAACTCCAATTGAATTTAACCATATTGCTAAAGTTGAGGTATTTGTGTCTAAGGTTCTACCAGACAAAATTTCGTTACCAATAATTAATATTGATGCATTTACTTTTGCTTTTTTTTCCATATGAAATATATAATTTAGTAATGGAATTTACCAAGTCTTTAATAAAAGGCAAACTAATCAAACGATATAAAAGATTTTTTACCGATGTAAAACTGGGTAAGGAAATTGTCACAGCTCACTGTCCTAACACAGGATCAATGAAAGGATTATTAGATGAAGGAAATGAAGTTTATTTGCTTCCTAATAATGATCCAAAAAGAAAGCTTAAATATGGATTGGAAATTATCAAATCTAGAAAAAATTTAGTAGGTGTAAATACCCATATGGCCAATAGAATAATTGAACATGGTCTCAAAAATAATTTAGTAAAAGAACTAAAGAATAATGACATTATAAAACCAGAAGTTTTTTTTAATAAAGAAACACGGTTTGATTTTTTATTAGAAAAAAAGGGTCAAAAAATGTTTTTAGAGGTTAAAAATGTTACATTGTTTAGAAATAAGGATACTGCTGAATTTCCAGATGCTCCAACAGCAAGAGGAACTAAGCATTTATTAACCCTTATTGATGCCATAAAAAAAAGTTATAAAACATACTTAATATTTTTAGTTCAAGTTCAAAATATGAATTACTTTAAAATAGCTAAAGATATAGATGAAGAATATTATAAGAGCTATTTAATTGCTAAAAAAGCTGGTGTTAATTTTTTAGCGTATAGATGTAATATAAGTTCTAAAAAAATTTTTATAGATAAAAAATTAAAAATTATAGATGACTGATTATAAAGAAAAATTTGAAAAAATGAGAATTGCAGGAAACTTGGCTGCAAAAACTTTAGATATGTTAACTGATAATATTAAAGAAGGTGTATCCACTGATCATATCGATAAACTTGGATATGAATTTATTAGAGACAATGGTGGCTACTCAGCTCCTCTGTATTATAGAGGATTTACAAAATCTTTATGCACATCTTTAAATCATGTAATATGTCATGGAATACCCTCAGATAGAATTTTACAAGAAGGTGATGCTGTAAATGTTGATGTTACTGCAATTGTTGATGAACATTATGGTGATACAAGCAGAATGTTTTGTATTGGAAAAACCCCAGTAAAGTTAAACAATCTTATAGATGCTACCCACGAATCTATGATGAGAGCTATTAGAATTTTAAAACCTGGAATTAAATTAGGAGATATTGGTTATGAAATTCAATCATTTGTAGAAGAAAAAGGATTTTCAGTTGTCAGAGATTTTTGTGGTCACGGAATAAGTACAACATTTCATGAGCCACCAAATATTTTACACTACGGTAAAAAAAATACAGGCACAGAATTAAGACCGGGTATGACATTTACGATAGAACCAATGATTAATGCGGGTAAATACGATATTAAAATGTTAAACGATGGTTGGACAGCTGTTACGAAAGATAAATCTTTATCTGCACAATTTGAACATACGTTAGGAATTACTGAAAATGGTTATGAAATCTTTACAGAATCTGCTAAAGGTTATTTAAAGCCTCCATACTTATAATTAATGATTAAAAGATACTCGAGAAAAGAATTAACTGATATTTGGTCAGAAGAAAATAAATACAAAATCTGGTTAGATGTTGAAGTTGCAGCTGCAGAAGCAATGGAAAAACTTGGGCAAATTCCGAAAGGTGTTGCTTTAATCGTAAAAAAAAAAGCTAAAATTAATGTAAGCAGAATTCACAAAATAGAAGCTGAGGTTAAACATGATGTAATAGCATTTCTTACCTCTGTAACTGAAAAAGCTGGAATTAAAGCACGCTACCTGCATCAAGGAATGACTTCATCAGATGTTTTAGATACTAGTTTTAATATTCAATTAGTCCAATCAGGTAAAATCATTTTAAAAGATATAGATCAAATTTTAAAAGTTTTAAAAAAACAAGCCAAAAAATATAAATTTACACCGTGCATGGGAAGAAGCCATGGTATCCATGCTGAGCCAATTACTTTTGGATTAAAATTGGCTTCGTTTTACGAAGAATTTAAAAGAAACAAAAATAGATTAAAAGATGCGATTGATGAAGTATCAACATGCGCAATATCTGGTGCTGTTGGAACATTTGCTAACATTAGTCCGAATGTTGAAAAATATGTGGCAAAAAAATTAGGTCTGAAAGTTGAACCAATTTCTACACAAGTAATTCCCAGAGATAGACATGCATTTTATTTTTCTGTTTTAGGTATTATTGCTGGTTCTATTGAAAGAGTAGCAACTGAAATAAGACATCTACAAAGAACTGAAGTTTATGAGCTACAAGAATATTTTTCTAAAAATCAAAAAGGATCCTCTGCAATGCCTCATAAAAAAAATCCTATCTTAAGTGAGAATCTTACTGGTTTATCTAGGATGGTTAGAAGTGCAGTTATACCAGCACTTGAAAACATAGCTCTTTGGCATGAAAGAGATATTTCTCATTCAAGTGTTGAAAGAAATATCGGACCAGATGCTAATATAACAACTGATTTTGCATTAATTAGACTTACAAATATTTTAGATAACATGATTGTTTATCCTAAAAAAATGCTTGAAAACTTAAATTTAACAAAAGGTTTAATTTTTTCTCAAGAGGTTATGTTGGAATTAACTAAAACAGGTTTAAGCAGAGAAAAATCTTATAGATTGGTTCAATCTTACGCAAAAAAATGTTTTGCAGAGAATTTAAACCTTATTGACGTCATTTTATCTGATAAATTTATAATGAATAAAATTTCACAAAAAAGATTAAAATCTATATTTAATTATTCTAAACACCTTAAAAACGTAAATTTTATCTTTAGAAGAGTTTTTAAATAATGAAAAAAGGCAAAAAATTATACGAGGGAAAAGCTAAAATCATTTATGCAACAAATGATAAAAACTTAGTTATCCAATATTTTAAAGATGATGCTACTGCATTTAATAATCAAAAAAAAACTACCATTGAAGGTAAAGGTGTTCTAAATAACAGAATATCAGAACATATACTCTATAACCTTTCTCAAATAGGAATTAAAAATCATTTAGTAAAAAGATTAAATATGCGTGAGCAAATTATAAAGCTTGTTGAAATAATTCCGATAGAGTTCATTGTAAGAAATGTTGCAACAGGCTCAATTACTAAAAGATTGGGTATTGAGGACGGTACTGTTTTAAAAGAACCTCTGATCGAATACTGCTTGAAAGATGACAATCTTGGAGATCCATTAATATCTGAAGAACATATTTTAGCTTTTGATTGGGCGTCAAAAACAGAAATAGATAAAGTTAAAAAAATGATTTTAAGAATTAATGATTTTATGATTGGGATGTTTAGAGGTGTAGGGATTAAACTTATTGATTTTAAATTAGAATTTGGAAGAATTAAAATTGATGGAAAAAATGAAGTTATTTTAGCAGATGAAATTAGTCCTGACACATGTAGATTATGGGACAGTATTACAGAAAAAAAATTGGATAAAGATCGATTTAGAAAAGATCTGGGTGATTTAATTCCAGCCTATACTGAAGTTGCAAAAAGATTAGGTATACTTCATGAGCAATCTAATGTTTCAGCAGTAAATGTAACTAAATTATCTTCAGTTAAAAGAAAGAAAAAATGAAAATTTCTGTAATCATCACTCTAAAAAAAGATGTACTTGATCCACAAGGAAAGATTATTCATCAAACTTTGGATGGAATGGGTTTTGATGATGTTAAAGAAGTTAGACAAGGTAAATATTTTGAAATAGACACTAAAGAAACCGACAACACCAAAGCAAAAGCAAAAGTTGAAGAAATGTGCAAAAAACTTTTGGCAAATCTTGTAATTGAAAATTATAAAATTATTGATCCAAAGTAATTAATGAAATCATCAGTTATTACTTTTCCTGGTTCAAATTGCGACAGAGACATGGATGTTGCTCTAAAAAAATTTGGATTTAAAAATAAAATGGTTTGGCATGCCGATACTGAATTACCAAAAAGTGATTTGGTTGTGTTACCAGGTGGTTTTTCATATGGGGACTACTTAAGATGTGGAAGTATGGCTTCTAAATCAAAAATAATGAAATCTGTTATTAATTTTGCAAATTCAGGAGGTATGGTTATGGGTATCTGTAATGGATTTCAAATATTAGTAGAAACTGGTTTGGTTCCAGGTGTTTTGCTTAGAAACAAATATTTAGAATTTATTTGTAAAAATGTTTTTGTAAAAATTAATGATAAAAAAAATAAATATTTTAAAAATGTTGATAACGAGGTTTTAGAATTTCATATAGCTCATAATGAAGGTAATTATTTTTGTACTTATGATCAATTAAAAGAAATTGAAGATAATAATCAAATAGCTATTAACTATTGTGATGAAAATGGAAAAATAGAAGATCAATTTAATCCTAATGGATCTATAAAAAATATTGCTGGTATATTTAATAAAGAAAAAAATATTCTAGGGATGATGCCCCACCCTGAAAGAATGATTGACACATCTTTATCTGGTGAGGATGGATCATTATTTTTTAAAAACTTAATTAACAATTTAAAATGATTGTAAACGAACAAGTAGCAGTTGATCATGGTTTAAAAGAAGATGAATACGCTAAAATTTGTGAGTTATTAAAAAGGACACCAAACATTACAGAATTAGGGATTTTTTCTGCAATGTGGAATGAACATTGTTCATATAAATCATCAAGATTACATTTAAAAAAACTACCTACCAAAGGAAAGAAAGTTATTCAAGGTCCTGGTGAAAATGCTGGTGTTATCGATATTGAAGATAATGATGCAATAGTTTTTAAAATAGAAAGTCATAATCACCCTTCATTTATAGAACCTTACCAGGGTGCTGCAACTGGGGTTGGTGGAATAATGAGAGATGTATTTACAATGGGCGCAAGACCAATAGCTAACTTAAACTCAATACATTTTGGATCACCACAAAATAAAAAAACAAAAAATTTATTAAGAGGTGTTGTCCATGGCATAGGTGGTTATGGAAATTGCATGGGTGTTCCTACAATTGCTGGCCAAACAAGTTTTGATAGCTCCTATAATGGAAATATTTTGGTTAATGCTATGACATTAGGATTAGTCAAAAAAGATAAGATTTTCTACTCAAAAGCTGCAGGTTTAAACAAACCAGTTATATATGTTGGATCAAAAACTGGAAGAGATGGAATTCATGGAGCAAGTATGGCCTCAGCTAGTTTTGATGAAAAAATTGAGGAAAAAAAGCCAACAGTTCAAGTTGGAGATCCTTTTACTGAAAAACTTTTACTTGAAGCTTGTTTAGAGTTAATGGCTGGAGACTCCATTATAGCCATTCAAGATATGGGTGCTGCTGGATTAACCTCTTCAAGTATTGAAATGGCTTCAAAAGGCAACCTTGGAATTGAAATTAATTTAAACAAAGTACCTTGTAGAGAAACTAAAATGACTCCTTATGAAATTATGCTCTCTGAGAGCCAAGAAAGAATGTTGATTGTTTTAGAAAACGGCAAAGAAGAACAAGCAAAAAAAATATTTGATAAATGGAACTTGGATTTTGCAGTGATTGGAAAAACTACTAAATCTAAAAAAATAGAACTTTATTTTGATGAAGAAAAAGTTGCAGATATTCCAGTTAATACTTTGGTTGAAAACTCTCCTATGTACGATCGAAAATGGAAAAAAGCAAAACTTCCTAAAAAAAATAAGATTAAAAAAGAGGATATTAAACATTTAAAAATTATCGATGTATTAAAAAAAATTTTAGCAAATCCAAATGTATGTAGTAAAGAATGGATTTGGCAACAATACGATCATACTGTTATGGGAGATACAATACAAAAGCCAGGTGGAGATGCAGGGGTTGTAAGAGTTCATGGAACAGATAAAGCTGTCGCTGCTTCTGTAGACTCTTCAGCGGTATATTGCTGGGCTCACCCTTTAACTGGTGGAAAGCAGGTAGTTTGTGAAAGTTTTAGAAATCTTATATCTGTTGGAGCAAAACCTATTGCTATCACGAATTGTTTAAACTTTGGCAGTCCTGAAAATGAAGAAAACATGGGAGAGTTTGTTGAATGTGTTCAGGGAATTGGTGAAGCAAGTGAATATTTAAAGTTCCCAGTGGTTTCTGGAAATGTATCTTTCTATAACCAAACAAAAGACCAAGGTATAAAACCTACACCTGCAATAGGTGGAGTTGGATTGATAAAAGATTATAAGAATATGATCACTATGGATTTTAAAGAAGTTGATAATTTAGTTTTAGTAATTGGAAAAACTGAAGGACATATTGATCAAAGTTTATTTGCAAGAAATATTTTAGATGAAAAAAATGGACCTCCACCCGAGGTAAATCTATTTAATGAAAAAAATAATGGTGAAACAATACTGAAATTGATTGATAATAATTTAATTAAAAGCGCACATGATGTTTCTTTAGGTGGCATAATTACAGCAGTAGCGAAAATGTGTATTAAAGGAAAAAAGGGAATAAATATTAAAAAACCAAAATATTTAATTAACGAAATAGAATACTTGTTTGCTGAGGATCAAGGTAGATATATTATAGAAATAAACAAAAAAGATTTTAAAAAAGTAACTGATATATTGCATAAAAATGCAGTCCATTTCGATGATCTTGGTACAATTAATGAAAATGAACTATATATTAATGATAAGACAAAAGTTACAATTGACGAATTATCAACTTCTAATAAAAGTTGGCTTAAAAACTATATGAGTAAATAATGGCGATGGATTTAAAAGAAATTGAGAGTTTTATAAAAGAGGCAATGCCAGATGCAATTGTTGAAATACAAGATTTGGCAGGTGATGGAAATCATTATTCAGCTACCGTTACCTCGTCTCAATTTTCTGGAAAAAGTAAAATTGAGCAACATAAAATGGTTTACAACTCATTAAAAGGTAGAATGGGTAATGAACTTCATGCATTAGCAATCAAAACAAAGGAGAGTTAAATGGATCAACAAACAAATGATTTAATTAAAAATGAAATTGAAAACAACGAAGTATGTTTGTTTATGAAAGGTACACCTGACGCTCCACAATGTGGATTTTCAATGGCTACTTCAAATATATTAAAAGTTCTTGAAGTAAATTTTAAAGGTGTAAATGTTTTAGAAAATCAAAATTTAAGAGAAGGTATTAAGGTTTTTAGTGACTGGCCAACAATACCTCAACTTTATGTTAAAAATGAATTCGTAGGTGGATGTGATATAGTTAAAGAAATGTACGAAAGTGGAGAGTTAGCAAAACTTTTTGAGAGTAAAAATATAAACTTTAAATCTAAAAGCTAATTATCTAGAATAATATTCAATCACTAAATTAGGCTCCATAACAATTGGATATGGAACTTCTTCAAACTTTGGAATTCTAACAAATTTTAATTTTTTATTTTTTTCGTCCATCTGAATATATTCTGGAGTTTCTCTTTCTTTATTTGCAAGAGCAATATCGATTATTGCAAGCTGTTTAGATTTATCTCTTATCTCAATTGAATCTTCTTCTCTAACTAAGTAGCTTCCGATATTTACTTTTTTACCATTTACTTTTACATGACCATGATTGATTAATTGTCTAGCTGAAAAAATTGTTGTTGCGAATTTTGCTCTATAAATTACAGCATCTAATCTTCTTTCAAGAAGACCAATTAAATTTTCTCCAGTATCGCCTTTAAGCATTACTGCTTTTTTGTAAATATTTCTAAATTGTCTCTCGTTTATATTTCCGTAATATGCTTTCAATTTTTGTTTTGCTTGAAGCTGTATTCCATAATCAGATGGCTTTGATGTTTTTGTTTGACCATGTTGACCTGGTCCATAAGCTCTAGTATTAAAAGGACTTTTAGGTCTTCCCCAAAGGTTAACTTTTAATCTTCTGTCTACTTTATGTTTAGAGTTTAATCTTTTAGTCATTTAATAGTGGAGCTTTATAAACCTACTCATCATTTTGTCAATCAACGTTTTTTACCTAAGCTTGCAAATACACCTGATAAAATACGTGTTTCTTTGTTTGATAATTCCATCCTATAAAAAATATTCCTCAAGTTTTCAAGCATTATCGGCTTCTTTTCTTTCGATTTAAAGAAATTAATATCTTCAAGATTCTGAATACAAAGATTTGCCATAGCAACTATCTCTTTTTTAGATGCTGATTTAACTTTATTTGACTTCTTAAAAAAAGATACTTTTGAATTAATTATGCTTGATACATATTGTGCAATTATTATTAAGCTGTGAGATAAATTTAATGATTTAAAATCGGGATTTGTTGGAATTTGAAGAGTATAATTTGCATAACTTATTTCATTATTTGATAAACCTGATGCCTCTGACCCAAATAAAAAGGCTACATTTTTTTTGTAATTTATTTTTTTTAAATCTTCTAATTGAATATGTTTAATATTTTTATTTCTAAATCGTGCAGATGTTGCAATTACAACATCAATATTCTTTAAAGATTTTTCTATATTTTCAAAACTCTTAGCTTTATTGATTATATTTTTAGCTCCTACAGAAGTTGCTAAAATTTTATCATTTGGAAAAATTGGTTTGGAATCAACAATAATAAGTTTGTTAAAATTAAAATTTTTCATTCCCCTTGCACAGGCTCCAATATTTTCAGAAAGTTGGGGCTTGTGTAAAATGAAAGAAATATTATTAACAGACATTAATCTATGCCATGATTTCTGTTGTAATTTGAAATAACTGATGGTTTGATATTATTTAAATATTTAGAGTCTATTGTCCAAATTGAAACTTTTAAAGGATAACATTTTGCTACATCAGATGAATGCTCAGATCCGCAATCACCACCTGGACAAGCAGAAAGGGCACCTAATAAATCTGTTTCAGCAAAAAATTCCAAATAATCACCAGGTCTAACAGGACTTGCTTTCATAAAGTATTGTTTAGTATCATTAGTAAATCCAGTTAACATAAATACATTTAACACATCATGAACTATTTTTTCAGCATGGTCTAATTGGATATTTTTTTCTTTAACTAAAGCTCTTGTTAAATTTGAATGACAACAATAGTGATAATCATTATCACTAAGAAGTTTTGATGTATAAGGATCGCATCTTGTGCCAATTACATCATGTACCGATCCTCCATCTTCGTCATAATCATACCAATCTAAAGTATCCCAGGTAATCGTTGCCAGAGATCTTAAATATGGAAAACTACTAAACATTTTATCTCCTACTGAAAGATGAGTTCCATAGAGAGCTCTTGTTTTTCCTGAATAAAATTTTTCTTCTAAATTGTTTAAATTGAATAAATTTAAATCTCCTACTTGTGGACCATCAACACTCTCAATTCTAAAAAACTCTCCAAATTTTACCTCAAATGTTTTTGCATCTCTAGGAGGAATAATAACCTCATCTTTTTTAACTAAGTGCTTTCTAGCAGAATGTAAAATACTTAAATTTTTTTCTTCAATGTTTGTATTTGGATAGCAAACTATTGGTTTAGCTCCAACTCTTGTTTCCAAGTCTAATGGTTTCTCTGAAAATTTCTTAATTTTCATTTTTACAAACTTCCAGGAGCTTTATCCTTAAATAACTTATAATCTAGACTATCCACTAAAGCTTTGAAAGATGCATCAATAATGTTTGGAGACACCCCAATAGTGAACCAATTAATACCTCTAGAATCTGTGCTCTCGATACTTACTCTTGTTACAGCCTCAGTACCAGTATTTAAAATTCTAACTTTATAATCAACAAGTCTTAAATCTTTTAAATATTCTGAATATTTAGCAAGCTTACTTACATTTCTCCTAATTGCATTATCCAAAGCATTAACAGGGCCGTTTCCTTGACCTTCACACAAAATTTTTTCTCCATCTACTTCCAATTGAGCTTTTGCGTGTGAAATTATTTCTCCTGCATTATCTTTTTTAACTGAAACGTCATATTCATTAATAGAAATATATCTCGGTATCTCACCAATTAATCTTCTGGCTAACAATTCAAAAGACGCGTCAGCACCATCATAACTGTAACCAATAAATTCTCTATCTTTTACTTCTTCTAAAAGTTTTTTGATTTTTGGATCACTTTTTTCAACATTTATTCCTATAAGTTTTAATCTAGACATAATGTTTGATTGTCCAGATTGATCTGAAACAACTATATTTCGTGAATTTCCTACTTCTTCAGGATTAACGTGTTCATAAGTCTTTGGATCTTTTTGAACAGCAGAAACGTGCATACCACCTTTGTGTGAAAAAGCTGAAGCACCAACATAAGGAAGATGCTTGTTTGGTTTTCTATTTAACAATTCATCTAATAACCTTGAGCATTGAGTTAAATTTTTTAAATTTTCACGTTTGATATTAAGTTCATAGTTTTCATAAAAATCTTGTTTTAAAAAAAACGTAGGTATTAGAGATACTAAATTTGCATTTCCGCATCTCTCTCCTAATCCATTCAATGTACCTTGAACTTGTCTAACTCCTGCTTGAACAGCAACTAAACTATTAGCAACAGCATTTTCAGTATCATTATGAGCATGAATACCTAAATTTTTACCAGGAATATGATTAATTACTTCTCTAACAATCTTATCTACTTCATGAGGAAGAGTTCCACCATTTGTATCACATAAAACAATCCATCTAGCTCCGTTATCATATGCTGCTTTTAAACAAGAAATTGCATATTCAGGATTCGATTTGTAACCATCAAAGAAATGTTCAGCATCAAACATAAATTCTTTTCCAGATTTAATTATATGTTTTGCACTTTCACTTATATTTGAGAGATTTTGATCATTTGAAATACCAAGGGCAACATCCACCTGAAAATCCCAAGATTTACCAAACAAACATACCGACGAACTTTTAGAATTTATCAATGAGGATAGCATTGGATCATTCTCAGCACTATGTTCAGTTTTTTTTGTCATACCAAATGCAGTTAATTTTGCTGATTTAAAATTATGTTCTTTATTGAAAAATTCTGTATCTGTAGGATTTGCTCCAGGCCATCCTCCTTCAATATAATCAACACCTAAAGTATCCAGAGAAGATGATATCTTTTCTTTGTCATCAATTGAAAAATCTACACCTTGAGTCTGTGCACCATCACGTAATGTAGTATCAAATATGTATAATCGATCTTTACTCATTTAAATTTCCAGACCGTTTTACCATCTTTGTCCTCTATTAAAACACCTTTGTCTAAAAGATCATTTCTAATTTTATCAGCTTCGTCATAATTTTTATTAATTCTAGCTTTATTTCTCTGATTAATTTTAAATAAAATTTCACTTTCAGAAATTGAAACCTTGCTTTTTTTAAATTTTAGCCAATCCTCTTTACTTTCATTTAATAATCCAACAAAATGACATGCTGAAATAAATATTCTTTTATCCTCATCAGATCCTTTTGATGCTTTCTCATATAATTTGTGCAAATTAGTTATAAAGCCTGGAGTATTCAAATCATCGAGAAGAGGTTTTAAAATTTCGTCTGAAATTTTTGGTTTTTTTTCAATATTTAGGTAAATATTATACCATTTATTAATTGTATTTTCGCTATCTTCTAAAAGCTTATCATTCCAATCAAGTGGTTGTCGGTAATGTGCACTCATTAAAGCCAGTCTTAAAACTTGACCGCTTTTTATATTTCTAAAATCTTTAATTTTTAAAATATTACCTTGAGATTTTGCCATTTTTTCATTGGACATTGTGATAAAAGCATTATGTAACCAATAATTAGCAAACACTTTACTATCATTTGCACATCTTGATTGAGCAATTTCATTTTCGTGATGAGGAAATAATAAATCAACACCTCCTCCATGAATATCAAATTCTTTTCCTAAATATTTTTTAGACATTGCTGAACATTCTAAATGCCAACCAGGTCTTCCTTTCCCCCAAGGTGAGTCCCAGGATGGTTCGTCTGCTTCTGATGGTTTCCAAAGAACGAAATCTTCAGGATTTTTTTTATTATCACTCACTTCAATTCTTGACCCTGCAACCAATTCATCTAGTTTTTTGTTTGATAACTGTCCATAATCTTTAAATTTTTTTACTTCGAAATAAACATGCATATTATTTTCATAGGCAAATCCTTTTTTTATTAGTTCAGAGATCATTTCTTTCATCTCAGAAATATGCTCAGTCGCTTTAGGTTCATGATTTGGTTTTTCACAATTTAGATAAATACAATCTTCTTTAAAGCTTTCAGTAATTTTTTTTGTAAGATCTAAAATTGAAATATTATTTTCCCGTGATGATTTTATTATTTTATCATCTACATCAGTAATATTTCTGACATATGTTACATTTGGATATTCTTTTTTTAAAATTTTAAACAAAATATCAAATACAATTAGTGGTCTAGCATTACCAATGTGTGGATCGTCATAAACTGTTGGACCACAAACGTACATTCGCACATTATTTTTATCCTTAGGAATAAATTTTTCTTTTTTGTTAGTAAGATTATTTGTTAAAAAAATATCCAAACTCATAGTTGAAGAGATATACTTAAATTATAGATTTGTGAATCTATTTGATTAATTTGGAATTATGCACACAGGAATTGGCTCCATTTTATGCATATTTTGTTTTCTAATATTTTCGTATTTATTACGATTCGGAGAATTTGGATTCTCCATGGCTTCTTCTAATTCGTTATATTTTAATCCAAGTTGACCTTCATCCGTTCTACCATCATCCCACAATCCATCAGTTGGGGGTGCATCAATAATCTCTTTTAAAATTCCAAGTTCCTTCCCCAATTCCCAGACTTGAGTTTTATTACAATCAGCTATTGGGGAAATATCTACACCTCCATCACCATACTTTGTGTAAAATCCTACTCCAAAATCCTCAACTTTATTACCTGTTCCTACAACAATACCTTTGTTTGCAGCAGCCACTTGATAAAGAGTAGTCATTC
This sequence comes from Candidatus Pelagibacter sp., assembly GCF_052049675.1. Taxonomy (GTDB): domain Bacteria; phylum Pseudomonadota; class Alphaproteobacteria; order Pelagibacterales; family Pelagibacteraceae; genus Pelagibacter. The sequence continues at coordinate 515,425 of NZ_JBNGZM010000001.1, forward strand.
TAAGTCTTGCTCTTGAATTAGCCATACCATGCTCGCTGTCAAATTCAGATAAAGTTGCGTTAAATGCTAAAAATAATTCATCTAAATTAATTGTGTGAGCCTCAACATTTTTGAAATTTTTAACTAACCAATCTTGATGTTTTAAACTCAAATCATGTTGATGAGATTTTTGTTTGATTGGCATTGATAAAACAATCGTTTTTAAACCAGTCATAGCACTAAGAGTGCTTGATACTGATGAGTCAATTCCTCCAGAAATTCCAATTACTAAAGACTCGGCCTTTTTTGGCATATTATTTACATAATCTTTAATCCAATTAGAAATAAATCTTACTTTTTCCTGAGGTTGCATACTCTTAAAATATTTATTATTTGTAAATTTACAATGTATTAAGATGCCGCTCTGTCTGCATTTTTTGAATATGAGCTATTCTTTTTAATCTCATCTGAGATCAAAAATGCCATCTCTAATGCTTGATTTCCATTAAGTCTTGGATCGCAATGAGTATGATACCTAGAAGATAAATCTTTTTCTGATATTTTTTGAGCACCTCCTATACATTCAGTTACATCCTGACCAGTTAATTCGATATGTAAACCACCTGCATAACTTCCCTCACTTTGATGGCATGCAAAAACTTCCTTTACTTCTTTTAAAACACTATTGAATGGTCTTGTTTTAAAACCTGTAGCTGCTTTGATTGTATTTCCATGACAAGGATCACACGACCAAATCACATTTAATCCCTCTTTTTTTATCGCTCTAATTAATTTTGGTAAAAATTTTGATACATTATCAGCTCCAAATCTTGATATTAAAGTAATTTTGCCTTTTTCATTTTTTGGATTAATTCTATTACAAAGATTAATTAAATCATCAGCTTTTAAAGTTGGTCCACATTTAATCCCAATTGGATTTTCTATACCTCTGCAAAATTCAACATGACCACCATCTAATTGTCTTGTTCTATCTCCAATCCAAACAAAATGAGCTGAAGTATCATGATTTTCACCAGTGGTAGAGTCTGTTCTAGTCATAGACTCCTCAAAAGGTAGTAGTAAAGCTTCATGTGATGTCCAAAAATTTACTGTGTACAATCTATTATTAAAATCTGAAGTAATTCCACACGCTCGCATAAAAGCAATAGCATCAGCAATTTTATCTTCAAGATCCTTAAATTTTTTAGCCTGTGGGCTTTTTTTAATATAATCTAAATTCCATAAGTGGACTTTGTTTAAATCTGCAAAACCTCCTTTTGAGAAAGCTCTAATAAGATTAAGAGTTGCAGCTGATTGTGAATAAGCTTTAAATAATCTTTTAGGATCTGGAACTCTTGCTTTTTCTGTAAATTCCATTGCATTTATATTATCACCTAAGTAGCTTGGTAGTTCTACGCCATCTTTAATTTCTGTTGGAGCACTTCTAGGTTTTGAAAACTGTCCTGCTATTCTTCCAACTTTAACAACTGGTAAGGATGCCGAATAAGTTAAAACTAATGACATTTGCAACATAAGTTTAAATGTATCTCTAATATTATCTGGATTAAATTCTGCAAAACTTTCTGCACAGTCTCCACCTTGAAGTAAAAATGCTTTACCATCGACAACTTCAGCTAACTGACTTTTAAGATGTCTTGTTTCGCCTGCAAAGACTAATGGAGGAAATGTTCCTATCTTATCTAAAACCTTATCCAGTTCTTTTTTGTCTGGATAATCTGGAATATGTTTAACAGGGTATTTTCTCCAACTATTTTTTTTCCAACTTTTCATATTCAACCTAGAGGTGTTTTAACAGAGTTTAAAGTTTATTCAACAGTGACAGATTTAGCCAAATTTCTAGGCTTATCAATGTCATAACCTTTTTTAAGAGCAGAGTAATATGCAAGTTTTTGAAGCGGAATAGTCAGAAGGAATGGAAGTAAGTCATCATTTGTATTCTCAACTTCAATAGTTTCCCAAATATTTTCTGACACAACTTCATCTTTACTTTTGTTGGTTATCAATAATACCTTCGCTCCTCTAGCAATAACTTCCTGCATATTCGAAATAGTTTTTTTGTAATAATTATCTCTCGGTGCCAAAACAACTACTGGCATGCCCTCTTCTATCAAGGCCAAAGGTCCATGTTTCATTTCCCCCGCTGGATATCCTTCAGCATGAACATATGAAAGTTCTTTAAGTTTTAATGCGCCTTCTAAAGCTATTGGATATGAATACCCTCTTCCTAAAAACATTGAACCTTTAGCTTCATTAAATGTTGATGATATTGCTTGGATATCATTATCATGAAGTAATGTTTTCTCTATTAAGCCAGGCAAAGCTTTTAAAGCTCTAATCTTTTCTTGATATTCTTTTTTTTCAATTTCATTTCTCATTGATCCAAGTTTTAAAGCTAGAATATATAAAACAAGTATTTGACCTAGAAATGCTTTTGTTGATGCAACTCCAATTTCAGGACCACAATGAATTGGTAAAACAAAATTAGAGTCTCTTGCTATTGAGCTTTCGATTACATTAACAACAGCACATGTTTTCATGCTGTTTTTGTTACATATATCTAAAGCCGCATAAGTATCTGCTGTTTCCCCAGATTGTGAAACAAAGACATATAAAGTGTCTTTTTTAAATCTATTTTTTCTATATCTAAATTCTGACGCTATATCTATATTAACATCTAAATTTGTAAGTTCTTCAAACCAATATTTTGCCATTAAGCAAGAGTGATACGCTGTTCCACATCCTATTAAGGTGATATAATTGATCTCTTCTATTTTCCAAGGAAAATTAAAAATATTTATGTCTTTATTTACATTATCTACATATTCTTTAATTCCGGTTTTAATTGTTAGTGGTTGCTCTTCAATTTCTTTTGCCATGAAATGTTTAAAATCGCCTTTATCGTAATTTGCTTGATCTGATGATAGTTCTAATATTTTTTTATTAACTTTTTTTCCTTCTTCGTTGAAAAAAAGAACTTGATCTTTTTTAACAATACAAAATTCACCATCGTCAAGATAAGTAATTTTATTTGTCATAGATTTTAAAGCATAAGAATCTGATCCTAGATAGTTTTCATTTGGACCATAACCAACAGCTAAGGGTGACCCTCTTCTAGCACCAACTATTAAGTCTGGCATATCTTTAAAAACAATTCCAAGAGCAAAACTACCATGAAGTTGTTTTAAAGTTTTTGTAATGGCTTCCTCTAATTCTGAAGTCTTTAAATGTTCTGTTATTAAGTGAACAATTACTTCTGTATCTGTCTGTGATTTGAAGTTATGACCTTTGTTAATTAAATGTTTTTTTAATATTGTAGAATTTTCAATAATTCCATTATGAACTACAGATACGTTATGAGAAGAATGAGGATGAGCATTTAAACTATTTGGAATTCCATGAGTTGCCCATCTTACATGACCTATACCAATATTTCCTCTTAAGTTTTTTAAATCAAAATTGTTTTCTAAGTTATCAACTCTTCCCTCTGATTTCATTTCATTGATTTTACCGTCAGAGAGTGTGGCTATTCCTGCTGAATCATATCCTCTGTACTCTAATTTTTTTAATGAATTAATTATATTTGCAGAAACAGGTTTGTTACTTGATATTCCAATAATTCCACACATAAATTATTTTTTCTTTCTTTTGTAATTCTTAACTTCTAATTGTGGCGATCTTGTTAGCGCTAAAGATTGTTTTTTGACATTCTTTGTTATTACTGATCCAGCTCCAACAACACTATCTTTATTTATAGTAATTGGTGCAACTAAAGAAGAGTTTGAGCCTATAAATACTTTGTCTTTAATTTTTGTCTTATTTTTATTTACTCCATCATAATTACAAGTAATTGTTCCCGCTCCAATGTTCACTGATTTTCCAATTAGAGCATCTCCCACATAAGATAAATGATTAACTTTAGATTTATTTCCTAAAGTGCTTTTTTTAATCTCTACAAAATTACCTACTTTAGATCCCTCTTTTAAAATTGTATTAGGTCTTATTCTGGCATATGGACCAATCTCAACTTTATTTTCAATTTTACAAGATTCTAAATGTGAAAAAGATTTTATAATTACATTACTCCCAATTTTGACCTTAGAGCCAATAACTACAAAAGGTTCTATTGTTACGTTACTTCCAATCTTTGTATCTTTTGAAAAAAAAATGGTTTCAGGACCAATCATCTTTACGCCTGAGTTTATAAATTTTTCTCTAAGTTTTTTTTGATTTAAAACTTTCATTTAAAATTGATTTACATTAAGTATATACATTGATTAATTCACAATTTATTTCTTTAAAATACTTTTAAAATGAAACAAAAATTTACAATTTTATTCGATTTAGATGGCACATTAGTTGATACGGCTCCAGATCTAATGAGGGCTCACAATCATGTTATGAAGAAATTTGGCTACCCAACTAAATCAACTGAAGAAATTAGAAATCTTGTTGGTAAGGGTGCTGGAGCAATGATTGGTAGATCTATATGGGGTCAAGCAAAAAAAGAATTTGGGAAAGTAAATGATGAAAAAGTAAAAAAAGAAATGGTTACTGAGTTTGTTGATTTTTATGGGAAAAATATAATAAACGAAAGTACACTTATTAGAGGTGTAAAAGAATTTTTAAATTGGTGCAAAGATCAAAATATATCCATGGCTGTTTGTACAAATAAACAAGAACGTTTATCAAATGATCTTTTAAAAAAAATTGGCATCTATGATTATTTTGAATATGTGGCTGGATCAGATACTTTTGATTATTGTAAACCAGATCCAAGGCATCTTACCTCTGTGGTTGAAATACTAGATGGAGATATAAAAAAGTCGATAATGATAGGTGACAGTGAAACTGATGCAAATGCTGCAAAGGCAGCTGAGATACCAATTATCTTATTGGAGGACGGATATACTGAAAAAAATAAAGACGAAATTTATCACAATCACTTAATAAAAGACTTTGTAGATATTGAAAAAATTGTATCTCAATATCTTTAATATTGATTAATTTATTTTAACTATTAAAACAAAATCACACATTAGGAGTTATTTTGTTATTACATACAGTTGAAGTATATCCATCAAAAATTAATCTTCCAAAGAAGAAACAACTCGCATGGAAGATAGCTGATATAGCAAGTGATAATGCTAAATTAAATAAAGACGCTATTCAAATGGTTATCAACAGAATAATTGATAACGCTTCAGTTGCTATTGCTTCGTTAAATAGAAAACCAGTAATATCATCTAGAGAGATGGCATTAAAACATTCTAGAAAAAATGGTGCCACTATATTTGGAGTAAATTCAAAATTAAAATTTGATTGCGAATGGGCAGCTTGGTATAATGGAACAGCAGTTAGAGAATTAGATTTTCATGACACTTTTTTAGCTGCTGATTATAGTCATCCTGGTGATAACATACCTCCGCTTATAAGTGTTGCACAACAAAATAAAAAAAGTGGATTGGATTTACTAAGAGGAATAATAACTGCATACGAAGTTCAAGTAAATTTAGTTAAAGGAATTTGTTTACATAAGCATAAAGTTGATCACATTGCTCATTTAGGACCTAGTGTGGCTGCTGGATTAGGAACAATGTTAAAGTTAAATACAGAAACAATTTATCAGGCTGTTCAACAAGCACTACATACAACAATTTCTACAAGACAATCAAGAAAAGGAGAAATTTCAAGTTGGAAAGCATATGCTCCAGCGCATGCAAGTAAACTTGCAATAGAAGCTGTTGACAGAGCTATGAGAGGTGAAGGAGCTCCTAGTCCAATTTATGAAGGGGAAGATAGTGTTATAGCAAGAATACTAGATGGTAAAAAAGCTAAATACAAAGTTCCTTTACCAAAAAAAGGTGAAAGCAAAAAAGCTATTTTAGAAACATATACAAAAGAGTATTCCGCTGAATATCAGTCTCAGGCATTAATTGATCTAGCTAAAAAATTAAAAATAAAAATACCTAATTTAAACCTTATTAAAAAAATTGATATATTTACAAGCCACCACACACATTATGTTATCGGTACAGGTGCTAATGACCCACAAAAAATGGATCCTAATGCCAGCAGAGAGACATTAGATCATTCTATAATGTACATCTTTGCTGTAGCACTTGAAGATGGAGATTGGCATCATGTCAAATCTTATACAAAAGCAAGAGCTAATAGAAAAAGTACCATTAAGATTTGGAAATCAATAAAAACGTATGAAGATAAAAAATGGACAAAGAAATATCACGATCCAAATCCAAAAAAAAAATCTTTTGGAGCTAAAGTTGTTGTAACACTTAAAAATGGAAAAAAAATTACTGAGGAATTGGATAGAGCTGATGCACATCCGTATGGAGCAAGACCATTTAAGAGGCAAAATTATATAAATAAATTTTTAACTTTAACTGATGGTATTTTAGATAGAAAAGAGAGTGATCGTTTTTTAAAAACAGTACAAAATTTAAAAAATTTAAAACCTGGTCAACTTTATAAATTAAATATTGAAGTTAAAAAGAAAAAATTAAAACAAAATAATAAAAAGGGAATTTTTTAATGCACTTTGTGGAAAAAGAACCAAGTCAAAAGAGATTAGATTTTGACCAGAAATTAAAATCAAATAAAATATTACGAGTTCCTGGTGCATATAATCCATTGACAGCAAAATTAATTGAGGAAATTGGTTATGATGCAGTTTACGTATCTGGTGGAGTAATGGCTAATGATCTTGGTTTTCCAGATATTGGCTTAACTACACTTCAGGATGTTAGTACAAGATCTTATCTGATTTCGAGAGTAACTAATCTTCCAACAATAGTTGATATAGATACGGGATTTAAATCATGTAAAGAAACCATAGAAACCTTTGAAGAATTTGGAATAACAGGAGTTCATATAGAGGATCAAATTGAACGAAAAAGATGTGGACACCTTGATAATAAAGAACTTATTTCAACTGATGATATGGTTAAAAAAATTAAAGAATGTGTTGCTACTAAAAAAGATCAAAATTTTAAAATTATCGCACGTTCAGATGCTAAAAGTGTTGAAGGTTTGGATAAAATGATTGAAAGATGTAAAGCCTACATTGATGCTGGTGCTGAAATTATTTTCCCAGAAGCTCTTGAAAATGAAAAAGATTTTGAAAAAGTTCGTAAAAATTTATCTGGTTATTTATTGGCTAATATGACTGAATTTGGTAAATCAAAATTATTTAATTACAAAGAATTAGAAAATTTCGGATACAATATTGTTATTTATCCAGTAACTTCGCAAAGATTGGCCATGAAAAATGTAGAAGATGGATTAAGAGACATTTATGCAAATGGACATCAAAATAATATTATCGATAAAATGCAAACTAGGAAAAGACTTTATGAATTAGTGGATTATGAAAAATACAATTCATTAGATGAAAAAATTTATAATTTTAGTTCGGAAGGGCATGAATAATGAATGATGATATAAAAAAAGGATTACTTGGCATTGTTGTAGATGAAACAGAAGTTTCAAAAGTAATGCCAGAAATTAATTCTCTTACTTATAGAGGATATGCTGCTCAAGATTTATGTGAATACTGTAGATTTGAAGAAGTTGCTTATCTAATTTTAAATAAAGACCTTCCAAATACTATTCAACTTAGACAATTTGAAAAAGAAGAAAAAAATAATAGAGAACTTACAAAAAACTTATATGAAATAATAAGACATATGCCTAAAAAATCTCATCCAATGGATGTGGCAAGAACTGCTGTGAGTGTTATGGGATTGGAAGATAAAGAAACAACAGACTCTTCACCTGAGGCAAATATGAGAAAAGCTCTAAGAATTTTTGCAAAAACTCCAACTGCACTTGCTGCTTTTTACAGAATTAGAAAAGGTAAAAAAATTATTAAACCAAAAAAAACACTCACATTTGCTGAAAATTTTTTCTATATGTGTTTTGGAAAAGTGCCACAAAAAGAGATCGTAAAAGCTTTTGATGTCTCATTAATTTTATATGCTGAACATAGTTTTAATGTATCAACATTTACTGCTAGAACAATTACTAGTAGCCTATCTGATATACATGGTGCAATAACTGGAGCAATTGCAAGTTTAAAAGGTCCTTTACATGGTGGGGCAAACGAAGAGGTAATGCACATGATGAATAAAATCAAAAAACCAGAAAATGCACTTAAGTGGATAAATAATGCACTTAAAAACAAGGAAGTAGTGATGGGATTTGGTCATAGAGTTTATAAATCAGGCGACTCTAGAGTTCCAACCATGAGAGAATACTTTAGTAAAGTTTGCAAAATCAAAAAAGACAAAAAATTTGAAAGAATTTACGATATTGTTGAAAGAGTAATGATCAAGGAAAAAAATATACATCCTAACGTGGACTATCCTACAGGACCAACTTACCACTTAATGGGGTTTGATACTGATTTCTTTACACCTATTTTCGTTATCTCAAGAATAACAGGTTGGTCTGCTCACATAATGGAGCAGCATGCAGCTAACAAACTTATTAGACCTTTAGCTAGCTACAAAGGCAACAAACATAGAAAAGTAATGGAATTAAACCAAAGATAGCTATTTATAAGCTAATATATTTTCTTTATCTATTTGATTTAACTTAAATCCTTCTAATATTAATTTATCTTTAATTTCCTGTAATTTTTTACCTTCTTTAAAAGTACCATCAAAGTGTTTAGACTCAAACTGGATCGAATTAATATCAGTTTTTTTATAATTAATAGATTTTAAAATTTCATATTCTGCGCCCTCAACATCTATTTGTAGTTTATCTATTGATTCAATTTCAAATTTTTCAATTAAGCCATCAAAAGTAATAAACTCTATTTCAATCTCATCTATATCTTCATCCTCAATTTTAAATCTTTTTGTTCTATGGTCTAAGATATGATTTTTATTAAATGAGCCAATTCCACTTGCCCAATGTTTTCCTAGTTTTGAAATTGATTTTTCATTAACATAATAAAACTTACTTATTTTATTTTCTGAAAAAATAGCATTCGTGCAAATTTGAATATTATTTGAACTTATAAATTTTTCTTTTAACTTATTATAGTTATAAGGAACTGGCTCAACTAATAAGATATTTTGTTTATCAAACCTAGATAACTCATCGTTTAGCCAAACACCGAAATGTGCTCCAATTACAACTAAACCAAATTTTTTCACTCAATTGTTTTTAACTGAAAGCTTCTGCCCAAGTACCTTGTGTTGATGCTTTAGAATATTCTGTTGCTCTTCCTTCAAAGAAATTCATGTGCTCAACAGCATTAAGCATTGTGTCTAACCAAGTTAAAGGATTTTTATCAATATCATAAATTGGTTCTAGTCCTAACTGAACCAATCTTCGGTTAGCAATAAATCTGATGTATTCCTTAACTTCTTTTGCAGTTAATCCTTCCATTGGTCCCATTTCAAAAGCAAGATCAATAAAAGCATCTTCATGTTCAATGATAGTTCTACAAGCTTCGTAAAGTTCTTTTTTAAGTTTTGGAGTCCAAATTTCTGGATTTTCTTTGATGAATTCTTTAAAAATTCTAATCATTGAGTTGCAATGAAGGGTTTCATCTCTTACAGACCAAGTAACAATCTGACCCATTCCTTTCATTTTATTGTGTCTTGGAAAATTTAATAAAATTGCAAAACTTGCAAATAGTTGCAGTCCTTCAGTGAAAGCACTAAATACAGCTACAGTTTTTGCAATATCTTCTTTTGAGTTAACATTAAAGTCTTGCATGTAATCATATTTGTCTTTCATTTCTTTATATTTCATAAATGCTGAGTATTCAGACTCAGGCATTCCTATTGTATCTAACAAATGAGAATAGGCAGCAACGTGTACAGTTTCCATAGCTGCGAAAGCTGTCATCATCATTAAAACTTCTGTAGGTTTAAATACTGTTGTGTAGTGTCTTAAGTAACAATTATTAACTTCTACGTCTGCTTGGGTAAAAAATCTAAAAATTTGAGTTAATAAATTTTTTTCTGATTGTGACAAGTTTTTTTGCCAATCTCTCACATCATCTCCAAGAGGAACTTCTTCTGGTAACCAATGAATTCTTTGCTGTGTAAGCCAAGCATCATAACACCAAGGATATCTAAATGGTTTATAAACTGGGTTCTCAACTAATAATCCCATTTTTTTTGGTTGAATAATTTCTTTTTTTTCAGGATGAATAATTTCTGAATTTATTTTTTCTGCTACTGACATGATAGACACTCCTCGTATTCTGTTTCTTCAGTTTTGGTTGATTTATTTTTGTAAACATTTGCCATGATATCTGTTGATTTTGCATCATTGATATTTTCGGCTCTTTGAATTGATTTTGATCTACAGTAATAAAGGCTCTTTAAACCTTTTTTCCAAGCATCAAAATGAATTTTATGAAGTTCTTTCTTATGAACATCAGCAGGTAAGAACAAATTTACTGATTGCGCTTGAGATATAAATGGAGTTCTGTCTCCACTTAACTCAATAATCCAATTTTGGTTCAACTCAAATGCTGTTTTAAAAACATCTTTCTCTAAATCAGTTAGAAAATCTAAATGTGATATTGAGCCTTGGTTAGTTGTAATGCTCGACCAAGTTTCATCATCATTTTTACCATAGCTCTCTAATATCTCCTCAAGATATCTATTTTTAACGTTAAATGAACCTGACAAAGTTTTATGTGTGTAACTATTGGCAGCAATTGGCTCTACTCCTGGTGACGCCCCACCACAAATAATAGAAATCGAAGCTGTTGGCGCTATTGCAGTTTTATTAGAAAATCTTTCTTGATAACCATATTCTGCAGCATCGGGACATGCACCTCTTTCTTCTGCTAAATCTTTAGAGGCCTGATTTACTTTAGCATCTATGTCTTTAAATATTTTTTTGTTCCAAGACTTAGCCATTACAGATTCTAAAGGAATTCTATTTTTTTGTAGAAACGAATGGAAACCCATTACGCCTAATCCAACGCTTCGCTCTCTTTCAGCTGAATACTTTGCGTCTTTAAATTGATCTGGAGCTTTGTTTATAAAGTCCGATAAAACATTATCTAAAAATCTCATAACATCATTGATCATGTTTGGATCATCTTTCCACTCGTCATATTTTTCTAAATTTAAAGATGATAAACAACAAACTGCTGTCCTATCTCTACCATCTTTATCTATTCCAGTTGGTAAAGTTATTTCACTACACAAGTTAGAAGTTTTAACTGTAAGATTAGCTAATTTGTGATGCTGCGGAATTTGTCTATTAACAGTATCAATATAAATTATATATGGTTCACCAGTTTCTATTCTTGCAGTAAGTAATCTTATCCATAAATTTCTTGCAGAAATGGTTTGTTGAACAGTTCCATCTGCCGGACTTTTCAACGCCCATTGTTCGTCAGTTTCCACAGCTCTCATGAATGCATCTGAAACTAAAACACCGTGATGTAAATTTAATGCTTTTCTATTTGGATCTCCACCTGTTGGTCTTCTCATCTCAATAAACTCTTCTATCTCAGGATGATCTATTGGAAGATAGCATGCTGCAGAACCTCTTCTTAATGATCCTTGACTAATTGCCATAGTCAAAGAGTCCATAACCTTAATAAAAGGAATTATTCCTGATGTCTTTCCAACTTTACCAATTTTTTCGCCAATAGATCTTAAGTTACCCCAATAACTTCCAATACCACCACCTTTAGCTGCAAGCCAAACATTCTCACTCCATAAATCTAAAATGCCTCCTAAGCTATCTGATGCTTCATTTAAAAAACAAGAAATAGGTAATCCTCTTTTGGTTCCACCGTTTGATAAAACAGGTGTTGCTGGCATAAACCAAAGATTACTTATATAATTATAAATTCTTTGAGCATGAAGATTGTCATCGGAATATGAGCTTGCAACTCTAGCAAATAAATCTTGAAAAGATTCGTTGTGACCAAGATATCTATCTTTTAAAGTCGCTTTACCAAAGTCAGTTAAATTTGCATCTTTTGAACGGTCAATCTTAATAATAATGCCTTTGTCATTTTGAAATAATTCTGTTTCGTTATTTAATGAGAATAGGTCAGGTCTTTTATCTTTTGTAACCTCGTTAATTTGAGGGCTATATTCAGAGACAGCTTTCTTTAGGGCCTGCGATAAAATTTTGTTCATAACTCTTATTATATTTAGTTTATTTAACGAAAACAACTACATGTTGTAGGCGTTTTGACTTAATATACTATATAATCAGTAAATCAATAGAACATTTATAGAACATGACAAATTATATTTCAATAAAAAAAATTAAAAAAGTACAAGTAATTAACATAAAAGAGATAAAAAATTAACAAATGACACAAAATATTAAAATTGATCCATATGGTTTTAGAGAATATGACGCCCGATGGTTGTATGAAAAAGACATAAATATAGCTGGAATAGAGAATCTTGGAAAAGGTTTGGGTACACAAATAATCAGTCATACTAAAAAAAATAATCCTACTGTTGTAGTTGGTCATGATTATCGTTCTTACAGTGAGGAAATAAAAACAGCTCTTAAAAGAGGATTAATATCAACTGGATGTAATATAGAGGATATTGGTCTGTCATTATCACCCATGGTTTATTTTGCACAATTTAATTTAGACGCAGATGCGGTCGCTATGGTTACAGCAAGTCATAATGAAAATGGTTGGACTGGTGTGAAAATGGGTATCAAAAAAGGACTAACCCATGCACCCGAAGAAATGAAGGAATTAAAAGAAATTACCTTAAATCAAAAATTTACAAAAGGTGAAGGTAGTGAAAAACAAATAAAAGATTTTGATAAAATTTATAAAAAAGACCTAATTAGTAAAAATAAAATTAAGAAAAAAATAAAAGCTGTGGTGGCTTGTGGAAATGGAACAGCCGGTGTTTTTGCCCCAGATATTCTAAGAGGTATTGGATGTGAGGTTATAGAGTTAGATTGTAACCTTGATTGGAATTTTCCTAAATACAATCCAAATCCAGAAGATTTAGAAATGCTTCACGAAATAGCGAAAGCAGTTAAAGAAAATAAAGCTGATATAGGATTTGGGTTTGATGGTGATGGGGATAGGGTTGGTGTTATTGATGACAAAGGTAATGAAATATTTTCAGACAAAATTGGTCTTCTAATTGCTAGAAATTTATCGAACAAACATAAAAACTCTAAATTTATAGTAGATGTAAAATCAACAGGTTTATTTTCAAAAGATAAAATATTAATTGAAAACAACTGTGAAACAATTTATTGGAAAACAGGTCATTCTCACATTAAAAGAAAAGTAAACACAGAAAAAGCTTTAGCTGGATTTGAAAAAAGTGGTCATTTTTTTTTCAATCAGCCATTAGGTTTTGGTTATGATGATGGTATCAATTCAGCAATTCAAGTATGTCATTTATTAGATAATCAAAATAAGAAAATAAGTGAAATTATTTATGAATTACCCAAGACATTTCAAACTCCAACAATGGCACCTTTTTGCAAAGATGAGGTGAAGTATGTTGTTGTTGAAGATATAGTTAAAAAAATTAAAAAATTAAAAGAAACCAAAACTGAGATAGACGGCCAAATTATTAATGACATTTTAACTGTTAATGGAGTTAGGTTTTCATTCGAAGATGGTTCTTGGGGACTTATAAGAGCTTCATCAAACAAACCATCCTTAGTTATTGTTACTGAAAGTCCAACATCAGACGAAAGGAAAAAAAAAATATTTGATTTTATTGACGATTTGTTAAAAAAAACTGGTAAAATTGGCGAATATGATCAAAAAATTTAATTACTCTTTATTATCTAATCATAAGGCCTATAAGATGACTTCATTAATAAATATGAGTAAATTAGACCTCTAAGTCTCATTAAATTTATAACTATTTTTTTTTTATTAAAAACTATTAAATAAAAACAAACTTTTAAGAAGGAATTTAAAAAATTAGGTATTGTTGCTAAAAAACCTTTTAAATATCCATAATGTTTTTTATTATAATAGAACTTAGACCACATCCAGTGCCAATTCCTACTTTTTTCCATTTCAATATCATTTCTATCTCCATGAGAAATACCACTTAAATGAATAATTTGTGCATTAATTAAGAATATATTTTTTTTTCTATTTAATGCTCTCTTACACAAATCTATCTCCTCTAAATAGATAAAAAAATTTTCATCAAAATAACCTACATCTTCCATTTGAGTTTTATCTATAAACATTGCAAAACCTTTAACAGATTGTTGAGGTATTAATTTTTGATTCTTAAAATAACTCTCATTAAAATCATCTTTTGAGTAGGGTGCAGCAATCGCAAATTGTTTGTTTTCTAATGCTTTAAACATATAACTAAGAGTATCTGATTTTAAATAGGCATCAGGATTTATTATAAAAATATACCTCGTGCTTGATTTATTAATGGCAAAATTATTTGCTGAGCCATAACCAAGATTTGTCTTCATTATATAACATTTTAAATTTTGATATTTTGTTTCTAAAGAACTTTTAAGTTTAAAATTCGAACTATTTTCAACAACAATTTTTTTTGAATCTAGTGGTAAGCTATCTAAACAACCATAAATAAATTTTTCACTTTTAAAAGTTGTAATTATGAACGTAATTTCACTAGTAGAAATATTAGACATTGTGGTAAAATTGTTTTTTAAATAATGTTACAATAATAATTATAATATTAATAACTACCAAATTCTATTACTAATTGTTTTTGTTTATACAATAATCATATAACTATTATATCGCAACGTAAGTAAGATACTTAAATCAACTAAATTTTATCTTATTAATTTTAACTATCTGTAAAAAATTTAATTTTTGGAGTTATCATTATCAATTATAGTTTCTTGGTTCTCACTATTCTCATTATTTTCTTGTTTAGGAATTTCATCGCTATAAAACTTTCTAACCAATTCCTCTTCTTTAAGTCGTTGTTGCTCATCAAATTTTTTCTCCCATTCTTTCATTCGTATATTTTCCTCATCCTCTCTCTCTTTTTGAGCTACTTCAGCTAATCGAATTCTTTCGTTTTCTTCTTCAATTCTTTTTTGTCTTTCCTCCTCTATTTTAAGTTCTCTTTCTCTTTGACGTCTTTCATTTTCTTTATTTATTCTCTCACGTTCTGCTTCTTTTAGTTCTTTCTCTTTTATTCTCAACTCCTCTTCTTTCGCTCTTTGCTCGGCCTCCTCTTTTAAAATCTGTCTTTGAATTTCCTGTTGTCTTTCGGTTTCTAAGTCTCTTAATCTTTCTTCCATTTCTTTAAGTTTTTCTTGCTCATATTTTAACTTTCTAGCTGCCTCTCTTAATCTTTGTTCTTCTTCAAGTCTATTTTTCCTCTCAATTTCTTTTAATCTTAATTTTTCTTGTCTTTCCTTTTCTTTTTCGTCTCTTTTCTTTTGAGCTTCAATTTCTTTATTTTTTAGTTGTTCTTCTTTAATTTTAATATTTTCTTCTCTAATTCTTTGCCTCTCTAACATTTTAAGCCTTAAATCTTCTTGCTTAAGCTTTCTGGCTTCCCCTCTAAGTTTTCTAGTTTCTTCGTCTTTAATTTTTTTTTGTTCTATTTTAATTCTTTGAGCTTCTATTTTTTGTCTTTTTTCCTCATTCTTTTTTTCTTGCTTTTCATTTTCAATGATTAATTTTTTTTGATAAAGGATTTTCTTTCTTTCCTCTTTTAATTCATCTTGTTTAGCTTTTTTTGCTAGTTTTTTTTCTAAAATTAATTCTCTTTTCTTTTCTTTTTCTAATTGTTTTTGTAATGCTAAATCTTTTTTAACTTTGTTTTTTTTCAAATCATCTAAAAATGAGGAAAACTTATTTTTAGTTTTATCGATTGGATCAAATAAATTTTTTTTAATATTTTTATTAATGTCTTTTATTGAAACCATTTTTAAAAGTATCAATTATAATAATATCACTAAATATGATGTATGGCTAAATTGAGTTTTTTTTATAAACTAAATACAACTTAAGATTGTTAGAGTTTGATTAGTTGATAAATCGTATTTTCAACTAGTAAGTGTTCATAAATATTTAAAGAATCAGTTAATTTAGATTTGTGAGGTGATGGAGGGAGACTGAAGTCACCTCTTTTTTTTACTTGTTACAATTTTAAGTATTCATAAAAAAATTTTATCGAAACTGCTAAAAGAAAAATCCCAAAAAACTTACTAATTTTATTTTTATCAATACTATGAACTGTTTTAGCTCCAATCCTAGCCATGAACGTTGTAATTGGTATGAAAATTAAAAAAGCAGGAATATTTATAAAACCAATACTTAGTGGAAGACTTGAATTTAAAAAACTTCCTGAAAGAAGAAATCCTATTGCTCCAAATAAAGCAATTAGAAAACCTATGGCTGCTGCACTTCCTATTGCTTTATTTATTGAATAACCAAAAAACTTAAGAATAGGAACATTCATTACAGCTCCTCCTATACCCATAGGAGCAGATATAAACCCGACAAGAAAACCTAGAATTACTTTTAGATGTAATTTCATTTTAACTATTATGTTTTGCTCCTTTTCTTTTATTAAAAGTAAGTAAATTCCTAAAAATAAGATCATTATAGAAAAAAATAAAACTAAGGATTTAGTTTTTAAAGAAGCTGCAAAAGCAGTACCTACAATAACTCCCAATACAACAAACAGACCGTAATTTTTAACTATTTCAAAATCAACAGCTTTAAATTTATGATGTGTTAAAACTGAAACTGTAGATGTTGGTATTATAATTGCAAAAGAGGTTCCAACAGCAAGGTGCATAACATATTGAGGATCAATTTCTAAAGACCCAAAAATAAAATATAAAAAAGGAACAGTTATTAAACCTCCACCAATACCAAATAATCCAGCAACAAAACCAACCGGTATAGCTGTTAAAGCCATTAATAAAATAATATAACTGTATTCGTTTGTTAGAATTGAATTAAGCAGACTGTCCTACTCTAGTATCTACATTGTTGTATTTGATTTTATCCATGATGTGATCAATTTTTTTCACATCAGCGTCTCTTACACACATATTTTCACTTAAATACCTTTTCCAATAGCTTGCACCTGATTGACCATGAAACAAGCCAAGAGTATGTCTCATAATTTGATTTAATCTCGTTCCTTTTTTTAATTCCTCTTTAACATAAGGAATGAGATGTTCAATTACATCTTGTCGGCTTGGAACATCATCATTATGAAATATTTCTTTTTCAATATCTGCTAATAGATAAGGGGTATGATATGCAGCCCTTCCTATCATTACACCATCTGTTTTTTCTAAATGAGGTTTTATTTCATCCACTGAGATTATTCCTCCATTAATTATGATCTCTTCATTAGGAAAATCTTCCTTTAATTTATATACATATTCATATTTTAAAGGTGGAATATTTAAATTTTGCTTAGGAGTAAATTTACCTAACATTGCTTTTCTAGCATGGATGATAAAAGTTTTAACTCCAGTTGCTTTTAAGGTAGAAATAAAATTCTGTAAATTTTCATAATCTTCTACATCGTCGTAACCAATTCTTGTTTTTATAGTTACTGGTAGTTTTGTAGCTGATTGCATTTTACTTAAACAATCTGCAACTAAATTTGGCTCTTTCATTAAACATGCACCAAATCTATTTTTTTCAACTTTTTTACTAGGACAACCTAAGTTTAAATTAATTTCATCATAACCAAAATCTTCACCTACTTTAGTTGCTTCAGCTAAAAGTTTTGGAGAAGATCCTCCTAGTTGAAGTGCTACAGGTTTCTCATTAATATTAAATTCTAATAACTTTTTTTTATCTCCTCTATTTATGGCTTCATCGACTATCATCTCAGTATAAAGAAGAGTGTTTTTGGATATTAATCTAAGAAAATATCGTTCATGACGATCTGTGCAATCCATCATAGGAGCAACTGATACTTTCCTATTCATGATATAACTTTATATTATTTTCTTAAGAGTTTGAAGCTTCTGTATCGTCTGAAGTTACGTCTGCTTCTTGGTTTTCTGATTCTGATACTTCATCTAAAGAAACCTCTCCTTGCTCGTTCATAGTTTCTTCACCTACTGAATTATCAAAATCTGCTGTAGCTGTTTCAGATAGCTCAGCCAGATCTTCTTTTGTTACTTGAATTTTTTCTGGGGTTTTTCTTGCTCTTTTAGATGGTAAAATTGGGGTACCACTTTTTGAAATTTCACCTTTGTATAAATTTTCAAAATCATCACCTATCTCTTCATCATCTTCTGCAGTATCGTCAACTTGTTCAACATGTTTTCTAAGTTTATAAACAGCGCTATCAGTTAAATCTGAAACTTTAATTTTTTCCTCTGCAATTTCTCTTAATGAAATAACCGTATTTTTATCGTTATCTCTATCAATTGTTGGTTCTATTCCTGCATTTAATTGAGTAGCTCTTTCTTTAGCAACTAGTACTAATTCATAAGGGCTCTCTACTTTATCAATACAATCTTCTACAGTAACTCTTGCCATGCGGAGTATCTACACAGTGAGTCCTAAAAAATCAAGGGCTATTTTATAAATAATTTGGATTTAGCTTATTTTTAACCAAATAAAGAAGGACAATTGAGCCAAAGATGTAAGTTCCTGAAACAATGGCTATCTGTTCAATTGAAAAACCAGTATCAATCAGGAAACCAAATAATGCTGTACCAAAAGCTGTTGCAAATACCATTAACGCTGTTGTAAGAGCTTTAATGGAGCCAATATATTTAACACCATAAATTTCAGCCCATATCGATGAACCTAAAACATTAGCGAGTCCATTTGTAATTCCAATCAAGCCAAAGAAAAAAAATGAGGAAATTTCAGCATCAAAATAAAATAAAATTACTGTCGCAAAAAAAAGTGGGATGTTCATGTAAATTAGTAGTTTTCTACTCGAGAATTTATCAATTAGAAAACCAGATATAAATAAAGTAAGCACAGACAATATTGAGTAAACCATAAATGATTGAGCAATTACATATGGGCCCCAGTCTTTCGAACTAGTTATGAAAGATTGAAAAACCCAAGCACCTGTTGCAATCCATGGCATGGCAAGTATTGTCATACATATAATGTAAAATCTATAATCTTTTAAAACTTCTATTCTTTTCCATTGTTTAATTTCTTTATTATTTTCTTCTACTTTAGAATCTTCTCTAGTATCAAGCATAACATCTTTAACTAAAAAAAAAGTTGCAACAGGTAACACAAGAATAACTAAAACAGAAATTGAAACCCAGATATCTCTCCACTCTATAAAAGTTAATAAAAAAACAATTAATACTGGCATTACAAATTCAGCTAATGACAATCCCAACCATCCTGTACTCAAAGCTCTTCCTCTATTTTTATCAAAAAAACGAGATATGGTTGTTGTAGCTGTATGACTTGATAATCCTTGTCCAGCTAAACGCATTAAAAAAATTCCTATAAATAGGAAAATAACAGATGAAATTTTTGAAAATATGAAACAAGAAGCGGATAGAAAAATTATTACATAAGAGGCAAATTTTAATATATTTACATCATCAATTTTTTTTCCAATCCAAACTAAAACAATACTACTTAATAAAGTTGCTGACGCATAAATTGAGCCAAATTGTCCATGTGTAATTGATAAAGCATCTCTAATACTAGAATTAAAAAGCCCAAGAAAAAAACTCTGTCCAAAGCTTGAAAAAAATGTAAAAATAAATCCAAATACAATTACTTTTAAACTTAAACTTTTAAACATAGAAAAAAAATTATGACTTGTAATGTTGCTTTCATAGGTCTTGGGGTCATGGGCTACCCAATGGCTGGTTATATATCAAAAGCTGGACACAATGTAACTGTTTTTAATAGAACAAAATCAAAAGCTGAAAAATGGATTGGTGAATATAAAGGTAAAATGGCTAATACACCTGCCGAAGCTGCAGACGGTGCTGATTTTATTTTCACATGTGTTGGCAATGATGATGATTTAAGACAAGTAGCAACTGGAGAAAATGGATTGTTTAACACAGCAAAAGCTGGATCTATTTTTATAGACAACTCTACTGTATCTGCAGAAGTATCAAGAGAATTAAATAAAAAAGCTAATGATAAAGGTTTTAGTTTTTTAGACGCTCCTATCTCTGGAGGACAAGCTGGAGCAGAGGGTGGAATATTAACTGTTATGGTTGGTGGTGATGAAGAAGTGTTTAAAAAGGCTGAACCTGTAATAGACTGTTATAGTAAAAAAGTAAAATTAATTGGTCCTTGTGGTAGTGGACAGTTAACAAAAATGATGAATCAAATGTGTATTGCTGGAACAGTTCAAGGTTTATCTGAAGCAATTAATTTTGGAATTAACGCAGGTTTAGATATGGATAAAGTTATGGAAACAATATCTAAGGGTGCAGCACAATCTTGGCAAATGGAAAATAGATACCGAACTATGACCGATGATAAGTTTGATTATGGTTTTGCCATTGATTGGATGAGAAAAGATTTAAAAATTGCAATTGAAGAGGCAAAGAAAAATGGTTCCCCTGTTCCTATAACAGAAATTATTGATGGCTATTACGCTGAAGTTCAAGAGATGGGTGGAAATCGTTGGGATAGCTCAGGTTTGATTGCTAGATTAAAAAAGAAAAAATAATATTTGTGACAGATACAGTTCCTTATTACGAGGACTTTACGGAGATCAAAAAGAAAATTTGGTCAATGTTAGAAAATGCAGTTAAAGATAGAAGTTCTCCTTTTCGAATACCAGTATTTATTTGTGGAGATCAATCTGATTTAGATGGAAGAATTGTAGTTTTAAGAAAATCTGATCAATCAAATAATCTAGTACAATATCATAGTGACATTCGGTCAGATAAAATCGAAAAATTAAAAATAAATAAAAACGCAGCAATGTTATTTTACGATAAAGATGAAAAAATACAGGTTAGATTGAAAGTTGAATGTACTGTTAATCATAATAATGATGTAACAAAAGAATCTTGGTCTAAAACCCAACATATTAGTCGAAAATGCTATTTAGTTGATAATGGTCCAGGAACTGAGTCAGATGTACCAACCTCTGGACTAAAACCAGAATTAGACAATTTTGACTACACAAAAGAAAAAAGTGAAGAAGGTTACAAAAACTTTACTGTCATTCAGTGTAAAATCAAATCTATAGAATGGCTTTACTTAGCAGCTAAAGGCCATCGAAGAGCTAAGTTTAATTTAGAAAATAATAAAGATACCTGGCTAGTTCCATAGATGGTTACTGGATATATATTTACAGCATTTCTTATTATTCTAGGATTAGCTGTAATGAGATTTGGGAGCATTCTTTTTAAAAAATTTAAAGGAGGAAAAACAAAATTAAAAGCGCACTTAAGTGGGCAAATTTCTTTTTTAATTTTATTAATAATAATTATTGGATTAATAGTTTATTCAATTAATGGTTTACTTTTTAGTTAATTTCCAACATTGTAAGTGCACCAGGTTCTTTTAGCTTTTATTTTTTGTAGTTTTTTATGTGAATATCTATTTCTCCAGTCATAATTCTCATTTGGAGCTTTTCCTCGTCCAACTTCAGCTGCCATTGCACATTTTAGCTCAACAGGATTAAAAGGATTATTAGATTTTGGTTCTAGAAAAGCAGAGTCTTTAAAATCTGGACAAGTATCATCGCCGTGATCATACAAAACTCCAAGTCTATACGAATCGTCACCAACTGGACCACCAATAACAGTTGAGCTTGATGTGTGTCCATTAGAATTACCTTTTGTACAAGGCCATGCAAAACCATTTACATGTAGTATTTCATGTAATGTCATCATCATTCTTTTATTTGCATTTGTTATGTATTTACTTTGTAAAAAAATATATCCATGGTGAACACTTCCCTGTCCACCATCACGATGTTTAACATCAGCCCAGGCAAAATATAATTTGTTAGGATCATTAAACCCTTTTTGTGTTAAATAAGCATCAGGATAATTCATTCCATAATTACCTTTATATTGCTTATTAAATCTAACAAATGAAATATCTAATTTTCCATCTTCTCTCATATCATATCTAAATTTTTGTTTACCTTTTGTCATTTCAAAAACTTTTTCATTTGCAGCTAATAGCTCTTTTTCCATTTTGCCATTAATATCCCACTCGTTATCCTCACTGTCTTTATTCAATATATAAATAAAATGAACTTGAGGTTCATCTGTAACATCAGGTTGATCTTTAAAAAATCTTCCAGGTTTTTTATCATTTTCATCTATTTCCAAATTCATCTTTACACTTGCAATAGGTTCATCAATATTAGTCCAAACAATTTTGTCGTTAATTGCAAACAAAAAACATTCATTTTGAGTGTACTTTTTTGCTCTCTTCATACACTGTTTATAGGCTTGTTCATGTACTTGATCATTTATATCTTTTACAATTTTAAATCCAGTCGCCCATCCTCCTCCACTTGTAGATCCATAAAAAATTAATTTTTGATTCTTTTTTTGAGATTTCTTAAGTTGTTTTTTGTAAAATTTTTCAAAATCATTCCAATAATTAATCCCTCCAGAACCTGGAACTTTAATTTCCGCAAAAATATTATTTGTTAAAAATGATGAAGAATAAAAAACTATAGCAAATAAAAATATAAATTTTTTTTTCATTTTGATATTTTTTTATCATTAAGATTTGTCATTGCTTTGCCAGCAGAAAATGTATAATCATTGTCATCCATTAATTTTCCACTTCCATCATAAAGTTTCCAATTAAATTTTACTTTGTCTTTTTGTTTTTTTCCTAGTTTTAAAATGGTCAATTCAATTTTTCTAGTCTTTCCTCCAGAAGATCCTTTAAATGTTCTTTTTTCACCTTCATTCCACACTCCTAAAGGAAATTTACATCCATTTACAATTATTCTTCCACCCCTCCTACTATCCCATACTCTTCCAATACATTGTCCATTATTAGTAACGGTAAATAATTGTGTTTTTACGCCACTTTGGCTTTTCCTTGTTCTTTTATAGACTTTAATGATCTCACCTGTATTTGAATTTTTCCAATTTTCAGGTCCTATTATTTTTTTTCTTTTCTTCTCTCCAAAAACCAAATTTGCTTTTGTAAATTTTATTTCGGTATCTTCACGGATTTCTCCACCAGTGAATAATTCAAGTGGTATGAATCTTTCTTTTGCTTGAGATAATTGAGAAATTAAAGAAATTATTAAAACTATAAATATTTTTCTCATAGACCTTTAATTATTATATTTGTTCCCTCAGCATTATCCAATCTTATTTGTTTTATTGGTTTATATTCCTCTGAATTATACCACTCAAGAGCTCTTTCATAGCTCGGAAATTTTAGAATAATTATTCTTGGAAATTTTGTTTCCCCATCAAATATTTGAAACTCACCAGCTCTTACCAAATATTCTCCACCAAATTTTTTTATAATTGGATTCACTTTTTCAATATACTCCTTATAATTTTCCGGATTAGTTATTTTCAATTGTGCTATGACATATCCTGCTGGCATTTATCTCCTTTAAAAAATTGATTTCGAATATTTTTTCCAATTATCTTGGTAATGTTTTGTGTTTTCAAATACTGCTTTTTTTTCTTCCTCTGAAACTTCTCTAATAACTTTACCTGGTGAGCCAACAACCATAGAGTTATCTGGTATGATTTTATTTTCTGTAATTAAAGCTTTTGCACCAATGATGCAATTTTTGCCAATATGAGCTTTATTTAAGATAACAGCTCCAATTCCAATTAAACTGTTATCTCCAATGGTACATCCATGAAGCATAACTAGATGGCCAACCGTAACATTTTTTCCTACTTTTAAAGGACATCCAGGGTCTGTGTGTAATACGCTTCCATCTTGCACATTAGATCCTTCACCAATATGAATATTTTCAATATCTCCTCTAAGCACTGCATTAAACCAAATACTTGTATTTTTTTCTAAAGTAACATCTCCTATTATTGTGGCATTAGGAGCTACCCAATTTTCGCCAGAGTTTTTTGGTTTTTTATCTTTTAAATCATAAAACATAATCTATATATTTTACATTATGCCTATACAAACTCCAATATGTGATTTTAGTCAAAAAGCTATTCCATTTGAATTAAAATCTACTGATAATAAAATTCTGTCTTTAAATGATATCAAAGGTGAAAATGGAACTTTGATAATGTTCATTTGTAATCATTGTCCATATGTAAAAGCTATTACAAAAGAATTAGTTGAAGATTGTAGTGAATTAAACAAAATTGGTATCAACTCAGTTGCGATCTGCTCAAATGACTTTGTGAATTATCCAGACGACTCATTTGATAACATGATCAAGTTTTCAAATGAAAATCATTTCAATTTTCCTTACTTACATGATGAAACTCAAGAAATTGCTAAAGCATATGATGCTGTATGTACTCCAGATTTTTTTGGTTATAATAAAAATTTAGAACTTCAATACAGAGGACGATTAAGAGAACTTAAAAAGTTTATTCCGGTTAAAGACGGAGAAAGTGATCTGCTAACAGCTATGAGACAAATAGCTGAAACTGGAAAAGGTCCTGAAGATCAAATACCAAGTGTAGGCTGTGGTATTAAATGGAAGTATGATTAATGTATCTAATTGTAACTAGATCATTCCCGCCTGAGGTTGGTGGAATGCAAAATCTAATGTGGGGTCTTTCAAGAGAGCTGTCTAAAAACTTTATGATAAAAGTTTTTGCATATCATATGGAAGGTCATAAAGAATTTGATGAGCAAGCTTCTTTTTCAATCGAAAGAGTTGGAGGAATTAAATTGCTTAGAAAATATAGAAAAGCACAATTAATTAATGAATATATTAAAGAAAATAAAATTGATGGTGTTATTGCTGATCATTGGAAAAGTTTAGAACTAATTAAAACTTCTAAGAAAAAATACTGTTTAATTCATAGTAAAGAAATCAACCATCCTAAAGGTTCTAGTCAAAATAAAAAAATAGTTAGTATTTTAAATAATGTTGAAAAAGTTATAGCAAATTCTCAGTTTACAAAAAGTCTAGCTATAAAGCTTGGGGTTAATGCTAATAAAGTAATAGTAATAAATCCAGGTGTAGATCCTGCTGAAGAATTAAATAAAAAAACTTTAAATAAAGTTGAAAGTATACTTAAAGTTAAAAATCCAAGGCTAATTACTATTTCAAGATTTGATAAACGTAAAAATCACGAAAAAATAGTAATGGCTTTGAGAAATTTAAAACAAATTTATCCTGATATTGTTTACATATGTGTTGGATATGGAGAGGAAGAAGAAAATATTAAGAGACTGGTGAAAGAACTAGATCTTGAAGCACAAGTTATGTTTTTTAAAGATATTAGTAATGATTTAAAAAATGCATTAGTTTCAAAATCAAATATCTTTGTAATGCCATCTATAATTTATAAAAAATCAGTTGAGGGTTTTGGTATAGCTTATGTTGAAGCTGCACAATACGGTGTTCCATCAATTGGTGGTAAAGATGGCGGAGCTGCAGATGCAATTGATCATGAAAAAACTGGCTTAATATGTGATGGTAACAATCTAGATGATATTTATTCTTCTATTAATACAATGTTAGAAAATAAAAAATATTTAGATTATGGAAAAAACGCAAAAGAATTTGCTCATAAATTTCAATGGTCAAAAATTATTGAGAAATATAAAAAAACCCTAAGCTAATTTATGCTTATTTTAAAATCCAAAGAGTCTATTGGAATACTTTTTGGGATTTTTGCTTATTTATCTTTTTCTATTTTAGACACTATACAAAAAACTCTAATTATTAATCATTCAGTTTTTCAATTACTTTTTGTGAAGTATTTTTTTGTTTTATTTTTAGCTTTTTTTGAGGCTAAGAGAAAAAAAAATAATTTATTTTATAAATCTAAAGATGTTAAATTACAGATATTTAGAAGCTTATTATCTGTGTTGGAGTCTGGGTGTTTTGTTTTGTCATTTAAATATTTATCTTTAGCAAATGCTCATAGTATTGGTTCCTTAGCGCCAGTAATAGTGGTTGCTTTATCTGCAATAATGTTGAAAGAAAAAGTATCTGTTAAAACATGGATAGCAATTTTTATCGGATTTCTCGGAGTTTTGATAATTCTAAGACCAACTTCATCAATTTTTGATCCTAAAGCTTTAATACCTCTATTCGCAGCATTTGTGCTAGGACTTTATCAGGTCATCACTAAAAAAGTTTCAAAATATGACTCAAACGAAACATCTTTGTTTTTTACCTCAATAATTGGTTTGTTAGTTATGTCGTTATTAGCTTCTAATTTTTGGAGACCAATAGATTACTCTTTATACCTAATGTTTTTGGGTATAGGCATATTTTTTTCATTAGGTCTTTACCTTCAAATAATTGCTTTAAGTAAAGCTAGAGCAAGTATAATTCAACCATTTCATTACACTTTAATTTTTTGGGCAATAATTTTTGGATATATATTTTATAATGATATTCCAGATATGTTCACAGTTATTGGAGCTATAATAATTACTTGTTCTGGCATTTTTGTTTTAAACCAATCATCAAAAAATTAACTTAAAGTATGATTGTTTATAGTTTAGTTTTACATATAGTCATCTATTGATGTCTAATAATAAATTAGCAATTTTTTTAATTGTAGCTTCAGTGCTATTTGGAACTTTGATGCTTACATTTTTAAAATTAGCCCAAGAAGAAGTTAATGTTTATGTTGCAGGATTTTTTAGATTTTTATTTGGTTTTCTAATTATTTTGCCTTACATATTAAAATCCAAGTTCACAGTATTTAAAACAATTCATCATAAAAAACATTTTTTAAGAGCTTTTTTAAACTTACCCTCAATGCTTTTATACTTCTCAGCTTTAGTAATGATGCCAATTGAAAAAGCTACTGCTATTTCTTTTGTTGTCCCTTTCTTGGTAACAATTTTGGCTGTTTTATTTCTTGGAGAAAAAATTTACCTATACAGAAGTTTTGCCCTTATTTTGGGATTTATTGGTATGTTAATAATTTTAAGACCAGGAATAATTGATATCTCTCTTGGGGTATATATGGCACTAGCCTCCTCATTTATGTGGTCAGTAGTTATTATAATTACAAAGAGTATTGCAAAAGATGATAGTTCAATCACAATTTTATCTTATGGTTACACTTATATGACAATTTTTAGTTTCATAATTGCATTGTTTCATTGGCAAACGCCTGGCTTACAGACTTTGATTTATTTATTTTTTGGAGGTTTATTTGGTACATTGTTACATCTTTGCATTAATCACGCTTATAAATTAGTAGATGTAAGTGTGACTCAACCCTATTCCTTTCTAAGTCTCGTATTTGCATCTTTAATAGGATTCTATGTATTTAATGAAAAACCTGATCTATTTACATGGATTGGTGCAAGTGTAATTTTTTTAGGTGTTTTAATTATTTCATATAGAGAAATGAAATTAGAAAAAGAGATAATTAGAAAAAGTATAGATATTAAAAATTAAAAAATAATTTTAGATAATCTTTCAAAAACTTTTTCTACTGACAGTTTTGATAATTCAGGAGCTTGTATCGCTTTAAAATTTTCTCTTTCAATACTTACTTTAAAAGGGGTTGTATGAGATCCAAATAATGAAATTCCTTTTGATCCTAAATGAGCTGCCATGTGTGCAGGTCCAGTATCATTTGCAACAACAAATGAACTGTCTTTAATTAATGCTGCTAACTGAGAAATATCTAATGCTTTGCTGTTATCTAAAATACAAAGCGCATTAATATTTGATGCCTCTTTAATTTCATCTGGTCCAGGTGCTACTACAACTTTAAATTTATTGTCTGACTTTTTGTTAATCATAGAAATTAATTCGTTATAGTAAGGCCATTTTTTAGATGTTAAATGGGGTGAGCAGAAAGGAAAAAGAAGAATATATTTATCTAATTTATGAAAATTTTTTATTTGAGATATGTCTGTTGTGCTCCATGAAAAATCAGGCTTTAAAGTATGATTTGTACTTATGCCTGAACTTTTTAATTGATAATCGAATCTAGACAAAACAGATTCTTTATCAAAATCTTGTTTAGTTGTTCCTTCAGGTAATGTTGTATCAGTAGATGACCAAGTATCTTTTGTTGCTTTTGGAAATAAAATTTTTTTATAAAAAGCAGTTCTGCTAGAGTTCTGTAGATCATAAACTTTAAAAAAATTATATTTTTTTATACTTTTCATTAATGAATATAAATAAATGAGGTTTAATCTCGATAACCGTTTATCTATAATAATATTTGAAATATGTGGATTTTTTTTAAATAAATCAAAGTATGGTTTAGTTGTAAGCAAATGAATTTCATCTTCTTTATGATTCTCAGAAATATCTTGAATTGCACCACAAGCTTGAGCTATATCACCCAAAGATCCATGTTTAATGATTAAAATATTAGACATATTTTTAACAATTTAACATAGTATTAAATTTAATGAATAAAATTATAGTAGAAGTATCGGTTGGTGAGCTTTTAGACAAAATTTCAATCTTAGAAATTAAAAAGGAAAAAATTAAAGATCCAGAAAAGCTTAAATTTATATCCAATGAACATTCGATTCTAAAAGATCAGTTAGAAAAGAATGTTAGATCTGATGATAAACTAGATAAACTATTTCTAGATTTAAAAGAAATTAATTCCAAGTTGTGGGTTATAGAAGATGATAAAAGAGATTGTGAAAAGAATAAAGACTTCGGTGAAAAATTTATTAAATTATCTAGAGATGTTCATTTTCTAAATGATGACCGAGCAAAGATTAAATTAGAAATTAATAATAAGACTGGATCAAATATTAAAGAAATTAAAGAATATACTAGCTACTAAAAACTTTAGGGAACCAATCATCTCTCATCAAATCTCCTGTTTTTAAATTTATCCCATCAAATGGAGGTGAGGTTGGCCCTTTTCTATCAAAATATTTTACATCATCTCCTATAAATCGCATCGAAAATGCTCTTCGTGATTTAGAAGAATTGTTTCCTGTTGAACCATGTACGGTTTTAAAGTTAAACAAAACAGCATCTCCTAAACTTAGTTCTGGAATTAAAATATTTTCTTCAAATTCTTTTGAAGGAGGTAAATCCATAAAAGCACTATCATCATCATACCAAGATTGGTTATTTGACCATTTTGTAGGTCTAATTAACTTTGACCATTTGTGAGAACCTAAAATTAATTTAAGATTATTTTTATGATCAACTTCATCTAATGGTATCCAAAAACTTCCAGTATCATTACCATCAACACAATAATATGGCATATCTTGATGCCAGGGTGTTTCTTTATGAGTACCTGGATTTTTTATAAAAATATGTTCGTGAAAAATTTGAATAGATTTTGAATTAGTTGCTTCTGCAACTATTTGAGCTCCAGGTGAATTATATAAACAATCCTTAAATTCTTCTATCCTCTCCCAGTTACAATAATCCTCAAAAAATCTTCCATTATCATCAGTTACATTTTCTCTTCCGTGTTTACTTGGATTATCTAAAACTTTTTGAAATCCTTTTCTAAGTGGCTCAATCCAATCTTTTAATACATCCTTAATTATTATTACACCATCATTTTGATAATCATTGATTTGTTTCTCTGATAAAAACATTTTTATTGTTGAAAGCTGTACTTTTTCTCTAAATATTTAATCACATTATGAATGATAAAAGTCATGAACAAATAAATTCCACCGGCAACAATGAATACTTCGATTGGTTTAAAAGTTGTTGAAATTATATATTTTGCAACACCTGTTAAATCCATCAAAGTCACTGTACTTGCTAAAGAAGTTCCTTTCATCATCAATATAATTTCATTTCCGTATGCAGGGAGTGATTGTCGAACGGCAATTGGAATTTGAATTTTGTAAAAAATAATCTTATTTGATATACCTAAACTCCTTCCAGCTTCAATAATGCCTGGTTTTATTGTTTGAAAAGCTGATCTTAAAATTTCAGAGGTATAAGCGCCAGTATTTAAAGTAAAAGCTATTATTGCGCACCAATAAGGTTCTTTTAAAATTACCCATAAAAATGTTGTTCTTAAATATTCGATCTGTCCTAATCCAAAATAAATTATAAAAATCTGAACCAATAAAGGTGTTCCTCTAAATATATATGAATAGCCATAAGCAAATTTATTAATAAATATATTTTTATTTAATCTTAAAATTGCAAATAAAAGACCTAAGAATAATCCAAAAAATAATGATGCAGATAATAATTTTAAAGTAACTACTGTTGCTCCTAGAAGTTTAGGGAAACTAGTGATCATTAAATCAAAATCCATTAATACCCCCTGCTATACTTAACTTCTAATTTGTTAATTAACTTCATACTCACGTAAGTAAGCAAAAGATATAAAACTGCTGCAAATGAATAGAAGAATAATGGATCTCTAGTAGATCCTGCAGCAATATAAGACTGTCTCATTATTTCAACCAATCCTGTTACTGAAATAAGAGAAGTATCTTTTAAAGTTATTTGCCAAACATTACTTAAGTTTGGAATAGCGAGTCTTAACATCTGGGGTAGTATTATTTTATAAAATTGACCAATCTTATTTATTCCAAGTACCTTTGCTGCTTCAAACTGACCTTTGTCTATAGATTGTATGGCACCTCTAAATACTTCAGTTGAATAAGCTCCAGATATAATACCAATTGCTAATGAGCCAGTAATAAAAGCGTTAATTTCTATGTATTCATAATAACCAAAAATAGAAGCTACATACATAATGGCCCCACTGCCGCCAAAAAAGAAAAGGTATATTACTAGCAATTCAGGTACTCCACGGATTACTGTCGTATAAAAATTACCCACTAAATTTAAAGATTTATATTTTGAAAGCTTTAGAGGAGTAAAAATTAATGCAAAAAAGAAACCAACTAAAATTGCTGTAATCGATACAGCAATTGTCATTAAGGTTGCGTAAAATAACTCGTCACCCCAACCTGTTTTACCAAATGCGAGAAGTTCCATATAGATTGGCGACTATATATTATAGTCGCCAAATCTGAAATGAATTACATAGAAGCGTCGAAACCAAAGTGCTTAATAGCAAGTTTGCTAATAATTCCTTGTTTTCTAGCTTTGTTAATTGCTTTATTGAAGTCTTTTAAGATTTTGGCATCTCTTTTTCCAATTGCGCTATCGCTAGCTTGTCTAATACCAACACCTACACCATTACCAAATGCACCACCTGAAAAAGTTGGCCCAACTAATACAACTGGTTTACCTGATTTATCTGCATAATCTGTAAATGCTACTGCTGCAGCTAAAGCAACATCACATCTTCCAGAAGTTAGATCAAGGTTAACTTCATCTTGAGTTTTATAAGTTCTAACATTTACACTTCCAACATCACCAGACTCTAAAAAATTTTGGTGAATTGTGCCTGTTTGAGTACACACAGTTTTACTAGCAAGTGCTCCTGTTAAAGTTTTAAGAGCTTTTTTAACATCTGATCCACCTAATGATAAATTAATACCTTCTGGTGTATCCATGCCCTCTAGGCTTGAACCTTTCATTACCGCAAGAGAAGCTACTTCATCAGCATAACCTTGTGAAAAAGTAATTGTTTTTTGTCTTTCAGCAGTAATTGACATTCCAGCCATTATTGCATCAAACTTTCTCATTACTAGGGCTGGAATCATACCATCCCAATCTTGTTCAACAATTGTACACTCATACTTCATAATTGAACAAAGTTCTTGAGCAAGCTCTACCTCAAAACCAATAAGATTACCTGATGCATCTTTTGAATTCCATGGAGGGTAAGCACCTTCAGTTCCAATTTTTATTTTTTCAGCAGAAACATTTCCGATGATAAATAAAGAAGCAAGAACTGTTAAAATAGTTTTTTTGAATATATTCATTATTTTCTCCTTTAATTAAGGTGAATTATTTCACAAATTTAAATAAGAAAAAAGAAAAAATTAATGATTTATTGATGAAGAAAAATTCCAAGAGCAATCAAAGCTAGGTATATAAACTCTTGATAATTTTGCGTTTCCAAAATTTTGATTAAAAACATTCAACCAGTTTTCAACTTGTTGTGGTTTTTTGTCTTGACTCCCTACTTGAGCAGTAATAACTCCTTTAGGTTTTAAAATTCTCACCAACGAATCCATATTCTTAGCAGCTAAATCTATACAAAATTGATCATCATTTAGATCAACAAAAATATGATCATAAGTATCATCACCAACTGACTTAATACTTTCGAAGGCGTCACCCCAAACACATTTCACAGAATTTTTTTCAGTCGCTTTTTTTCCAATATCCCCAAGGTGTTTGTTACAAACATACACAACTTCAGGATCAAGTTCATACCAATCTATGAAGTTAAAATTTTTAGAAATGCATTCTCTAGCAACTCCGCCATCTCCGCCACCAATAATTGCAGCTCTTTCATTATCTTTATTTAAATTTAAACCAGATCCTACAAATGTTGAGCTGTATAAATGCTCATCGGTTGAAGCTACTTGAATTTCTCCGTCTATAAATAAAGATTTACCAAACTGTTCTAAATCTAAAATTTCTATATGTTGACCTACTTTAGATTTGAAATCTTCTAAAACATCATTCACAATGTATGATTTTTGTAAGCCTGGCGAACTATAAATGTCATGATAAAGAGATTTTGTATCTCTATTAAATTCTTTTTTAACTATTCTTGTGTGTTCAAATTCTTTCTTTATAATATCTATCGCCACTGAAGGGTTTACTTTTCCACAAGTAAAGAAATCAAAACTTATAATCCCTTTTTCTGGAAATGTATGAAAACTCATATGACTTTCGGCTAATAAAGCAAGAATTGTAAAACCTTGAGGTTCAAATTTATATTTAGATATGTTCAGAATTGTTACTTTAGCAGCTTTTGCAATATCATTAATTACTTTTTCAAATACTTTAGGATCGTATTCTTTTGTTGTACCAATAATGTCTAGAGTTATGTGTTCTCCAACTTTAGTCATTAGCTATCCTCTTTTATAATTCTTTGCTTTGGATAAAACTTTTTTCATTTCATTAATTGAAAGAATCTTAGGCTTACCCAATTTAAGGCTCGTTATATACTGAAGGGATATATTTTCAACCTCCTCAGCAAGTTCAAATGCTTTTGACAAATTTTCCTCAAATGCAATCTGTCCGTGATTTGCAATTAAACAAGCTTTCCGACCTTTTAGTGCTTTCAAAATATTTTTTGATAATTTTCTTGTTCCAAATGTTGCGTATTTTGCACATTTGATATCATGACCTCCAGCCATTGCTACCATATAATGAAAGGAAGGTATTCCTCTCTTGTGAGTAGAAACTGCTGTAGCGCATGTTGAATGTGCATGAACAATTGCTTTTGCTTCTTTTTTGTTTCTGTAAATATCTTGATGAAACTTCCATTCAGATGAAGGAATTCCTTTTTTTTTATCAAAGTATCCGTTTATGGAAACAAAAACTATATCATTGTTCTTTAATGTTGAATATTTTTTTCCTGAAGGAGTAATTAAAAAACCATCTTTGTACCTTGATGAAATATTGCCAGATCTTAATGCTGATAACTTTTTTGAATTCAGCATTTTTGAATATTTTATTATTTCAGATCTTAAATTTTTCATTTGAATAATTTTTTTAAACCGTCAAATGAAGCTTCAATAGTCGCTCTTTCAGTAATTAATCCTGTCACATATTTTGCAGGTGTAACATCAAATGCTAAGTTCATTACTTTACTTTTATTAGGATATATCAAAACTTTCTTAATTTGATTATTCTCATCAATGCCTTCGATGTGAGATAATTCTTCCGAATTTCTTTCCTCTATTGGGATATCTTTGGCATCTTTTATATCCCAATCTATTGTTGAGCTAGGAAGGGCTACATAAAAAGGAACGTTATTATCATGAGCGGCTAATGCTTTAAGATAAGTTCCAATTTTATTACAAACGTCTCCATTGGATAAAGTCCTATCAGTACCTACAATGCACATATCAACTTCACGCCTTTGCATTAAAATACCCCCTGTATTATCAGCAATAATTGTGTTTGGAATTTCCTCTTCGTTTAATTCGTATGAAGTTAAGTTTGCACCTTGATTTCTTGGTCGTGTTTCATCTACCCATACATGAACTGGTATTCCTTTTTTATGAGCATGGTAAATTGGCGATGTTGCTGTACCCCAATTAATAGTTGCTAACCAACCTGCATTACAATGTGTTAATATATTTACTGTATCTTTCTTTTTATTATAAATTTCTTCAATTATTTTTAATCCATTAATACCTATTTTTTCACAAAACTTTTCGTCTTCATCACATATTTCTTTTGCCTCGTTTAAAGCTATACTTAATATTTGATCACTGTTAATTCCTGCTAATTTTTTTAACATTCGTTCTACAGCCCACTTAAGATTAATAGCAGTAGGTCTTGATTGAGTTAATTCTTCTGCACTTTTTTTTATAAATTCTGAATCATTATTTTCTTGAGCTGCTAAAGCTAGACCATAAGCAGCTGTTGCCCCAATTAGAGGTGCGCCTCTTACCTCCATTACTTTAATTGCATTTATTGCATCATTTATAGTTTTAAGTTCTTTAATTACAAATTGGTGAGGAAGTTTTGTTTGATCAATAATCTTAACAACATTATTTTCAAACCAAATAGTTCTATACTCTTTTCCTTCTATTCTCATTTATTTAAAACTCTACCTGCTACAGTTTTTAATTTATCTATAGTCTTTTTTGTTCTTTTTTCCGG
This sequence comes from Candidatus Pelagibacter sp., assembly GCF_052049675.1. Lineage (GTDB taxonomy): Bacteria > Pseudomonadota > Alphaproteobacteria > Pelagibacterales > Pelagibacteraceae > Pelagibacter. Next base: position 550,185 of record NZ_JBNGZM010000001.1, read on the forward strand.
AGCAGTAATAATAGCTACATCTAAACAATTGTTTGTTGGATCATTAGGATCAATATGATCTTCAAAATTATCAATTAAATTTTTAATCATAATTTTTGCTTTTTCCGCGTTTCCTAACAAAACTTTAATTACTTGTTGAACATCAACATTTTGATGATCTGGATGCCAACAATCAAAATCTGTTACCATAGACACTGACGCATATCTAATTTCAGCTTCTCTTGCTAATTTTGCCTCAGGCATATTTGTCATTCCAATTACATCTGCTTTCCAAGATCTATATAAATTAGACTCTGCTAACGTAGAAAATTGAGGCCCTTCCATAACTACATATGTTCCATTTCTTTGATAGTCTATGTTTGATTTTTTAATTGCTTCTTCACATGCATTCATTAATCCGTTAGAGGTTGGGTTAGCCATTGATACATGAGAAACAATCTCATCATCAAAAAAAGTTTTATTTCTTACAAAAGTCCTATCTATAAATTGATCTACAATTACAAATTTTCCAGGAGGTAAATTTTCTTTAAGAGAACCAACAGCTGATACAGAAACAATATCTGTTACCCCTAACTGCTTAAGTGCATCTATATTTGCTCTAAAATTTATATTTGAAGGAGAAACAAAATGTCCCTTTCCGTGTCTTGGTAGAAAATAAATTTCCTTACTATTATATTTGGTTTTTAAAATCTGATCAGAAGGTTTTCCCCAGGGTGTTTGTAAATCAAGTAACTCTCTTTCTTTGAATTCCTCAACATCATAAAGACCACTACCACCAATTATTGCTAATTTATTTGTTGTCATAATTAAAATATTATTTATTTATACTTTTATAATTATTATTATGAACTTAAAAGATTATATTAGATCTATACCTGACTATCCAAAAAAAGGCATTTTATTTAGAGATATAACTACTTTAATCAAAAATGAAAATGCATTTGCAGAAACAATTAATCAGATTGTTAAAAGATCGAAAAAATATAATTTTACAAAAATTGCTGCAATTGAATCTAGAGGTTTCGTGTTTGCCTCTGCTGTTTCTTATGTTCTTAAAAAACCATTTATTATGCTTAGAAAAAAAAATAAATTACCAGCAGATGTCCACTCAGTAGATTTTGAGCTTGAATATGGTACTGCAACAATTGAAGTTCACAAAGATTCAATAAATGAAAAAGACAATGTGTTGATTATTGATGATCTAATTGCTACCGGCGGGACTGCTGAAGCAGCTGCAAAATTAATAGAAATTTCAGGTGGAAAAGTATCTTGTTTTATTTTTGTAATAAATCTTTTTGATTTAAATGGTTCAGATAAATTAGTTAAAAATAGTTATAATGTTGAGAATTTAATTGAGTTTCCGGGGCACTAACACAAATAAAACATAATTATAATTAAAAGATAAAAAATAAATGAAAAAAATAATAGTAACGGGAGGCCTAGGATTTATTGGAAGTAATCTAATAGAAATTCTTTTAAAAAAAAAATACTATGTAATTAATTTAGATAATGCTTCATATTCTTCTAATTTTTATAATACTAAAGAATTTAGTAATTTGAAAAATTATAAATTTATTAAATGTGATATTGGAGAAAAAAAATTTAAAAATATAATTTTCAAATATAAACCAATTTGTATATTTAATTTAGCAGCTGAGACCCATGTAGATAGATCTATAGATAGTGCTGAAAAATTTATAAAAAGTAATATTGTTGGTGTATATAATTTACTTGAATGCTTTAAATTATTTTCAAAAAAAAATAAATCAAAGTTAATCCACGTTTCTACTGATGAAGTATTTGGTGATATCCTGAAAGGTAGATCAAGTGAAACTTATCCTTATAGACCTAGCTCACCATATTCAGCAAGTAAAGCAGCTTCAGACCATTTAGTCAGTTCATATGTTAGAACGTATAAGATACCAGCAATTGTAACTAATTGCTCAAACAATTATGGTCCAAAACAGCATCCAGAAAAGTTAATTCCTAAATTAATTTATAACATATTTAATAATAGATCGTTGCCTATATATGGAAAAGGCAATAACTCAAGAGAATGGATATATGTTAAGGATCACTGTGAGGCATTATATAAAATTTTTCTCAAAGGCAAGATTGGCGAATTTTATAATATTGGTTCAAATAAAAATTTAAGTAATTTAAATGTCTGTAAAGAATTACTTCAAACCTCAAAAAATTTCATCAGAATAAAAAATAAAGTAAAAATAAATTTTATTAAAGATAGACCAGGACATGATTTTAGATATGCTTTAAATAGTAACAAAATCAAAAAACAACTTAAATGGAAACCTAAAACTAAATTTAAGAAAGGATTAAAACTAACTGTCGAATGGTATTATAAAAATAAATCTTATTATCAAATGCTATCAAAAAAAGATATAACAAGTAGATTGGGTAAAATATGATTAAAAAAGGAATTATTCTTGCTGGAGGAAAGGGAACAAGGATGAGTCCTTTAACTAAAGCAGTAAACAAACAGCTGCTCCCAATATATGATAAACCTTTAATATTTTACCCTCTTTCAATATTAATGTTAGCTAATATTAGAGATATACTAATTATAGTTAATAAAGGACAACTAGATCAATACAAAAAAATCTTACCAAATGGAAAAAATTTAGGTTTAAAAATAAGATATGAGGAACAAGATAAACCTCGAGGTTTACCAGATGCTTTTCTAATAGGAGAAAAATTTATTGAAAATAAAAATGTTGCACTCATTCTTGGTGATAATTTTTTTTATGGTCAGAATTTGACTAAAAGTTTAGTAAAATCATCAAAAATAAAAAATGGTGCAAAAATATTTCTTCATAAAGTTCTTAAACCCGAATTATTTGGGGTAGCAAAAGTTAACAAAAATAAAAAGATTATTTCCATCAAAGAAAAACCAAAAAAATTTTTTTCAGATTATGCAATTACAGGATTATATTTTTTTGATAAAAACGTTGTTAAATTTGCAAAAACATTAAAAAAATCTCTTAGAGGAGAATTGGAAATAGTTGATTTATTAAACATCTATAAGAAAAGAAATGCTTTAAATGCTGATTTTATTGGTAGAGGTGGTGCATGGTTAGATACAGGGACCATGGAAGATTATTATAAAACAATTTCTTTTGTGTCAGCGATTGAAAATAGACAGGGTTTAAAAATTGCTTGTCTAGAAGAAATTGCACTTAGTAAAAAATGGGTGAAGAAAAAAAATATTAATCAAGCAATTAAATTTTATGGAAATTGTGATTATTCCAAATACTTAAAAAAATTAATTTAAATGAAAATTTTAAAAACAAAATTTAAAGGATTGCTTATTTTTAAATCAAAAAATTTTACTGATAAGAGAGGATATTTTAGAGAAATTGCTCATCAAAAAAAAATAAATGAAAAATTGATATTTACAGTTGTATCTAAGTCAAAAAAAAATGTTTTAAGAGGTTTGCACATGCAAACAAAATTTATGCAAGGTAAGTATGTTTCTGTAGTTAAAGGAGAAATTTTAGATGTAGCTGTAGACTGTAGAAAAAATTCTAAAACGTATGGTGAACATTTCAAAATTAAATTAAGTCAAAAAAATTCAAAATCGATTTATATACCCCCTGGATTTTTACATGGTTTTTTAGGTAAGAAAAAAGAAAATATTATCGTTTATAGCTGTACAAATTATAGAAATAAAAATTCTGAAATAAGTGTTTCTTGGAAAGATAAAGACCTAGCTATTAATTGGGAAATTCGAAAACCAATATTATCAAATAAGGATGCTAAAAATAGTATACCATTTAATAAATTAAAAATTTAATGAATAATCTCAAAATGTTTTGCATCTGTATTCATGATGACCTTTTATCAAAAGTGAAATCTTTAAATTATATACCAGTAGGCTTGGGGGATGAAAAGTATAGAGATGATTGGTTAAGAGATAATACTGGAGATAATATATCTAAAAAGAATAAATTTTATGGTGAACATACATTTCATTATTGGTTATGGAAAAATAAAATTGAAACTTTAGAAAATGACAAATGGATAGGTTTCTGTGCTTATAGAAGATTTTGGTTGAATGAAAATGGTAAATATCTTCAAAAAAGATTTGGTGATCAAGTCTTAAGTAAAATACCTAAAAGCTGGAATAATTACGATGTAATTTTAGGAGATCATACAAAAGTTGATCACTTTAAATGGAGTAAAGTGTTAAAATATGGAAAATTGGCTTTTCTAAGAAATCCTAAATCTTTTATGAAAAGTGGACGAAGTATTAGATTTCATTTTGACATGTTTCATGGAAATGGAATTTTGGATACTGCGATAGACCAATTAAATCATAGTGATAGAGAGAGTTTTAGAGAATATGTAAAAAGTAATACATCCTATAACCAAGGGAATATGTTTATTTGTAGATCAAAATTATTAATGAGTGATTATTACAAAACAATATTTGAATGGTTATTTAGATGTGAAAAAATATTTGGCTTTAACTTGGAAGGTTATGGCAAAATAAGAATTTATGCATTTTTAGCAGAAAGATTTTTACCATATTGGTTTTGTAAATATTCAAATTATTTAGAATGGCCAATTATTTTTAATGATTTAAGAAATGAGAATTTAAAAGTATGACTAAAATAACTTTTTTAAATCTTGGAAATCAACCTTTAGCAAACAACTACCTGTCAAAAAAAAATATAAATAAAAAAGAAAAAAAATATCAACTTAATGTTTGTGTTGATAAAAAAACTAATCTTGTATCAATTAAAAAAACGTTTTCTAGTAAAACAATGTTTAATAATAAATATCCTTATAGATCATCTATGTCAAAAACAATGACAAAATCATTTAAGACACTAGCTCAATATATAAAAAAAAAATATAAACCTAATATAGTTTTAGAGATTGGTAGTAATGATGGAGCATTTATAAAAAATTTTAAAAAGAATAAAACAATAGGAATTGAACCATGTAGTAATATTGAAAAGTTAACAAAAAAACTTAATTATAATACTTTCTCAGATTATTGGTCAAAAAAATTAGCAAAAAAAATTTTAAAAAAATTTGGTAAAGTAGATTTAATTTATTCTGCAAATACAATTAGCCATATTAAAAATTTAAATGAAGTTTTTAATGCTATTAATGTAGTGCTTAATGATGAGGGCATATTAATAATTGAAGACCCCTCTTTGCTAGAATGTATTAAAAGAAATACATATGATCAATTTTATAATGAGCATATATATGTTTTTTCAACTATTGCATTAGAAAATATTTTAAAATTACATAATTTACAAATTTTTAAAATTGAAAAATTAAATATCCACGGAGGTAGTAATAGATACTTTATCAAAAAATCCTTTAGTAAAAGAAAAATAAATAATTCTGTAATATTTAATAAGAAAAAAGAAAATGATTACGGTTTAAAAAAAATAATAACTTATAGAAAATTTGCTTCTAGAGTTAAACTTTCTAAAATTAAACTTAACAAAATATTAAGTAAAATAAAAAAAGATAATCAAAAAATAATTGGTTATGGCGCAACTGCAAAATCTACAACAATTTTAAATTATTGTAATATTGGTAATACAAAAATAGAATATTTTTTAGATACAACAAAAGATAAGCAAAACAAATACACTCCAGGAACAAAAATTCCAATACTTAAATACAATAATTTAATTGATGATAATATAAAATATGTTTTTCTTGGCGCCTGGAATTTTAAAAATGAAATTTTTAAAAAAGAAAAAGTATTTATAAAAAGAGGTGGAAAATTTATAACCCATACTCCTTTTCCAAGAATAATATGAAAAAAATTGTATTCACTGGAGGTAGTAGTAGGTTTGTAAAGGTATTTAGGAAATTAAATAACAAAGATTATTTATTTTTTTATCCTTCAAGAAAAAAACTCAATATTGAAAATATAAAATCAATAAAACAATATTTTTCAAAAATAAAACCAGATTATTTAATTCATTGTGCTGCTTTATCCAGACCTATGAATATACATGAAAAAAATATCATAAAAAGTATTGATACAAATATAATTGGAACATCAAACGTTGTAAAAACATGTAAATTATTTAATACAAAAATAATATATTTTTCCACAAACTATGTTTATGAAGGAAAAAAAGGAAATTATAAAGAAACTGATCCAGTTTTGCCTATAAATAAATATGCCATTTCTAAGTTAGGTGGTGAATGTGCGGTACAATTGTATGAAAACTCTCTTATATTAAGAATTTGCATGACTGAAAAACCATTTATACATAAGAAGGCATTCAAAGATGTTGAAATGAATTTTATGTTTCAAGAAGATTTGGCTAAAAATTTAACAAAAATTATTGATGAAAAAGGGATAATAAATGTAGGAGGAAAAAAACAAACTGTTTTTAATTTTGCAAAAACATTCAACAAAAAAATAAAATCCATCTCTGCAAGAAAATTATTTAATAAAAACTATCCTACAAAACAATCAATGAATGTAGATAAGTTTAAAAGTTGTATTAAAAATATTAAATAATATTGTTAAATCTAATAAATATATTTTTTTAAGGACTTATCCACAGGTAATTAATTAATTTGAAATAAGTATTTATAGATATAACTTTAATTCTTATGAGAATTGAGGAAGAATTAAAACTAGATTATTCAGATGTACTATTTAGGCCTAAAAGAAGTACATTAAAAAGCCGTAAAGACGTAAATCTTTTTAGAACGTACAGATTCAAATATAGCAAAAATGAATGGTCAGGTATTCCAATAATGGCAGCAAACATGGATGGTGTTGGAGAGTTAAGTGTCGCTGAAAAATTAAATGAATATGGAATGATTACCTCATTAACAAAACAACATGATGTTAAAAAAATTAAACAAAATAAAAATATAAAAAAAATATATCCAAATATTGCACTTAGTGTTGGTATAAAAAAAGAAGATTTTCTAAATTTAGATAAAGTTTTAAAAGAATTTGGTTTTTTTAAATTTATTTGTATTGACGTTGCTAATGGATACACAGAGCATTTTACTAATTTCATTAAATCAGTAAGAGATAAATATCCAACCAAAACAATCATTGCTGGTAACGTAGTAACAGCTGATATGACTCAAGAATTAGTTTTAAGTGGAGCAGATATTGTTAAAGTTGGAATTGGACCTGGAAGTGTTTGCACAACAAGAATTCAAACTGGTGTAGGCTATCCGCAATTAAGTGCAGTAATCGAATGTGCAGATGCAGCACATGGACTAGGTGCACATGTAATTGCAGATGGAGGGTGCACATGTCCAGGTGATGTTGCCAAAGGTTTTGGAGGTGGTGCAGATTTTGTAATGCTTGGAGGTTTGCTGGCTGGACATGATGAAGGAAATGGTAAAATTGTTAAAGTTAATGGAGAAAAATATATAGAATTTTATGGATCTAGTTCTGAAGTTGCTAATAAAAAACATTATGGCGGATTATCAGATTATCGAAGTAGTGAAGGACGTAAAGTAAGAGTAAAATATAGAGGTAAAATTAATGATACAATCTTAAATATTCTTGGAGGTGTAAGAAGCAGTTGTACTTATGTTGGTGCACCTTCACTTAAACAATTAAGTAAATGTACAACATTTGTTAGAGTGTCAAATCAGTTTAATGATAGTTTAATAAAATAATTAATTATTTAAATTTAAAATCTTTTATATTTGTAGTTTCATATTTCTCAAAAGGCATATGAATCCAGGGAGAATCTTTTAAGTAATCTACAGAATAATCAGGTTTAAATTTTGAAGTTGATTTGTGCCATATAACTGCAGTTTTAATTTTTTCTTCTAAATAAAATCCATAAAAGTGCTCTAACCATTTAATACTTTTAATTAAAGTTTTCCCCGAATCTGCTAAATCATCAACTAATAAAACATGTGAGCCTAAATTTGGAGTAGTTTTTGCTAAATCTCTTGAAAAAGTAAACTGTCCTTGTTGATTTTTAATATCATCACTATCACCATGATAAGACTCAACAGATAATATAGCTAAAGGAATATTGAAAAGTCTACTAAAAACGTCTCCTACTCTCAATCCACCTTTTGCAATACAAATAATTTGATTAAATTTTAAATTGTCCTCGTGAATTTTTTTAGCCAATTGCTCAATCTTATTGTGATAATCATCCCAAGTTATATAAATATCTTTCATAATTCATGGTAGCGGGAAGTGGGATCGAACCACTGACCTCGGGCTTATGAGTCCCGCGCTCTAACCAACTGAGCTACCCCGCCTTAATTGATTAATGATTTATAATATAAATCTTTTTTGTTTCAATAAACTTTTTAAATCAAATTCCAAACTAAATAATAAAATAAACAGCTAATGAGCTAACTAAACCAGCTAAAATAATTGAAAAAAAAATTCTTTTTTTTAAAGTTCTTTTTTCATCTAATCTTACTCTATTAAGTAAAATATTTACATCAGTAGTTTTTATCTTATCTGATTTTAAATCATTCTTTAAAGAAATATCAGAATTAAATAACGAATTATCTTGATCTTTTTTTTCCACAGTTAATTTAACCAGGTAATTAGCCTAAATACAATAAAATTGGATAAACTAAGCTCCTCTAAAATCTTTTGTATTTAACGGTTTTGAGAGAATTTCGACTGGGTATTTGATCTTCTCAACTTCGATAAATAAATTTTTGTCTTTAAGCGTTTCTATTGTGTTTCCTGAATTAACGTAGCCAAATGACAAATTTTTATCAAAGCAGAATGAATAATTACCTGATGTTGTTTTTCCAATTATTTTATCATCTAGATAAATGGGTTCGTCATGTAACAACAAAGGTACACCGGGTTTGCTATCTTTTAATGTAAACATCATCATTGTTTTCTCTAAAGATTTATCTTTAATTTTAAGTAAAGCATCTTTTCCAATAAAATTAGTATTTTTTTTAAAACTAATAGTAAACTTTAAACCAGCTTGATACTGATTTTCTTCTGGGGAAATATCATGGCCCCAGTGTAAAAAACCACTTTCCATTCTCATTATATCCATTGCATGCATGCCACAATGAGATAAGTCAAAATTTTTACCTTCTTCAATCAGAATTTTATATAACTTTAATGCATTTTCTTTATTGACATATAATTCAAAGCCAAGTTCACCAACATAAGATATTCTTTGTGCCCAAACTTTAATATCAAGTATGTTTATATTTTTACCTGTACTAAATTTAAAATTTTCAGAACTAAAATCGTCACTACTTATCTTTTGAATCATATTTCTACTTTTAGGACCAAACAAGCCAAGGCAACAAATGTTTTCAGTGACATCAACAAACACAACTTCATCAGACAAATGTTTAAGGATATGATGTTTATCTCTTTCTCTTGTGGATGCTGAACTAACTATTCTAAAATGATTTTTATCTATACAAACAACCGTTAAATCTGTTTCAATACCACCATCTTCATTTAGCATGTGAGTATAAGTGGATTTACCAATTTCATTTTTAATATGAGCTGTACAAATTTTTTGTAAATTACTATGAGTTTTTTCACCTTTTAAGTCAAATTTAGAAAAAGATGAAAAATCAAACAGCCCAACATTTTTTCGCGCATTTGTTGTTTCATATTTTGCTGATGGGTACCAATTTTGATAATTGAAACTATATTTATATGCTGATTTTTCTCCATTTAAGGAATACCACATAGGTCTTTCAAAACCTCCTGCTACACCAAAACAAGCTCCTGCTTTTTTTAATTCATCATGATAAGGTAATAATTTTACATTTCTTGATGTTGAGTGTTGTTTAAAAGGCCAATGCATACCATAAAGGTCCCCCAAAGTTTCGGTAACCCTATCCATGATAAATTTTTTTGAAGAATGAAACTTTTGAAATCTTTTAATATCTAGCGAAAATAAATCTTCATTTATATGACCATTAATCATCCATTCAGCTGTAACTCTACCTGCACCTCCTGAACTTGCGATTCCGATACTATTAAAACCACAACAAGTATAAAGATTTTTTACTTCAGGTGTTTCTCCAAGTAAATACTGTGTATCAGGAGTAAATGACTCAGGTCCTGAAAAAAATTTTCTTATTCCTACGTTTTCTAACATCGGAAGTCTGAGAAAAGATTTCTCAAGATAAAGTTCAAAGTGATCAAAATCATCAGGAAATTCTCCAAATGAAAAATCATCAGGAACTCTGCCACTATCTTTAAAAGCAGGTTTTGCATTAGGTTCAAAAATTCCAACTAACATTTTTCCAGCATCTTCTTTTAGATAAAGACAAGCATTGTAATCCCTTAAAACAGGTAAATCTTTTGGAAGATCTTTCATTGACTCTGTAATGATATAGAAGTGTTCATTAGGATATAAAGGAACACTAACACCAATATCTTCTCCAATTTGTCTTGACCACATTCCTGTAGCTAAAACTACATATTCACAATCAATTTTTCCTTTAGAAGTTTCAACGCCACATATTCTTTTATTTCTTAATAAAATTTTTTTTACTGGTGTCTTCTCAAATATTTGAACACCCGACATTTTAGCTGCTTTAGCCAATACATTGGTAACTCCAACAGGATCTGCCTGACCATCTTTTGGCATATATACACCACCTACTAGATCCTGATTTTCTACTACTGGATATAATTCTTTTATTCTTTGTTGATTTAAAACCTCAACTTCAACATTAGATAGTTGTGCAGTTGTAGCTTGCCTTAACAACTCCTGCATTCTTTCTTTGGAAGAGGCTACTGTTATTGATCCATTCTGTTTAAGGCCAGTTGATAAACCTGTTATTTTTTCTAACTCTTTATAAAGATCTAAAGAATATTTTCTTAATTTTGTAATTGTAGAAGTTGCTCCTAATTGCCCTATTAAACCTGCTGCATGCCAGGTTGTACCAGAGGTTAATTGATCTCTTTCTAATAAAACTACATCTTTCCAACCAAAATTGGCTAAATGGTAAGCACAAGAAGTGCCAGCAACACCACCTCCTATTACAACTACCTTTGCGCTTGAAGGATAGTTTTTTTCCATTTCTAATGTTTGATAGCTTCTCCGGGTTCTACAAAACTATGCCCAAAGACATCTGCAACAGCCTTATAGGTTACTTGACCTTTATGAACATTTAACCCTGCTAAAAAGTTTTTATCTTCACTTAATGCTTTTTGATAACCTTTGTTAGCAAGTTTAACTAAGAAAGGTAAAGTTGCATTATTTAATGCCAATGTTGATGTTCTAGGAACACCACCAGGCATATTTGCTACACAATAATGAACTACATCATCAACTATATAAGTTGGATCACCGTGTGTTGTAGGTTTACTTGTTTCAACACATCCACCTTGATCTATAGCAACATCAACAATTACAGAACCTCTTTTCATTGTTTTAATCATTTCTTTGGTAATTAATTTTGGTGCTTCTGCACCTGGAATTAATACTCCGCCTACTAAAAGATCTGCCTCAGCAACTAGTTTATCTAAATCGGTTTTATCACTTTGTTCTGGAATAATTTTATCTCCAAACATTTCAACAAGTTGTTTTAATCTAGTCTCTGATTTATCTACAATATGAACTTTAGCTTGCATACCAGTTGCAATCACAGCAGCATTTTCTCCAACAACTCCTCCACCTAATATAACTACCGTTCCACCTGTTACACCTGGTGCACCACCTAAGAGTAAGCCTCTACCGCTTTGGTTTTTCTCCAAACAATGAGCACCTGCTTGTACAGACATTCTTCCTGCAACTGCACTCATAGGCGCAAGTAAAGGCAATCTTCCATTATCATCTGTAACTGTTTCGTATGCTATATTAATACTTTTAGATTTTATTAACCCCTCGGTTAATTCCTTTGCAGCAGCTAAATGAAAATAAGTATATACAATTTGATTTTCTCTTATCATATCTACTTCCACTTTTTGTGGCTCTTTAACTTTAACTATTATTTCTGTATCATTAAAAATATCAGCTGCTGTATCAGCAATTTTAGCTCCAGCTTTTATATATTGATCATTCTCAAATCCAGCTTCAAATCCACCATTGTTTTCAACCAATACTTCATGACCTTCTGAAACTAAAGTTTTAACACTGTCAGGTGTTAAACCAATTCTATTTTCCTGAGGTTTTATTTCTTTAGGAACTCCAATTTTCATAAACAAAAATTAATTCTTTTTGCTTTTTGCGTAATTTGTTATTCCAGTTCTAAGTTTTTCGATAATCTCATCAATGTGTTTTTTTTCACAAATAAACATAGGAGCAATAATTAAACAATCACCTGTAGCTTTGAAATTTACACCTGCTTCATAGCAATGTTTAAAACAAGTAAGTCCTGCAGCACCTGGTTTTTTGTCCGTAACAATATCTATACCACCCATCATTCCATAACCTCTAATGTTATCAACAACATCAATATCTTTTAAAGACATTAAACCTTCTTGGAAATAAGGTGCTAAATTTTTAGCTCTATTGAAAATATCATCTTTCTCAATGATGTCTTGTACAGCTAGTCCAGCAGCTACAGAAATTGGAATTCCTGAATAAGTATATCCATGAAATAATTCTATTGTTCCTTTTGGAGCATTTTCTGCAATAGCATCATAAATATCTTCTTTACACGCAACAACACCCATTGGACTAATCCCGTTTGTAGTAGCTTTTGCCATTGTCATCATGTCTGGTGTTACACCATACTCTTGTGATGCAAATGGAGAACCAGTTCTTCCCCAACCCGTTATTACTTCGTCAAAAATTAAAAGTATTCCATGTTTATCACAAATCTCTCTTAATCTTTGTAGATATCCTTTTGGTGGAACTAATGTACCTGTTGATCCTGCAATAGGTTCAACAATACAAGCTGCTATATTTTCAGCTCCAAAGTTCATACAAATTCTTTCTAAATCTTCCGCTAACTCAACACCTGTTTCAGGTTGACCACTTACAAACTTATGCTCTGGCAAATGTGTATGTCTCATATGAACAACACCTGGCATTAAAACACTTGCAAAAGTTTTAACATTATTCACCATACCACCTACAGAGGTCGCACCAATATTCATTCCATGATAACCTCTTTCTCTTCCTACAAATCTAAATCTTTGACTATCTCCTCTTGCTCTATGATATGCTATCGCAATCTTGATTGCAGTCTCAACAGCTGTTGATCCACAAATAGTATAAAACATTCTATTTAGATTTCCCGGAGTATGTTTTGAAATCCTTGTTGCTAGTTCAAATGATCCTCCAAAACCTTGTTGGAAAGGTTGACAATAATCTAAAGTTTTTAATTGATTTGTTATTGCATCAATAATTTCTTGTCTACCATGACCTAATGGATTACAAAATAATCCAGAACTTGCATCAATTTGAGTTTGACCTTGATGGTTTTTTAAATACACACCTTTTGCCTCAACAATTAATCTTGGGTTCTCTTTGAAGTCTTTGTTGGATGTAAATGGCATCCAATGCTCATTTAAAGAATTTGGAATTGCTGTTTTGTTTTGTGTGCTCATAAAAATTTTTTTCTATAAAATAATTTAATTTAATCTTAAAGCCTCTTTAGACTAAAATAAATGGATTAACTACCACATTATTGACACAACCAAAGATTGTATAAGTTTCTTTTTTTGTTTTACTTCGAGCTCAATTTAAACTTAAATATCGATAATTTAATTAATTAAACATAGGGGAATAAATGAAAAAAATACTAAGTTTTATTCTAGGATCTATTTTTGCACTTAACCTATCAATTTCAGTTGCTAATTCAGCTGCAAATGAAGTTAGAGTTGCATATTTTTTAGAATGGCCAAGTCCAAATTTAGAGGACATGCAAAAAAAGAATTTTGCTAAAGCTCTTGGTGTTCCAGTAAAATGGACAAACTTCACTAATGGTGGAGCTATGACTGATGCAATGTTAGCAGGAGATATTGATATTTCTTACTCTCAAGGATTAGTGCCTTTTATCAATGCTGTAAAATCTAATGCACCTATCAAATTAGTTGATATTGCTATGGAATACGGAATGGGTGGAACTACTTGTGTTACATCTAACGCTTCTGGAATTACAAAAGCAAACGCCACTGAATTGGAAGGTAAAAAGGTTGCTGTTCCATTAGGAACAATGGCTGAATACGTTTTTGATGAAAGCATGAAAGTTGTTGGTGCTGACAGAGGTAAAATGGATATTATTCAAATGGACCCTGAAGAAGGTGCTGCTGCATTAGTAAGCGGTGATGTTGTTATGGCATGTTTATTTGGTGGTAATTCTATCAAAGCTGCAACTGCAGTTGGTTCAAGACTTTTAACAGTTCAAGAAGCTAGAGATGCTGGTATTTTAGGTATTGATATTACTTCAGTAACTGACAAGTTTATGAAAGAAAATCCAGGTATGTTGAGAACTTTTATCGAAGTAACTCATGAAGCAAATGCTAGATACGCTGCAGGAAAAAGTGATATGAATTCAATGTCTAAAGCATCTGAAATGAAAGTTGCAGATATGAAAGATACTTTAAGCGGATTTAAATTCTTAACTCCAGAAGAAACTAAATCATCTATGGAAAGTGGAAATCTACATAAGTTCCTAGAAGGAATGGGAACTCCAGGTGGAAACGTAGATACTAGTTTCTTACCTTTATAATTTTAAAGGTTTAAAACTTTTAATAGGCACTAATTTAATAATTGGTGCCTATTTTTTTTTAAAATTTCTAATATAAGACAGTTATGAGTGATCTGATTTCTCAAAATCTAAACATGATTTTTAAAACTCCAAAAGGAGAAACTGTTCATGCTTTAAAGGATGTAAGTTTTACCTTAAAACAAGGAGAGTTACTTACAGTGCTTGGTCCCTCTGGTTGTGGAAAAACAACTTTATTAAATATTACTGCAGGATTTTTAAGACCTACCTCAGGAAAAATAACTCTTAACAATAACGAAATTGATGGTCCTGGTGTTGAACGAGGAATGGTTTTTCAACAAGGTGCTTTATTTGAATGGTTAACGGTAGCTGAGAATGTAAATTTCGGGCTTAGGATGAAAAAAGAAGATCCTGAAGTTACAGCAAAGAAAGTTGATGAATGGTTAGATATAGTTGGACTTAAAGGTTTTGGTAACACACCTACTTATCAATTATCTGGAGGTATGCAGCAAAGAGTTGCGCTAGCAAGGTGTCTAATAAATGATCCTGATTTAATTTTAATGGATGAGCCATTAGGTGCATTAGATGCATTAACAAGAGAAAAAATGCAGTCTTTAGTTTTAAAAATTTGGAAAGAAACAGGAAAAACAATAATATTAATTACACACTCTGTTGAAGAAGCATTGTTACTTGGAGAAAGATTATATGTAATGGCACCAAGACCAGGGCGTATACATAAAGAGTACAATCTTCCTTTTGCAGAAATGGGTCTTACACAAGACTTAAGAGAAATAAAAAAAAACAAAGAGTTTTCATCTACAAGAGAAGAAATTTTATCCATGATTTGGAATATGGAGGAAGAAATAATGGGGAAAGAAAATTAAATGTTAACCCAATTTGTAACCATCTTAATATTTGTGGCTGTAATTGGATGTATTCTTTATGGAAGAAGATTAATTAGAACTGAAAAGGTTGATGCCGTCTTTGGTAATCCGGAAAGAGCTAAAGGTGGAACACACTGGGTAATTGTCGGTAGTAGTGCAATATTGATGCTATGGCTTTATTATTCATGGGATATAGCAAAAGGTTTTTATCCAAAATCAGCAAATGAATTATGCCAAGTAGCTAAAATTAACGAGTCGTTATTAGGATTAAAATACCAATTTCCTATTCAAGAAAGAGAATTCAAAAGCACATCAATTATAAAAATTGAAAATAAGAACCTTAAAAAAATTACTAATGAAATAAATGGATCTCCAGATTTAAATGATCAGCAAAAAACAATTCTAGTAAGCTATATTGATAGAACATCTAAATTAATTCCTTTCTTAACTAGTGAAGAGCTTATGGAAATGGAAACTAAAATTAAAATTAAAGAAATGACAGAGGAAATAAAACTTTTGAGTTTAAATTTCCAAAAGAAAGATTATCCTTTTGAAACTGATGCTGAAAAAAATGAAAGACAAAAACTTATTAATGAACAAGGTGGTTGGGGAATTACAACAATAGATTCTGGGAGTGGTTCTATAGAAAACACAATAGAAATACCAACTGTACCTCAAACGAATAAAGGTTTAAAATTTCATGCTGCTGCAGCAGAACTAAAAAAAATTGACGACAAATTTTTTAAATTAAAAAACCATAACCCACAGTTCAAAAGTGCAATCGAAAAACTTAAAGATGATATTAAAGCTTACAGAAAAGGATTAGATGATAGTGAGGAAATAGCATCTGACTATGCAAAAAATATTGTTAAAATTGCAAGAAGAATTGAGTTTGCAAGCATCTATCCTCCTAATGCATTAAATGAAATGCAAGCAGCAATAATAGAGTTTGATGAATTACAAAATAAAGAGCAAGGTGGATTAAGATTAATAGATATTCTTTTATTCCCAGCTGGTACAATAGTCGCAAGTGGACCTACATGTTCAGAACAGGGTTCAGGAAGATGGCTACCAAAACCATCTGATACGTTTAATAAATTCATACTGATGTCAAAACCAAGTGTTGGCTACAAAAATATTCCACTTTTATGGATTGAGATGGTTGATGTAAGTAGAATGATTGGATTTATTTTACCAGATTGGATAGCAGATATATTACCTGGAGAATATCCAGTGCATACAAAAGATGGAATTGTAAAAGAAAACTTTAAAAGTAACGTTTTAAAAGTTGTTACTGGTGAATTTAAATTATTTAAAGTGCCTGTTCCATATGGACACATATGGGATTCATTCTTAAGAGTATTTTTAGGTTTAGTATTTGGAATTCTTATTGGGGTCCCATTGGGGTTATTTATGGGTTTAAATCGATTTGCTAAAGGCTTCTTTGATCCTTTAATCGAATTATACAGACCTGTTCCACCTTTAGCTTGGGCGCCATTGATTATTTCAGTTCTTGGAATAGATAATACGGGTAAAATATTTTTATTATTCATGGTCTCACTTTCAATTATGATTATTTCTGCAAGAGCTGGTGCATCAGGAACACAACTTTCAAAAATCCATGCAGCACACTCACTAGGAGCTACTAAAAAACAAATTTTAAGATATGTTATTTTCCCTAATTCACTACCTGAAATTCTAACAGGAATTAGAGTAGCTGTTGGTATGTGTTGGGGAACACTTGTTGCTGCAGAATTTTTAGCAGGTACAACAGGTATTGGTTTTGTTGAAAATGTTGCAAAAAAATATTTCCAATATGAAGTGATTTGGATAACAATATTTATTATGGGTCTTCTAGGTCTTTTATTTGATATTACATTAAGAAAAATAATCGACAAAACAATACCTTGGCGTGGCAAAGGATAATCAGTCAAACCAATTTTTATATTTATCAAGATTATTTATCAGATATTTGGGTAAAGAGGATTTCTCTATTTTTTCCAATTTAGTACGGTTAAATTTCTCATTGGATTCTTTTTTTGCTTTATGATTATAGTTTACATATTTATTTTTAATACTTTCTTGAATTTTAATCATTGAATGTCCTTGGGTTTCATACTCTGCATGATTTTCATCATTTAAGTACTTTCTCTCAAGCTCCTCTATTGTTTTCAAATTTGAAAAATGCCATCCACCATTTTTAATTAAATTTACGCTTTGATGTTTTATATCTGAAAAAAAGGTATCAAACCTATAAAAAGGATATTTTTTATTTTTGGAATGTCTTAATAAATCTATATTTTTTAAATTTTTTATCTTGCATGCTTTGGAGCCATACCAATCCAGATATGGTAATCCTAGATTAAATTTATAATAAAATAATTTTTGATTAAACATTATTATTTTTTCTTTATTAGATTTAAAATCAAAGTTATCTAATTTTGGAATTTCATCATTATCGCTATAAATAATGTAATCATGAGGAGAAAAATTTTTTAAAGTTTTCATAATAAAATTTCTTTGATGCTTAATTCTAGAAACGCTATTTAATCTCAATTCTTTACTGCTGATATTTTCTTTCATTATTATATCTTCAGGCTGATTATCAACTATTAAATGTATAATTTTATCCTCAAATTTTGGATAATCTTTTTTATTGAAATTAATTTCTTTTTTTTTTCCACTATGAGTAAATCTTGCCTCACAAACTATAAATTTATCAATATAAGGATCTAGAATATTAAATCTAAGATCCATCATCATTTTCTCCTCAAAATAAGTTGTTGAGTCTATTATTTTCATATAAGAACATTTTAACATAATTATTTTTTATGAAACAACAGAATTTAAAAAAATTAATCATAAAAATTTTTACAAAACACTCTCTTTCAAGAAAAGACTCAGAAATATGTGCTGAAGCATTACTAAATGCAGAATTAGTTGGTGCTTATGGTCATGGTTTATCTAGGATCAAAATGTATTGTGAAAGAATTTCGAGAAAATTAATTAATCCAAAACCAAAAATAAAAGTTAAAAAAATTTCACGCTCAATTTCACACATAGATGCGAATAATAGTATTGGTTTTGTTGCAGCTGATCTAGCAATTAAAACTGCAATTAAACACGCACAAAAAACTGGAATAGGAATGGTGGCAGTCAAAAACAGTGGTCACTATGGTTTATCAGGTTATTACGCAGAACAAGCGGTAAAGAAAAATTTAATTACAATCATCTATACAAATGCTCCACCTGCAGTTGCTCCACATGGTGCATTAAAAACTTTGTTTGGAACAAATCCAATTTGTTTTGGATCTCCTACTGGTACTAAAATTCCATTTATTTTTGATACGTCAATTTCAATGATTAATAGAGGAAAAATAAGAGTTGCAGCAAGAAACAATCAATCAATTCCTGCAGGAGTTGCTTTAGATAAATTTGGTAAACCAACTACAGATGCTAAAAAAGCATTAGCTGGAGTTCAATTACCAATTGCAGGTTTTAGAGGCTCAGGACTTGCTTGGATGGTAGATATATTAAGTGGAGTTTTAACTGGAGGAAACCACGCAGGAAGAGTTAAAGATCCATTTGATGATTTTTCAGGTCCACAAAATATTGGGCATTTATTTATTACTTTTAAAGCAAATTTATTTCAAAAAAATTACAACCAACGAATTAAAGATAATATTAAAACAATAAAAAAACTTCCTAAGATAAAAGGTGTTAAGGAAATAATGTATCCAGGACAAAATAAATATGCCCGGTATAAAAATAACTCAAAAAAAGAAATTTCTATACCGGATATAATAAAGAAAGATTTGGAAACCTTAATAAGTTAACATCGTTAGAGCACCCAAAGAAACGATAACAGATGATAAAATTATTGTTCGTTTAACTTTTTCCTTCTTTTTTTCTTCTAGAAGTCTTTGCTTTAGAACATCCACGTTAACTCTTTTTGGAGTTTCAACATATTGAGAAGGGGTCTCTATAATTTCAGATGTTCTATTTAAGCTTTCTGTACTCATTAACATAAATAAACATAAATTTAGTTTTTTTTAAATAGATCTATTTGTCCAAAATGGGTTGACTCGTTATTCGATATTGTTCATATTGGGTTTTTTTAAAAATCATGAGCACTTTACCTAGTATATCCGACCACATTAATGAGAAAATTATTAATAAAGTAATTGAAGATAACTTTGCCGCACTAGCACCCTTTTATTTTACTTTAACAAGTAACTGGTTCGTCAGAGCCTATGATCATTGGAAAGACATAGATAAGTTCGTCATAATTATATATTTGATTCATCAAGATCTTATATATTTCAGGCAAAATGGCTTAAAAATTAACTACGAAACGTTTTACGAAAAAAAATCAATTGAGATTGATAAAATTAATATTTCAGATATCTCAAAAGATTTAGGAATTCCGAAAGAAAGCATTAGACGAAAAGTTTTAGAATTAGAAAAACAAAAAGTAATTAAAAGAGTTGGTAAGAAAATTTATATTGTTAGAGATACCCTGTACTCAGCTAAAGCAGTCGACACTCTTACAGAGGTTGTAAATATCTTACATGAATTTAATAAAATTTTAAAAAAGGAAAAATTAGTAAATAAAGTTTATTCTGTTAAAGAAATAATATTAGCAATAAAAGAAAATTTTTCTTATTGCTTGTATCAGTTTAATAAATTTTGGTTTATTTATATTAATAGATGGAGAAATGAGCTTAAAGATTTAGAAACCTTAGGTATTGGTATGGTTGTAGTAATTAACGCAGTCAAAAATAAAGATTTTACTCCAAAAAAAAATATGCGTTCATTCCATAAAGAAGTTATGGGTTCTGATAGTAGAGGTGTAAATGCTATGTCAATTTCTGAGATAACAGGTATTCCAAGACCTACTGTTGTTAGAAAATTAAAAAATTTAATTGATAAAAAATATCTTCATATAAATGAAAAAAAATTGATTACATTCAATGCTAAAGATAGTGCCTTTATAACGACTAAGGGAATGGTGAATAAAAATATGATTAGCTTAAGTCATTTTATTTATAAAGTTTTTAATCAAATAAGAATTATAAATTCTTAATTAGATTTTCTTAAAATAAAAATAAAAATAAATCCTGTGATGTACATGATTAATGCATATGCAGCAGTTGGTATTGCGTACAATATATCGGTACCAAATATTTGTGTAGAAACGAATATAGCTAAAGTACCATTTTGTAGTCCACATTCTAATGCTATACACCTCATTTGTTTAATTCCAGAAGTAAAAGCTTTTGCAATGTAGTAAGCAATAACCATCATCGATACATTTAATATTAAAGTTATTAAACCAGCTTGCATTATAAAGCTAATTAAATTTTCTTTTTCTTCGTAAAATGCTGCAAAGAAAAAAATTACAAATAACACAATATTAAGTTTATTAAAAATTCCAACTTTAGATCCTATGAAATTTTCAGCAACTTTTCTGATAATCATTCCTAAAATTACAGGAACCGTTACAACTAAAAACATTTTTAGTGCTATTCCTGTCATTGAAATATTTTGTGAAATTTCTGTTATTCCAAGTAAACCTGCAGATGTAAAAATTATCAACGGAACTGTAATTATACTTAATAAACTAATTATAGCAGTTAAAGATATTGATAATGCAACATCTCCATCAGCAAATTTTGTCATAATATTAGATGTAACACCTCCTGGAGCAGCAGCTATAATCATAACCCCTATTGCTATTTCTGGAGGTGCCCTAAAAATTAAAATTAATACGTATGCTACAATTGGAAGAATTATTAATTGAGAAATAAAACCAACAATAAAATCTTTTGGTGTTTTTAATACTCTTCCAAAATCTTCTAGTTTTAATCCAAGGCCTAAGCCCAACATTATCAAAGCCAAAATAATTGGCGCTATTTTTGTTACAATCTCCAAAGTGTTGCCCTCTTAATATCTAGATTATAACTTTTTACATAATTTGTTTACACGATTTTTTTCTATATACATGTTGAGTTTTTTGACTTATTTAAGGAAAATGCTTTCAAACAAAGAAATAATCTGCCCAAATAACTTGTTAGATTTAGCCCATAAAAAAAAGGGAGTTAAAGTTGCAGTTGTGAATGCTGGTAAACCTTTGCCCATGTTATCAGTTCAAGACGCAGTTAATGAAGGTTTAATTGAGCCAATATTTATAGGTCATGAAGTTGAAATACAAAAATGTGCTGAAGATATAAAATGGGATATTTCTAAATATGAACTTATCCATGAGCCTGTAGAAAATGAAACTGCTAAAATTTCAGCTAAATTAGCAAGTGAAGGTAAGGTGCAAATAATAGTTAAAGGACATATTCATACAGATGTTTTAATGAAAGAAGTTTTAAAACGTGAATATAATTTGCTAGGTAAAACAAGGCTCAGTCATATTTGGCATATGACCCTTGATAAAGACGACAAACCATTAATTATTACAGATGGAGCATTAAATGTTTTGCCAAATTTGAAAACAAAAATGCATATTTTAAAAAATGTTATTAATTTTTCAAATAGAATAGGAATAGAAAGACCCAAAATATCTGTATTGTCTGCAACTGAAGAAGTTTTAGAAAGTGTACCAAGTTCGATTGAAGCTGCAGAAATTACTAAATTAGCTGAAAAAGAAAATTTAAATGCTGATGTTTTTGGTCCATTGGCATTTGATAATAGTATTTCAAAAAAGTCAGCAGCGATTAAAGGAATTAAAAACTTAGTTGCTGGAGAAGCAGATGTATTGTTGGTACCAAGTGTTGAGACTGGAAATGCATTGGTAAAAATGCTTATTTATTTCAGTGGTGCATGTGCCGCAGGAGTAGTTGTTGGAGGGAAAGTGCCTGTGGTAATAACAAGTAGATCAGATGAAGCACAAGCAAGACTAGCATCGATTGCTGCTGCTGTGGTTGCTTTAGACTAAATGTTTCATTGAAATTTAAAAAAATTTCATTTAAATAAACTTAATTTTAAAGGAGAAAAATGGCTATAACATATCTAAAAAGATCACCTAAAACTTCCTCTACAGATGATACTAAGACGCGAGAAATAGTTGAAAATATTTTAAAAGATATTGAAAAAACCAAAGAAGAGGGATGTAAAGAACTTTCAAAAAAATTTGACAAATATGAAGGTGATGTAATTATTTCTAAAGAAAAAATTGAGGAGATTAAAAAAAACTTAGATCAAAAAACTAAAGATGATATTCAATTTTCCCATGAAAGAGTGAGGAAATTTGCTGAAGCACAATTAAAAAATTACGGTCAAGATTTTGAAGTTGAATTATCCGATGGTCTGTTTGCAGGTCAAAAATTAATTCCGGTAAATACTGCTGGTTGTTATGTCCCAGCTGGTAGGTATGCTCATATAGCATCTGCAGTTATGAGCGTTACAACAGCCAAAGTAGCAGGAGTTAAAAATATAATAGTCTGTAGCTCACCTAAACCTGGTGTTGGTGTGCATCCATCAATTGTTTATACGGCAGATTTATGTGGCGCTGATGTAATTATGAATTTAGGTGGTGTTCAAGCTATTGCAGCAATGACTAACGGATTATTTGGAAATGCACCCGCAGATATTTTAGTTGGACCAGGAAATCAATTTGTTGCTGAAGCAAAAAGACTTTTATTTGGTAAAGTTGGTATCGATTTATTTGCAGGACCAACAGAAATTGCAGTAATTGCAGATGAGACAGCTGATCCTGAAATGGTTGCCTACGATCTTGTTGGACAAGCTGAGCATGGTTACAATTCTCCTGCATGGTTATTTACAAAAAGCAAAAAAATTGCTGATTATGTATTGCAAAGGGTTCCTGAATTGATCGAAGATCTTCCAGATTTACCTAGAGAAAATTCTGGTGCAGCATGGAGAGATTATGGAGAAGTAATATTATGCGATACTGATGAGGAAATTGCAAAGGTAAGTGATGATTATGCGCCAGAGCATTTAGAAGTTCAGACAAAAAATTTACAATGGTATCATGATAGACTTAAAAATTATGGCTCTTTATTTATTGGAGAAGAAACAACAGTAGCTTATGGTGATAAATGCTCAGGTACAAATCATATTTTACCAACAAAAGGTGCTGGAAAATATACAGGCGGTTTATTTGTTGGAAAATTTATCAAAACACTTAGCTTCCAAAGAATGAGTAAAGAAGCAACGAAAGAAGTGGGAGCAGCTTGTGCTAGAATTTCTAGATACGAAGGCATGGAAGCTCATGCTCGAACAGGTGATGTTAGATTAAGAAAATACGGCTTTTCAAACTAATTATTAAAGGATTTTATATGAAAAAATTTGATGAGTTAATGAGTGTTGGAAGTGAGATAGAAAATATTTCTGCAGAAGAAGCAAAACAAAAATTAAATGACTCTAATGTCCAATTTATTGACGTAAGAGATAAAGAAAGCTTTTCTAAGGGCACAATAGGAAATGCCATTCATATGGATAGAGGATTACTGGAATTTTATTTAGCAGAAGGAAGTCCTCTAGAAAATGATATTTTTAAAAATAATCCAGATAAAGAATTTGTAGTTTTTTGTGGTGTTGGCGGTCAAGGTACTCTTGCTACTAAAACAATGAAAGATATGGGAGTAAAAAATGTTAAAAATATTTCAGGTGGAATGGCCGAATGGGAAAAAATAAAAGATTAATTTTTATTTAACCTTAAATCTAGATAAAGAGCTGCTGACCACGAAAAATTTTTTGCACCCATCGGTTTACCACTCTTACAGCTAAAATATTCAAAAAAACCTTTTTTTTCTAATAATTGAATAGTTCTCTTTTTTATAAGATTAGAAAAATATTTATCTTTGTTTTTTAATCCTTTGTAAAGAAACCAATTGCAATTAATCCAAACAGGTCCTCGCCAGTATCTTTTTTCCTCAAAGCTTTTGTGATTTGGTTTTATAGATGAAAAGAAATATTTATCTTTAGTATTATGTTTTTTAAGATTTTTAATAAGTTTTTTATTTATTTTATCATTATTCAAATCAGCAAATAGTATAAAATAATTAGTTATCGAAGGAATGAATATTTTTCTATTATTTCTTATATCTTTTGAAAAAAAAGTTTCTTTTTTTTTATCGTATAATTTAAAAAAATTTTTTTCTGTTAATTTTATATAATTGCTAATTTTTGTTTGTTTTAAGTCAAACTTTTCTAGCAACTTTAATAGATCTTTATTTGCTTTTAAAAAGATAGAATTAAAACCAACATCTACTACATTAAAAAAAGACGATTTATAAACTTTTTTTGGATTGTATCTAATTTTTCTTAAGTTATTTTTGATTGTGACATACCTGTCGTAATCAATTTGAAGTGGTCTATAATCTGGATTTACAACCTTATTATCAGCTCTTTTGTATTTTATATTTTTTTCAATTTTTATTTTTTTCATTGGTTCATCCCATATTGGAGAATTATCGTATCCACTCTCCCAAGGATGTAAAATTGATACTAAACCGGTTTTTTTTGGATCTCTAAATTGAATTAACCATTCATGAAATTTTTTAATTTTTTTAATTATTTTTTTTATATTTAAAAGTTGCGATTTGGTAATTTTATTTTTATCTAAAATTTCCTTTATAATTGTTGCTAATATTGGTGGCTGAGTTATTCCAGAAGAATGAATTTTATTACCACAATTCCATGCAGTATAATTTGGATAATAGTTTGTTTTTGTATTATGAAATAAAATGTGTGGAACCATTCCATTCTTCCATTGCCCATCGAGTAATGTGTTAATTTCTTTTAATGCGAAATTTAAGTTAAAATAAGAATATCCTAATGCTATAAAACCGGAGTCCCAATTCCATTGAGCTGGGTAAAGTTTATTATTAGTTGGTAAAGTGTAACCTCTTCTTCTGTTAGCAAGTAAAGTTTTTTTGGCTTTATTAATTGAAATTTTCATTAACCCTTTACACTACCTGCTGTTAGACCGCTTACTAGATACTTTTCGAAATAAACAAATATAAATAATACAGGTAATGTAACAACAACTGATCCTGCCATTAAATATTGTCTAGGTGTTTCGGCATCTCCACTTAAATATTGAATTGCTCTTGATAATGTAAATGAATTTGGATTATCCAAAAACATCAAAGAAAATAGAAACTCATTCCATGCTATCATAAATACATATAGTGCCACAGAAGAAATAGCTGGGATACTTAAAGGAATTATAATTTTTGTAATAATTCCGAACCAACTTAATTTATCTAGTATTGCTGCTTCCTCTAATTCTTTAGGTATGCTTTTAAAATACCCTTGCAACATGTAAATTGCTACAGGAAGAGTTGTTGCTGTATAAACTATCAATAAACCCTCTATTGAATTTCTTAAACCTAATTGACTAAAAATTGTGTAAAGTGGAATTACAAGCACAATTGCTGGAAACATATATATTATAAGTATGGATGTAGACAAAAATGTTTTTCCAAAGAAATTCAATCTTGCAACTGCGTAAGCTGCAGGAATTGCAAAAAGAAGGGTTATAATAACTGTACCCACAGAAACAATTGTACTAGTCAAAATATACTTACCAAATTTATAAGATTTAAAAATAACAAAGTAGGATTTAAATAAATCTTTAATATCTTGCCCAAAGTTAATACTGAAATCTAAAGGATTTACCAACAATGCAATCTGTGTCTTAAAACTTGTTACTAACATCATGTAAAATGGAAATAATATTACAAATGAAAAAAATAAAATTCCAAATAAAGTTAAAAAGTCGAATAAAATTACTTGAGTTGAGTGCTCTTCTTTTAAACCTATAAAACTATATTTGCCAATTTTATAACTAAAGAAATATAATATTAAAAATACTCCCACATTATACCAAATAGGTAATTTTTGAATTAAATAACCATCACAAAAAACAAATACAGTTGAAAAAATTATTGATTTAAATATTGGTTTAATTCTATTAGCTATTCCAAGGTGAGCTAATGATATTAAAAATCCTAAAATGAAAAGTACTTCTATGTTTAAACTTTTGATGCTTAGACCCTGTAACGTAGCTAATATTTTCCAGATTGAAATTAAAAAAATTAAGAAAAAAGTAGAAATTAACGAGTATATAATTGTGTTCTTAATTCTCATCTACCCTCTTTCCTAAAAGTCTGAAATAAAAAAACATAAACATTAAAAGCAATACAACAATTACTATTGAAACAGCCGAGCCCATTCCAATATCTGATATTGCGAAACCTTGTTGATAAACATTTATTGGTAAAGTTCTTGTTCCAGATGCTCCTCCAGTTAATAAAAATACATCCTCAAATTTATTAAAATTCCATATAAATCTAATCATAAAAAGAATTGAAATTACTGCAGTAATTTGAGGAAGTGTAATTTTGAAAAACTTTTGAAAAGGACTAGCACCATCAACATCAGCTGCTTCATATAATTCTTTTGGTATTGCTTGAAGTCTTGCAAGAATAAATAAAAAGGCTAAAGGGAAATACCTCCAAATTTCAAACATTATAACTGTTGTAAGTGCTAATCTTAATTTAAAATCAAAACCAAAAATACCAATTTGAATATATTTTTGTCCAAGTAAATTTATTGGAGTTTCAATAATTTGATAATTCAACAACAAACTATTAAGTGTCCCACTGTTTGGGTCCAATAGTAGTTCCCAAGTGTAAGCCAAAGCAACAACTGGAGCAACGTATGGGAAAAGTAAAACACTTCTCATAAAGGTTCTTCCATAAAATTTTTGGTTAACCATTTGAGCAGTTAAAATACCAAATACAATAGAGCCAACAGTTCCAAAAAATGTATAATAAAAAGTCGTAAGTAGTAAATCTACAAATTCATTCTCAAACAAAACTTTTTTAAAGTTTTTAAGAGTAAAGTTGGTATTAAGTAAAATATTATCCGATTTCCCATCTAGTTTTGGTTTAATAGATTTCAAGCTTTTTTTATCAATTTTTGATCCATCATTTGTTGAAAAAACTACTTGAAAATTTTCCTTATATTTAGCTGGCCAATTGCCAAATTCACATTTTAATGAGGACTTTATATATTCACATCGTGAGTCTAAATTTTCAATTTCAAAATTTTTCGGAAAATTATCTTTAAATGAAACGTCTCTGATTTCTTGAAGTAATGAGCTATTTCTTAATTTATATAATATTTTTATTTTAGAAGGTTCTTCAGAGACAGATTTAACAATTTTTTTTGCTCTTGGTTCTGGAATTCTTATATCTTTTAATTCAACTTCTTTGAAGCTGATCCAAATGTTTGCAAAAATTGGAAAAAGAATTATTGCAAAAACTAAAAGGACTGCAGGTAGAGTTAATATGTATGCAGTTTTTTTTTCTGTATTTGCTAAAGTATCATTCATAAAAAAAGCGGATAATTAATATTATCCGCTTTTTTATTATAATTAAATTATTTGAATTTAGCTAATGAGTCGTTAATCATTTTAACAGCTTCATCAACATCAATTTGATCATCAATATAAAGTCTTGTGATTCTGTTTATAAATTGAGAATTTATGACTTTTGATGCTCTTGATAGTTCACCCTCTTTAACACCCCATCTATTTGCAGTATCTAAACCAGCTACTATATTATTTATAACATCTGGGTCATAAAGATCTGACAAAGGAGCTTTTCTATCAACTCCTACAGGTAATTTACTCCATGCTTTTGTAAATGCCTCAGGGTCACTCGAATTTCCTCTTCTAACAGGAAACTTACCTTCAGGAGCTATTGATAGAGTACTTGCATAACCCTCATCCATAGAGTACATGATAAATTGTTTAGCTTCATCAGTATCAGCATCAGCTGTTATACCAAAGTATCTAACATCTGCCCATGCAGCACCTTTTTTGTTACTAGGCCCACTAAAATTTGTAATGAAGCCAGTTTTAGATGCTAGCTCAGGTGAAGTTGGATCACTGTTAATTGTTGGTGGTGCTGAGTCTCTTAAACCAGCAAGTTCATCCATAATAAATGGAGACCAAATAATCATAGGAGTTTTACCTGCAAAGTAAAGTGCTCTAGATTGTTTCCAGTACAATTCTCCTGGAGGACTTGCTTTAGCAATTACTTTATAAAACTCTAATGCTTCTTTTAGTTTTTTACCTTGTTTCTTGATGCCACCTTTTTTAACAATATTTACACCGTTTGCTAAAAGAACATGCTCTAGTACCTGACTCATAAAATTTTCATCAGTTTTTGTTGCAGCAACAAAACCAAACATACCGTTTTGTTTTGATAATTTTTCAACTGCAGCAACAATGTTTGCATAACTTGTTGGTGGTGCTAAATCTGCATTTTCAAAAAGATCTTTTCTGTAAACAACCATTTGTGTCCATCCATCAACTGGAACAGCTGCTATCTTTGAACCCTTTTTAGCCATGTTAAGAGCACCAGGTGCAAATGTATTTTTACCTAGGTCTTTTACAACGTCGTTATTAGCATCTACATCTAAAATTCCTGCTTCAGCCCATGGTAATACATATTGTAGAGTATGGTAGATCACATCAGGTAAATCACCTGCTGCAGCAGCTGCTGTAGCTCTAGTTCCCAAATCTTTTTCTTCTACTGGGATCACCTCTACTTTAATTCCTGTTTTAGCTTCAAAAGCTTTTGCCATTTCCTCTTGCTTAGCCATTCGGGCAGGCTGAACTTCTGTAGTCCAAAACTTTATGTCTGCGTAAACAATACTTGAAATAAAAAAAGATATTACGCAAAATAGTCTTATTATATTCTTCATTTCCCCTCCTATTTATAAATAAAATTATAATTAATTTAAAAATGTTTCGCAAACTATTCAGCTACTTTTCTAAATCCTATGCTTTTCCTAGTAAATTTACTCAAATATGTTGAAAATTTAAAGTTAGTCAATTGTAAGTTGTACTATGACTTTAATCTATTGCCATTTTCATCAAAAATGAATAAGTCACTCAAATCAAATCCAATTTTATTTCCAATTTCTATATTACTTGGGACTTTGGCACTTAATTGATGCTCACTCTTTTTCATATAAGCAATTTTTTCATTACCTAAATTTTCTATTAACTCTATCTCAGGATTAAAACTGAACTGATTTTCTTGATTTGCTTTTAAGTGTTCAGGTCTGATACCTACAAAATGTTTTGATTTATTTAATTTTAATTGATCAAACTGAATATTGTTCTCTAATATCTTAATTGTATTTTCAGAGATGATGTTTTGTTCACTTACTTCTAATATATTCATCTTTGGTGTTCCAATAAATTGAGCTACAAAAATATTTGCAGGGTCATTATAAATTTCCTCTGGAGTTCCAACCTGTTCAATATTACCTTGATTTAAAATAACTATTCTGTCAGCTAAAGTCATAGCTTCAACCTGATCATGAGTAACATATATCATGTTAGTTTTTATTTGATTGTGTAATTTTGATATTTCCACTCTCATTTCAGCCCTTAAAGCAGCATCCAAATTTGATAATGGTTCATCGAATAAGAATATTTTTGGATTTCTTGTGATAGCTCTTCCTATTGCCACCCTTTGTCTTTGACCTCCAGACAATTGTTTTGGTTTCCTCTCAAGAAGTTCTTCAATTTTTAGAATTTTTGCAGCTTGCATCACTTTTGTGTTAATTTCCTCTTTTGGTCTTTTTTCAATTTTTAAACCGAACGACATATTTTCATAAACATTCATGTGAGGATAAAGAGCGTAAGATTGAAAAACCATTGCAGTTTGACGTTTCGAAGGATGAAGTTCATTAATTTTTTGATCGTTAATAAAAATTTCACCTTCATCAATTTTTTCTAATCCAGCAATCATTCTTAATAATGTTGATTTTCCACATCCTGATGGTCCTACTAAAACAAGAAATTCGTCTTCTTTTCCTATGAGATTAAAATCAGTAATAATTTTATTTGAACCAAAAGATTTATGTACACCTGTAAATTTTATATTTGCCATTTTATTCTTTTATATTTTCTAAAATATCTACTCCAATCTGTTTTAGTACATGAATTATATCAATTGGTACCCAGTTTTCACGAATTTTTCCTTCATCATGATGATAAAAATCCATAACTCTCATAGTTACTTTTTGATTTTCAGATTTATAACCTAGCCAATCTTCAGTTCCATATGTAGCATGAATACTATTCCAGCCTGCAGTTAAAGAAAATTTTCCATCTCCTAATTCACAATAGTGACCTAGTTTCCAATAATTTCTTACTTTAAATGTTTTTCTAAAGGGTAATTGATGATTATCAACAAACCCTTCTAAATTTCTCGCTGTTCCAATTCCACTTGGTCCATACCATACCATTTTATCATGCCAATAATCATTTTGAGGATGATTAATCAATCTTTCCTTAAGATCTTTATCAGAAGAAACTTCCAATTCAGGTTTTATATTTAAACTTCTCTGCATAATAAGTGATTGTTCTAAACTAGCTTTCGAAACTTGCATATCTTTTTCAAAAAAATTTACACCATCTGTATTAATTGGGTTCAACCAATTACCTTCAGAACCTCTCGAGGTCTTTAATGGATTTAATCCAATTTGGATTAAGAGATCTATTAAATCAATCAAAATATAGCTCTCAATAATTTTATTATTCTTAAGTTCATGAATTTCACAGCATTTTAGATTTACCATTTTCATATTTGGTTTGATGCCTAACCAAGTTTTTTTGAAAACTCCTGATAAAGTTGAGATTGTTCCAACTTGAATTTTGTCTCTAAAGGCTCCACTTATTACTAGCTGTTCTCTTCTTTCAATGTCAGGAAATGAATTAAATAAAGGTTTCCAGAACCTTTCCTTAAATTCATCTATTCCAATAAATTCATTTAATGGATAAAAACAATTAATATTAACATCGTTAGAGAACGCATTTTGAAGATTTTGATCAAGCTTAGAGATACCTTCTTTTACTATTGTGCCTAAATATTTTCTAACAACCTGTTTATAATTATAATTTTCCTCAGGAGTTATAACTATTTTTTCTACTTTCCCCTGACCCTTAAGACCTGTATCAAATTGTTCAATTTGCATAAATTTTTTGTTAGATAAATTTAGTATCACAAAATATACTTTAAAAAAATATGAATAATCGATTAGCAAAGTTTGAGGATCTTGTTCCAAGTACTTTACCGTTTGTTGAGGGAAAGCTCGAAGGACACAAGGAAAGAAAAAATTATTCTATTGTAGGGCCTGGAGTTGCAGAAGACAGTAAACAATTCGTTAAAATAGCGATGCCTCATAGCTTTAATCTAGGGGCTGTCTCAGCGCTACCAAAAAATGGCTCAGGCTTACATAGTCATACAACTGCTGAAGTTTTTATTATCTATTCTGGTAAGTGGAGGTTCTATTGGGGTGCTGAAGGTAAAGATGAAACAATTCTAACTGCAGGAGATATAATTTCTATGCCTACTAATATGTTTAGAGGATTTGAAAATGCAGGAAATAAAGAGGGATTAATTTTTGTTGTATTGGGTGGAGATGATCCTGGAATAATCACGTGGGTACCAAGTGTATTAGAAAAAGCCAAACAGACAGGAATGGCCCTTTTAAATGACAATTCTCTAATTGATTTATCTAAAAATGATATTCCTAAAGATAAATCTCTACTAGAACCAATTTCTTCTGAACAAATTAAAAAATTTGATAATTATAATTTAAATGAACTTGAAAAATTTATTTGTAAATTTTCTGACAGAATTAAATATGAAAATAAAATAAATGAGAGTTTTAATTTAATACAGATATTAGGCAATGATTTTCAAGATAAAAAATTTAATCCTGTTATAAATCAGTATACAGGTTTTAACTTTTCAGTTTTAAAAGCAAAAAAAGGAATATTAGAAAATTTAAAATTTTCTAAGCCCTCAATAATGTTCTCTCAGAAAGGAAGTTGGCAAATTAAATTTGAAGATTTTGAATTAAAACTAAATCCTAAAGATACAATATCTATTCCTATTAATTCAAAAGTAAATATTGAAATTAATGAAGATGAGGAAAGCTTATTGAACTGTGTAACTCAAATCTAATGAAAGGGTTTGATAAAAAATATAAAAATTTTCCTGATTTTATTCTCAAGATTACAAAACAAATTTGGGAAGAAAAAGACGTTAACTCTATAGCAGATTTTTATACCAGTGATATCCCTGTAAGATCTCCTTTTGGAGTTACTTATGGAAATAAACCAGTTATTGATGCAACATTTAAAACATTAAAGGAATTCCCAGACAGACAATTGTTGGGTGAAGAAGTTATTTGGAATGGAAACGATGATACTGGTTATCATTCTTCTCATAGAATTTTGAGTAAAGGTACTCACCTTGGAGATGGTTATTACGGTAAACCAACAGGAAAAAATATTTATTATAGAGTAATTGCAGATTGTGCATGTAAAGATAATCAGGTTTACGATGAGTGGATTGTTAGAGATCAAGGTGCTATGGTTAGACAGATAGGTTTTACTCCTAAAGAATTTGCTCAAAAAATTATTGAAAATGAAGGTGGATTTGAAAAAGCACAAAAATTATTTAATTCTAAATCCGATATGAAGTCAGAGTATGTATCAACTACTGTCCCAAAAAACTCTGTTGGAGTTAATTATTCAAATATACTAAATAAAATTTTTAACACTGATTATAATTTTTCTGATTATGCCAGAGCAGCAAGTATTTACTGGCCAGGTAATAGAATTGGACATGGTAGAGAAGATATTATGAAATTCTGGAAATTAATTAAAGAAGCTTTAAGTAATATAAAATTTTCTGTTGAACACATTGGGTACTTAGAGGAACCAAATAAAAATTATAAAGCATCAATTAGATGGTTTTTAGATGCTGTTCATTCAAATGATACCTCTGAATTTGGTAAAGCAACAAATAAAAATATTTTTATAATGGGTATTAATCATGCAGAAATAACTAATGGAAATGTTATAAGAGAATGGGTTTTATTTGATGAAGTGGCGATCTGGAAACAAATTTTAATGAATTAATTAATGGTCAAAATTAAAACAACTCATGTTGGGAGTCTACCAAGATCAAATGAATTATCAGATCTTTTATTAAAGAAAGATCAAAAGCAAAAAATAAATTTAGATGTATTTGATCAAATAGTTAACAGAGACGTGAATGAGGTTGTTAAAAAACAAATCGATGTAGGTATAGATTTTATCAGCGATGGTGAAATGTCTAAAATAAGTTATGCTACTTATGTTAAGGATAGAATTGATGGTTTTTCTGGTGAAAGTGAAAGAAAAGCACCAAAAGATTTAGACGATTTTCCATCTTTTAAAGAAAGAATAGCTAGAACTGGTGGAACCCCTACTTATACAAGACCTTGTTGTACAAATGAATTAAAAGTAAAAGACAAGTCTTCTCTAACAAAAGATATTAATAATTTTAAAGAAGCTTTAAATAAAAATAATCACAAGAATGGATTCATGAATGCTGCATCACCAGGTGTCATATCAGCTTTCTTACCTAATAAATTTTATAAAAATGATGATGAATATTTAGAAAACTTGGCAAATATAATGAAAGAAGAATATGAGGAAATTACGTCAAGTGGAATAAAACTTCAGTTGGATTGTCCTGATTTAGCATTAGCTAGACACATGACATTTAAAGATTTTTCAGAAGATGAATTTTTATTAAGAGCTGAAAAACAAATTGAATGTCTCAACAGTGCGATTAGTAATATAGATAGCTCAAATATTAGACTTCATATTTGTTGGGGGAATTATGAAGGTCCACATTTACATGATATTGCACTAGAAAAAATAATGCCAATTGCTTTAAAAGCAAATGTACAAACTTATCTAATTGAGTCATCTAACCCTAGACATTCTCATGAATGGCAAACTTTTGAAAATTTAAAATTACCAAAGGATAAAATTATTGCTCCTGGAGTAATAGATTCTACCACAAATTTTGTTGAGCACCCTGAAGTTGTGAAAAATAGAATTTTAACATATGCAAAAGTGATTGATATAGAACAACTATTAGCTGGTACTGATTGTGGATTTAGTACCTTTGCTGGTTTTGGAAATGTGGACGAAAATATAGTTTATAAAAAACTCGAAGCACTCGTGAAAGGCTCAGAGCTTGCGTCAAAAGTGATTTAATTATCTCTTTTAATCTTTTTGATGAATAGATATAGTTTTTGCACATAAATTATAATTTAACAAACAAATAAAGAGAGAAGAATATGAGAAAAATACTAGTTACTTTATTGTTTCTACTATTTGGAACTTCTGCTTTTGCAGATTGTAACATTAAAAGTGGTTCAATAAATATTTTGGCTAATGATTTTCCTGCATTAAGAACTTTCGTTGAAACTTCTAAACAATGTAAAGGAAGTGCTGATTTTAAAGTGACTCACTCATCTGAGCATAATAAAATCGCAGTGCCAGCATTAACTGCAAATCCTTCTGAGTTTTCAGCTAGGATTGCTGCTAACAGTTCTATTGTTCCTTTAATGAACCAAGATTTGATTAGGCCTTTAGATAATCTTGTAAAAAAATATGGAAAAGGAATTCAGGACTCGCAATTAATTACAATTGATGGAAAAGTAATGGCTGTAGCTTTTATGGCTAATACTCAACATTTATACTACAGAGAAGATGTTTTGAAGGATCTTGGTATAGCAGTTCCAAAAACATACGAGGAAGTAGTTGCTGCATCTGAAAAAATTAGAGCTTCAGGTAAAATGCAATATCCTTATGCTGCTGCATATAAAGCAGGTTGGAATTTAGCAGAAGAGTTTGTAAACATGTTTATTGGTCATGGTGGCGAATTCTTTAAAGCAGGCGGTGCTCAACCGAATATTAACAACGCAAAAGGTGTTGCTACTTTAAACATGCTTAAAAAATTATCTGAACTAAGTAATCCTGATTACTTAACTCACGATAGTGAAGCTATTAAAGTTGAATGGGAATCAGGTAATGTTGCATTAATGACATTATGGGCTTCAAGATCAGGTACTCTTTTAGATGATGAAGGAGATCCAAACATTACTAAAGCAACAAAACTAACTGGACCAGCTACAGTGGGTGGTGGAAATATTCCAGCAGCTACATTATGGTGGGATGGTTTCACGCTTGCTAAAAACAGATCAGATGCAGACGCAGAAGCAACATTTAGAGCTTTAGCGCATGCAGCATCAAACAAGAAAATGGTAGCTGACGCAGCTGACCAAGCTGTTTGGTTAGTTGAAGGATTTGTTCCAGGACCAAAGTCTATTGGTGTAATTGAAGCTGTAAAAATGGGAGCAAAACCATATCCAATGTTACCACAAATGGGTTTAATGCATGGTGCATTAGGAAGTGAAATTGTTGAGTTTTTACAAGGAAAAGAGTCTGCGGAACAAGCATTAAAAGATGTTGAGGCTGCTTACATTAGTAAAGCTAAAGAACAAGGCTTTCTATAAAATCTAAAACTTTTAAGTGGGGATTAATTCCCCACTTACTCAAAATTTAATGCCTAATAAAACTTTTTTTTGGTTTTTTTTACCAACAGGTTTAGCAATGATCCTGTTTATTGGGCTACCAATCATTTCTACAGGAATTCAATCTTTTTATGCTCAACACGATCAAGTAGTAAAAGAAGTTAAAAAGTGTGACCCTTTTGGTTGCACTGTTTCAATAGTTGTAGATAACGAAGAAACTACAAAATTAAGAGAAGCTAAGCCGCTTGGTAAATTTAATGGGTTTGGAACTTATGTGGATAGAAATCATCTAGCTATTGATGAAATTAAAAAATTTTGGAATGAAACTGAGAGTTTTGGTGCTTTCGTAGATCAAGTAACCAATCTTCCATTTTACAAGGCATTAATATTTACCCTAACCTATTGTTTGTTTGTTACACCAAATGTTCTTTTATTAGGATTTATTATTGCTTTAAGTTTAAATGCAGTTGCAAGAAAAATTAGGGGACCGCTAATTTTTGGTACGATATTGCCGATGATAGTTACACCTCTAGTAGGGTCTCTTGTATTATTTTGGATGATAGATTCTCAAGGAATTATTGGAGCCAATATTCAAAATTTAATGAATGATCCTTATTTATCATTAAAATCGTCTAAAACATTAACCTGGATCACTATTATTATATATGGAATTTGGCATCACTCACCTTTTGCATTTGTAGTATTTTATGCAGCTCTTCAAACAGTTCCTCAAGAACCAGTAGAAGCTGCAATTATTGACGGCGCATCAAGGTTTCAAAGAATTAAACATATAGTGTTGCCGCATATTTATCCTGTAGTTACTTTTGTAGCTTTGATTTCGTTAATGGATAACTTCAGGGTTTTTGAGCCAATAATTGGCTTTAGTGCTGAGGGAAGTGCACAATCATTATCATGGTTAATCTATGATAATTTAGTAAATGAGGAAGTCATATTATTTGGATCTGCTGCAGCAACCTCTATGATGACGATTGTTGGTATAGCAATTTTATTAGCTCCAGTTTTAATAAGAACATGGAAAGAATTTAAAACAGCGAGATAATTATGGATTATGGTCTAGATAGAAAATCAACAAGTTTAAAAACTTTCAATACAATTTTTATTATTGTTTGGCTTTTAATTGCTTGCTTTCCTTTCATTTGGACTTTTTGGGGATCATTTAAAGTTAGGGCTGATTTTTTTTCAAGATCAGATTGGTGGTATGCTATTTCTGCCTTCAATACTTTAATTGAAACTGGTGGAAAATTTACAACTGATGCATATACCCAAGCTTGGACTGAAGGGGAGTTTTGGAAAGCATCCAAAAATACAATAATTGTAACTGTATTTGTTGTAAGCATTTCATTATTTTTAGGTACACTTGGTGCTTACGCTCTTTCAAGATCAACTGAAAGATATGCATTTTGGATATTAATTGCAGCATTAATTTTTAGAGCAATGCCTCACATCACTCTAGTATCAGGATATTTATTTCCATTTTTTCAATTACAAATATGGGGAATTCTCCCCACAACTATAGTTGTATTAGTAGCAATTAATCAACCATTTACTTTATGGTTACTGTATTCATTTTTTAAAACAGTCCCTAAAGAACTTGATGAAAGTGCTTTGATAGATGGATGTTCATACTTTCAAGCTTTTAGACATATTATCATGCCAGTGATGTGGCCAGGAGTAATTACTGCAGGATTATTTAGTTTAATGCTTGCTTACAATGATTTTACAGTAACCGCATTACTTTTAAACCAAGAAAATCATACTATGGTTCCAAAAATTCAAAGTTATTTAGGAACAAATCAACATGAAGGAAATTTAATGTGGGCAGTTTCTGCAGTAGTTTCAGCAACAGCTCCTTTATTTATGTTGGTGATGTTTTTTCAAAGGCAGGTTATTAGTGGTTTAACTGCTGGAGCTGTAAAAGGTTGAAATATTACAAAGCTTTACTTTTTGGTTCCATTGGATCAATTGTTGAAACTTCAGAGATTCAAAGAAAGTCATTCAATAAAGCGTTCGAACAATATGGGCTTAAATGGAATTGGACTAAGCGTGAGTATTTAAGTTTATTAAATAAATCTGGAGGAAAAGATAGAATATCTAGATACGCAAAGAAGAATAAAGAAATTGTAAACTCTACATATTTAAGAAATTTAAAAACTAAAATATTCAATAATTACCTTAAAAAAAACCAGCTTAAATTAAGACCAGGTGTTAAAAATTTAATTTTATTTTGTAAAAAAAAAAAAATAAAATTAGCTTTTGTCTCATCAACATCTATAAACAATATAAATGCAATCTTATATTCATTGAGGAATTCAATTAATAAAAAG
The DNA here is from genome assembly GCF_052049675.1 of Candidatus Pelagibacter sp. Classification (GTDB taxonomy): domain Bacteria; phylum Pseudomonadota; class Alphaproteobacteria; order Pelagibacterales; family Pelagibacteraceae; genus Pelagibacter. The sequence continues at coordinate 588,490 of NZ_JBNGZM010000001.1, forward strand.
GATTTTAGTTTTGTAGGTAATTCAAAATTAGTTAAAAAATTAAAACCAAATCCTGCAATATATTTACTAGCACTAAAAAAACTTAAGATTAAAGCTGACGATTGTTTGGCTATTGAAGACACACAAGAAAGCCTAAATTCAGCTAAGCGATCTAAAATAAAATGTATAATTTTTCCTGGGAAATTTCATTCTTCAAGAAAATTTAGTGGTGCTTATAAAAAAGTTTACAGACTAAATAATAATATTATTCTGAGATAAATTCTTGTATTAAATTATTAAAATGATCAGGCTGTTCTAAATGAACATTGTGGGCACAATCTTTAAAAATTTTTAAACGACTATTTTTTATGTTTTTATTTAATATTTCTACTTGATCAAAATTGTAGGAAGTATCTTTGTCTCCCCATATAATCAAAGTTTCGTTCTTTATATTTTTTAAATCTTCTTTGCCACTCCAGTTTTTCATTGCCAATAAAGCATTATCAGCGGTCACTAAAGAAACACCTTTAACTGCATTTTTACATAAATAATAATTTTTATCTTTATCTCCTTTAACAAACCATTTTTTTGGAACTCTAGAAAATGAAACCTCAATTCCATCTTTTTTTAATTTTTCTCTTGTTTTGTCTATTGTTTCAAATCTACCAGGTATTTCTCCAATTGATCCGGTAGCAAAACAAATTAACTTATTAACTCTATCACCAATTATTTTTGTAATTTCTTGAGCAATCATTCCTCCCATTGAATGTCCAATTAAATTAAATTTATCAATATTTTTTTGATCTAGTAAATCTATTATTTGTCTGGCCATTTTATTTATAGAGTCTAAAGATTTAACATTATGACTTTCACCAAAGCCTGGAAGAGCTGGAATTATTACACGATAATATTTTGAAAAAAATTCTTTTTGAAGGCTCCACATTTCAGATGAGCCTAAATAACCATGAACAAAAACAAATGGAAACCCCTTACCTACATCTTCCACATAAATATTACTCACAACATTTCCTTAATAATAAAAAAAATTAAGACAGTCATAAAACCTATAATAAATATATTAATTACTTTCCAAATTTTTTTACTTTTAGCATACTCTGATAAATAATTAGATAAATACCCCAATATAAAAAAGAATAAAAACGATGCTATAGACGCACCTACCCCAAATAAAATTTTTTGATTTAGTAAATAATTTTTTGAAAAATTTCCAAGAAAAAAAACTGTATCAGAATAAACGTGTGGATTTAAATAGGTAAATCCTAAAGTTTTAAGTATGATATTTAATTTTGAAATGTTATTTGGTTCAATGCTAAAATTAAAATCTGAATAATAAGACTTTATTTTTTTATAAATAAAGTGAATTAAAAATAAAATTAAAAATAAATTTAAAATTAGTTCAATTAAAGAATTAAAATATTGATTAAAATAATGGAAAAGGAAAATACCTAAAAAAATTAATATCAGATCTGATAAAGAGCATATTAAACAAACAATAAATACGTGTTGTTTTTTTAAACCTTGTTCTATTACAAATATATTCTGGGCACCAATAGCTAAAATTAAGCTTATCCCAGTAAAGAAGCCTAATACTAGGTATTCCATTTAAGTTTTAGACTATTCTGGATTTGCAGTTAAAGTTTTAATTTCTAAAATATTTTCGTTTGGATCTTTAACAAAGAAAGTTTCTTGCTCGTATTTTGTTCCTTTAAATCTCAAATAAGGTTCGTCGTAATACTTGGTTCCACTATCCTTTAATCTTTGTTTTAGAGCATCAAAGTCTTTTCTTGATAAATGAACACCAAAATGAGGAACTGAAACATTACCCATGTCTACATCGTGTCTCTCATTATCTAATTTATGTTCACTTTTATGTAAGGTTAATTCATTGCCCCAAAAATCTACATCTGCCCACTCTTGTGCTGAGTTGTCTAATCTACATCCCAAAGTTTCACTGTAAAACTTTTTTGCGATCTCTAAGTCTCCACACGGGATGGCTAGATGAAAACAATTGGTGTTTTTATACATTTAAACCTCTTTAAATTAAGCAATTAAGTACTATATAAGGCATATAATTTTTTAATCAACAGCAACTAAACTAAAGAAATATGAGTGATTTTTTACAATCCATAATTGATAGAGATCCTGCTGCAAGGTCAAAGTTAAGTTTGATATTAACTTATCCTGGTGTTAAAGCAGTTTTTTTTCATCGAATAGCAAATTTTTTTAGTACTGCAAAATTTCATTTGATAGCAAGAATCATTTCTCAATTTTCAAGATTCTTAACTGGAATAGAAATTCATCCTAATGCAAAAATTGGAAAAAATTTATTTATAGATCATGGAATGGGTGTTGTGATTGGTGAAACTTCAGACATTGGGGATAATGTAACTATCTATCACATGGTTACGTTAGGTGGAATTGCTCCAAGCATTAATTCAAATCACCAACGAAATATGAAAAGACATCCAACTATAAAAGAAGATGTAGTTATTGGTTCAGGTGCACAAGTATTAGGTCCTGTTGTCGTTGGCAAAGGTGCTAGAATTGGAGCAAATGCAGTCATTACAAAAGATGTTTCAGAAAATGCTGTAATGGTTGGAATTCCTGCAAGAAATGTTGGAATAGCAGATAGTGAATTTAAACCTTATGGAATTACGTCTGATAGTGATAAAAAATCAGATAATGAATAATACCCAAAACGATTTTATTTCTGGAATAGGAAATACTCCATTAATTAAACTCAGAGCAGCCTCTGAAATTACTGGGTGTAACATTTATGGAAAAGCAGAATTTTTAAATCCTGGAGGATCAGTAAAAGATAGAGCTGCTCTTGCATTAATTAAAGATGCTCAAGAAAAAAAGTTAATTTCTAAAGGTGGAACTGTTGTCGAGGGAACAGCTGGTAATACAGGAATAGGTTTGGGTCTTTTAGGAAATTCTCTTGGTTATAAAACTATAATTGTAATGAATGACAATCAAACACAAGAGAAAAAAGATTTACTTAGAAACCTTGGAGCTGAATTAAGATTAGTTCCACCTAAGCCTTATAAAGATGACAACAACTTTGTAAAAGTAGCAGCTAGACTTGCAGATGAACTAAGACCTACAAATAATAATGGAGTGATTTGGGCTAACCAATTCGATAATACTGCAAATGCCAGAGGACATTATGAGGGAACAGGTCAAGAAATCTGGGAACAAACTGATGGTAAAGTAGATGGTTTTGTTTGTTCTTCAGGGACTGGAGGTACAATTTCAGGTGTCAGCAATGCTCTTAAAGAAAAGAATAAAGATATAAAAATTTACCTATCTGATCCAAAAGGTTCTGCTCTTTATAATTACATAAAAAATGGTGAACTTAAATCGGAGGGTGGATCAATTACTGAAGGAATTGGTTCAAGTAGAGTAACAGCTAACTTTGGTGAAGCTAAGATTGATAATGCTTATTCAATAGATGATCATGAGGCACTACCTATTCTTTATGATTTAATTCAAAACGAAGGATTAAGTTTAGGTACAAGCTGTGGAATAAATATTGCAGGAGCAATTAGAATGGGAAAAGAGTTAGGGCCAGGAAAAACTATTGTTACTATTCTTTGTGATAGAAGTGACAAATACGCAACTAAAATGTTTAATAAAAAATTTTTAGAAGAAAAAGGTCTGCCAATACCTAATTGGTTTTAAATATAAATTTTATCAGCTAATCCGTAAGTAAGAATAGCACTTAAAATTGTAAGTACTCCAGCAGCTATTACACCTTCACTGTTAGTCTTTTCAGTGTGTCCAAGTTTATTTATGTAAATGGTATAAATACCAAATATTAAGTACATTAAATTTTGAACAAATACTAAATTAAAGAACGCCCAAGTTCCATTTACTCCACCGTCTCTAACGAACATAATATAAATAGCCATTAGGAAAGACCCAACAAAAGGAGCTCCAAAAAATCTTGTAATCACAGCTGCCGAATGATCGATGTTATATTGATCCATAAAACTCTTTGTTCCAACTATGGCTCTAAAAGCATAAACAGCGTAAACAAGGAAATGAACAATAAAAATTATTAGATAAACAATTCCATTAAATTCTTCGATCATAGATAATTATTATCAAATATTTAAATTAAATAAAACAGCATAATTAACATTTTTTATGCTCTGAAATTGCATAACTGTCGCGCGCTATAAACACGAGTGACTCATTAACAATTATGTAACAGTGTTGTGTTAAATTTAATAATTTAAAGAGGTAAAAATGAAGAAAATTTTATTTTTAATAATTTTTTTAACGATCTCAAATTACTCATTAGCAGAGACAGGAAAATTTAATGCTGCTGGAGCAGGATCATGGTCATTAAATGCAATGGATGCTGGAAACGGTAATATGAGTATTACATATGATGGTAATGCTGGGCTTATGGATAAAGAACCCGGAAGTATTTTTGACAAATCTACTATGCATTGCATTGGTGGATTAACATTGGTAGCTGGAAAATTTGACGATGAAACAGGTATGTGTACTTTTTATCTAATGGATGGTGAAAAGGTTTATATTAATTACAAAGGTAAAGGAACTGGTGGCCAAGGTGGAACAGGTACTTTTGTTATTGTTGGTGGAACAGGAAAATATGAAAATATTTCAGGAAGTGGTAATTCAAGTCGACAAAATATAAGAGGTAAAGCTGGTATGGCTCACTCTATGAATCAAATGAGTGGTGAATATACTTTTTAGAAAGGGAAAATGAAAAAAATAATTTTTACGTTTTTATTGATTTTGCTAACAGCAACTTCACATGCAAAAATAAGTAATAAAGAAATATCCGATTCTTTAAAATGTGCAGGAATTTTTACATCTACTCAGTTTATTAAACAAGGTGAGCTTCCAAATGGAGATTTAGCTTACAAAGAAAATAGTTTGGCTGCAGCAAAGGTTACTAGAGAATTTCTTACAAATGAGGGTGTTTTAGAGGATAAAATAAATTCAAGTATAAATTCTACTGTTGATGAAATGTTTGGTAAACCTTATCAAAAAACTTTAATGGATAATTGCTATGCGTTTATTTTCAAATTAATACCAAATGGTAAAGAAAAAGTAGAGGAAACTTCTAAAACAATTTATGGAGGATAAAATATGATTATAAAAATAGAGGAAAATATAAAATCGTTTTCAGCATGGAGGGATATGGTTAAAGATAATGCTGAAAAAATTAAAGGATTTGGTGCAACCATTATTTTTGCTGGTGTATCAAAAGAAGACGCTTCAAAATTTACAGTGATTGTAAAATATGCAACAATGCAGGGGTTTGAGGCATTTAAAAATGATAAAGAACTTCACGCTGCAAGAGCTGCAGCTGGTGTTGACTTAGATTCTGCAAAAATCACTCCCATGAATGGAGACTTTATGGAAAATTTTTCAGGATAATAAAATAGGAGGAAAAAATGGAAAAAGAAATGCTAGTAGTAGCAAAGTTAAAAGAAGGTACTTTTGAGAAATTCATGGGATTTATGCAATCTCCTGAAGGACTTGCTGAAAGGGCTAAAGTTGCTGTGGTTGAAAAAACAATTGGAACTGTAACTCCAGACAAAAGCACTGTAATGTTTAAAATATTTTGTACTGATGAAGCTGCACTTCATAAGTTTATAGAAGGTACAGAGGTATCAAAGCCAATAATGGATGAAGTGTTAGACAGTTACTCAATATATGATTTAACTAAGGTTAAATAGAAAGCTGAGGCTACACATACTGACTAATCTCTGCTAGACTTAGTAACTAAATCATTAGTAACAAGGAGGAAAAATGGTTGGAATAGAAGTAAAAAGTTTTGATAAAGCAGATGAAGTAAATGATAATTTTAATAATGCTAAAATTGAAGCGGTCAAAGTTGGAAATCAAAGATTGATGAAACTTACTTTGCAACCTGGTTGGCAATGGTCAAAAGACATAAAGCCAACAGTTGGTGGCGACAGCTGTCAAGCTACACATCTTGGTATAATTATCTCAGGTGCAGTTTGTGCAAAACATAATGATGGAACTGAACTAACTTATAAAGCTGGTGATGCATATTCAATACAACCAGGTCATGATGGATGGGTTGTTGGAGATAAACCAGCAGTAGTATATGAATTTCATGGAATGTGGGGTGAGTAATGTCTAAATTTTATGTAATTGGAAAGGCAAGTCCTGAGTTATTAAAAAAAATGCATGCTGACCCTAACGCAGATAGAGGTGCAGTAATGAAATCAATGTGTGATAGCTTAGGAGTAAAAGCAATAAGTTATGAATGGTTAAGAGGACGTTTTGATGTTCTTTTCTGTGTTGAAGGAGATTATGAAAGTGTTCTTGCTATGAAAGTAACTGTTTTAAATAGTGGAATGATGTCAGATCTGATGGTTCATGAAGTATTTGATTACAACAGTGCATTTAAAAAGGCAGCTGATGTTTCAAAAAGTTATAAAAAACCAGGTGAATAAATAGAAAGGAATAATATGTCTATATTAGAAAAATATAGTGCTGCAATAAAAAATAAAGATGAAGCAGTGATGAATGATCTTTTGCATGATGATTTTAAATTCACAATGCATAAGTCAGGAAATGTTTTAGGCAAAAGTGACGTTATCAAATGGGCAATGAGCGGCGACATAAATCAAGATAAAGTAAGAGTTGTCTATGAAAATGAGGAAGTTGGTGTTCATCATTCATTTGTTACTTTTGATGATGGAAATGTAGAGGCTGTAATGGCAGTTTATAAATATGATAATGGAAAAATTGTTAGTTTAGAAACTGGTGCTACACCTATGCCAAAGTAAGTGAGTGGTATTGATTTTTATTTTTCGATAGGAAGTACTTACACCTATCTTTCTGTAACAAGAATACTTGATGTTGAAAAACAACATCAAGTAAAATTTAATTGGAAACCCTTTTCAGTTAGAGCAATTATGAGGGAAATGAATAATATCCCATTTCCAAAAGATAAAATTAATAAAGTCAATTACATGTGGAGAGATATTGAAAGACGAGCAGAAGGATATGGTTTTTTTGCTAAGACACCAGTTCCCTACCCTTTATCAGAGTTTGATTTAGCAAATCAAATCGCAATTCTTGGCTTTGAAAAAGGTTGGGGAGAAAAATTTGTAATTCTTACTTATAAAAAATGGTTTCAGGAAGGAAAAGAACCAGCGATAGAACCTAACATTAATGAGGTTTGTGATGAATTAAATTTAAATAAAGATGAAATCATATCTGAGGCAAAATCAGAAATTATAGAGGCAAAATATAACGAGAACACTAATTCAGCTCGTGAAAATAAAATTTTTGGTAGTCCATCTTTTATAGTGAAAAATGAACTCTTCTGGGGTGATGATCGAATGGAAGATGCTATTAAATGGTCTCTTAAATAATTCTATATATTCTAACAAAATTCATTTAAACTCTTTGTATGAGTCTTGCTAGTTCATATTTATTTTTAGGTATTGCAGTATTTTTAGGTGTAACTTCAAACAGTTTTGCAAAAAGTGCTGAAGGTTTTACACTTTTTGTTCCAAGTATAATTACAGCAATTACAATTGTATTGTGTATGTATGCACTTTCATTAGTAATGAAAAATATACCTATGGGAATTACCTACGCCTCTTTCGCTGGACTCACAATTATTGCAACAGTCATTGTGGGTGTAATTAAATATAATCAAGTTCCCAATTTATATTCTATGATAGGACTAGCATTTATTATAGTTGGCGTATTAATGGTAAATTTATTAGGAAATCAATAATATGAAACCTTTGTTGGGTTATTTATTTTTAGCTTTAGGTATTTCTTTTGGAATTGCATCTAATAGCTTAGCCAAAATTTCTGAAGGATTTACAAAACTAACTCCATCTGTTTTATGCATTCTATTTATGTGTATTACAATGTTTTCAATTGCAAAAGCAATGCATGCTCTTCCAGTTGGTTTTGCTTATGCAACATATAGTGGGCTAACAGTAACGGGAGTAGTACTATTTGCAGTATTAAAACTTAATCAGGTCCCAAATATTTATGGAATTGTAGGAATAATATTAATTATTGTTGGTGTAATAATGGTTAATTATCTTGGTCGGCTAAACTGATATTTTTTTAAAATCTCTTGAAGTTTATGATTTCCATCCTCATCAAGAGGTAAATCGAATTCTTCCTCAACATTTGAGATATCTAAAGGTGAATATAAATGAGGATACATATCTCCATTTGAAGCTTGTTCCCATAGTAAGTGCTCAAGTTTAAATGCATTCACTTTTAATAAAAGTAAATTTTCTTTTTTTGGATAATGTCTTCTAAGCGTTTCCTCTACTTGATCTTCCTCTGAGAAATGTATGTAACCATCTTCGATATCCTTTTTAGATCCTCCATAAGTCCCAATTTGTTTGGCTTTTTGCCAATCATCTTTATCAATAATTTTGAAAATAAACTCTAAATTCATTTTACCAAGAAGAGTTTGGACCTTTTAAGAATTCTTTTTCTTCTTCTGTAGACTCTCGACCTAATATTTCATTTCTATGTGGATATCTATGAAATAATCTAATAGCTTTTGTATGATCCTGCCAAAACTTTTTAATTTTATGATATTCTTCATGCTCTCTTAAATATTTATTTAATAAATAATATGCCATTTCGTGATCACTAATTTCCTCACTATGAATTAAAGGTAATAGCATAAAAAATCTTTGATCAACATTCATGGCTTCTAAATAGCCAGAGTAAACTGCGTCATTTACAATTAATCTTGTTTTTTGGTCCTTATCAAAAGCTCTTTTATCACCTCTAAATAAATTACGTGAAAACTGATCAAACAAAATTACAAGAGCTAAGCAGCTCATTGGGTTATCTTGCCAGTCGTCATACTCATTATTACACGCAAACTCATAATCTTTTAGAAAATTATCTCTGATTTTTTTATCAAAGATTTCATCTTTTTTGAAACGTATTTCAAAAGGAGTTTCTTTAAACCAAAAATCTAAAATAACTTGTGCTCTTTCTGGTATCATTTTGATACTGGTTTTAATAATTTTAGAAAATTATTATGAATTTTTTTATTTGAAGAGACCAGGATATTTCCAGCATTAGTAGCATCTCTATTATCCCAGGTACTAATGATACCACCTGCTGCCTTAATAATTGGTATTAGTGGATGAATATCCCAAATTTTATTTGAGCACTGTATTACTATATCAACTCTTCCCTCCGCTAAGTGAGAATAACTTAATGCATCACTGCATGGAAATTGCATTAATTTCAAAATTTTTGGAATTTTTTTTTGTTTGTTTAATGACAACCATCCATGAAATGCTGCAGAAACCTTTACATTTTTAAACGTAGCTTTTTTATTTACTGATAATTTTTTCTTTTTTCCTTGAGAAATGACATAAGCAAGTTGATCAGAATAATTTAAATAATATTTTTTAAGAACTGGAAAGTTTGCTAATCCCAGAATTGGTATTCCCTTAAAATTTAATGAAATTAAGTTACTCCAAGTTGGGTTTCCTATAACGTATGATCTTGTTCCATCTATAGGGTCAATTACCCAGGTATAATCACTTTTTGAATTTGTTGAACCATATTCTTCACCAATAACTTGATGTGTAGGAAATTTTTTTTTAATCCTTGAACGTATAAATTTTTCAAAAGCTCTGTCTGAAGTAGTTACTGGATCATAACCTTTTCCTTTAAGCTTGTTAGATACTTTAAAAGTTCTGTTCAATTTTGAATTATAGAACTTAGTTAAATCCTTTGCTAATTGATTCAAAAAACTAGCGTATATAGGGTATTTTTTTCTATCAAAATTAATCACACAGAACTCATACTATTTAATTTATGTTGATTAAAGTTAAATTTTAAATAATCCTCAGGTGGTAATTATGAAAATTGAGCTAAATCAAAATAAGGTTTTTTACAATAATGGATCTGAAAAAAAAGAAATTCACCCATTCTGGTTACGTGAAAGAGTAAATGGCGAAGAATACCTAGATAAAGGAACTCAACAGAGGCTTTTTGATCCTACTTCCTTGAGTAGTGATATTTCAATAAATAAAGCAAATATTAATGAAAAATATTTGGAAATTGATTTTAATGATGGTGTTACTTCAAAACTAGAAATTGATAAAATTGCTTTAGAATTTTCTAATGAAGATATTGTTATTAAATCAATAGAAAAAACTAAATGGGACTCGCGACTTAAAAATATTAAAAATTTTCAGTATCAAAAAGATTTTTATGAAAGTAAGGAAATGCATGATTTGCTTGTTTCTTTTTATCAATATGGATTTGTTATTATAAAGAATATTCCAACATCAAAAAACTATATTGTAGAATTTGCAAATTCCATAGGAAGTGTACGAAGAACAAATTTTGGAGAATACTTTAATGTTAAATCTAAACCAGATCCTAATGATCTTGCTTACACATCTTTAGCCTTAGCTCCTCATACTGATAATCCTTATAGAAATCCTGTACCGTGTATTCAGTTATTACATTGTATTGAAAGTAAAGTATCAGGCGGACTATCATCTTTAGTTGACGGTTATACTGTTACGGAAGAATTAAGAAGTAAATTTCCAGAATTTTATGATATTTTAACAGAGGTAAAAGTTAGATTTAGATTTGTAGATAAAGAAGTAATATTAGAAAACATCTCTCCATTAATTGAACTTAACGATGATAAAAGTTTTAGACAAGTTAGATTTAGTCCTAGACTAGACTACGTTCCAATTTTAGATAAAGAAAAATTAGATCTTTATTATCAAGCAAGAAAGAAACTATCTGAAATGTATAATTCTGAGAAATATAGAATTGAATTTAAACTTGAGCCTAAAGACTTAATAATGATGGATAATCATCGATTACTACATGGTAGAACATCTTATGAAACTAAAGAAGGTGAAAGATTTTTACAAGGTTGTTATATTGATTTTGATAGTACCGAGGGGAAACTTAGACATTTAAAAAGAAAGTTTAATCTTTAAATAATTTTTCTATTTGTGCCTCTGCATCGCTTATTGATTTTTCATAATCTAATGCCATTTGATCTGCACTGACAATATCTACTTTTTCAATTCCAAAAAAATTAAGAATAAATTTTAACCATGGAGTTAAGAAATCCTCAGAACTGTTCAATTTGGTTCCTCCAGAGGTTATTACTAAATAGGCATGTTTATTTTTTAATAACCCTTCCCGTCTCCCATTAGGTTTAAATCTAAATGTTTCTCCAATTCTAGCTGCTAAATCTGACCAAGCTTTAAGTGTTGCAGGAGGACCATAATTATAAATAGGAGCTGAAATTATAATCACATCACTTTCTTTTAACTCTTTTACTAATTTATCAGAAAGTTCGAACATTTTTTTGTGGTGCTCTGTCTGATCTTTTTCATCAATTTTCATACCCGACTCTGTAAGTCCGCTTACAAAAAACATTTCATCATCTAAATCACGATAAATCACCTTATCTCCAGGTTTTTTAATTTTCTCTAAAAGTTTTTTAGCAAGTGCACGTGAGGTTGATCCTTTTTTTCTAGCACTTGAGTCTATTTGATAAATCTTCATTAATACCTTTTATCCGAATTTTTGCATAAAAGGAAAGATTTCAATTATATAAAATCCAATCGCTTGTAATTGGTTAGTTAGGATCAAAATACCTGTTACTAAAAGAATAATTCCACCAATTTTTGATATTAAATTAATATTTTTCCTAAAGTTCTTAGAAAATAATAAAAATCTTTGAATTAAATATCCTGATAAAACAAAAGGAATTGCAAGTCCTAATGAGTATAAAATTAATAATATAATTGCTCTTGATAAAGTTTCCTCAATAGATGCTAAAGCTAAAATTGAACCTAAAATTGGACCAATACATGGTGTCCAACCAAAACCAAAAGCAACACCGATTACATATGGAAAAAGAATATTTCTTGATTCTTTTGCATCGAATCTTTTTTCAAAATTTAAGTAGGGAATATTGATTATTCCAATTAATTGAAGAGAGAAAATAATTATAACTATTCCAGCTACAATTCTTAATATTTCTGAATTTTGTAAAAGTGTTTGACCTAAAAATGATGCAGATGCTCCTAAAAGAACAAAAACTGTAGAGAACCCTAAACAAAATAAAATTAACGGAAAAAAGTTTATTTCTTTTTTATTTAGTATTTCTTGTAATGATTGACCAGATATATAAGAAATATATCCAGGTATTAAAGGTAACACACATGGAGACAAAAAACTTATAAGCCCTGCTCCAAAAGCAATTAAATATTCAAACATTTATCCGGTATTTTTCATTGCAGCAGATATACCTGCGATAGATGTCATTAAAGCATCATCAAGAAATTTTTTATCCAATTTTTTGTATTTTTTCTTTGTTAATTTATTCATTATATTCGCCTGTAAAATGTTTAACATCTCTGTATAATTGCTCCTAATAAACAGTGCTTTTCTAAATTTTTTTCTTTCTTTTACCACTTCCTTTGGAGTTATTTTATTATGCAATTTGACCAGTGCATCAAATTGATATCTTAGTTTTTTACCAATTCTCCTTAATGGGGCATCTGCCAAATTATTTTCATAAATCACTGATATTTCTGGATCAACTTTTGAAATTACCATATCTAAAATATCCATTGTCGAAACAAAATATGGCCAGTTTTTTTCCATGTCCATCATAGTTTTTTTAAACTTTTTAATTGATCCATATCTCAAAGCCTCGGTTGTTCCTAACCAAGCTGGTAACATTAATCTAATTTGCGTCCAAGCAAATACCCAAGGTATCGCTCTTAGACCTTGTATGTTATCAACATTCTTTCTTTTTGTTGGTCTAGAACCTATAGCTAGCTTTCCTAAAGACTTGTGAGGTGTAACAGTTTTAAAGTATCTGATAAAGTCTTCGCTTTGATTTAAATATTTCCTATAAGCAGATGTTGAGATTTCAGACATGTTCTGGATTAACGCTCGCCAATTAGGCTTAGATCTTGGAGGTGGATTTAAAGAAGCGTCCATAACCGCTCCGATGTAGCTACAAAGATTATATTCAGCTAAAGGTTTGTATCCATATTTTTGTTGAATTACCTCTCCCTGATCAGTAATTCTAATTTTTCCATTTACAGTTCCAGCTGGTTGGGATTTTAATGTTGCCTGAATTGGACCACCTCCTCTTCCTGGAGACCCTCCTCTTCCATGAAAGAAAACCAAATCAAAACTATATTTTTTTGCTAAACCTCTTAATTCCTCTTGAAGTTTGTATTGATGCCAACTAGCTGACAATTTACCTGCATCTTTACTTGAGTCTGAGTATCCAATCATTACTTCTTGATTAGCGTTTGCCATTTTTCTATACCAAGAAAGTTTAAATAAATTTTTCATAACGCTATTTGCATTTTTTAGGTCATCTAAAGTTTCAAAAAGTGGGACAACCCTTAAAAAATTTTTTATTTTTGCTTGAATTTGTAAAAAATACACAGATAAAATATCTGATGCAGTAGAAGTCATTGATATAACATACGCGCCTAAACATTCATTAGGAGTTTTTGATATTTGCTTAAATGTGTTCCAAACTTCCTTGTTTTCTTTGTTAGTTATTTTTATTCTATCGACAAAATATTTTTTTTCTTTAATTAATTTATTCAATAATTTTATTTTTTCTTTTTCACTTAATAAATTATATTTAATATTATATTTTTTTTTAAAAAGTTCATTTAGAAGCTTGCTATGTCGATCCGCTTCTTGTCTTATATCTAATCTGGCAAGATTGATACCAAAACATCTTACTCTTCTCATTAAGTCTAGTAAATCTGCATTTGCAATATGGTCCTCTTTATTTAATTTTAAAGAATTTCTTACCTCTCTTAATGGAAGTGTAATTTCATATTTATTTTGTATCAATTTCTTTTCATCCAGTATCGAATTATTATTTAAATGATTTTCGATTAGATGATGTGTTAATCTTACTTTATCTCTTATAGGTCTTAAGAATACTCTATATGGTTCAAAACTATTTCCAGTTACTTTTTTAATTTTCACAGAACATTCTTCCATTGATAAATCTTGTATTAATTTTGTAAGTTCTTTGTCGTATAATTTTGCAGCTTGCCATCGAGAAAATAGCAAAACTTTTTTAGTGACTTCAGCAGTCACATTTGGATTTCCATCTCTATCTCCTCCCATCCAGGATCCAAATTGAATAGGATTAAAGTCTCTAGGTAAATCTTTCTTTAAATTTTTTCTAAATATATCATTAAGTCTCTTATAAACTTTAGGTATTGTATCCCATAAACTGTCCTCAATTACTGCCAACCCCCATCTTGCCTCATCAAGTGGGGAAGGCTTAGTCCTCTTAAGTTCGTCTGTTTTCCATATTATAGCAATTTCTGAATATAGCTGTCTGTCTAATTCGATAATCTTAGATGGATATTTTTTATAGAGATGCCTTTTTTCCAATATATCTATTAAATTTGCATATTTTTGAATTAAGGTCCTTCTTTTTACTTCTGTTGGGTGTGCAGTTAAAACAATTCCAATATCAAGTTTTGTTGCTTGTTCATAAATTTTTTTATCAGGAATTTTTTTATTTTTAAAAAGACCTTCAATTAAATCTTCAATAAATAAATTTTGATTTTTATTTTTAAAATATGGATTTTCATATTCATTAAGCTTCCTTGAAGCATCAATTGACTCTGCAAGATTTAATAAATTTAAAATGTGTGAAAATGCTCTTGTTAACTTAAATGTATTTTCTGGTGAAAGTTTTTTTACTTCCATGGATATTTTAGATAAAACTTTACTTTTATTTTTGTCTCTTAGAGTATTTTTGGATAATAACCTAAATTTTTCAACAATATTGAAAAAGTTCTTACCCTCTTGATCTTTTATAACTTTACCAAGAAAAGTACCTAGTAATCTAAAATCTTCTCTTAAAAGCTTTGTAGGTATTCGCTCATAGTAAAGATCTCTTTTCTTCATTACTTAAAATAAATTTTTTCTGTAAAATTCCTTTCGAGTTAGTTTTTACACTAAAAAAGAAGCCAGAATATCTAAATTTTCGCAAATCTGCTTTGTTCATTCCTTTTGTTGCTGTTGAAACATAAAGTTCTTGATTATTTTTACCTCCAAATGCACAGTTAGTAATGTTTTTAGCTGGAAAATGAATTCTATGAATTAATTTTGCCTTACTGTTAAATACTGAGACGCATGCCCCACGAAAATGTGCGACCCATAAATTTTTATTTTTATCTAAAGTCATTCCATCTGGAACTCCTTCCTCCAGTGACAATTTTTTAAATATTTTTTTACTAATTATTTTATTTTTTTTATTTATCTTAATTTTATAAATAGTTTTTTTCCGACTATCAGTGTGGTATAAGTTATATTCATCAATAAATGCTGGACCATTTGTAATTCTATAATTTTTGTCAACTTTAGTTAATTTAAGATTTTTATCTAACTTATACAAAGATCCTTTTTCAATATTTCTCTCTAGATTATCCATAGTACCAAACCAAAGATTTCCAGCAGGGTCTGTTTTGCCATCATTTATTCTATTTAACTTTATTTTTGGCTCTATAGGTATTGATTTTAAAACTTTTTTTGATTTTAAATTTTGAATTCTTAATTCTCCCTGAAGACCTAAAATAAAAATATGATTATTAATATGAGCAATGAAACCTACTTCTTTATTGACTTTAAATATATTCTTTTTTTTATTTTTAATATTTAAAGAACAAATTCTCTTTTTCTTTATATCTACAAAGTAAATTGAATTATGCTCTTTAACCCAAAGTGTTCCTTCACCTAGAGTGCATCTTAATTTCCAAATTGGTTTTGGTTCTGAAGTTTTAATTTTATTCATTTACCTCAAACTCTTTAATAAAGTCCTCATTTGGGTTTATACCAATACCTGTATTATCTGTCACTGATGCAAATCCATTATTATCTTTAACTTGATCAAAAATTGAAAAATTCTCTTTTGGCAGATCTGTTATAAAGATATTTTTTTCTGTAGTATCAAATTCAAGCATAGATTTTGTAGGAAATAATCCCCCTGGCATATCAGGTTGTGAGGTTAACAAATGAAGATTGACCGCAATACTTACAGCAGATCCCCAAACATGATTGACCACTGGAACAAAGTTAGCTTGAGCCATGGCCACAACCTTCAAATATTCTGTAATGCCACCTAACCCACATACCTCTGGTTGAGCTATATCAATGCATTTATTTTCTATAAGTTTATTCCATCCATATTTCGTAAATTCAGCCTCACCGCCTGCAATACTAGTGGAGATTTTTTGTTTTAATTCTTTATACCCGTCATAATCCTCAGGAGCAACAGGTTCCTCAAACCAATAAATATCTAATTCATCCAAACCTTTTCCAACGTAAAGTGCATCTTTCAAGTTATAAGCATGATTTGCATCAACCATTAATTTAAAATCTTTGCCTATAGAGTTTCTAACTGCTTGTACTAACTTTAAATCTTCTTTTGGACCCAATCCAACTTTCATTTTCATAGCTTTAAAGTTTTTTGATTTAATCTGTTTTGCTTCTTCTTGAAATAATGGAATTAACTCATCAATTGATTTTTTTTGCAACATCATCCCATATCCATATACAGGAACATCATCATTACATTTTCCACCAACAAGTTGGTAAAGGGGAGAATTTGTTTTTTTTCCTAAGATATCCCATAGAGCTATATCTACTCCTGATAAAGCTTGTATTGGCATCCCCTTTTGACCACTATCTCTTAAAAGATTGTAAACTTTTTGCCAGATATACTCTTTGTTTAAAGGGTCTTCACCAATCACCAAAGGCTGTATAACCTTTTCTACAATATACTTGTTTGCTAAAGCTATATTTCCAGGGCCAAAACACTCACCCCAACCCGTTATTCCTTCATCTGTTTGGACTTCAACTAGGTGAGCTGTACGATGTTTATAGTATTGTTGTGAGTAACCGAGTTCTTTTTCTAACTCATATCTAAGTACATGACTTTTAATAGAAGTTATTTTCACAACAAATTATAAAGCAACTACCTTCGAGTTTTGCTCTCCTAAATTTTCAACTGATAATTTCATAATATCACCTGCTTTTAAGAATTGCTGTGGCTTCATTCCCATGCCTACTCCTGGAGGTGTCCCGGTTGTAATAATATCTCCTGGTAAAAGGGTCATATACTTACTCAAATAAGATACTATCACATCAACATTAAATATCATTGTGCTTGTATTACCTGTTTGCATTCTTTTTCCATTTACATCTAAGCTCATTTTTAAATTATTAACGTCTGATATTTCATCTTTTGTAACTAAATGTGGACCAACAGGGCCATAAGTGTCATGAGATTTTCCTTTGACCCATTGTCCCATTTTTTCAAGTTGCCACTCACGTTCACTTACATCATTTACTAAACAATAACCTAAAATATGATCTTGTGATTTATTTTCTGCAATATGTTTGGCTTCTTTACCAATTACAATACCAAGCTCTACCTCCCAGTCTAATTTTTTTGATCCTGAAACTATTTCAACATCATCGTTGGGTCCAACTATACAGCTAGTTGCCTTCATAAAAACTATTGGTTCTTTTGGAATATCAGCACCAACTTCAGCAGCATGATCTGAATAATTAAGACCTATAGCTATAAACTTACGTGGGCTAGTTATACAAGAGCCTATTCTTTCATTTGAGGATAATTCAGGTAAACTCGATAAATCAGCATTTTGTAACTTTGCAAAAGTCTCGAAGTTTAAGAAATCAGGATTTAAATCTTTAATATGAGAACTTATGTCCCTAATTTTACCATCCTTATCCATAATAGCTGGCTTTTCACTTCCTTTTTTTCCTACTCTTAATAATTTCATATTTATCCTTTTGTTGTTTAATTATATTGAAATTCCACCATCAACTGAAATTGTTGTTCCTGTTGTAAATGTTGCATCATCACTTGCTAAATATACAGCTACTGCTGCTATCTCCTCAGCGGTACCTAGTCTTCCCATAGGTTGTCTAGCGATGAAATCTTTTTTTGCCTGAACAGGATCTGGACTTTGATTAACTCTATCTTGCCAAGATGGAGAAAATACTGTTCCAGGTGCAATTGAATTACATCTAATATTTTTTTTAACAAAGTCAGCAGCTATTGATTTTGTTAAACCAATTACTGCGCCTTTTGTTGCTCCATAAACAAACCTGTTTGGAAAACCTTTTAAACTTGATGCACATGATGATACATTTATGATGCTTCCACCATTTTGTTTTACCATTAAAGGTAGGATAGCTTTACACATAAAATACATAGACTTTACATTCACAGTTGAGGAAAAATCCCAATCTTTTTCCTCACACTGTAATATTGTCCCATGATGGACAAATCCAACTGCATTAAACAAAACATCGACTTTATCTAATGTTTTAGTAAATTCTAAAATCGCACTGTTATCTGTTGAGTCTAAATTTTGTACTTTAATCTCAGGATATTCTTTATTTAAATCAGCCAAAGTCTTATCATTTAAATCAGTTGCAATAACCTGAGCACCTTCTTTGTGAAATGCAATTGCAGTTGCTTTTCCGATTCCTTGACCGGCTGCTGTTACTAGAATTTTTTTACCTTCTAATCTTCCACTCATTTTTTATTTATCCTTTCGATTTCATTATAAAGTGAACTATGATCAGTGTTTCCATGACCATTATCGACTAAAGTTTTATACATTTCTTTCACCAAATTTGAAATAGGTAAATGCGTATTATATGAGTTTGCGCACTCTAAAATGTTATTCATATCTTTCAAATGAGTTGATGTTTTACCTTTTGGACTAAAATCTTTATCTATCATTCTTTTTCCATGTGTTTGTAAAATTTTACTATCTGCCCAGCCTCCAGAAAGAGCTTTAATTAGTTTTGTTGGATCAGCACCAGCTTTTTCACATAAGGTTATTGCCTCTGCAACTGCTCCTATTGTAACTCCTACTACAATTTGATTTGCTAATTTAGAAACTTGTCCACTTCCCACAGGTCCCACTAATGTTGGGTTTCCCATTGCTTTTAAAATATTCAGAGAATTATCAAATACACTTTGTTCACCTCCAACCATAATTGCTAAAGATGCTTCCTCTGCTCCGATAGTGCCTCCTGAAACTGGTGCATCTAAATAATTTATATTTTTTAATTTTAGACTATTGCCATATTTTGTTGCAGTGGTTGGTTTAACTGAACTCATATCAATAACAGTAGATCCAGATTTTAAGTTATCTAAAAAATCTGAATTACTCATAATTGCATCAACTGCACTATCATCTGTTAACATTGTAATTATACAATCTTTATCTTTAACAACTTCAGTTAATGTTTTTGATATTTCTGCACCAAACTCTTTTAAAGGTTCAGCTTTATTTATTGTTCGGTTGAATACAGTTAATTTCAATCCTGATTTTAATATATTTTTTGCCATTGGAAGGCCCATAAGACCTGTTCCAACAAAACCAATATTTATCATGGCTTAGGTTTAAACTCGTGGAAATTTTGTGTCATTGCCTCTGGAAAGAACATAACACAAGCTAATACTATTAATTGGATTACTATAAAAGGAGCAAAACCTCTGAATATATCTGTCAATGAAATATGTGGAGGTGCAACTGATTTCAAATAAAAAGCTGCAGGACCAAATGGTGGACTTAAAAACGAAACTTGCATATTTACACAAAATAAAATTCCAAACCAGATGGGATCCATACCTAGTGCTATAACAATTGGTAAAAATACCGGCATTGCTAATAAAACAATCCCAACCCAATCCATAAATGCACCCATAATTAAAAACATTATTTGCATCATGAAAATTAAATACATTGGTTTTAAATCATAAGCTAAAATAGTCTCTGCAACATAAGTTGGTCCTCCAGCAAGTGAATAAGCACCTGCAAGCACTGTAGCACCAAAAGTAATTGTTAAAATTGTCCCCGAAGCTTTAAATGTTCTAACCAATGCGTCTTTAAACAAAAACCATGTAAGCTCTCTTCTAGCAAAAATTATTATTAAAGTTGCAACCACACCCATTCCAGCTGCTTCTGTAATACCTGTCATACCAGAGTAAATTGAACCCAAAACAATTATTACAATACCAATAGGTGGCAAAAGACCTGGAAGGTAAGACATTTTTTCTTTGAAGGTTAAAGCTGGTTCATCACTTAGTGGTGCCAGATGAGGCTGCAATCTTGTTCTTATAAGAATGTAAGTAATAATTAATCCTGAAATCATTAAACCCGGAACAATTGCCTCTTGGAATAACATCGTAATTGAAGTTTCGGTTGTTAATCCATAAATAATTAAAACAATAGATGGAGGTATCATTGTACCTAAGGAACCTGATGCACAAATAATACCTATCGACATATCTTGATCGTATTTTAATCTCAACATCTGAGGGAGTGCAATCAATCCTAATAAAACTATTTCGCCTCCAATAATTCCACTCATTGCAGCCATGATTGTTGCCATGATCGCAGTTACGACACCTACTCCACCTCTAGTTTTTCTTAACCAAGCATTTAAAGCATCATATAAATCTCTCGCAATGTTCGAGCGTTCAAGCAAGGAGGCCATAAATATAAACAAAGGAACAGATAAAAAAGAATATGTAACAACAAGAGAATAGTATCTTGAAAGTAAAATTCCCAATGCATGTTCACCTATATATAAAAATACAAGTACCGCACCCATAAAACCAGATGCAAATCCCATTGGAACACCAATAGATATAAGGGCTAATAATCCAACGATAAGTATGATAGAGAGTGTACCTATCTCAAATTCCATCTTATTTTAAATCTTTAGCTGGTTGGTATTGTTTTTCTTTAGGATTTTTCCAATCAATAATTAAATTATTTACAGATTGAAGTGCAATAAGAAATAAGCATATTAGTGTAAGAGGTTTCATAGTAGCTGGAATTGGTGGATCCCAGTAAGTTGCAAATCTTTCCCAATTTATGAATGATCTATGCGCATCTTCAAAACCACCATAAATTACAGCAGCAGCAAAAACAACTATAATAGTAGTGCTAATTAAATCAAAAATTCTCTGAACTGGTCTGCTGACATAATCATATAATAATACTATTCTTATGTGGCTTCTTAGTCTTGTAGCGTATATTCCTCCTACTAAATAACAAACACCAGCCAGCCACAAACATAACTCGTTAGCCCATAATGTTGGTTTAAATAAGACATATCTCATAAAAATTTCATACATCATTACAACTACTATTATAGGGATTAAGTATTTGGTTGTATGACTTAAAAATAAGGAAATTCGGTCTATCCAATTTATTGGAAAATCATCTTTACTTGCAACTTTTTCACTTTGCTCTTGAAGTTGTTTATCTTGCAAATCTTTATCTCGCATAAGTAAAAAATTTTTTTGTTAGAAGGGCCTTTTCAGGCCCTTCAAGATTTTTTATATACTATTAATTATAGGATACCGTTAGCTTTCATGTAAGCTTTATGTATCTCTATAAGTGCAGCAGCTTCAGGTGATTTAGTCTTCCATTCTTCCCAAGCACCAAGTGCAGCTTGTCTAAATTTAGCTCTATCTTCTTTAGACCAGTCGTGAAGAGTAACTCCCATTTCATTTAAAGCTTTAACTGCTTCTGCATTTTTTCTTTCAACCAAACTAGTGATAGTTCTTCCACAGATTTCGATCGCAGCTAACATTGCACCTTTTTCGTGAGGCTTTAACTTGTTCCATACTTTTGTATTGCAAGCTAAATGGTCAGCTGGCATAGAGTGGAAACCTGGGTAAGTAGCATATTTATTTTGCTCATAGTGTCCACCTGCATAGTTAGTCGCTAAAGATGAGTAATCTGCACCATCGATTAGACCAGTTTGTAAAGCCGTAGGAACTTCACCAAAGTCCATAACAATTGGCTTAGCACCTAATGCTGTGAAGATCATACTTTCCATTCCTGGAGGCGATCTGAATTTAAAGTCTTTCAATGAAGCAACATCTGGAATTGGTCTGCTAGAAATTAGAGACTCATGTCCTGGTATCCACCAACCAATCAAAGTCATTCCATACTTATTGTAAAGTGCATCAACGGCCTCTTGAGCTCCTGGGAAATTCAAGAATTCATATTGTTGATAAGGGTTATCATACCCACCCATTACGTCTCCTGCAAATTGAAATGCTGCATTTTTACCAGTTTGGTATCCTGCACCAGTCATATCACAGTCAATAATTCCAGTTTGTGCAGAGTTAAATACCTCAGCTGATTTACCAGTTACTGACGATGAATAGAACATTTGCACTTTTAAGCTTCCGCCAGAAAACTTTTCAACGTTTTTAGCGAATTGAGCGGCAACCTCACCATTTGGTGAACTAGCAGTAAAGTGTGTTTCAATCTTTAAAGTCTTTGCATGTGCAGAACCAAATAAAGCAACTGAAACAATAGCTACTGCAGCTATAGTTTTAGATATAAGTTTAAACATTATCTTCCTCTCGTTTGTGTTTTTTTTGAAATTTAATCACAAATGTTTTTTGAGATCAACGAATTCGTTTAATGTTTATATATAGAAATTATATATATCTTCTTAACTAACAACTCTAAGTTGTTTTAAACCACTTCAGAAATAAGCGGTTTTTTATTAAAAAAACAATAAATGTTATCAACTGCCATCATGCTCATTGCTAATCTAGTCTCATGAGTCGCACTTCCAATATGTGGTAAAACAAAACAGTTATCTAATTTTAAATATCTTTTATCTAAATTAGGTTCATTATTAAATACATCTAAACCAGCCGCATAGATTTTTTTATTCTCGAGAGCATCAATTAAATCATCATCATTAATAGTTGATCCTCTTGAGGTATTTATAACAACAGCATGCTTAGGTAATAAATTTATAGTTGAAGCATTTAATATATATTTGGTCTCAGATGTTGCTGGTGTATGAATACTAAGAAAGTCACACTCAGGTAGCATAGACTTTATATCGGAAAAATATTTTGCCCCATCCTCTTGATCATCAGAGAGTTTATTTCTGTTATGATAAATTATATCCATTCCAAATGCTTTAGCACTTTTTGCAGCCATTCTTCCTATACGACCCATACCAATGATACCTAAAGTTTTACCTGTAACCGAGTTTCCAATCATAAATTTAGTAAGATCGGGTTTTTGATTTTTCCAATTGTCTGTTTTCACTAGATTGTATGCTTCACCAATTCTTCTTGAAGCTGCCAGAATTAATAGAATAGTCGTTTCTGCTACTGCTTCATTTAAAACATTAGGCGTATTTGTAACTTTAATTTTTTTTTCTTTTGCAGATTTAATTGAAATATTATCATAACCAACACCAACTTGAGCAATAATTCTTAATTTACCATTTAAATTATTAAAAAAATTTTCACTAATTTTATCAAAACCAGTCGAAATCATTCCATCGTAATCATTAACAATTTTTATTAAGTCACTTTCTGAAATGGGTTCGTCTTTTGAATTAAAAGTTACTTCAAATTCTTTTTGAAGTTTTTCTTCTGCTAAATCTGATATTTTCCTGGAAACTAATATTTTTGGCCTCATTAGTGGGAATCTCTTGGTAAACCTTTGGTGTGTGATACGTCTAAGTATTTACCTCGAGAATTGATGCATGCACCATCATCCAACTGACCAACAGTATTTCTAAATATTTCCTGCCAAGGAGTTTGGTTTTTTGGCTTAAATAATTTTTTGTTTTTTCTTCGTTTTTTAAATTCAGCTTGAGAAATCAATAAATCAACTCTTCTTTTATTTAAGTCTATTTTTATTTTATCATAAGTTTTAACAATGCCTAGATCTCCACCTACTGCTGACTCTGGTGAAACATGAAGTATTGATGGGCTCTCGGATGTTCCACTCTGTCTTCCATCTCCCAAAGTTGGTAAATGTCTTATTCCTTTTTTTAATAATCTGTCAGGTGGTTGCATATTAACCACCTCCGCCGATCCAGGATATCCAACCGGTCCGCAACCTCTAATAATTAATATTGAGTTTTCATTTACTTTTAATTTTTTATCATTAAGTCTTTTATGATAATCTTCAGGTCCTTCAAAAACTATAGCTTTACATTCAAAAACATTAGGGTGTTTAGGATTTGATAAGTATTGATCTTTAAATTCCTTACTGATTACAGATGTTTTCATTATAGCAGACGAGAAAAAATTACTTCTCATAACCAAAAAACCAGCTTTTTCAGTTAATGCATTTTTAAAAGTTTTAATTACTTTATTGTCTATATCAACTTTCTTTCTTAAATTTTCACCTACAGTTTTACCCGTGACTGTCTTTATATTTGTATGAATTTTTTTATTTTTAATTAATTCCTTCATTACTGCAGGTATTGCTCCAGCTCTGTGAAAACTTTCCATTAAGTATTCTCCTGCAGGTTGGCAATTTACTAATAAGGGAATGTCGTGCCCAAGTTTTTGCCAATCAGAAAGATCGAATTTAATTCCCATATGTTTTGCAATAGCACTTAAATGGGCTGTACAATTACTAGATCCGCCTATAGCACTTGCTACTACTACTGCGTTTTCAAAAGCTTTACGTGTCATAATTTTTGATGGGGTTAAATCTTCATAAACCATTCCAACAATTCTTTTTCCTGTTTCGTAAGAAATTTGCTCTCTTTCTCTGTAAGGAGCGGGAATAACTGCACCTCCTGGTAAAGACATCCCTAATGCTTCTGCTACTGAGTTCATTGAAGAAGCTGTTCCCATTGTATTGCAATGGCCAGCACTTGGTGAGGATGATGAAACCATATCCATAAATTCCTCATATTTAATTTCTCCTTTAGCTAACATTTTTCTAGCTTCCCAAACTACCATTCCTGATCCAGCTAATTTTCCCTTATAAACTCCATCTAACATAGGGCCACCAGATAAAACTATTGCTGGAATATTTACTGTGGCTGCTGCCATCAAGGCTGCAGGAGTGGTCTTATCACATCCTGTTGTTAAGATAACTCCATCTAGTGGGTATCCATATAAAACTTCTACTAATGACAAATATGAAAGATTTCTATCCAACATTGCTGTTGGTCTTTTTCCTGTTTCTTGAATTGGATGGGTTGGAAACTCCATAGGTATACCTCCTGCTCTTCTGACTCCATCTTTTATTCTCTTGCTGAGTGACATAAAATGCCTATTACATGGTGAAAGGTCACTACCAGATTGAGCTATTCCTATTATTGGGTTTCCAGATTGTAATTCTTTTCTAGTGAGACCATAATTTAAATATCTTTCTAGATACAAAGCCGTCATATCTGGGTTTTTTGGGTTATTAAACCACTGCTGACTTCTGAAAGTTTTTTTTCTCTTTTTAGGCATAATTGTTTAATGGTCTCTTTAGATTTATAGTTATATAATAATTTTATGAATAATCTAATAGTTTTAAATAAGAATGACAATGTGGGTGTTAGTCAATTTATTATTCCTGAAAAAACAAAAATTAAAGGTCATGAGATTAGTACTATCGATCCAATCCCTTTTGGACATAAAGTTTGCTTAAAAACAATTAAAAAAGGTGATCCAATCATTAAATATGATCAAATAATTGGTTTTGCTTTAGATGAAATTAAACCTGGACAACATGTCCACTCACATAATTTAGAATTTAGAGAGTTTAAAAGAGAATTTAAAGTAACAGACAAAAAACACATTATAGATAATAAAGCAGATACCTTCTTTAATGGAATTTTAAGAGATAATGGACAGGTCGCTACTAGAAATTATATTGGAATAGTTAGCACAGTAAACTGCTCAGCAACAGTCACTAAAATGATTGTTGAAAAGATTAAATATTCTGACATTTTAAAAGATTACCCAAATATTGATGGCATAGTGCCAATTACTCACTCAACTGGATGTGGAATGAATACAGAAAGTGAAGGGATGCAAATTTTCCAAAGAACTATAGATGGCTTTAAAAATCATCCAAACTTTTCTCATGTGTTTGTAATCGGTTTGGGTTGTGAATGTGCCCAAGTAAGTTTATTTGATGAGTCTTTAAAAAAACATAACCGAATTCATTTTTTAACTATACAGGACGAAGGTGGAACTAAAAAAATAGTTGATAAAGTTTTGTCTCAAATAAAAAATTTACTTTCAGAGGCAAACAGTGTGCAGAGAACCTCACAACCAGTAAGCCATTTAACTTTAGCTCTTCAGTGTGGTGGCTCAGATGGATATTCTGGGATAACTGCAAATCCTGCATTAGGTGTTGCGGCAGACCTACTGGTTAAGAAAGGTGGAAGTTCAATTTTATCTGAAACTCCAGAGATTTATGGAGCTGAACATTTATTGATTAATAGAGCAAGCTCACAAGAGACTGCTGACAAGCTGATACAAAGATTAGAATGGTGGAGAAATTATACTTCAATCAATAACAGTTCAATGGATAACAACCCGGCCCCAGGAAATAAAAAGGGTGGCCTTACAACAATTTTAGAAAAATCCTTAGGTGCTGTTGCAAAAGGAGGAAATTCTATTCTTCAGGATGTATTGCACTATGCAGAACCTTTAAAAAACAAAGGATTTAATTTTATGGACTCTCCTGGTTACGATCCTGTATCTGTTACAGGTCAAGTAGCATCAGGTGCTAATGTAATTTGTTTTACAACAGGACGCGGATCTTGTTTTGGTTGCAAACCAGTTCCAAGTTTAAAACTTTCAACAAACTCAGCTATGTTTGAAAAAATGTCAGAAGATATGGATATTAATTGTGGAACAATTGCCGAAGGTAAAGAAAAAGTTGAAGAAGTTGGTCAAAAAATATTTGAACTAATTGTTAATACTGCTTCAGGAAATAAATCAAAGAGTGAAATAAACGGCTACGGTGACGAGGAGTTCAATCCTTGGCAGGTAGGCGTAGTGATGTAATTTTTATTTTCCAGTGCCACAGCAAACATCATTAATTAATGTAATTTTATTAGCAGCAGGTGGTTTTTTCATGTTTGTATGTATGGACTCTACAGCAAAGTACCTTGGTACAGTTATGCCAGTTACACAAGCAATTTGGGGTAGATTTTTTTTTCACTTAGTTTCTTTAGTTATATTTTTTTTAATATTTAAACCTAAAGTAAATTTAAAAAAAAATTTTAAGGTTCAAATAATAAGATCAATATTGATGGTTACAGCAACGTCATTTATGTTTTATTCATTACAAAAATTTGACTTAGTAGACATATATGTAGTTTTCTTTACCGCTCCTTTGATAGTTTCTTTGCTTTCAGCATATTTTTTAAAAGATATTTTAACACCGAAGGGTATACTTTTAATGTTACTTAGCTTTGGTTCAATTATTTACTCCTTAGGACCAAGTATGAAAATATTTAGCATTGATTTAATTTTTCCAATAGTTCCACCAATTTGTTGGGCTCTTTATCAATTTTTTACTAAACTTGTATCAGGTGACAATGACCCATTTGCTGCGATATTCTATACCTCAATTTTAGGTGCAATTATATTTAGTATATTTATTTTTTTTAATTGGGTTCCATTAGAAAAGAATATTTTTTGGTTTTATTTATTATTACTCGGAGTAGCAGGCTTTGTTAGTCATTCTCTAATAATTTATGCAATTCAACTGTCTAATTTATCATTTGTGACAAACTTTCAATATTCACAACTTGTTTGGTCAACTATTATTAACTTCTTAATTTTTGGTGTACCCTTTGATTATAACAAAATTGTAGGTGTGGTAGGAATTATTGTTTTTGGTATAATGTTTATAAGAACAGAAGGCACAAAGAAAAGTTAATTATTGAAACAAATATGAAAAATATTGGATTTATTGGTGTTGGTTATATGGGCTATGGAATAGCCAAAAATATTTTGAAACACAAAAATAAACTTTTTGTTATTGCAAATAAAAACAGAAAACCAATTGAAAAAATTATTGGCGATGGTGCAGAAGAAGTAAAATCTTTCGAGGATTTTTCAGATAAAAATCTCGATGCCTTGTTTATGTGTGTAACAAACACCCCAATTGCAAAAACAATTTCTGAAAAAATTTCAGCAATTTTAAACAATAAAACTTTAATTATTGATATCACAACTCATAACAAAACTGGTTCTATCGAAACTGAAGCTATATTTGAGAAAAATAATATTAAGTATGTTGAGTGTCCTGTAATGGGTGGTCCTGTTCAAGCTGAAGAAGGAGTTTTAGGAGGAATAGTAGGAGCATCAGATGAAAATTTTAAAATAGCTGAACCCTATTTTAAGTTTTTTTGTAAAGAATATTTTCATTTTGGAACTGTCGGGATGGGTGCAAAATCGAAACTTTTAAATAATTTTTTATCCCTTGGAAATGCTGCACTAGTTAATCATTTAGCTAAAAGTGCTAAAGAAATGGGTTTAGATTTAAAAAAGGTTTTTGATGTTGCTAAGCTTGGTTCTGGTAATTCTGCGGCTTTAAATAGAGTTTTTGACAATTTATTAAAAGGAGATTTTACCGGATTTAAGTTTACCGCCAGTAATTCTGTAAAAGATTTAACTTATATTCAAGACTTATTAAAAGATTTTCCTGAAGCAGAAAAAGTTGCTGAAGTTAACAAAAATTATTTTCAAAAAGCGGTTGACGAAGGTTTTGGTGAAAATTTTATTAGTGAATTGATTAATAAAAAATAATTTTAAGTATATAAATAAGATACCGGGAATCTACTAAAGCATCAGGTTGTATTCAAGAATTTTATTTAACAAAAACTCAAATAAATTTATTGAATTTAGATTAAATATAATTACCTTTTTTTTAGAAGGAGGTTTATGTTAATACTTTCACCGCCTGATACTTAGCTGAAGTCTTTTAAATACCAAAAAAGTTAATAACATTAAAATCCGTTTGGATTAAAATGCCAAAGAGGCTTAAAAAAAGGGAGCTCTTTAGGTATTCGCTTAAAGAGCGAACCCTTAAAATAAATTTTAATGAGGCATCCGGTAATTGCTATGACAAGCTTTACAATTACTCCACATCAATTGTTTTAATGTAGCTCTAATATCATCGCTATCTTCAATTACAGATGCAAGCTTAACCATGTCATCAGATGCTTTTTTCATAAGAGCATTAAAAGCATCTTTTTCTTCCCAAATAATTGGTAAAGCTTCTGTTTTAAATCCTTCCTTGGTGTTTTCAGGAAATAAATCAATCAAAACTTTATAATTCTCACTCATTTCTATCATTAATTCAATTGACTCATCAAAATCTCCATTTGATGCATATGCTTGCACTCTTTTAGCGGTACTATAATTCTTACTAAATAATGCTTTTCTCCCCTTTATAATATCTTCAACGCTTTGTTCAGCATAACTAGCTGAGACTAAAAACACGGTTAAAGTTGATAACAATAATATTTTAATAGATGAAGTTATGTGATTAAATAATTTATGCATCTTACAAATACCCTAACAGAGTACGGTATTATTTCAAAGCTGTTACATTGGCTTAGTGCGATATTGCTTTTAATTCAAATTCCATTAGGTTTTTATCTTGTTGATTTGGATTTTGGTGACGAAAGAATAACTTTTGAAAATATTCATGTATTAATAGGTTTAACAATATTTTATTTAGTAATTATAAGGTTATTAAATAACATACTTAATCCTAAACCCAAACTTAATCCAAGCGTTTTCGTTGGACAAAAATTTATAGCAAAATTAAACCATGTGCTTTTATATGTGGCAATTTTGTCAATCACAATTTCAGGTATTTTAAAAAAATTATTTAATGGAGAAACTTTAGTAATTTTTTTTAAAGAGATAAGAATTAAAGATAACTTTGAATTAGCAGATCAGTTTTATAATATTCATATATATTCAAATTATACAATTGTAGCTTTAATATCTCTTCATGTGTTAGCAGTGATAGCTCATAGATTGTTGTTTAAAGATAATTTATTAAAAAGAATGCTTTAAATTAATGACAAGCAACTCCGTATTTTTTTAATCTCCAATAATTGTAAGGCCAAGGAGTTAAAAAACCTACAATTAACATTATTGGTACAACCCACCAAGTTAATATAGCTCCACCAGTTAAAACATAATCTGTCAAATTCATCATGATTTCCATACTAATCATTGAGATTAAACTCATTCCACAAGCAGTTTTGAATGCATTAATAAAATTAAAATTTTGTGTCATTAAAATTATTGTTTCTAAAATAATACTTGTGATCAATCCATTGATTATTGCTAAAATCATAATTCCTAAAACTGGAAAAGGAATTTCAGTTAATTGAAAAAATAAAATTGTACCAAAATCGCCTATAGCACAACCTAATACACACCAAGCGGTATTTTTTGCGCTTCTTTTCCAAGTGTGCTTACACGACCAATTAAATGTAGCAGTAGAGGTATTCACGATAATTTGATAATAATGAATAATGATTTTTAAACAAGTATTTGATCAAAAATCTTCTACTTACACTTATTTAATTGCATCGGCAAAAGGTCGCGAAGCTTTAATTATTGATCCTGTCATTGAAAACGTTGATAGCTATATAGCTTTACTAAATGAATTAGATCTTAAACTTGTAAAAGTAATTGATACACATATTCATGCAGACCACATAACAGGTGCTTCAA
Source organism: Candidatus Pelagibacter sp. (assembly GCF_052049675.1). Lineage (GTDB taxonomy): Bacteria > Pseudomonadota > Alphaproteobacteria > Pelagibacterales > Pelagibacteraceae > Pelagibacter. The sequence goes on from NZ_JBNGZM010000001.1 coordinate 619,118, forward strand.
GATTAAAAAAAGTTACAAATTGCTCTACAATCATGGGAGAGCACACACCTGCTGATGCAGTAGAAGTCAAAGTAAAAGATGAAGAAATAATTAAAATTGATCAAATAACAATTAAAGCGATGTATACACCGGGTCATACTTCAGACAGTTACAGTTTTTTGATGGATAAATATTTATTTTCTGGAGATACCCTTTTGATTAATGGAACAGGTAGGACAGATTTTCAAAATGGTAGTTCAAAAGATGCCTATAATTCTTTATTTAATAAATTGCTTAAACTTCCTGATGATACAGTGCTTTATCCAGGTCATGATTATAATGGAAAACTATCTAGTACTATCGGTAAGGAAAAACAACATAATCCAAGATTACAAGTAGAAAATGTTGATCAGTACATTGAAATTATGTCAAATTTAAATTTATCAAAACCGAAAATGATAGATCACAATATATCTAGAAACCTAAAGCTTGGAAAAATATAATACAATTTCTTTTTAAAATGAGGGGCATATTACATAAAAAATAGGAGAGTTATGTTTATGCCCCTCTTTAAGAGAGGGATAAGAAGTTAATAACCCAAGAGGGATTAATTAAAGAGATATGTAAATTAATTAATCTTTTCTTATACCTTTCTCAAAAATTATATAATTCTATTTAATCAAAACAGATATGCATAAAGTATAATTTTTGTTCAGTAAGTTTACACTATGAAGAAAAAATAGATTAAGCTAAAAAAACAAAAATGATCAACCAATAAGACAAGAGACCAGAGAATATAGTCGCAATAACATTTTTTGAAAAATAACCCACTATAACTGCAACTAATGCTCCAAAAATTTTAGGATCATTCATTTCTATAAAAGTTCCAAAATCATTTATAAATATTCCTGGAAATATTATTGCTGGGAACACTGCTGAAGGAACATATTCCAACACAGCTTTAATTTTATCTCCCAACATATCTCTACTAATTAAAGCGATCATAGTCATTCTAGTAAAGTAAGTTAATATTCCTGCAAAAATAATTGAGGTAAGGGTCATTTTTTTAACCTCAACAATAGTGCAGCTACAAATAAAGCAATTAGTGGTGAAATAATAATATAAGATTTAAATGGAGCATCAAAAAATAATAGTGAACTTAAACCGCAGGTAATCATAACAATTACATGATCTAATTTTTTTAAATCCTGAACAACAATAGCTATAAAAGTTAATGGTATTGCAAATTTTAATCCGAGTTCTTCAGGAACAAACGATCCTAGGATTATTCCTGAAAGAGTTGCTACCTGCCAACAAACCCACATTGTGCAACCTGTACCAATTAAATGATAGTGCAAATATTCTTCATTTCTATTTTTTTTAAAAAATTTATTAGACTCAGCAAAACCTTGATCTACCACGACATATGAAATTAATATTTTTTTAATAAAAGATAATTTTTCTAAATATTCAGATAAAACAGCTCCATATAGCAAATGTCGAGAATTAATAATTCCAACAGAAGTAACAGCAACTAAACTAGACGCACCTCCTGATAAAAGCTGCAAAAAAACTATTTGAGAAGCACCTCCAAAAATAATGAAGGACATTGCATAAACTAAATAAGGATTAAAACCAAGTTCAACTCCAATTGCCCCACAGATTATTCCAAATGGAATCACTGAAAGCATATGTGGAGAAATATCCAGCATACCTTTGGTGAATAATTGTTTTTTTGAAAGCATTTGCTTGTTTTATTAAAAACAAACTATGTGATCAATATGAATCGGTCTTTTAATTCCAAACTTTTCGTCAGCTTCATGCTGATGTTCATGATGAGAATGAACAAATACAGGTATTAATAAATCGCTACTAGTTTTTAGTGTATAAATAAAGTTGGTACCTCTAAATTTTCTATCAACTACCTCTAATTTTAGATTGCTTTTATCATCGTGCTCAAGATCTTCTGGCTGTAATAATAATTTTACACTTGATCCTTTTGGATAATGCTTAATGAAATTGCCTTTAATTGTTCCTAGGTCTTCGTTTTCTAATGAATTTTCTCCTGTAACTTTTGCAGGAATTAAAATACCTCTATTTAAAAAATTAACTACTTCTTCAGAGTTTGGAAAATGATAAACATTATAAGGATCATCAAACTGTTTAATTTGACCATCTAATACAATTGCACATTTGTGGCCAAGGTAAAAAGCTTCGTAAGAGTCGTGAGTCACTATTATTGTTGTAATCTTCAATTTACTTAATATTTTTTTTAATTTTACTTGTATCTCCTCTTTAAAACTTTGATCAACGTTTGATAATGGCTCATCTAAAAGCAAAAGATCAGGTTGTGTTAAAAGTGATCTAGCAAGTGAAGCTCTTTGCGCTTCTCCAGCACTAATTTCATGTGGGTATTTTGTTAAAATTTGTTCTATGTGAAGAAAATCTACTATCTCCTTAAAGCTGAGTTTTTTTTTTCTTTTTTCCTGATTTCTTTCAGCACCTAATAAAATATTTTTTTCAACTGTGTAATGTGGAAACAAACTGTTATCTTGAAAAGCTAAGGATATATTTCGATCCTCAGGCTCTACATTTTGGTCTTTGGAAGATAATATTTTACCGTTTAGTTTAATTGTACCTTTTTCAATTTTTTCTAAACCGGCAATAGTTCTTAGTATTGTTGTCTTTCCAATTCCTGATGGGCCTAAAATACATAAAGTATCTCCCTCGTTTTCAATTACGAAAGATGCGTTCTTGACTTTAGTCTTCCCACTTATTGTAAAATCAACATTTTTTATCTCTAAATAGCTATTGCTCATTATCCCTCAAAATATATTTAGATGTAAGCATTATAAAAAAACTTGCAATAAGAATTAAAAATAATGAAGGTACGGCAGCAGCTTCTAGCAAGTCTTCAGAGGCAGATATATATGCAGTAGTAGCGAATGTTTCAAAATTAAAAGGTCTTAAAATCAAAGTGATCGGTAGTTCTCTTATTATTTCTAAAGAAATAAGAATTCCAACAAATAACAGAGATTTTCTTAAGAAAGGTATATGAATATTCATGAATGTCTTTTTTTTAGAATAACCAAGTAGGTATGAACTTTCATCAACTGAAATATTTATTTTTTCGTATCCAGATTTTATTCCATTAAAAGCTAAAGAATAGAACCTAATAAAATAAACAAGAACTAAACCAAGAATAGAACCAATAAATATTTTTTTAACAGATAAAAAGCCTAGTGCTTTAACTACGTTGTCATCAAACCAGGCTATAAAAGTTATAAAAGCTACAGCTAAGATTACTCCTGGAATAGCATAACCTGAGATAGATAAAGTAGACAAGGCATTTAAGGTTTTATTTTTTGAAACTCTATTTCCATAATTAGAAATTAAAGAAAAAGTTATTAAAACTAAACTCGATAATAACACCAAGTAAAGTGTATTTAATGTCAAAGTAATGACCGGTATATCAAAAAGATTTTCTGGAAACTTTAAAGTCCAATATAACATTTGACTTAGTGGAAATAGAAAACTTAAAAAGAAAACAACAAAACAAAATGAAAATGCATAAAATGCTTTTGCCCCTGAAAGTTGAATTTTTTCTTTTTGTTTAAATCCACCTTTTGTACTTGAATGGTACCTTGCCTTTTTTCTAGATAAATTTTCTAAAATGAATACTGCAAAAATGAATAAAAGAAGAAAAAAAGATATTCTGTTTGAGAAAGCTAAATCATCAAAAGTGATCCAAGAATTGTAAATACCCGTAGTTAAGGTATTTATAGAAAAGAAATCAACAGCTCCAAATTCAGCTAAAGTTTCCATCGCTACCAAAGAAAGACCTGCAACGATTGCAGGTCTGGCTGCTGGCAATATTAAAGAATAAAAGGACTTCATTTTAGAAAATCCTAAATTTCTACCTAAATCAATTAGATTTTGAGATTGATACTGGAATGATGCTCTTGAGAGAATATAAACATAAGCAAATAGTGAAAAAGATAGCGAAAGTACAGCGCCTATTAAACCATCAAACTTTGGGATGTTTTTGTTATAATTTGCTTCTCCGAATACATTTTTCAATATCGAATATAAAGTTCCATAATTTTCAAAGAAAGCTGTTAAAGAATAAGCATAAATGTATGGAGGTACTGCAAAAGATAATATCAAAGCCCATTTAAAAAAATTACTTAAAGGGAATTTATAAAAAGAGACTAAATAAGCTGTACTAGTTCCAATAAAAAAGGTTAAAACTAAGACACCAACCAGCAAAATTAATGAATTAAAAATATATTCAAATAAAAAAGTATCTTTTAGAATTTGATAATAATTCGATGTATCCTCAAAAAAACTTGTAAATACGGTTACGATTGGTATAGCAACAAAAATTGATACCAACAAAGAAAACAAAAACCAAATATTTATCTTATTAAAATACATTTTACCCTTTTGTTTCAGTGAACATAATCAATAGTAGGGTAAATAACTATTGAGTTATGTTCACTTTTTGAAAATTAATCTTTTAAACCAAAAACATTAATGACACGATCAATATCATTATTTTTGATCTCTGATAATTTTCTATTATTTATTTTTTTTTTAATTTTTTCACACTCAGACAAACACGGTTCACAAGTTATCTGACCTTCAAGTGAACTATTGTTATTTTGAGAAATATTTAAATTAAAATCAAATAAATTTTTTTTCACTTCTTCCTTACTTCCACCCAGCAGCTGTCATTACCTCTAATGCTGCTGCTTGATTTTTTCCGTAGCTTGAAACTTTAGTTGTTAGATCTTGTTTAAAATCTAATCCTAAATTATTTACTACCAATGGATTTGGAGATACACCAGCTATCATTGGAAACTCAAAAGTATTGTTTGTAAAATGTTCTTGAGCTTCTGGTGATAACAAGAAATCTACAAGTGCAATTGCATTTGCTTTATTAGGTGCTCCTTTAACTAAAGCTGCACAACTAATATTCATATGTGTTCCTCTGTCATTTTGATTAGGAAAAAATGCTTTGACTTTTTTTGCAGCAGCTTGTTGTTCTGCTCCTTTGTTACCAGATAACATAAGTGCTAAGTAGTATGTATTAGCTACAGCAATATCAGCTTCTCCGGCTGCAACTGCCATAATTTGGGCTCTATCATTTCCTTTTGGTGTTCTTGCCATATTTGCAACAACTCCTTTAGACCATTCTGCAGCGGACTTCTTGCCATTATTTTCAATTAATGAAGCTACAAGTGACTTATTGTAAATGTTACTTGATTTTCTAATTACTAATCTGCCTTTCCATTTTGGATCAGCTAAGCCTTCGTAGGTAAGTCCTGATAATTCAGCTCCAGTTACTCTCTCTGGTGAGTAATAAATTATTCTAGCTCTTTTAGCTACTCCAACCCAGTGTGTAGTTCTAAAACTTTTTGGAACTGATGATTTAATTGTTGGAGACACTAGACCACTTTGTGTCATTCCTTTAGCCTTAAATGCTCCACACCTACCTGCGTCAGCAGTAATATAAAGATCAGCTGAAGAGTCAGTGCCTTCTTCAATCATTCTTTTTTCTAATGCACCAGCCTTTCCATTAATCAGGTTTACTTTAATTCCAGTTTTGTTGGTAAATTTGCTATAAAGTTCATTATCTGCCTTGTAATGTCTTGCATTGAAGATATTTACTTCATTTGCAAAAGCAAAAGATGAGACTATTAAAGAAACAAATAAACTTATTATTGTTACTTTTTTCATTTTATCCTTATCTTTACCCTAGTTGGTTTGCGAATGAGAATTATTCTCAATGCGAATGATTATCAATCGCATATTTTGTCGCAGATTACAAGGGTTATTTTATATTATTTGAAAGGAGAATTTTTATTTCCAATCACCGATTTTACTGAATAAGAAATTTCTAAAAGCTTGAACTCTAGCTGTATTTTTGAGTGATTGAGGGTAAACAAAGTGTGCCTCCGTTATTGGTCCCTCTACTTTGGGTAGGACTTTGATTATTTTTGCAGAATTTGATACCAAATATTCTGGTAGTGCAGCTAATCCTACACCAGACTCAACACCATATAGTAATCCGCTTACACTGTTTACTTTCATAATTGATTTTCTTTTCTTTCCATCATGCATTCCAATTTTTAAAGCCCAATCTGGGTTATAGACTGGTGAAGGTGCTCCTTTTCCAAATGAGATAAATTTGTGTTTATTTAAATCATTAACTGTTTTAGGCATCCCATTTTTTTCCAAGTATTTACTTGAGCCATAAATGTAATATTTAATATCTACCAACTTTTTTTGAATATAATTAAGTTGTTTTGGTCTTCTCATGAAAATTCCAATATCTGCTTGCCGAGTACTTAAATCTAACTCTTTATCATCGAAAACTAGTTCAATCTCAATTTCTGGATTTAGCCTCATGAATTCTTGAATTCTCGGTGTTAACCAGTGAGTACCAAAACTTCTCACAGTTGTAATAGTTAATTTTCCTGAAGGTTTACTTTTTTGATCACCCAGTGATGTCTCAACTTCTTTAAGTTTTGTGATTACCTCATGAGCAGTTTTAAAAACATATTCTCCATTTTCTGTAAGAGTTAATCCTCTTGCATGTCTTTCGAACAACTGTACTTTTAAATCTTGTTCTAAAGATTGAATTTGTCTACTTATAGCAGATTGGCTTAGGTTTAAATTAATAGTAGCATTTGTAAAGCTGCCAGCTTCTGCTACAGCATGAAAAATTTTTAATTTATCCCAGTCCATTATTTATTTAAATCAACTAATACTCTTCCAGAAATTTCACCTTTTAAAATTTTAGGATAAGTCTCAATCAATTCCTCCAAGCTTACTGTTAAAATCGATTTTTCTAATAAATCAAAATCAATTAAATTTTTTGCTTCTCCCCAAATGAAACCTCTTCTTTTTATACTACAATTAGCAGAATCCATGCCCCAAACTTTAATACCTCTCAACATAAACGGTAATAAATTTGTATTAAGTTCATTACTGTTTGCATTTCCGCAAACTGAAATTATCCCATTTGATTTTGTTTGAGCAATTGCATTTGCCAAAATTTTTCCACCAACTGTATCTACCACTCCATCCCATAGACCTTTGTCTATTGGACGTGGATCTTTGTCAAATTCTGCCCTATTTATAATGTTTTTTGCACCTAATGATTTTAAATAATCCGATTTTGAATCTTTTCCAGTAACAGCAGAAACATTATATCCCATTTTGGTTAATGCCATGATCGCTACACTACCAACTCCTCCAGTTGCACCTGTAACTAAAACATCATTAACTTTTTCACCCAATAAAATACTTTCCCTGGCTTGAATTGCAAAAGCACTCATTAATGAAGTAAAACCTGCTGTACCTAAAATCATAGCTTGTTTGCTTGTTAAGCTATCAGGTTTTTTAACTAAAAAATCTGCATTTACTTTTGCAATTTGTGAATATCCACCAAAGAATATTTCTCCAACTCTAAATCCAGTTAAAATTACCTCATCTCCTTCTTTAAATTTTGAATTTTCACTTTCAATTACTTTTCCTGAAAAATCTATTCCTGGAATATGCGGAAATTCTTTTACTAATCGTCCACCATTTTTTAAAATCATTCCATCTTTAAAATTAAGATCAGAATAATCTACTTGGACAGTTACATCACCATGCTTCAAAAAACTTTTATCAATTGATTTAACTTCACGTGAGAAGTTTTCGCCTTCTTGATTAAGAATTAGTGCTTTAAATTGGTCGGACACACTAATCTTTTAACTCAGTGCTGATAAATCGTAAATATCTATTTTGATAACTTAGATCTTCTTTGAATTGACCTAAGTAAAAATTAGTTACAGTTGTTGCTTGTTCTTTTTTTATACCCCTCATAGTCATACACTGATGAGTTGAATCTATTGTAACAGCTACACCTTTTGCATCTAATGCTTCCATTAAGCTGTTTGCTATCTGAACTGTTAATCTCTCTTGTGTTTGTAATCTTTTTGAAAATATTTCAACTACTCTCGCAATTTTACTCAATCCAACAACTCTCTCATTTGGTATATAAGCAACATGTGCTTTTCCAATAATTGGAGCCATATGATGTTCACAATGACTTTGTACTGAAATATTTTTTTGAACCACCATATCGCTATAACCTTCCACATCACCAAAAGTTTTATCTAATACTTTTTTTGCATCCTCGTTATAGCCTTGAAAATATTCTTTAAATGCTTTTACAACTCTTTTAGGGGTTTCAAGCAATCCTTCTCTTTTTGGGTCTTCTCCCATCCATGTCAAAATTGTTCTGATGGCTTCTTCAGCTTCTTTATCTGAAACCTTTTTTGCTTCTAAATTACTGGTGTCTGTGTTTTTTACTAATTTCATAGCGCCTTTTTATACAGTAAATACCTCAAATTAAAAATATTTAATATATTTAGATATGTGCTAAATAATCACCCCGTATGTTCAAAAAAAGAGAAAATATTCATGATATTGAAGAAGGAAGTCTTCTTTCGCCCAAATTTGATAATGATGGATTGATTCCTGTGATTACCATGTGCTCAAAAACAAAAGATATTTTAATGCATGGATACATGAATGTAGAAGCTCTAAAAAAGACAATTGAAACTAAAGAAGCACATTATTATAGCAGATCTAGAAAAGCTATTTGGCATAAAGGTAAAACAAGTGGGTTTACCCAAAAAGTAACAGAAATTCGAATTGATGATGATCAAGATTCTATATGGTTAACAGTTGATATAGGTGATGGGGCTAGCTGTCATGTAGGATATAGATCATGTTTTTACAGATCAATTCCAATGGGGCCAATTGAGAATGGAAGAAAAGTTGAAATGGAATTTCTTGAAAAAGAAAAAAAATTTGATCCAGAAGAAGTTTATAAAGGACAACCAAACCCAACTAAAATTTAAATGAGTAAAAAACAAAAAAATGTCCTTGGTGAAGACTTGGAGGAATGTTCAAATGATCCTTTAACAGGATGGTTTCGCGATGGTTGTTGTAATACTGACGAGAATGATCATGGGATTCATACAGTTTGCGCTAAAGTTACTACCGAATGCTTAGAATGGATGAAAGAAGCAGGTAACGATTTGATTACTCCACATCCTGAATTTGGGTTTCCAGGTTTAAAAGATGGAGATGGATGGTGTTTATGTGCTAGTTGGTATGCAAGAGCAGTTGAAGCCGGTAAAGGATGTCCAATATTTTTGAAAAAAACTCACGAAAACACTCTTAAATATGTACCTATTGAAACTTTAAAAAAGTTTGCAATAGATTTGTCCTAATTTACATATTTCCATATCTTGGGCCACCGCTACCCTCTGGAGTAACCCAAGTAATATTTTGAGATGGTTCTTTAATATCGCAAGTTTTACAATGAATACAATTTTGAGAATTGATCACAAATTTATTTAAATCATTTTCTTTTTGAACTTCATACACACCTGCAGGACAATATCTTTGAGCAGGCTCATCAAATTTTTCCAAAGTATACTTTATTGGTAAATCAGGATCTTTAAGCTTTAGATGAACTGGTTGATTGTCTGTATGATTAGTTCCTGTTAGATACACTGAACTTGTTTTATCAAAAGTTATTACATTATCATATTTTGGATAATCTATTTTTGGCATTTGATTTGCAGGTTTTAATGTTTCATGATCAGCATGTTTATGTTTTAGTGTAAAGGGAAGTTTTCCTCTAAATAAAATCTGATCGATACCTGTGAAAATTATTCCTAAAATTAATCCCCAGCTAAAACTAGGTTTCACATTCCGAGCTTCATAAAGCTCTTTATGTAACCAGCTATTTTTAAATTTATCTTCATAAATAGATAAATCTTTGTTTTCTTTTAAGTGTTCATTAATAGTTTCGGCTGCAATAATTCCACTTTTCATAGCTGTATGAGAGCCTTTAATTTTTGGCATATTTAAAGTTCCAGCATCACAACCAACTAATAAAGCTCCGGGCATAAACATTTTTGGCAAACTTTGAAATCCACCTTCAATTAAAGCTCTTGCACCGTAAGATATTCTTTTTCCACCTTCTATAATTTTTTTAATTGCTGGATGTGTTTTAAACCTCTGAAATTCATCATAAGGTGATAAATGTGGATTTTTGTAATCTAGACCAATTACATAGCCCAGAAAAACTTGTTTATTTTCTGCATGATACATAAAACTACCACCATATGTATTGTTATCTAATGGCCATCCAGCTGTATGCATAACTAGGCCTTCTTCATGATTTTTATCCTCTATTTCCCAAATTTCTTTAAAACCAATTCCATATTGTTGAGGATCTTTACCTTTGTTTAATTCAAATTTTTCAATGAGTTGTTTTCCTAAATGACCTCTGCAACCCTCTGCAAAAACAGTTACTTTACCTAAAAGTTCAATACCAGGTTCAAAACTATCTTTTTTATTACCATCTTTGTCTATGCCCATATCTTGAGTTGCAACACCTTTAACAGATCCATCCTCTTTAAATAAAATTTCACTTGCAGGAAATCCTGGAAAGATTTCCACACCTAAATTTTCAGCTTGTTCAGCAAGCCATCTACATAAATTTGCAAGACTAATAATATAATTTTTATGATTTTGTTGTACAGCAGGTAGTAGCCAAGTTGGCCAACTTAAAGATTTGGTTTTTCCTAAAAATAAAAATTTTTCTTTAGTTACTTTTGTGTTGATGGGAGAATTTAACTCTCTCCAATTTGGTAATAATTCATCTAGAGCACGTGTTTCAAATACATTTCCACTTAAAATATGGGCTCCAATTTCTGATGCTTTTTCTAATAAACAGACATTTAGATTTGGATCTAATTGTTTTAACTTTATTGCAGTTGATAACCCTGATGGACCTCCACCAATGATTACAACATCGTATTCCATTGATTCTCTAGACATTACCTAGTTTTTAACTGTAAGGATTATTTTTGTATAGTGTTTAATTTGTTCAGTTCTTCCATGAACTGAGGTATTGCCTCAAATAAATCTGCTTCAAGACCATAATCTGCAACACTAAAAATTGGTGCTTCACCGTCTTTATTAATTGCAACAATAACTTTACTTTCCTTCATTCCAGCTAGATGCTGAATTGCACCTGAAATTCCAACAGCGATATATAGATCTGGCACTACCACTTTTCCTGTTTGACCTACTTGATGATCGTTACTTATGTATCCAGCATCTACTGCCGCTCTTGATGCGCCAATTGCTGCACCTAATTTATCAGCAATTTCTGTAATTAATTTAAAATTGTCCCCACTTTGCATTCCTCTACCACCTGATACAACAATTCTTGCTGTTCCAAGCTCGGGTCGATCAGATTTAATTTCCTCTCTTTTTATAAATTTTGTATTTGAAAACTCCTCACTTGCATCTACTTTTTCAATTGGAGCTGACCCACCTGTGCTCTCACATGGATCAAATGAAGTAGGTCTAATTGTTACGCACTTTTTAGCATCATTACTCTTAATTGTTGCAAAAGCATTACCTGCATAAATTGGTCTTAAAAAAGTATCTGATGATATTACTTTAATTATGTCACTTACTTGTGATGTATCAAGATGAGCAGCAATTCGTGGCATCAAGTTCTTTCCAAATGTATTTGCTGAACAAACAATGTGAGAATAATTCTCTGCAAGTTTAACAATCACCGGAGCAAAATTTTCTGCTGTGAAGTTTTCATAGTGGGCTGCTTCCACGCTTAATACTTTTTTAATTACCGGAAGTTCAGATAATTGTTTTGCAGCATCTGTGGAGTTTTGACCAATAACTACAGCATGAACATCTGAATCAATTTGAGATGCTGCTGTAGCTGCATTAAGAGTAAACTGTCTTAACTCTTTATTATTGTGCTCTGCTATAAGTAAAACAGCCATTAAATTACCTTCGCCTCATTTTTTAATTTTTGAACCAATTCAGCAACATTTGCTACTTTTATACCTGCTTTTCTTTTTGGAGGTTCCTCTACTTTTAATTGTTCTAATCTTGGTGACACATCTACACCTAAATCAGAAGCAGCAATTTCCTCTATAGGTTTTTTCTTAGCTTTCATTATATTTGGGAGTGATGCGTATCTTGGTTCATTCAGCCTAAGATCACAAGTTACAATAGCTGGAACATTTATTTCAATTGTTTCAAGACCTTCGTCTATTTCTCTAGTTACTTCTAATTTATTATCTTTAATATCTATCTTTGAAGCAAATGTTGCTTGTGGCCAATTTAATAAAGCACTCAACATTTGGCCTGTTTGATTACAATCATCGTCTATTGCTTGTTTGCCCATAAATACTAAATCTGGTTTTTCTTTATCTACTATTTTTTGTAAAATTTTTGAAACAGCGAGTGGTTCTAAAATTCCATCAACTTTCACATGAATACCTCTGTCCGCACCAACCGCTAAAGCTTTCCTAACAGTTTCTTGAGCTTTTTCTTCACCGACAGTCACTGCAACTACTTCTGTAGCTTTGCCTGCCTCTTTTATTTTTACAGCCTCTTCTATTGCATTATCATCAGGAGGATTGGTTGACATTTTAACGTTGTCAGTAACTACACCCGTTCCGTCTTCTTTAACTCTTATTTGAACGTTGTAATCAATAACCCTTTTTACAGCTACTAAAATTTTCATTAAGCTCTCAATAAATTATTTTCTGAGTCGTATGGACTTTCATCTAGGACGGTAGCGTCGTACATTTCACCTAATATATCAACTTGTAATTTGTCGCCCACATTTGAACAATTTGGTTTAACCATTGCAAGAGCTATTGATTTATCTAATCTAAATCCAAATTCACCACCCGTTGCTCTCCCAACAACTTTTCCATCTTTAAAAATTGGGTTATTTCCAAGTACATCTGCATCTTTAGTATTATGAACTTCTAAAGTGACCAATTTATTATCAAAACCTTTTTCTCTCCATTTATTAAGTGCCTCTAAACCAATAAAATTTCCTTTATTTGGATGAACAAATCTATCAAGACCAGACTCGTATGGTGAGTATTCAATTGATAATTCTGTACCAACTAGTTTGTAAGATTTTTCAACTCTTAAACTATTCATAGCCCTAATCCCAAAAGGTTTGATTCCTAAATCTTTTCCTGCTTCCATTAATTTATCAAAAATATGATTTTGATATTCAATTGGGTGATGTAATTCCCAACCAAGCTCACCCACAAAGTTTACTCTCATCGCATTTACTGGAGCATATCCAACATTTACATTTTTAGCAGTTAGCCATTTGAAATTCTCATTAGAGAAATCATCTGTTGAAACCTTATGCATTAATTGTCTAGCTTTAGGTCCTGCTACAACTAAAACTCCTGTGCTGTTTGTTAAATCTTCAAATATTACTGATCCATCATCTGGCATCCATTTTTGTATCCAGTCATGATCTAATCTTAAATTTGCTCCAGCAGAAACTAAATAGTAACTATTCTCTGCTTCTTTCATTATCGTAAATTCTGAATGCACTCCACCTTTAGTGTTCAAAGCATGACATAAATTTATCCTTCCAATTTTTTTTGGAAGTTTATTAGCTACCAAATAATCTAAAAATTCTTCAGCTTTCGGGCCCCTAATTCTACATTTTGCAAATGCAGTCATGTCTAAAAGGCCTACATTTTCTTTTACATTTTGACATTCTTTCTTAATTGCGTCGAACCATTTTGATCTTCTAAATGACCAATCATCTTTTTGTTCCATTCCATCTGTTGCAAAAAAATTAGGTCTTTCCCATCCAAACTTCTGACCAAACACAGCGCCTAAATTTTTCATTCGTTCATAACAGGGAGCTGTTCTTAGAGGTCTTGCTGCTGGTCTTTCTTCATCTGGATAATGAATTATGAAGACATGACTATATGCTTCTTCATTTTTTGCTCTTAAATAAGATTTAGTTGCATAGTTACCGTAACGTCTTGGTTCTACTCCTAACATGTCAATTGTAGGTTCGCCATCAACGATCCACTCTGCTAGTTGCCAACCTGCACCACCTGCTGCAGTTATTCCAAAACTATGTCCTTCATTAATCCAAAAATTTTTAAGTCCCCACGCAGGTCCAACAATTGGATTTCCATCGGGAGTATAACATATTGCACCGTTATAAACTTTCTTCACTCCAACTTCTCCAAATGCAGGGACTCTATGAATTGCTCCTTCAATATGTGGAGCTAATCTGTCTAAGTCTTCTTGAAATAATTCATATTCAGAATTTTTTGATGGCCCTTCTACATAACAAGCCGGTGCACCATCTTCATAAGGACCTAAAATTAATCCTCCAGCTTCTTCCCTCATATACCATCTACTATCACTATCTCTTAAGACACCCATTTCTGGTAATCCATCTTTTTTTCTTTTTTGAATTGCTGGATGCGGTTCTGTAACAATGTATTGATGTTCAACAGGTATTACTGGAATATCTAATCCTACCATTTCACCAGTTTGCCGTGCAAAATTTCCTGAACATGAAATAACGTGTTCGCACTCTATTGATCCTTTGTCTGTTTCTACAACCCATCCATCTTTAATTTGTCTCATTGATAGGACAGTTGTATTTCTATAAATTTCAGCTCCTCTGTTTCTTGCACCTGTTGCTAATGCTTGTGTTAAATCTGCTGGTTGGATATATCCATCTTCAGGGTGTTGTATTGCGCCAACTAAATCATCGGTATTGCATAATGGCCAAATTTCTTTTACTTGCTCTGGTTTCAAAAATTTAACATCTACTCCAATAGTTCGAGCTACACCTGCATATTGATGGTATTCATCCATTCTATCTTTTGTACTTGCTAAACGAATATTTGAAACAACACTAAAGCCAACATTTTTCCCAGTTTCTTCCTCAAGTGTTTTGTAAAGATTAACTGCATACTTATGAAGTTGTCCCACAGAATAACTCATATTGAATAAAGGTAATAATCCTGCGGCGTGCCAAGTAGATCCTGAGGTTAACTCTTTTCTTTCAACAAGAACTACATCGGACCAACCTTTTTTTGCTAAATGATAAAGAGCGCTAACTCCTACAACTCCTCCACCAACTACTACAACTTTAGTTTTTGTTTTCATTCAGAGATTCCTACTAAATTTTTAAATATTACGAAACAAAAATGTATGTTGAAAATCAAATTGAGCTTCCAAGAGGGATCGGACTAGATACCATTGTAGTTAACCAACAATCTTTTAAACTTCCATCCAAAGTATACTTTTCAACTTGCCAATTAAATTTATGATAAATCTTGTTTTTATCAAGAATGATTACTTCAAATTGTGCCCATTTGTCACTACTTCCAAGCTCAGTAATTGTATGACTTAGGTGATTAATCATCATCCCGTAAGAGTCACTTTTTAACATCATCTTAAAATTGCTTAATGGCCCCGTTACTCTCTTGTTGTTTGGGTGAGCAAAATTCCATGTTTGTTCAATTCCACTATCTTTGAATTTTGAGTCATTTTTTTGAAGTCCAGTTAGTTGTATCTCTATAACTTCTTTTGGTTTAATGTTGCTATTTGGATTTAATAATTCGGCGTTTGAAAAAGTCGAAAATATAAATAAAAAAATTAATACTTTAAAGACAGTTTTCATTTTAAAAATAATTACTCTGATGTTTTGTATTTACTATTATTGATAATAATTACAAATAATATTGGAAGAATTAATGTCAAAAGTGTCACAACAATTAATAAAATCCCAAGTTCAGAATAATCTGCTGTAGTTTGAATTTCACCTGAAACTTTATCTTTTACTTCTCTTGTAACCGTAAAAATTTCGTTTAAATACTTAGTTCCCAGTGCGCTTGCTGATAACGCAAGATTTGTAAAGGATGCAAAAACTGCAAAAAAAGTTGCCTTTAAATGTGCTGGAGCATTTTTAGCTATCCATGCCAAAAGAGGAATCATTGAGACTTGTCCCAAAGGAGATTCGAGAGCCGTGTTTATTAATGCGATAAACTTAGCATCAACTACTCCACCTGTTAATGAAGCTGTCCAATTATGAAAACCATAATACATTCCAACACTTGGTAAAAACAAAATTGCTCCTGCAATACTTAAAACAACAATTATTTTAGCAATTGAGTTATTTGCCATGAAAGGTCTTAATAGTACAATACCTGCTAATGTTAAAATTGATGCAAGTAATGATAATATAGAAAAAAATTGCTCATTAAATCCTAGTTCATCAATTTCAAACCATGTTAATCCTGGTCCAGGTCCAGGCATTGCTCTAAATATAAAAATAATAACTGCTGTGCCTACAATAGTTAATCTTAATTCTTGAGGTAATTCTTTAATAAGCTTAAACATTAAAAACAAAATAATTATTACTGAACCTATAAATACAATTTCTTGTGCAAAAGGTACCTTAAAGGAACCAACGGACAATGTGAAAATAACGAAAACTAAACTCCCTCCTAATATCCACCAGTTTATTTTTGTTTTCTCGCTACCTCTTTCCTCTTTAAATTCAAAGCCTTTAGATTTTAAAGTTCGTATTTTTTTATGTCTTAAATAATTTGCTAAAATTACACCTAATATAGAAACTAAAGGTATTATCAGTGCGTAGATATAAATAGTTCCATATAAATTTATCTTTTCAGTCTGTTCTAAACTCTCTACGTCTCTGAACAAAATTACATTTACCAATGCTACAAGGACTGTACCACCAATAATCGCAAACCTTCCAAGAGTTTGCATAGTTGTGTGCATGACTTTTATTTGATCCTTGGAATAATCATTTCCTATCTCGTCAACTAAAGGAACAGCCTCTACAGTCATAGCATCAGCGACCACGTCCTGAACCACATAGCCAACGGGAGCTAAAATTACACTTATTACAAACCACGTCTCTACCGAAAATATCTGGGACATATCTTCAGTATGAATAATTAACCCGTACATAATCAGTAAACTAAGAGCTATTAATGAAGCTCCAAAGTAGACCATATAATTTTTTCTTTCCCAAATAAGATCTACTAGATGACCTAATGGCATTTTTAAAGCCCAAGGAATACCTGCCCAAAAACCTAATCCTGCAAGAAATGCTGCTGAAAGATTTAAATAATCTTTTACAAAGAATGTGCCAACTATACCCGTTAAACCAGATATACCTGCAGCCATATAAACCATTAATGGTGGTAAGTAAGTCCACTTAAATTGTCGACCCAAGTCTAAAAAAGTACTATCTAAAAACTTAATTACTTTGTTCATTAGTCACTCAAAACTGGAAACGCCTGTCTAACTTTCAGAAAATACTTTTGATATTCCATTTTAGTACATTTGTTTTCAACATACTTAATATCATTTTTTTCCATCAAATCTTTTGCCTTTTCGTCTCGTATACCAAGTTGTAACCATAAAACTTTAGCCCCAATTTTAACTGTATCTTCCGCTATAGCATAGACTTCTTTAGATGGTCTAAAAACATCAACGATATCAATCTGATCTTTAATATCTGATATTTTAGCAAAAACCTCTTGCCCTAAAATTTTTTGACCTTCGGCTCTAGGGTTAACTGGATAAACTTTATATCCATATTCCTGCATATATTTCATTACAATAGTTGAAGCTTTTGTAGGATCATTGCTTACTCCTACCATGGCAATAGTTTTATATTTTGTAAGAATTTCTCTTATATCGCTCATTAATTATTTTTAATCTGTTTCTCACAAAATATTCTAGCTTCAGAAGCAGTCATTGGTTTTTCCAATGTTTTACTTCCAGCAACACACGCCTCGATCGCTCTTTTTTGATTATGATCTTTAAAATTATAAATTACTAATACACCAATAATAATAAAAACTACTACTAAAATATTTTTTATCACTATTTATTTTTCCAATTTGGTTTTCTTTTTTCCAGAAAAGCAGTAATTCCTTCTTTAGCATCCATTGCCATCATATTAAGCGTCATCATTTTGCTTGTATAAGCATAAGCTTTATTCAAAGGCATTTCTAATTGTTTGTAAAAAGCTTGTTTTCCAATTTTTATTGTTAGATTGGATTTAGAAGCAATTTTATTTGCTACTTTGATTACTTCTTTATTTAATATTGTTTTTGAAAAATAATCATTAATTAAACCTATCTCTTTAGCATAATTCGCGCTGATAGGTTCTCCTGTTAACAACATTTTCATCATTGGTTTTCGATTTATTTTTCTACTAACAGCAACCATAGGAGTGCTGCAAAACAAGCCAATGTTTACACCAGGAGTAGCGAACAATGCATCTTTAGTGCTGTATGCTAAATCGCAACTTGCAACTAATTGACAACCAGCTGCAAATGCTGCTCCATGAACTTTAGCAATTACAGGTTTTCTGCCTTCAACTATCTGAAGCATTACTTTTGAACAAAGATTAAATAATTTTAAATATTTATTTCTCTTTTTTAAACTTCTCACCTCTTTTAAATTATGTCCTGCACTAAATCCTTTGCTTGCACCCTCTAATATAATTACTTTTACTTTTTTATCAGTATCTAATTTTTTCAAAGCTTTTAATAAATCTGAAAGATTTTTGAATGATAAAGAGTTATAAGTTTGTGGTTCATCAATAGTAATTGATGTAACTTCATTATTAATTTTTTTAATTTTAATGTTACTAGTCATTTAATCAGTTAATCCATCGGATCTGGCCTGATTTCTTTCTATATGAATTGGTAAAACTTTACCATAAATAGCTTTCGAGTGCTCGGGAGTGTTAACTCTCCATGGATCTAAAACATAAGCTGGAATGCACATATATCTTGATTTTTGGCCTTCAACTTTTGTTACCCTATGCAAAGTAAATCTACCTTTAAATATTTGTAAATCTCCTGGTTCCAACTTTAATTGTCTTACTCTAGTTCTATCTCCTGCTATAACTTTTTGAACTTCCTCAAAATTTTCATTTCCAGGACCTCTGATATTTGGACAATATTCAAATACACCTCCCTTATCAGGTTTTTGTATCATTAAACTAAGTGTAAATTCACAACTATCAAAATGCCATGGGAGTACTCCATCTGGTTTCATAACATTATACGCATGACATGCTAAAGGATCTGCCCATCTGTAAATAGGTGAAATGCCTAAACATGCGGATACAAATTTTAAAAGTTCCTCAGTTTCGTAAAGATATTTCATCTCAGAATCTTTTGGGAAACAATCTGAATTTAAGTATCCATTATATCTATTCATAAAGGTTCTTTTTGGATGATCTTTTGGTAATGAAGGATCGTCCTTTGCATATAAGTATGCATTTATACTTTCTTTAGACATGTAAACTTCGTCTAATTGTTCCTCTAACTCATGATTCATTACATTGAGTGCTTTGGGTAGAATAAAATTTGGAATTGTTGAACAACTATGTTGATTAAGTTCTTCTTTACAATTTTTAATTAGATTTTTAATTATTGGTGAATTTAAATCGTGTATTGGATATTTATCTAAATCTACAATAGTCTTTAGTCTGTCGTTCATTTAAGTTTATTTTAACTTTCCCTCTTCTCTCATTTTTGCTCTTATCTTGGTAGCCGATATTTTTTGAGTTTCTTCGTCTAAAACTATTTCTTCAATCTTATATCCAACTCCCCTACCATAACAAATATTTGTAATATTAGGCACTAACATTATTTTAAATTGCCCTTCAAATTCAGGATTTAATCTGTCTTCAATGTTTTTTTTTACCGTTTCAAAATCAAAAGGATTATCATCTACACCTTGCACATCTCTAATTTGAATACAAACTTGTCCTGTTTTTTTAATAATTTCTTTAAACAAAGTATAGTGTCCATCGTGAAAAGGTTGCCATCTTCCTAGCATTTGTGCTGTTGGTTTTTTGTTATCCCATTGATATGTCATTTTTTTATCTCCTCTATTATTTTTGGTGCCCAATATTTTGCATCCTGAGTTGTTACATGAAAATCAAAATTCTTAGGATTAACAAACATTTGATTAGTGTCTTCAAATCTTCCTTCTTTAATTGTGTCGACCCATACTCTAAAATCTGATGGAAACAAGCTTCTCGCTTTAGGTGTTGGTGCAATGAAATCTGCAATTACATAATGACCTTCTGCTTTAATTTTCAAAGCTGCTTCAGCCATCCTTTTTGCTTGTCTTACTCTTCCTTCTTCAGAGAAATCCCAATCATTTGCAGCTTTTCTTACTTCATCAGCGTTTAATCTTTTTGCTTTTAAAAGGGGTGCCATTTCGTCTGCCAAAGTTGTTTTGCCAGCTCCTGGTAACCCCATTACTAAAATAATTTTCATTAAATATCTTCTAATGGATGATGGGACATCAATTCGAGTCCATTTTCGCCAATTAAGTATTGTTGTTCAAGTTTGACACCTTCTTTGTCCCCAACTTTGCCAATATAGCTCTCAAGAGTAATTGTCATATTCTTTTCAAAAGTTCCACCCTCTTCACCACCGTCTGTTGGGTATCTTATTTGAGGCCACTCATCACACAATCCAATTCCATGAACCATACAAGAATATCTGTTACCATAATACTCCTCTGGAAGTACCCAAGATTTATTTATAAATTCTTTGAAGCTCATCCCTGGTTTTATAAGTCTATAATTGTGATCTATTTGATCTCTAGCCATTGCATAAATTTTTTTTTGATTTTCATTAAATTTATTTCCAACAACAAAGGTTCTTGATATGTCTGCACAATATCCATAAGGGCCAACCATATCTGTGTCGAAAGCAACAATTTCTCCTTGTTGCATAACTTTATTGCTACTCTCTTGCATCCATGGATTCGTTCTTTCTCCTGAAGATAAAATTCTACACTCTATCCATTCACCACCATTTTCAATATTTGTTTTATGTAAAATTGACCACAATTCATCCTCAGTCATACCTGCCTTAAGATCTGATCTCATTTTTGATACACCTTTTTCTGCAACTTCTATTGCTGCTTTCATACAGGTTAATTCATCAGGTGACTTAATTACTCTTGCTTGTTCTAAAATAAACTTTGCATCTACAACTTCGATACCCTCTTTATTTAAAGCTGTAACCGCAGGACCATTTAAAACGTCAATTGCAATCTTTTTTGATTTAAAATAATTTTTGGATAAATCTTTAACTTCATTTATCCATTTCAATAATTGTAAATTTGCCTGATCTCCATTACTGAAGTAATCCCACGTGATTGCAGGTCTTATTTCATCAATTAGATTTAAATGTTTAGATAAAATTTCACAATTGAAGTACTCATAAAGAATATTTGGTCCATTAACTGGAACAAAACAATATCTTGTTAAATTATGCATATTATAGACACTCATGTTTAAAGTATCTAAAGCATAGCGAACATTCACCGGATCAAATAAAATACACGCTTCTAAATTATTTTTTTGTAATTCTTTTTTTACTCGATCTAACCGATATGATCTTAGTTTATCAAAATTAATTTGATCCTCTCTTAATCTTTTTTTTAATATAAAACTTTGTTTTGGTTTTATCTCTGGAGCTATTTTTCTTTTAAATTTCATAGTTTGGCAAATAATATATCAAAATTCATAAAATGTATATTTTGCTAAAATTTCTTCACCAGGTTCAATGTCTCTTAATGAAACTAAATAAAAGTACTTTAAATTATTATTATTTTTATCTTCCGGTGTCTCTTTAATGTTCTTTTCAATATTCTGACCAAAGTCATATTTTGGAAGTGTATCTGATGATAATTTAATAACATTTGGATTTTTTGAGTGATTATAGAAACCACCAATAGGTGTTCTTATATAGTTGTCTTGGAAATCAATGTTTTTCACATGTGTAATCCCTATAAAAGAATTTTTTTCAATTTTAGTTTTGGAAAATAATCCCAAGCCATCAATTTTAGATTCTTTTATCGTAAGATTTACGGGAAGAGGTCTATACATTTTTTGTAACCCTGTATAAACCTAGCCAAGCGTTTACATCTTTACTAGCAATATAGTCTGATTTGAAAAACTCTATTTCTTTCCATTTATTATTTTGGTTTAAACTTATGATTTTTTTATCAAACCCGTATTCCTCATGAATACCTTCGTTAATAGTAAAACAAATTAACCCACCTGATTTTGTAATTCTTACAAACTCATCTAAAGCATTTGGTTTTACATGTCCAAAAGTAAATGTTCCTACACACATAACAGCATCATATGAATTATCTTTTGCATCAATTGTTTTATTAAGATCAACTTTTGTTAATTTTTGATAAAGATTATTTGGAACAGAATCTAATAAAGTTTGTGATAAGTCTGCTCCGTGAAAATTTTTAAAACCGTATTTTTTTAGCTCTATACCAACTAAACCAGTGCCACATCCGGCATCAAATATTAAAATATCTTTATTCTTCTCGTGCGCATTAAATGTTTCTGCAGTTTCTTTTGGTCCTGAATAATTCCAATCAACCATATCTTTATTGTATTTATCTTTGTCTCCCCACTCATCGTAGTATCTCATAACTTCATCTGTGGTTTTAAGTTTATAAATCGGAATTTTGTTTCCTACGTCTTTTTGAGCCATTAGCTTCTCATTTTTTGACCACTTGGATCATAAAGTGGTTCTTTAATAACTGAACAATTAAATAAATCTCCATTTATCTCTACTTGAATCTTATTTTCAGATTTAATTTTTTTTTGATCAACAAAAGTAAACGCTACACTTTTGTTTACAAAATGAGCGAACCCACCTGAGGTTACATATCCAACGCTCTGATCTCCATTCATAACGGCTTCATTATTTGTTACATCAATATCATTTGTTTCAACAATTAATGGTATAAGTTTATTTGAAGAATTTTGCTTTTGTGCACTTTCTTTACCAATAAAATCTTTATCCCAATTAATAAAGGTGTCTAAGCCTGTTTCTTTTGCAGTAAAATCTGGTCTATAATCTAAAGTCCAAGCTCCCCAATTTTTCTCTAACCTCATTGACATTAATGCTCTTCCTCCAAATGGTTTAATATTAAATTCTTTTCCAGCTTCCATTAATTCTTCATAAAGTTTTAATTGATAGTGAGGTGCTACATAAATTTCGTATCCAAGTTCACCAGTAAATGAAATTCTATTTATTATTGCTGGAACTCCCCCAACAAACATTCTTCTAGAGTCTCTAAATTTAAATTTTTCATTTGAAACATCGTCTCTTACAATTTTTTCTAAAACTTTCCTTGAATTAGGTCCTGCGATAGACAATCCATGATACTCATCAGATCTGTTAGAGTAAATTAAATTAAATTTTCCTAAATGACTGTCAAACCAACGTCTATGCATTTCCTGAGCAGCTCCAGATCCAAATACCATGAATTCATTCTCATCTAGACAAGCAACAGTTAGATCGCCACATAATTTTCCTCTATACGACAGCATTGGAGATAAAGATATTCTTCCTGGTTTTGGAAGTCGTCCAGCCATGATGTGATCTAAAAATTTTCTAGCATCAGGACCTTTGAACTCATGCTTTGAAAAATTTGCAACTTCAATTAAACCAACATTTTCTCTTACATTAATAACTTCTTTTGAAACATAGTCGTGTGATCTTGACCTTTTTATTGTTGGTTCCTCATGAGCATCTTCTTTATTATTTGCAAACCACAAAACATTTTCCAATCCAAAACTATCCCCCATTACAGCGCCTTGATTTATAAACCGGTCATAAAGTGCAGTAGTTTTTTGTTTTCTTCCCTTTGGTAAAGTTTCATTTGGGAATGTCATAATAAATCTTCGTTCATAATTTTCTGAAGATTTGATTGTTCCATATTGAGGTGAAGCGTAATCTCCAAATCTAGCAACATCCATTGCCCAAACATCAATAGAAGGTTCTCCATCAATAATCCATTCAGCAATACATTTTCCAACACCACCACCTTGACAAAATCCAGCCATAACTCCAACTGCAACCCAATAATTTTTCATTCCCGGTACTGGGCCAATGAGAGGACTTCCATCTGGACCAAAAGTAAAAGGTCCATTAACTATATTTTTTATACCAGCACGCTCTAAGGCTGGCATTCTTTCAAAACCAATTGCCAGTCTATCTTCAATATTATCTAACTTTGGCTCAAGTAACTCATGACCAAAATTCATTGGTGTACCTTCTACTTTCCAAGGTGTTGATTTTGGCTCATAGGTTCCAAGCAACATTCCCTTTCCTTCTTGTCTAAAGTAAATATTTCCTTCAAAATCTGTTCCTATAGGCAATCTTTGATCACCCATTGCTTCAATTTCTGGAATAGGTTCAGTGATTAAATAATGATGCTCCATTGGTTGTACTGGAAGATTGATCCCAGCTAGTTGGCCAACTTCTCTTGCCCATAAACCACCCGCATTAATTACTATTTCAGCATTGATGTTTCCTTTGTCAGTAAATACTTCCCACGATCCATCTTTTTTTTGTTTCGTATCTTTAACAACAGTGTGAGTGTAATATTTTCCACCATGAACTTTTGCAGCTTTTGCAAAAGCATACGTAACTCCTGATGGATCAACTTCACCATCAATAGGATCCCATAATGCTAATAAATATCTAGATGGATCAATTAATGGATGTTTCTTTCTTACCTCCTTTAAAGAAATGAATTCTTGGTCAAGCCCCATGTATCTTGCTTTTGATCTTTCCCTCTTTAAATAATCGGCCCAAACTTCATTTGATGCTAAATAAAAACCCCCACTAGGTTTAAATCCAGTTGAGTGACCAGACTCTTTTTCAATATCTTTATATAAACCTATTGTGTAAGCCATCATCCGGGAAATATTAGGATCAGATGAAATTACATGAACATTACCTGCAGCATGCCACGAAGAACCTGATGTTAATTCATTTCTCTCAAGTAAAATACAATCCTTTAATCCAAATTTAGATAGATGATAAAGTATAGAACACCCAACTACTCCTCCACCTATGATTACTACTTTGGCATGCTTTTCCATTAATATTTAATTTCCTTATTTACTTTTTTCAAAGATTTATCAGTACCATGATGAAAATGTTTGCTCATATCAGGCATGTATTTCATTGAAATTGGTTTTTTACCAATCGCAACAGACATTTCTCTAACGTGGTGAGCTTCAGCGCCACAACATATACCAATAAAATTTATTTTATTTTTTATACAATTTTTTGCAAATTCTGCCATCTCAAATCTGTTACAAAATAAATTATCTAAAGCAACTGGAAATGCATTTCCACCTGGAATACAGTCACATCCATGATCAGTGATATTCAAGAAACCAGGTTCTTCTTCAGTAGTTCTGTAAGGAACAGGAAGTCCTGATACGTGGCATGAAACTTTATCTCTAACTTTGTTTAAAAGTTTCATTGTCATCTCAGGTCCTCTGTAACAATTTAATCCAACTACATCAGCGCCTAATTCTTCCATCATCTTACATGCATCCTCAGCACTGTCACCTTCTCTAGTTTTATCCCCTCTAGGAATTGCAAAATTACAAACTGCAATAAGTCCTGCATCTTTAATTGCTTTTAATGCAATTTTCATTTCGTCTGTCCAACTAATTGTTTCAGCAATAACAAAGTCAACACCAGCTTCTTTTGCCCAAGCTACTTGTTCTTCATACATTTGTTGACACTGTTTATGAGTATTTGAGTCACTAGGATCAAATACATTTGTATTTGCTACATCTCCACAAACCATCAAATCTAAATCTTTGAACTCTGCAGCAGCATCCTTTGCAATTTTAAGTGCATTTTTTTGCATAGGTTCTAGTAAATGTTCTTTGCCAATTATTCTAAGCTTTTCTCTATGACCGTAATAAGTAAATGCTTGAACAACATCTGAACCTGCTCTGATAAATTCTCTGTGTAACTGAGTTACTACCTCTGGATGTTCTAAAACTACTTCTGGAACAAATGGACCTGCTGAAAGGTAACCTCTTCTTTCCATTGCAAAAAGATAGCCTTCAGCACACATTATTGGGCCTTCATTTAATCTAGTAATAAGATCTTTTTTCATTATTTAACCTCTCATTTTGTTAAGTTAGTTGCAACCCACTTATGAAACATCAAAGTAGGAGTATCCATTACAGGTGAAAAATTTCCACCATTGTAAGCTGGGGAATTTCGTCCGTTTTGCATTCCCTCTATTGCAGTTACATCCTCATTCATAACTTTTTGCCAAAATACAAAATTTTTTTCTCTTATATCTTTAAAATCATTACTAGATGCACTTTCATCTCCAACATAATATAATTCGAAATGTTCTTTTGTTTGATTGTTAGAAATTGGCTCTAACCAAAATGCATAAAAATGATCAATATGTATTCCCAACATTACGTTTGGATATAATGATACATATTCAGATTTTTCAGAAAGTTCAGTTGGCCAGTTGGGGAAGCATTTAAATTTAATGTTTCCATCAAACTGTTGTGAATATTTATTACTTCCTTGTCCTGAAAAATTAAAATTCTCATCCTCAATATGATAGTGGTCAGAAATATTTGAAACTTTATTTAGCTCTGGATGTATCCATGGTAAATGATAGCTTTCACAATAATTCTCAATTGCAAATTTCCAATTACTATTTACTGTCATATTAAAATATCCGTTATCAGTCGAATGTCTAATTAATTTTTGATCTTTTTTAGCAATAAACTTAGACCATCTATTCTCTAGAGGTTTAATGAAATCTTTAAATGGTTTTGCGTTAGAATTTATATTGATGAAAATTAAATCCATCCAAATATTTGATTTAATTTCTTTTAAGTTACTATTGTTTTTATCAAACCCTTCAACCTCATGTTTTCCTAGTCCTCCTATATGTGGAGTAACAGTTAATTTTCCATTAAAATCATATGACCAAGAATGATAAGGGCATCTAATTACATTTTTTAATTTACATTCCTGATCAACTAATTTGAAACCTCTATGACTACAAACATTATGAAAAACTTTTACTTCTTTCTCTTTGTTTCTAACTATTAATATTGGTATACCTAAAAGATTAAAAGGTTTTACATCACCTGGGTTTGGCACTGAACTTGCAACCCCGATCATCGTCCAATTATTTTTAAATATTTTTTCTTTTTCAAACTCTAAATAATCATTATTCAAATAACATTCATTCGGTAATCCATGAGCTTTCTCTATGGGATTTTTAACAACTTCAATTTTATTAAGATCTAAGATGTCTGATAATTTTTTATTTAAATTCATAAACCTCCTTTTTTTAATTAATTAAAAAATTAATCGAGGCTTAAAATTATCTTTCTCTAATTATGATTTGTTGAAAAACAGTTTTACAATTTAAAATATAAACAAATTCTTTGAAAAAAAAATTTGCAGAAAAGGTCATTTAGAAACCTTAAACAAAAATTTAGGGCAGATAAAGACAATTTAACTTCAACCAATAGTTGAATAAAATTTGCTTTATTATCCTCAATATGTTCAATTTAAGTTTTAAATGAAACAAATGTGGGAGATATAATGAAAATTAAAAGAATACTTCTTTCACTAGCTGTTGTGTTTGGTCTTACTTCTTTTGGAAATGTTGCCAATGCAGCTTGTGGAAATATAACGATTGCTAATATGAACTGGGCTTCAGCAAACTTTATGGCTGAGGTTGATAAGATCATATTAGAAAAAGGTTATGGATGTACAGTAGAATTGGTGCCTGGTGCAACAATGCCTACATTTACATCTATGCAAGAAAAAGGTGAGCCAGATATTGCACCTGAGTTTTGGGCAAATGCTGCTAAAGTAGAATTAGAAGCTGCGGTTGCTGAAGGAAAATTGCATTCAATCAACAAAGCTCCAATAACTGGTTTAGGTGAAGGTTGGTGGGTATTACCTGCAACTTTAGAAAAACATCCAGAATTGACAACTGCGGATGCAATTTTAGAAAGACCTGATCTATTTCCACATCCTGAAGACCCTTCAAAAGGTGGATTTCATATTTGCCCTCCAGGATGGAACTGTGAACTAAGTAACAGAAATCATTTTAGAGCTTGGGAAATGGAAGCTAAAGGATGGATGATAGTTGAAACAGGTTCTGCTGCAGGATTAGATGGCTCTATAGCTAAAGCAGCTGAAAGAGGTGAAAACTGGTTTGGTTATTATTGGTCTCCAACAGCTATTATTGGAAAATATAATATGCAAGCAGTAGATATGGGTGAATATGCAGGAAAAGATAATTGGGATAACTGTTTATCAAAGCCAGAGCAAGAATGTGCGAATCCATTGAAATCTTCATGGGTAAAATCTGAAGTTTATTCTGTAGCTACTGATAATTTCAAAAAAACTGCTGGAAAAGAAGGTATGAGTTATTTAGAAAAAAGAACTTACCCAGGTCCAGTAATGAATGGAATGTTAGTTTGGATGGGAGAAAACCAAGCTGAAGGTGCGGACGCTGCAATTGAATTCATAAAAACACAAGAAGAAGTGTGGTCTAAATGGGTTACAAAATCAGCTGCTAAAAAAATTAAAGCAGGTCTTTAATTAAAAATAAAATTATCGAACCCGTTTTCAAACGGGTTCGATTAAATTAAAAAAGATTTATGGAATTCTTTAGCAAAATCCCTGTAATGGATAGAACAGCTTTAAGGGAGTTGAAGAAAAGTATTGATTTTAGTTTTAAAGAGTTTTCGAGAGCTTATGGTGATGCGATAGAAGGTTTTTTTGATCCACTTTTATATTTTTTAATTTGGTTAGAAAAATTATTAGTAAGCAGTCCATGGCCTATAGTTATTGGAGTTTTTGCATTACTTGCATGGATAGGATCTAGAAGTATCAAGCTAGTTATTGGAACAGTTGTTTGCTTTATCGTAATTGGTTATTTCGGTATGTGGAAAAATTGCATGGCAACAGTAGCGATTATTTCTGTTTCCACTTTAGTTTGCATAGTTGTAGGAATTCCAATCGGAGTTTTAATGTCAAAATCAGCAAGAACGGAAAAAGCGATTTTGCCTATTTTAGATATGATGCAAACAATTCCAAGCTTTGTGTATTTAATTCCAATAATTATGCTTCTTGGTATTGGTAAAGTTCCAGGGCTACTTGCGGTATGTATTTATGCATTACCTCCAATTGTAAGATTAACCAACCTTGGAATTCGAGAAGTTGATAAAGAAACCCTTGAGGCTAGTGAAGCTTTTGGAGCAACACCAATGCAAAAATTAAGATCAGTTCAAATCCCACTTTCACTACCAACAATTTTTGCTGGAATTAATCAAACAATTATGATGGCTTTAGCGATGGTAGTAATAGCGTCTATGATAGGTGTAAAAGGTTTAGGAGTGCCAATTTTACAAGCTATTTCAAACCAATATTTAGCACTTGGAATGATGAATGGTTTGGCAATTGTAGCTCTAGCGATTATCTTTGATAGAGTTACTCAGCAGTACGGACAAAGAATTCAAAAGCACAGAGGTCAGCTAAAAAAGTAAATTAGTCTCAATCGAATTTTCTAGACTCATATCTCAAAATAAATAAAGATTTCATTATGAATTTTTCATTGGAAATAGGTCCTAAAACTGAGGTAGATACAGTTCCAGCGTTGTCAGACATATATATTACAATGCTACCTGGAGGTGATTACAGAGAGACTGCTGATAAAGCAGTTGAGCTTGTAAAAAAAGGATTTAACCCTGTACCTCATTTTCCTGCTAGATCAATGCATGATGAAAAAGAAGTTAAAGATTATGTTTCTAGATGCAAAGATGGAGGGGTAAAGCAAGCCTTGATTATTGGAGGTGGAAGAGAACCTGCAGGTAAATTTGATAGTTCATTTCAACTTTTAGAGACAGGTTATTTTGAAAAAATGAAAATAGGAATTGCTGGACATCCAGAGGGGAGTCCTGATATATCCGATTCAGATTTAGAAAAAGCTATGATAGATAAAAAGCCTTATGCTGACTACATCGTTACTCAATGGTTGCTAGATCCTCAGCCTATTATAGATTTTATTTCTAAGCAAAGCGTACCAGTGCATGTGGGAATTACTGGACCTTTAAAAATATCTAGCTTAATTAAATTTGCTAATATTGTAGGGGCAAAAAATTCCATTAACTTTCTTAAATCTAATTTTACTAAGGCATTAGATTTATTGAAACCTAAAGACCCTAATGATTTAATTGGGAAAGTTAAATCGCATACTGATAACTTCCACATTTATACATTCGGCGGCTTGAAGGAAACTAACAAGTGGTTGAAGGAGAATAGTTATGTCTAAAGAATTTGACTATACTAAAGTACAACATGTTACTTCTGTTGATCAATCAGATAGAGAAGTACCATACAATTTAAGACAGAGTGGGCCAACAAAAGTTGAATTATTAATTTCAACAAGGGTAAGAAAGTCACCTTATTGGCATTTATCAATGCAGGCAGGTTGTTGGAGAGCAACTGTGTACAATCGAATTTATCATCCAAGAGGTTATGTAAAACCTGAAGATGGTGGAGCAATGGTTGAGTACGATGCAATCGTAAACCATGTTACAATGTGGAATGTAGCTGTTGAAAGACAAATAAGAGTTAAAGGTCCAGATGCAGAAAAATTTACTGACTACGTTATAACTAGAGATGCAACAAAAATTTCTCCTATGAGAGCAAGATATGTAATATTATGTAATGCTTACGGAGGAGTTTTAAACGATCCAATTCTTTTAAGAATTTCAAAAGATGAATTTTGGTTTTCGTTATCAGACTCTGATATTGGAATGTATTTACAAGGTGTAAATGCAGATGGAAAATTTAATTGTACAATTGAGGAAATAGATGCATGTCCAGTACAAATTCAAGGTCCTAAATCAAAAGCTTTAATGCAAGACCTTTGTGGTGACCAAGTTGATTTTGATAATATGCCTTTCTATGGATTAGCAGAAGCAACCGTTGGTGGAAGAAGTTGTATAATTTCTCAATCTGGTTTTTCAGGAGAAGCTGGTTATGAGATATACTTAAGAAATGCAACTTTATATGCCGAAGATATGTGGAATGCAGTATTAGATGCAGGAAAAAAACATAACTTGATGGTTATTGCACCTGCACACCATAGAAGAATACAAGCAGGTATTCTCTCTTGGGGACAAGATATGGATCAACAACATAATCCGTTTCAATGTAATTTAGGTTATCAAGTTTCATTATCTGGCAAAGGTGAATGGAATAAAAAATCCGATTATGTTGGTAAAGCTGCTTTAGAAAAAATGGGAGCAGATATAAAAGCTGGAAAAAAACCCTATAAACTTCAATTAGTTGGAATGGAGTTAGGCGGTAAACCAATTGACGATTATGCGCCTGATTTTTGGCTGGTATCACCAGAAAGTGGTGGAGAACCAGTTGGATTTCTTACTTCACCATGGTGGCATCCTGAGAAGAAAACCAATATTGCTATGGGATACGTTCCGTTTGATGGAACTTTAAACCCTAATGGATTTCCAAAAAATAAAATTGGAACTAAGTTTAAAGTACATCTTCCAGAAAAATACTCTGATACTCCAGGAACACCTGTAGATGCTGTGGTTGTGGATATTCCATTCAAAGAGTCTTTCAACGCAAATACAAGAGAAGTTGTAAAAGGCTAAAATTTACTATGGGGGAGCTAATTTCAGCTCCCCTTTTCAATTCTCATGACCAAAAGTTTTTTAATAGCAGTTTGCATTATCATTGCTATTGCTTTAATAATATTTCCATTAATTGTTTCTTATAAGGCTCAAAAAAATAAAAATAAAAAAAATTAATGTTTGCTGAATTTTTAAATATAATTTTTAAGTCAATTAAATTAGACAAAACTCTTTATTCAGATAATAAAAATTTTGGAGAGGCATCAATATACTTTGCTGGGATTATAATGATCTTAGATGGTATTGCTGGCGCAGTAGCAGCTAACAACATTATTAAAACAGCTATAGCAATGTCTGGTCTAACTGCAATAATTACTTGGCTAATATGGGCGATATTTATTTTTGTAATTGGAGTTAAATTATTTCCTGATAAGCAAACTAAAGTTTCATTCAAAAAAGTTTTAACAGCTGTTGGATTTGCACATGCCCCTGGTTTATTAAGATTTTTTGCGGTCACACCAGATTTAATGATACCAATAATTTTTCTTACCCAATTTTGGATTTTTGCAGGTTTAATAATTTCAACTAAACAAATATTGAGTTTAAAATCTAATTTTAAATCTTTTGGGATTGTACTTTTATCATTTTTAATAATTGCATTTTTATCTATCTCATTTGTGATGAGTAGAATGAATATGCTTCCAGTTAGTCAAATTAGTTAAAGCGGAAAAATAGTCTTAGATACTCTACAAGATTTACATAATTTAAACCCAGTAAGAATTAAATTTTGAGTGACACTTTCGTCTTCCTCTTTGCATTCATCACAAATATTGTTTAATTCTTCAGTATCTGTATTAATATATTTTTCATCAATTTTATCAGTCATTATCAGTCAAACCAGCACCTGCTGCACCTTCTTTTAACCTGTCACTTTCTTCAACAAAAGTTTTTTCAGATAACTTGTATAAATTATTCCATTCATCGTCTGTAAAGTTGTCTTCATTTTCAAGTAGATTTACCTCAATTGTATTCACTAATTTTGGAAATTCTTTTTCAATAAAATTTGAACTAATATTTACATTTAAATTTAGTAAAATTTTTTTTTCATCCATTTTTACATAAATTTTTTTTCCAATAATTTCTGATGAACGACTTATAAAGGAAATAAAAATTATTGGATAAGCAACATTTTTGAATTCAATTTTTTTTAAATTTTCTAAAATATTTATTTGATCTAAAAAACTAACACCTAAAGTGATTGGACAGTAAGGATTTTTTGATGAAGAGTTATTTTCACTAATTAAATTTAAATTTTCAAATTTACTTTTGTTTTTTTCATTAAAATATTCATTAAGGTGCTTAATACCCGGTAAACTAAATAGCTCTAACAACTTTATACTTTTTCCTGTTTCCTCAGAAACTCCCCAAGAATATCCTGCTGCCTTTGAAGCTCTTTTAACAGTTGTTTCAATTTCACTCAGTGATTTCATTATTAAATATTGGTTTTATATACCCACTGCTCGTCATAACTTTTTAACTCATTTGGAAGTGGAGCACCTTGGAACATACAAATTCTTAACCATTTGTCAGATCGCGGGTCAAATTTTAATGCCCCAAAAAAAGATAATTTTAGTCTTAGCATATCAATTGGCATTAAATCTTTACCAATTGTATTATCTTGTATTTCTGAATAAGGAAATTTTTCTACAATGAACGCTCTTCTTACAACATGTCTTAACTCAGAATTTGATGTTAAAAACTCAGCAATAGTTAAACTATTTTTTGAGACTAATAATTTGTCATAAAGTTTTTTTATATCTCTTGCTATTGCTAAAGGTTGTTCTAATTCTGATCCATGTTCTTCAAAACGATCCGCCAATCTAGGTTCTTCTTTATTTTTTGAAATAAACCAAAAGTTTTTATTATTTTCTTTTTCTTCAAAATTAATATCTAGAATATTAGGATACTTTGCTTCAATGATATTCCTCAATTCATCAACTTTTCTATAAGTTGGAATATTAAAATATTTTTCTTCATCTGAACTCATTTCTTTTACCAAAGGATTTATAATATAATTATAAGGTTCCATCATTATTGAAACTATGTATTCAATACATTCCTCACAAGTATTATCCTCTAACCATTGATAGATTTTGTTAAAAGGATATTCGCTCTTAAAATTAAAATCTTTATCTATAAAATTTAAGAATTTTTCAACATCCTTTAATAATGAAGAAATTTTTTTTTGCTGATATTCGCTATCAGTATTCCAGCTTGTAATATTTTTTAATGATTTTTTTACACAATCTATAAACAAATCGCTATCTTGACTTTCTACATCTTTAATTTCTCTAATTTTCTTAAGTGCTTTTTCTCTACTTAAAATCCAATTATTTAATAGAGTTGGGTGATTGACTATAAATGGAGCCATACCCAAGCCTGTGGAATTACCTATTCCCAAGTTTTTACAAATATTATCATCTAGCTTAACAGCTGTTTTTGGATTTTTATGATAAGCAACATGATTAACTTGATCAAAAGTGAATTGTCTTACCAAATAAACTAACATCATTTCTAATCTGAATGGACCATTAATTTCTTCACGATTTTTAATTCTGAATCGATCTGCAAGACCAAATTTGCCTGAGCCATATACTGCTGTAGTCCTATATAAATAGCCTACTTTTGATAATAAGTTTAAATCTGGCTGCTTACCTTTGCTCAAACTTTCAACTACATGATTATAAATTCTTAATGATTTGTTTGCTCTCGATAAGGTTAATTCTTTATAAGAAAGTCTGCCAACTTCTTGTTTTGGAACTTCATTTTTTAATCTTTCAATGTCTTTTTTTGTAGGAACTCCATCATGTAATGTAAAAGCTGCATCCCATTTTGTTGCAATAACTCTGTCTGATCTTTCTTCATCTTTGATTTCATTTGCAAAACAAATTAAAGAATAAACTCTTTTATTTTTTTTAAATGAATAAACAGCTTCTCCAAAACCATTTTCATTTAAATTAAATAAATCTCTTTTATACTCCCACTCTTTAAATTCATTAAGAAAACTTCTTAAAAAAGATAATTTTGATTGATGAAAAGATCCTAGCCTAGATAATTTCATTATCTTATTCGGGTCTCTTAATTCAACTTTCATAATTAAATAGTTTTATAAAAATTGTACCAGTTATTTCCAAGTATTCCATGTGTCTCGGTATCTGAAAAACCTACTTTTTTTAGACCTTTTTCAATATTTGAGAACCCTCTTGCATCAAGAAACCATTCAGGTTGTTTAGGAAAACCTGGTTTATTTTTTGAACCTTCACCATAATTTTTACTTTTAGACCAAGAGCCGTTTCTCATCCATTCAACAACAGTATCAGGATGATCTAAACAAAGATCTGATCCTATTCCTATTTTTTTTACATCCATTATTTCAGCTGTTTTTGCAACCATTTCACAAAAACTATCTAAAGTACAATTTGTGTTATCTTTTAAGTGATGAGGATACAATGACAAACCCAACATACCACCACTATCACTTAAAATTTTTAATAAATCTGAGGATTTGTTTCTTTTAGCTGGATGCCAAAAAGAAGGATTGGCATGAGTAATTGCAATTGGTTTTTCGCTAAACTCAATTGCATCTATAGTACTTTTTTCTGCAGAATGTGACATATCAACCACAAGACCAAGTCTATTCATCTCTCTTATAACCTCACGTCCAAAATTTGTAACTCCACTATCTACTTTTTCATAACAACCTGTTGCAAGTAAAGATTGATTGTTATACGTCAACTGCATAAATCGACATCCTAATTCATGAACCTTTTCAACAAGATTTATATCGTCTTCAATTGGTGAACAGTTTTGAAAACCAAAAAATATTGCAGTTTTATTTTCTTTGTTAGCTTTATCAATATCTTGAAAATTCTTACCAAGGAAAATTAAATCAGAATTTTCATGAAATAATTTTTCCCATTTTTTTATTTCGAGTTGTAATTCATCAAAATCTTCATGGTAGACAATGGTAACATGGACAGCATCTAATCCGGCAGATCTATTGATCTCAAAGACTTTCCTAGACCAATTACAATATTGAAGATTATCGATTTTATAATTCATAGTATGCTTAACTCTAATCAATATGTATTTTAAATACTATTAATTTTATTGAAATTTTAAGTTAATTTTGAAATAAACAGATTGATCAATTTTCATGAAAAAAAATAATAAATTAAAAGTTTCAATCATAATGGGAAGTCAATCTGACTTTAAAGTAATGAAACTAGCCGAAAAAACCTTAAAAAAAATTGGAGTTTCATTTGAAACAAAAATTATATCTGCTCATAGAACACCACAAAGAATGTATGAATATGCTGCAAAAGTTGAGCAAAATAATATAGGAGTAATTATTGCGGGTGCTGGAGGATCTGCTCATCTTCCAGGTATGGTATCAGCACTTACACATGTTCCAGTACTTGGTGTTCCTGTTGAAAGTAAAAAACTTAAAGGTTTGGATAGTTTGTTATCAATTGCACAAATGCCTAAAGGAATTCCTGTAGGAACGCTTGCTATAGGAGAGGACGGCGCTATTAATGCTGCTTTATTAGCAGCAGCAATAATTGCTAATAATAATTCAAATGTTCGAAAAAAACTTAAAAATTTTAGAACATCACAAGCTAAATCTGTAAAGAAATCTCCAAAATAAAATGTCAGAAATTACTCTTGGTATCATTGGGGGTGGTCAACTCGGAAGTATGCTTACAATAGCTGCTAAAAAATTAAATATTAAAACTGTTATTTTTTGTGATGACGTAGATGCACCAGCACAAAATTTTTGCAATCAGTTTGTTACTGGAGATTATGATAATAAAGAGAAAATATCAGAATTTATAAATCAAGTTGATTTGGTAACTTATGAATTTGAAAACATCCCATTTGAAACATTAAATGAAATAAATAAATTTAAACCTGTTATGCCAAAGCCTTCAGTTAACAGATTAATTCAACATCGATTGGCTGAAAAAGATTTTGTTAATAAATTAAATATTAGAACAACTAGATATGTTTCAATAGAAAAAAAATCTGACATAGATGCTTTAGAGGATTTTTTACCAGGTATCCTCAAAACTACAACACTAGGATATGACGGTAAAGGTCAATATCCAATAAAATCAGTTAATGAACTTGATTCATTAAATATTGATTTTTCAAAAGGATATATTCTTGAAAAACTTGTAAAATTAAAAAAAGAAATTTCAATTATTATTACAAGATTTAGTAATAATAAATACGAGATATATGAACCAATAGAAAACACTCATGAAGATCAAATTTTAAAATATTCAAAAATACCTGCAGAAATTAATGAAAAAATTTTAAGTCAATCTAAAGATTGGGCAATGTTAATTGCTGAAGAACTAAAATATGTTGGAACTATGTGTGTAGAATTTTTTATTGATAGAAATGATAATCTTTATGTTAATGAGATTGCTCCAAGAGTACATAATTCAGGACATCTAACAATAAATGCTTTTAATGTGAGTCAATTTGAAAATCATATTAGAGCTGTATGTGGTTTAGAACAAATCCCTTTGAAAAAAATATCTAATGCTAAAATGATGAATTTGCTTGGCAATCAAATTACTCATTATAGAAATATACAAAAGTTTAACGAAAATGAATTTTTCTTTGATTATTTAAAAAAAGATATAAAAGAAAAAAGAAAAATGGGTCATATCACAACTTTAGTATAAATGTTAAAATCAATAGAAGGCAATTTTGATAATCCAGAAGTTAATGAGCTTCTAACTAAACATTTTGTTGAGCTTAGAGCTGCTTCACCAGAGGGAAGTGCTCATGTACTAGATATTCCAGGTTTAAAAGTACCATCAATTAAATTTTGGAGTTTGTGGGATGATGAAAAACTAATCGGTTGCGGTGCTTTAAAATTTTTAGATAAAGAACATGGGGAATTTAAGTCGATCAGAATTCACGACAATTTTAGAAATCAAGGGCAAGGGATTAATGTAATTAATCATTTAATTAATGAAGCTAAAAATCTTAAAATAAAAAGATTAAGTATTGAAACAGGAGCAGGTGATTTTTTTATACCAGCAAGAAAACTATTCAAAAAAACTGGTTTCACAGTATGCGAACCTTTTGCACACTATAAGGTAGACATCAATTCTGTTTATTTAACTATGATAATTGACGATATTTAAAAAATTATTTTTAATTGTTCATCTATTTTGTTGACAAAACCCAATAAAATCTAAAGAAAGCCAATATTACTTAATTATAAGTAATTATTAAACATAACAAAAAGTAAGAAGATAAATATGAGTCTACAAGGTAAAGTAAAGTGGTTCAATCCAACCAAAGGTTTTGGTTTTATTGAAAGAGAAGATAAAGAAAAAGATGTGTTTGTACATGTTTCAGCAGTAAGAGATGCTGGTATGAACGGTTTAGATGAGGGTCAAGCTTTGACTTTCGATGTTGAAGATGGTCCTAAAGGTCCTTCAGCAGTTAACTTAAAAACTGCATAATTTCACACTTCCTATTGGCTGAAAAATTTATTTAACTTTAAAAAATTTATTATTCAGCCAATACCTTAATTTAATAACAATCTTTAAACACAATTATTAATTATGGATTTAAAATAAAAAATTAATAAATTAATCAAAATTATGATTGGAATTTTAGGTGGAATGGGAACTCAAGCTGGTCTTGATTTTTGTAACAAACTTGCAGTTTTAAATAGAGGAAAAATTGATCAAGAGTATCCATTGTTCATACTTTATAATAAGTCAAATATCCCTGGCAGACCTGAATCTATCGGCTCTCAAACTAAAAATCTTTCAAACAAATCTACAAATAAATCAAGTAGAGCTAGATATGATAAAGTTTTAAAGAGTTTGCTTAAAGGTTGTAAACTTCTCGAAAAGAATAAATGTAAATTTATAGTTATACCTTGTAATACAGCTCATTATTGGTTTGATGATTTACAAAATAAAATTAATATTCCAATAATCAATATGCCAAAAGAAGTTTTCAAATTTACAAAAAAAAAATGTAAAAAAAACTCCAAAGTTGGTCTCTTAGCAACTGAGGGTACTCTTAAAACTGGAGTTTATAAAAAATTTTTTGAAAAAGATTATCAATTAATAGAGCCATCTCAAAAAATACAAAAATTGTCAGTTAATAAAGCAATCAAATTAGTTAAAATGGGCAATGTAAAGGCTGCAGCAAAAGCAATTAAACCTGCAATTAATTCCTTAATTAAAATGAAATGTAAAAAAATCATTTTAGGTTGTACAGAACTACCTATTGCGATTTTTGCATTTAAATCATTTAAAAATGTTAAATCCTCAAAAGTTTTCTTAGATCCTAACTTAATTTTGGCTCATTCAGCTATGGTTAAGCACAAAAATTAGTTTATGTCTAGCAAGAGTGAAAAGCCATATGTGCTGAGAGCTGCTGAATTTGTTTATTCAAATATAATGGAAATTAAAAAACAAAATCCTGAAATCAATAATATACAAGCTTTTGAAATATTTATGACTACTAAAGAATATGACATTCTAAGTTCTGGAGAATTTCATGATAAATGGTTTTTAGAACTCAAGAATAATAAATTTATTGACCAAATAACTAAAAAAGAAATAAATCAAGAAACTTTAAGACTTTTAGAAATACAAAAAGATTCTATGGTAAAATTTTTAATGAAGATACCAAAGCTTTATTATACAAAGAGTCATTTTCCACTAGAAATTTCACAAAGAGCTTTTGATCACTTGTGGAGGGTTTGTGAAAGCTATGAAATGTGGTGTAAAGAAACTAAACAAGAAAACTTGATATATCTAAATATTATTGAGTAGTATTATCTATATTGAGTATTGATCTAGTAACCTCTATTCGTTTTTTAAGCAATTTTTGTAAATCTTGATTATCTAATTTTTGTCTAGTCATTTTAATTCTTGTTTCGACTAATTGTCTTAAATCTTCATCAAATGAATTTTTTTTTATTTTTATATCTGTTTCTTCGATCAACGTTTCTTTAATTAAAGCTAAAGAATTCTTTCCAGTTTCTTTTTCTATACTTTGATTAACTATAAATTGTGCACTAGCTTTATAGATATTACCTGAAGTAAGAGCAGTTACACCTGGACCAACAAATGAAAGAATGGGCACAAAGCCTGTCAATAAGAAGAAAGACAGTATAACTGTTAAAATTCTAAACAATTTAAACTTCATGGTCGAACCTTAAGTGATTTGGTATTTCATTTCCACTTCTAATTTGTTCATTATAGGTACCGATTTGTTTGATTTTATTTGATTTATTTGTTTATTAAACAAGATGATTAAAATATTTCCTTTCATATTTATACTTCTATGGTCTTCCGCTTTCATAACAACCAAACCTATCATAGACAATAGTGATCCATTTTCGGCTCTGGCTTTTAGATTTGCTTTGGTTGCTTTAGGTTTTTTTTTATTTTCTATTTATTCAAAACAAAAAATTCTAGTAAGCAAAAGAAACTTTTTTGAGTCTTTTTTTAGTGGTGTATTATTTCATGGTTTTTATCTTGGTGGTGTCTTTTACTCAATTTCAATAGGTATGCCTACAGCAATTGCAGCATTAATTGTAACACTTCAACCAGTTCTCACAAACGCATTAAGTAGTCCAATTTTAAATGAGAAAGTATCTACAAAACAATGGATAGGTGTTTTGTTAGGATTTGCTGGTGCAGGACTTGTATTGGGTTTTGATGTTGGTTCCAAAATACCAGCAACAGGATTGATCGCAACAATAATAGCTTTATTAGCAATTACATTTTCAACTTTATGGCAAAAAAAATTAAGTAACAACTTACCGTTGTCTGTGAGTAATATGAATCAAGCTATTGGTGGGTGTTTGTTTCATTTATTAATAATTCTTTTGTTTGTTGATCCATATATTGAATTCTCACAAACATTTATTATTGCAATGAGCCATCAAATATTCTTGGTATCCTTTGGGGCATTTACAATATTAATGTTTTTAATTAAAAATAATTCAGCAAGCAAAACTGTTTCTATATTTTTTTTAATTCCGGCAACTTCTGCTTTTATGGCATGGCTTTTCTTAAATGAAAGTTTAACTAGTTTAGATTTAATTGGATTTCTAATTACTTCTATAGGTGTTTATATTGCAACAAGAGATTGAAAATTTAAGTTTATAAAGTTTCAAAGCCAAACTCTAGAGATGCGTCCGTGATAGAATGATATAAAGATTCTCCAAAACTTCTCAAAGCAAATAACCTTACTTTATTTGGATTATCACCCAACTTATCTACTGTAAAAGCTATTCCATTATAAGTTGAGTTTATTGAATTATTTTTATCTAATGTATTAAAATTAAAAGGACATCCTTTTTTCAAAACTTCTATCGAATCATTTCCTTCGATTTCAATAATAGCTCTAGAATGAGATAAATCTGTTATAGCAAAATCTGTATCTTTAAAATTATCTACTACATTTTTTATTAAATCTTTTTTAATTGAAACTAAAAGCCAATTTTTTGGTCCATTCCAAATAATCCTTGTATTTTCATTAAATACTACAGTTAAAGGTTCATTTTTTAATTTTAAACCATCAATATCAATATCCTCAAATGAAAGTGAAGAATTTTTGTACTGAACTATTTGAACAATTAATAAATTTTTGATTTCAGATATTTTAAGTAAATCATTTTCATTTTTACCCTCAAAATCTCCGAATTGACCTTTTGTATGAACATTTGATAAAGCTGAAATTAATTTCATGATCTAACTCTTTCACCTTTTGGATCTACATAATGTGATGAAACTATCTCAACTGGTATTACTTTGTTTTTAAGTGGTGACATCGCAAAAAGCTTCTGACCAATCATATTTTTTCCATCTTTCAAAATTGCTAAAGAAAAAGGATTATCATATTCAACACTCCAACAAGATGCAGAGATATGACCTAATTTTGGATTTGGTAACGATGCTTTATCATCTTTAACTAAGTGAGAGCCTTCTGGTATACTTGTTTGTTTATCTAATGGAACTACGCCTACTATTCTTTGTCTATCTTCAGCTATAAATGCAGATCTTTGTAATGATCTTTTTCCAATAAAATCTTTCTTTTTACTAACAAGACCTTCTAAGGCATTGTCGAATGGAATTGTTCTACCATCAAGTTCTGATCCTGCAACATGTCCCATTTCAATTCTAAGAGTTGATAATGCTTCAGTTCCATATGGTTGAATATTAAATTCTTCACCAACTTCAATTATTTTTTCCCACATAAAATTTCCATAATCAGACTCAACATTTACTTCATAAGCAAGCTCGCCTGAAAACGAAATTCTATATATTCTTGCTTTTACACCAAATAAATCTCCCTCCATATAGCCCATAAAAGGTAAGCCTTCATTTGATACATCAGAGTTTGGAAATAATTTTTGTAATAAATCTCGAGATTTAGGTCCAGCGATAGCTGCTCCAGCCCACTGTTCTGTAGTTGAAACTACATTCACATTTAATTCAGTCCAAACAAGTTGCAAATAATATTCTAAATGCGAAAGAACGTTTGCTGCCTGAGCTGTTGTCGTAGTCATATGATAATGATTTTCAGAAATTCTTGTAGTTGTTCCGTCATCCATTACAATTCCATCTTCTCTTAACATTACACCATATCTAGCTTTACCAACTGGTAGCTTCAACCATGCATTGGTATAAACTCTATTTAATAACTCGGCTGCATCTGGTCCTTTAATATCTATTTTACCTAATGTAGTTACATCGCAAACACCTACATTTGTTCTTACATTTTTTGCTTCTCTTTTTGATCCCTCAAATAAATTTTCATTTCCTCTCCTATAATACCTGGGTCTTAACCAAACACCTGCATCAACAAAGACTGCATTATTTTTTTCATGCCATGAATGCATTGGAGATTTTCTTGTTGGTTTTGAATGTTTTCCAACCTCTCTTCCTACTATTGCTCCAATAGAAACAGGAGTATATGGAGGCCTAAAAGTCGTATGGCCCACTGCAGGAACAACTTTGTTTTCAATTTCGGATACTAATTGTAATCCATTTAAATTACTTGTTTTTCCTTGGTCTGTTGCCATTCCTAGAGTGGTATATCTTTTAACGTGTTCAATTGATCGATACCCTTCTCTTAAAGCTATTTCTACATCTGACACCGCTACATCGTTTTGAAAATCTAAAAATCTTTTATAATTTTTACCTTTTGGTAATGGAACACACCAAAACTTATCATGCTGAGAAGATTTCTTTTCAACAACATTTGGAATAGCTATCTTATTATCGTTATCAGTAATTTTTTTTGATAATTCACTTCCTGCTGTAAATGACGTTTTTAAAGTTTCCTCTAGTGAAAATACTCCATTAGCTGCACCTAAAGTAATTTCATTTTGTTTTGATTTTCCTGGAACAAATGCATCAATTTCTTCTTTAAACTTTG
The DNA here is from genome assembly GCF_052049675.1 of Candidatus Pelagibacter sp. Taxonomy (GTDB): domain Bacteria; phylum Pseudomonadota; class Alphaproteobacteria; order Pelagibacterales; family Pelagibacteraceae; genus Pelagibacter. The sequence goes on from NZ_JBNGZM010000001.1 coordinate 662,085, forward strand.
TTTTATTTCCTGATTGTGAGGCTAAATGAATAGTTGGTGTCCAAAAACCTGAAACGCAAATACAATCACATTGTATATTTTCTATTTTACCAAGTTGTTTTTTGTCTTCAGAAATACTTGCAATATCTGCCGATTTTACTTTTTTGTATCCTTGTGCTGCAACAACAACATGTGAATTTTTAATATTAATTCCTAAATTTTTTGCCTCATCAATTATTTCTGACTCAGGATTTTTTCTTGAGTCTAAAACAACTGGGTCTACTCCATGTTTTTTAAATTCTATTGCTGTTTCGTATCCACTATCGTTATTTGTAAATACTAATGGTTTTCTTCCAACCAAAACACCATATACTTTTAAATATTCTTTAGCAGCTGAAGAAAGCATTACCCCTGGTGTATCATTATTTCCAAAAACTATTGGTCTTTCAATTGATCCTGAGGAAATCAAAACTTCTTTTGCTCGAATGTACCATAACCTTTTGTTAGGGTGATATTTTTTAGTTGATGGTAAATGATCACTAACTTTTTCTGACATCACAAGCATGTTGTGATCATAGTACCCAAAAATTTGAGATCTATTTTTTACAACAACATTGGGCATTGTTTTAAGTTCTGTAATTATGCCATCAGCCCAATCTTTTCCTGATTGATTGCCAATATTGACATCACTAGTTAATAAAGATCCACCAAATCTTGGTTTGTCTTCAGCTAAAATTACTTTAGCTCCATTTTTTGCTGCTGCATATGCACCAGCTAATCCCGAAGGTCCTGAGCCTGCAATTAACAAATCACAATATTCGTACTTATGTTCATACCTTTCTTTATCATGTTTAGTTGAAGCTACGCCTAAACCAGCTGCTTTTCTAATGAAAGGCTCATAAATTCGATACCAAAAACTTTTTGGCCACATAAAAGTTTTGTAATAAAAACCTGCTGGTAAAAAAATTCTCATAAAATTATTGATTGCACCTATGTCAAAATTAACACTTGGCCAACAATTTACACTTTTTGCTTCTAAACCTTCAAATAGTTCCTGCTCTGTTGCTTTAATATTAGGCTCTGTTTCACCATTTCTATATAGTTGAACTATTGCATATGGTTCATCAACTCCAGCACCAAAGAAGCCTCTTGGTCTATGGTACTTAAAACTTCTTCCAACTAAATGAACTCCATTAGCTAATAAAGCTGAGGCTAATGTATCCCCTTCATAACCAAAATATGTTTTGCCATTAAATTTGAAGGATAATTTTTTTTTCCTATTTACTAATCCTCCATTATCAATTCTAAAAGCTTGTGTCATTAAGCAACTTCCTCATCGGCTTTAAAAGTTCTAAAAATTTCATGGGTTGCAGTATCTCTCTCAACCTTTATCCATTGTCTACATCCAGAAATATGCTGCCATAACTCTAAATGTTTTCCTCTTAAACTTTTTCTATTGTAAACAAAATTATCCCATTCTTGATCAGAAACTTCTTTATTAAGTTCCGGTCTTTTAACACTCGCATCTCCACCATATGAAAATTCATTTTGAGATCTCATTCCACAATGTGGGCAATTTATATAAAGCATTTAAGATATCCAAGTTTTAGTTCCAAGTCCCTTTTCATCAATAAGATGACCTGTACTAAATCTATTTAAACTATAACCAGCGTTCAATTCATGGACTCTATCTTGAGCAATTGTATGAGCAAATGTCCATCCTGATGCAGGAGTAGCTTTAAATCCTCCATAACACCATCCACAATTTAAATACAATCCTTCAATGTGTGTTTTATCAATAATTGGTGAGCCATCCATCGACATATCCATAATACCACCCCACGTTCTAAGCATTTTTAATTTACTTAAAAACGGCATCATTGCTATTCCTTCGGTTAATACATGTTGTAATGTTGGTAAATTTCCTCTTTGAGCATAACTGTTATAACCATCAAGATCACCACCCATAACCATCTCACCTTTATCTGATTGACTTACATAAAAGTGTCCAGCACCAAACGTAACTACATTATCTAAAACCGGTTTTACTGGTTCAGAAACACATGCTTGAAGAAGGTGAGTTTCAATTGGTAAAGTCATATTTAATTTTTCAGCTAGTATATTTGTACTTCCAGCAACACATAAACCAACTTTTTTTGCTTTGATATTTCCACGTGAAGTCCTGATGCCATTTATTTTTCCTGCTGAAACATCGAAACCTATTACCTCACAATTTTGAATTATATCTACACCCATAGAGTCTGCTTGTCTTGCATAACCCCAAGCAACAGCATCATGTCTTGCTGTTCCTGCACTTGGTTGCATCAAACCACCAAAAATTGGAAATCTTACGTTGTCAGAAAAATCGGCCATTGGAATAATTTCTCTGACTTGCTCTCTGTTTAAAAGAACTGCGTCTATTCCATTTAATCTCATAGAATTTCCTCTTCGTGCATAAGCATTCATTTGAGCATCTGAATGAGCGAGATTAATAATTCCTCTTGGAGAAAACATTACGTTGTAGTTTAAATCCTGACTCATCTTTCTCCATAAATCCATTCCAAACTCGCTAAACAAACCATTTTCATCATGCATATAATTAGATCTAATAATTGTAGTGTTACGTCCAACGTTTCCACCACCGATCCATCCTTTTTCTATAATTGCAACTTTTGTAATATTGTGTTCTTTAGCGAGGTAATATGCAGTAGCAAGACCATGACCTCCACCACCAATAATCACTACATCGTATTCTTCTTTAGGTGTTGGATCTTTCCAGGCCAGATCCCAATTTTCGTGGTTTGAGAAAGCGTTTTTAACCAAATTAAATATAGAATATTTTTGCATTTGTATAATTTTATAACAATCATTTTAAATAGTGCTTATTTTTTTTATATATATTTTTTAGAAGTTTCCAAATATCTCAAAAAAGGATAAGAAGTCACAGATAAAAAACTTTTAATTTATTTGATTATTTATGGCTGAAATTAAATCTGACATCCAAATTGCCAGAGAGGCTAAGATGCAGCCAATAAAAGATATTCTTTCAAGGGTTGGTGTACCCGATGAAAATTTTGCGTTTAGCCCAATGGGAAGACACATAGCCAAAATAAATTTGGAATATTTGAATACCCTTAAAAAAGAAAATGGCAAATTAATTTTAGTTACAGCAATCACTCCCACTCCTGCTGGCGAGGGTAAAACAACAACTTCGGTTGGATTAAACGATGGTTTAAATAAAATTGGAAAAAAATCTATCGTTTGTTTGAGAGAACCTAGTCTTGGTCCATCATTTGGAATGAAAGGTGGAGCTGCTGGTGGTGGCTATGCCCAAGTAGTACCGATGGAACAAATCAATCTTCATTTTACAGGTGACTTTCATGCAATTACATCTGCACATAATTTACTATCTGCATTAATTGACAATCATATCTATTGGGGCAACAAACTTAACATTGATGTTAGAAGAGTTGTTTGGAGAAGAGTAATGGATATGAATGATAGATCTTTAAGATCTGTTATTGTTGATCTAGGAGGAGTAGCTAATGGTTACCCAAGGCAAGATAGTTTCGATATTACAGTTGCATCTGAGCTTATGGCTATTTTTTGTTTAGCAACAGATCTAAAAGATTTAGAAAACAGAATTGGAAATATTACAATTGGTTATACTAGGGATAAACAATCAATTTATGCAAAAGATTTAAATGCTCAAGGTCCAATGACAGTTTTGCTTAAAGAAGCTATAAGACCTAATGTGACTCAAACTTTAGAAAATAACCCTGCAATAATACATGGTGGCCCTTTTGCAAATATCGCTCATGGATGTAATTCTGTGATTGCAACTAAAGCAGGACTTAAATTAGCTGACTATGTTGTAACAGAGGCAGGATTTGGAGCTGATTTAGGAGCTGAAAAATTCTTAGATATTAAGTGTAGAAAATCTAATCTTAAACCAGATTGTGTAGTTATTGTAGCAACAATAAGAGCACTGAAAATGCATGGAGGTGTTGCTAAAGAAGACTTAAAAAAAGAAAATGTATCAGCACTAAAAGATGGAATGGTAAATTTAAGAAGACATATAAATAATATTAGAAAATTTGGATTACCTGTCACTGTTGCAGTTAATCATTTTATTACTGATACTGAAGATGAAATGAAAACCTTGCTAGATTTTTGTGAAACACAAGGAGTAAAAGCCTCTAAATGTACTCATTGGTCAGATGGAAGTGAGGGAACAATTGAACTGGCCAAAAGTGTTACAGAAATTTGTGAAGACAAAAAAGATACATTTAAATTTTTATATGAGGATGATCTTCCGTTATTCAAAAAAATAGAAAAAATTGCACAAGAAATTTATAGTGCCTCTGAAGTGGTAGCAGATACAAAAGTTAGACAACAATTAAAAGATTTTGAGGAAAATGGTTATGGTAAGCTTCCCGTTTGCATTGCAAAAACTCAATACAGTTTTTCAACAGATCCGAATTTAAAAGGTGCACCCACAGGACATGTTTTACCTGTAAGAGAAGTAAGACTTTCTTCCGGTGCTGAGTTTATCGTTGTTGTGTGCGGTGAAATCATGACAATGCCAGGTTTACCGAGAGTGCCTGCAGCAGACTCTATAAAATTAAATGACAAAGGTGAGATTGAAGGATTATTCTAATCCAAGATAATTTAACCAGTTCTCTAATTCTCTCATTCTTGAAATTTTATCTAGTTTTTTATTTTCTCTTTCAATATGCTCTATATGACTATCGATCTCATTCTGATCTTTAAAAGCCCCTCTTTCTAACAATCGTTCTTTTCTAAAAATAATCAAATTAATCATTTTATTGTAAGTAATCTCAGGGTGGTATTGAAGGCCCCATATATTACAGTTACCAACTTTAAAATTTATTCCTTGAACGTTATTTATTGAATTTGATGCTAATAAAATTGAATTTTCTGGCATTGTTACTACCTCATCAAAATTAAATGCTGGTGTATTAAATTTTTTATCTTTATTTTTATAAAGTAGATGATTTAAACCATTTTCATTAATTTCTATATTTGATGCAATACCTCTATGAGATCCTTTTGTTGCTTTTTTTACTTCCCCTCCTGCTGCAGTCACAGCTACTTGCATTCCCCAACATATTGCTAAAATTTTTTTTATTTTTTTCTGACACTCTTTCATGAAATCAATTTGTCTTTTTATTTCTGGAGTATTGTTATAAATGTTTAAACTACTTCCTCCCCAAATAAGACCATCATAGCTTTCAAGTGCATCGATATTTTTATTGATATTTTCATCTGAAGAAGGATTAATTACGTGGGTTTCTAATTTATTTGTGAAATACGATAAACTATCTTTAAGACTTTCTGTATGTGTTTGAATTCCAGCTTCAGAAAAACTTTGATTCTCTTCTCGTAAGTTTCCTTCTACTATCAATATTTTTTTCATTAAAATAATTCTCCAGAAATACTTTTTATATATATTTCCTTAAGATCATTTTGATTTATTTTTTTAGGATTTCCTCCTGTTGATGGGTCTTCAAATGCCATAAGTGAAAGTTCATCTAAATCAATATTATTACAGTCCATTATATCTGACAATTTATGTGGAATATTTAAATTATTTCTTAATTGTAAAATCCAATTTAAAAAACTTTCAAAATTTTTATTTAAATTAAGATAATCACAAATCGAAATTATTTTATTTTCAATTGAAGGTTTATTAAATGTTAAAACATAAGGCATAAATATTGCATTAGATAACCCATGGTGAACATTAAATTTACCATTTACAGGGTGGCTCAATGAGTGAATTGCTCCCAGTCCCTTCTGAAATGCAGTCGAACCCATTGAAGCTGCAGAAAGTAAATCCATTCTTGCATTAATATCTTTTCCATTTTTAAATGCTTTAATTAAAGATTTTTTAATTAACTTCATTCCTTCTATTGCCATACCATCAGCCATTGGATGATAACCTGGTGCACAAAACGCTTCTAAATTATGAGCTAGTGCATCCATTCCAGTCACAGCTGTTAATCTTGGAGATAAATCTAAAGTAAGTAAAGGATCTAAAATCACTATCGAAGGTAACATTTTTGGGTGAAAAATAATTTTTTTTGCACCTGTTTTTTTATTTATAATTGCAGACGCTCTTCCAGTTTCAGATCCTGTTCCAGCAGTAGTTGGAACTGCAATAATTTTTGAAATTTTAGAACTATTTGCTCTTGTCCAATAATCACCAATGTCTTCAAAATCCCATAAAGGTCGAGATTGATTACACATAAATGCTATAGCTTTTCCAACATCTAAACCACTTCCTCCTCCTAAAGCTATTACACCATCGCAGTCCGAGACACTATAAACTTTAACACCTTCCTCAACATTTTCTCCAATTGGATTTCCCGTAAAATTAGAAAAGGTAGCTAAATTTTTAAAATTTTTTTTTAATCTTAATATTATATTTTTTATTAAATCTAATTTAATTAAATCCTTGTCCGTTACAAATAATGGATTTGATATATTTAACTCTTTACAGGCTAAGGGTAAATCTTCAATTCTATTTTCTCCTATCCACATAGTGGTTGGATAATTCCAATTAACACCCATAACAAAATATAATTTTATTTTTTTTAAAATTGGTATTAAGATATATTTATAAATTTATTAATGATAGGAAAAATTCTATGTCAAAAGTAGCAATCATTGGTGCTGGTCCATGTGGACTTTCAATTTTAAGAGCATTTGAGCATTTAGAAAAAAAAGGAGAAAAAATTCCTGAAATAGTTTGCTTTGAAAAACAAGAAAGTTGGGGTGGTTTATGGAACTACAACTGGAGAACTGGTTCAGATCAATATGGAGATCCTGTTCCCAACAGTATGTATAGATACCTGTGGTCTAATGGACCTAAAGAGTGTTTGGAATTTGCTGATTATTCTTTTGATGAACATTTTGGTAAGCCAATTCCATCTTTTCCGCCAAGAGAGGTCCTTCAAAATTATATTTTGGGAAGAGTTAGTAAAGGTAATATAAAAAGCAAAATTAAATTTAATACTAGAGTCACAAATACTGTTTACAAAAATGATAAGTTTGAGATTAGCTATCAAGATAAAATTAATAATAAAATATTAAGTGACACTTTTGATTATTTGGTGGTCAGTACAGGACATTTTTCTGTACCTTTTATTCCTGAATATGAGGGAATGAACTCTTTCCCTGGAAGAATAATGCATTCACATGATTTTAGAGATGCAGAAGAATTTAGAGGAAAAGATGTAATTGTTTTAGGTAGCAGTTATTCAGCTGAAGATGTAGCTCTGCAGTGTAATAAATACGGAGCTAAAAGCGTAACAATTGGTTACAGACATAATCCAATGGGTTTTAAATGGCCAGATGGCATGAAAGAAGTACATTATTTAGAAAAATTAGATGGAAAAAAAGCTATATTTAAAGATGGAACAGAGCAAAATGCCGAAGTAGTCATTTTGTGTACTGGGTATCTACATCATTTTCCTTTTTTAGATGAAAGTTTAAAATTAAAAACACATAACAGATTATATCCACCAAAGCTTTATAAAGGAGTTGTGTGGCAAGATAATCATAAACTTTTATATTTAGGAATGCAGGATCAATTTCACACATTTAACATGTTTGATTGTCAGGCTTGGTACGCAAGAGATGTGATAATGGGTAAAATAAAAATGCCTGGTAATGACGAAATAGATAAAGATATTGATAAGTGGGTTTCTATGGAGGAAAAATTAGAAAATCCTGATCAAATGATTGATTTTCAAACAGAATATACCAAAGAGCTTCATGATATGTCTGATTATCCTAAAATTGATTTTGAATTAATTAGAAAACATTTCAAAGAATGGGAACATCATAAAGTAGAGGATATTCTAACTTATAGAAATAAATCGTTTTCATCTCCTGTGACTGGATCAGTTGCACCAATTCATCATACACCTTGGGAAACAGCGATGGATGACTCTATGGAAACTTTTTTAAATAAATAAAATATTAATATTTAATTTTTAATTTTTTATTTTTAACAATTGCCTCTAATAGAGAGATCATTAAAGGAATTCTTCTTTTGTTAATTTTTTTAAATACAAAAGGGGCAATTTCTGTTGCTAAATCAGCACCTTCTACTGTATCATTTCTCATAAATTTTTTCTTTGCTTGGGTAAAAGTATATCCTTTTCCAAGGTACTCTCCCATTTTACTATTTCTTCCCCCCATTGCACTTACGTATAAATCTCCTAAACCTGCCAAACCGTAAACAGTTTCCTTTTTGCCCTTAAAATAATTTGAAAGATATTTCATTTCATCTATTGATTTTCTAAATAATGCTGATGATGTATTGTGCCATTGTCCAGACCCAATTATCATAGAATAAATATTCTTTATAGCTGACAAAAATTCGACTCCATTAACATCTCTACTAAATTCTGTTTGATAATAATTTGTAGAAATTAATTTTCCAATTTTTTTGGTAGTATTAATATTTTTGTTTGCGATTACTGTGAAGCTTCTAACTTTTTTAGCTAATTCATTTGCTAAACACGGACCTTTCAAAACTGAAACATTTAAATTTTTATTATACTTTTTTAATAAGCTAGACATTGAAATTAAATTTCTACCGTCTAATTTAAGACCTTTTGTTAATACCAAAATAGGTGTTTTATTTTTAATTTTTGATAGATTTTTTCCAATCAAGTCTATTCCTAAAGAACTCACAGCAATTACAATTAAGTCCCATTTGCGACTTAAAGTTTCATTTGAAAACTTAATTATTTTCAATTTTTTTGGTAAATTTATATTTAATGATGGGTGAATTTTTTTTTTTGAATTCAATTTTTCTAGTAATCTTAAATTGTATGGCTCTGTTAGAGCAACTGAGTGGCCATTATCTAACAATGGTATTGAGAAGGCAGCTCCCATAGCTCCCGCACCAACAATTAATATTTTTTTCATTTTTTATATTTATGCTAAAGTTTTTTTAATCGCTTGCTTCCAACCATGCAATATATGATTTCTAAGTTTTTTATTAATTTTAGGGTTAAAAGATTTATCTTTTTTCCAAGTATTTTTGATCTGATTTAATGACTTGAATTCTCCTACTTGATAACCTGCAAACAAAGCTGCTCCAAGAGCAGTGGTTTCTAAGACTTTAGGTCGAATTACTTTTAAATTAATTACATCTGCCAAAAATTGAGAAAACCAATTATTAGCTACCATACCACCATCAATTTTAACTATTCTAGGCTTTAAACCATCTTTATTCATTGAATAAAATAAGTCATAACTTTGATAAGCAACTGACTCTACTGTTGCTCTCACCAAAGTTTTCCAATCTGTATCTCTTGTAAGTCCTGTTATTAAACCTCTAGCATCAGGTCTCCAATAAGGAGCACCTATTCCACTAAAAGCTGGAACTATATATACCTCATTATTGCTTTTTGTTGATTTAGCTATTTTTTCAGTTTCATAAGCGTTGTTTATCAATTTAATTTTATCCCTTAACCATTGTACACCTGCTCCTGCTATGAAAATAGATCCTTCAAGAGCATACGTAGTCTTGTTATTCAATCTATAACAAATTGTTGTTAATAACTTATTTTTTGAATTAATTTTTTTTGATCCAGTGTTCATTATTATAAATGCACCAGTGCCATACGTACTTTTTATGGATCCTCTGTCAAAACAAGCTTGTCCTACAGCAGCTGCTTGTTGATCTCCTAAAACAGCTGAAATGGGTATTTCTTTTCCTACAACTTTCTTGTTTGTTTTTCCAAAATTATCTGCAGAATTCTTTACCTCTGGCAAAATATTCTTTGGAATTTTTAATTTCTGTAAAATTTCATTATCCCATTTATTATTATTTATATTAAACAACATAGTTCTACTTGCATTTGTAGCTTCAGTTAAATGATGTTTACCTTTAGTCAATTTCCAGATCAAGAAGGTGTCTACCGTACCAAATAATAAATTATTTGATTTAAGTAATTTTTTAGAAATTTTTACATTGTCTAAAATCCATTTTATTTTAGTGGCGGAAAAATAAGGATCTATAAATAAACCTGTTTTTTTTCTAAAAGTATTTTCGTAATTTTTATTCCTTAGAGATTTACAATATTCCTGCGTTCTTCTATCTTGCCAAACGATTGCATTATAAATGGGCTTTCCATTTTTTTTATTCCACAAAATTGTAGTTTCTCTCTGATTTGTAATTCCAATTGTAAGTATATGACCTTTCAAACTTGTAGCTTTTTTAATTGTTTGTTTTAATGCTTTAAGTGTTGTCGACCAAATTTCATTTGGATTATGCTCTACCCAGCCATTTCTAGGAAAGTATTGTTTAAATTCATATTGAGAAATAAATTTAATGTTCCCTTTAGTATCAAACAAAACAACTCTTGACGAGGTTGTTCCTTGATCAATAGAGACAATAAATTTTTTCAAAATACTAATCTATACCAAGATGTTTTTTTCTTTTTCCAACCCAAGTTCTAATCAAATTATCAAAGATCAATCCTATAAATGCAACACAGATACCTAAAGTTAAACCAATTCCGGCTCCATTTTTATCTGACAGTGCTTTTAAAATGTATTGACCAAGATCTTCCGTCCCTATGAAGGCTCCAATTATCACCATAAATAAAGCAAAAACTATTGTTTGATTTAAACCAAGCATCATGTGTGGAAATGCTAATGGAAACTCAATTTTTGTTAATCTTTGAAATTTATTTACACCAGACATTGTTGCTGCTTCATGTAAGCCAACAGGAACACTTCTTAAACCTTCAATTGTATACCTTGTTGCAGGAATTGTTGCATAAACAATTACTGCAATTAATACAGAAGTATCTGTAATTCCAAAAAGCATCATTACTGGAATTAGATATACAAATGATGGGAATGTTTGAAATATATCACAAACACCCAGCATAAACGCTGCTGATTTTTTATTTTGAAAACATAATGTTCCGACTGTAAATCCTATTAAACAAGAAATAACTACTCCAAAAGTTGCCATATATAATGTAACTAACGCTCTATCCCACCATGGGCTTAATGCTATAAATAAAGTCAAAGCAGCAACAACTAATGCTGATCTAATTCCACCAATTAAATATCCTGCACCAACTGCTAGTACCAATGTGGCAACTGCAGGCATTCTTAGATATAAAGCTCTCATCGGCTGAAGCACATCTTGAATTAACCATGTATTAAATGCTTTTATATACACGAAAAAAGTATCAAAAATCCAATCAACCCCCTTATTCCAAAAATCTGCTGTTGATATTCCTTTGTTATGTGGAATTTCAAACAAGTAATTAAAACTACCTTTGAAAATAAAAGTCCCAACATATGCAAGAATTATTCCAATTACGAATGAAGCTGCGAAAAATATTACGTTTTTATTTCTTTGGAAAAATGTCAGGTTACCAAAATAATCTGTTTGTTTATTTGCCCAAGCCAAAGACATTTTATCAAGAAGAATTGCAATTAGACTAATACACAATCCTGCTTCCAATGCTAATCCAATATTAAGTTGGTTCAAAGCTAATAATAAATTAAATCCTAAACCTTTAGCACCAATGAAAGCAGATATAACTGCCATTGAAAAACAAACCATAATAACTTGGTTAACTCCAATTAAAATATCTCGTCTTGCTGTAGGAATTAATACCTTAAGCATTAGTTGCCAATTAGTACACCCGCTCATTCTTCCTGCTTCAATTACTTCCGGTGGTATAGCTCTTAAGCCTAAAATTGTAAGCAGTATCATTGGCGGAACTGCAACAACCATAGTAATAATTACAGCAGCGTGATCACCAACTCCGAATAGAACAAGTGCAGGAACTAATACAGCATATTGTGGCATAGTCTGCATCACTAGAAGAATTGGGTACAATGCTTTTTCAACACGTTTACTTTTGTATGCCGCAATACCAAGTCCTAAACCAAAAATAAATGAAAGTGGAGCTGCAACAAGTATAAAAGAAAGTGTTTGCATTGAAGGTTTCCATTGACCAAATATAGAAATATAGATCATTGTTAAACCTGCAAACAAAGCCAATCCTTTTCCACTTAATTTATAAGACAGTATCGCTGCTCCAGCTGCAACAATTGTCCAAGGTAAACCCGGCAATTCTAACCAAGGATAAGCATCGATAAAATCCCAGCTAGTAAATGCAACAATAGTCTCTAAACCTCCAAGTAAAATTTCCCTAATTAATTCGATTAAAAAAGTCATAAATGCAGTTAAATTTCTACTTATTTGTAAAAGTAGTGGTCGAGTTTTAAATTCTTGGGTATCTTCGTTCCAAAACTCCATTGGCATCCATTCATTCATTAAGAAAAATAAAGAGTCGTTTATCCAAATAGGCAGCCATCCTAGAAGTGGAGGCAATCTCCAAAATACATCAAAGGCATAATACCTAACCTCTTTACCTAGAAAAAAGTAAACACTTTGGTTTGGATCTTTAACAAATTCAGCCTGGCCTCTTATAAATTTATAAGTTTCAGGAACATCAATTGCAAAACATAAAGCAAAAAATACAATTAATAAAAATAACCATTGAAATAATTTTGGATATTTTTTTAAATACTCCATATTTTAACTACCGTTTTTTCTTCCTCCAAAAACTGTATCTATTATTTTTGATGGTTTAATTGATCCTACAATATTATTATTTGAGTCAATTACTCCTACTAAATTTTCTTGAGTAAGTATTTTTTCTGCAACATTTTCTATAATTTCATCTTTTGATACTTTTAAATCTCCTAAATTATCTTTAATCGAAGCATCCATCACATCCTCAATTATTAAAACCTTCTCTCTCGGCACTTCTTCAGTAAACTTTCTTACATATTCAGTTGCTGGATTTAATACTATGTTGGCAGGTGTATCTAATTGTTCAATTATACCATCTTTCATAATTGCTATTCTATCAGCTAACTTTAATGCCTCATCAAAATCATGGGTAATGAACATGATAGTTTTCTGTAATTTTTCTTGAAGTCTTAAAAACTCATCTTGCATTTCTTTTCTTATTAATGGATCTAATGCAGAAAAAGGCTCATCCAAAAACCATATATCAGGTTCTACTGCTAATGATCTTGCAATCCCTACTCTCTGTTGTTGTCCACCTGAAAGCTCTCTAGGAAAATAGTTTTCTCTTCCATCAAGTCCAACTAATTTTACCATTTCCATTGCTCTATTAATACTTTCTTGAGTATTGGTGCCTTTAATCTGCAAAGGAAAGGCAATATTTTCAACTACAGTTTTATGGGGTAACAAGGCAAAACTTTGAAACACCATTCCCATTTTATTTCTTCTAAGTTCAATTAATTCTTTATTATTTAACTCAAGTAAATCTTGACCCTCTATGAAAATTTTTCCACCTGTTGCATCTGTTAGTCTTGATATACATCTAAGCAAAGTTGATTTACCCGAACCAGATAATCCCATCACTACTAGCATTTCTCCTTTGACAACTTCAAAAGAAGCATTATTAACTCCAACTATACATCCTTTTTCCTGAAAAGTTTTTGCATCTACATTGCCATTAGACTCTTCAAGCATCTTTTTGGCATTTTGTCCAAAAATTTTATAAACCGACTCGCATTTGATTACAGTCTCAGACATAAATTAATTTAAAGTTATATTAAATCCTATAAAATTAAAATGTTAATAATTGTTGCCTTTCCTCATTAAAAATTTTTAATAAAATAAACTCTTGTATCAATTCCAGTACTTAAAAAACTTAAAGCTTCTCCGCTTATAGTAATACTTTCATCAACACCTACATTATTTCCACTAACTGTAAAACCAGCAAAACATTTGTTTTTTTCTTCATCCCATTTGACAAAAGTCTCATCAATTTTATTTCCATTAATTGTATAAAGCTCATGTGCTCTAAAATTTAAAAAATTAGCACCCATTATTGCTCTTTGAGGAATTAGTTTTGTAGCTTTACATACTTGCTCATATACTTCATCCGTTAATTTGTAATGATCAGTTCCATCAAATGAAACTAATATTCCAGAGGGTAGTTTAGATATTAACTCACTTAGTTTTTTTTCTTCAGCAATTCTTTCCTCTTCTAACTTCATTCTTTTTACCAAATCATCACCTTGTCCAAAAATTCCATTCAAAATACTAAAAGATACAATTACTATTAGAGTGATAAATATAAGACCAATAAATTGTCTTAAAGATTCAGGTAAATCTTTAATTTTATTAATATAATTTTCTTTAGACATTATTCTTGTAACTTGCCGTTCTTCCAAATACCTTTTTTTTGTTTTCCATCAGCCCAAGTAAATATTCCTTGACCATTCATAAAACCATTAACCCACTCCCCTTCATAAGTGGAGCCATCTGGAAATGTTAACGTTCCAATTCCGCTCCAAACACTATTTTTAAATTCACCTTTATAAATATATCCATTTGGCCAAGTCTCTACACCTTGTCCTTCTTTTTTTGTAGAAACCCACTCCCCTTCATAAGTAGTTTTATCAGTGTAAACCCACTTACCATAACCATTATCACAATTACCCTCTTTACAGCCGGTGCTACGTGCAAATGCAGAAGTGCTCATTAAAAAGCTTAATAATATAAAAAGTAGAAATTTTTTCATGGATTTATTTTACACAAAATCATATAAAAAAAAATCCCCCCCAACAAGTTGGGGGAGATTTAAAATTTATATTATGTTTAACCTTAATGATCGTGTGTAAATTCTTCCCACACTTTTTTATTATCAGCTAACCATTTTTTAGCAGCATCTTCGTGAGTCATTTTGTCAACGTCAACTAAAGCTGCCATTGCTCCAATTTGACTTGTAGAGAATGACATTTTTTTGAACGCTTTTGCTGCTTTAGGATGAGTTTTTGGGAAATCCTCATGAACTGCTTTTTTCAAGTATCCATCAGGAGAACCACATTTACCATCTCCACCATCTTCTGGTCTACAACCAGCTGTGTATGGAGGGAAATCAATAAATGTAAAACCAGCACCATCTGTAAAGTTAGGCGTCCAGTTGAAGATAATTGTTCCTCTTCCTTCTTTTTCAGCTGCAGCTAACTCTGCCCAAAGTGCATCAGCACTTCCAGCAAATTTAACCCACCATAAATCACCTAAACCTAGTGCATCAACCCTTTGTGGGATTAAGTCACCATGCCAAGTTTGTGGACCTTCCAACATTCTTCCTTTTCCATCTGGTGAGTCAGGTGTTGTAAAGTTTTTAGCACAATCCGGATTTTTTAAGGCTGTCCAATCTGGTAAACCTGGGCATAATCCTTTTTCAGTAACCCAATTTGGATATCCCATATCCTCAAGAGTTCTTGCTTCATGATCACCCCAATCTAATAAACCACCTTTATCTAAAGCAGTAGTAAAAGATTTACCAAATGCAGATTCCCATACCTCATGAGATATAGTTACATCTCCAATTCTAATTGACTCATAAACTGCTTGTGAGTCAGCGTTAACGTATTTAACGTTATTACCCATACTTTCGAAAATCCCACCAATAACGTAAGCCATTACAATTTGACTTGACCAGTTATGAGTTGGGATAACGATAGGCTTCTTGCTATCAGCGTTAGAAATTCCCGCAAAACTTACTACAGAAATAACCAGAGCAGACAGTAATGATATTATTTTTTTCATGTATACCCCTCTATTAATATTAATATCAATAGTCTATGACAAAAAGAATAGGTAGGTAAAGAATTATTAGTTCTAAAAAATATATATATATTTAAACAATAAAAATAATGATAAAAAATATAACAATATTTAAAAATTAAAATGTTAGGAACAAGTAAAGATATTAAGTATCCCGGTTTAAATATTTTACCACCTGGAGTTGAAAGACATGTTGTTAACGGTGGTGCTCTTACTGCTTTTCAAATTTTTCCTGATGATGAAATAGAAATAATCAATAACGAGGGAAATCAAATATGTGAGATTATTTGTTTTGATAAAGATGGAAACTCAGATGTTGGAATATTAAATCTTAAATCAAACAATGAAAAAAACTTTATAAGAAATATTCTTGGTAGCAATGATGAAACAATTTTAGCTACCAACTATCAATTAAAAAAAAGAGATTTAAAAATTTCTAATTCAAAATCTTCAATAATATTTGATCTAGACACAGAGCCTGGTGAAAAAATTAAATTAAAGTCAAAAGATAAATGTTATGCAATATTTGCAGCTCCTGGAAAAGATATGGATGTTACAAAACAAAATCCACCAACTGATTTAACTATATTCGTTAAAAGAGCTAAAATTGTTAACGATAAGGAATTAAATGTAATTCCTGATCCCGTTTTCGAGCCTGTTTATGAAGAGAATATAAAGAAAGAAAGTTGTATATCTTATGAAGTTAAGGAAGGAGATTATATACAGGTAATAAGTCCAACTGGCAGACAATGTTCCGACTTTGTGGCATTCGATACAAGAAAATTAGAAAAAGGAATTGAAAAAGGATTAGACTGGCAAACTACAAGAACATTCATGGGTAATACTTTCCCAGGACCAGGTTTGTTCTCTAAATTTTACGACACAGATCATGAACCACTTGTTGAAGTAATAAGAGATACAGTTGGAAAACACGATACTTTTAACCTTGCATGTACTTCAAAATATTATGAAGACTCAGGATACTTTGGTCATCCAAACTGCTCAGATAATTTAACTGAAAGTATGTCAAAATACGGCGTTCAGAAACAAAAAGGTTGGCATGCAATTAATTTGTTTTTTAACACTTCTGCTGGAGGATTAAATTCTGTAATTTCTGATGAATCTTATTCAAGGCCTGGTGATTATGTAATGTTTAAGGCTTTAAAAGATTTAACAATAGGAACAACTGCATGTCCAAGTGATATAGATCCTTGTAATTCATGGAATCCTACTAATATATTTGTTAGAACTTATGACAAAAATAAAGAATTTAGAAAGTCATTTGGTTTTAGAATGAAAGCAGACTCTGAAAATAAACTTACTAGAAATTCTGGCTTTTATGAAAGAACTTCAAAATTAACTAGAAACTTTGTTGATGCAAGAGGATTTTGGCTTCCAAATGATTACACCAAACATGGTTTAGTTAATGAGTACAATGCTTGCAGAAATGATGCTGTATTAATTGATCTATCATCGCTCAGAAAATTTGAAATAATTGGTCCTGATGCTGAAGAGTTAATGAACTACACTCTTACAAGGAATATAAAAAAACTTTCCGTTGGACAAGTTGTGTATTCCGCAATGTGTTATGAAAATGGAATGATGTTTGATGATGGAACTCTTTTTAGGTTAAGCGAAACAGGTTTTAGATGGATATGTGGAGATGAGTATGGTGGAGAATGGCTAAAAGAAATTGCAAAGAAAAAGAATTTTAATGCTATAGTTAAAAACTCTACAGACCAAATAAGCAATGTATCTTTGCAAGGTCCTAAAAGTAGAGAAATTTTAAAAAAAATTATCTTTACACCACCAACACAGCCTTCGATAGACGAGTTAGGCTGGTTTAGATTTACAATTTGTAGAATAGAAGAACTTCAAGGTATACCATTAATTGTTTCAAGAACTGGTTATACTGGTGAGTTAGGTTATGAGATATGGTGTCATCCAAAACATGCACCAGAAGTTTGGGATAAATTAATGGAAGTAGGTAAAGATCATGGGCTCATTCCAGCTGGGTTCGCAGCTTTAGATAAACTTAGAATCGAGGCCGGTTTAATTTTATTTGGCGCTGAGTTTGACGGAGAACAAGATCCCTTTGAAGCTGGCATAGGATTTGCTGTTCCCTTGAAAACAAAAGAAGAAGATTTCATTGGTAAAGAGGAATTAATAAAACGAAAAACAAACCCTCAAAAGAAATTGGTAGGATTAGAACTTAATGGTAAAGAAATAGCTGGTCATGGAGACTGTGTGCACATAGGTAGATCACAAGTAGGTATAGTTACTAGTGGATGTTTATCATCAACCTTAAACAAAAATATTGCTTTGTGCAGAATTGATTTACAGTATTCTGAAATTGGAACAGAGGTAGAAGTTGGAAAAATAGACGGACACCAAAAACGAATTAATGCAAAGGTAGTTGGATTTCCATTCTACGATCCAACAAAGTCAAAAGTTAGAGCATAAAGAAAGATCATGCCCAAAGAAAAAAAAACACTCTTAGATTTTTGGGAAGATCAAATGAGACAATCTCATACGTCAAGTAATTATTTTTTTAGAAAATCGCCTTCACATTATCATATGATGTTGTTGGTAATGTCTGCTTATAAAGAAGATAAAAAATTATCAGTAGAGGAATTAAAAACAAAACTTTTTAAAACCTCTAGACCTAAATCTGCTTTAATAATTACAGAGGCTTGTGAAAAAGGATTCTTTAGACTGGAAAAAACTTCAACTGATCAGCGAATTAAAAATATAATGCCAAGTGAATCATTTATTAAAGAATTCAATGATTATTTGCTTACTTTAAAAAACATAAGTTATTAGCCAAATATTTGAATAAGACCGAAGTATCTATATTTTATATATAAATTTTAGTTCTATAAAAAATTATATTAATTGCCCTTGCCAAAAAATAATGTTTTGTCATGACGACATTACCCTCAAAGGCTAAAGTAGTTATAATCGGTGGTGGAATACATGGTCTAAGTACTGCTTGGAAACTTTCTGAAACTTACAAAAATCCTGGTGACATCGTTGTCTTAGAAAAAAAAGATACTGCAGCTGGTGCAAGTGGAATTGCATGTGGTGTTGTAAGAAATAATTATTTCCAACCAGCAATGAGAGAATTAATGGCTCACTCAGTTTCTGTTTGGGAGAGTGATCCTAAAGCATTTAAATACAATCCAGTTGGTTATATGCAAATATCACCTGAGGTAATGCATGAAGATGTTGCAACTATTTATGAACAACAAAAAGCTATAGGATACGAGTCAGTCTTCATAGAAGGTGAAAAAGATTGTACAAATTATATGAAGGATATTTTTGATGATTGGCAAGCACAAGGTATCACTTCTGTACTTCATGAAAAAAAAGGTGGATACGCATTTAACAAAGATTCAATTAAGGCACTTGAGAGTAAATCTACATCAAATGGTGTTCAAGTGATGAAAGGTGTAAAGGTAACAGGATTTAAAAAAGGAAGTAACAGTCAAGCTGTTACAGGAGTAGAAACGGACAAAGGCATAATTGAATGTGAACAGGTTGTTATTGGTGCAGGTCCTTGGGCAAGAGATTTTTGGAACATGTTGGAATTACCTAAAACAGCAAATATAAAAGATAAAGATGGAAAAATGCATGAGACTGATATGTGGACATATTGGATGTTACAAGAAGGTGTTATTGGTGTTGAACCAGATTTTCTAAAAACAAATGATGGAAAACAACCCCCTGTAGTTCATGTAGACTCAACTGCTCCGTTATATTCAGATAAAACTAAAAAATTATTAACAGATAAAATTTGGGGAATTTATTATAAACCTGATATTGATGGATTAGGTGTTCAAGGTGGTACTTCACCTTACATAGTCAAAAAACATTTTGATCAAGTTAATGTTGATCCTTATGGAATTGAGTCACCTGAGTATCAAACAACTGATGCTTTTAGTGAAATGTGGTGCTCAGCATTAGCTCATTGTCAAAAAAGATTTGAAGGTAAATCTGATTTATATAGAAAAGGACCTTCGGGTGGTCTTGGATGTATGACACCAGACTCCTTTCCAATTTTTGACAGATTTTTTGAAAACGTTTACATGATTGCAGATGCAAACCACGGTTATAAAATGATTGGGGTTGGCGAACTTGTTGCAAAAGAAATTCTTGGTACTGAAAGTGATTTGTTAAAACCATTTAGATTCAACCGTTACGAGAAGGGAGAACTTCACCCTACTTCGAACAGTCCGTTTCCTTGGAGCTAGACTCTAAGCCTAGACACAAATAAATTTTTCAGCTACTTTTGAATAAATTAAATTCATTGAGGGGTGAAAATGACAGATCTAGAGAAGCACGTTAACCAGCCAGGTAGAGCAAAATTAGTTAAAAAAGTCAGAGAAAAAATTAATGAACTTGGCATCACGTATATTTATTATCAATTCATTTCTGTAACTGGTAGAGTTGTTGGTAAAGGTATCCCTGCAGATCATTGGGAAAGAACTGCAGAAAAAGGATTTCAATTAGTTTATGGAGCAACTGCAAACTTATTTTTAGATCGTCACAATAATTACATCGGCTATGGTCCAGAAGCTATGGAGCTTGTTGGAATACCTGATCCTGAAACTTTTGTTCAATTACCATGGGATAAAAGAGTTGGAAGAGTGTTTGTAACTTGTTTTAGAAATAGAGAAGAAAGAAAAAATCCAGGCAGTCATTTAACTTCAGATTGCAGAGGAAATCTAAGAATTTTTATGGATGAATTTAAGAAAAAACATGGTCTAGAATTAAGAGTTGGTACTGAGCCTGAAATGATGTGGTTAACAAAAAATGAGGATGGTACACCAACTGGAAAAGGTTTTTCTAAACCATTCTGTTATCACATCGATCAGTTTGAATCATTGAGACCAGTATTTATGAAGGTTATTGAGTACGCTAAAGCAATGGGTCTTGATATGATTCAAGGAGACCATGAAGATGCGCCAGGTCAATTAGAATTAAATTGGACCTATGATAACGTTTTAAGGAACGCAGATAGATTATCAACCTACAGACAAATTTGTGCTCAAGTTGCAAGAGAACATAATTTGATAGCTTGCTTTATGACAAAACCATTTATGGGTGTTTCTGCAAGTGGTTGTCATACAAATATGTCTTTATGGAAAGGTGGAAAAATTAAACTAAACAAACTTGGGAACAAAACACTTCCAGGTGTTGAAGAAGTATTTAGTTATGTTGAAGGTGGAACTAATACTTTTATGCCTGATACTAAGGATATGCAATTACCAGGTAAAATTGGTTTACAATCAATTGCAGGTATTATGAAGCACTTACCAGCATTAACAGCTCTAGGATCTTCAACAGTAAACTCTTATAGAAGATTATGGGATCAAGGATTTTGGGCTCCTGTTTACGCTGATTGGGGATACCAAAACAGAACTTGTGGCCTAAGAGTTTCTGCACCAGGAAGATTTGAGTATAGATCAGTAGATTCGATGCACAATCCTTACTTATTAGGTGCTGCTTTATTAAAAGCTTGCGATGAGGGTATAAGTAAGAAAATGAAACCTGCAGCCCCAGAGTCTAGAAATATTTATGAAGCTCAAAAAGCTGGTAAAGATGTTAAAAAACTTCCATTAAGTTTAGGTGAAGCTTTGGATAGACTGGCAGAGGATGATGTAATTAAATCTGCAATGCCAGATGAGATGTATAAAGTTTTTCATTGGTATAAAAATGATGAGTGGGAAAGATTTCTTGGTGCAACAACACAATGGGATCTGGATACTTATCTTGATTGTCTACCGTAGGTCACAGAAATAGATAGAAAGGGTATAAATATATGTGTGGAATAGCAGGTTTAATTCATAGAGGAAAATCTTCAAATGTTGGAAGTGAGCTACAAGGGATGCTCCAAGCATTAAAACATAGAGGTGAAGACTCTACAGGATACGCTTTATATGGAGATACAGATGGAAAAAACTTCATTATGCGATTTAAAGTTGGAGAAAACGTAGGAGAAGGAAGTTCATCGGTTATGGAAGATGTGTCAGTTTATGATGAAAGAAAAAAAATTGTAGATGAAACTCTAGCTGAGATGGGAGCTAAAGTAATTAAAGAAGAAAGAACTCTTCCTTACTCTCTAAGATATGAAATTGATTATGATACAAAAGATTTGTTAGACTTTTCACAAAGAATTGAAAGTATTCCAGGTGTTGAAATTCTATCTATGGGAAAATCTTTAGAAGTAATTAAAGATCTTGGAAATGCTAAAATGGTCTGTGACAGATATAGTTTAGATAAAGTAGTTGGTACACATGCAATCGGTCATGCTAGAATGGCAACTGAATCAGGTGTTGATATTAAGTCTGCGCACCCATTCTGGGGCTATCCATTTAGTGATGTGTCTGTAGTTCATAATGGACAATTAACTAATTATTGGAACAACAGAAGAGTTTTAGAAAATAAGGGAATGAGATTTATGTCTGAATGTGACTCAGAATTAATTGCAGTTTATATTGCAGAAAAAATGAGACATGGAGCAACTTTAGAAGAAGGAATGAAAGAGTCATTAACTGGTCTTGATGGGGTTTTCACATACTTTGTTGCAACTAAAGATTCATTAGGTATGGCTAAAGATACTATGGCTGCAAAACCTTTAGTATTGTACGAATCTGATAATTTAGTTGCAATGGGATCAGAAGAAATTGCAATTAGGTCTGTGTTACCACAAGAAATTGATACATATGATCCATTTGATGGGGAGGTGAAAGTATGGCAAATCTAAAAACTGTTTCGAAAAAATCGAAAGCCCAATCAATGGGTATGCACACTGAGGTATTAACAGGAAGAACTCAACAAAAATTCTTTAATCCTGATGAAGCAGAAAACTTTTATTACTTTGGTACGTACGATGTAGATTTCAATAAAAGAACTGAGCTTGATGTTAAAGACATGACAGCACCAGAAGCTAATAAAGAAATTGATAACTTAATGAGCCAAGGGTATGGAACAATAGTTATTAAAAACCCACAAGGTAAACACAGTCTTGGAGTTGGTATTTTAAATAAACTGAATTTAATTTTTGAAGGAAGTTTAGGTTACTTTGGAATGGGTTCTTGTGATGGTCCAATAGTCAGAATTAATGGAAGAGTTGGATGGTCTTGTGCAGAAAACTTGATGGCTGGTAAAGTGGTAATTGAAAAAAATGCTGGATCATGTTTTGGTGCGGCAATTAGAGGTGGAGATTTAATTTGTAAAGGTAGTGTTGGTGCCAGAACTGGAATTGACATGAAAGGTGGAACTATCATTATTGGTGGAGATGCGGGTGCATTCACAGGTTTTATGATGCAAAGAGGAAGAATAATTATACTTGGGGACGTTGGAATTAACTTGGGTGACTCTATGTATGATGGGACAATTTTCGTAGGTGGAGAAATTGGGTCATATGGTAGTGATGCTGTAGATTCAGAATTAACACCTAGTGATCAAGATTGGCTTAAAAGAAAATTAAAAGTTGCTGAGATTGGTGAAAATTTTGACGTAAGTAAAATGAAAAAAATTGTAGCAGGTAAAAAACTTTGGAATTATGATAATTTGGAACCTACAGAGAAGAAGGGAGCAATTTAATGCCTAAGAAAAAAAGTAAAAAAATTAAAAAGAATGGAAAAGGTGTCGGTGGAAAAGCAGATGTCCATGTGCACGAAGAAGGTAAAAGAAATAAAAGTTTATTAGGACATAATGCTATCTTCACTCCTGAAGTAATAGACGACATTCACATAAAAGCTCAATTAGGACGATACAGAATGCGTGGTATGGCATTGATGAAAAAAATTCCTACGTTTGACGATTTAGTATTCTTACCTGGAACACTTACTAGATTTGTAATTGAGGGCTACAGAGAAAAATGTGAAACAAAGACTGTAATCGGTCCTAGATGCGAAAATCCGATTGAGTTAGATATTCCAGTTTATATTACAGGAATGAGTTTTGGTGCTCTATCTTATGAAGCAAAAACTGCTTTAGCAAGAGGAGCAACTATGGCAGGTAGTGCTACATGTTCTGGTGAGGGTGGAATGATACCTGATGAAAGAAGATATTCTGAAAAATGGTACTACCAATGTATTCAATCAAGATATGGTTTTAATCCACACCACGCACAATTAGCAGATGGTATTGAGGTATTTATTGGACAAGGTCAAAAAGTTGGAATGGGTGGACATTTAATGGGTCAAAAAGTTACTGACCAAGTTGCAGAGATGAGATCATTACCATCTGGTATTGACCAAAGATCTCCAGCTAGACACCCTGACTGGTTAGGACCAGATGATTTAGCTTTAAAAGTAGAGGAGTTAAGACAATTAACAAAAAATAAAGTGCCAATTCAATTAAAGTTAGGTGCATCTAAAGTATATGATGATGTGCGTATGGCTGCTAAATGTGATCCTGACTCTATTTACTTAGACGGAATGGAAGGTTCTACTGGAGCCGGCCCACATATCGCTGCTGCAAACACTGGTATTCCAGGTATAGCTGCAATTCGAGAAGCTAGAAGAGCAATCGATGATGTTGGTAAAACTGGAAAAGTAACATTAATTTATGCTGGTGGAGTCAGAGACGGTGCAGACATGGCTAAAGCTTTAGCTCTTGGAGCTGATGCAATTGCTATTGGTACTGGTTCAATGATTGCATTAAACTGTAACAAAGATATCCCAGAAGCTGACTTTGAAAAAGAGATGGGAGTAAAAGCAGGTGAATGTTATCACTGCCATACAGGACGTTGCCCAGTTGGTGTTGCAACTCAAGATCCTAAATTAAGAGCAAGATTAAACCCTGATGATGCTGCATTAAGAGTTTATAATTATCTTCACTCAATGACTTTAGAAGCTCAGCTTTTAGCAAGAGCTTGTGGGAAAACAAATATCCACTCTCTAGAGCCAGAAGATTTAGCTGCTTTAACATCAGAAGCATCGGCTTTAGCGAAAGTTCCATTGGCTGGAACTAACTACACAGTTGGTGTTGATAACTACCACAAAATATAGAAGTAACTATGCCCAAAAAAAAAAATAAAAAATTATCAAAATCAAAAGAGACAAAAGGTCAATTAGGTAAAAAAAAAGAGACAGCCAGAGAAAAAATGATTGGTCAGTCTATTGGTTACAGATATGATGTTAATCTTTTACCTGATTATAGCAAAATCACCCCTTTTCTAAAAAAATATATAGAAGCAATGGGATGGGACGATCTGAATTGGTTAGAAGATGTACATATGGGTTATGAAGAAGATAGACCTGCTGTTTTCTGTAGAAATGCAAATGGTTGGGTTACTATTCCAAGTTCAATAAAGTTACCTAACAATCAACAAGATAGAGATATGATTGCAAGAGAGCTTTTAGTTAAGTTTCAAATGTCTCCAAAACATCCCCTTGTTGATTTGAAAAAAGCTTACTTGAAGTTTTAATATTACAATCAATAGTTGATTATTTTTGTAAATCTGGTGTTCATAACTGGATTTTTTCAATCTCTTTATATTTGTAACGACTCATAAAATTTAATAGGGTTTAAATAAACAAATATGGAGAGAGAATATGACTGATCAGTTAGGTGCTCTTACCACGATATTTACAGAATTTTACTACTGGACAACAGTGGTACTAATGTTTTTAATTCACGTTGGTTTCTGTATGTATGAGGTCGGAGCTTCAAGATACAAACACCATCAACATACTCTAATGAAAAACACAATGCTGATACCATTAGTAACAGTAACTTGGTTTTTGTTTGGTTGGTGGATTTATTGGGCTTTTCCAACTGGACCTGGATTAGCTCCGTCAATAATGACAGAAAGTACAGGGCTTGTACTAGGTGGAGGATTTGGAGGAAATGATCTTGCTAATCCTACAAATGCTCTTATGGCAATCAATCTTAATGACCATATAATGGGTGTGTTCTGGGCAGCATTCCTTTTATTTTCATGGACCGCAGCTTCTATAGTTTCAGGTGCAGTTATTGAAAGAATAACAACATTTGCATTTGGAGTTTTGGCAATTGCCATAGGATCTGTTTTCTGGTCAATAGATGCTTCATGGGGATGGCACTTTGACGGTTGGATGCTTAAAATCTTAGGTTATCATGATGCATATGCATCAGGTGTAATTCACGCTATTGCTGGTGGATTTGCTTTAGGTGTACTTATGGTTTTAGGTCCAAGAATTGGAAAATTTTCATCAAGTGGTGAGCCAAGAAATATTGGTCCACGAAATCCTTGGTTAGTAACAATTGGATTGTTCTTAATTTACACCGGATTTTGGGGATTTTATGCAGCTTGTAACGTTCCAATATATGATCTAGGCCCAGAGTATGGCATGGAAGGTATATCATTCTGGACAGCAACTAATATCTATTTAACACCTACTACTTTAAGTGGAATTACAATGAACTTTTTGATGTCATTGTCAGGAGGTTTATTGGCTGGATATGTTATCGCTAAAGGTGATCCTTTCTGGACTTACTCAAGTGGACTTGCTGGCATTATATGTGCATCTGCAGGAAACGACTTGTATCATCCAATTCAAGCATTGATTATTGGTATGATTGGAGTTGTTATTGCCTACAAACTTCATTATTGGGTTGAACGAAAGTTCAAAATTGATGATGCTGTTGGAGCAGTAGCTGTACATGGTTATGCTGGTTTTGTAGGTCTTGTAATTTGCGGTTTCGTCTTAAACGGTTACCCTTCATCTGGTTACAGTGTTGGGGCTATGTTTGATGGAACAACTTATGCAACAATTAATCCACTAGGACAATTTATTGGAGCAATAATAATGTTCTTTGTTTTAGGATTAATACCTGGCTATATCATCGCTAAAGTTCTTAATGGTATGGGTAAATTAAGAATTCCGCGAGAAGTTGAAATAGCTGGACTAGACTATGAAATGATGGAAAGTGCTAAAGAAGACGAAAAAGCAGTTTCATCAGCAACCAGGTAAAGGAGAAAAATATGGCAACAGTATCAAACTGGATAGATCATCTTAATAAACCAGCTGAAGAAGTTGGCGGATCGGTTTATCCTGGGGCTGGATCTAGTGAATTTATACTAGTTCTTGTGTTAATTGCTGTGTGGATAGGATGGACTGTAATTACAAGCAAATCTGAAAGTGATGAGCTAAACACATTATCCAGAAAAAGACACAGTGCTAACGACCATAAAAGTAATATTACTGAATGGTAAAATAAAATTTGGGCGCTACAAGATTGTAGCGCCCTTTTTAAATAATTTAAATGAGTGAAGACAAAAACGAACAACTGAGACCGAGTAAAATGAGAGGTGTAGCTTTTCCAAAAGCAAAGTATGGAGTAATTATTGCAATTATCCTAATAATTTTAGTTAATTTTATTTATTATAAAGAAACTATCTTTTCATTTTTCAAATAATTGTGGTAGCCTTAGCAATGGCTAAAAACTTATTTAAAATAGCAAAACAAAAAAAAATAAAATACTTCTTAATAAGTTTTGTTGATCTTTTTGGTGTACTTAGATCAAAACTTGTTCCTGTTCATGCTATTAAAGAAATGCAAACTGCTGGGGCAGGATTTGCTGGTTTTGCAGCATGGCTAGATATGTCTCCTGCAGATAGTGATATGTTTGGTATTCCAGACCCAGATAGTTTAATTCAATTACCTTGGAATAAAGAAGTAGGATGGCTTGCATCTGATTTGTGGATGGACGGTAAACCTGTGGAAGCTTCCCCAAGAGTAATGTTAAAAAATCAAATAAAGAAATTAAAAAAACAAAATTTAACGATGAAATCAGGTGTAGAGTGTGAATACTTTTTAATCTCACCAGATGGAAACTCAATTGCAGATCCGAGAGACACTCAACCTAAACCTTGTTACGACCAATCTGCGTTAATGAGGAGATATGATTTAATCAAAGAGATTTGTGATTGCATGATTGAGATGGAATGGGGTCCTTACCAAAATGATCATGAGGATGCTAATGGTCAATTTGAGATGAATTGGAACTATGATGATTGTCTAAAAACGGCAGACAGACATACTTTTTTTAAATATATGGTAAAAACTATAGCTGAAAAACATGGTTTAAGAGCAACATTCATGCCTAAACCATTCGAAAACCTCACAGGTAATGGCTGTCATGCCCACATATCAGTTTGGGATGGAAAAAAAAATAAATTTTTAGACAAATCAGACAAACTTGGATTAAGTAAAATAGCTTATAATTTTTTAGGTGGAGTAATTAAAAATGCTTCCTCATTATCTGCTTTTTTTAATCCAACAATTAATAGCTACCGTAGAATTAACGCACCCCCAACTAAGTCTGGAGCATCTTGGTCGCCAAGTAGTATATCTTATACAGGAAATAACAGAACTCATATGATAAGAATTCCAGACCCTGGAAGATTTGAATTGAGGTTGATGGATGGATCTGCAAATCCATATTTATTACAAGCAAGTGTGTTAGCAGCAGGGTTGAATGGATTAAAACATAAAATCAATCCAGGCGAACCTTTAAATTGTAACATGTATACAGATTACAAGAATTACCCTGACCTGCCAAAACTACCAAATGAACTTAAAGAATCACTTGAACTTTTAAGAAATAATAAGGAAATGAATGACGCTTTTGGAAAAGAAACAATCAATAGTTATATAAAACTTAGAAAATCTGAAATTAATGAATTTGATAATATAGAAAATTTCGATAAGTCCAAACCTGTAACTCAATGGGAAAGACAAAATACTTTAGACTGTTAAAGTGAAGAGTTTAAAAAGCATTAAAAACTGGACACTTACAAAATATTTAAAAAATAATAATTTTATTTTTAAAAGAAATTATGTTTTAAGATTTGTTCCTTCATTTCTATTAACAAACGCTTTTAAATCAATTTCCAGTTGGAAAAATTATAAACCAACCCCATTATTAAAACTTGATAAATTACAAAAAAATTTAAAACTAAATAATGTTTTTTATAAGGATGAATCTAAAAGATTTCATTTAAAATCATTTAAAGCTTTGGGTGGTGCTTATGCTGTTGAAAAAATATCTGAAGGAAAAAAAAATATAATCATCTCCTCAGCAACCGCTGGAAACCACGGAAGATCTGTAGCATGGGGTGCGAAAAGGCTGGGGTTAAAATGTAAAATCTTTGTTAGTCAATACGTTAGCGACACAAGGGTTAAAGAAATTAAAAAATTCGGTGCTGAAGTAATAAGAGTTAAAGGAGATTATGAAAATTCACTCAACGAATGCAAAAAATTATCAAAAAAAAATAATTGGAAAATTGTACAAGATGTTTCAACAAAAGATTACAAATTAGTTCCTCAACTTACTATGGCAGGGTATTCCATAATCATCAAAGAAATTTCTAAACAAACAAATCAATATATAACCCATATTTTTTTACAAGCTGGTGTTGGTGGCATGGCTGCTGGTGTAGTAACTGGTGTTGCAAAATATTTTAAAAGAATTCCAAAGATAATAATTGTTGAGCCTGATAGAGCTGATTGTGTTCTTCAAAGCATAAAACACAATAAATTAAAAAAAATTAAAATTAAAAAAGAGAGCATCATGGGTGGAATGTCATGTAATGAAATGTCATATATTCCTTGGCAAATATTGAAAAAAACGAGCAATTGTTGTGTGTCTGTAAGTGATCGAAATGTTGCTAAAACTGTAGCGATGTTGAAAGACAAAAAGCTTAGTAAAAATTCAATAATTGGTGGAGAGTGCTCTGCACCTGGTATTATAAGCCTAATAGGCGTTTGTAATAATACTAAAATTAAAAAAATTATAGAACTTAATGAAAATTCTAATGTTTTGGTAATAGGATGCGAAGGTAATGCAGATGTAAAACTTTACAAACAACTGCTATCTAAGGGCAGAAAATAAATTTAAATGAAAAAAAATGCGGTATTTTGGATCAGAGAAGATTTTAGAATTGAACATAATCCTGCACTATCTTTTGCAAGTCAAAATCATGATAACGTTATTGCGTTGTTTATTTATAATAAAACTGATTTTGATAAAAAACGAGAAGCACAAAAATGGTGGCTATATAAGTCTTTAGTGGAATTTAAATCAGAATTATTTAAATACAAAATCAATCTTCAAATATTAGAAGGAGACGAGATAGATATATTATCAAAAATTAAAAAAAAAGATAATATTTCTGTCTATTGGAATAAGATATATGAACCAGATGTAATTGCTAAAGGAAAAAAAATAAGAGATGCTTTTATAAAAAACGAAGTTGAATTCAAATATTTTAAAGGAAATATTCTTAATGAGTTTCAAGAAGTAACTAAAAATGATGGTACACCTTTTAAAGTATTTAGTCCATTCTGGAGAAATGCCGAAGAGAAATATCTTAATTTGCCCCCAAGCAAAAATTATGTTGTAAAAAAAAAAATTAAATTAATTTCTTTTTTTAAAAACAGTATTGAACCTAAAAATATTTTACCAAAAAAAAATTGGTATAAAAAATTTGAGAAATACTGGAAAGTTTCTGAAAATGATTCGAAAAAAGTTCTTAACAATTTAATTGAAAAAAAAATTAAAGATTATGGAACAGCTAGAGATTATCCATCAATCGAGGGTACATCAAAATTATCTCCATACATTAAACATGGTCAAATTCACGTAAGTACTATTTGGCAAAAATGTAATGAAATAAAATCTAAAGGAATTGGCTATAGGAAATATATCAATGAATTAGGGTGGCGTGAATTTTCACATAGTTTAATTAATTATTTTCCCGAATTTTTAAAAGGTAATTATAGAAAAGAATTTGATAAATTTCCGTGGGTAAAAAATGAGAAATTTTTAAAGGCATGGAAATCAGGAATGACTGGCTATCCTATTGTCGATGCTGGAATGAGAGAATTATATGAAACTGGATGGATGCATAACAGAATTCGAATGGTTGTTGGTTCCTTTCTTGTAAAACATTTAAGAATTAATTGGACAGAAGGTGAGAAACATTTCAGAAATTGTTTATTAGATTTCAATAAAGCAAATAATGTAGCTCAATGGCAATGGGTTGCAGGTTGTGGAGCTGATGCTGCACCTTACTTTAGAATATTTAATCCGATTTTGCAGGGAGAAAAATTTGATAAGGAAGGTTTTTATGTAAAAAAATGGGTTCCCGAATTAAGCAAAGTGCCAAAAAAATTCATTCATAAGCCATGGCAAATGGAATTAAAGTATCAAGAAGCTATAAAAACAATTATTGGCAAAGATTACCCAGGCCCTGTTGTTGTTCATGAAGAAGCTAGAGCTGCAGCTCTTGAAGCGTTTCAATCTTTGAAGAAAAAATAAATTTAATTTTATTCTCCAATAAAATGATGAATTATAGTTCTTTTTTGAGCCTCTAATCTGTGTTCAAATAAATATATGCCCTGCCAAGTTCCAAGCAACAAGTCACTATCTTTCACACTTAGAGAAATTTGATTATTAGTTAATGCGGATTTAATATGTGCAGGCATATCATCTTTTCCCTCTGTAGTATGAACATATAATTTGTTATCCATAGGAGCTAATTTATCAAAATAATTTATTAAATCTGTTTGTACACCTGGATCTGCATTTTCTTGAACAATTAATGAGGCGCTTGTGTGCTGAATACTTAAATTAAGAATACCATTTTTAAAGTTATTTTGACCAATCCAATGAATTGTATCATTAGTAAATTCATATAACTTTTGACCATTAGTCTTAATTTGAAGATGGTAAAATTCTTGTTTCATTAATTATACTCCTTCGATGTAAGCTCATACAAACGACTAATGGTTCGTTTAAATGGTTTTTCTAACAATCTTGAAGAGGTAAATTGATCTAAATTTATATCAGCTGTAACTGCTAATGAAATATTTTTATCATAAATTACATCTAACAAAGTGATAAAACGTTGTTGTTGATTTGAATTTACATCATTAAATTGAGGTATTTGATCAATTACCATAAATTTACATTTTTTAACAATTTCTAAATAATCTTCCGCTCCTAAATTTTGATCACAAAGATGATTAAAGTCACATCTAATAATTCCCTCATAAAAGTTTTCTATTTTAAATTCTCTTCCCTTCACATTAATTTTTATTAAAGATTGTTTTTTATCCTTTGTTATGGTTCTAAAAAATTTGTTAATCTTAAAATTGGTTTCTTGATTAAGTGGAAAAAAATATCTTTTTTTTTGATTATCATTAGATTTTCTATAATCATCCTCAATTATTAATTCACACTCTACTGATTGATATTCCATTATTTTTATAAAAGGTATAAATTGTTCACGTTGAAGACCTTCTTTATAAAGTTCTGAAATTTTAATGTTTGAAGTTAAAATAATTTTAATATCTTCTTTAAATATTTGTTCAAATAGTCTTCCTAAAATCATTGCATCAACAATGTTTGTTACTTGGAACTCATCAAAATAAACTAATGAAGCTTTTGATTTTAAATTTTTAACAAATTGATAGATTACATTTTCCTCATTTTTTTCTTTTTGCTGATGGACAAAATCATGAAAACCTAACATAAATTCATTAAAATGCTTTTTTAATTTTTTTTCTTCAAAATGATCATAAAAGAAGTTTAAAATCATTGTTTTACCAACTCCTACACCACCATACAAATAAAATCCTTTTTTAGTTTTTTGTTTGGAAAAAAATTTAGAAAAAAATGATTTGTAATTACTATTATGATAATCTTCTAATTTTTTAATAACTTTGATTTGATTAAGATTTACTTCTAAATTTTGATTTTCACAGTAAGATATGAATTCTTTTTCAAATTTTTTTGGCATCAATTTTTTTTAGTTTTAAAGTCAATACCATACTCTGATCTTGGTCCTTTCCTTAGCCCAAATGGACCTGAGATAAATAAAGTTAATGGTTTGGTTCCTGGTTCCAAATCTACACGATGCAAATTATTTGCTGATCTGAAACCAATATACCCTGGCGGGCGCCAAAATTTGCCAGTGCTTAATGTTTCCCAATAACCCCCTCTTAAAATTATCGTAATATAAGGAAATGTGTGATTATGGACTCCTTCTCCATGATCATCTGCTAGCATCTCATGAATTAATATATTAAACGGAAACCATTTAGGCCGATACCTCATCAAAACATAGTAACGGTTCATCCAAGGCTTTGCTTCTTTAAAATTAGGATGAGAAGGGCCCCTGTCCAATACAACTTTTTTTCTTCCAATTTTTTCTAAAAATTTTAGGAACATGTTTAATTATATTGTACAATTGAACCATTTGTTACTACATATAAATTATTATTAAATATAAACGGTTCAGAGACTAATCCGCCAGAAACTTTTTCAATTTTACTTACTTTTCCGTCCTCTATTCCAGCTATGATCATTTTACCATCAGAGTTAGTTAAATATAAATTTTTGTCCCCAATCACGAAACCAATTGGGTAAATATTTTTTCTTTTTTTATTTTTGTAATTCAGAAATAAATCTGTAATTCGAACTATATTACCTGTATTTTTATCAATTAAATATAAATAACCTTGATTTGAAATTGTGAAAATTAGATTTCCAACCAAAATAGGTTTCACATTAGAATTAACTTCATTTATCCAGTTAATGGTTCCTATTTTTAAATCAATTGAATAAAACTGGTTTTTATTGTTTGAAAAATAAACAGAATTTCCATCTGATACTAGTTGAGATGTCTTAAAATTATAAGTTTCATTTACTATCGAGCCACTCTGTGTGGGTATTTGCCATGAAATTAGACCAGTTTCAATATCTACAGCTGTAATATCTCCTATTGAATTATTAAAAATAACACTATCGTTTAAAATAATTAAAGAATATTTAATATTTGAAATTGTAAATGAATCCTCAGTTTGCAAATTCCAACATTCAGAACCATCTTTAATTTTAAAACATCTCAGTATATTTTTATAATCAATAACAAATATTTTATCTTTATGCTTTTTAATATTTGAATTAAATGAATACTCATTATTTTTTAACCAATTTAATTCTCCAGTACTAATATTCACAGAATAATATTTAGCTATACTATCGGTCACTAAAAGATTTTGACCATCTAATAAAAAATTAAGTTTTGGTTTTAATTTTTTTTCAGATTTTGAATAATGATTTTTTTTCCAAGTGACTTTCTGATTATTATCGTACCTTGTAATTGAACCTTTTTTGTCAAAAAATATAATTCCATTTTTTAAAAAAATTGGCCTGAAATCTAATTGATTAAGTTTTTCTAACTTTGAGAATTTAAAGTTACCAATCTTTGTTAATTCACCTTTGAAATTTTGCAAACCTAGATTATTTTGGTTATCATTTTTTTTATTATTTATTTTTATTGATGATAAATCTAATTTTAAATCTCTATTAAATTCTGAAACACTTATATTTTCTTCTGCAAAAACTTTTGTTATTTTTTTATCTGTTTCTAATTTATTTTCTTTATCTTTCCAAATCCTGGAGTTTTCATTAAATGAACAGTTATTAAGAAAAAATAATGCAATGAAAGTAAAAATTAATTTATTCACTCAAGTCTCTGTTCAATCTTTTCTCTGCTTGAAGCCTTATATCTGGATTTGAATTTTCTAAAGCTATTATTTGGTTGAAAAATTCTTTAGCTTTTTGATTTTGATTATTTGCATAAAAATATTCCGCCATTAAATATAAAGAATGTGATTTCCATACACTTTTTGAATTAATTAGTGGATTTAACATATTTAGAAGATCGCTCTCCTGAGCGTTATCTGCATTGAAGAGTGCCTTCTTGTATATAATTAAGTTTTTAATTTCACTGTCTAATGAAGTATCATTTATCAATATATCAAACAATGAATTGATTTTGGACTGATCACTTACAAGATTATTATCAATGATAAAGTAGAGTGATAGAGGTGAATAAGTTGGATCTTTCGTATTTATAATTTCAATAAGACTGCTAGCTGTTTTTTCTTTTGTTTTTTTTGAATAATCAATGATAATTGAATGATAACTCTCTGAGATATCATTTTTTTTATTAATTAAATATTTATCGTAACTAAAAACACCTACTATGATAATTATTAAAATAATTATACCTGAAATTATTTTATTTTTATTATTTACAAAAAAATACTTAATTTTTTCATTTCTAGTATTGGTATTTATAATAGATAAATCTTCGTCCATAACTAAATCATATTCCTTAAAACGTACTGCAGAATACCTCCGTTTTTATAATACTCTAATTCATTTTTTGTATCAATTCTGCATAAAGTTTTAATTTTCTTTATTTCGCCAGAAGCATATTTAATTTCGACTGTCACTTCATCTGAGGGGTTAACACCTTTTTCTATATTTAAAATACTAATTAATTCAGAACCAATTAATTTTAGATTTTTTCTATTTACATCGTCGATAAATTGTAATGGCAATATACCCATTCCAATTAAATTAGATCGGTGAATTCTTTCAAAACTCTCTGCAATTACTGCTTTTATCCCAAGTAATTTTGTTCCTTTAGCTGCCCAATCTCTAGACGATCCGGTTCCATACTCTTTTCCACCGATTACAACTAAATCTGTTCCTCTTTTTTTATATTCTACTACCGCATCAAAGACGGGAAGAATTTTTTCTTCTGGGTATAACTTTGTAAAACCACCTTCTGTACCAGGAGCCATCTCATTTCTAATTCTTATATTTGCAAAAGTTCCTCTCATCATAACTTCATGGTTACCTCTTCTCGAACCATAAGAGTTATAATCTTTAGGTAAAATTTGGTGTTCCATAAAATATTCACCAGTCGGACTATCTTTTTGAATACTGCCAGCTGGCGATATATGATCAGTGGTAACCATATCACCTAAAATTAATAATGGTCTTGCATCTTTAATTTCTTTAAATCCTTCTGGTTTATCTGGTAAGGAGTCAAAAAATGGAGGTTTTTTTACATATGTTGACTCCTCATCCCAATTATAGATACTGCTTTTATCAGTTTTAATTTTTTGCCATTGAGTTGGGCCCTCTGAAACATTTGAATATCTTTGTATAAACATCTCGGCATTAAGTGAATCTTTTAAAGTTTCTTCTATCTCTTTATTTGAAGGCCAAATATCTTTTAGAAATACATCCTTTCCTTCTTTATCTTTTCCCAATTGATCTTTATATAAATCAACTTCCATATGCCCAGCTATTGCATATGCAACAACAAGTGGGGGTGAAGCCAAATAATTAGCTTTTATATGTGGAGAAATTCTTCCCTCGAAATTTCTATTTCCTGATAAAACTGAAACTGCATAAATATTTTCTTTTTGGATCGCTTCTACAATATTTTCTGGAAGTGGTCCTGAATTTCCAATGCAAGTTGTACAGCCATACCCAACTAAATTAAAGCCAAGCTGATCTAAATAAGTGTTTAATCCAGCTTTTGCCAAATAGTCTGTAACTACTTGAGATCCAGGTGCGAAAGAAGTTTTTACCCAAGGTTTAACCTGCAAACCTTTTTCAATAGCTTTTTTAGCTAATAGTCCAGCTCCAATTAAAACATTGGGATTAGAAGTGTTCGTACAAGATGTTATTGCTGCAATCAATATTGAACCATCTTTAATTTCATAATCTGTATTTGTTACTTTTGAAATTGATTTTTCATTTTTATTTGTAGCTTCCTGCAATACTTTTTGAAACGAACTGGGTGCATCTGTTAAAAGAACTTTGTCTTGAGGTCTTTTTGGTCCTGAAATAGTTGGTACAATTGTTGACACATCTAAAGATATAATGTCAGTAAATTCTATCTCGTTACTCGCCCATAAACCTTGTTCCTTGGCATAATTTTCGACGATATCAACAGTTTGTTGATCTCTTCCAGAAAATTTTAAATACTTTAATGTTTCTTCATCAATAGGAAAAAAGCCACAAGTAGCACCATATTCTGGTGCCATGTTTGCAATTGTAGCTCTATCTGCAAGAGTTAAATTTTTTAAACCCTCTCCATAAAACTCAACAAACTTACCAACAACACCTTTATCTCTTAACATTTTAACAACAGTTAAAACTAAATCTGTTGCAGTGGTTCCTTCTGGCAATTTGTTTTTCATTTCAAAACCAATTACTTCTGGTATTAACATAGAAATTGGTTGACCTAACATTCCTGCTTCAGCTTCAATTCCTCCAACACCCCATCCTAAAACAGATAAGCCATTTACCATTGTTGTATGACTGTCTGTTCCAACTAAAGTATCTGGAAAAAGATACTTTTCCCCTTTAAATTCTTCTGACCAAACAACTTTTGATAAATACTCTAGATTTACTTGGTGACAAATTCCTGTTCCTGGTGGAACTATTCTAAAATTATCAAATGCCTGTTGTCCCCATTTTAAAAAAGAATATCTCTCACCATTTCTTTCAAATTCTATGTCAACATTTTTTTCAAAAGAATCTGCTTTTGCAGATTGGTCAACTTGTACAGAGTGATCAATTACAAGATCAACTGCAGATAATGGATTGATTGTATTTGGATCTTTATTTTTTTCTTTGACTGCTTCTCTCATTGCGGCTAAATCTGCAACTGCAGGTATTCCTGTATAATCTTGAAGCAAAACTCTTGCTGGTCTATATGCAATTTCAGTTTTAGACTTTTTTGTCTTTAGCCAGTTTTTAATCGCTTCTATTTGAGATTTCGTTACAGTTAAATCGTCTTCATATCTTAATAAATTTTCTAGTAAAACTTTAAGAGATTTTGGAAGTTTATTAATTCCTTCAAGTCCATTTTTTTCTGCTTCATTTAATGAGTAATAATTATACTTCTTGTCATTAACTGTGATTTCTTTAAGTGAATTATAAGAATTTTTGTTTCCCGGGGTCATATTATAAATAAAAAGTTATTATGCTTGTTAAAAGAAGCAGTGACATAGCATAATTAAAGTAATTAATAAATTTCTGATTTGTCGCAAATTTCCTGAAAAATTTACCTAAAAAAGTCCACAGAGTTATGCTAGTCACTGAAACAATTAAGGCCATAATTATAATTTGAGTCGTATAACTTACAAAGGTTTCGCCTGGATTAATATAAGTTGAAACAAGAATAATTGATGCAATAACCCCTTTGGGATTTAAAAATTGAAAAATAAAAGTTTCATGAAACTTAATTGGATTTTTATTTTTATTTCCCTGATCAGAAGATCCTGAAAAAGAAATTTTATATGCTAAATAAATTAAAAATAGAGTTCCTAAATATTTTAATATATCTTGAATTAATGGATAGAGCTTAAAAATATTTATCAGACCTAGAGATAAACATAATAACAAAAATGGAAATCCTAAAGTTACACCAGTTATATGTGGTAGTGTTCTTAGAATACCAAAATTGAAACCAGAATAGAAAGCAACAAAATTATTTGGTCCAGGAGTAAATGCTGCAACAATTCCAAATAAAGTTATAGAAAGAATTTCAGGATGCATTTCTAAGCGATTGGTAATCCATTTTCTGCTTTTTGAGAAGGATGAACAAGTGTAACCTTACCATTAGCATCAATTGCTCCTAAAACCAATACTTGAGAAACTATTCCAGCAATATTTTTTTCAGGAAAATTACAAACAGCAATAACTTGTTTTCCTTTTAAATTCTCCTCATTATAATAGTGAGTAATTTGAGCTGAAGATTGCTTAATACCAAGTTCACTTCCAAAATCAACTTCAATAACTAATGAAGGTTT
The DNA here is from genome assembly GCF_052049675.1 of Candidatus Pelagibacter sp. Classification (GTDB taxonomy): domain Bacteria; phylum Pseudomonadota; class Alphaproteobacteria; order Pelagibacterales; family Pelagibacteraceae; genus Pelagibacter. Next base: position 700,452 of record NZ_JBNGZM010000001.1, read on the forward strand.
TCTAGCTTTTTCATTTTTTTTAACAGAAATTACAGTACCAATTCTAATATCTACTTTATCAAAATCATTATAGGTAATTTGCTCTTTAATCATAATATAATATAGTGTTTAAAGTTTATGAGTATAGATAACAATTTATATGAAAAATCAATCAAGATTTTAACTGACTTAATCGCATTTAAAACTATCTCAGGTCAAGATAACAGCAATTTGATTGATTATTGTGAAAAAATTTTAAATAACATTGGAATAGATACTTTCAAAGTTTATGATGATGATGAAAGAAGAGTAAATCTTTTTGGAACTCTAAAAGCAAAAAATCAAAGCACAAAAAAACCAATTATATTATCTGGTCATACTGATGTGGTTCCAATATCTAAAGGTTGGAGTACTGATCCATTCGTTGCAACTATTAAAAATGATAAATTATATGGAAGAGGCTCATGTGATATGAAAGGTTTTATTGCATGTACACTTGCTTATGCACCTATCTTCAAAGAAAGTAATTTAGATAGAGACTTGCATTTCTGTTACACATTTGATGAAGAAACTGCATGTATTGGAGCCCCTTTGTTAATAGAGGAATTGAAAAAAAGAGAAATCAAAAATGGAATTTGTATAATTGGTGAACCAACTAGAATGAAAATTATTGATGCTCACAAAGGGATGAATGAATACACAGTTCACTTTGGAGGACTTGCAGGACATAGTTCTAAACCACATTTAGGAGTAAATGCAGCTGAATATGCTACTAGATATGTTGGAAAACTTTTAGAAATTAGAGAAGAATTAAAAAAAAGAGTTCAAAAAGATAGTATTTTTGATCCTCCACATTCAACTTTATCAATTGGTGGAATTAAAGGTGGTATTGCTCATAATGTCATTGTAGATAAATGTAGTGTTGAATGGGAAACAAGACCAGTTGTTAAAGAAGATGGAGAATTTGTTACGAAAGAAATTGATAAATATGCAAATGAAGTACTTCTACCAGAAATGAAAAAAGTATTTTCAGACTCTTATATCAAAAAAGAAGTGATAGGTGAAGTTGTTGGTTTTGACAGATTAGATGAGTCTGAAGCATGTGAATTTGTATCAAACATAACTGGTGATAATTCTAGAGAAGTAGTTTCTTTTGGAACAGAAGCTGGTTTATTTCAAGAACTAGGAATCAGTACTGTTGTTTGTGGACCAGGATCGATAGAACAAGCTCACAAAATTGACGAGTTCATAGAATTAAATGAAATGAAAAAGTGCCTTAAGTTTTTAGAAGGTGTGAAAGATAAATCAGTAAATTAACTCCAACCACCTACGGCTTTTACTTCTAAAAACTCTTCTAAACCGTGTTCACCTGCTTCTCGACCTATTCCAGAATGTTTAAAACCACCGAAAGGTGCATCAACTGCAATACCAGCTCCATTAACATCAACCATTCCAGATCTTAATTTTCTTGCAACTCTTTGAACTTTTTGAGAATCTTGGGTTTGGATATAGTTTGTTAGTCCATAAGTAGTATCATTTGCAATTTTAATTGCATCTTCTTCTGTTTCAAAAGGAATAACAGATAAAACAGGTCCAAATATCTCTGTTCTTGCAACTTCCATATCATTATTTACATCTACAAAAACAGTTGGTTTAACAAAGTAACCTTTGTCTAATCCATCAGGTTTACCTGTTCCTCCAGCTACTAATTTTGCACCTTCATCTATTCCTTTTTGGATTAAAGTTTGTATTTTATTGTATTGAGTTTCTGAAATAACTGGACCTATATGTTCTCCTTCTTTTTTAGGATCACCCACCTCAAAACTTTTGGTATATTTTTTTAATCTCTCAATAGCTTCTTCATACATTGATTTTTCAACTAACATTCTTGTCGGTGCATTACAAGATTGTCCAGAATTTCTGAAACATCTAAAAGCACCTCTTTCAATAGCTTCTGAATCAGCATCTTTAAAAATTATATTTGCACCCTTGCCTCCTAATTCTAAGCTTACTCTTTTAAAATCTTTAGCAGCATTTTTTGAAATCAAAGCTCCTGCTCTTGTTGATCCAGTAAAAGATATCATATTAATATCTGGATGACTTGTGAGAGCATCGCCTGTTGTTGCTCCATCACCATTAACTAAATTGAACACACCTTTTGGAAATTTTACTTCATCAATAATTTCAGCGAGTATCATTGATGAGAGTGGTGCTAATTCTGATGGCTTTAAAACCATTGTGCAACCTGCGGCTATTGCTGGCATTACTTTTAAACAAACTTGGTTCATAGGCCAATTCCATGGTGTTATTAATGCACAAACACCTTTCGGTTCATAAATTAATCTTTGGTTAGGAGCATGATCTCCTAACGGTTTTTCAAATTCAAAATTTTTTAAATATCTAATAAATGATTTGATATGACTTGCTCCTGTACCTGCTTGTAATTTTGTTGCAAAATCTTTTGGAGCACCCATCTCAAGAGTTATAGCTTCTGCAATATCTGCCCATCTTTTCTTATAATTATCATAAAGTTTTTCTAATAATCCAATTCTTTCTTCTTTGGAAGAAAAGGCCCAAAATTCATAGGCATTTTTAGCTGCATTAACAGCAATATCAACATCAGCTTTGTTCCCTAAAGTAATTACTGCACAATTTTCTTCTGTAGCAGGATCAATTACTTTAATTTCCTCGGAACTATTTGGCTTAACCCACACTCCATTAATGTAAAAATTTTTTTTGTCTAACATGTTTTGACGTTATCCTTTCTTTATGTTTTTGCAAATAAATTAGTTAATTCATAAACAATAGTTGCTGCTGCTAAAGAAGTTACTTCTGCATGATCATATGCTGGAGATACCTCAACGACGTCTGCTGAAACTAAATTTAATCCAGACAAACCTCTTAAAACATTTACCATCTCTCTTGTAGTCATCCCTGCAATTTCTGGTGTACCAGTACCTGGAGCAAATGCAGGGTCTAAAACATCAATATCTATAGATAGATAAAGTGGATTGTCTCCCACTCTTTTTCTAATTCTTTCTGCTATTTTATCAGTTCCTTCTGTTTGAAACTCATCACAATGAATTATTTTAAATCCAAAACTTTCATCATTTTTAATATCATCTCTACTATAAAGTGGTCCTCGAATTCCAACATGCATAGATGCATCATCTAAAAATAATCCTTCTTCTCTAGCTCTTCTGAATGGAGTTCCGTGAGTATAAGGTGCACCAAAATATGTGTCCCAAGTATCTAAGTGGGCATCAAAATGAACTAAAGATACAGGACCCTTATTTTTTTTATTGATTGCTCTTAACAATGGTACAGCAATAGTATGGTCTCCACCTAAACTTATAATTCCTCCAACCTTATTTAATAAATCTGTTGCGCCTACTTCTATTTGTTTAATTGCTTCATCAATACTAAATGGGTTGCAAGCAATATCACCAGCATCAGCAACTTGCTGAATTTTAAAAGGTTCTACATCATAACTTGGATGATAATTCGTTCTTAAATGTCTTGAAGCTTGCCTAATGCTTTGAGGACCAAATCTCGCCCCCGGTCTATAACTTGTTCCTGCATCAAAAGGAATACCAACAATTGCAACATCACAGCTTTCAACATCTCTAAGCTCAGGAAGTCTTGCAAAAGTGCTTGGACCAGCAAATCTTGGAACTTTAGTTCCGCTAACTGGCTGAATTGGATTTTTATTTCTTTCTTTTTTCATTTTTTAATAATCTAAGATAATATTATCTCGTCTAATTCGTCTATAATAATTTAATGAAAATTTTGATTTTATTTGTTTTTATATTTCAAATTTCCTATGTAAACGCTGATGAAATTTATAATTTAATAAAAATTCCAAACTTGGAAATTTATAAATTAAAAAATGATAATGGCATTCGTTATTTGAGTGCTAAAGGTAATTTTAAAATTGGTGTAAATAAGAACATTACTTGTGAAGAAGCAAATAAAAATAATTTAAAAACAAAATTCCCTTTAATTGAAAAAAATCTTAATCGATATAATTCTAATTTCCTTAATAAGATAAAATTAAAATATGTCATATTTTGTGAAAATTTATTCATCTCTAAAATTAATACTGGGGGAATACCTGATAATAAAAATAGAACCTTAATTTTAGATATTAATTTTAATAAAAAATATTTTGAGAGAATGATACACCATGAAATTTTTCATATGGTTCAAAATACTCATATTAAATATTTTGATGAGGAAAAATTTTCTTCTTTTAATCAAACTTCATTTAATTATGCTGAATGTTCAACTTGCTCTAATAGATTGAATTTAGATCTATATGAAAAAACCGATGGCTTTTTAACAGAATATTCTAAATCTATCCCATCTGAAGATATGGCAGAAATTTTTTCATTTTTAATGACTGATAAAGAAACGATTGAAGATAAAATTAATACTGACAAAATTCTGAGTAATAAAGTGAATTTTATAAAATTAAACTTATCTAAAATAGATAAAAATATTTTATGATCAAAACTATTAAAGCTTCAAAATCAGAAAAAATTTTATTTATATTTTTGATTTGTCTCTCAATATTTGCTTTTACATCTTTTTTTTTATTAAAAAATAAATGTCTATTTGTTGAAAAAAATAATTTAAGTAATCTAAATTTTAATGAACCAAATAATATTGTAGTAATGAATCTTGAGTGTGGAAATGTAATAATTGAACTTTATCCAAATATTTCTCCTAGAACAGTAGAGAGATTTAAAATTTTAATAGAGAAAAAAATGTATGATGGTTCTGCTTTTTATAAAGTTTTAGAAAACACTTTTGTACAAGCTGGAGATATTGAGTATGGAAATATTAATAATTTAGATTACTCCAAAATTGGTAGCGGTAAGTCTGGATTAGGATTATTAAAATCTGAACTGAATAATGATTTTAAATTTATAGAGGGAAGTGTAGCTTTTGCTAGAACAACAGAATTTGATACAGAGGATAGTGAATTCTTTATTACATTGAAAGAAATTCCAATATATCAAGGGGAGTATACTCCAATAGGTAAGGTGGTTTACGGTTTAGATATTTTAACTAAAATTAAAACAGGGAATAAAGCAGTTTATGTTTTAAGGCCTGATTATATTAAAACATTTAGGTTGTTAAATTCTAATTGACTAAAGGTTTGCCAGTTAACAATGTGTGCTTAATTCTGTCTTGAGTTTGTTTTGTTTCAATTAATCTCATAAAAGAATCTAGCTCTAATTTAAATAAATCATCTTCTGATAACACTTTTTCAATAGATGTGTCTCCACCACTTAAAACATTTGCAAGCTCAGTTCCAACATACATGCCATGATCAAAGATTACTTTTTCGTTATATAATTTCTCTAAAACCTTGATCATTTTGTCTTTCAATGGTTTTCCAGAAAGTTTGAACTTACACACTTCTGGAGGAACAAAGTCAGTATTTTGATCAATTAACTTTTTTGCCTCCTCAAAAAGGCTGTTTCTGTTCATTATTTTTTTATCCTCTGATCTTAAATACTTTAATGGCTCAGCCTCAATTGGCGATGTAGCTGTTTTAGCGTAACCAATAATATCAAAAACTTTTAGTGGTGCATAATCTGGATCTAATTTTGCTTCCTCTGTTTGTGACCATCTCCATAACATTTCTTTGCATCCTCCTCCTGCTGGAACTAATCCAACAATAGTTTCAACTAATCCAACAACTAAATTTGTATGTGAGGCAACAAAATTACTTTGAACTAAAACTTCAAATCCTCCTCCAAGAGTAAGTCCAGATGGAGCAGATACAACTGGATATTTTGAATATTTTAAGGTTTTACAAGTATCTTGGAAATATTTTATAAATTTTTCTATCGATTTAAAATCACTTTTGTCTGCAAAATTCATAGTATAACTTAAATTCACGCCTGCCGAAAATTGCATACTTTCATTAATTACAATTAAAGGTTTATCAGTTGCATTTTTCAGCGCATCCATTGAATCATAATCTAATGCACAAGCTTTTGTTGTAAATTCAACAATATTAAAATCTTTAAATCTATGAATTTCAGCAGAATTATTTTTATCAAGTTTAATTGCTGAAGGTCTTACTTTTCCTAAAGTTTGAATATCTGTATAAAGTTGTCTTTCACCATAAAAATTTTCATCTTTTATTTTTGATAAATTTTCTAAAAATTTATTATTTTCAAAGTTGTCAATTCTTTTGAAAAAATTCTTAACACCTATAGAACTCAACATTTCAAAAGGACCCATTGCCCAATTAAAACCAAGTCTCATGGCCTCGTCAATATCATTAAATTTATCGGTAATTCCTGGAACTAGTGAAGAGGCATATTTAATTATTTTTGAAATCACAATCCAAGCGTACTCACCAAACTTATCTTTTCGATTAATTAAATTATTAATATCAACAGTCTCTATTCCTAAATCTATTTTTTTAGTTGCTGAATAATCTCCAGTTTCTAAATCAATTGCTTCTAAAATTTTTTGATCTCCACTTTTGTTCATTCTATAAAAGCCACCTTTTCCTTTACGTCCCGTATAGCCTGTCTCAATTAACTTTTTAACTAATGGAATTTCTTTTGCAACAATTTGAAATTCATCTTTATCAGAAAGTTCTTTGATAAAGCTTTTTAATACATCAGCCATCAAATCAATTCCTATAAGATCATATAAACCAAACACTCCTGTTTTTGGAATTCCCATTGGTCTGCCGAATACTGCATCGGCTTCCTCAATTGAAAGTTTCATTTTGAATGCTTCTGTCATCGCAACCTGCATAGCGTAAACACCAATTCTATTACCTAAAAAACCAGGAGTATCATTGCAGATTATAGCTCCCTTCCCAAGCTCAACTTCACAAAATTTCTTTAAAGAATTAATTTTATTTAAATCGTTATTTTCATTTTTAACAATTTCTAATAACCCCATATATCTAACTGGATTAAAAAAATGGGTTATACAAAAATCTTTTTTTTCTTCGTCTGTCAGTTTTTCTGATAAAACTTTAATTGGAATTGATGATGTATTTGATGAAACGATTGCATCTTTTTTTCTGCTCTTAAATATTTTTTCGTAAATATTGTGTTTAATATCAATTCTTTCTACTACTGCCTCTACAACCCAATCTGCATCCTTCACAACATCAAAATTTTCTTTAATATTTCCTACTTTAATATTATTGATTTTGCTTTTATCTATTAATAATGGTGGTCTCGATTTATGTATTCTTTCTCTAGCTTTTTCGCTGATTTCAGTAGTTAAATCTAAAAGAGTCACTGGAACACCAGCATTACATAAATGTGCTGCTATACCACTTCCCATTGTGCCAGATCCAATGACTACAACTTTTTTAATTTCCATAAAGAACTCTATATATGAATAATTTATTCTGGTAAATTATCTATTTATTCCTCTTAATCTTTCAGATCTTCTTCTTAATAACTCTGCACTAATTAATATCAAAGTAGATAAAAGAATTAAACAAGTTGCAACTGCAAGAATTGTTGGACTTAGTTGTTCTCTCAAACCAGTCCACATCTGTATTGGAATAGTTGTATTTTCTAATCCTGCTAAAAATAAAACGACTACAACTTCGTCAAAGGATGTTACGAATGCAAACAGCCCGCCAGATATAACTCCAGGTAATATTAAAGGAAGTGTTATCTTCATAAATGTATTAACTGGGTTACTGCCTAAACTTGCAGCGGCTCTAGTAACACTGTGATCAAAACCAGAAAGCGTAGCTGTTACTGTTATTACTACAAATGGTGTTCCAAGTATTATATGAGCTAATACTATTCCTGTATGCGTTGCTGCTAAACCAGCTTTTGCCATAAAAAAGAAAATTGCAACTCCTGAAATAATTAAAGGAACAATCATAGGTGATATTAAAGTTGCCATTATTAGTCCTTTATAAGGCATGTGTCTGCTACTTAATCCTAAAGCAGCAAGTGTTCCTAAAATAATTGATCCAATAGTTGCAAATATTGCTATAATAAAACTATTTTTTGCAGCTAAACCCCAGGGATTTTTTGTTCCATAAATCATATCTTTATACCATCTTAGAGAAAATGCATCTGGATCAAAATTTTTCATTCCTTCAGAAAAAACTAAAAATTCTTCCGCATTAAACGACAAAGGAAAAATTACAAATAGAGGTGCAATCAAAAAGAAAAAAACAAAGGTGCAAATTGTAAGATAAATATAATGCCAAATTCTATATCTAGTTTCTGTATAACTTGGTAATGCCATAATTATCCTAATTTAATGTTATCAACTCCAACCAATTTATTATAAATCCAATAAATAACTAAAACACCTGTCAAAAGCATTAATCCCATTGCTGATGCAAAACTCCAATCAAGAGTTGTCTTCATATGAAATGCAATTTGATTACTTATTAAAGTTCCTGATGCTCCACCAACTAAAGCTGGGGTTATGTAGTATCCTATCGCTAAAATAAAAACTAGTAAACATCCAGCTCCTATTCCTGGAATTGTTAGAGGAAAGTAAACTTTCCAAAAAGCAACGAAAGGTGTTCCACCAAGGGATTTTCCTGCTCTCATTAAACTTGGTGATATTGTTTTCATGACACTGTATAAAGGTAGAACCATAAAAGGTAATAATATTTGTGTCATTGCAACGTAAGTTCCAACTTTATTGTACATCATCTCTGGCCGGTTATCGTCTCCAACTAAACCAATCATTACAAAAAAATCATTTACTACTCCTTGCTGCTGCAACAAAATCATCCAACTTGCAGTTCTGACCAGCAAAGATGTCCAGAATGGGAGCAATACACAAATCATCAATAAATTGCTGTACTTCATGGGAAGTGTTGCCAGTAAATGAGCTATTGGATAGCCCATAAAAAAGCTAAAAAGAGTAACAAAAAATGCTATTTCTAATGTTCTAAGCCATAAAATTCTGTGAATTCTTCTGTCTTCTTCTACTTGAGCTATACTACCATCTGAAGCAACATACATATCCATACCCTTCAAATACTTTCCCATCGTATAAGGAGGGGCAGTTCTTTTAATTGCTAACCAAAACTCCACATTTCTCCATCTCTTATGAATTTTGTTAATTTGTTCTTTTATACTAATACTTTCATCAATTTTATTTCTTTTTATTTGTCTAAAAAGTCTTTTAGTAATTGTATTAAAACCATTTTTTTCTTTATTTAACCTTTGTCCTAATTTTCCATGCTCTTGCTTCTCAACAAGTACTTTATAGTCTTCATAAAATCCTCTATATACTTCTTCGGGTGGTAATTCCTCAAGGTTTAACCATTTTTCCATTGCTTTGAAAGTTTTTGGAAGCATATTAGTCACCATTCTGTCATCAACACTCCTCATAAACATATCGCCAATTGGAAATATATAAGTGATAACAAGAAATAATAGTAATGGAGCTACAAGAAGAAATGCTTTTATTTTATTCTTCTTTTCTGCTTTTTTTAAACTAACCTCTAAAGGTATTCCGTCAGTTGTTAATATTTGTTTTGTTTCAGAGCTCATAAAAAAAATAGGGCGGTTAAAAATAACCGCCCTAAATATATTATATAAATTCAGTGTTTAAAACTGAAATTATAGTCCTGCTTTCATTGCTTCCCACTTCTCACTGATTTCAGTATTGTTATCAGCCCAGAAGAAAGGGTCTACTAAGAAATAATTCTTAGTGTTTGCAGGAGCTGTTGGCATTTGTGGCATCATTTCAGTTTTGCCATCTTTGTACCAAGGCTCACCAGCAGTAATTATATCAAGAGATGATTTTCTGTATGGTGCATAAGCAATATACTTAGCACTTCCAGCTAACATTTCTGTGTTAGTCATCATTGCAAGAGCTTTTTTAGCATCAGCTTCGTTTGGTCCACCTTTAACTAGTGCAAAGTATTCATAATCAAGACCTTGACCATCCCATACTTGTACAAGTGGTGCACCTTCACCAACTATTGCATTAAAGAATCTTCCATTCCATCCAGTTGCCATAACAACTTCACCACTCATTAAAAGTTCTGGTGGTTGAGCACCTGCTGACCAGAATACACATCCACCATTTGGATCTGTACATAATGCTTTGATTTTATTCATCGCTCTGTCGATTCCACCATCTTCTAGAAGTTTTCTGTAAACTCTAGTTCCGCCATCACCTAGCTTAACACCATCCGCAGCTAAAGCGATTTCTAAGTTAGTTAAAGCGCTGTTATAGATAGCTCTTTTTCCAGGGAACTTTTTAGTATTAAAGAAATCTTTAATAGTTTTTGGAGTGCCTTTAATATTATTTTTATTATAAGCATAGTTCCAAGAATATAAAATGTTACCTACAGCACATTCACTCGGCATTGGTGCGAAGAAATCTTCACTTGCCTTAGTTCCATCTGGTGCTGCTGGGAAATCTTTGTCAAAATCAAATTTAACAAATATACCTTCGTCACATCCGTTAATAGTGTCGAATGCAAATACATCTATAATATCCCAAGTTATAGCACCTGCTTCTTTTTGTGCTTTGATCTCTGATAAACCACCAGAATAGTCAACCCAATTGATTTCTATTCCAAGTTTTTTAGCAGTAGGATCACCATACCCAAGCTTTTGAGACTCTGTATAAGCTCCACCCCATGATGCTACAGTAACAGCAAAGGCTGAAGATGTAAGAGACACAACAAAAGAAAGAGCAAGTAATAATTTACTTATTTTTCTCATTATTCCTCCGTTTAAACGTTAATATAAATTAATTTATATAAGTAAAATTACAACAAATAGGGATGATTAAGTCAACAGCTGATTTTGTCGTTAGATACATGTATAAAATATATATATTTTAATTGAGATTATTTTGGGTCTAGTGCTCTAGCATCAATACTATTCCATCCAATATTTATATCTTGACTAACTTTTAATTCTAAATTGGATGTACTGTTAGGGACCTTAAGAATAAATTCAGAGCTACCTAAAAGATTCAATCGAACCCTTGTATGATCTCCGTGATAAATTACTTCTTCAATCTTACCAGTAAACATATTATCCATTTTCTCACTTGGATTTATCAATGCTCTTTCAGGTCTCAATGAAACAGTAGTTTTTTCACCTTTAGACTTTACTGATATAGGATTAGCTAATATTTCCGAATTAGCTAATTTAACTTTACATTTATCTTTATCAATATCTATTATTTCTCCATTAAAAGTATTATTTTCACCAATAAATTCTGCAACAAAAGAATTTACAGGTTTTTCATAAAGCTCAGCCGGATTTGAAAGTTGTTGAACTTTTCCATCATTAAATACAGCAATTCGGTTTGACATAGTTAGCGCTTCACTTTGATCATGAGTTACGTACACTACTGTAACACCTATGCTTTCATGAATGTGTTTAATTTCATATTGCATACTTTCTCTTAGATTTTTATCTAACGCTCCTAGAGGTTCATCCATTAAAACAACTGCTGGATCAAATACTAAGGCTCTCGCAACAGCTACCCTTTGTTGTTGCCCACCTGATAGCTGAGCTGGCATTCTGGTTTCAAAACCATTAAGTGAAACCATCGATAAAGCTTTATCAACTTTTTTATCTATTTCATCTTTTTCAACTTTTCTTACTCTCAATGGAAAAGCCAAGTTTTCATAAACTGTCATATGTGGAAATAATGCATAATTTTGAAAAACCATACCAATGCCTCTCTTATGCGGAGGAATGTTAGAAATTATATTTCCATCTAATAGTATTTCACCGTGAGTTGGTGTTTCAAAGCCAGCTAACATCATCAAACAAGTTGTTTTGCCTGAACCAGAGGGACCAAGCATTGTTATGAACTCACCTTCTGCAATATCTAATTGAAGATCTTTAACGACAAGAACTTTACCGTCGTAACTTTTATCTACTTTGTCGAATTTTACAAACTCTGGATTTTTAGACATAAAAATGAATATAAAACATTTGTGTTAATAGATTTCAATAGCTAATTAACTCTTAATATGAAGCTCTTTTGGAAAATTACAGAACAATTCTGATCCATTCTCTGTAACTCTTATTGCCTCTGATGCTTCAACACCCCAATCACCAAACTGCATCACCGCTATCATATGAAAACAAACATTAGGCTCAAGTACTGTCATATCTCCCTTATAAATATTAAGAGTGTGTTCGCCCCAATCAGGAGGATAACCAATTCCTATCGAATAACCTGTTCTAGATTTTTTTTCTATTCCATATTTATCTAATATTTTCCAAAAAGCTTGGGCAACATCATCTGCTGTATTCCCAGGTTTAATTTGACTTATGCCTGCATTTAAAGCCTCTATTGTTTTATTCATCGTATCAATCTTTAATTGATTAGGCTTTCCTAACAAAACTGTTCTCGCCATCGGAGCATGATATCTCTTATAAACCCCAGATAACTCAATAATTGTAGCCTCACCTTCCACAAATTTATCTTGTGTTGCTGTTAAATGTGAGGCTGAAGTACCTTTCCCTGTTGGAAGTAAAGTTGCAATACTGGAATATTCACCTCCATATTCCTCTGTTCCATAAAATAAAGTTTTTTGAATTTCACCAACTGCATCACACTGTCTGACACCTGGTTTAATAACTTCCATGGCAGTTTTCATTCCTTTTTCAGAAATTTTTGCAGCAGATTTCATGAAATCTATTTCAGCACCTGATTTTACTAACCTTGCCCAATTAACTAGACGATCACTATCTTTAATTTTTGCGTTAGGTAATCCCTGCTTTATTTTTTCATAACAAAATGCAGTGAAGTAATGTGCATCCATTTCTAAGCCAATACATAAATTATCCCATTTCATTTCTTTTATAATTTCTACTAAATTGTCATACGGATGTTTTGGCCATGTATGAATATAATTTTCGTCATAAACTATAATATTCTCATCCTTTAAATAAGTTGTAATGTATGCACCACCTGCATCTTGAGCCCTAACAAAACATAAAGGCTCGTCTGCATCTATATGAACAATTGCACATTGTGCATAATAAAAAGACCAAGCATCATAACCTGTTAGGTAATTCATATTATTAGTGTCATGTGAGATTAAAAGTTCGATGCCTTTTTCTTGCATCATTTTTTTAACTTTATTTAATCTTTGCTTATATTCTTCTTTTGTGAAAAGCATTAATTTTCTTTAAATAATTTACCAAATCCATCGACAGAATTATTTTTATTTATTTTAACAAGCGTATCCCAAATCAAAGCCTGATTACTAGATAAAACTGTAGTATTCAATTTTTTCTCTAACCTATCAATTATTGGCAATACTGGTAAAGCTGTACAAGAAACAAAGAGTGCCTCTGCCCCATTTAAATCTATTTCAGATAGAACATTATATAAATAATTCTGATCAACTTTTCCGATATCATAATCAGCCTCAATATCAAAATAAGAATTTGAAGTAACTTCAAATCCTTCGGTTTTAAAATATTCCAAAACTTCATCGTTAAGTTTTTTGCTATAAGGTGTAAATAGACATATTTTATTTACATTTAATTTCTTTAAAGCTTTGATTGCAGCAGTACTTGGAGTTGTCACTTCTGCCATAGGTTTTGCAGCTTTTACTTTTTTTTCAATAGACTCGTAGCCTGCAGCTATTGTTCCAGATGTACAGCCATAAACAACACAATCGATATCCTGATCAGGCAATATATCTTTTGTTACCTCAGTTACTTTGTTTGACATTTTGATCAAATTTTCTTTTGTTAGTGGGTTATAGCATTCGATACGATTTACAAAGAAATCGACTTCTCTATCTTTAATTACATTGATAAAATCTCTTTCAATCATAAAATCGCTTGCAAGCGCAATAAGTCCAATTCTTGGATTTGATTTGGTAATATATTTGGGATCTATTTTTGTTGAATTCATATTTTAAAAGGTGAATATATCAGAAGTTATTTAATAATCATTAATATAAAAAGTAGGTATGAATATAAAAGATACTTTCGTAGCATCCTTGGTACCTATTTTTTTAGGCTTTGGTTTTGTAATAGCTAAACCAGCATTTGAATCTTTTCCTCCTGTTCTTTTAATGGGTATCAGATTTACATTTGCTGCTTCATTATTAATTTGGTGGTTTCCAATTCCAAAAGGATATCTAAAAAGAATTTTTGCTGCATCATTAGTCGCTAATACGTTGCAATATAGTATTACATATACTGGTTTAGATTTAATTGATGCATCTGCAGCAGTTCTTTTGGTTCAAACGGAAGTTCCGTTTGGAGTTATTTTTGCTTACTTCATGCTTAAAGAAAAACCAACTATCAGAGCTTTGATTGGTATAACCATCGCTTTTGTTGGTGTTTATATTTTAACCGGATCTCCTAACCTAGATGGAAAATTTATTGGGATTGGTCTTACAATATTAGGATCTGCTGTGTGGGCTCTTGGACAAGTTATGGTTAAACCATTAAGTAAAGAAATAAATCCTTTAGCATTAGTTGCTTGGTTAGCATTATTCTCTGGACCAATATTAGTAATGCTATCTTCAATAATTGATGGAAATACAATTAATTATTTTACAAATGCAAAATTCGATCATTGGATTATTGCTATTTATATTGGTTTCATCATGCAACCAATTACATACGGTTGTTTTTATTATGTTTTAAAAAATAACCCACTTTATAAAGTACTACCTATTGTAACCATGGGTATACCCCCAACAGGTTTATTAGCCGCTATATTTCTTTTAGGTGAAAAACCAACTCCAGAATTATTTATAGGTGGTGCAATAATCATAGTTGGTGTGATTTTAATTGTATTTACAAAAAACAAAAAAGAAGAGGAAATAAAATGAAAATTGGATTTATCGGTTTGGGTAATGTTGGAGGAAAACTTGCGGGAAGTTTATTAAGAAATAACTTTGATCTTACAGTAAGAGATTTAGATGAAAGTTTAACAAATTCATTGAAAGACTTAGGTGCTAAAGTTGCAAAGTCCCCAAAAGAATTAGCTGAACAATCCGATTTAATCATTACCTCTCTTCCTTCTCCTAAGGTTTCTGCAGAAGTTATGGAAAGTGAAGATGGAATTCTAAATGGTTTATCAGAAAATAAAATTTGGCTAGAAATGAGTACCACAGATGAAAATGAAGTTAAAAGACTTGGGAAAAAAGTTATAGAAAAAAAAGCTATCCCTTTGGATGGGCCTGTGAGTGGTGGATGTCATAGAGCAACAACAGGTAATATTGCTATATTCGTTGGTGGAGAAAGAAAAACATTTGAAAAAATTTTACCTGCATTAACTGTTATGGGAAGAAAAATATTGCACACTGGTGAGCTTGGTACAGCAAGTGTATTAAAAGTAATTACAAATTACCTAGCATCTGTTCATTTAGTTGCATTAGGTGAGGCTTGGACTGTAGCAAAGAAATCTAATTTGGATCTATTAAAAACTTATAAAGGGATTGCTATTTCATCCGGTAATTCATTTGTGCATGAAACTGAAAGTCAGGTTATATTAAATGGATCTTACAATATAAATTTTACAATGGATTTAGTATTAAAAGATACAAGCCTATTTGATAATCTTGCAAAAAAAATGAAGGTTCCTTTAGAAATTTCTCCACAAATAGTTGAAATTTTTAAAGATGGTCAAAAAAAATATGGTTCCAGAGCTTGGTCATCAATGATTGTGAAAAGGATGGAGGATTTAAATAATATTAATTTTAGAGCAAATGGTTTTCCTGATGAGTTAGTTGACAATGAACCTGAGGAAAAAGGATATGAAATTTAATTAATGTGTTAAGGTAAAAAATGTTAGATAAAAGAAAATTTTACATAAATGGTCAGTGGGTTGATCCAATTAAAAAAAATGATTTTGAAGTCATTAATCCATGTAATGAGGACACTTTTGCTATTGTTTCTTTAGGTTCAAAAGAAGACACAGATTTAGCTGTTAAATCAGCAAAAAATGCCTTTGAAACTTGGAAAGAAACAAGCAAGGAAGAAAGGCTCAGTTTACTAGAAAAATTGTCATCAGTTTATAAAAAAAGATTTAATGAAATGGCTGAGGCTATTTCTCTAGAAATGGGTGCGCCAATGGATTGGGCGACAGATGTTCAAGCATCTTCAGGAAAAGATCATTTAGATGATTTTATTTTAAGATTAAAAAATTTTAAGTTTGATGAACACTTTGATAATAAATCAAATAATCATATCTATTATGAGCCAATTGGAGTTTGTGGATTAATCACACCATGGAATTGGCCAATTAATCAAATTGCTTTGAAGGTTGTTCCAGCATTCGCAACTGGATGTACAATGATTTTAAAACCATCAGAGATAGCTCCTATTTCTGGAATGTTATTTGCAGAAATGATTGATGAAGTAGGTTTTCCAAAAGGAGTATTTAATTTGGTAAATGGCAATGGTGAAGGAGTAGGAACTGACATTTCAAGCCACCCTGATATTGATATGGTTTCTTTCACAGGTTCAACACGAGCTGGAAGATTAATTTCAAAAAACGCTGCAGAAACAATTAAAAGAGTTTGTCTTGAATTAGGTGGTAAAGGTGGAAACATTGTTTTTGCTGACAGTTATAAAGATGCAGTAAGAGATGGCATTCGAAATGTAATGAGCAATTCCGGTCAATCTTGTGACGCACCAACAAGAATGCTTGTTGAGAAATCAATTTATGAAAGAGCTGTTAAAGAAGCAGTAGATGAAGCAAACAAAATTAAAGTAGATCAAGCTTCAAAAAAAGGAAATCATATAGGACCAGTAATTTCTAAAATTCAATATGATAAAATTATAAATCTTATTGAAAGTGGAATTTCTGAAGGCGCAACTCTTGCAGCAGGTGGACCTGAACTACCAAACGGGTTGAACAAAGGATACTTTATCAAACCAACTATATTTACAGATGTAACTAATGACATGAGAATTGCTAAAGAAGAAATTTTTGGACCTGTATTATCTATAATTCCCTTTGAAACTGAAGATGAGGCGGTCAATATTGTAAACGATACTTCTTATGGTCTTGGAAATTATTTGCAAACTGAAGATAGAGAAAAAGCACATCGTATTGCTAAAAAATTAAGATCAGGCTGTGTTTACATTAATGGAAATGGAGCTGATGCTGGAACTCCATTTGGTGGTTACAGACAATCAGGTAATGGGAGAGAAGGAGGTGTTTGGGGCCTTGAGGAATATCTTGAAGTAAAGAATGTTACTGGTTGGAGTTAACCGAATTTTTTAAATATCTTAGTCTTCCAATAATTTCATCTCGATCCATGTAATAACCTTGTAAATGTCTATGTCCTGAGTTTGGATCATATTCAGTTCTACCGTGTAATAATCGTCTATTGTTAAAAGAAAAAATATCACCTGGTCCTAATCTAAATTTAATCTGGAATTGATCGTCATGAAGCAAATTTCCAAATCGATGATGAGCTTTGTAAACTTTATCCATCAAATCAGGATGACAGTCTAAAGCATCCATAGTTGCTACACTGAACCGAATATCATTGTAATCGTTATCTTTTGTAAGAGATATCGCGGGTGCGTAATAACTTCTTACAGACTCTTGTGTATAATCCATATCTCTAAATTTTAAATGAACGTTTACTAATGTATCAAATATTTCTTTCTCATTTTTTCTCAAATAATCCGCAACTGCAAAGCCATCTACGGCGGATGAGTCTCCTCCAGTTGCAGAATTTATTAAACAATGAAGAAATTGATATCCAGGTGGTGTTTCAAACCATGGTAAATCCATATGATTTCTTAAAGCATGCGCTGTGTAAGCAGAATTATTTGGTTTAGGAATATTAATTACTTCAAATGGTGTTTTAAAAAAAGTTTCTCTGGTATGGCTAATTCTGTTTAAAATTTTAAAGCCAGAATTATTTTCAGTTGGAGCGTTTTTTACTATAGCAATTCCAGTATGATGTAAAAGCTCTAACCATCTGATAAGTCCTTCATCCGAACTCATAATTTCATCATGATCAATCTCGATTGACTTTAGGTCATTTTGTAAAGAATTGTCCCAAAGTTGATATGGTGATTTATATTCTAAATTATTTTTTATTGTATAGCAGTTTTCTCTTAACCAATTTTGATCATAATAACTTACGTGGTCTCCTTCACTCCATTCAATTTCAAGCTTACCTTCGTTGTTTACTGCAAATTTTTTTGGATTAATATTGTTTGATACTTTTAAAATATTAAACATTCTATGACGTGAGTCTTTATCGTGTGCAGTTGGACAATTGTCTCTTAGCCATAAATAATTAAATTTACTTTTTTTTCCATCGCTCCAGTCAACTTCTAAATTTGTAGAATTTTTAGTTATATTTTTGATTGTAAAATTTTGTTCCATTAATTTTTATAATTTGAATGTTCTCTCTCTAGTTTTCTTAATAAAGCAGCCCACTCTGTTTTTCCATCATAATTATAATCATCAGAGTCACTCATGTTTTCCCAGAAATATGCAGCTTTTTGTTTATCTATTTCATGTTTATTTAAACCCATAGCAAGATTTTTTACCTGAACTGAACATGCTTGCTCCAGATAATAAGCTCTAAAAAATGCTTCTGCTGCAGTTTTTCCTACTGTGTAATATCCATGATTTCTAGTAATCAAAATGTCGTGTTTGCTAATTAGGTTTTCAAATTTGCTTCCAAATTCTTTGTCCTCAACAAATTCATAATCAATATATCCAACAAGATGATTTAAATAAACTGCAGCCTGTGAGAGATACATTAAACCCTCTTTAGTGCCACCAACTGCCATCACATCGTTGGCATGTCCGTGAACATAAAAGTTTACATCATTTCTTTTATTAAAAATCCATTGAGCAAGATTAATACATCCATCGTTTAACCAAGGTCCGTCTGAATCTAATTTTTTTCCGTTTTGATCAATTTTAACTAAGGATGAAGCAGTAATTTCCTCATAAAACATTCCATATGGATGAACGAAAGAACAATTCTTATCTTCAGCAGATCTTGCCCCTGCACATTGATTTGCAAGATCTGTCATACCGTACATATATAAAATTCTATAGAGAGCAGACAACTCTAGTCGCACATCTTTATCTGTTTGCGCCATATACAAAATTCTTATTTAAAAAATAATTAAAAGCAAATAAATACAACCTTTATTTCTTAAAACAATTATAAGTTGTATAATATTTGTTTTACATATTGTGATTGTAACTGTTAGAACATTACATCATGTCAAAAATTGAGATCAACAACGTATATAAAATTTTTGGGAACAACCCTACTTCTGTATTGCCAATGGTAAAAGATGGTGCAACAAAAGATGAAATTTTAGAGCAAACTGGCCATACTGTTGGATTAGATAATGTTTCACTTAATATTGAAGAAGGAGAAACATTTGTCTGCATGGGTTTATCAGGATCAGGGAAATCAACACTCATAAGACACTTAAATAGACTAATCGATCCAACTGATGGTGAAATTTTAGTTGAGGGCACGAATGTAATGTCACTTGATAAAGATAAACTTATTGAATTTAGAAGACATAAAATGAGTATGGTATTTCAAAGATTTGGATTATTCCCACATAAGACAGTTATTCAAAATGTTGGTTATGGACTAGAAATGCAAGGAAAAACTGAAGATGAAAGAAATAAAATCTCAATGGAAAAAATTGATGCTGTTGGTCTAACTGGTTTTGAAAATCAATACCCAGCTCAATTATCAGGAGGAATGCAACAACGTGTGGGTTTAGCACGAGCATTAGCGACAGATACAGACATAATGTTAATGGATGAAGCATTTAGTGCTCTAGACCCATTAATAAGAAGTGATATGCAAAAACAATTGATTGATCTTCAAGCAGAATTAAAAAAAACAATTGTATTTATTACTCACGATTTGGATGAATCATTAAGATTGGGAGACCATATTGGAATATTAAATTCTGGTAAATTGGTTCAAGTAGGAACTCCTGAGGAAATCATTATGAACCCTGCTGACGATTATGTAAAAGCTTTTGTGAAAGATGTGAACAGAGCAAAAGTTATCAAGGCAAAAATTATTATGAAAACTGCTGATCAAGCAAATGATATAGATAAATCAAACTTAATAAAAGTAAATGAAGAGGAATTTATTGAAGATTTTTTACCAAAAATTGTCTGTTCTGATTCAAATTGTGAAGTGGTTGATAAAAGTGGAAATGTGAAGGGATACATTTCAAACCAAGAACTACAATCTTCTTTAACAAGATCATAAAGTGTTATTAAAAACTTTTGAAGTCAAAAAAGAATGGGTTGATTATAACAATCATATGAACATGGCTTATTATGTGCTTGTTTTTGATCAAGCATGGGAAGTTGCTCTCGAAAAATTTAAAATGGGAGGAACGGCAGCAAAAGATTTAAATAGAAGTACAATGGTTGTTGAAACTAACACCAAATATTTAAATGAGGTAAAAGAGGGAGAAATGGTAAATGTTAATTTGACTTATTTTGATTATGATAAAAAAAGATTACATTTAAAAATGGATATGATTTCTCAAAAAACTAACAAACTTTCAGCTTCTATGGAATGGATATCACTATATATTGATTTAAGCAAAAGAAAAGTCACTGAATTTGAAGAAGACAAAGTAAAATTAATGAAAGATTTTATTGAAGAAAATAAATCAAAATTTTCAAACGAAGGTCTTATATTCTCTTCTAAATTAAAGAAATAATTAAATATTCTATACAATTTTTTTTTGATATAGGTGCATAATGAGCGCTAATAATAATTCAAAAGGTATACTTCTAATAATTACTGCAATGACGTTTTTTGCAATGCAGGATGCTTTAATTAAATTTATTTTTGAAAAAGCAGCTTTATATGAAATATTTTTTGGAAGATATTTTGTTGCAGCAATTTTGCTGTTTGGTTACATAAAATTTAGAAAACAAAGAGTTTCTCTTAAAACTTACTATCCTTTTTTAACAATACTAAGAGTAATCTTACATTTTATTGCTTTTTCTGCTTTTTTTATTTCATTAACTTTTATGCCTTTAGCAACAGCAAATGCTCTATTTTTTTCCTCCCCTTTTTTCGTATCAATATTTGCAAAGTTATTTTTAAAAGAAACTATTGGTATTAGAAGGTGGTCAGCAATTATTTTTGGTTTTGTTGGAGTTTTTATTGTCTTAAATCCAAATTTTTCAGACTTTGAATATCGGAGTCTTTTACCAGTTTTTTGTGCATTTTGTTATGCTGCCTCTATGACAATCACTAAATATACATCTGATAAGGATGACGTTAACACCCAACTTTATTACTTTTATCTAATTGCAATATTGCTGTGTCTAATTTTGTATTTTTTTATGGGAAGTGGTCAGCTAAATAATCCAAACTTTGATCCAACAATACAATTCATCTTTAGAGAATGGTTTTCAAATATTGAATATACATGGAAATTTATTTTATTTTTTGGTTTTGCAGCATCAATAGCTTTTGTTTGTATTTTTTCAGCGTATATAGTTGCATCACCATCTGTTGTTTCTTTGTTTGAGTACTCATTAATAATTATGTCTATGATACCTGGCTACTTTTTATTTAATGAGGTGCCAACGACCAGAACATTTATTGGTGTTGCGTGTATTATAGCAGCTGGAATTTATATTTATATGAGAGAGAGAGTTAGAGATCAATTTATTGCAACAGAAACACCAGTTAGAAGATGAGCAAGAACTTTATACCAACAATTAATATTTCATCTTTAATAAAAAATAATTTTGAAACTCAAAATGCATTTAAAACAATTAAAGAAATTGAAAAAGCTTGTGTCAATGTAGGATTTTTTCAAATTACCGGACATGGAATTAACCAGAAAGAAATAAAAAAAACATGTGGAGTGGCTAATAAATTTTTTAATTTACCAGACAGCACGAAAAGAAGATTAGCACCTAAAAAATGGAATAAAAAAAATAAAAATTTTTACAGAGGATATTTTCCTAATGATGTTAATGGAAAAGAAGGTCTGGATATAGGTGATTTAAAAGTAACTAAAAAATATTCTTCAAATCTCAAAAATCAATACATAGAGTTTATTAATCTGGGCGTATGTTTTAATAAAAACTCAATTAATACTTTAAACAAATATTTTGATAACATTTATAGATTGAGTGAAATATTGTTTAAAAGTCTGATAAAACTTAATAAAAAAAATCCTGATATTTCTAGTGCAGCTTTTTCAAGATTAAAAACATTAAGTACATTAAGATTTAATTATTACCCAAATCAAACTAAACCAGTAGAAATATCAAAACAAGATGGAGTAGCGCTTGGATGTGAAACTCATGTTGATAGTGGAATATTTACAGTTCTATACCAAGATAGAAAAGGTGGATTACAAGTACAAAATAGAAAAAATAAAAAATGGTATGATGTACCATTTAATAAAAATGCTTTAGTAGTAAACACGGGAAGAGCTTTAGAATATTTAAGTAAAGGTAAATTTAAAGCAACCAATCATAGGGTTTTGTGGAATAAAAGTAAGAGGCTCTCTGTTCCTTTTTTCTTCGAACCTTCATATGATTTCAAAATGAACCAATCATTTTTAAATGGAAGCAAATTCAAAAATAATGGTCTAATTTATGAGAAATTTCTTAACAAATCTTTAAAAAAATTTATTGAATATCAACGTTAGTAATTATAAGGTTTATATATAAAGCGATACATAACTCGTCGTTAAATTCAAAAATTTACGAAAGTGGGATCGGTCGTCTTTAAATTAATTTTTAAAGGAGGCTTTATGAAATTTGGTTATTTTTGTAACACCACAAACTGGACACACAAACCTTATCATCAATTGCTAGATGAGACTAAAGAAATTACAGAATACTGTGATCAAAACAAATGGAACTCAATTTGGTTTACAGAACATCACTTCAATCACGAGGGAATGGAGTCTTGTACAAATCCATTAATGATGGGTGCAGATGCAGCTGCAAGAACAAAAAATATAAGAATAGGCCAAGCTGCAAACGTTATTACTTTTCATAATCCAATAAGATTAGCAGAGGATATTGCAACATTAGATCAACTTTCAAAAGGGAGAGTTGAAGTAGGTGTAGCAAGAGGAATTTATGGTAGAGAAGCAATAAATCTAAACAAAGAGGCCGATTTAAAAGATCAGGCTAAAAATTTTAGATTATTTGCTGAGACTTTAGAGGTATTAAAGAAAGCATGGAGTGAAAAATTTTTCAATCATCAAGGAGAATTTTATACTTATCCATCACCAAATTATGTTTGGCAGCATGATATGAGTCCTCCAAGTGAAGAATTTATAAATATGGAGGACAGTACTATGAAAAAAATTAGTGTTGTTCCACAGCCATATCAACAGCCGCATCCTCCAATTCATCAAGTTGTTGATGGAATTAGATCAATTGAGTGGGCTGCTGAAAATAACATCAATGTTATTATGTGGATTCCAACTGTAAAAGCTTTGAAACCAAAATTTGAAGCTTATAAAAATAAAAGATCAGAGGTAACAAAGAAAAATATACCTCTTGGCGAAGGGGTATCTCTTGTAAGAGATATGTTTGTTGCAGACACGATGGAAGAAGCAAAAGAAAAAGCTGGTGAACATATGGTAAATTATATGAGATGGGTTTGTCATTGGAGAGGTTTGGGAAATCATATGGATCCTGGTGAAGAGCTACCTGAAACAAAAGGTAAATTGGATTTATTAAATTATGAATTTTTACATAAAAGAAACATGTTATTTGGAACACCAGAATATGTGATTGATAAAATTCATGAATTAAAATCTGAACTCAATTTACAAAATTTGCAAGTTTGGTCTAATTTTCCGGGTGTGAAGCATAAAGATTGTATGAAAAGTATAAAACTTTTCACAGAAAAAGTTATGCCTCACTTCCAAGATGACTTTGACACTGAAGTAAAAAAAGTTTCGTGAATAAAAGACGAAAAAGAATTAGCGGCGGACAAGCTGCTGTTCAATCATTAAAAAAAGAAAAAGTAAAACATGTTTTTGGACTTATTGGTTCAGCAACAATGGAAATGTTTGATGCTCTTTATCATGAGAAAAGTATAAAATTTTTTGGTGTCAGAGATGAAAGAACCGGCACACATATGGCTGATGGTTATGCAAGAGCATCCAATAGACCTGGGGTAATTATTGCAGGCCAAAACGGACCTGGCGCTACTAATTTAGTTACAGGCGTTGCTCAAGCAAAAGCAGCCTTTTCTCCAGTTGTTGCAATTGCAGGTTCGTATTCAACTAAAGATAAAATGGAAGATGCATTCCAAGGTTTAGATCAACAGTCTTTGTTTGCACCTATTACAAAGAAAACCTGGACTATAAAAAATTCAAAAATAATTCCAAAAATTATGAGTGATGCTTTTAGTTTGGCAATGAAACCTAGAAAGGGACCTGTATGTGTAAATTTACCAAGAAATATATTAGCAGCTTCAAACAAGTATAATATCAATGTTAAAAAACCATCGTTCGAAAATGAGAGCAAACAAAAAGGAAATAAAGAAAATATCAAAAAGGCTGCAAAATTAATTGGATCTTCAAAATGTTCAGTAATTATTGTTGGTGCAGGAATTAAATATAATTCTAAATACAAAGAGGTAATAAAATTAGCTGAGCTATGCAATTTACCAATTGTTACAGCAGCAGGTCATGGAGATGCAATTCCTTTTGGTCATAAATTAAATGCTGGGCAAATGGGTCCTAGAGGAAATCCTGTTGCATCAAGATTAGTTAAAAATGCAGATGTTATTTTAGCAATTGGAACGCGTTTAGGATTTAATTCAACTTTTTACTCCTATGAAAATATAAATAAAGAGGCAAAAATAATTCAAATTGAACTGGAAAAAAGAATGCTTGGAAAATATTTTCCTGTAAAAGTTAAGATACACGCAGATGCTGCGACTGCAACTAAACAGCTTTACGAAGAGATTAAAAAAGAGAATATTAAATTAAATATTAAAGATTGGACTAACTCTTATTTAAAAGAGAGAAAAGAATATTTGATAAATAGAAATAAAGAAAATTTGGGTTCAAATTTTCCTATACAACCGAAAGGGCTATTTAAACAATTAAGAAAAGTGCTACCAAGAAACTCAGCAATTACTCTAGATGCTGGAACGTTATGTTTGCAAGCTACAGATGCTTTAGAATATTATGATCCTCCTTCATTATTTACTCCATTGGATTTTGGTTTAGTTGGTTTTTCTTTTGCATGTGGCCTTGGTGTCAAGGTTGCAAAGCCTAAAAAAACAGTTGTAAGTCTTATGGGTGATGGGGGTTTCGGCATGACAATATCTGAGTTAAGCACTGCTGTTGAATATGGAATTAATACAACAACTATTGTGATGAACAATCAAAGTTGGGGCGCAGAAAAAGCTTATCAAAAAGATTTTTTTGGAAAAAGATATTTAGGTGCAGATATTACCAGTCCATCCTTTGATAAGGTTGCGGAACTTTATGGCGCAAACGGTTTTAAAGTTAAAAAAATTTCTGAGATTGGTGAAGCTGTACGAGCAGCAATTAAGTCAAACAAACCATCTGTGATAGATGTTGATGTGGATCCGAAAGCATTATACAGTTTTAGAAGAGATAGTTTCAAACATAGAAAAAAAAAATGAAATTAGAATTAAGAAAATTTACAAAATTTGTAGACAAGACTTTTATTGAAGGTGGTAAAGAAGCGAAAGAACCAGTTTTAATGGTATCAGTAGCAGCTGTGTTTAAAAATCCATGGCATGGTCAGGGTTTTGTTGAAGATCTCAGACCAACTATTTTAAATCTTGCACCAAAGCTAGGTGATTTACTTGTTCCAGAACTGATAAAAGAAATAGGATCACCTGAAAAAATATTAGCGTATGGTAAGGCAGGTGTAGTTGGATTGAACGGTGAAATAGAGCATGCTTCAGCTTTTATTCATACTTTAAGGTTTGGTAATAAATTTAGAGATGCTGTTGGTGGAACTTCCTATTTAAGTTTTACAAATACAAGGGGACCTGCTGGATCAAAGATTGCGATTCCTATGATGCATAAAACAGATTCTGGATTGAGACCATATTACCTAACTCATGAATTTACTATTCATGATGCACCCTTTGATGATGAGGTGGTTATTGCAATTGGTGGGGCATCAAGTGGTAGAGCACATGCAAGAACTGGTGATAGATATCAAGACATGAAAGAAATGGGTATCGAGCCAAAATAATTCTTGATGACGACAGGAACTACTGCCTCAGGAACTTATTACTTATTCAATAAAAAGGATCAAGATGTGCCAATAGTATTTGTGCATGGTGTAGGTCTTACTCACGAAATATGGCAGCCTCAACTTGAATTTTTTAATTATCATTCGACTCTTGCTTATGACATTTTAGGTCATGGAAAATCTTCATTAGAAAATAAGGAAATTAGTTTTGATAATTTTTCTGACCAACTAATTACATTAATGGACCATCTTAATATAAAAAAAATACATCTTGTAGGTTTCTCTATAGGGTCTTTAATCGCACGAAATTTTGCAACTAAACATAATGAACGTTTACAAACCTTAACTCTTTTGTGTTCTATTTATAAAAGAACTGAGGAACAACAAAAAATTGTTAATCAAAGATTTGAACAAGCAAAAAAAGAATTAAAACTCTCAAAACAAGCCCTAAAAAGATGGTTTACTGATAAATATCTAAAAAATAATCCAGAAATTTATGAAAAAATAAGTTCAATTTTGTCTGCAAATAATATGAATAATTTTTTAAAGGTTTACGAGCTATTCGTTAATCATAAAAATGATGAAGATTTTAATAAAATTAAAGCAAGCACACTGATTATGACAGGTGAATACGACATTGGCTCAACTGTAAAAATGTCACAAGAATTGAATAGTTTGATATCTAAAAGTCAATTAAAGATCATTAAAGATGGAAAACATCTTTGTGGTATTGAGTGTGCTGATGATGTAAATTTAACAATCAAAAATTTTATTGGATCAGATGAGTAAATTAAAGCAATATAAAATGTTTATTAATGGTGAGTGGGTAGACTCTGAAAGTAAAAAAACATTTGAAACTTTAAATCCAGAACATAATGAGCCATGGGCAGTTGTTCCAGAAGCAAGTGCTAAAGATGTTGATAATGCAGTTAAAGCTGCTCAAAAAGCATTCGAGGGTGAATGGCCAAAGTTACTTCCTAGAGAAAGAGCTAAATATTTAAGAGCTATTGGAAATCAATTAAGAGAGAATGCAGAAATGCTAGGAGAAATAGAAACAATTGATACCGGAAAACTTTACAGGGAAACAAAAAAGCAAGCAGTTTATATAGCAGAATATTACGACTATTATGCTGGCTTGGCAGATAAAGTTGAAGGAACGGTTTTGCCAATAGATAAACCAAATGTTCAAGCAATAACAACTAGAATACCTATAGGTGTTATAGCTGCAATAATTCCTTGGAATTCACAAATGTTTTTAACTGCCACTAAAGTTGCGCCAGCTCTTGCAATGGGTAACACAGTTGTAATTAAATCCTCCGAACTTGCTCCTGCTGTTTTATTTGAATTTGCAAAGTTGATTGAAAAAACTGGTATCCCTAAAGGTGTAGTGAATGTAATTACAGGATTTGGGGATCCATGTGGTAAAAGTTTGACTACGCACAATCTAGTTGAAAAAGTTGCATTTACTGGAGGTCCTGAAACAGCGAGACATATAATTAGAAACTCTGCTGAAAATTTATCTGAAGTAAGTTTAGAATTGGGTGGAAAAAGCCCAGTTGCAGTATTTGATGATGCTGAACAAGAAAATGCAATAAATGGAATTACTGCAGGTATATTCGGTGCAAGTGGACAAAGTTGTATAGCAGGATCAAGACTTTATTTGCAAAAAGGAATTTATGATGAATTTTTAAATAAGCTTTCAAATCGTGCATCAAAAATAAAAATTGGAGCACCAATGGATCCAGAAACAGAGATGGGTCCTTTAAGTAATTTTAAACAATTGGAAGTAATAGAAAAAAATATTAAAGAGACAATTGATCAAGGTGGAAAAATTAAGTGTGGAGGTGAAAGACATTCTTTCTCAAATAAAGGGTATTACTTTCCCCCAACAATTATTGAATGTGACAATCATAATCTGCCTGTAGCAGAAAACGAATTATTTGGACCTGTATTATCAGTAATGAAATTTGATACAGAAGAAGAAGTAATTTCTAAAATGAACGATAATCAATATGGATTATCTTCTGGGGTTTATACAAGTAATTTATCTAAAGGCATGAGAGTTTCGAAAGCAATTAGGGCAGGAATAACTTTTGTTAACACTTATCGATTAATTTCACCATCTGCACCATTTGGAGGTATTAAAGATAGTGGATATGGGAAGGAAGCGGGAATTGACTCAATTAAAGACTACACAAGAGTAAAAACAACTTGGTTCTACACATCAGACGAACCTTCTCTGGACCCTTTCTCAATAAGATAATCCGTATCAATTAACCCATCTAAAATAGGATAATTTTGTCATTGAATATTGATTGTATTCATACTTAAATTGGCTTTTATAAATTGTTAACAATAAAGAGGAAGATAATGAGAAAACTATTTATCGCTGTATTTATGTTTGTATCAAGTTTTGGTTCAAATGTAATGGCAGACGGACATTCGATTAAAATGGGGATCATCTTAGGATTCACTGGTCCTATTGAATCTCTAACTCCAGCTATGGCTGCATCTGCAGAGCTTGCATTTAAAGAAGCCTCAGATTCAGGTTCACTATTAGGTGGAAAAAAAATTGAGCCAGTAAGAGCAGACTCAACTTGTGTTGACTCAGCAGCGGCAACAGCTGCAGCTGAAGGTTTAATTTCAGGTGGTGTAGCTGCAATTATGGGAGCAGACTGTTCAGGTGTAACTGGTGCTATTGCAACTAACGTTGCTGTACCAAATGGTGTAGTAATGATCTCACCTTCAGCTACTTCTCCAGGATTAACAACTCTAGATGACAAAGGGTATTTCTTTAGAACTGCTCCATCAGATGCTAGAGGTGGTCAAATTTTAGCTGATATAACTAAAGACAGAAAAGTAAAAAGTGTTGCAATCACTTATACTAACAATGACTATGGTAAAGGTTTAGCTGATGTTTACAAAGCGGCAGTTGAAGCTCATGGTATTAAAGTTACAACTGTAACTGCTCACGAAGATGGAAAAGCAGATTACTCATCTGAAGTAGCAACTCTTGCTTCTGCTGGTGGTGATGCTGTAGCAGTTATTGGTTATCTTGACCAAGGAGGAAAAGGAATTATTCAAGCTTCTTTAGACTCTGGTGCGTTTGATAGATTCATTTTATCAGATGGTATGATTGGTCAATCTTTAGTTGATGCATTCGGAAAAGATTTAAGTAAATCATTTGGATCATTACCAGGTTCTACTGGTAAAGGCGCAGGCATATTTGCTGAAGTTGCAAAAGCTGGGGGTGTAGAAGCTTCTGGTCCTTACACAGGTGAATCTTACGATGCAGCTGCTTTAATCGTTCTTGCAATGCAAGCAGGTAACTCTGCTGACAGAGCATCAATTGCAAAAAATGTAATGGATGTTGCTAATGCTCCTGGAACTAAAATTTATCCAGGTGAACTTAAGAAAGGTTTAGACTTACTAGCAAAAGGTAAAAAGATTAATTACGAAGGTGCTACTGGAGTAACTTTTACTAGTGTTGGTGAAGCTGAAGGTTCTTTCTTAGAACAAGAAATTAAAGGCGGAAAATTCAAAACTAAAAAACAAAGATAATTTTTTATCTTAATTCAAAAAACCCCAGTAATTTAATTACTGGGGTTTTTTTTTAAATCAGCTCTTATGGTAGATAGAGCTATGATAATTAGAAAAATCAAACATATTAAATTCATAGTTTTCCAGCTAGTTAAGCTTAGAAACACCCCAGCAGACAAACTCGCTACTGCTTGTATAGAATAAACAATTAAATCATTATATCCTTGAGCTCTAAATTTCTCCTCTTCTCTGTAACACAAAACGAGTAAGCTTGTTCCTGATATAAATAAAAAATTCCATCCTAGCCCAAGAAAAATAAGTGCAACCATATAGTTAATATAATTCTGTTCAAACAAACTAATTATTATTGTGATTAAAAATAATAAAACTCCCACATACATAATTTTACTGTGACCAAACCTTTTAATTAAATTTCCAGTAATTAGTGAAGGTAAAAACATGGCTGCTATATGAAGCTGAATAACAAATCCAGTCTTGGATAAACTTATTTTCTCCATCAAATGCATACTTATGGGAGTTGCTGTCATTAAAAAAGTCATAACAGCATAGGCAAAGGCTGAAGCTATCAGTGCCTGTAGAAATCTAGGTTGAGAGATAAGCTCAAAAAAACTTCTTCCTGTTTTATATTGATTACTAGATATCGTTTTTGGTTCCTGATAAAAAATTAAAAATATTGTTGATGAGATGGATAAAATGGCAAGTGCAAAATAAGAACCTGCATATATATGATCTGAAATAAATCCTTTCGAAATGTTTGCAATGTTTGGACCAATAAATGCCGAACCTATTCCTGCTAACAAAATGATAGAAATTGCTTTTGGTGCATAATCCTTATCCACAACCTCGACTGCTGCAAAACGATATTGATGGCTGAAAGCTATTCCTCCACCAATTAAAAAGCATCCTAAATTATATAAGACAAAACTTTCTATAATTATAGAGTATGCAGTTAAAAGAGATGCAAAACATGTACCTACTGATGCGTAAATGAATCCCAATTTCCGTCCAATTATACTCATTAACTTTGCAGCAAAAAAAGCAAATAGCGCAATTCCAACAACTGACAAAGCCATTGGAAGAGTTGCTAAAGATTTTATTGGACTAAATTTTGAACCAATTATACCACTTAAAAAAACGGTGACCGGTGCAGCTGTAAATGCAAAAATCTGGCTTAATATAAGTAACGAAAGATTTTTATTCATTAAAAGAATAAATACTTATCTGCCATATACAAAGCCCAAGCAGCAGCAGCACCTAATATAATATATTTCATTACGTTTACTTTATTTCTATTTTTTCAGGAAGTATACCTTTAGGTCTATACCTCATAATAAACAACAATCCTAATCCCATCAGTAAAAATCTGAAATAAGGAACGCTTTCAATTAAATGAGCTTTAAGTGCATTTGTTTCAGGAATTCCCGCAGTGAAAAAGTTTATTAAGAATAATGATATTGGTGCAGCTTCAATCCATAAAAACCAAACAACAAATCCTCCTAAAATTGCTCCAAAATTATTTCCACTTCCTCCAACAATTACCATCACCCAAATCAAAAACGTATATCTCATAGGTCTATAACTTCCTGGTGTAAATAAACCATCTTGTGTAACAAGCATTGCGCCCGCAATTCCAACAATTGCTGAGCCTAAAATAAAAATTAGTAAATGTTGTTTAACAACATTTTTACCCATTGCATTTGCAGCTTCCTCATTATCTCTAATTGCCCTCATCATTCTTCCCCATGGAGAATAAAGAGCCTTTTGAGTTAAAATTAAAAGTATGATTGCTACTACTAAAAATAATCCTGAATAACACAGTTTTACAAATACTGAAGAGCCTTCAATAACAAGTTGATTTAAAGCAGCTTGTCTATCAGCTAAATTCTCAATTACACTTAATTTTGCTGAATTAAACTTTTCAACTAATTTAATAAACCAATCAGTTGTTTGAAGATCTACTTCATAAGGTGCAGGTCTTTTTAATCCAATGACATTTTTAACTCCTCTTGTGAGCCAATCTTCGTGTTTAATAATTGCAATAACAATTTCGGAAATAAGAAGTGTTGCGATAGCTAAATAATCTGCTCTAAGACCAAGCGCAACTTTTCCAACTATAAATGCTAAACCACCAGCAAAAAGTGCTCCTACTATCCAAGAAAATATTATTGGTAATCCAAATCCTCCTAAGAAACCAGTTTTAGCAGGATCAACTGCTTCAATAGCTTCTATGCCTGGCTCTGCAGAAAATCTAATAAGTAAAATACCTGAAATTATTATTGCAGCTATGCTGTATGTTCTTATTTTTGATTTTTCAAATCTTTTTAAAACAAAGCGTATAACTAATACCATTACTACTATCAACCACAACGACATTAGAATGTCGAAACCTCCTGCGCTCCAAGCTTCTTGGACAGGATCGACAGATATCAATACTGCAGCTAAACCACCTAAAGCCGTATAGCCCATAATTCCAAAATTAATTAAACCAGCATATCCCCATTGAATATTCGCACCCATTGTCATAACTGCAGAAATTAAACAAAGATTAAATATTGATAACGCTATGTTCCAAGACTGAAATATACCAACCATCAGAATGAGTACCATCATGATACTGTAAGCTGCAATTACATTTAGGTTTTTTCTCACAATACTTTCCCCTTAAATATTCCCGAAGGTCGATAAATTAAAACAATTACAAGTATAGAGAACGATACAGCAAACTTATAATCTGTAGATAGTAACTGAACCAAACTACTTGGCTCCATACTTTCTGGTAAAATATACATAAAGAATTTTTTATATGCGTAAGTGAGCAATATTTCAGAAAAAGCAATTACATATCCACCTAAAAAAGCTCCAAATGGATTTCCAATTCCTCCGACAATTGCAGCAGCAAAAATAGGAAGCATATTATTAAAATAAGTAAATGGTTTAAAACTTTTATCTAAACCATACAAAGCTCCACCAATTGTAGCTAAAATTCCAGCAATAACCCAAGTAACTAAAACTATTTTTTTTGGATCAATACCTGACAACAAAGCAAGATCTTCATTATCAGAATAAGCTTTCATACTTTTTCCAGTTTTTGTTCTATTTAAAAACCAAAACAATAAAGAGACTAAAACTATTGTTACAAAAATAGTTATCACTTGAGTTGATTTCAATGCAAGACCTTCATTTAAACCTGTCATCTCCTTAAATTCACGAGCTTTAATAATGAATTTTTCCCCATCAAAAAATCTTCTGTCACCAGGTCCAATAATAATTCTTACCACTGCTTGTGTTACAAACATTACTCCAATACTCACCATAGCAAATTGAACTGGGGGGCTTTTTTGATTTCTATAATACTTAAAGACAAACTTATCAATTAAAAGCATGTAAAAAATCATGAAAATTATTCCAAATGGAATAGCCAATAAAGCAGTAGGTAAAACACCTAAAGAAACACCTAAAGATTGAAAATACCATGTAAACAATATTGTCATCATGGTTCCAAAAGACATCATGTCACCAGTCGCGAAGTTTGCAAATCGTAAAATTCCATAAATTAATGTTACAAATATTGCACCTAATGCTAACTGAGAACCATAAGTTAATGCGGGAATAAATATATAATTTAATAAAAGAA
Organism: Candidatus Pelagibacter sp.; assembly: GCF_052049675.1. Lineage (GTDB taxonomy): Bacteria > Pseudomonadota > Alphaproteobacteria > Pelagibacterales > Pelagibacteraceae > Pelagibacter. Next base: position 733,834 of record NZ_JBNGZM010000001.1, read on the forward strand.
TTATTGCATTTACAAAATCCATATTACCCTCCTAAAAAAGAGCTTCTTACTCTTGGATCGTCTAATAATTCTTTACCAGTACCTGAATAACGATTTTCTCCAGTCACTAGTACATAGCCTCTATCTGAAATACTTAAGGCTTGTTTTGCATTTTGTTCTACCATTAAGATTGCAACATTAGTTCTTTTTACTTTTACAATATGATCAAATAATTCGTCCATCACAATTGGTGATACGCCAGCAGTTGGCTCGTCTAACATTAAAACTGTGGGTTTAATCATTAAAGCTCGACCTAGAGCTACTTGTTGTCTTTGACCTCCAGAAAGCTCACCAACCATCTGATTTCTTTTCTCTCTTAAAATTGGAAACAATTCAAAAATTTCCTCAATTATATTTTTGATTTCATTATCAACAAGAAATGCGCCCATTTCTAAATTTTCTTCAACAGTCATCCCTGCAAAAACATTTTTAGTCTGTGGCACAAAAGAAATACCTTGCTTAACTCGATCTTGAGGAGATAATTTTGAAATATCCTTACCATCAATCTTTACTGATCCAGACTTTAAATCAAGCAATCCCAACATTGCTTTCATGGCAGTTGATTTACCAGCTCCATTAGGACCTAAAATAGAAACTATTTCACCTTTATTAACATTTACTGAACACGAACTAATAATGTCAGGACCATTACCATAACCACCTGTCATTTCTATTCCTTCAAAATATGCCATTAGTTAGTTTCCTTTAATTTTGATCCTCTTCCAAGATAGCTTTCGATAACTTTCTCATCTTTTTTTGCTTCTTCAACACTTCCTTCAAATAATACTGACCCCTCAGCCATTACAATCACTGGATCACACAATCTTCCAATAAAATCCATATCATGTTCAATCATACAAAAAGTATAACCTTTTTCTTTATTTAACTTTTCTATTGCAGTTCCAAGATCTTTTAACAAAGTTCTGTTAACTCCAGCCCCTACTTCATCTAATAATACTAATTTTGCATCAACCATCATGGTTCTTCCAAGTTCTAATAGTTTCTTTTGTCCACCTGAAAGATTTCCAGCGAGTTCATTTGATAAATGTCCTAAATTTAAAAATTCAACAACTTCTTTTGCTTTCTCTTTAACCACAGCCTCTTCTTGTGCAACTAAACCTGGTTTAAATAATGCTGTCATTATTTTTTCTCCAGATTGATTTCCAGGAACCATCATTAAATTTTCTAAAACAGATAAATTTGAAAATTCATGTGCAATTTGAAATGTTCTTAACAACCCTTTAGAAAATAATTCATAAGATGGAACATCAGTAATATTTTCATCATCAAAAACAACATTTCCACCAGAGGATTTTAGGTTTCCAGCAATTAAATTAAATAAAGTTGTTTTACCAGATCCATTTGGCCCAATGATACCAGTGATAGTTCCTCTTTTAACTTTTATTGAACAATCTGAAACTGCAGCTAATCCACCAAAATATTTACTTAAATTATTAATCTCTAAAATATTTTCAGACATTTGATTTATTTGTTAAGTCTTCTGTGAATACTATTTAATGTTTTTTCTAGAGATCTATAAAATCCAGCTTTAGTTAATTCTTTCACACCTTGTTCATTTAATCCTTTTGGCGTTTGAGACTCTTTTACTAAATTCTTTAAATTTTCTTTTGAATTTACTACAGCATCTTCAGATAAAGCTAAAAATAAAGAAGTAATATATTTTTGAGCATTATTTCTTTTTACCCCTCTTTTTACCAACCAATCAGTCATTACTCTTAACATCTCATAAAAAGTTGCCATCATGCCAGAGGTTGACCAAAAATTTATAGATGATTTTTCGTTTTTAATTTCTACAGTTGTACCCAAATTATTAAAAAATGCTTTAACTTTTGAATTAGGAGGGCAAATAGGCACCGGACCTTTCTTTAATGAAATTGGAGGTAAAGGTATTGCTCTTACAATTTTTGCTTTTACTTTAATTGCTTTCTTTAATTGAGATAAAGTAATTGTTGAAATAAAACTAACAACTGTTTGGGTAGATTTAAATTTTAAATCTTTAATAATTTTTTCACCAACAATAGGTGTAACAGATAAAAATACCCAATTAGATTGATCTAAAATTTGTTGATTATCCTTGGCAATGATTATTTTTTTAAACTTTCTTTTTAACCTAAGAGCTATTTTTTTATTTCTTGGAGAAATAATAATTTTCTTATAGGAAATTTTTGATTTACATATTCCAGTAATTACTGAAGCTGCAATTTTTCCAGTACCAATAAAACCTAAATTCATAATTTTGGATACTTTATATTGATTATATTGAATTAATTAACAAAAAAAGAACCTCTAATTCTTAGTAATTCTCTGCTTAATTCCTTGTTTTCTTTAAAAGGTTTTCTTCCATGAAGCCAGAAATAATTATTTGCAATCACAGAGAATCCAACAGGTAATTTTGTAATTATTTTATTTTTACTTTCCTCTAATCCATCAGACAATCTTTGTAAAAAATTTCCTTGATCCATATTTTGAGGTTCTGGAAACTGATCTATATAAGATATCGTTGGTCTTCCCTCTTTATCAGTCGAAAAGACTGGGTGCTCTACCTTGTAATTAATATTTTTACTTTTTGGTGACCCCCAAACAAAATTTTGTCTCCCAACTGGATCATTGTATAAATCATCACAATGCTCCCAGTCATCAAGGTGTAACATAGCTGTTTCACCACCTTCAACATTTTGCTCATCAATTTTTGTCATAATTAACCAATCGGTTACATCTTTCACATATGTCCCATCTGTATGAAGATCCATATTCCTATAAGCCTTTCTTAGGTAAGAGTCGCTAGTATCTTCATGTTTAACATGAAAACGAGCATAATATTTTCCTGCCATAGCATCATGATTAGGTACACCAATTAGATGAGCTATTGCAGTTGATAACTTAACTAAAAATGTATCATTAATTTTTACAGTTATATTTTTTGGTCCAATAATAAAGCAACCTGTAGATCTATCTCTAATAATTGAGTTCATTAATTCGCTTAATTTATTATTTGTTAAATCATCTAAACTTTTAGCTAAAGTAAATCTTGTAAATGGTTTTAGCTCTAATGCTGTTAAATCAAATTTATTAAAAGGGAAAATTAATTTATCTATTATGTCATTTTCTAAACTAATTTTTATAATCCTATTTGATTTATCATGTTTTTGAATATCTATGCCTGTAATTTTTTGCATTCTAAATTTTATTTTACCTTATTTTATAAATCAATTTAATCAGATATAATTGTTAATTATTGCCATACAAATAGCTGAGAAAATTGTTGGATAAACAAAGTTTTTCTTAGAAATAAAAAAAACAAACAAGGATAAAAACACAACAATTGATCTACTGTAATAACTAGCATCTACCAAAATACCAGCAGGAAAAATTATAGTTCTAGCTATTAGTGCTGCCAAGGTTGCATAGGCTAAACAATTAAACCACTTAAAAAGCTTGGAAGTTTCTTTAATACCCTCAGATGTTAGAGCGCCCAAAAATCTAGACAAAAATGTTGCTAAAGACGTAACAAGGATTGCGTAAACAATATTAGCTGACACTGTGCTCTCCTACTAGATAAGCTAAGGTTCCGCCAATTATACCTGCTATCAAAATTGACCACTCTGGTGAGAGTAAATAAATAATTGGTCCTAATATAGTTCCAAATAAAACTGATAGAGTTACTGGTATAGTTTTAGATGCACCAATCATCATACATAGAAAATAAACTGGGTTAAGAATTGCTAAACCCAACATCATATCTTTATTCAAATGTTCTGAAAAAGAGAAACCTAAAAATGTTCCAATTACTGATACACTTACTGTTGCACTTCCAATACCAATCCAATAATCAATTCTATGTTTTTTTGGAATGTTTTTATAATTGCTTTTCATGATTAGCCATGCGGAAATAGCAATGAAATGACATGAAAAATAATACTTCCACTTAGGTTGACTTTTATGCATCATTAACGGAAATAAAGATACAGCCATAGGGTAAAGTCTTGCATTAACAATCCATACTGCCAAAAAAATATTTAACAAAGATGCTCCAATTAACATGGACTCGGCCATCACTAGTGAGCCTGGTAAAGCATAAGTTAAAACAGTTGAAAAAATACTTTCTTGAATATTAAAACCTAAATTTTTAAATAGAGCTCCAATAGCTATAAAGCAACAGGTGAGAGCGATAGCTGGACTATCATGAGTAAATATAGATCTATATCCTTTAAAGAAAAAATTTTTTTTAATCATTATCCACCTAGGAACAGTCTACCAACATCAGGATTTTGAAGTAAATCATCTCCTTTACCCGCAATTGCAGTTTGCCCAGATACCAAAACGTATCCAATATCTGCAAACTCTAATCCTTTTTTGGCATTTTGCTCAACTAGAATGATTGTTTTTTTTTCATTTTGCTGAAGATCTCTTAATATTTCAAAAACCATTTCAATATATCTGGGTTCAAGTCCAATTGACGGTTCGTCTACTAAAAGTACTGAAGGTTTCATAACTAATGCTCTTGATATTTCTAATAATCTTCTCTCACCTCCAGATAATACTTTTGCAGGTTGGTTTCTTCTATTTCTTAACCTTTCATACTTTTCAAAAATTCTTTCAGCCTCTTCAAATGATTCATCTGTTTTTTCTTTTATATATCCTCCCATTAATAAGTTTTCTTCTACTGTCATATCTGGAAATACAGAGTTGTCCTGCAATATATAAGCTATACCAACTGACTTTAACTTTTCTGCTGGGGTAAGATTTGTAATTTCTTTTCCTTCAAGTTCAATTTGACCAGAAAAAATATTTGTAAAACCATATATTGAGTGAAGAATTGTAGATTTGCCTGCACCATTGGGACCAATCAAACACAAAGACTGTGCTTTATTCACAAATAAATCAAAGTTATGTAAAATTTCCATTTTTCCATAACCTGCATTTAAATTTTTTATTGTTAAATGAACTTCATTTGGAGATAATTTTTTTAAATCATCTGGAGTTGGAGCTTTTCCTAATACCTCATATTGATTAGCCATTATTGAGCTCCTAAATACGCATCAATGACACGTTTATCATTTTTAATTTCATCTGGTGATCCATTAGCCAACATTTTACCATGAGCTAAACAAAAAATATTTTCTGCTAATTGCATAATCACTCTCATATTATGTTCAATAACCAAAAGGGTTATTCCAAAATCCTGATTAACTTTAATTAATCTGTCTATAATACCATTTATTAGTGTTGGATTAATTCCAGCTGTAGGCTCATCTAGAAGTAACATCTCTGGTTCATTCATTAATGCCATAGCAAGCTCAAGTAATTTCTGTTGACCAAAAGATAGATCTCCAGCCCTTAGTTTTCTTTTTTGATACAATCCTACAAAATTTAATAGATTTTCTGCTTTTTCTGTTAATTCTTTTGGAATTTTAGAAAATATTTTCATTAAATTTGCATCACTACCTTTGTGACTAATAAGCATATTTTCTATGCAGTTAAGTTTTCCATAAATTCTAGTCTGTTGAAAAGTTCTTAGCAGTCCAAGCTTAGCAATAACTGGGACTGGTAACTCTGAAACTTCTTCACCATTAAACTTAATAGATCCGTTATCTATTGGGTAAGTACCTACAATTGAATTAAATAATGTAGTTTTGCCTGAACCATTTGGCCCAATTAATCCAACTATCTTCCCTTTTTCAACATTCATTGAAATGTCAACATTTGCTTTAACACCACCAAATGATTTACTTACATTGCTTACTTCTAAAATACTCATTTAAGTTCTACCTGTGCTTTACGATCTTTTTCATCAATTACTTCACCAAATCGTTCTGGATATTTTTCTCTTAACCATCCCATAATTCCTTCTGGGAAATAAATTACAATTACAACAATCAAAACTCCAAGAGCAACATACTGCCAACCTAAGAAGAATGTCCAAAAACCTTCTTTAAAAATATGGAATACAGTTGCTCCAATAATTGGACCCCAAAGTGTACCTTTGCCACCCAATATTGCCATTAAAACCATGAAGACTCCCATCTCTCTACCATCAAATGCAACATCAGTAGAGTCAATGTATCCAACTAATCCCCCCATTATTCCACCAGCTAATCCACAGAAGAAAGCTGAGATCATCCATCCAATGATTTTATATTTCATTGTTTCAATTCCCATTGCTTCTGCTTTATCTTCGTTATCCCTAATTGCATTTAATATTAACTTAAATCTAGTGGTATAAATTCCTCTCACAGCTATGAAAGTCAGTACTAAAACAAAAAAACTTAAGAAATAGAAAAATTCACCTCTTGAATCTAAACTTCCAACTTCAGGAAATGGTGGTGTTGTGAAACCTTGTCCTGCTCCAATAATTTCAATTCCTCCAGAAATTTCGCCTGCCGCAACACCTAATCCTAATGTACAAATAGCAAAATAATGTCCTCGAAGTCCTAAAATAGAGTATCCAATTAAACCTGCCACAATAGTTGGTACAATTGCAGCGACTATCAACCCGACAGCCATTCCCTGAAAAAATTGTGCCGGTGTATGCACAAATGTTTTCTCGCCACCACTTTCAGTCCACTCAGCTAGTGGGAAAAACATTCCAACTTGAACAGAGGCACATAGATACATTCCAAGACCATAAAAAAGAATATTTCCAAATGAATTATAACCCATTTCACCACCTTGGATATTCCAAGTAGTTGCAAGTACAATCAATACACACAGTATTGATAACTGAACTTTAAAAGCAGGAAATAAAAATGGAGCAGCTAAACCGAATAATAAAATTCCAGAATATAAAATTAAATTATTCTTGTTCATATAAACTATTTATTTTATTTCTAAATTTTTGATCAACTGTAAAATAATGTCCATTTTCTTCATGTATACTTGATCCATTTAAATGATATTCATCTAAATGTTTTTTAAATTTTTTAATATCAACCTTAATTTTATTGCCAGTATCATCAATAATTTCAACTTTTTTCATTTTAAATACTCTCTTTTTCTTGAAAGTTTAAATCTTCTATAAACTAGAATTAGTACTAATAGTAAAAATACAGAACCAATCCTAAATTCTGTTCCTAGAATATAGTCTGCAAATTCTTCAAATACACCTAGCCCCATACCTGACATAGCAACACCTGGTAAATTGCCAAGACCTGCAACGATAACAATCATAAATGATCTTATTGTGTATGGTAATCCCATATAGGGGTGAATAGTGAATGTTATGGAGATTAAAGCTCCAGCAACACCACATAGAGCAGCATTAATTCCAAAAGTTGCTGCATAAACTTTTTCTGTATCAACGCCTAAAATCTTTGCAGCTCTTGCATTTTGCGCTGTAGCTCTAATTGCACGACCAAGCTTAGATTTTTTCATGTAAATTACTAAACAAATTGCAAATAAAATGCTTATAAAAGCTGAAAATATTTTTGAATTTGGTAACACTACGTTGCTGTTAAATAACATAGTTGTTCCATAATCTGAATTTGCAAGAACAACGTCAGCTCCAAATGCGAAGTTCATTAATTGCATGAAAAGAATACTTATTCCAAAAGTTGCTAAAATAGAGATAAATAAATCTCTATCTACTACTTTATTAATTACAAGTTTGTAAATTGCTATACCAACAAAGAACATTATTATTGGAGATACGATTACTCCCCAAGCTGGATGAATTCCATAAAGATACATAAAGTAAGCAATGTACCCTCCTAAAATAACAAGATCGCCTTGAGCGATATTTATAATATTCATTACTCCCCATTGAAGAGCCATACCATAAGCAATCAATGCAAATAAAATTCCAAGTAAAATTCCATCCAAACATGCTTGAACAGAAATCATTGGATACTGGAAGACCATGAAATCCATAATGAATCCTATAAAAAAATACCCCCTATATATATTATATTAGGGGGTATTTATAGATTTGTTTTATCTTTCAGACCACGAAGGGATTGGGTGAATCAATTTAGCTGAAGCCCATTTAGTTGGAGCAACAACTTTGTTTTCACATTTTCCTCCATCATCACACATAACCTGGAAAAGTACCATTGGCTTGTCAACATTCTGACCACCTTCTGCAAATTTTATGTTTCCATAAAAAGTTTGCATATTAGTAGCTGCAAGAGCATCTCTTACTTTCTTTTGATCAAAAGAATTTGCTCTCTCGAATGCATCTTTAAATACCAATAGGGCAGCTGAAGACTCTGCTGCTTGGTATGGAGGTGCATAACCAAACTCTTTAGTAAAGTCTGCATCATAGGTCATACCATCTTTAAAGAAATCATCTTTATAAGTTAGTGTTTTGTGCCACTGAGAAGCGCATAAAGCATATTGTGAGTTTTTACCATGTTGCTTTGATAATTTAGCAGCATCACAATGTGTCATAGCTAACATTGGAACATCAACTTTCATCTCCGATATTTGTCTGATAGCAGTTAGAGCACCTTTAGTGTGACCTGAAACAACTAAAACATCTGGTTTCATTTGTTTCACTTTGACTAAAGTAGCGGCCATATCATTAAGCTCTTTTGGTAATTTGTCATCAATTACTTTTTTAGAGCCAGTTCTCTTAATTGCATCTAACACACCAAGTCTCACATCTTGAGAAAATGCATCTTGTTCAAACGCCATTGCAACGGTAACTCCTTTTCCATTATTCTTTTCAACTGCTAGATCTATAGCAACATCAAGATATAAATTAGCTGGAGCTAATACAGCAAATAAATATTTGTAACCTTTTGTAAACAAAGATCTAGATGCACCATTTGCTTCAACCATTGGAACACCATATTTTTCAGTCACTGGAGCAATCGCTTTAGTTAAACCAGAACTGTAAGGGCCAAGCATAAACTCAACACCATCTTGTGATATTAATCTTTCTGCAAGCTGTGCAGCTCTCTTAGGGTTTGACTCATCATCGTAATAAATAATGTCAAACTTATAAGTCTTTCCACCAACTTTAACACCACCCATGCTGTTAATTCTATCAACGGCCATGTTATAACCATTTTGAGTATGAACACCATTAGATGAGTATTTACCAGTTAAGGAAATCGCAGCACCTAAAATAATTTTGTCACCAACTACTTTTGCAAAAGATGCAACAGAAGTTGAAAATAAAATTACTAATGCAGAAACAAAACTTAAAATTATTTTATTTAATCTCATTTTATTTCCTCTTTAATTAATTAATTATATAATGATTAAATAAAGAAATTTTATTTTATGCAAGTGGCAATAAAGGCCAGATCTAATTAATATTGTTGAGTTACAACGATTATTGCGGCTATAATTACTAAAACACTCGCAGAAATTGTATTAATTATTTTTGGATTTGCAGTTATCCACTTTATTAGTTGTTGTGCGAGCATTGCGTAGCCAATTAAAGATAAAAAATCTAAAACGATATAAGTTGTAATTAAAATTACAAATTGAACCAATAAATTTGAATTAAAGTCAATAAATTGAGGAAAAATAAAAGGAAAAAACATCCAAGCCTTAGGACTTGTACCAGCAACTAAAAAACCATCTCTAAAAAAAGATAAGTTGCTTTTTTTTATTTCTCCTTCATTTGTAATACTTTTTGGTCGAGATTTATAAATATCATAAGCCAAATATAATAAATAAACTATTCCGATCCATTTAAACCCATTAAGTGCTATTGAGTTCTCTGAAAAAAAAGATCCAATGACAAAAATAACTAAAGTTGCTTGAAGCAAATTTGCAGTTACGTCTCCTAAGGCAGACCATACACATTTTCCAACACCGTAATTCATTGAATAAGAGATAATTACAATCCTGGGAGTTCCAGGTGTAATAAATAAAAAAATAATTATCTGTAGATAAAGTATAAAATCTAGGGGGAGCATAAAAAAAGATAGTCCTTAAAAACCGGGAGCTAAAGATGGCTAAGAAGGACTATCAAATATATAATATCAAAGGCTAAAAAAAATGCATTAAATATTTTTTTCAAATATAAAGGATTTATGAAAAAAAAAGGTCACAGGCCAATTACAAAAGTCAAAAATCCAGAACCCAAAATGGACGATCCTGATTGGATCATTTGGGCAGCTTGGGCAGACAGGATAACTTTTGAAGAAATTGAAAAAAAAACTGGAAAGAAAGAATCTGATGTAATTAAAATTATGAGGAGGTCTCTAAAACCATCATCTTTCAGATTATGGAGAAAAAGAGTAAATCAAAAAAGTATAAAACATCGCAAAAAGTTTGAATACTCTAGAAAAGAAATAACTAGTAAAATTAAAAAAGGTGATTATTTATAAAATATGAAAAAAATTACCATGTATACGGGTCCCTTTTGTAATTATTGTGAAGCAGCTAAAAGATTATTAGCAAGAAATAATGCAACATATAATGAAATTGATATTTCAAAAGTTGATGGAGCAATGGATGAAATGATTAAAAAGGCAAATGGTAAAAGAACAATTCCCCAGATCTTTTTTGATGAAGAGCATATTGGCGGTTATGATGAAGTTAGAGCACTAGAAAAAGAAAATAAACTTCAAGATCTTTTAAAAAATTAATTTTAACAATTTATACTTTTGGTTTAAAAATTAAACAAACGCCGTTATTACAAAATCTTTTTCCTGTAGGTTCAGGTCCATCTTCAAATATATGACCATGATGTCCTCCACATTTTTTACAATGATACTCGGTTCTTGCATAACCTATGTGATGATCCGTTTTGGTTTCAAATACATCTGGTAAAGAATCATAAAATGAAGGCCAGCCTGAACCACTCTCATATTTTGTTTTTGAGTCAAATAATTTTTCTCCACAATTTGCACAATGAAAACTTCCTTCTCTTTTTTCATGATTGAGTTCACTCGAACCAGCAAGCTCAGTCCCTTCTTCGAATAAGATTAATTTTTGTTCCACAGTTAAATTTGGATTTATTTTTTTTGTCATGATCCTATATATTTAGCACAGGATTTATGTAAGATTGAATGTAATTCAACTAATTTTTTAAAATCTTTATTATAACCACCACCTAAAACACCACAAAAGGGTATTCTTTTAGAAAAAAAGTTTTCGATAACAAGCTCGTCTCTAGATTTAATACCTTCATCAGATATTTTTAGTTTACCTAATCTATCGTTAAAATGAATATCTACTCCAGCTATATAGAAAACAAAATCAAAATTTTCTTGATTTAACTCATTTAAATAATGTTTAAGTGTATTAATGTAAGCATCATCCTCTAAATTATCTTCTAGCTCCACATCTAAATCGCTATTAGATTTTTTGGCTGGATAATTAGTTTTAGAGTGCATACTGAAAGTAAAAACACTTCTATTTTCTTTAAAAATTTCTGAATTTCCGTTTCCTTGATGAACATCTAAATCAACAATTAATATTTTGTTAGCCAAGCCTCGATTTAGTAGATAATGAGCAGCAACAGCTACATCATTAAAAACGCAGTATCCAGCTCCACCATCATAGTTTGCGTGATGACTACCGCCAGCAGTATTACATGATATTCCATAATTAATTGCAAGTTTAGAGGCTAAAACAGTACCACCAGTAGCTACTAATGATCTCTGAACAACACTATCAACAAGTGGAAATCCAATTTTTTTTACTTCATCTTTACTTAATGTTTTATTTTTGATGTTAGAGATATACTCTTTTGAATGTGCGTAACTCAATGTTTCAAGCGAACAAGCATATGGTTGATAAAACTTTTTAACGATTTTATTTTGGATCAAATAATTTGCCAATTCTCCAAACTTGTTTATAGGAAATTTATGATCATCTCCAATTTTGGCAAAATAATCCTCATGATTAACCACTGGTAAATCCATCGTTACTCTAAAACACGTACTGGCTTTCCATCAACACAAGCCTCTAATCCTTCAATCATTTGATTATAAAAAATACTATAATTTTCTGCTGTCACATAACCTATATGTGGAGTAAGAAGTGCATTAGGTAAAAACCTTAGTTTATTATTTTCAGGTAAAGGTTCTTTATCATAGACGTCAATTCCAGCTCCTGCAATTACATTGGTTGACAATGCAATAATTAAATCATCCTCATTAACAATAGGTCCTCTAGAAGTGTTTATCAAAAAAGCTGTCTTTTTCATTTTATCAAATTCTTTTATGGTAATACAGTCTTTGTATCTTTCACCTCCTTGAACGTGAATTGAAAGAACGTCAGAATTTGTGATTAAGTCATCTTTGCTACAAGGGAGTATATCTAATTCTTTGCACTTATCTAAGCTCAAATTTTCACTCCAGGCCATTACTTGCATTCCAAATGCTTTTCCAATTTTTGCAACTTCAGAACCTACTCTGCCTAGACCAATTAAACCTAGAATTTTTCCTTTCAATTCCACTCCAATTGTTGTTTGCCAATACCCTTGATACATATTGTCAAACTCTTCTTTAAAATTTCTAGCTAAACCTAGAATTAGTGCCCAAGTTAATTCAGGGGTTGGGTTTAAATTTATATCTGTACCACAAACAATAATTTTTCTTTTTTTCGTAGCATCTAGATCAATAGATTTATTTCTTAATCCGCTTGTAATTATAAATTTTAAGTTGTTTAAATTGTCAATCAAATTTTTTGTAATAGGAGTTCTTTCTCTCATTATTAATAAAGCTTCAAAATCAGCTAATTGTTCAATTGTGTCAGCTTCATCTAAAAAAGGTTCACTAAATATCTTGAACTCATATTTTCCAGATAGTTTTCCTAAATCCACAAATTGTTGAGCAACGTTTTGATAATCATCTAATATAGCGACTTTAAGCATTTTTAACTTTCTTATTTGATAACAATATTCCTGTAATAATAAAACAAGCGCCTAAAATATGATAAAACATAAATTTTTCACTAAAAAAGATCATTGCCATTATTGCGCTTAATATTGGCATTAAGTGTAAAAAAACACCAGAACGATTAGCGCCAATCATGGATATTCCTTTTATCCATAAAAGAAAAGATGCTAAACCTGGAAACAAAACCACATAGGATAAAATTAAAATAAAAGGCAATTCTAAATTAATTCTAAAGCCAATTTGATATTCAATAAAATAAATTGGTATTAGAAATATTAAACCAAAAGTAATTACTACTTGGAGTAATGATATTTGAGTTAATTCATATTGTTTTCCTTTTAACAACGTTGAGTATAAAGCCCATGAAAACATTGCTATCACCATAGTAATATCACCTTTATTAAAGTCTAAATTTTTTAATATTTCCAGGTTTGCTTTTGTAATAATCATAATTACACCAGCAAAAGAAAAAACTACTCCAATAATCTGAAATATATTTGTTTTTTCAATTTTTAAAATTGATGAAAACAACATTATCATCACAGGTATTGTTGAAATCATTAATACTCCACTAATAACTTGTGTAAAATTAAGAGAATAATAAACAATTGAGTTAAATACTGTTATGCTCGTAACTCCCAATATAATAAAAAGCTTATAATTCTTTATAATATAGTTTCTTTTCTCTATTATTTCAGAGATTGTAAAAGGAGCTAAAATTAACCATGCAAAAAGCCATCGATAAAAGTTTAATGAAAAAGGTGGTACCTCATAAAAACTTGCAAGTTTTCCAACCACGAAGTTTCCTGCCCAAAATGTTACTGTCAAGAAAAGATATAAGTAAGCTAAAAAATTATTATCTTTTGTCACTTAATTAAATCTAAGCGAACTATAAGGCTTTAAATCTAAATTTGTATTTTCATTCGCTATCATTCCTGAAACAATCTTTCCAGAAATTGGGCCCAAAGTCCATCCTAAATGATGGTGTCCAAAACAATAATAAACGTTTTTGTAATTTTTTGATGGTCCCATAACAGGTAAAAAGTCAGGTAAAGTGGGTCTAAATCCCAACCATTCATCCTCATGCTCAGGTAAATCTCCTAGCATATATTTTGCATTACTTATCAAATTTTTAATTCTTGATTTCGATAATGGATTGTCTAATCCACCAAATTCAACAGTTCCAACTACTCTTAAACCCTGTTCCATCGGTGTAATTCCAAATCCACGATTAGAAAATATTACTGGCCTACTTAATAAATGATCACAATTTTTAAAATGAACATGATATCCACGTTCTGTATCTAAAGGTATTTTTTCACCAAGATTATCTGTTAATTTCTTTGAAAAAGCACCACAAGCTATCACCACCTTATCAAAAACATAACTTTGGTTTTCAGTTTTAAAAACTGGTTTTTCTTCATCAAAACTAATATCTTTAATATTTACTTTATTAAATTTTCCTCCTTTTTGTAAAAATAAATTAAACAACTTTAAAAGAATTCTTTTTGGGTTTCTTGCATGTCTTGCATAAGGATAATATACGCCTGCGTGGTAAAATGGTTTGATATGAGGTTCAAGATCGTGAATTTCGGATTTGCTAACTAGTTGTTGCTTAACACCCAGTTCATCTCTAACTCTTATTTCTAATTCTCTACTTTTCAAATCTTTATCATTCCAAATATAAAGAATACCCTTGTTTTCAACTAAACCTTCTAGGTCCACCTCTTCAAACAATTCATCGTAAGCTGGTAAAGCTAAATCTAAAATTTGATGCATATTTTTAGCAGTATGCATCATCTTAGATTTAGTTGTGTTCATTATAAATTTTATAAACCACGGAATCATTTTAGGGACATAATTCCATTTTAAAGCTAGTGGGCCTGAAGAACTTAAGAGCATAGCGGGAACATCTGCAAGAACATCGGTTCTATTTAAAGAAAGAGATGCATATGGAGAAAAATGACCAGCATTACCATAAGAGGCAGCATGGCTGCCTGGGTTATCTCTATCAAAAATGGTTACATTAAAACCTTTTTTTTGAAGAAATAGAGCATTGGATACACCCTGAATGCCTGCTCCAACTATTCCTACTTTAAGATTTTTATTCATCGAGTTGTTATACAATTAAATATTATAATTTCAGAGTGACAAATTATGCAAATTTTAATTTTATTATGCAATCATTTGTTTATGATTAATTTTTGCACTTAATACTATTCCAAAGCCAATCATCGTAGCTAACATTGAAGAGCCACCATAAGACATTATTGGCAATGGAGAGCCAACTATAGGTAGCAAGCCTAAAACCATAGATAAGTTTACAACAATGTAAATAAATATTGCGAAAGCGTATCCAAAACAAAAAAGTCTTGCAAAATTACTTCTTGAGATAGATCCTATTCTTATAATTCTAAAAATTATGATAGAGTATAATATCAACAGTCCAACCGAACCAATAAAACCAAACTCTTCTGAGAATAAGGTGAATATAAAATCTGTGTGTTTTTCAGGTAGAAAGTCTAAATAACTCTGTGTCCCTTTTAAAAAGCCCTTTCCATCAAGACCACCTGAACCAATTGCTATTTTTGATTGTATGATTTGGTATCCCGCACCTAAAGGATCTCTATCAGGATCTAAAAAAGTAAGTATTCTAAGTTTTTGATAGGGTTTTAAGAATGAAATTATAAATGGCAGCGAAATTAAGAAGATAATAAATGAATAAATAAAATATTTAATTTTTACCCCTCCCAACCATAATATAATTAATCCGCTTAATGCAATAAGTATTGAGGTACCAAGGTCAGGCTGAGAAACTACAAAAATTGTAGGAATTAATATAACTGACAATACAATTGTAATGCTAGTAAATGAATTTACATTTTCTATTTTTAACCTGTGATAATATTTAGCAAGACACATTATAATTGCTATTTTCATTAATTCAGACGGCTGAAGTACAAAAAAATATACGTCCATCCATCTTTGCGAACCTGAGGCCTTAATCCCAAAAAAGGATACATAAATTAATAAAACTATTACTAGAATGTAAATAATATATGAAAAATTATGCCAAAATTTTATGTTAAAGAAAGCTACAAAAATCATTAGTGGAAAAAAAACCGCAAGTTTTACAAGATGATTTTTTGTATGAAAAAGTATTTCACCTCCATCAGTAGAATACATAACAAAAACACTTATTACAGAAAGAATGATAACAGAAATTAACAATATATAGTCTAAATTTTTTATTTTTTGGAATAAAGTAATCTCATTATTCAATCTATCGTGTTGAAACATTTATATTGTAATCCTCTCAAAATTTGATTGTTTGTTTCTTAATTCATGTCTATCAATAATTAATTTAAATAGTGTTTTTGCAAGAGGTGCTGCTGCTTTACTACCTGAGCCACCGTGCTCTATAATTACACTCAAAGCATATCTTGGATTTATGTAAGGGCCATAAGCAACATACAATGCATGATCTCTATCTTTGTAAGGTATTTGCTCTAATTCTAAATCTAATTCTCTTTCCCTTTTACTTATTCTCTTAACCTGTGCTGTTCCAGTTTTTCCTGCAAATTGATATTTAGGATCATCAATTCTTGATTTATATGAGGTTCCAAATCTTTCATTTGTTGAAGCAAACATAGCTTCTTGAACAATCTTAATATTTTTTTTATCTTTAAATAATTTTTTATCTAATAGGGAAACAGAATTAGAGTCAAATACCAACCCACTTTGCATTGATTGTTTTGCAGCTTCATAAGAAATTGGATTGCTATCAACAATTATTTTAGGTTTTATCGCATATCCACCGTTAGCAATTTGAGCCGTCATCATGCAGAGTTGTAAGGGCGTTGATTGTATATAGCCTTGACCAATACCTGTTATTAGTGTTTCTCCTAATACCCAGCCCCTGCCGAGATTATTTTTTTTCCATTTTGTGCTTGGGAATAGTCCTTTTTTTTCAGTATCAAAGTATTCACCAAGTACTTTTTTGCCTAAACCGAACTTTTGAGCTGTAATATTCAATCTATCGACACCTAACAATCTTGCAACTTCATAAAAATAAGTATCACACGATTGTTTCATTGCATTTTTCATACTAACCCAACCATGTCCTTTTTCCTTCCAACAATGAAATGTTTGTCCGTATAACTCCATTTTTCCAGTGCATTTAACTTTAAACTTCGTATCAACTACTTTGTTTTCTAAAGCTGAGAGAGCAACGATTGGTTTTATGGTTGAACCTGGTGAGTATAAGCCAGAAAGAGTTTTGTTAATTAGGGGTTTTAATGGATTGTTTCTAATTAATTGCCATTCATCTTGACTTATACCGAATAAAAATAAATTTGGATCATAAGATGGAGATGAATACATTGCAATAATATCTCCTGTGTAAATATCCATTACACTTATTGATCCTGCTTTTTCATTTAACAACTCACCACAAGCTTTTTGTATTTCTGTATCTACAGTCAAACGTATTTTTGATCCTTGCTGCCCTTTTTGATGCTCAAGTTGATTAATTCTTTTACCGTAAGCATTAACTTCATATCTTTGAATTGCATTTGTTCCAATTAAATGATTTTCAAGTCTTTTCTCTAAACCTAGTTTTCCAATTTTCATCCCAGGTACAAATCTTTCTTGAATAATTTGATTGTCTAAAATTTCTTGTTCATTTGGTTGGCTCACATATCCAAGAACATGTGTATATACATCATTAAATGGATAGTTTCTTGAGATTGTCATTACCGGTTTTACACCAACCAGGTCATATAAATAATTGTTTATCTTTACAAATTGACTCCAACTCAAATTTTCAGAAACAATAATACTATCCCACGGTTTTAACTCTGATTTTAATTTGTTTATTCTTGCAATTCTCTTGTCACTCAAATTTAAAAGATTTTTCAATCTAACTAATAAATAATTAAAATTCTCAACTTGCTCCGGAATTATATGTAATTGGTAAACTTTCAAATTGCCTGCAATTACATTTCCAAAATAATCAACTATATTTCCTCTTGTAGGCGGGAGTTTCCATTCTCTAATTCTATTCTTATCTGAAAGAGTAAGATATTTTTTATTTTCGTTTATTTGAAGAGAAAATAACCGAGCAACGATACCAACAAAAATCACTATTTTTGCTGCTCCGATTATGAACATCCGTCTATTAATTACATCAGTTTTTCTTATTCCTGAGTTAGATTTAATCATTAGTCTGATATGAAATTCTCTCGTTTAAAAAATTAAAAAATAGAAAAAATATTGGATAAAATAAAAATGTGAATCCAGAATTAATTAAATAATTAGTGTAATCAATTTTAATTAAAAAAACTAAATCTAAAATAATTACTTGAATTGAGTTTATTAATAAAATTGTAAATAATAATGATATCCAATCCTTTATAAAGTTTGGAGATAAAGTAATATTTCTTAAATATGCTGTTACTGAGCAAATAATAAGATAACAAAAACTACTAATTCCAATTGGTATTCCAATTACAACATCATTAATTATACCTGCAAAGAAAATTGCAAGATAACCTAGTTGATCAGGATTTCTTAAAGTCCAAAAGAAAATTAATAAATGAACAAAATTAAAAGCAAAATAATCAAGTTTTAAATAATTAAAATCAAATTCATTAAATACTGAAAAAAATAACATTATAATAGGAAGATAAGATAGAAATATTCTTAAGAAGGGACTTTTATTAAGTGATGACATTATTTTTTCCCACCAAAATTATAAGAGACAATTTTTACATAATTCAATTGAGTGAAATCAGAAAAAAAATTAATTTGTCCGTCAGAATTATTATCTATTTTTCCTATTGGTATCCCTGGCTTAAAAAGTCCACCAAGGCCTGAGGTATAAGCAATAATTTCTTTATTATTAAGAGATTCTTTATAATCAATTTGAGTATGTTCGACGGTTCCAAAATTGCTTCCTGTTCCAGAAACTACGGCCTGTATATCATCTGGCTCTAAAACAGAAGGTATTTTGCTATTTAGGTCAGACAAAAGTAATGCTCTAGAATTACTATAATTTACCTCAATAATTTGTCCCACTAAATAAACCTCATCAATTACAGCCATTCCAATTTTCACTTTATCTTTCGTACCTTTATTTAATACTACTGATTTTAAATATGGACTGTCTTTATCAATTAAAACTCTGGCAAATATTTCTTGTGAATTTATACTTTCATCAAGTAATTTTCTAAGCTTTTTATTTTCTGCAGTTAAAAACTCATTTTGTAATTTCAGTTGATCAGAGTTTTTTATTTTAATAAATTCTTTCCGGTTACTTTCATATAGTTCCATATGTGATTTGAATTTGGAGGTTATTTCTTTTAATTTATTTTCTGGGATTGATACGATATGAGATGATCTATAAATTACTTCATTGACTCCTAATTTAACAAATTTTATTGCTTTAAAATTAAGATCACTTAAGACAATTACAAAAATTGATACAAAAATTAGAGTGAGTAATGAAAATTTTTGTTTATCTTTTTTTTTTAAAAAAGCTGACCTAATGGCAATAACAAAATCATCTCTGCCAGTAGCCATTTTTCCTAATATTCAGATAACATAGTAGAAAAAGTTTCTTCTTGATCCAAAGCTTTACCTGTACCAACAGCAACACAAGATAATGGATCATCTGCTATATGAACTGGTAAACCTGTTTCTTTAGAAAACCTTTTATCGATATTTTTTAACAAAGCACCACCACCTGTTAAAGTTAAACCCATATCAACTAAATCAGCTGACAACTCAGGAGGAGTATTTTCTAATGCATCTTTGATTGCACCAACCATCTGTTTCATAATATCGTTTAGTGCTTCAGCTGTATCTTCTTCTGTAATATTAACTTCCTTTGGAGTACCAGATCTTAAATCTCTTCCTTTAACTGGGTAAGTATTTGTTCCAGTTGGAACGGCTGTCCCCATTTCTTTTTTTATTTTTTCAGCAGTAGTATCACCAATTAATAAATTATATTCTTTTCTCATATAATCCACTATTGCAGTATCCATTGAGTCACCTGCAACTCTTAAAGATTTAGAGTAAACCAATCCACCTAAAG
Organism: Candidatus Pelagibacter sp.; assembly: GCF_052049675.1. Taxonomy (GTDB): domain Bacteria; phylum Pseudomonadota; class Alphaproteobacteria; order Pelagibacterales; family Pelagibacteraceae; genus Pelagibacter. Next base: position 753,793 of record NZ_JBNGZM010000001.1, read on the forward strand.
ACATTACAGCGATTTCACTTGTACCCCCACCAATATCTACAATCATTGAACCAGTTGCTTCAGAAATTGGTAAATTTGCTCCAATAGCAGCTGCAATCGGTTCCTCAATTAATTGAACTCTTCTTGCGCCAGCTGCTAGAGCACTATCTTGAATTGCTTTTCTTTCAACTGGTGTTGAACCAGTTGGTACACAAATTAAAATTCTAGGGTTAGCAAACGTACTTCCTTTGTGAACTTTTTTAATAAAATGTTTAATCATTTCTTCAGTGACTATAAAATCTGCGATAACACCATCTCTTAAAGGTCTAATTGCGCTTATATTACCAGGAGTTCTTCCAAGCATTGTTTTTGCTTCATCTCCGACTGCTAATACATTTTTTTTTCCACCTTGATCAACTATTGCAACAACTGATGGCTCATTTAGAACCACTCCTTGTCCTTTTAAAACAACAAGAGTGTTAGCTGTTCCAAGATCAATTGCCATATCTTGGCTCCATATTTTTTTAACACTACTAAATAACCCCATTATATCCCTCTTACTTTCTGACTTTCTTGCTCCATAGGAGCTGTTTTATCTCGTTTAATTATCATTTTATTTAATGCATTAATGTAAGCATTTGCTGATGCAACCAAAGTATCTGTATCAGCTGCTTGACCTACTGTTGTTTTACCCTTTTCCTCTATTTTGACACTTACTGTAGCTTGTGCATCTGTTCCTTCTGTAACTGCATGAACTTGATAAAGCTGCAAGTTAACATCATGAGGATACAAAGTTTTAATGCATTTAAATATTGCGTCCACCGGACCATCTCCAGTTTCTGAAGCGTTTTTAACATCACCATAAACATCCAAAGTCATTTCTGCTTTTTGTGGTTCACCTGTTCCAGCAAAAACTTTTAAAGATTTAAGAGTAATTGCATTCACTTTATTATCTATAATTAAACTATCATCTACTAAGGCAATAATATCTTCATCATAAACATGTTTTTTCTTATCTGCTAAGACTTTGAATTTTGCAAATGCATTTCCTACTACATCATCAGTTAAATCTGGATAACCTAGACTGTTTAATTTATCTTTAAATGCATGTCGCCCAGAATGTTTTCCCATTACTAATGATGTTTGTTTAACCCCTACACTTTCAGGTGTCATTATCTCGTATGTTTGTCTATTTTTTAGCATTCCATCCTGATGAATTCCTGCTTCATGAGCAAAAGCGTTTTTTCCAACAATCGCCTTATTGTATTGAACAGGAAATCCTGTTGCGTTCGACACAATTTTTGAAGCTTTGCTTAAAAGTGTTGTATTAATTCCAGTTTCATATGGCATTAAATCAGGTCTTGTTTTAATTGCCATAACAACTTCTTCAAGAGCAGCATTTCCTGCCCTCTCTCCTAATCCATTTATTGTACATTCAATTTGCCTTGCTCCAGCTTGAACTCCAGCTAATGAGTTAGCTACTGCTAAACCTAAATCATTATGACAATGAGTTGATAAAATTGCTTTATCAATATTTGGAACTTTATTTAATAAAGTTTCTATAATTGTAGTAAACTCAGATGGTATTGTGTAACCAACTGTATCAGGAATATTAATTGTTGTAGCTCCATTTTTAATTGCAAGCTCTACAGTTTTACACATGTAATCCATATCAGTTCTTGTTCCATCTTCGCAAGACCACTCAACGTCATCAGTTAACTTTCTTGCATAAGCAACATGTTTTCCAATTGATTCATAAACATCTTCTGGAGACATATTTAATTTATGCTTCATGTGTAAGGGACTTGTAGAAATAAATGTATGTATTCTAAATCTTGGTGCATGTTTTAGAGCTTCATAAGCTCTATCAATATCTTTTACTGAGTGTCTTGAAAGTCCTGCAGGAATAGAATTCTTTAAAATTTTGCTTACTTCTGAAACAGCTTCAAAATCTCCTGGTGAAGCTATAGGAAAACCTGCTTCAATTATGTCGATACCCAATTCATCAAATACTCTGGCGATTTGAATTTTTTCTTCTAAACTCATAGATGCGCCTGGCGATTGCTCACCATCACGCATAGTAGTATCAAATATAAAGACTCTATCTTTATTGCTCATAACAAAATTTTTTAGAAAATCTATAATACAATCTATAAGAGAGATTGCAAAATAATTAGTTAAATAATTACGAATAACGGACCATTTTAGGCTTAGGAAAAATTAATTATAAATAGACTCAATTTTAGGCATTAACCTTAAAAGTTCCAGCGTATATTCATGTGTCGGTTTTAAGAATAAATCCTCAGTGTTTGAAACTTCACATAATTTGCCATCTTTCAGAACTCCAATTCTATCACACATTTGTCTTACAACAGGTAGGTCATGACTTATAAATAAAATTGTTAAATTTAATTGTTCTTGAAGATCTTTAAGTAAATTTAATATTTGGGCTTGAATACTTACATCCAAAGCGGAGGTAGGTTCATCACAAACCAAAAGTCTTGGTTGTGTTGCAAGTGCTCTTGCAATTGATATTCGCTGTCTCTGCCCTCCTGAAAATTCGTGTGGATATCGATCTGCAGATTTTTGAGTTAATTCTACAGACTCCAGTAAATCATAAATATAATTATTTATATCTATATTTGATATTGATGGGTTGTGAAGTGTTATTGGTTCTGCAATTATATCTTTCACTTTTAATCTTCCATTTAGTGAAGAATAAGGATCTTGAAATATCATTTGAATTTGTTTTCTAAATTTCATTAATTCTGATCTTTGTTTTATTTTTGTAATACAAACATTGTCAAAGAAGATATTTCCAGAAGAAGGTTTAAATAAATTTACAATCATTTTTGCAATTGTAGATTTTCCACTTCCACTTTCTCCTACTAAGCCAAAAGACTCACCTTCTTTTATATTAAAAGAAACATCATTAACAGCCATCACAGAATTTTTAGAACTTTCTGTAAAAAAATTATCGTCAAAACTTTTACTAAGATTTTTTATCTGTACTAAATCTTGATCTATTATTTCTTTTTTTGTCCATCTATTTAATATTTTGATATTATTTTCTTTTTTGTCACTGTTTTCTTTTTCAACTATAACAAATCTTAAAATTTTTTTGTTAGTTGGTGGAACAGAACTTACTAAGCTTTTAGTATAATTTTCTTGTGGTTTAGTTAATATTTTTTTTGTTTCACCAATTTCAACTAAATTACCACTTTTCATAACTGCAACTCGGTCTGCAGTCTCAGCTATAACCCCCATGTCATGAGTAATTAAGATGACTGCAAGGTTTCTTTCTTTTGTTAATTTTTTAATTAGTTCTAAAATCTGAGATTGAATTGATACATCTAGTGCTGTTGTTGGTTCATCTGCAATTAACAATTCTGGCTCACAACATAAAGCAAGAGAAATTACTACTCTCTGTCTCATTCCACCTGAGAATTGGTGAGGATAATTATCAAATCTTGCCTCTGCATCTTTTATACCAACCTCTTTTAATAAATTTATAGATTTATTTTTTGCTTCTTCCTTGCTCAATTTAAGATGAGTTTGAATTGTTTCAATTAATTGTTCACCAACAGTAAGAATTGGGTTTAGTGAAGTTTGAGGATCTTGAAATATCAACCCAATTTTATTTCCCCTATATTTTACAATACTTTCAGAATTTTCATGAATGTTAAGATCGCCTAAAATAACTGAGCCACTAGATACTTTACCTGGTTCATCAATTAAATTTATTATAGCGTTTCCTACCGTACTCTTTCCTGAACCAGATTCTCCAACTAATCCTAAAATTTCTCCTTTGTTTACCTCAATAGTTACATTTTTAGCGGCGTTAACTGTTTCTTTTCTCATTTGATAATCAACACTAAGGTTATTTATTTTTAAAAATGTCATTTTTTTAATTTTGGATTTAAAGTATCTCTCATCCAATCCCCTAATAGATTTATTGAAAATGCTAAAATAACCAAAAAAATTGCTGGAAAAAAAGTGATCCACCATTCTCCTGAAAATAAAAAGTCATTACCGAGTCGTATTAATGTCCCTAAAGAAGGTGTTGTTGGAGGTACGCCAACTCCTAAAAAACTTAAAGTAGACTCAGCTAAAATAGCAAGTGCTAAACCAATGGTTCCAATTACCAACACTGGTCTTAAAATATTTGGTAAAATATGTTTAAACATAATAATTATATTTGAAACCCCAATTATTGTTGATGCTGAAACATAGTCTTTATTTTTTTCTACTAAAGTTGCAGCTCTTGAAACTCTTGCAAATTGTGGCCACTCTGAAATTCCAATAGCAAATATTAAAACATAAATTGCCATTTCATCATGCATTTCTCTTGAGATTAATCCTCTTGCTATTCCATCAACCAACAATGCCATCAAAATACTTGGTACCGTTAACTGAACATCTGTTAATCTCATTACTATCATTTCGTATTTTCCACCAAAAAATCCAGCCGTTAATCCCAATCCAACTCCAAGAATTAAACTAAAGATTATTGCAGAAAAACCTACAATCAGAGAAATTCTACATCCATATAAAATTGTAGACAACATGTCTCTTCCTTGTCCATCAGTACCTAAAATAAATTTAGCAAGACCATCTTCTGTCCATGATGGTGGTGTGAATGCATCCATCAGTGATAGAGACGAAGGGTCAAAAGGATTATAAGGTGTTATGAGCTCAACAAAAAAAGAACAGAAAAAAATTATAAACAAAATAGTAGATGATACAATCGCAGTAGGAGAATTTATGAAGCTATGATAAACATCACTATCTTTAATTCTTTCCCAAGTGTTTAATGATTTGTTATCCACTTGCAACATCTCCCTTTACTCTTATTCTTGGATCAATTAAATAATAAAGAATATCAACTATAAAATTTATCATCACAAAAACAAAAGCTATAAAAACTAAATAAGCTGACATGATTGGTATATCGACAAATTGTACTGCTTGAATAAATAAGAAGCCCATACCAGGCCATTGAAAAACAGTCTCAGTAATAATTGAAAAAGCAATTAGAGTTCCAATATTTATTCCTGCTATAGTTATTACTGGTATCAATCCGTTTTTTAATGCATGTTTATACTTGATACTATTTTCACTAATGCCTCGTGCACGTGCAAATTTAATGTAATCTGTTTGTAGAATTTCCATCATCTCTGCTCGCACAAGTCTGATAATATAAGTCATTTGGAAAAGACTTAATGTTACTGAGGGAAGTATAATTGCTTTCAGTCCTGAAGCTGTTAAGAAACCTGTGGTCCAAAAACCTAAATCAATTACTTCTCCTCTTCCAAAAGAAGGTAATATTCCTAAAATTACCGCAAACAAATATATAAATAATATTCCAATAACAAATGTTGGGAGTGAAACTCCCAATAAGGAGATGGCTAAAACAAAATCACTTAAAAAGCCTTTTCGATTTATACCTGTATAAACTCCTAATAATGTACCAGTTACAAGTGCAATTAGTGCCGAAATAACTACTAGTTCAACAGTAGCTGGTAATCTTTCAACAATTAACTCTGAAACAGGTCTTCTTAATTGATATGAAATTCCAAACTCTCCCTTAGAAGCATTAACTATAAATCTTGAAAACTGTACATGAATTGGATCCATCAAACCTAATGTTTCTCTTAATTCTGCCCTTTCCTGATCAGAAGTCTCTTCTCCAACCATGTTATTAATTGGATCTCCAACAAAATTAAATAATGAGAAAGACACAAAGGCGACAACCAACATCACCAAAGCAGATTGAAACAGCCTTTTAAAAAAATATTTTATCAATTTGTGAAAGTTTAAACTTACAAGCCCTTTAAATTTTTAAAGGGCTTGTAATAATTTTTAATTAGTTAAAACTAGCAGTTCTGAATAACGGTTCGTTATTCGGTCTGATAGGAACATTAACATTGCTTTTAGATGCCCAAGAAATCACTTGGTGATGTAAAGGAAGATAAGAGATATCATCTTTTACAATTTTCCAAGCTTTTGCAATTGCAGCATTTCTTTTATCTAAATCAACTTCACCTTCCATAACTCTAATTGCGGCATCAACATCAGCATTACTAAAGTTAACTTTGTTCCAGCTCGCACCACTTTCATATAGATAATGGAAAACATAGTGACTATCTAAAGTTGGAACACCCCATCCTAGCATATAGAAATCACCTTGATCATCTTTTAGCTCTTTGAAGTGTTTACTTTTAGTTTGAGCAAATAAGTTAACATTAACTCCAATTTTACCCAACATTCCAACAACAGCTGTACATATTGCTTCATCATTTACATATCTGTCATTAGGACATCTAAGTTCAACGTCAAAACCATTAGGATAACCCGCATCAGCTAAAAGTTTTTTTGCAGCATTAACATCGTAAGGTAATCTTTTATCAAGATCAGCAGTATATCCATTAACACCTGGGAAAGTTATAATTCCTGCTGGTTCACTTAAACCTCTCATAACTTTTTTCTTGATCGCTTCTATATCAATTGCTTGATAAAGAGCTTGTCTTACTTCTTTTTTCTTGAATGGATTATCACCTGTATTTCCAGTTCTTAATTTGTCAGCTGCTTGATCCATACCTAAGAAAATTGTTCTCATTTGAGCTGTACTTTCAACTTTATGACCTGAAGAAGATCCAATTCTTTTTAAATCTTGAACTGGAGCATCAGTAACTATATCAATTTCACCTGATAATAAAGCTGCAACTCTTGTAGCTGCGTTTTTTATAGGCATTAATTCAATTTGAGTTACTTTTTTGTCCTTCATCTCGCCCCACCAATGTTTATTTCTTTTAAACACTGTTTTAGTATTTGGTTCTCTTAAAGTTATTTTAAAAGGACCAGTTCCCATTGCATTAGTAGCAGAGAAAGTTTCTTGTCCTGCATCCCAATTTTGTGGAGACATTGCAAAGTTTTTCTCTGACCAAGCTTTAGACATTATAAAAATGTTTGATAGTTGGTTTAAAAGAATAGGGTTAGGTTTACTTGTTGTTATTTTAACTGAGTAATCTCCAACCGCTTCAACATTTGAAACTGTGCTGATGTATTCTTTAAAATCAGATGTTCTTTGCTTAGCTCTTAATATGCTAAAAACAACATCTGCAGATGTCATTCCTGAGCCATCTGAAAATTTAGCATCTTCTCTTAAAGTAAAAATCCATGTATTTGGATCAGTAGCTTTCCATTTTGTTGCTAAAGCAGGCCCTATTTTCATGTCCAAGCCTCTTTGAACTAGAGCTTCATAAACTTGTCTTGATACTTGAGTAGTTGGACCCTCATTTTGTGCATGTGGATCTAGTGTTAAACTGTCTCCTTGCATAGACCATTTAATAGTTTTTGCCCATGCTGAAGAAAATCCGAATACTAGAACTAATGACAATAGTATTCTTACTATATTTTTAGTCTTCATTATTCCCCTCATTTTTAAAATTTATTTAAAAAAGTATAAGTGAAATAATTGAATTATAGTAGCAATAATTTACTGATAAAATTTAACTTTTATCACTATCAACTAATTTTTTCTTACCAATCCATGGCATCATAGCTCTTAGTTCAGCACCAACTTTTTCAACTGGGTGTTCGGCTAATTTCGCTCTTGTAGCAAGAAAATTCTTTTGACCATTTTTACATTCATCCATCCACTCTTTTGTAAATTTTCCAGACTGGATTTCGGCTAAAACTTCTTTCATTCTTTTTTTAGTTTCTTCTTTATTAACTACTCTTGGCCCAGATTGATATTCACCATATTCAGCAGTATTCGAAATAGAATAATTCATGTTTGCGATTCCACCTTCATAAATTAAGTCAACAATCAATTTAACTTCATGTACTGTTTCAAAATATGCCATTTCTGGTTCATATCCTGCTTCAACTAAAGTTTCGTAACCATTTTTAATTAATTCAACTAAACCCCCACATAGAACTGTTTGCTCACCGAACAAATCTGTTTCAACCTCATCTTTAAATGTTGTTTCAATTATTCCTGATCTTCCTCCACCAACTGCTGAAGCATAAGATAAAGCTAGATCTCTTGCTTTTCCAGATCCATCTTGGTGTACTGCAAACAAACAAGGTACTCCACCTCCTTTTTCATATTCGCTTCTAACCAGGTGACCAGGTCCTTTTGGGGCAACCATGAAAACATCTAAATCTTTTCTTGCTTTTATTAAATCGTAATGAACATTTAAACCATGAGCAAATGCAATACTTGTACCCTCTCTTACTCTTTGTTCAATGTGATTTTTATAAATTTCTGCTTGAAGTTCATCTGGCGTAAGAATCATTACTACATCGGCCCATTCAGCAGCATCTGATAAATTCATTACTTTTAATCCTTTTGACTCAGCTTTTGCTGCGCTCGATGAACCTTCTCTCAAAGCAACAACAATTTCTTTTACTCCACTATCTTTTAAATTTAATGCGTGAGCGTGCCCCTGACTTCCATAACCAAAAATAGCAACTTTTTTACTTTTAATCAGATTTACATCTGCATCTTTTTCATAAAACATTTTCATATCGTTTCTCCTATTAAATTAATTAAATATTTTAGCACCTCTGGTCATAGCTACTGCCCCAGTTCTCGAAGTACTAATAAGTCCTAAGGGCTTTAATTTTTTATTCATTTTATCAATTTCTCTTCTAAGAGCGGTTATTTGAATTACTGCTGAAGTTTTTGTTTCATCTAATATTACTGGATTAAATTTTTTACAAGCGTTTAAACATTTACCTATTTTATTTTTTTTACCAACAACTTTAAATAAAGCCATTTCTTTAAATATTACACCTTTATCTTCTCTTTTAAATTCAGCAACCTTATGAACTGGCACTAGTTTTGTTAACTGTAGTTTAATTTGATCTATTACCTGAGGTGTTCCAGTAGTAACAATTGTTATTCTTGAAATATTTTTTATAGCATCAACTTCAGCTACAGCTAACGACTCAATATTATATCCCCTTCCCGAAAACAGACCAACTACTCTTGCAAGAACACCAGCTTCGTTATCAACCCAAACAACGAAAATATAAGTCTCAGATTTTTGTTTTTTTGTAGAAATACTGTAAGCTGACTTTGATTTAGGCATTATTTTTATACTAGAGCTTTGCCTTTTCCTTTAATTTTATTATCCTCTTGGTCATTTGGACCTAAGATCATTTGGTTATGAGGTTTTCCAGATGGAATCATTGGAAAGCAATTTTCATTAGGATCTACATGGCAATCAAATATGACAGGTCCACCGTAATCAATCATTTCTTGAATTTTATAATCAAGATCAGATGGATTGTCAGCTTTAATTCCTTTGCAACCATAAGCTTCTGCCATTTTCATAAAATCTGGTAATGCTTCTGAATAACTTTCAGAATAATTTTTTTCATGCAGTAATTCCTGCCACTGTCTTACCATTCCCATATATTGATTGTTTAAAATAAATATTTTTATAGGAAGATTGTACTGAACTGCAGTAGACATTTCTTGCATAGTCATTAAAACTGAAGCTTCTCCAGCAATATCAATTACTAATTTTTCGGGATGAGCAATTTGTACTCCAACAGCTGCTGGCAATCCATATCCCATAGTACCTAGTCCACCAGATGTCATCCATCTGTTCGGTTTATTAAATTTATAATGCTGGGCAGCCCACATTTGATGTTGCCCAACCTCAGTAGTTACATAAGTATCTTTATTCTTAGTTAATTCATAAAGTCTTTGAACAGCATGTTGTGGTTTTATACTTTCATCACTGTTAACAAAATTAAGGGAATTTTTTTCTCTCCATTTTTCAATTTGCTCCCACCATTTAGCAATGTTTGATTTGTTTGATTTGCTATGACCATTTTTACTTTTCGAAATTGTTTTATTAATTTTACTTATAACACTCGTAACATCTCCAACTATTGCAAGATCTACCTTGATAATTTTATTAATTGATGATGGATCAATATCAATATGAACCTTTTTTGATTTTGGTGAAAACTCATCTATTTTTCCAGTAATACGATCATCAAACCTTGCACCGATATTAATTAATAAATCACAATCATGCATTGCATTATTTGCTTCATAAGTGCCATGCATTCCAAGCATTCCTAAAAATTGATTATCATCTCCAGGGTATGCGCCCAAACCTTGAAGAGTAGAAGTAATCGGAAATCCAGTTAATTCCACAAATTCTCTTAGAGCTTGGCTTGCTTTTGGTCCTGAGTTAATTACTCCTCCACCACTATAGATGATTGGTTTTTTTGCTTTGCTTAATAATTTTACTAATTCATCAATTTGATCTTGAGAAAATTTATTATGTGTTTTTCCGTTTAATTTTTTTTCTTTATTAGGTTTTTTATATTTTGTTTTTGCAAACTGAACATCTTTTGGAATATCAATTAAAACTGGTCCGGGTCTTCCAGTTGTTGCGACTCTAAAAGCTTCATGCATAACTTTTGAAAGATCATTTATATCTTTAACTAACCAATTGTGTTTAGTACAAGGTCTTGTAATTCCTGTCGTGTCACATTCTTGAAAAGCATCAGTTCCAATTAAATGTGTTGGAACCTGACCAGAAATGCAAACTAATGGAACTGAGTCCATGTAAGCATCAGTTAATGCAGTTACAACATTTGTAGCCCCTGGACCTGATGTAACTAAAACTACTCCTGGTTTTCCTGATGATCTTGCATATCCTTCAGCTGCGTGACCAGCACCTTGCTCGTGTCTAACTAATATATGTTTTATAGAAGGATGATTTTTTAATTCATCATAAATTGGTAAAACAGCGCCGCCAGGATAACCGAAGATATGCTCTACCTTTTGGTCTTCAAGACATTTAAAAACAATTTCTGCTCCAGTAAATAATTTTGGCATTATTCAATCTAGCTGAAGTTGTACTCATTGGTCAAGTTTAAGAATGAAAATTTTAAATTTTTTTCAAAAAATTATTTATGTCTTGTGGCTTTAGTTTGATCCAACTCATCATGTTACCTCTAGCCCAAGTGCTTTGTCTTTTGGCGTATTGTCTAGTTTTTATGGCTATTTTATCTCTAGTATCATTCAAATTTTTTTGATTTTTTAAATATTCTGTAATTTCAGTAACTCCAATGGCCTTGTGGGAACTTTTATCTTTTCTTACCCTTAACTTAATGAAATCTTTTACTTCTTTAAGTGCTCCATTTTCTATCATTTCTCTTGTTCTTACATTGATACGCTCAATTAATTCTTGTCTAGGGTAATCAATATAAACTTTAAAAAAGTCATTTTCTATAAAGCTTGATTTTGTGTTTTTAAACCATTCATGTATAGATTTTTTTGTGAACTTTTTTACTTCATATGCTCTGATGGATCTTTGAGTATCTGTAGGGTTTATTTTTCTTTTTGAGGATGGATCTAATTTTAATAATTTTTCATAAAACTTCTTTTGTCCAATTTTTTTTTGCAAATCTCTAATTTCAGTTCTAAATTTTAATGAAATATTTGGTATTTTAACTAAACCATCAGTTAAAGCTTTAAAGTATAAGCCTGTCCCTCCAACAAGAATTGGAGTTTTTTTTCTTTTTTTAACTTCCTTTATTTTTTTAATTACTAGCTTAAGCCAATCACCAGTGGAGAAATTTTTTGTTACATTATGAAAACCATATAAGTGATGTTTAATTTTCTGATATTTTTTTGGATCTGGTCTTGCTGATAAAATTTTAAGCTGTTTATAAACTTGCATACTGTCTGCATTAATAATCTCTCCATTAACCTTCTTTGCAACTTTAATTGCAAAACTTGATTTTCCTGACGCTGTGGGACCAGATATTAATATTATCTTGGATTTTAAATCCATTATTAGTCTAGCTTAACACCAATGTATCGTCTTTGATTTTGATTATTATAGATTGCAAGTAAAAGTGTTTTTTGATTTGAATTAAGAACTTCATTTGTGATTTTCCTTAAATCATCTGCTGATCTAATTTTTTTCTTTTGAGCTTCAATAATAATACTGTTGAGTTCTATTGAATTTGCTACAGGGCTGTTGTTTGCTATTTTTGTTATTACTAAACCTGTTGTCTGGTTTGGTAATTTTCTATTTTTTATGTCTTCTTTAGTCAAAGGTCTTACTGCAATTCTCAAACTTTCAATAATCTCTTCGTTGCTCTGTTTTTGAGTTTCTTGATTTTTACTTATTTTAAAATCATCTGAAGTTTCTAACCTTCCTAAAATAACATTTTTAATTATTTCTTTTTTATCTCTCCAAATTTTAACTTCAACTTTTTTTCCAACTTCTGTTCTTGCTACAATAGCTGGAAGTTCTTTCATTAGGTTTATTTTTTCTCCATTAAATTCTAAAATAATATCACCAGCTTGTATTCCTGCTTTTTCTGATGGACTATTTTCTGCAACACTAGCGACTAATGCTCCTCGAGCTTTGTCTAATTTTTCAACCTCAGCAATTTCTTTTGTTACATCTTGAATTCTAACACCCAGCCAACCTCTTTTTGTTTCACCAAATTCAATTAATTGTTTAATTACGATTTGTGCACTGTTTGATGGTATAGAAAATCCAATTCCAATAGAACCATTACGTCCAAGAATTGCTGTATTAATTCCAATTACATTCCCTTCCATATCAAACAAAGGTCCTCCTGAATTACCAGAGTTTATAGAAGCATCTGTTTGAATAAAATCTTCATATCTTGATAAACCAATTGATCGATTTCTAGCTGATATAATTCCAGCAGTAACAGTTCCACCTAAACCAAATGGATTCCCAATTGCCAAAACCCAATCCCCAATTCTTGCTTTATCTGAGTCTCCAAATGCTACTGGGATAAATTTTTCATCTGTTTCTAATTGTAAAACTGCAATATCCATAAGCGGGTCAGAGCCCAAAACTTTTGCTTTAAATTCTTGATCACCATTTACTCTAACAATAATGTCGTCAGCATCTTGAATAACGTGATTATTTGTGACTACAATTCCTTTCTGATCTATTATAAATCCAGATCCTAACGCAGCTGATTGCCTTTCCTGAGGTGTCCCAAATTCTTTAAACATATCTTCAAAAGGAGATCCAGGAGGAAATTGGAAAGGAAATGGATTGGTGTTAGTTACCACAGTTGTTGTAGTAGAAATATTAACTACTGATGGCATTAATTTTTCTGCAAGATCTGCGAATGAAGCAGGAACTGTTCTAGAGTTTACATTTAATGAAAAAGTGAATGATAAAAATATTGTTAAAAATATAATTTTAATTTTTTTCATATTAACTCTTAATGTAATAAATAATTATAAAACCTATTACAGCAAAAATAAGTCCACCTGATCTAAGTTGACTATCCTTAACAAATTCTAATTTTTTCAACATACTTTTCATTTTTGCTGGAAATAAGGCGTATAAAATTCCTTCAACAAATAAGAAAAGACCAAAAGCTATGACTAGCTCGCGCATTTAAAGATTATTGTTGGATTTCAGGCTTTATATTTCCAAAAAATTTAAAAAATTCACTATCAGGTGATAAAATTAACGAAGTTTCACCACCGATAAGAGCCTTTTCATATGCTTGCATAGCTCTATAGAAAGCAAAAAACTCTGGATCTTGACCAAAGGCGTCAGCAAAAATTTTATTTCTTTCTCCATCACCTTCCCCTTTCATAATCTCAGATTGCTTTTGAGCATCTGCTAAAATTACAGTAACTTCTTTATCTGCAGTTGATGTGATTGTAACAGCCATCTCAGCACCTTTTGCTCTAAATTCTTTTGCTTCTCTCTCCCTCTCAGTCTGCATTCTTCGATATATAGCATCACTGTTAGCTTGTGGAAGATCTGCTCTTTTAATTCTAACATCTACAATATTAATTCCAAAGTTTTGTGCTTCATTATTTACACCCTCTTTAATTAAAGCCATCTGCTTGGATCTATCCTTAGATAATAATGTTTGTAATTCTTCTTGACCTAATACATTTCTAATTCTTGAGTTTATAATTGTAGATAACCTCGATCTTGCAACTCTCTCGTTCCCAACTGAAATATAAAATTTAAGCGGGTCTACAATTTGAAATCTTGCAAATGCATCAACAATCAATCTCTTTTGATCTGATGCAATAACCTCCTCAGGTGGAGCATCTAAATTTAAAATTCTTTTATCTAAATAAACAACGTTTTGAATAAATGGAATTTTAAAGTTTAATCCAGGTTTCATTATAATTCTTTTTGGATCACCAAATTGGAGAATTATTGCTTGGTTAACCTCTTTTACTATAATTACTGATAAAAAAGCTACAATACCAATTGCAACTAATATCCCTGCTAGTATTTTTCCAGCTTTCATTTTAATTCGTCGCTTTCTTTTTTAATTCAGGCAAAGGTAAATATGGAACTACTCCTGAACCTGCATTTTTTTCTATTATTACTTTATCAATATCAGCAAGAACTTTTTCCATAGTTTCTAAATACATTCTTTCTTGAGTAACTGCTTTTGCATTTTTGTATTCACTATAGATCGCTATAAATCTACTAGCTTCACCTTCTGCTTTTGCAACAACTTCTTTTTTATATGCTTCTGCTGCTTGTAAAATTTTTTGTGCTTCCCCTCGTGCTCTTGGTATTACATCATTTGCATAAGCTTCGGCTTCGTTTTTTGATCTTTCCATATCTGCCCTTGCAGCTTGCACATCTCTAAATGCATCAATAACTTGATCAGGTGGGTCAGCTTTTTGAGTTTGCACTTGCGTAATTTGAATTCCACTTTCATAATCATCTAAAATAGTTTGAATAATTTCTTGAGTTTCAAGCTCAATTTTAGATCTTCCTTCTGTTAAAATTGGCTGAATATCACTCTTTGCTATCACTTCTCTCATTGCAGTTTCAGCAGCTGCTTTAACTGTGCCCTCTGGATCTTGAATTTTAAATAAAAAATTGCCAGCATCTTTAATAACCCAAAAAACTGAAAAGTCTATATTCACTATATTTTCATCTCCAGTTAACATTAAACTTTCCTGTGGAACATCAGCAACACCGCCACCTGTAGAAAAACCACTGTCTCTTTCGGATCTAAACCCAATATCCATTCTATTAACTTTAGTAACTTTCGGTGTTTGAACAGTCTCAACAGGAAAAGGTATGTGATAGTTCAAACCAGGCTGTGTAGTTTTTACAAACTTACCAAATCTTAATACAACGCCTTGTTCATCAGGTAATACTCTGTAAAGTCCGCTAGCTAACCATACAAAAACTAAAACTAATAAAATTAGACTTATTGATTTTCCTCCTGAAGTCTTTCCACCAGGCAAAAATCTTTTTATTTTATCTTGAAGATCTCTAATTAATTCGTCAACATTTGGTGGTCTAGGGCCTCTACCTGATCCATTGCCACTGCCACCTCCACCAGGAGGTGCTCCCCAAGGACTTTGACCTTTAAAATCGTCAGACATATGCCAAAGTATATAGTGTCTTTATTTAAAAAAACAAGTAATGATACTTTTATGACTGATAAAAAACCTGAACTTAGTGCCGCAATGAAAAGTAAGCTTGAGCCTAAAAAATTCAGTAAAAATCCTATTCTTGGAACTAAATTTACAATTGCAATCTCTAGTGCAAAAGGTGGTGTTGGAAAATCTACATTTGCAACGAACCTTGCTTTAGCTTTGAAGAGAGTTGGATGTAAAGTTGGTCTTTTAGATGCAGATATTTATGGTCCATCAATTCCTAAAATGTTTGATATTAATGAAAAACCAAAAAGTGATGGTCAAAAGTTAGATCCAATTACAAAATATGAAATTCAATGCATGTCAATTGGTTTTTTAGCTGACCAACAAACACCTATGATATGGCGTGGCCCAATGGTAACGAGTGCAATTAAAACTTTTACTCAGAAAGTAAATTGGAAAGATTTAGATTTTATTATCGTTGATATGCCTCCAGGAACTGGTGATACTCAACTTACTTTTTCCCAAGAAATAAAAATGGATGGCGCAATAATCGTAAGCACGCCTCAAGAAGTGGCTCTTTTAGACGTTAAAAGAGGAATTAAAATGTTTGATAAACTTGGAGTTAAAATTTTAGGCTTAGTTGATAACATGAGTTTTTTCATAGGCGACGATAAAAAAAAATATAAAATTTTTGGACAAGGTGGAGTTAAAAAAACTGCAGAAGAATTTCAAAAAGAATTTTTGGGTGAGATTCCAATTAATCCAGAAGTTGGTAAAACTGGAGATGAAGGAAAGCCAATTGTAGAGGCGAGCCCAGAGCATGAAATTTCTAAGATATATTTAAATTTTGCTGAAAAAATTAAATCAACTTATCTTTAAGATCAAAAGCAGTCATTAATTCATTCCACTCTCTTTTAGACAATTCTGAACTTTCAACATCTACATTTTCACCTTTGATAAGTTTTTGAATAATTAATTTTCCTTTTGCAGAAACCTCGGTTCCACCAACCCTATAATCCATAAAAGCATCATAAGTTATAGGAACCCATTTTTTTACAGTATCCAGCATTATGTCAGCATAAACTCTAATTTCATATTGAGCGTGACTATCAGCTCTTAATCTTAAAAAATTCATTAAATTTAATAAATCAGTTTTCCAATACCATTGGGTGTATGTATTAAGTGTTAAATTCATTCTTGCAAGTTCTCTCGCCAAACCTTTTTTATTTTCATCAATAGTCGATCCATCAAATCTTTCATTAAGCATAGTCTCATAATTATCATAAGTTCTCTCTGCATCACTTTTTAAAAGTTCCAAAACTTCCTCTGCCTGTTTTCCTTCCAAGACATCACCTCTACCCTGTCTGTTACTAGTTGATTGAGCAGCTAAATTTTCTTCTGAAGGCAAATAAAATTCTTTATCTAGAATTGAATATCTTGCAGAATATTCATTTACATTTGCAGTTCTGTGTCTAATCCATTGTCTTGCAATAAATATCGGAAGTTTAACATGATATTTAATTTCGCACATTTCAAATGGAGTACTGTGCCAGTGCCTCATCAAATATTTAATTAAACCTTTGTCGGTTGAAACTTGTTTTGTACCTTTTCCATAAGATACTCTGGCTGATTGAACTATTGATGTATCATCACCCATATAATCAACAACTCTAACAAAACCATGGTCTAAAGCTGGAATTGCTTCATATAAGATTTTTTCAAGTTCAGGAGCGGTAACTCTCTTGGTCTGATTGCTTTGAGATTGTTGATTTTTTATTTCCTCTTGTTGTTCTTTAGTTAATTTCATGATTGTTATTGAATCTGTTGTAATTACTTTTATATTAATAACGTTGGTTTTCCAACTACGACGATAAACGAATTTCGTAATAACCATTGCGGACGTGGGGGCAGTACCCACCACCTCCACCATTACAACTTATGGGGGTGAACTAGAATCGACGGGTGACTAAAGGCTATTCTTTCGTTCGGGATTGTTCCACCGTAACGGGCTAATTTATAATTGCTAACGAAAGTTACGCACTTGCTGCCTAATTAACTCTGTTAATTAAGCAAACGGGGTCTGGGGCACCTGGCAACAGAACGCCCCCTATTTAATTTAATTTCTTTTTAATTTCAGCTTGAGCGGCAGCTAACCTTGCAACAGGCACTCTATAAGGTGAACAAGAAACATAATTCAATCCTGCATTAGAACAAAAAGATATACTATGAGGATCTCCTCCATGCTCTCCACAGATACCTAACTTTAGATTTTTGTTTTGTTTTCGTCCCTTTTCTACTGCTATTTCAACTAAATCTGAAACTCCTTCATCTATTGAAACAAAAGGGTCAACAGAAAATATTTTGTTTTCTAAATAATCATTTAAAAATTTACCACTATCATCTCTACTGATCCCAAAAGTAGTCTGAGTTAAATCATTTGTTCCAAAACTAAAAAATTCTGCGTGCTTAGCAATCTCTTTTGCTTTTATTGCCGCTCTAGGTAATTCAATCATCGTTCCTACTAAAAATTCTATTTTTAGTTTATTTTCTTTTTGAACTTGTCTAGCAGTTCTAATTACTAATTCTTTCATTATTTTAATCTCAGCCTCTGTAGATACTAAAGGTATCATTATTTCAGGAAATGCACATTTAATTTTATTTTTTTTGAGATAAGCCAAAGCCTCAAATATTGCTTTGCATTGCATTTCATAAATTTCAGGAAAAGATATTCCCAGACGACATCCTCTATGACCTAACATAGGATTTTGCTCATAGAGCTCTTCAATCCGAGACTCAACCTCTTTAACTGTAAGATAAACTATACTAGCAACCTCATTAATTTCCTTTTCTGTACGTGGTAAAAATTCATGTAATGGTGGGTCCAATAATCTAACTGTGACTGGCAATCCACTCATGATTTTAAAAATATCTATAAAATCTTTTCTTTGATGTGGTAACAGTTTTGCTAATGCTATTGCTCTGTCTTCTTTTGTTTTAGATAATATCATTTCTCTTACAGATAAAATTCGTTCTTCATCAAAAAACATATGTTCAGTTCTGCATAATCCAATACCCTCTGCACCAAAATCTTTTGCTGTCTTGGTATCTTTTGGTGTCTCTGAATTAGTTCTAACCTTTAATTTTCTAAAGCTGTCTGCCCAAGACATTAACTTGGAAAAATCACCAGATATTTCTGGCTTCACAGTTGAAACACTTCCAGCAATAATTCTTCCAGTTGATCCATCTATTGTAATTATATCTCCCTCTTTAATCTCCATTGATGAAGTTTTAAAAGATTTATTTTCATAGTTTATATCAATTTCACTTGATCCTGATACACATGGTCTACCCATACCTCTTGCAACAACAGCTGCATGACTTGTCATTCCTCCTCTGGCAGTCAAAATTCCTTTGGCAGCATGCATTCCTTGTATATCTTCTGGTGAGGTCTCTACTCTAACCAAAATTGTATCTTGCATCACCGCGGTTAATCTTTCAGCCTCTTCTGATGTAAATACAACTTT
This sequence comes from Candidatus Pelagibacter sp., assembly GCF_052049675.1. Classification (GTDB taxonomy): domain Bacteria; phylum Pseudomonadota; class Alphaproteobacteria; order Pelagibacterales; family Pelagibacteraceae; genus Pelagibacter. Next base: position 772,714 of record NZ_JBNGZM010000001.1, read on the forward strand.
ACCACTGGCTGCACCTGGTGATGCTGGCAATCCATTTGCAATTACATTAATTAAACTTTTTTCATCCAAAGTAGGGTGTAAAAGTGTGTCTAAAGAATTTGGGTCAATTCTTAATACAGCTTCCTTTTTAGAAATTAATTTTTCTTTAACCATATCAACTGCAATTTTGACTGCTGATTTTGCTGTTCTTTTTCCTGATCTTGTTTGAAGCATCCATAATTTACTATTTTCAACTGTAAACTCTACGTCTTGCATATCTTTGTAATGCATCTCTAATTTTTTCAAAATTTTTTGAAGTTCTTTAAAGACTTTAGGCATAGATTCTTCCATTGATAATTCTTTTACTTTAGCTTCTCTCCTAGCTTTTTTAGTTATGTATTGAGGAGTCCTTGTACCCGCTACAACATCTTCGCCTTGCGCATTAATTAAATACTCACCATATATTTCATTTAATCCATCTGATGGATTTCTTGTAAAGACAACTCCTGTTGCACAATCATCACCCATATTTCCAAAAACCATTGATTGAACATTTACAGCAGTTCCCCACTCAGCTGGGATTTGATTTAATTTTCTATAAACTTTTGCTCTATTACTTTCCCACGATAAAAATACTGCACTTATTGCTCCTAGCAATTGTTCATAAACATCTTGAGGAAAATTTTTTTTTGCCTTTTCTCTTACTGTTCTTTTAAAATCTTCAATTAATCCATCCCAATCACTTTCATCTAAATCTGTATCTAACAAAACACCTTTAGTAAGTTTATAATTTTCTATTAATTCCTCAAAATGATAACTCTCAACACCCATTACAACATTGCCGTACATTTGAATGAATCTTCTATAACTGTCTTTAGCAAATCTTCCATTTGAAGTTTTGATTGCTAAAGCTTTCACTGTTTTATCGTTCAGACCCAGATTAAGAATAGTATCCATCATACCTGGCATTGATACTCTTGCTCCAGAACGTACAGACAACAAAAGTGGATTTTTTAAGTCTCCAAATTTTTTAGAAACATCTTTTTCAATTAGTTTTAATTCTTTTTTAATTTGAGAAATTAAGTTTTTATTTAATTTTTTTTTATCCTTATAAAAAATTTCACAAACTTTTGTAGATATTGTAAAACCAGGAGGCACTGGAAGACCCATCCTTCCCATTTCAGAAAGATTAGCACCTTTTCCTCCTAAAAAGTTTTTAGGATTATTAATTTTTTTACTATCCTTAGAATTAAAGTTTAAAATAAGTTTTTTCATTAACGGGAGTCGATTAGATCAAAATTAACATAATTGTTGAACGTTTTACACATCATTTGGATTAGTTCCAGTCTATTCTTCTTAATAACAAGATCATCTTCGTTCACAATTACATTATCAAAAAAGTCAAAAACCTCTCTTTTGACGCTAGCTAAATTGTCCAATGTTTGAACATAATTTTCATCTTTATTAATGCCTGAAAAATATTTCCTTAATTCACAAATTTTTTTAAATAGATCTTTTTCCAACTCAGTTTTAAAAATTCCAGGATCAGTTGTATTTGATAATTCTATTTTATCTTTTTTTAATTCACCGTCTAAAATGTTTGAAGCTCTTTTATAGCTTGCAATAATATCTAAACCATTTGGTTTGTTAATAATTTTATTTAAATGTTTAGCTTTATTAAAAATAATAACAGATTGATCTAAGTTAAAAGAGCTAATTGATGCTTGAATTATATCATTTCTAATATTTTCTTCCTTCATGTGATATTTTAATCTATCCATTAAAAAATCTGATAATTCATTTTGTAGAGATTGATTATCAATTTCAAAACCTTGATCCAAATACAGGTTTAAAGAATAATTAATTAAATCTTTTATTTTAAAATCTTTTTTATTTTCAACTATTATTCTTATTACCCCCAATGCTAATCTTCTTAGAGCATACGGATCTTTCGAACCTGTTGGCTTTTGATTTAAACCAAAAAAACCAACTAAAGTATCTATCTTATCAGCCAAAGAGAGGGCTATGCTAAATGGTTTTTTTGGAACTATTGAACCTGAACCTGTAGGTAAATATTGCTCACTTATTGCCAAAGCTAAATCTTTATCAAAACCTTGTGCGATGGCAAAATAACCTCCCATTACACCTTGGAGTTCTGGAAATTCACCTACAAGTTCTGATAATAAATCAACTTTACAAATTGATGCTGACAATTCAACTTTTTCTTTACTTATTAAAAGTTCATCAGATATCATTCCACCCAATTTTCTCATTCTTTGGGCTTTATCGAAATAATTTCCTAATCCTTTAAAATAATTCATTAATTTTAATTCAGTAACTTTTTTGACCATATTTTGAGATTTATCTTTTTTCCAAAAAAATTCTGCGTCACTTAATCTTGCTTCAACTACTCTTTCATTTCCTAATTTAATTAATCCCTTTTTGTCTTTTTTGTTTGCAACCACTAAAAACTCATTGGTAATATTTTCTTTATTATCAAATATAGGAAAATATTTTTGATGGTATTGCATGGTAATAATTAATATTTCTTTTGGAATATCTAAAAACTTTTTATCAAATTCACAAAGAAGGATATTTGGTTGATCTGTTAAATCTACAACTTCGTTAAGTAATCTAGGATTATGTTGGATCTTAATATTTTTATTTTTTAATATATTGTTAAATTTTTTTTCTATTAATTTTTTTCTTTCTTTGTGATCAATGATAATGTCAATTTTTTTAAAAAAACTTTTATAATTTTTGAATTCTAGGAAAGACTTTTTATTTTCCTCAAATTCTTTATCAATAAAAGTTGAGCTAGAAGACGTTAGGTGATGAAAATTGAAATTTAACTTTTTTTTATCAAATACAGCTAGAATTGACTTTAAAGGTCTACCCCAATTTAGGTCAAAAGTTCCCCAATACATTGATTTTTTCCATTGAATTTTATTTAATAATATTGGGATAAATTCCTCTAATAATTCATGTGTGTAAAATTTTTTTGATTTTGTCTTGAAAAAATAAAATTCTCCTTTGTCTGTTTTCTTTTGGTAGAGATCCTTTTTTAAGATTTTATTTGACCTAACAAACCCCTCAAGTGCTGCCACTGGTGACTTAATATTTGGACCTTTAATCTCCTCAGATTTTAGTACAACATTTTTTTGAACACCTTCAAATAATACCACTAGTCTGTTTGGTGTTGAATATGAAGAGTTTTTTTTAAATAAAATTGATTTTTCTAAAAATAAATCATTAAAACTTTTAAGCAAGTCTTCCCTTAAATTTTGTTGAAGATTTGAAGGTATTTCTTCACTAAATAATTCTAAAAAAAACTCTGACATTATTTTTGACTATCTAGCCAAACGCCAGCTGCAGATTTTGTAATATCTCTTATTCTAGCAATATAACCAGCTCTTTGTGCGACGCTGATTGCGCCTCTTGCATCTAGAATATTAAACACATGACTGGCTTTTAAACATTGATCATATGCTGGTAATGAAATTTTTTTTTCTACCAAATCTTTTGCTTCGGACTCATGCATTTCAAACATTTTCAAAAGTATTTCTACATTCGCAAGTTCAAAATTGTATGCTGAAAATTCTTTTTCGGCTTGATGAAAAACTTCGTGATATTTTATGCCTTCATCATTCCACAATAAATCATAAACATTTTTTTCTTTTTGAGTAAACATGCAAATTCTTTCTAAGCCATAAGTGATTTCAACTGATACAGGTTTACAATCAAATCCAGCCATTTGTTGAAAATAGGTAAATTGAGTAATTTCCATTCCATCACACCATACTTCCCATCCCAATCCTGCAGCTCCTAATGTTGGACTTTCCCAATCATCTTCAACAAACCTTATGTCATGATCATTATGATCTATTCCTATAGTAGACAAACTATTCAAATAAAGTTTTTTTATATTTTCAGGAGAAGGTTTGATTAAAACTTGAAATTGATAATAGTGTTGTAACCTGTTTGGATTATCTCCATATCTTCCATCTGTAGGTCTTCTTGATGGTTGTACGTAAGCTGTTTTCCATGGTTTAGTTCCTAGTGATCTTAGTGTAGTAGCTGGATGAAAAGTTCCTGCACCAACTTCCATATCGTAAGGCTGAAGAATAACGCATCCCTTTTTACTCCAAAATTTCTGAAGATTTAAAATTGTATCTTGAAATGTTTGAATTTTTTTTTTTTCCTTTTTTGCTTTAGAAACCATATCTTTGCCAAATTGATCTTTCATCTAAAATACTTGCTATTTGATCTACTTGATTGCTAGATGAAGAAAGTTTTTGACTTAACCATCCTTTTGATTTTTCAAATTTTTTAATAATTACATCCTCTCCAAATTTATCTTTTAATATTTCATTTGCGTTACCTATTCCGTCAATCAATCCTAAATTTTTTGCTTTACTGCCTGACCAAAACTCACCTGAAAAAAGTTCTACATCAGATTTGTTTAACTTTGATCCTCTACTTTTTTCAACAACATCTATAAAGTCTTTATGAAGATCCAATTGAATATTTTTTAACCTTTCAATATCCTCGTTTTTTTCCTCTAAAAATGGATCAAGTGTGCTTTTGTTTTTGCCTGCAGTATGAACTCTTCTTTCAATCCCAATTTTTTTTATCAACTCTGTAAATCCAAAAGAAGAATATATCACTCCTATGGATCCAATTATTGAACTTGAATTTGCATAAATTTCGTCCCCAGCACAAGAAATCAAATAGCCTCCAGAAGCTGCTACGTCTTCAGCGAATACAATAACTTCTTTTTTGCGTTTTTTTGCTTGTTGTCTAATAAAGCTGTAGATTAAATGAGATTGAACTGGTGATCCTCCTGGAGAATTGATTGATATAGCAACACATGCCGCTTTTTTAAGAGAAAAAGCCTTTTTAATTAGTTCTTCTTGACCTGCAAAATCAATACCTTGTTTAAATTTTCCTGCATTACCAATAACCCCACTTAATTTTAAGTGAGCAACAATTTTTTTCTTTTTAAAAAAAGATAACATAGGTAAGTCTTATAGAATTATTTATTGAATATAAAGACTACTTATAATTGAAGAAACTGGTGCGTCAATTGATAAGTAATATATATAAACAAATTATACTAATTTAAAAATCTTATGGGAACAGTTGTACAGCTTAAAAATCAAATAAATAATTCATATTTTCAGCTTAAAGACTCGGTTGAGGAAAAACTGGTTTTAACCGAAGAAAAAATAAAATCAAAATTATCTAGTGACGTACAGCTAGTTCAAAAAATGACAGATTATCATATAGAAACTGGAGGAAAAAGACTAAGAGCTTTACTAACATTAGGTAGTGCAAAATTATGCGGTTATTCTAAGGGCTCTAGAGATATAAATTTAGCTGCGTGTGTCGAATTAATTCACAGTGCAACATTGATGCATGATGATGTGATTGATGAAGGCACTGTTAGAAGAGGAAAAGAAACTTTAAACAAAGTTTGGGATAATCATTCGTCAGTTTTAATTGGAGATTATCTATTGAGTAGATGTTTTGAAATGATGGTAGAAGACGGAAACCTAGAAGTTTTAAAATTATTATCGTCCACTTCATCTAAAATTGCTCAAGGAGAAGTTCTACAACTTCAACACAAAGGTGAAGTTGATATGCTGGAAGAAACATATTTAAAAATAATCTCAGCTAAAACTGCTGAGTTATTTGCAGCAGCAACTAAAGTTGGTGCAATTTTATCTGATGCAGAAAATAAAGAAAAAGATGCTTTAGAATTTTATGGAAGAAACTTGGGGTTAACTTTTCAAATAGCAGACGACACGCTAGACTATAATGCTGAGCTCAAACTATTTGGTAAAAAAATTGGTCAAGATTTTTTTGAAGGAAAAATTACCTTACCAATAATTTTACTTTTTCAAAAATTAGGAAATGATGAAAAGAAAATTTTATTAAATACGTTTAAAAAAGAGTTAAGAACAAAAGATGACTTTAATGAAATTATTGCTCTTATAAATAAATATAAAATAATTCAGGAATGCTATCAAAAAGCACAGCACTATATAAATTTAGCCTCAAATTCTCTAAGTGTATTTAAAGACTCTGAAGAAAAAAATATTCTTAAAAGATTAACATCATTTAGTTTATCAAGAAATTTTTAAGGACTTAATAAAGACTTTATCCACTTCCCGGATTTATCTTTACTATATTTTAATCTCTCGTGAATTCTGTTCTCACCATCTAACCAAAATTCAATACTATTTGGAGATAAAACCCATCCAGACCAATAACTTGGTCTTGGTACATCTAGTTTGTTGATATATTTTTTTTTGTAATCTTGTATAGATTTTAACAATTGTTCTCGCGAATTTAATTCTTCACTTTGTTTAGAGGCCCATGCTCCTATTCGACTTTCATACGCTCTAGATGAATAATATTCATCTGCAACCTGATCAGAAACTAATGATACCTTTCCATTAATTCTTATTTGTCTTAAGAGACTTTTCCAATGGAAACACATCTGAGCATTTGGATTTTCTTTTAATTCATTTCCCTTTTGACTATTTAAATTTGTATAAAATACAAATCCATCTTTGTTGAAATCTTTAAGTAAAACCATTCTAACTGAAGGAATATTTTTTTTATTTGACGTGGCCAAAGCAACAGCATTTGGATCATTTGGCTCTGTTTTCTTTGCTTCCTCCATCCATTCATAAAATAATTGAATTGGATCATCTATATCAAGAAAGCAACTATTAAGACCTAAAGAGTTTTTTTGATTCATAATTTAAACAAAATAATCTATATAATATAAATAATGTCATTTAATACTTTTGGAAAGCTATTTCGTTTCACAACTTGGGGAGAGTCTCATGGGCCTGCAATTGGTTGTATTGTTGATGGTTGCCCTCCAAACATAAATCTTAAAGAGCAAGATATTCAAATAGAATTAGACAAAAGAAAACCAGGACAATCTAAATTTACAACTCAGCGAAAAGAGGATGACAAAGTTCAAATATTGTCAGGAGTATTTGAGGGAAAAACTACGGGAACACCTATTTCTCTAATAATCTACAACAATGATATGAGATCTAAAGATTATAGCAATATTAAAGATAAGTTCAGACCAGGTCATGCAGATTTTACTTATTTTAAAAAATATGGAATTAGAGATTATCGAGGAGGTGGCAGATCTTCTGCTAGAGAAACTGCAGCAAGAGTTGCGGCCGGTGCAATAGCAAAAATTGTACTTAAAAAAAAATTAGGTAAAAAATTTAAAGTCATTGGTGCAGTAACTCAGCTTGGAATTCTTGGATGTGATACAAATCAATGGAACGATAAAGTAATTTCAAAAAATCCGTTTTTTTGTCCAGATAAATCCATGATAAAATTATGGGAAAAATATTTGCTTGGTGTAAGAAAATCAGGATCCTCATGCGGAGCAGTCATTGAAATAAGAGCAAGAGGTATCCCAGTTGGTTTAGGTGCTCCAATTTATTCTAAATTGGATACTGACATAGCTTCAGGTCTAATGAGTATTAATGCAGTTAAAGGTGTAAATATTGGTGCAGGAATGAACTCAGCACAATTAAGTGGAGAACAAAATTCAGATGAAATTTCTTCAAAAGGAAATAAATTAAAATTTAATTCAAATAAAGCAGGTGGAATTCTTGGTGGAATTTCTACAGGCCAAGAAATTGTTGCATCTTTTGCTGTCAAACCAACATCGTCAATTTTAACTAGTAGAAAAACTATAAATAAATTTGGAAAAAATACTTCAATATCTGTTAAAGGTAGACATGATCCTTGTGTAGGAATTAGAGCTGTACCAATTGGTGAGGCTATGATGAACTGTGTTTTACTTGACCACTACTTAATGAATAAAGCCCAGTGTAGTTAGCTTAAATTAATTTTTCACAACTCTTATCGTCTCCTTTTGAAACAAAATATCCGCAATTTTCTTAGAAATTTGTGAACTATTTAATCCAGCTTTAGCGTACATTTTTTTTGGATCATCTTGTTCAATAAATTTATCTGGTAAAGTCATTGATCTAAATTTTAAACCTTTATCAAACACTCCTTTTTCAGCTAATAAATTTTTAACATGAGAACCGAAACCACCTATTGATCCTTCTTCAACAGTTATCATAAGCTCATGTTCTTTAGCAGATTTTAATATAAGTTGTTCATCTAAAGGCTTAGCAAATCTAGCATCTATCAAAGTTGTTGAAACTCCTTTTGCTTTTAATTCCTCTACAGCTAACTTACACTCTTCAAGTCGAGTACCTAGATTTAAAACACAAACTCGTGTACCTTGTTGAACTACTCTCCCTTTACCAATTTCAATTTTTTCGTCTATTGATGGGAGATCAACACCTACTCCTGTTCCTCTTGGGTATCTAATTGCAGAAGGTCTGTCATTTATATCTATTGAAGTATTAATCATTTTAACTAGTTCAGCTTCATCACTTGCTGCCATTACTATAAAGTTAGGTAAAGTTGATAAGTAAGTTATGTCAAATGAACCAGCATGAGTTGATCCATCAGCACCAACTAATCCCGCTCTATCTATTGCAAATCTAACTGGTAAACTTTGGATGGCAACATCATGGACAACTTGATCATATGCTCTCTGTAAAAATGTAGAATAAATTGCAGCATATGGTTTATATCCTTCAGTTGCTAAACCTGCAGCAAAAGTTACCGCATGTTGTTCTGCTATTCCTACATCAAACATTCTACTTGGAAACTCTTTCCCAAAAATATCCATACCAGTTCCTCCTGGCATCGCTGCTGTTATTCCTACTATTTTGCTATCCTTTTTGGCATGTTTAACTAACGTGTTTGCAAACACTTTTGTATAAGCAGGAAGGTTTGATTTGCTCTTTATTTGTTCTCCAGTCTGAACATTAAATTTTGACACTCCATGATAATGGTCATTTGCTTTTTCTGCATAAGAATAACCTTTTCCTTTTTGAGTTTTGATATGTATCATTATAGGTCCTTCGTGTCTTGATTCTTTTGCATTTTTTAAAATTGGAATTAAGCTTGATAAATCATGACCATCTATGGGACCAGCGTAATAAAAACCAAGGGAACTAAACAATGTGCCTCCAGTTACTGCTGAACGGAAAAAATCCTCTGCTTTACCTGCTTTAGCACTAAATCTTTTTGAAAATGCAGATGTAATTAATTTTAAAGTTTCTCTAAGACTAAAATATATTTTACCCGTAAATAATTTTGCCAAGTAAGTTCTCATTGCTCCAACTGGTTTTGCAATTGACATGTCGTTATCATTTAAAATAACAATCATTTTTGTCTTGGATGCTCCAGCATTATTCATAGCTTCGTAAGCCATGCCTGCACTAATTGCTCCATCACCTATGACTGCAATTACATTGGAAGACTTATTTTCTAATTTATTTGCCTCAGCAACTCCTAATGCTGATGAAATAGATGTTGAACTATGGGCCGCTCCAAATGGGTCATACTCACTTTCAGATCTTTTTGTAAAACCTGACAAACCATCGCCCTGTCGTAGAGTTCTAATTTTATCTTTTCTTCCAGTTAAAATTTTATGTGGGTAAGATTGATGGCCAACGTCCCATATTAATTTATCATTTGGAGTATCAAAAACATAATGAAGTGCGACTGTCAATTCAACAACCCCCAAACCAGCACCAAGGTGGCCTCCTGTTTCTGAAACAGCACTTATCATTTCCTCTCTAACTTCATCTGCAACTTTTTGTAAATTATCTTCAGAAACTTTTCTTAAATCAGATGGAAAGTTGATATCATTTAAAAATTGATAATTTTTTTTCATTTTTTTCTATTCAATATATATTCCAATGTTTCATTCATTTTTTCAGATTTTGAACCGTATTTTATTAAATTCTTATTAATATCTTTTATTATCTTATCACAATACTTAACTGAGTCATCATAGCCTATTAAATTTATAAGTGTTGCCTTACCTTTTTTTTGATCTTTTCCTGTTTTTTTCCCAGCTTCCTTAGATTTACTTTTCAAATCAATTAAATCATCAGCTATTTGGAATAAAAGACCAATTTTTGATCCAATATTTTCAAAAAATTTAATTTCTTGGATTGTTTTTTTCTTAATTATTGCTGGAGCTGCACAGCAAAAACTAAATAACATTCCTGTTTTCTTTATTTCCATTTCTATTATTTTATTCTTTGATATTTTCTTTTTCTCATAACTCAAATCTAAATATTGCCCACCAGCTATTCCTAAATGACCTGAACATTCTGATAATTTTTTAATTAGGTTGATTTTTATCTTTTCATTTAATTTCAATTTAGGACTTGATAAAATTTCAAAAGCTAAAGTTAGTAATGAATTTCCTGCTAGAACTGCTGTAGACTCACCAAATTTAATGTGAGTTGAAGGTTTTCCTCTTCTTATATCATCATCATCCATGCAGGGTAGATCGTCATGAATAAGTGAATAAGCATGAATACATTCAACAGCCGACCCAACTATTATCAATGTTTCGTAATCAATTGAAAATAATGACCCTAAGTCAATTAAGATTTTAGATCTTATTTTTTTTCCGCCTGGAAACAAACCATACCTCATGGGTAGCATTAGCTGAGAATATTTCTGTGAATTAGTATATTTTTTAAGAAATATATTTGTATCCTTAGCTATTTTATTGAGCTGTTTTTTCATTTTTTTTAGTTATCTCTTTAATCTTTTTATTTGTCTCTTCTCCAATAGATTTAAAATTTTTATGAAATTTTTTTTCAATAATATTATTTAATTTTAAAAGTTCTTGATAACTGTCAACTGATTTGTTTAAGTCATTTTCCCTCTCTAGAGACTCTATAATCTTATTTGCTTTTTCTGTAAGCTGCTCAACTGAATACTGATCATAATCCAGTGGTAATATTTTATCTTTCATATAATAATAATTATTAATACATGAAATCTATTCAATCAAATATCAAAAAAGCAAAAAAATATTTAGATAATAATCATTGTATTGCAGTACCAACAGAAACTGTTTATGGATTAGCTGCAAACGCTTACTCGAATAGTGCAGTTAAGAAAATATTTAGTCTTAAAAAAAGACCATTAAATAATCCGCTTATTGTCCATTATTACGATATTCAAAGACTTAGAAAGGACTGTGATATAAATGACAATCTAGTAAAACTTTACAAAAAATTTTCTCCCGGTCCAATAACTTATGTTTTGAAATTAAAAAATGACTCAAAAATATCAAAATTTGTCACTAATAATAAAAAAATTATTGCCGTACGTTTTCCTAAACATAAATTGTTTAGAAATTTATTAAAAAATTTAGATTATCCAGTAGCTGCGCCTAGTGCAAATATATCCTCAAGATTAAGTTCAGTTAAACCATCAGATGTAAAAGAAGAATTTGCTTCAAAAATAGAATATATTTTAGATGGAGGAAAAAGTAAAATTGGAGTTGAGTCCACAATATTAAATCTTTTAGAAAAGCCTTCAATTTTAAGATATGGAGGTTTAGATGCTAAAAAAATTGAAAATGTTTTAAAAAAAAAATTATTTATTAATACAAATTCAAAAAAAAAATTATCACCAGGTTTATTACCTTTACATTACTCACCGGGGATACCTTTAAGAATCAATGTCAAAAAACCAAAAAAAGATGAGGCTTATTTATTGATAAAAAAAAGAAAATCAAAATTAAAAAACTATTATTATTTATCCAAAGTGAAAAATATAGATGAAGCTGCAAAGAATTTATATTCAACTTTAAGAAAAATTAAAAACGATGGATATAAAAAGATTGCAGTTGAGATGATACCAAACAAGGGTCTTGGCAAAACAATTAACGATAGATTAAAGAGGGCATCTAAATATAAATGACAAATTCTATTGAAGTAATCAATCTTTCTAAAAAATATAAAAATAAGGAAGCAGTAGCTAATATAAATTTTAAAATTAATGAAAATGAAATGGTTGGTCTATTAGGACCTAATGGATGTGGAAAAACTACAACTATTGGAATGATTTTAGGGTTATTAAAACCAAGTAGTGGTAAGGTTTTAATCAATGGAAAGAATATTGAAAAGAATAAAATCTCACTTCTTCATAAAATGAATTTTATTTCACCATATATTGAATTGCCTAAAAAACTTAAAGTTAAACAAAATTTAATTGTTTATGGAAAATTATATAATATTCAAAATTTAAATGACCGAATAGATCACCTTGCAAATAAACTTAGATTAAAAGACCTTTTAAACAAAATTACTGGAGAACTTTCTTCTGGACAAAAAAATAGGGTAAGTCTTGCTAAAGCTCTGATAAATGATCCAACGGTACTTTTGTTGGATGAACCCACCGCTTCATTAGATCCTGAAACTGGTGATTTTGTAAGATCATTTTTAGAAGATTACAAAAAGGAAAAAAAAATATCAGTTTTACTCGCCTCTCATAATATGGAAGAAGTAAAAAGATTATGTAGTTCTGTTTTAATGATGAAAGATGGTTTAATAGTGGATAGAGGAACTCCTGAAGAATTAATAACAAAATATGGAAGAAGAAATTTAGAGGAAGTATTTTTAGAAATTGCGAGAAAATAAAAATGAATTTAATTAGAATTTACGGTCTTTTTTTAAGACACTTTTATTTAATAACTAGATCATTTCCAAGAATATTAGATTTAATTTATTGGCCTTCAATTCAAATTACTCTTTGGGGTTTTATTTCTAATTTTTTTGCAGCTCATAGCTCTTATTACAGTGGTGCAGTAGGAGTTATTCTTTCATGTGCAATTCTGTATGATTTTTTATTTAGAACCAGTATTGGCTTTAATATGTTATTTTTGGAAGAAATTTGGAGCAGAAACTTTACGAACCTATTTATTGCGCCTATGAAAATTAGCGAGATAATTGTCTCTTTAGTTTTTACCGCTTTAATAAGAGCATTAATTGGTTTGATCCCAGCTATACTATTAACTTCTCCACTGTTTGGTATATCTTTGCTAAAACTTGGTCTTCCTTTAGCGTTTCTTTTTTTTAGTCTATATTTATTTGGAATAACGCTTGGATTATTTGTTTCTGCAGGATTGTTAAGATTTGGACCATCTTTCGAAAATATTGCATGGTCAACCATGTTTTTATTAGCGCCTTTTGGCTGCATTTACTATCCAGTTGAAACACTCCCAGGAATCTTTCAATCAATCGCTTTCGCACTTCCGTTGGTTTATATTTTTGAAGAGACTAGAAATATTTTAGTGAATGGAATGGTAAATTATGAAAATATCATTAATGCAATCTATCTGAACGGGTTTTATTTAATTTTGTCAATATTTGTATTTTATTACTCTTTCGACAAAGCAAGAGATAAGGGAACTTTAATAAATATAGGTGAATAATCTGGTGCGCCTGCTAGGAGTCGAACCCAGAACCTCCTGATCCGAAGTCAGGCGCTCTATCCAGTTGAGCTACAAGCGCATATAGTATTAATATTATATTTTATGGAAAAAAACATTAATTTTATAGTCAAAAAGGATGAGAAGAATTTAAGGGTTGATGTTTTAATTAACAAAAGAGAGGAATTAATTAGCAGAACTAGAATTAAAAATTTAATTTTGAAAGAAAAGTTAACACTAAATAATGAAATAATTAAAAGTCCGTCAAAAAAAGTATCAATTGGTGATAATATAAATATTAAGATTCCAGATCCTGAAATAGCATCCCTTAAACCTTACGAATTTAAATTAGAAATAATATACGAAGATAATGATCTATTAGTAATAAATAAACCTGCCAGAATAATCATGCATCCAGGGGCTGGAAATTATGATAAAACTATTGTTAATGCATTAATACATTATGATAAGGATTCTTTATCAAATATAGGTGATGAGTTAAGACCTGGTATTGTTCATAGAATTGATAAAAACACATCTGGTTTAGTTGTAATTGCAAAAAACAATGAAACTCATGAAAATTTATCAAAACAATTTAGTGATCATACAATTATAAGAGAGTACCAACTTTTAATATGGGGAAAATTAAGACCATCTTCGGGAAGGATTGAAACATTTATAACTCGTAGTTCAAAAAATAGGCAACTTATGGAAGTTAGTAGTTCTAAAGGTAAGAAAGCTATAACTAATTATAAAACACTTGAAATTTTTGAAAATCAGAAAACACCAACTTTAAGTTTGGTTGAATGTAAATTAGAAACAGGAAGAACTCATCAGATAAGAGTTCATATGAATTATAAAGGTAATAGTCTAGTCGGAGATGATAAATATAAAAAAAAATATAAAAAATTAAAAAATATTGATTTAAATATCCAAAATTCAATTACTAAATTAAATAGACAATTCCTGCATGCAAAAACTTTAGGATTTATACATCCACGAACTAAGAAAAAGATGATTTTTTCCTCACTTTTGCCAAAAGATCTAAATAATATTCTAAAAATGCTTAGAAACACTGAAGAATAAATTATTGAAAATTAGCTATAATTAATTAAATAAACATTGTTATGAGCACAACAATTAGTAACAATCTGCCAACCCTTTCGAATGAAGGTGGACTATCTGCATATTTAGAGCAGATTAAAAAATTTCCAATGTTAGCTGCGGAAGAGGAATATATGCTAGCAAAAAATTGGAAAACAACTGGTAATATTAAAGCTGCAGAAAAACTAGTTACTAGTCACTTAAGATTAGTTGCAAAGATTGCTATGGGCTACAAAGGATATGGCTTGCCTATAAATGAAATGATTTCTGAAGGAAATGTAGGTCTTATGCAAGCTGTTAAGAAATTTGAACCAGAAAAAGGTTTTAGATTGGCAACTTATGCAATGTGGTGGATTAAGGCTTCTATTCAAGAATATATTTTAAGATCTTGGAGTCTTGTAAAAATTGGAACTACTACTGCTCAAAAAAAATTATTTTTTAATTTAAAGAAAATTAAAAACCAAATTTCTCCAGAAACTGAAGGAGACTTAAGAGATGAACACGTTAATCATATCGCTAATAAGCTCGATGTAAGTAAAGAAGAAGTCGTTTCAATGAATAGAAGACTTTCTGGAAAAGAGTTTTCGTTGAATGCTCAAGTTGGAGAAGATGGTGATGAATGGCAAGACTGGTTGGTTGATAAGGAACTTGATCATGACTTAAAATTTGCTCAACACGAGGAAATGGAGCAAAGAAAAGATCTATTAAAAGACTCTATTAAAGTTCTTAACGATAGAGAAAGAGAAATTTTATACTCAAGAAGACTAAACGATGACCCAACTACACTTGAAGATTTAAGTAAAAAATATAAAATTAGCAGAGAGAGAGTTAGACAAATTGAAAACAAAGCATTTGAAAAACTACAAAAGCATATGCTTTTATTAGCTAAATCGAAAAATCTTTTACCTGCAAACTAAATTTCAAAAGGGTTTTCGATTAAAATAGTATCATCTCTTTCTGGACTAGTTGATATACTTGATACTTTTGCGCCAATGAAATCTTCTACTGCAAAAATATATTTTTTTGCATTTTCAGGTAATGAATCCATATTTTTGACTCCATTTGTAGAAACTTTCCATCCTTGAAAAGTTTCATAAATTGGTTTGATTTTTATCTGGTCTTCTACAGCAGCAGGTAAGTAATCTAATCTTTTACCATCAAGCTCGTAAGCAATGCACATTTTAATTTCATCTAATTCATCAAGTACATCTAATTTCGTTAGAGCAATACCATCAATCCCTGAAACTTTAATAGTTTGCCTCACTAAAACACCATCAAACCATCCACATCTTCTTTTTCTACTTGTAACAGTTCCAAATTCTTTTCCACGTGTTCCTAAAAGTTCACCGATATCATCAGTTAACTCTGTAGGAAAAGGGCCCTCTCCAACTCTTGTTGTATAGGCTTTTGTAATTCCAAGAACATAATTTATTGAATTAGGACCACAACCAGTTCCCGTCGCTGCGCTTGAGGCAACTGTATTTGATGAAGTTACAAAAGGATAAGTTCCATGATCTACATCAAGTAAAATCCCTTGGGCTCCTTCAAATAAAATTTTCTTTTTTTGTTTTTTAAATTGATCAATCTTTAGCCAAACTGGCTGAGAGAATTCTAATATTTTGGGTGCTATTTTAAGCAAGTCAGATTTAAGCTGATTTTTTTCAAAAATTTTTTTTTCCAGACCTTTTCTAATTGCATTGTGATGAACTAATACAGAGTCAAGTCTCTGATCTAAATTTTTTTCAGATCTTAGATCCATAACTCTTATAGATCTTCTTCCAACTTTATCTTCATATGCTGGTCCAATTCCACGTCTTGTAGTTCCTATTTTACTTTTTCCTGCTGCATCTTCTCTAATCTCATCCATTTCCCTATGAAAAGGCAAAATTAAATTTGCAGATTCTGAAATAATAAAATTATTTACATTTACTTCTACGCCTTTAGATTTTATTTCTTCTATTTCCTCTAATAAAGCCCATGGATCTACTACAACTCCGTTACCAATAATTGATATTTTACCTTTTCTAACTATTCCGGATGGCAGTAATCTCAATTTATATGTTACACCATCAATCACTAAAGTATGGCCAGCATTGTGACCTCCTTGGAATCTTATTACTACATCAGCCTGTTCGGATAACCAATCAACAATTTTTCCTTTACCTTCGTCACCCCATTGAGATCCAACAACTACTATATTTTTCATTATTTAAATTTTCTGTTCACTTTTAAGGATGTGAGATGGTTTATTGGGCCATGACCTTTTCCATATTGCGGGTTTGATTTAATTGCTGAATTTACATACTTAATTCCAAGCTCACAAGATTTCTTTACTGTTTTTCCACATGAAAGAAAAGTTGTAACTGAGCTAGATAAAGTACAACCTGTGCCATGAGTATTCTTTGTTTTGTGACGCTCGCTTTCAAAGATCTTAATATCTTTTGTGTTTATTAAAATATCTATTACATTTTTATGTTTTAAATGACCACCTTTTATAAGAACATTTTTTGCTCCTAACTCTATGATTTTATTAGCAGCAAAAATCATATCCTCTTTTGTTATAATTTTTGTTTTAGTCAAAATTTCTGCCTCAGGGATATTAGGAGTAATAAGTGATACTTTTTTGATTAGTTTTAATTTTAATAATTTTATTGCTTTACTATCTATCAGTTTAGCTCCACCTTTAGCAACCATCACTGGATCTAATACAATTTTTTTAACTTTAATTATATCCAAAGCCTTTAGCACCATTCTAATAACCTCTGAAGAATGAAGCATGCCAATTTTTATTGCCTCAGGTCTTATATCTTTACAAGTATAAATTATTTGATTAAAAATTTCTTTTGGATTAATCCCAACAATTGATTTTACACCTATGGTATTTTGTGATGTAACTGCAGTTATTGCTGTCATTGCATAAGAACCTAAAGCAGTGATAGTTTTTATATCAGCTTGAATACCTGCTCCACCAGATGAATCAGATCCTGCAATAATTAAAATTTTAGAATTAGGTTTCAATTTATTTAATTTTTTTTTTTATCATATTCACACATTTGTATAGAAGAGATTTGTTTTCACTTTCTCCCATTATTCTTATTTTGGATTCTGTCCCTGATTTTCTTACTAAAATTCTTCCCTTACCTTTAATTAATTTATCTGAATTTTTTATAATTTTTTTTATCTCTGGTTTGTTAATAATATTTTTATCTTTTACTTCAATATTTACTAATAACTGAGGTGTTTTCTTAAATTGTTCAAAAAATTCACTTGCTTTTTTCCCTTTTCTTAAAGCAAATAGAGCTTCTAAAGCTACTAGCAAACCATCTCCTGTAGTTGCAAATTTACCTAAAATAATATGTCCTGATTGTTCACCACCTAAATTAAAATTATATTTTTTCATTTTTTCTTTAACATATCTATCTCCAACATTTGCCCTTAAAAATTTTATTCCTATTGATCTAAAATATTTTTCTAAACCATAATTTGACATTAATGTTCCAACAACTCCTCCTTTTAACATTTTTTTATTTTTCCATCTTGTTGCCAAAGCGGCTATAATTTGATCTCCATCTATTATATTGCTTTTCTCATCACACATAATAATTCTGTCAGCATCTCCGTCTAAAGATATTCCGATATGAGCTTTATATTTTTTTACAGCAGACCTAATATTTCTTGGAAAAGTTGATCCACATTTTTTATTAATATTTAAACCATTTGGTTTAACTCCTATTGCTATCACTTTAGCTCCTAATGATTTCAATAATTCAGGACCTGCTTTATAACCAGCACCGTTTGCACAGTCGATTACTATTCTTAGTCCTCTTAAATTGAACTCTTTTGTGAAATTTTTTTTTAATATTTTAATATAATTTTTGGTGCCTGTTTCTAATCTTTTAACTCTTCCTAATTTCTCAAAATGCGAGAGATTTTTTGAGATTTTCTTATCTATAAGACTCTCAATTTTTTTTTCTATTTTATCTGATAATTTCATTCCATCAGGACCAAACAATTTTAAACCGTTGTCAAAATGTGGATTATGAGAGGCGGTAATCATTATACCCATATTAGCCCTCATTTCTTTGGTTAACATAGCCAACCCATTAGTTGGTAAGGGTCCTAAGGTATAAACATGCATACCAGCTGAAGCCAAACCTGAGACAAGAGCTGGTTCAAGTGTATATCCAGACAATCTAGTATCTTTTGCAATTATTGCTGTTTGTTTTCTTTTTTTTTGAGATTTAAAGTATGTTCCACTAGCAAGTCCGAATTTAAAGAACATATCTCCATTTATATATTTGCTATTAACTGCTCCTCTTATTCCATCTGTTCCAAAATATTTTTTTGCCATTAATTTTTGATTAATTGATTAAAAACTTTAATACCTTGCATAACTTCATTAACATCATGAATTCTTAAAATCTGAATTCCTTGCATCATCAAATAAATTGAAGAAGCCATAGTTCCACCAATCCTTGTTTCGCTATCATTGTTTTTTGATATATCTTTAATAAATCTTTTTCTTGAATTCCCTACTAGTATAGGAAAACCTAATGAATGAAAAATAGAAACACCTCTTATAAGATTCATATTATGTTTCAAATTTTTTCCAAATCCAATTCCAGGATCTAAAATTATATTATTATGTTTAATACCTTTAGACCTTATTAAATTAATCTTATTTTCAAAATAATCATATATATCTAATAATTCATTTTTATATATTGGATTCTTTTGCATATTTTCTGGTGTCCCAACTGAATGCTGTATTACAAATGGAATTTTATACTTTTTTAAAACATTTATTGTTTTAGGATCATGGCTTAATCCCGAAACATCATTAATAAGCTTAACCCCCATTCCAATACCTTTTACCATAATTGCAGATTTCCTTGTGTCTAAAGATATTGGTAATTTTTTTGCAATAAATTTTAATGTCTTATTAATTCTATTCCATTCTCGATTTTCATTTACTTCCTTCGATCCTGGTCTTGTAGACTCTCCACCAACATCTACTAACGAAGCACCTGTTTTATATAAATTAATAGCTTGACTGATTCCTTTATTTTTTTTGTTAAATTTTCCTCCATCAGAAAAACTATCAGGAGTTAGATTTAAAACACCCAATATATTTGGAATTTTTTTAAAATTTAAATTTGAAAAATTTGATTTTTTTGACCTAATTTTTTTTAAATCTGAATTTATTTGTGTTTTTAGTTTTTTTGGTAAATATCTAATTTTGTTTATTGAAATTTTTCTAATTTTTTTTCTTGTAATTATCTCAATATGGTCAAAAGATATTTCTTTGATCTGATGTAAAGGAATAGATTTTTTTTTATTTACTAAAATTTTTGATTGTTTGCCGAAGTAGAAATTACACGCTCTTGTGTAATATCTTGGCATTATTTATTAATGAACAATTTTTGGTTTTAAACCCATCGCGCCCAGAGCTGAGTTTTGATCATCTTTTGAGTCTGGATTATCCAAAATTTTATCTTTAGGATATAAATTTTTGTTTATTATATTCTCTATTTCTTCACCAGTTAAAGTCTCATAAGTTATTAGAGCTTTTGCAATTTTATGTAGATCATCTATTTTTTCTGTTAAAATTTCCTTAGCTTTATTATATCCTTCATCTACTAGCTTTCTTATTTCTTTATCAATTTTCTGAGCAACTTCCTCTGATACCGATTGAGTTTGAGTAACTGATCTTCCCAAAAACACTTCTTCTTGGTTTTCCCCATATTCAACTGGACCCATTTCTTCACTCATTCCATATTTTGTTACCATTGCTCTTGCTAACTGTGTAGCCTGGTTAATATCAGACCCATTTCCTCCACCTGCTCCTGTAGATATATTATCTTTTCCAAAAATTAATTCTTCAGCTACTCTTCCTCCAAAACAAACAGCTAATCTTGCCTTAAGATATTTTATTGAGTAACCGTGTTTGTCTCTTTCAGGTAAGTTCATTACCATTCCAAGAGCTCTTCCTCTTGGTATAATAGTAGCTTTATGAATTGGATCATAACTTGGCATATTAAACGACACTAGAGCATGTCCACCTTCGTGGTATGCAGTTAGTTTTTTCTCATCTTCTGTCATGACCATTGAACGTCTTTCAGCACCCATCATAACTTTATCTTTTGCTTCTTCAAATTCTAGTAATGTGACTATCCTCTTATTTTTTCTCGCTGCTAACAAAGCTGCTTCATTAACTATATTTGCAAGATCAGCTCCTGAAAATCCTGGCGTGCCTCTTGCAATTGTTCTTAAATTAACATCTGGCGCCATTTTTATTTTTTTTACATGAACTTTTAAAATTTTTTCTCTACCTATAATATCTGGGTTTGAAACTACTACCTGTCTATCAAACCTTCCTGGTCTTAATAAAGCTGGATCGAGGACATCTGGTCTGTTTGTTGCAGCTATAATTATGACACCTTCATTTGTATCAAAACCATCCATTTCAACTAACAACTGGTTTAACGTTTGTTCTCTCTCATCATTTCCACCTCCTAGACCTGCTCCTCTACTTCTTCCAACAGCATCTATCTCATCTATAAAAATAATACATGGAGAATTTTTTTTACCTTGTTCAAACATGTCTCTTACTCTAGAAGCTCCTACTCCAACAAACATCTCAACAAAATCAGAACCTGAAATAGTGAAAAACGGAACACCCGCTTCACCCGCAATTGCCCTTGCTAATAAAGTTTTACCAGTTCCCGGGGGTCCAACGAGTAAAGCTCCTCTTGGAATTTTTCCACCCAACCTACTAAATTTTTTTGGGTCTTTCAGGAATTCCACCATTTCTTCTACTTCTTCTTTAGCTTCCTCTACACCAGCAACATCATTAAAAGTAACCTTTCCTTTTAATTCATTCATCATCTTAGCTTTTGATTTTCCAAATCCCATTGCTCCACCTTTGCCACCTTGCATTTGTCTCATAAAGAAAATCCATACTGCAATAAGCAGTAACATAGGAAACCATGATAAGAGTACACCAAACAATGAAGGCATTTTTTCATCTAAAGGTGCTGCTGAAATACTCACACCTTTCTCTGATAATTTTTCTATAAGATTTGGATCATTAGGAGCATAAGTTGAAAAAGAATTTCCATTCGAATAAGTACCTTTGATGTTATTTCCCTGGATCTCAACTTTTAGAACTTCTCCGTCTTCAACTGAATTTAAAAAATCTGAAAATATTATTTGATTTCCACCCCTAACATTAGACTGTGGATTTTTAAACATGTTATAAAGACCTATAGTTAAAAAAACTATAATTCCCCACATTGCTAGATTTTTTAAATTCATAAGTTTAAAATAAGAATTATTATTAAATTAACAAGTGACAAAATATCAGTTATTTCATCAACTTTAACGCTCTTTTGATACTATTACTGAGTTATTTACCTTCTTTATAATACAGTTTCCTAAAGTGGTTATGAATGAGTTATCATTTTTAATTTGATAAATTAGTTTATCAATTTTTTTTCCTCTTACTGGATAGTATTTTTTACCAACACCTTTTAGCACTTCTGTAAGAGACCTAAAAACCACTTCTTCTGGCTGAAGAAAAAAATTTTTATTCAAAATAACAAACTTATTAATATTTGAAATTGTTGAATTATCTTTTAAATTTTTTTCTACAAAGTATTTAATTGACTCGTTAGCAAATCTTAAATTTTTAATCGTTAGATTAAATTTATCATTATCCAATCCCTCTAATTCCAAGTGCTTTATAAAATTTCTAATTTTTACTCTTTTAAAATCGTCATTTTTATTAGAGGGATCCTCAATATAATTATTAAAAACTTTTTTTGTAATATATTCTAAATTTTGTTTAGAAAATTTTAACAAAGGTCTAATCAAATTAATATTTTTTAGATTTGTTTTTTGATTAAATGACACCATACCATTTAAACCACTACCTCTCAAAATTCTAATAAAAAAATTCTCTATTAAATCATCCTTATGATGGCCTAATAAAATATTATTTATTTTTAATTTTTTTGCCTTGTTAATCATCAATGCATATCTTTTATCTCTTGCAATAGATTGAATGTTGCTTTTTGGTTTTTTTCCAACCCAGGTTAAAATCTCAAGATTAGTAGACAATTTTTTTAGAAGCAATTTTACAAATTTTGCTTCTTTTGTTGAATTATTTCTAAGTTTATGATCAACGTGAAAATATTTTACTTTTAGATGTTTTTTAATGGAATAAATTTTTGATAAAAAACATAAAGCTAAACTGTCTGGTCCACCAGAAACAGCAACTATAAAATCCTCCTTTAATTTAAGTTTTTTTTCAAATTTATTATAAATTTTAGAAGTTTGATTATCTTTTAATTGATTTAATAAAAACTTATGAGTCTTGTTTGATGCATTCAAATTTTTTGGACTCATATTTTGCTTTTTGTATTACAGACTGATTTGCATTAGGGTATTGTAATTCTACACCATTTATCATTTTACATCCTTGGTCTTTTTCACCAATTTGAACCATTGAGACTCCAAGTTTTAATAAATTAATTGGAGCTTTTTTTCCTTTAGGATATTTTTGGTAACCCTCTAAATAAGCAGACGCTGCATCAGTATATAATTGTCTAATTCTGAATGTTTCTGCGTACCAATATTGTGCACTACCCGCTAACTCATGATCAGGGTTGGATATAACAAATTCCCTAAATGCTCTTTCTGCTGTACTATAGTCTCCAACTTTTAAAAAACTGGTTGCAAACTCATATTGTTTTTCTGCATTTAAGTCTTGAGGAAGTATTTTTTCTTCAGACTGGAAAGTTTCTGTCACAATTGAAGCTGTAGTATCAACAGATTGAATTTGTTGTGAAGTTTCATTTGTCTCTGTATCTTTATATGAAATCGTTCCTAAATCTTGAGGTTGCGAACTTCCAGGTAAAACTTTTTGCTCATCGGTTTTAGGCTTTGAACTTAATTGATTTTCTTCACTAATCATATTTCCAGAGCTAATGTTGGTCTCTATATCTTGAAATCTTATTTGGTTATCTGCTTGAATTTTTGAAACACGGGTAGATAATTTATCTAACTTGAAATTTATTTCTTCAAATTTGTTAGTGAGTTCTCTAAACTGATCTTCAACCTCAGATAATTTTAATAAATGTCTTGTTAAAACATCTTCTGAATTTTGATCCAAATCTGAAACTGGACTATCATTGGTATTAGCTTTCACTTCTATAGATCCAGAATAAACCGCTCTTTCAAGAGTTTTAAGATCATTTTTTATTATTTCTAATGTTTCATAAATATTATGGTTATCTGCAAAAGAAATATTAATAAAAACCAAATTTAAGATTAAAAATAATTTTAAAATTACTAATTTAAATATGAGTATCATTTAAATTAGATTTATGATTATAAAAATGGCAAAAAAAAGACCCTAAATCCAAAAAAGGTTTTAGGGTCTTAAATTTTAAATAGTTAATTTGCTTTAACAGTTACTGATCTTCTGTTTTTTGACCAAGCTAATGGGTTTGAACCAGAGTCAACAGGTCTCTCCTTACCATAACTTAATACTGTAATTCTGTCAGAAGATATTCCGTAAGTCATCAAATAGTCTTTAGCTGCATTTGCTCTTCTTTCACCAAGAGCCAAGTTATATTCTCTTGTTCCTCTTTCGTCAGCGTGTCCTTCAAGCACCACATTTATGTTTGGATTTTTTCTTAACCAAGCTGCTTGTGCTCTTAAAGTTTCTCTTGATGCGGTTGTTAATATCGACTCATTTGTTGCAAAGAAAACTCTGTCTGGAACACCGTCTGCTAAATATTCAACTGTGTCTGTTCCTGTGTAAACATCACCTTGCATTTGACCTTGAATGTCTGTTGCTACTTCTTTTTTCGTTGCACATGCAGATAGCACTAGGCAAGCTGCTAATACTAAAAGTGTGTTTTTAAAAATTTTGTTTAATCTCATTAAAATGCTCCTTGCTGCTAATTTCAATTTATTGACTTTTTCACAACTAAATAGAGGTTTCAAGTCTAAAAATCAAGAAATTTACAAGAAATTAATCTTTAATTACTTAATAATGATGACCATGATGGGTCTGAAGCATCTGTTGGTGTCTTTATTTGCCTCTCATTATAACCCGTTAAATCTATTGACCACAATTTTGCAGAAAAGCCTTCTCCTTTGGAGTTAGTTTTTGTCTCTCTATAAAATATTAACACCCTTCCATTTGGAGACCAAGATGGCGCTTCTTGATAATAATTTTCAGTTAACAATCTTTCACCACTACCATCGGTTCTCATTACGCCTATATAAAATTTACCTTTATGTAATTTCGTAAATGCAATTAAATCTCCTCTTGGAGACCATACAGGTGTTCCATATAAACCGTTACCAAAAGAAATTCTTTTAACGTCACTTCCATCATTCTTCATTACATAAATTTGCTGATAACCACTTCTATCTGAATTAAATGTAATATATTTTCCATCGGGAGAATAAGATGGAGAAGTGTCAATTGATGGATGATTAGTAATTTTTTCAACAATCCTATTTTCTAAATCCATAGTGTAAATGTCTGATTTTCCGTCTTTAGCAAAACTCATAATTATTTTTTTACCATCAGGTGAAAAACGTGGTGCAAATGTCATTCCAGGAAAATCTCCAACTACCTCTTGTGTACCAGTTTCTATATCTAACAAATATACCCTTGGCATATTTTTAAAATAAGACAAATAAGTTACCATTTGACTTGCTGGATTAAATCTTGGTGTTAAAACTAACTCATTCCCTAATGTCAAAAATTTATTATTAGCTCCGTCTTGGTCCATGATTGCTAATTTTTTTATTCTCTGCGTTTTTGGTCCTTCTTCTGAAACATAAATTATTCTTGTATCAAAATAACCTTTTTCTCCTGTCAGCCTTTCGTAAACTTTATCAGAAATAATATGCCCTACTCTTCTCCAATTATTAGGGACTGTAGTAAAAGCTAAGGCCATCATTTCTTTTGCAGCTAGAACGTCCCATAATCGAAACTCAACTCTTAATTTATCGTCAACATAATTTACTTTACCAGTAATAAGTGCTTGAGCTTTAATTAAATTCCAATCTTCAAATCTTGGTTTTAGATTTGCAATATCAGGAGCTTGTAAAAAAGCCTTTTTATCAAGAGGGTTAAATAATCCTGAAGTCCTCAAATTGTTTTCAACAATATTAGATATTTCAGAACCAATATTTTCTTTTTTAAGTATTTTTTCAAAACCTTTTCTAGACTCTTCATCAATTGATAGAGGAGAAACTGCTAATGGAAGTGGATTTAAATTTCCCCGAGTTATATCAACTTCTATTAAAGCATTTGCCTTGAGAGGTAATAATATAAATAATAAAATTAAAATTTTTTTTGTCATTAAATATACTACCCTTCTAACATCTCTCTTGCATCAAAATTTAATTGTAATTCTTTCCATCTTTCATATCCAGTCGTTGGAACTCTTAATGGTTGGCACAACTTTACAGCTCTTAAAGCGCTTTCTGCTAACACCTTATAAAACCCTTGGCCTGGTTTATTCATTCTTGCATGATCCAAAATTTCTGTTTTTGATACTGTTCCATCAGGTTTTAATTTTAACTTTATTCTTACTAAAAGATTTTCATTATATGGTAATCCTAAGGGAATACTCCAACACCCGAATATTTGAGCCTTAAGAGCATCCTCTTCGCTTAGCGTAAGACCTGTATTTTCTACATTTCTTTCTTGATCTTGAGTAATATCGTCATTTGTTTTTAAAACTTCTGCAACCTCTTCTTTTGATTTATCAATTAAAGCAGCAATATTATTTGGATCAAACAAATCTTTTTTTTCAAATTCTG
The DNA here is from genome assembly GCF_052049675.1 of Candidatus Pelagibacter sp. Lineage (GTDB taxonomy): Bacteria > Pseudomonadota > Alphaproteobacteria > Pelagibacterales > Pelagibacteraceae > Pelagibacter. The sequence goes on from NZ_JBNGZM010000001.1 coordinate 799,025, forward strand.
ATACCTGTTTAACTTCATCATCTACTTTTTCAGGATTTTGTTTTTTTTCCTCTTTTGTTTCAACCTTTTTTAAAGTTTTGTCTGGAAGTGGAATTGCTTCAGGTGTCTCATTCTCTATTTTTTTATTATTTTGATCAGGAGCTAGAACAGTTTTTGTTTTTGTTTTTTCTACTTTTTTTGGTGGAGCTTGTTCTGAAACAAGTTTTTTTTCTTTCTCTTTTACTTTCTCAATTATTTTTTTAGCCTTAGGTGCAAATGGAATATTGGTTTTTTCTGCTATTTGAATTAACTCAACTGATACAATAGGTGGAATATCAAGTGGTTTCTTTGCCAAAAAAGGTAAACTCATAGCTGTAATGAAAATTAACAAAGCATGTAAAACAGAAGAAATAATTAAACTTCTATTCACTTTAATTACCTTTGTTTATAGGGTTCTGAAATCAATGCTACTTTGGTAAAACCTGATCCTGATAGTAGTCCCATTATTTCTAAAACTCTTCCATAATTTATAGTTTTATCACCTCTAACATAAATCCTGGTATCAGTTCTATTTTTTGAAACTGCCAAAACCTTTGCAATAATATTATCGTATTCAACTTTTGCTTCTTGAATAAAAATTTCACCTTTTGCATTAATTGAAAGTGTTAGAGGTTCTGTCTCTTCTGGCAATGAGTCTGCTGAACTTTCAGGCAAATCAACTTGAACACCAACAGTTAATAATGGTGCTGTAACCATAAAAATTATTAACAATACAAGCATTACATCCACAAAAGGTGTAACATTTATTTCACTCATTGGTTCTTTTGAAGAACGATTTAATTTAAATGCCATTTAAATAATTGTTAAAAATCTTTTTGAAAAATTTTCTAATTTTTCTAAATATTTTTTGGCATCGTTATTGAATTTATTGTATGCCACTACCGCTGGTATTGCGGCCAATAGACCAAGTGCAGTTGCAAATAAAGCTTCAGCTATTCCTGGCGCAACTATCGCAAGACTTGTATTTCTTGAAATAGCTATAGATTGAAAAGAATTCATAATCCCCCAAACAGTGCCGAATAATCCAATAAATGGTGCTGTTGAACCTACTGTTGCCAAAAAAGTAAAACCTTTTTCAATTTTTGTCATTTGTTTTTCAATTCCTGACTCTAGAGATGCACTCATTCTCTCACTTATGTTAGTTCTTGATTTTTTTTTAAGTAATCCTTCCATTGCATCTTGGAACACAAGTGACATTGGATCCTCAAGTTTACTGGGCAAACTATTGTAAAAGGTTTCAGCAGATTTAGAATTCCAGAATTTTTCCTCAAATTCTTCTGAAGATTTAGTAATTTTTTTAAATAAACGAAATTTCTCAATTATTACAGCCCAAGAATATATTGAGCACAATATTAATATAACCATTACAGACTTAACAATTATGTCCGCTCTAAAAAATAAACTAAATAAAGAAAAATCAGTATTTGTTCCTAATTCAACTGCTTTTGCTGCTATATCTGCTTCCATGATTACTCATCACACGTAAATGTGTCATGATTTTGTCTATTATTTTAAATTGATTATTCTTCTTTTTGATAAGTTTCGTAGAAAAAACTAGCTATTAGAATAGCATCTGCCTTGTTATTATCTTTCTTTTTTGACAATTGTGATGAAAAATACGGAAAAATTTCAATTGCTCTTGTTCTGCTCGCATCTTTTTCTGAATTAATAAGATTAAAATATTTTTTCCACTTAGCAGGCCTAACATAATAAACAGGTAAATGCATTGCGCTGCATATCCCTTTCAAAATACCAAAAGATTGACCAAAATTAAACATACTAGTAACGCCTTGGCCAGGCATTGCAGAAACTTGTTCAATTACAACTTTTATATTTTTTTTATCAAATTTGTTTATCCTTTCACTAATTTCGTAAAATATTTGAGCACCATTTACTTGTCGTTTATTCTTCTTACCATCTGTCATGGTTGGCATTTCAATTACGTCTTTAATTATACCATCCTGAAAAAAACAGATTGAACCTGTGATGCCTGGATCAATTCCAATAATCATCATTAAATACCACCCAAATTAACGTTTGAATAAACGTTCTGAACATCGTCATCTTCCTCAAGAGTTTCTAAAAAATCTACAATACTTTCTTTATTATATTTATTAACTTCAACACTATTTAATGGAACCCATTCAATTTCTGTAGAAATAAAATTTACAATAGTTATCTCTAGATTTTTTTTTACATTATATATTTCGCTCATTTGACACTGGACTTCATGATAATTCTCAAAAGACAAACATTCATCAGCTCCCGACTCGATAGCTAAATCTAAAATTTTTTCATCGGATATCTCTTTTTTATCAATTTTGATTATACCCAATTGTTGAAAATTATGAGATGCAGAACCTTGGGTTCCTAAACTACCTCCGCTCTTTTGAAAAATAGTTCTAATATTTGATGCGGTCCTATTTTTATTATCTGTTAAAGTTTCAACTATAACAGCAATCTTTTCTGGTCCAAATCCCTCGTATCTTAAATTTTCAAAATTTGCTCCTGTAGCTGCAGAAGATTTATCTATTGCTCTTTCAATATTGTCTTTAGGCATATTTGCAGATCTAGCAGCCTGTACTGCAGATCTTAGTCTAGGGTTCATTGCTGGATCTTTGTCACCAAGTTTTGCAGCAACAGTAATCTCTTTAGATAACTTTGAAAATATTTTTGATCTTTGCTTATCAGCCTTGCCTTTTTTATGTTTTATTCCTGCCCAATGTGAATGTCCTGCCATGATCTTTAAATATTTTTTAGTTGATCTCCATATACATAGCTTTTGATATCTGTTGCTAGACCTGTTTTTATATCACAATCTACTATTACACCACACAAAGTAGCATCTCCTGTTGCAGGAAAGTGTTTAACAGAATTTTTTTTTAAAAATCTATTTAAAGAATTTTCTTTATTCATGCCAATCACTGAATCATAATCTCCACACATACCTGCGTCTGTTTGATATCCAGTGCCGTTATTAAGTATTCTTGCGTCATTTGTTGGAATATGAGTATGTGTTCCAACCACGAGAGTTGCCTTTCCATCAAATAGATGTCCTATAGCATTTTTTTCGCTAGTAATTTCACCATGGAAATCAACTACAAGTAAATCAAAATCCTTTTTCATTTCATTTTCTTTCAAAAATTTTTGAGAAGCTTCAAAAACATCATCACACTTTTTCATAAAAACATTACCCATCAAATTAAGAACTCCAATTTTTATATCATTCTTTGTTATATAAATCTGAAAACCTTTTCCCGGTGCGGGTTCAAATAAATTTTTAGGTCTTAGCAATCTTTCTTCTTTATCAATAAATTCCATTATTTCTTTTTGATCCCAAACATGATTGCCAGTTGTGATAACATCAACCCCACAATTAAAAAAATCCTTACATATTTCTTTAGTGAGCCCCACACCTTGAACTGCTGCATTTTCACCATTTACTATTACAAAATCGATTTTGTTTTTATCAATTTCATTTAATAAATTACTTGTTAATTTAGAACATCCTGAAATTCCAACAACATCTCCTAAAAATAAAATTCTCATTGTATAATTTTTTTCTCAGTTATTATTAAATCAAGTTTCTTATCATACTTGTTAATGGGTATTTTTTTTATCTCTTGGTATGAAAATCCTAATCCAATTTTAAATATTTTTTTAATTTTAGATACTTTTTCTAAATAACGATCATAAAATCCTCCACCATAGCCTAATCTATTCAAATCATCATCATAAGCTACTAAAGGAACAAATATTATATCTGGATAAATTTTCTTTCCTAAAGTAGGCTCAGCAATTCCATACTTATTAATTTTTAAAGGATCTTTATTTGTCCATTCAAAAAAATCCATTTGGTTGTTTTCTCTAATTATTGGTAAGGAAATATTTGACTTTTTGCTTCTTAAAAAATAAAGCATATCCAGGTCATCAATCTCATGATTACAAGGGTAATACCCTCCTACATTTTTTAAATTAATTTTTTTTTTTTTCAAAAATCGATAAATTCTGTCAAGATTGAGACAAAATTTTTTATTTGAATTTTTTTTTCTAAGATTTAAAATTTTACTTCTTAGCTTAGATTTACTCACAGACCTACTTTGAAATGTTTTCTAATTTTGCTTTTTTAACAAAATTTGATATTTGATCAGCAGCTTCATCAATTAAATTTTCATATTTTTTTTGATTATCTTCAATTTCTATTTTTAAATTTTCATGATCAAGATTTAGTTTTTCAATTTCAGATTCTTTTGTGTCCCTATAATCGTAAATTAGAGATTTTAGTTCTTTAAATTTTTTTGAAAGATCATTTAATTCTTCCTTTTTTTGATCTACTTTTTTTTTAGTTTCATAATATTCATCCATTATTTTTACAGCTGTAATTAATAATAATTTATTTTCACCTAGATTTCCCAAATCATTTTTTAAATTATTAAACTTTTTGTTAATCTGAATTAACAATTCTTCTAAGTGCTCCTCTTGTCCATCTTCACAAGCAAGCAAAAACTCTTTATTGTTAAATTTTATACTTACATTTGCCATTTATCTATTTCATCCAATAACGTGTCAGTTTCTTGATTAAGTTCGTCAATTTTTTCAGAAAATTCAATTTGCTTTCTTTCTTCCAACTTTTCTTTGTTTTTTAATTCCTCAAGTTTTTTTGATAGATTTTCATGTTCCTCTAGTAAAGTTTTATATTTTTCTTCAATCTGTGTTTTTTCAATTTCTAATTGATTTTGTTTTGTGCTTAAATTTTTGATATTTTTTTGTAATTCAGGATTTGTTAGATCTAAATTTTTTAATTCCTCTAATGCAATATTTAATTTTTTTTCTTTTTCGTTTATAGAATTCATATATATATGTTTATATTATTAAATAGATTCTTCTTAGTCTAGTCAGGATAATTTTGAGCAAACTACACAATGATTTAGCTAATTGCATCAGATTTTTATCAATTGATGCTGTTCAAAAAGCGAATTCAGGTCACCCAGGAATGCCAATGGGTATGGCAGATGTTGCAACGGTGTTATTCAAAAATTTTTTAAGATTTAATCCAAAGAATCCAGATTGGTTAAATAGAGATAGATTTGTTTTGTCTGCTGGTCATGGTTCTATGCTTTTATATTCTTTGCTCTACCTAACTGGATATAAAAGTATATCAATTAATAATATTAAAAAATTTAGGCAGCTTAATTCTATTTGTGCTGGACATCCTGAATATCATCCGAAAACAGGTATTGAAACTACAACAGGTCCGCTTGGACAAGGTATATCTAATGCTGTAGGTTTTGCAATCGCTGAAGAAATTTTAAAAAATAAATTAGGTAAAGATTTTATTAATCATAAAACTTATGTTTTAGCTGGAGATGGATGCTTAATGGAAGGAATAAGTCATGAAGCGATGAGTTTAGCGGGACATTTAAAACTTAAAAATTTAGTTATGCTATTTGATAACAATTCAATTTCAATTGATGGCCCAACAAATCTCGCGGTTTCAGATAATTTTAAAAAAAGATTTGAAGGATATGGTTGGAATTATATTTCTATCAACGGTCATAATGAAAAAGAAATTTTTAAAGCACTAAAGAAAGTACAAAAAGCTAAAAAACCTACTGTGATTTCTTGTAAAACAAAGATTGGATATGGTTCACCGAATAAATCAGGAAAAGCATCTTCCCATGGAAGTCCATTGGGAGTAGATGAAATCAAGCTTGTAAGAAAAGCCTTAAATTGGAAAACCAAACCTTTTGATATCCCAAATAAAATTTTAAATGAATGGAGAAAAATTGGCCAAAGAGGTGAAATTTTTGAAAAAAAATGGAACAAAGCATTAAAAAGAAAAAAAATAAAATTTAATCAAAGTTTAAAAAATAACTTTACTACTGTTCTTAAGAAAGAAAAAGAGAATGCAATAAAGGAGCCAAAAAGTTTAGCCACTAGAAAATGTTCAGAAATGACATTGAATGCATTAACAAAACAAAAAAATAATTTAATTGGTGGTTCTGCTGATTTAGCGGGATCAAATAATACAAAAACTAAAAACCATAAAATCATTAAACCTGGAGATTTTACTGGTGACTACATTCACTACGGAGTGAGAGAACACGCAATGAGTGGGGTTATGAATGGTATCGCACTTCACAGTAATCTAATTCCTTATGGAGGTACTTTTTTAATATTTTCTGATTATTGCAAACCTTCGATCAGATTATCCGCCTTAATGAAAAAAAGAGTTATTTATGTAATGACTCATGACTCTATTGGGCTCGGAGAAGATGGTCCTACCCATCAACCTATAGAACAGCTTTCAGGCTTACGTTCTATACCTAACCTAAATGTATTCAGACCTGCAGACAGAATTGAAACTATCGAATGTTGGGAACATGCATTAAAAAGCTCAAAAACACCTAGCGTACTATCTTTAACAAGACAAAATTTAAATCCAGTAAGAAAAATATACCCAAATAAAAACTTATGCTCATTAGGTGCATATGAGGTTTTAAGAACAAACAAAAAAATCAATCTAACAATATTAGCGAGCGGATCTGAAGTTAATCTAGCGTTAGAGGTTAGCCATAAATTAGCCAAAGATAAAATATATTCAAAAGTGATATCAATGCCTTGTATGGAACTTTTTGAATTACAATCAAAATCCTATAAAAATAAAATTTTAGAAGAAACAAAATTTAAAATATCCATTGAAGCTGGATCAAGCGATTGTTGGAAAAAATATGTAGGTGATAACGGTATTACTTTTGGAATTGATGAATTTGGAAAAAGTGCACCCTATAAAGATATTTATAAATATTTTGGACTAGAGAGTACAAACATTAAAAATATCACTAAAAAATTATTAAATAAATAAAATGACAATTAAAATTGGAATTAATGGAATGGGACGGATTGGTCGTATGGTTGTTAGATCAATTGTCGAAAGTAAAAATAAAAATTTAAAAATTAATCATATAAATAATAGGTCAAATTCAGAAGCTACATCCAAATTAATCAAACACGATTCTATACATGGAAAATTTAATGCTGATTTAGATTTTGATCCAAATCATTTAATAATTAATAAAAATAAAATTACATTTTCTCAGGAAACAAAAATTGAAAACATAAATTGGAAAAAATACGATGTTGATTATGTTTTTGAATGCACTGGAAAATTTAATTCAAAAGAAAAACTTATTGCTAATATAGAAAACGGCGCAAAAAAAGTGATCGTTTCTGCTCCATGTAAAAATGCTGATAAAACAATAGTATTTGGTGTCAATGAAAATATAATTACTAAAAAAGATAAAATAATATCTGCAGCGTCATGCACCACCAATTGTCTAGCACCAGTTGCAAGTGTTCTTAATGAAAAATTTGAGATTGAAAAAGGTTTTATGACTACAATTCATGCATTTACTAGCGATCAGAGAATTTTAGATAATTCACACAAAGATCCAAGAAGAGCAAGATCAGCAATTCAATCAATAGTTCCAACCTCAACAGGAGCTTCGAAAGCAATAGGAGAAATAATACCAAACCTCAAAGGAAAACTAGAAGGTATTGCGATGAGAGTGCCCACTCCTAATGTTTCTCTTGTTGAATTAGTTTTTTGCACAAAAAAAGATATTAATATAAAAAAAATTAATGATGCTTTTGAACAAGCATCAAAAAATAAATTAAAAAATATCTTAAAAGTTACTTATGAAAAGTTAGTATCTATAGATTTTAATCATCATCCTGCTTCCGCAATAGTAGATGCTTCTTTAACAAACGTAGTTGGAAGTAATATGGGTAAAATATCAGCCTGGTATGATAATGAGTGGGGCTTTTCTAATAGAATGTGTGATATCGCTGAAACATTGCATAAAGTCTCTTAATGAGAAGTATTATAAACGAAAAAAATCTAAACAATAAAAAAATTTTATTAAGATTGGATTTGAATGTCCCTTTGGAAAGAAATAAGATAACAGACACAACAAGAATCGATAAAATTCTTCCTACATTAAATTTTTTGATTAAAGAAAAAGCTAAAATTATAATTTTATCTCATGTAGGAAGGCCAAAAGGTAAAATTGTTGAAGAGCTCTCCCTAAAACCAATTTGTGAAGAATTAGAAAATAAATTAAAAAAAAAAATAAAACTTATTAAAGAAAATATTAAAGAAATAAAAACTAAAAATTTTTTCAGTAACTACAATGAAGATATTTTTATTTTAGAAAATATTAGATTTTATTCAGAAGAAGAACAAAATGACAATAAGTTTGCTGAACAGCTGTCAAATCTTGGAGATATATACGTAAATGACGCTTTCTCTTGTTCTCACAGAGCTCATGCCTCAATTAATGAAATTCCAAAATTCTTACCATCATTTTCTGGATTGCAGCTAGATTTAGAAGTTAATGCGCTTAATAAAATAACTTTTGAAATTTCTAGACCAATTACTTGTATTATTGGTGGGTCTAAAATTTCAACTAAGATTAATGTTATTAAAAACTTAATTCCTAAATTTGACAATATTATAATTGTCGGGGGTATGGCTAATAATTTCATAGAATATTTTGGAAATAGTATTGGAAAATCTATTAAAGAGGAAAATTGTGATAAAATAGTTGAAGAAATCATCTCTCTTTCAAAAAAAGAAAATTGTAAAATAATCTATCCAGTAGATGTGATTGTATCTAAAGATTTAAATGGATCGCCTCAAAAGAAAGAATTGAGCGAAGTATTATCTGATGAAATGATATTAGATATTGGTCCAAAAACTATTGATAATATAACAAATATTATTGATAATAGTAAAACTATACTCTGGAATGGACCCGCAGGATATTTTGAAAATCCAAATTTTGCTTATGGAAGTATTAAAATAGCAAAAAAAATCATTGAAAATAATAAAGCAAACAAAATTTTTTCTGTTGCTGGTGGTGGGGACACAGTTTCTTTATTAAATAATTTAAACGCTGTTAATGAGTTTAATTTTGTTTCAACTGCAGGTGGCGCTTTTTTAGAATATCTTGAAGGTAAAAACCTTCCTGGTATAACCGCATTAAATTAAAATGTCTGAATTAAATAAAATTGCACTTAAAATTATTTCCAATGGCAAAGGTATACTTGCGGCTGATGAAAGCAATGGAACTATGACAAAAAGACTTGAAGCAGTGAACGTCAAATCAACTCCAGAAAATAGGCTTTCATTCAGAGAAATTCTTTTTTCATCGGATGGAATGAAGGATTGCATAGGTGGTGTTATTCTTTTCGATGAAACCATAAAACAAATTTCAAGCGCAGAAAAATCAATACCTGATTTAATATCTAGTTCAGGTGCAGTTCCTGGAATTAAAGTTGATACTGGAGCAAAAAATTTAGCAAATTCCTCTGAAGAAAAAATTACAGAAGGTTTAGATGGGCTAAGAGATAGATTAAAAGAATATTATGATCTTGGGGCAAGATTTACAAAATGGAGAGGTGTCTATTCTATTAGTGAAAAGTATCCAAGCAAACTTGCTATTAATAGTAATGCTCACGCACTTGCTAGGTACTCTGCATTAGTTCAAGAAAGTGGAATGGTTCCAATAGTAGAACCTGAAGTATTGATGGATGGAAACCATTCTTCTGAAGTTTGTTTAAATAAAACATCAGAGGTAATTAAAAAGTGTTTTGAGGAGTTAATTTTGCACAAAGTTGATCTCTCAGGAATAATATTAAAACCAAATATGATTTTGCCTGGGAGCCTATCAGAAAATAAAATTTCTAGTGAAGAAGTTTCTATCAAAACGTTAGAATGCCTTAAAAATTCTGTACCTAACGAAGTTCCTGGGATAGCTTTTTTATCTGGAGGCCAATCTGAAATTGAAGCTACAGAAAACTTAAATTTAATTAATAAAAATAATAATACAAATTTTATCATGACATATTCATATGGACGAGCTCTTCAGCAAAGTGCTTTAAATGTTTGGTCAAATAATATTAAAAACGTAGAGGCAACTCAAACTACTTTTAATCATAGAGCTAAAATGTGCACCTTAGCTGCTCAAGGAAAATGGTCGAGAGAACTTGAAAATAAATAAAAAAAAATTTATTTATCTTATTTCTCCTAACAAAATCCCTAATTCTTTTTATAACAATCTAAAGTTGGTTTTAAAAACTGGAAAAGTAAGTTTTTTTCAGCTCAGACTTAAAAGTTACTCTCAGAATAAAAAAATTATAATTGGAAAAAAAATTAAAAATATTTGTAAAAAAAATGATGTAAAATTTATAATTAATGATGACCCTTTGCTTGCTTTAAAGTTAGACGCAGATGGTTGTCATTTAGGTCAAAAAGATATGAATATTAAGATAGCAAAAAAAATACTTGGTAAAAAAATTATAGGAATTACTTGTCATAATTCTATGAATTTAGCAAAAAAAGCAATTAAAGCTAAAGCTGATTACATTGCCTTTGGTGCTTTTAATCAATCTAAAACTAAAATAACTAAACATGTAGCTTCTGTTAAGATTTTAAAAAAAGTTAAAAAATTTACAAAAACTCCAACAGTGGCTATTGGTGGGATTAATGCAGTTAATTACAAAAATCTATTATTGAATAATGCTAATTTTTTAGCTATTTCAGGCTACATTTGGAAAAATAAAAAATATAAACCGTTACAAGCTATAGAAAGATTAAAATGAAAATTAATGCTGGAGAAATAAGGGTTGGAATGCTCTTAGAATATAAAAATGACTTATGGCAAGTTTTGAAAACCCAACATGTAAAACCAGGAAAAGGTGGTGCGTTTGCTCAAGTTGAAATGAAAAGTTTAAATAAAAATACAAAGTTAAATGAAAGATTTAGATCAAGTGAAACAGTAGAAAAAGCATCACTGGAGGAAACGACTTTCAATTATCTTTATAGTGATGAAGCAAATTATTTTTTTATGGATCCAAAGACATTTGAACAAATAGAAATAAAAAAAGAAACAGTAGGTGATAAAGGTAAACTTTTAACTGAAAACCTTCAAGTTTCTGTAAGTTTTTATAATCAAAAACCACTATCAATAGATTTACCTAACCAAGTGCAGTGTAAAATTGAAACTACTGACGCAGCTCTTAAAGGACAAACCGTGTCATCATCTTACAAACCAGCAACTCTTGAAAATGGATTAAATATTCAAGTTCCTCCTTTTATTGAAGCAGGAGATGAAATTGTAATTGATACTAGAAATTTAGAATATATTAAAAAAATCTAAAATGATCTCTATATCCTCAAATTTAAATATTATGATCAAAGCAGCTGAAAAAGCCTCAAAGTCTGTGATAAGAGATTTTGGAGAAGTTGAGAAACTACAAGTATCTAAAAAAGGTCCCCGAGATTTTGTTACAAAAACTGACAAACTTGTAGAAAAAATTTTAATTGAAGAACTTTCTAAAACAAAAAAAAATTATTCTTTTTTATCAGAAGAGGTTGGTTCAATTAAAAACAAAGATAAAGATAATATTTGGATTATTGATCCGATAGATGGTACAACAAATTTTCTACATGGCATTCCTCATTTTGCAATTTGTGTGGCTCTTGAGTCTAAAAAAGAGATCATTAGTGGCCTAATTTATGATCCTATTAAAGATGAAATGTTTTATGCAGAAAAAAATAAAGGAGCTTATCTAAATAATCAAAGATTACGAGTATCAAACAAAAATTTAATAGATGAATGTCTATTTTCAAGTAATCATGAAGGAGTCAAATTCAGCAATCTAAATATGAGATACAGTGGATGTGCAGCTTTAGACTTGGCTTATGTGGCTTCAGGTAGGCTAGATGGTTTTTTTCATAATAAAATTAATATTTGGGATGTGGCAGCAGGAGCCTTGTTGGTACAAGAGGCAGGTGGGATAGTTAATGAATTAGATAAATTCGATCAGAATAATATAGATATTCGAGCATCAAGTGTAGCAATTAATGGTAAAATGATCGAAAATTTAAAGAACTTTTAATTGTGTTATAAAATTCTTTTGTTATAAGTCTCGATATGAAAAAAGACACACACCCTAATTACCATAAAATTAAAGTAGAAATGACAGATGGTACTCATTTTGAAACAAGATCAACTTGGGGATCTGAAGGCGATATTTTAAAATTGGAAATTGATCCTAAATCTCATGCTGCTTGGACAGGCGGTAAACAAAAGCTAATGGATAAAGGTAGAATTAGCAAGTTCAATAAAAAATTTCAAAATTTCAAAGTAGATAAAAAAAGTTAGATGTCAAATACACCTTTAATGCCAATGGCAACTGCTGTTTGGTTAGTTGAAAATACTACTCTTACATTTAAGCAAATCGCTAGGTTTTGTAATTTACATGAAGTAGAGGTTCAAGGTATAGCCGATGGAGAGGTTGCTAAGGGAATTAAAGCATATAACCCTATAATCTCTGGTCAACTTTCAAGAGAGGAAATTGAGTTATCCTCAAAAGATGAAAATAGACAATTACAGATTAAAAGCAGAGATGTTGAAATATCAAATTCTGAAAAAAAAATTAAAAAATATGTCCCTCTGTCAAAAAGACAAGATAAACCCGATTCAGCACTTTGGTTAATTAAGCAACATAGTATTTTAAAAGACTCTCAAATTGCAAAATTAGTTGGTATTACTAAAAATTCTGTAACATCTATTAGAAATAAAAGTTATTGGAATTATAATAACCTTAATCCAAAAGATCCTGTTGCTTTAAATTTATTTACTCAAAAAGATTTAGTTGAAGCTTTAGAAAAAGCTGAAAGAAGAATAAAGAGAGAGAAAAAAGAAAAAGAAAAACAAGCAAAATTAGTATCTGTATAATGAATAATATTAATAGACATAAAATATTAAAAATGTTATCTAACCTTTTTTTTGGAGGTAGTTATTAAAATAGAAGTCAAAGATAATAATGTTGAACAAGCTTTAAGAGTTTTAAAAAGAAAACTTCAAAGAGATGGTTTTTTTAAAGTAATTAAGTTAAAAAATACTTATGAAAAGCCGTCTGAAAAGAAAAAAAGAATTCTTCAAGAAAATATTAAAAGAGTTAAAAAATTAAATAAGCTAAAAAACAGAATTTAAAATACCGCGGGGTGGAGCAGTCTGGTAGCTCGTCAGGCTCATAACCTGAAGGTCGGCGGTTCAAATCCGTCCCCCGCAACCAATTAATGATTATTGATTATAAAGAAATCAAAGAAATTAAACCTTTAAAATTACTTAGTATTCTATTGCTTGTTGCATACCCACTTGCTTTAATTTCAGGAAATCTTGTAATAAATTTATTTATACTTTTATTTTCAATCATTTTTTTTCTAAATTTTAAAGAAAACAAAAAATTATTAAAAAATAAAATTTTTTATTTATTAGTATTTTATTTTATTTCATTGATAGTAAATCTCGTTTTTAGCACCAATGTAGAAAATTCAGTTTTTAGAGTCTTAAAAATATTTTTTATTATATGCTTAATAATTGAAGTAATGAATATGATAACCAGACACAATAAAACTTATTTAAAATATATTTTTTTTTCATGGTCCTTTATATTTTTTATAGTTTCTATGGATATTGTTTTTGAAAGTATTTTTGGATTCAATTTAATTGGAATTAAATCTCCTTTCCCTGGAAGGATAGCTAGTTTTTTTGGAGATGAACTTGTTGCTGGAGGCTTTTATCATGGTTTTATCTTATTTTTTTTAAGCTTCTTAATAGTAAATAAAACTAAAAATTATTTTTTTATTACATTAATTATCTGCCTTACAGTAATAAGTTTTTTAATTGGTGAAAGGTCAAATTTTATCAAAATATTTTTATCAATTTTAATTTTTTCATCAATTGCTATTAAAGTAGATTTTAAGTCAAAAATAATATCATTTCTTATAGTCATTATATCGTTGTCAGCTTTTCTAAACTTTAATGATCAGTATAAATTAAGATATTTTGATCAACTTAAAATATTATTTACATCTGATGGATATTCAAATTATTTAAAAGAGTCAACTTACGGTGCTCACAGAAACACAGCGGTTAAAATTTTTAAAGAAAATTTTTATTTTGGAGTTGGCATAAAAAATTTTAGACACGAGGCTGATAAGGAAAAATATCAAAATAAAGATTATAAAGAAACAGGAACAAAAACTACTCACCCACATCAAGTACATCATGAAATTTTATCCGAAACTGGAATATTTGGTTATATTTCATTTTTGATTTTTGTCCTTGGTTCACTATTTTTTGGTATGAAAAGTTATTTTAAAAATCGTAACCTTTATCTTTTATCTAGTATCATATTTATAATTACTACTTTATTACCTGTTCTGCCCTCAGGAAGTTTCTTATCCACATTTAACAGCAGTATTTTTTGGATTAATTTTGCGATAATGGCAGGTTATTCCAATATCAAATCTTAAATTTAGATTTTATACTATCTTTCAAAAAAGCTCTGACAGTTTCCTTGGTTAGCTGATCAAATGTTTTTCCAAAATTTTCGATTTTTTCTATAATTGCTGGTGGAACTGTTATTATTTGGCAACCTAGTTGTTTCGCTTGTAAATAATTGTATGGTTCTCTAACACTTGCCCAGAGTATTTCAACATTTTTATATTTTTTTGCTAAAGAAATACTTTTTTTAAATTCAGGCAAAGGATCTTTGCCTGTATCTGCAGCTCTACCTGCAAATATTGAAATAATCACTTTTGTTTTTTTATTAATTAATTTAAGAATTTTCTTTGTTTGTTTTGAAGTATAAACGGCAGTTATATTAATTTTTATATTTTCTTTATTTAGTTCTTTAATTATTTTACCCATAAACTTACCTTTTGAATTTGCAATCGGTACTTTTACAAACACGTTTTTTCCCCATTTATTAATTTCAATAGCTTGCTTTTTCATCTCATTATATTCGTCTGCAAACACTTCAAATGAAACTGGTTTATTTTTACAAATTTTAAGAATTTTTTTTGAGTATAATTTATAATCTTTTGCACCAGCTTTCCTCATTAAGCTTGGGTTTGTTGTAAAACCTTTAACAATTTTTTTTTTATTAAATTTTTTGATTGTATCTACTTCGGCAATATCGCAAAATATTTTAGTTTTCAATTATAAATCCTATAAATTTTTAGTTATGTCTTCAGTCATTTTTTTTGCATCTGCAAATAACATTAAAGTATTTTCTTTATAAAATAGATCATTATCAATTCCTGCATAGCCAGGGGAAAGGCTTCTTTTTACGAATAGAACTGATTTACATTTTTCAACGTCTAAAACTGGCATGCCATATATTGGGCTTTGAGGATCAGTTTTAGCAACTGGATTAGTAACATCATTTGCTCCAATCACAAAAGCAACATCAGCATTAGCAAAATCATTATTAATTTCCTCTAACTCAAAAACTTCATCATAAGGTACGTTAGCCTCTGCCAATAGTACATTCATGTGTCCTGGCATTCTGCCTGCAACTGGATGAATAGCATAGGAAACTTTAATATCGTTCTTCTTTAATGTATCAACCATTTCTCTTAGTGCATGTTGTGCCTGAGCAACTGCCATTCCATAACCTGGTACAATTATAACTGAGGATGCATTTTTCATTAAAAATGCTGCATCATCTGCATTACCACTTTTAACTGGTCTTTTTTCTTTGTTTGAATTACTTGAACTTTCCTCTGTTGCGCCAAATCCTCCCAAAATAACGTTAAAGAATGATCGGTTCATTCCTTTGCACATAATGTATGAAAGTATAGCTCCTGACGAACCAACCAATGCTCCGGTAATAATTAAAGCTGTATTTTCTAAAGTAAAGCCAATCCCTGCTGCTGCCCAACCAGAATAAGAATTTAGCATAGATATTACTACTGGCATGTCCGCCCCACCAATTGGAATAATTAAAAGAAAGCCAATTAAGAAAGAAGCAGCTAAAAGTATCCAAAATAAATTTGATGATTGAGTTGAGCACAAAAGATAAATTAAAACAATTATTGAAATCAAGATAATAGCATTCAAAGGATGTTGACCTTTAAATGTAATTGGAGATCCAGACATTATTCCTTGTAATTTTAAAAAAGCAATTACAGAACCTGAGAATGTTATTGCTCCAACTGCTGCACCAATAGACATTTCAACTAAGCTACCAAGTTTTATATTTCCTGGTAATCCTAAGTTGAAAGCTTCGGGATTTAGAAAAGCTGAAATTGCAACAAATACTGCAGCAAGTCCAACAAGACTATGAAAACCAGCGACTAATTCTGGCATAGCAGTCATTGGTATTCTGTAAGCTATAAAAGCTCCAATTGATCCTCCTATTAGTATAAATATTACTACAAATACAAAACCTGTTGAAAAATTGCCTATTGATAAAAATGTTACAGTTATAGCAATAACCATTCCTAAAATACCAAACAAATTTCCTTGTCTAGATGTTTCGGGAGAAGATAAACCTCTTAAAGCTAGAATAAATAATACGCCTGAAACCAAATAAAAAATTGCAGATAAGTTTGCAGATATCATGATTATTTATCCTTCTTTTTTTTTTTATACATTGCCAACATTCTCTGAGTTACAAGAAAACCACCAAAAATATTAATTGCGGCCAAACCTATAGCCAAAAAACCAAAAATACTTGAAGTGTTAAATATAGTTTCAGAATTTCCTGATAAACCAGCAATAATAGCTCCAACAATAATGACAGAAGAAATTGCGTTTGTGACTGACATTAAAGGTGTATGCAATGATGGAGTAACGCTCCATACTACATAATATCCAACAAATATTGAAAGGATAAATATACTTAATCTGAATATTAAAGGATCTATTTCCATAATTTATTTAATTAATGTATTTTTTATAATTTCATCTTCTAGATTAATATTCATTTTTTTACTTTCTTTGTCGAACAAATTGTCAATAAAATTAAAAATATTTTTTGCGTATAAGTTTGAAGCTGAAACAGGTAACTTATTTAATATATTTGACTCTCCCATTATTTTTACTCCATTTCTATCTATAATTTTATTTACCTCTGTTAATGCAGTATTACCTCCTTGAATAGCGGCCAAGTCATAAATAACAGATCCTGCTTGCATGTTTTCAATCATATTTTCTTTAATAATTAATGGAGCTTTCCTTCCTGGTATCAAAGCTGTACAAATTACTATATCAATTTTTTTTAGAGTTTCAGATAAAAGTTCCTCTTGTTTTTTTTTAAAATCATCAGAGGTTTCTTTTGCATAACCACCTTCAGTTTCTAGGTTTTCTGAACCCTCAACAGTTAAAAATTTACCCCCTAAACTTTCAACTTGTTCTTTTGATGCCATCCTAACATCTGTTGCAAATACAATTGCACCCATTCTTTTTGCTGTTGCAATCGCTTGTAATCCAGCAACTCCTGCTCCAACAATTAAAGCTTTTGCAGCTGGAATTGTTCCTGCCGCTGTCATCATCATCGGTATAGCTTTCTCAAAGTTGGCAAAAGACTCAATAACTGCTTTATAACCAGCAAGATTTGCTTGAGAAGACAATATATCCATAGACTGAGCTCTAGTAATTCTAGGCAATAAATCTAAAGAAAAAAGATTAATATTTTTTTTTACCAACTCATTTAGTTTATCTTTTTTATCATACGGATTTAATACTCCAATTATTGTTTGATTTTGTCTCAACAGAGAATTTTTTTCATCCTCTGGCAAACCTAATTGGACAATTAAATCTGTGTTATTTAATACTTCTTTTTCGTCATTTAAAAACTTTACACCTGCTTCTGAATATTTTTCATCTTGAAAACCTAAATGAAGACCATATTTTTTTGGTAAAAATATCTCAAATCCAAGTCCAATATATTTCTTAACTACCTCAGGTGTAATAGAAATTCTTTTTTCTTTTTTTTGATTTTCAAATATAGAACCAATTCTCATACAAAAATCTTTATAATAGAAATATTGCCATTAATGCTAAAATAATTATTACCACTGCTGTTCCCCATAAAACAAATTTTGTAAAATTATTCCAAGTTTTTTTATGGTTTTCGTTATCCATAAAAAATTATTTCTGTCTTGCTTTAAATTTAGGATTAGTTTTGTTTATTACATAAACACGACCTCTCCTTCTCACCAGTTTGGAATTGAGGTCTCTTTTTTTTATAGACTTTAAAGAACTTTTTATTTTCATAATTGATCCTCTTAACAAACGAAAATGCCTGGCAACGTCCTACTCTTCCATGTCTTAAGACAAAGTACCATCGGCGCAGAAAGACTTGACTTCCGAGTTCGGAATGGGATCGGGTATTGCCCTTTCGCAATAATTACCAGGCGTGAGATAAATACAGAATTAAATTATAAATGTAAATAACTATTTACTTATTTTTAACATCAAAAGTTTCAATAATATTAAAAAACCATCCTTAAATTCATTTACTTTTTTAAATCCAGCTATTCTAGGCCTCTCATAACAAGGAAAATCAGATATTTTAAGTCCCCTTTTTTTAGCAACCACAGGTAACTCTACACATAATCTAAAATCATAACTTTCAAGAAATAATTCATTAACTTTGCGAGTATCTCCTAAAACAAACGTATACAAAATATCTGAAATATTTAATTGAAATAAAAAATTTCCAAAAAAAGTAAAAAATTTGTTACCTATAAAAGTTAAAAAAGTATCATCCTCGCTCCCAGCATTTTTCAAATACCTCGATCCAAATACTAAATCTAATTTTTCATATTCTAATTTATTTTTCATATTTATTATCTCTCGTGGATTAAATGATCCATCTGCATTAAAAATTGAAAAAAATCTAGTTTGAACTTTACTTATTCCATAAATCAAAGCATCACCATAACCTTTTTTTGGTTGGTTCAGAATTTCAACATCTAATTCTTGAATAGATTTAATTGTTTCAATATCTTCCTTTTGAAGAACTACTTTAATTTTAACATTGTATAGACTCTGAATTTCTTTTATTGTAATTGGCAAACTATCTGCTTCATATCTGGCTGGTATAATTAAAGTAAGATTTTCTAAATCATGCATATCTAGTAGCTTTATCTTTATAAATTATTCATTTGATATACATTGATGAAAATTAATGACAATAGATTTTTTACTATTAATTTTAACATTTTACTTAATATTATTCAGCATAGTTGGATATGGGTATCAGTTTGCATCTATTGGTAATTTAAAAAGTGATGTTGGATTTAAAGGATTAATAGGAATTTTTATACTGATAATAGTCTCAATAATTTCAAACTATTTTTTACCTCATAATAAAATCCATAATTCTTTATTAATTATTTTGGGTCTCTTTTTTTTCTTTCAGAATTTTTTAAAGAAAGATTTGAAAATATTATTAATTGTTTCTTTAATTTTCCTAATTACTATTTTCCTAAGTAAAAATCACGATGATTTTTTCTATTACCATCTCCCTTATGAATTAACATTAATAAATTATTCAAAAATTATTGGATTAGGACAACTTGGAATTACTGGATTTAATACACAGTCATCAATTTTTTATCTGAACTCTTTGTTTTACCTTCCAGTAATCAACCTTAATGGAATGCACTTTGGGGTAATTTTTATTTATCTTTTTTCAACAATTACATTATTAGATTTTATATTAAAGAGAATTGAATTAGAAAAAATAGATGTTTTATTTTATCAATATTTGTTAGCCATAACATTTTTTCTTATTTTTTTTTATAGAGTTGCTGAGCATGGAACAGATAGAAGTGGTTTGTTACTATCTTACATACTTATACTTTTAATTCTAGAGTCAATTTTTATATCTAAAAGTGTTGAATTTTTTCAAATCTTTTTAAAAATATTAATTATTCTTGGACTTACGATTTCATTTAAAAGTTTTTTTATTTTATATTTTTCCTTTTTATTGTTTTTATTGTGGGTTAAAAAAGAATATTTTATAAAGATACGTAATAATATTTTTTCAAATATAATTTTTTACTTATTTTTTATTTTGTGTTTTTTGATAACGCTAACAACTTTTTTAAATAGTGGTTGTTTAATATTTCCGTTAGGATTTACTTGCTTTGAATTTGAATGGTCTACACCTGTAAGTTATGTAAATCATGTAAAAGATTGGTTCGAACTTTGGTCTAAGGCAGGAGCTACACCTAACTATAGAGTAGACAATCCAGCAATTTATATTCAAGAATTAAATTGGTTATCTAATTGGATTAAAGAATATTTTTTAAATAAAGTGTCAGATTTTTTAGTTTCTTTAACATTTATAAGCTTGTTATTTATAATATTATTTAAAATTAAAGATATTAAAAATTTAAAAAATGAAATTAATTCTAAAGTTATAATAATATACATTTTAATTTTTTTAATGTTTTTTGAATGGTTTTTTAATCATCCAACCTTAAGGTATGGGGGTTATACAATTATAGCGCTAATGTTTTTTTTCCCACTCGGTTTTGTACTAGAAAGAAATAAAAATAAGCAAAAAATTTTAAGAAATAGTTTTTTTATAATTATTTTAACTTTTTCAATTTTCTTTTTTAGGAATATAGATCGACTTTATAAAGAATATAACATTTATGACTACAACCTAATTAAAAATCCATACTATAGAATTAGTGAAGAAAGTTTTCGTGTAGATAAAGAAATTAAAAACTATATTAAAGATGGAACACTCTGTAGATATGGAACAATTTATGTATACAAAAAAAATAAACTTTGTGGATAATTTTATTTTTTATTTAATAAAATTATTTATTTCTAAACAAACTTTGTCAATATCTTTTATTTTTATATCAGGTCCTGAAGGCAAATAAAGTCCATACTTAGAGATATTTTCTGATATAGGAAAAGACCCTTTAAATTTTATATTATATTTTTTTAAAAACCTTTGTTTATTCATTGGATAAAAAAATGGTCTAGTTTGTATTCCCTTTGACTTTAAATAATTCATCAAAATTTTAGCTGTTATAGATTTTTTCTTAATAACTATTCCAACTACCCAATATATATTTTCAATGCTTCTATAATTTGGTCTTTGAATGAAAATTTTCTTATTATCCTTTAACTTTTGAAAATATAGTTTTCCTATATACTTTTTTAAAACAAGGGTCTTATTCAATCTATTAAGCTGAGATAAACCAAATGCTGCTTGCAAATTTGAGAGTCTATAATTCCAGCCAATATCATCGTGATTAAATCTATCTTTTTTTCCAAAACATAGGTTTCTCAAACTTTTTATTTTTTTATCAAATTTGCTACTGTCTGTTAATATCATTCCTCCTTCTCCTGTTGTAACGTGTTTGTTGGCATAAAAACTAAATGTAGATATATCTCCATAGAAACCACATTTGTGCTTTTTGTAATTATGACCTAACATTTCTGCGGCATCTTCAATTAAAAATAATTTATTTTTTTTGCAAATAATTTTAATTTTATCTATTTCGATTGGATAACCATATATATGTGTGGCTAAAATTGCCTTAGTTTTTGAATTAATAGCTTTTTTAATTTGCTCAATATTCATATTCCAAGTAAATGAGTCACAATCAACTAAAACAGGTTTTAAATTATTTTTTAATACAGCAATTAAATTTGAAACTATGGTAAAATTAGGAATTATTATCTCATCATTTTTTTTAAGGTTTAAAGTTTTAATTGCAATCTCTAAGGCAGCAGTTCCATTAGAAACAGTTGAAGCATATTTTTTTTTTATCAAATTTGAAAATTTTTTTTCAAACATTTTAACTGCAGGTCCTTCTGAAGTTATCCATCCATCTCTCATAACTTTTGAGACAGAATTTATATCTTGCTTTAAGATAATTGGTTTAGAAACTGGTATCATAAAAAAGAAATAATTTTATTTATTATAGTTGTAATATAATAATCTAAGGATGGAATAAATTTTTTATTCTTTTTTTCCATAATAAATTTTACATACTCAAATGCCTCTTTCCTTTTTATAAACCAATTAATTGTAAATTTTTTAGTAATAGTTGAAAGTTCGACACTATTTAATCTCCAATAAGATAAAAATAGATGAGTTCTATGGAGTGAATTATAATAAAAATGTGCAAATATGACTAATTTTGCATCAATTTCTAAATATTTATAGTTATCACCTTTAGTAATTTTAATAAATTTAGTAAAAAAATCTCTTTTAAAACTTAAAGCGCTTGTTTGAAAATTATTTGGCCAAATACTTCCCAAATAAAATTTTTTTTTCTCCTTAAAATAAACCTTCTGATTATTACTTCTATAACCGACAAAATTATTAATTAAAAAATTAATTTTTTTTTTTTTAAAAATGTAATTAATATTTTTTAATTTTTTTTTAAAAAAAAAATCGTCAGAATCTAATAAACATATTATTTTTCCTTTTGAAGCGTTAAAACCTTTTTTTAATGCATAAAATTGTCTTCTAGCAGGAGTAAAATTTTTAAAATTTTTATTAATCTCTAATAACTTAATTTTTTTTTTATATTTTTTTAATATTGTTTTAGAAGCATCGGTGGAGTTATCATCAACTAAAATTATTTCAAAACTTTTAAAATTTTGACTTATACAACTATCCAAGCATTTTTTTAAAAATTTTGCTTTATTATAATTAGAAATAATTATTGAAATTTTCATTTATAAATATTCATATTAATACTTTAATTATACTTCCTTTTATTAAGCTAATAAAATAATAAAAAATGATAAAAATATTTATTAAAAAAATATTTTTAATTTTAAATTTTTGAACATTTTTTTCATAAATAAAAAATAATATGCAAAAATACAACAACGGTTCAAAATAATTATGATATATAGATAATTGTGGATTTGATAAAAAGAGTACAAAAATTAAAATTAAATTATAAAAATTATTTTTAACTAAACTAAATATAAAAAGTACTGATATTGTTGATGGAATTAATATCAAATAAAGAAGATCTAATTCATATAGAAATTTATAAAATATACCTCCGCCTTTAATATATTCATAAACTTCACTATAATCATGAAAATAAAAGCTAAATACCACTATAATAAGTGAAATTAAAAAAATAACGAAATTATTTCTATTTAAATACCTAGCTTCAAATTTATTTATAAAAAAGATGAAACTATGAAAAAATATTATAGTTGAAACTAACAAGATTTTATTTGAAATATTTAAAATCGAAAAGATACTTTCATCATATCCATATATGTTTTTTCCAAATTGAAAAATATTAATATCTAAAAAAAAAATATAATAAATAGCAAAAGAAGATAAGAAAAAATTTGTTAAAATAATTATTAAAATTTTTTTAATATCTTTTATATAATAAAGGCTAAAATTATAAAAATAGTAAAGAGAAAAAATTGCAAAATTAGGACTAAAGTATGAGCTTAGTGCAAGAAAAAAAATATTTAATATTACATCTTTAAATTTTTTTTTCTTTTGAAATTTTAAGAAATAATAAGTCGAAATAGAAAAAAAGATTAGACCGAAGCTAAAACTATCTGGCCAGATAGAATACGATCTAAATGTAGGAGATAAAAAAATAAGTGGTAATAATAAAATTTTAAAATTTAAAAAATTGTTAAATTTTAATTTTAAAGATTTGTAAAAAAATAATGGTATTAATAAATTAAAATGTAAAAATATTAATCTAAAAACCAAATCATTATCTATAAAATAATATAATTTATATAATGTAATAAAAAAAAAGGGAGAATGTCTTGCACCAGTTACTTCATAATTAAAAAGTGTAAATAAAAAATTATTTTGAAACGCTTTTAAAACTTGAATGGTTGTACCATGATAATCTATATTAGCTGCACCAAGAGTATCTTCATTAAGCAAAAATCCAATTATTAAACTTAAGTATAACAATAAGATAAAGCTTATATTAAATTTTTTTTGGTTATTATTTACAAACATACTTACGCTAATTTTTTATGGATAATTTATTAAAAAGATTTTTAAAAATAGATAAAAAATAAAAATAAGATTTAATTATATAATTTATCTTACTATGTGTTGTTTTTGAATATCCTGAATATCTTTTTGACTCTCTAAAAGGTAATTCTATAAATTTGTATTTTTTTAACTTGATATGGAATAGAAGATTTATGAAATATTCTCCATAATAGGCATTAAAATCAAAATCATTTAAACATTTTTTTTTAATACAAATAAATCCACTTGTAAAATCTGTGAAATCGTTAAATAAAAATTTATTACAAAATTTGTTTAAAATTGAGGTTGAATTATCGTGAAATGATTTTCCTTTTTTAGTAAATCTTAAATACCTTGAATAAATTATGACATCATAAGTTTTAATTTTTTTAATAAATTTTTTTATATATTTTGGTGGGTGTTGAAAATCTGCATCTAACCAAATAACATTATCATTTTTACTTTTTGAAATCCCAAATTGAATAGATAGAGCTAAATTTTTTCTGAATTTTTTCCTTGAAAAAAATTTAACAAATTTATTTTTTTTTAGAAAAATTTTTACTAATTTTTCTGTATTATCTTCTGAATTATCATCAACAACAATAATTTCGAAATTTTTATTAGTTTTTTTGAATACATTTTTAATTTCTTTAATAAGCTTGATAATATTTCCACCTTCATTATAAGTTGGTAGAATTATTGAAAACTTAGTTTGCATTTTAAAATTTTAATACACTAAATATGAAATTTTTGAGATTTAATTTAATTATTATCATATTTTTTTTGACTTTAATTCTTATAAAAACTTCAACAACAAATAATTTAATAAATTTAGTAAAATATAATTATGATGAAAGATGGAATAAAGTATATGGTTTCTGTGAAAATGAAGCCTTAGGCTTTGTAAAATATATAAATGAAAAATATAATTTTGCAAGAGTCCCAAAAATAGTAAATTTTAAAAAATTCCCAGACGCATCATGGACATTCATGAGGAGCGATGTTAATCAGTCAAAAGATAAAGTCATATTGTTGAACTATATTGCTAAGCAAAAATATAAATTAAAAAAAATTAAAAATGATAAATATATTTCAGAAAATACTATTTTTTCTGTTTCAAGTGTAGATAGTGTAATCATAAACAAATCTGAGGGAAGTTTAAGAGGAAAATTAAAAATTTATAAATCTGATGCCCATAAAAATATTTTAGTTGATGAAATAAAATTTGATGAAAAAAATGAAAAAATTATTTTTAACAAATTTAGAGATATGAAGTTAAATAATCCTTTAGATCCATTGGATAGAGAGAGAAAATATATTATTCAGATAGAAACAGAAAATAATATTGACTTAAGTAAAATCAAAGACCTAAGTATTACTTTTAACAATATCTATAATTTAAATGAGTATGAAATTATAGAAAGCTATAATAATTGCTATTTCATAAAAAAATGACTGAAATTTTAAACATATTTTATCTTTTTTTCATTTTTAATCTCATAGGTTTTTATAATTTAAGCAAAAATAGTCTAAGTATAAAAATTACACATAATACATTATTATTTTTAAACTTAGCTTTATTTTTTTCATTAATAAAAAATTCTAGTCAATATTTTTTGTCTATATATATTTTGTTAAGTATCTTAATTGGTATTATTTTATTTAAAAAAAAAGCTTCCTTCAAAAATATTAAAAGTATTTTTTTTGAAAATAAAATTTATTTTTTTTTATTACTTTTTGTTTTTTTAATTTTATCTATTGATATTATTTCAAAATTAAAGCTAGGATGGGATGCTCAAAATTTTATTTTTTTAAAAACCTTACATTTTTTAAATGGAAAACCTTTTTTAAGTCTTGTTGAACTCGATCAACCTCATTACTCACATCTTGGATCCTACATATGGTCTATTTTTTGGAATAATGGTTTTTTCAATAATGAATATAACGGAAGGTTGTTTTATTTATATTTTTTTTTAATTTCATTATTTAGTTTTTGTAGTCATTTTGATAACAAAAAAATATTTATTATTGCAGTTCTGGGTTTTGTTTTATTATTTTATAAATATAAATATTTTTTTGGCTCACAAGAAATTTTAAATTTTTCATTATTTTTAATTCTTTCTTCGACTATTTATAGAAGAGTTTATTTAAATAAAAAAGTAAGCTTTATTGAAATAATTTTTTTAATTAATTTATTCATGTGGTTTAAAAATGAGTCTATAATAATGCTGTTTATAATAATCTCGTATTTTGTTTTATTCTCAAAAAACTTAATTTCTTTAAAAGAAAAATTATTTATCACGTTCTCAACTTTATTTTTGTTCTCCTTGAGATTAATTGTATATTTTTACATTGAAAGTGAAATTGTTAGAAATACCCCACTTTTTGACTATCAATTTGAAAAAACTTTTTCAATAAACCTTCAAATCTTAATTGATAATTTTAAGATAGTAACTTACTACTTTGCAGGACATATATTCTTAAATCCATTTTTACTTTTAAATTATTTAGTAATGATATATTTCATTATTTTTTCTAAAACAAACCACATAATGTTTAAACCATTTATTATTTTTATTATAATATTTCATACTATTTTTACTTATGTTGCATTTATGTTTAATTTTTATGATGTAAAATTTCAAACCCAGGTAGCTATGGACAGATTCTTAATTTCAACTTGCGGAATTTACTCTTTAGTTTACTTAATTATATATAACGAATTTAAATTAAAAAATGATACCCAAAACATATAAAATAAAGAAATGCAGATTATGTGGAAATAATGAATTAAAAAAAATATTTTCATATGGCAACTTTTTTGTAAGTAATTTTGTCTCAAAAGCAAATATTAAGAAAGGTGTTAAAGCTCCTCTAAATTTAGTTAATTGTAATAAATGCAGCTTGTTGCAACTTGAGCACACTGCACCACAAGAAATCATGTATAAGAGGTTTTATTGGTATCAATCAGGCATAACAAAAACTATGCGTGATGGTCTTAAAGATATTTATCAATCTTCAAAAAAAATAGCTAAATTAAAAAAAAATGATACAGTTTTAGATATAGGTGCCAATGATGGAACTTTACTTTCATATTTTAAAAAAGATGGTATTAAAACAATTGGTTGTGAACCAGCAAAAAACCTACAGTCAAAATTAAAAAAAAACTGTGATTATCCTCTTAATGACTTTTGGCGTATTAGTGCTTTAAACAAAATTTTAAAAAAAAACAAACTTTCAAAACCTAAGTTAATTACTGCCATAGGTATGTTTTATGATTTAGAGAACCCATTAAAATTTATTAAAGATGCAGCTGATTCCCTTGATGAGAATGGAATTTTTATAGCCCAACTAATGTGTTTAGACTCAATGATTAAAAAAAACGATCTAGGAAACGTTTGTCATGAGCACTTAGAGTTTTATACTTATAAATCTCTAAAATATTTATTTGAAAAAAATGGATTATATATTTTTAAAGTTGAATTTAATGGAATAAATGGAGGAAGTTATAGAATTTTTTGCAAAAAAAATTTAAAAAAGTCTATAAATTATAATGAGAAAACAAAACTTATTGACATTAAAAAATTTATAAAAAGAACTATTCATAACAAAAATAAAACATTAAATTTTTTAAAAAGAGAAAAAAAGAAAAATAAGAAAATTTTTCTATATGGTGCTTCTACAAAAGGGAATACATTGTTGCAATATTACAACCTAGATAGCTCTATAATCGACTTTGCAGTAGAACGTAGCTCAGAAAAATGGGGAAAGTATACTATTGGTACAGGTATAAAAATTATATCTGAAAAAAAAGCTAGGGAATTAAATCCTGACTACTTATTTGTAATGCCATATGGATTTATAAATGAGTTTATAAAAAGAGAAAAAAAGTGGCTTAAAAATGGTGGTAAATTTCTATTACCATATCCTAATTTTAAAATAATCAAATAAAAGATATAAATATTATTAATGAAAAAAATAGCTTTAATTCTTGGTGTCACAGGGCAAGATGGTTCTTATGCGGCAGAATTATTATTAAAAAAAAATTACAAAGTTTTTGGTTTTGTTAGAAAATCAGCAACTGATAATAGAAAAAACATTATACATTTAATTAATAATAAAAAAATTTATAATAAAAATTTTTTTATTATTCATGGCGACTTACTTGATTACAGCTCTATCTATAATGCTATTAAAAATTGTAGACCTAATGAAATTTACAATTTTGCAGATCAAGATCATGTTAGGTGGAGTTTTGAAATACCAAGTTATTCATTCAACACAACCTGCTCATCAGTAATTCAAATATTAGAAAGTATTAAAAGTATTAATAAGAAAATTAAATATTTCCAACCTGTTTCCTCAAATATGTTTGGTTTATCAGAAGATAAAAAACAAAACGAAAAAACAACTTTAAAACCAAATAGTGTTTATGCAGTTGCTAAAGCAGCTACTTATCTAGCTTGTAAAATGTATCAAAACGTTTTTAATCTAAAAATTTATGGAGCTATATTTTATAATCATGAGTCTCCAAGAAGATCTGAGGAATATGTCACACAAAAAATAATTAAAGCGGCTTGTAAAATTTATCAAGGAAAACAAAAATTTTTATATTTAGGTGATATAAATGCTAAAATTGATTGGGGATATGCCAAAGATTATGTGGAGGCTGCATGGAAAATAATGCAACAAACTAAGCCTGACTTTTTTATTATTTCAAGTGGAAAAGCACATAGTGTTGAATATTTTGTTAAACATACATTTGATTTATTAGATTTAGATTACAAAAAATATCTGAAAGTGGACAAAAGACTTTTAAGGCCTAGTAAGACTAAAACTTTATTAGGTAATTATTCAAAAGCTAAGCAAAAATTTGGATATAAAAACAAAACACCATTGAAAAAGTTAATAAAAATTATGTTGGATTTTGAAATGAAAAAAAATGAAAAAAATTAAAATTTCAATTCTTTTAAGTACTTATAATGAAGAAAAATTTATCAAAAAAACTATAAAGGAAATATTTAAACATATAAAAAATTCTGAAATCATTATAGTTGACGATAATTCAACTGATAACACTATTGAAATAATTAAGAAACTAAAGTTTAAAAATTTAAAACTTTATGTAAGAAAAAACAGAGGACTTGCATCTGCATTTCTTTTAGCATTAATCAATTCTTCCGGTGATAAAATTGGATGGGTTGACTCAAACATGAATACATTAATAAAAAAATTTCCATTGATGATAAAAAAATTAAATCAAAATGATATTGTTTTATTATCAAGATACATTAAATCTGGTGGTGATAAACGTAGTAGTTTAAGAGTTTTATCTAGTAAATTAATAAATTTATTTTCTAGGATAATACTTTCAAATAAAATAAAAGACTATACAAGTAGTATCTTTGTGATGAATAGAAACGCTCTAGAAAAAACAATCCCAATAGCATACGGACACGGAGAGTTTTTTATTGAATTTTTATATAAAGGTCTAAAAAACAATCTAAAAATTTTAGAAATGCCATACATACAACCTGCAGACTATGAAAGTATTAGCAAAACTGCACCTAATGTTTTAAGATTTTTTAAACTAGGTTTTTTATATTTCTTTAGAATATTAATTATTAAATTTAGAAGTAATTAATGATTGAAAAAATTAAACATAAAAGAAAACTTTACGCAATAATAATTAGAAAAAAATATAAAAAAAAAAAAGGTATTAATTTTTTTACTGGCAAAGAACTTACACAACAAATTGGATATATGTCCCATCCATCTGGTCATATAATCAAACCACATATACACAAAAAAAAAATAACAAAAAACCTTTTGACAACTGAAGTCATATTGGTTTTTGCTGGAAAACTACGTGTTGATTTTTATTCAAATAAAAACAAAAAGAATTATTTATTTAGTAAAATAATTAGTGGTGGTGACATATTAATGCTTATAAATGGCGCTCATGGTTTTAAAGTTATTAAGAACACAAAGATTATTGAAATTAAACAAGGTCCATATGATGAAGTTAATGACAAACTAAAATTCGAAGAGGTTAGTGAAAACAAAATCAGGTACCGAAGTTGAGTTTAAAGATAAATGGAGAATTTTTTTTTTAAAAAAAATAAAATTTTACTATTTATATCTTTATTAATTGTTTTTTTATTTTCAGGATTTCTTTTAGGATTTGAGAATTTAAATCCAAATAATGATACTTGGTTAAATAATCCAGATCTTCTGTCGTATCAGTTACCTTGGAAATATTATAAAAGTGATATTTGGAGATTTCCGATTTTTTCAAATCCAACGTATGGATTAGAGTATTCGACCTCTATTTTATACGCTGATAATGTTACGTTTTTAAACATTTTCTTTAAATTTTTTAAAAATTTTTTAAGTGATAACTTTCAGTTTTATGGGCTATGGATCATTATTTGTTTTCTATTACAGTATTATTTAAGTTTTAAAATAATTTTAAATTTTACGAGTAATTTTAATTATTCTATTCTTTCATCATTTTTTTTTATATTAATACCATTCTTTATTGAAAGATCATTTATACATCTTTCATTAGCAGCTAATTGGATTTTATTGCTTTCAATTTTATTTTTAAGAATTTTTAAAACTCAAGATATATCAAAATATTTTTTATTAATCATTTTGTCACTTTTAATAAATCTCCACTTAACTATTAATATCTTAATTTTTTTATTTATTTACATACTTTTAACTGAGAATTTTAAAAAAAGTTTAAAACTATTATCCATATATTCTTCATTCACTATTTTTTTACTATACTTAATTGGTTTTTTTTCTATTGGATTGGTTGATAATATAGATTTTGGATATGGATATTATAAGTCAAATTTATTAACTTTTTTTGATCCCAAAGGTGGGATACTAAATCTAAATTGGTCATCCTTTGTTCCAGATATTAAAAATTATGCTGATGGTGAAAAAGAAGGATATGGTTACTTAGGTATTGGGGGTATTTTAATTTTATGTATTTCAATATTTTGCTCCTTAAAATATAAATATTTTCTTCAAAGAAACTTTAAAATTTATTCCACAATTTCTTTTTTATTTTTAATAATGGCTGTTAGTACAAATTTGTCATTTGGTTCAGCTGAAATTTTAAATTTAGAATTAAATAAATATTTGTATGGTTTATTAAGCATAATCAGATCTTCAGGCAGATTTATTTGGATTGTTGCTTATTTGATAATAATTTTTGGTATAGTCACAATATACTATAGATTACCAACTTATAAATATTTAATTATTTTAACATTACTCTTTATACAAACTATAGATATAATTCCTGGTATAAAGTCAATTCCTGCATACTTAAAGGATAATAATAATACTTTCTTAAAAAAAAATGATAACGAAATTTGGAGTATTGCAAAAAAAAATTATAAATATCTAAGACACACGTTTCCAATTAGCTCGCCTGACCATCTGGCTGAATACAGCTCTATACTAATAAATTATCAATTTGAAGGTACAGACATTGTATATTTATCAAGATCAGACAGACAAAAAATTACAAAATACAGATACAATCTATATAATAATTTCTTTGATAAAAAAGTTGATACTAAAAGTGCATACATTGTGTCTAACACTCATATTTATGATATTTACAGTATATTTAAGAATAGTAATCATGGTTTTTTCTTTAGAGATAATATTTGGTTACTTTTACCAAACAAAAAAAATTATATGGAAAAGGGAGATTTTGATCAGCTTAAAAAATTAGAAAATAATATTAATATTTTTGAAAAAAATAAAAAAATATATCCAAGAACAAATTTATTTAATTTTGGTTTAGGATGGTATAATTCAAAATCATTTTGGTCGGAAAGTAAAACTTCAACTATTCATTTTAAATTAGAAGAAAAAAATATACAAACTGTTAACAAAATCACACTAGTAGGACATATTTTTCAATATAAGGCAAACAAACAAACAAATATTGATTTTTATCTAAATGATAAAAAAATCAATAGTAAAATTGAAAATTTTG
Organism: Candidatus Pelagibacter sp.; assembly: GCF_052049675.1. Classification (GTDB taxonomy): domain Bacteria; phylum Pseudomonadota; class Alphaproteobacteria; order Pelagibacterales; family Pelagibacteraceae; genus Pelagibacter. Next base: position 830,976 of record NZ_JBNGZM010000001.1, read on the forward strand.
GTGAAGAGCAAAAAATTATTTTAGATATTTCGGATAAAAAATATTTAAAAAAATTAAATTATCTTAAAATTATGAATTACAATAAAGAAACAAGACTCTCTAAAAGAATAGCACCTGATCCAAGATTGCTAGGAATTAGATTAAATTATATAGAATTGAATTAAATGGATAAAAGTGAATATAAAAACCAATATATCTTAGAAAAAAATTATTGGTGGTTTAAAGGACAAAGAGAAATTTTTTTAAAACTAATCGATAAATATTTAAAAAAGAAAAAAAAAAATTACGTATTAGATGCAGGTTGTGGAGCAGGGTATAATTCAATCAAATTAAAACAATATGGTAAAGTTTTAAGTATAGATTATTCAAATTATGCAATTCAGCTTGCTAAAAAAAGAGGAGTTAAAAATATAAAAAAGATGAATTTAAATAAAATTTCAATTAAAAAAAAATTTGATTTAATTCTCTGTTCTGGAGTGCTTTATCATAAAGACATAAAAATTAATGCTGTATTAAAGTCCTTTTCTAGATTGTTAAAGAAAGATGGTATAGTTGTAATCACTACACCAGCAATAAAAATTTTGCAAAATAAAATTTTTTTAACAGGTCATGATAAAACAATGCATACAGGAAACAGATATTATCTTAATGAGATTTCAAAAAAATTAGAGAAAAATAACTTGAGTGTATTAAAAAAGTCATATTTTACATCCTTTTTACTTTTTCCTATTATAATCTTTAGATTATTATCAAACACTAAAAATTTATTAATTAAAAATAAAGTTGAGTCAAATTTGTTTGATTTACCTAAAATAATAAATTCATTTTTTTCTTTTTTAATGAGTATTGAAAAACAAATTATAGCCAAGTCATCATTACCAATAGGTCTCCATTTAGTAATTGTAGCAAAGAAATGATAGATAAAAAAAACTTTTACATTTTATTTTTTTTATCAATATTATTTTTTTTAACTAAATGGATTTATTCATATTTGATTAATTTTGATTTAGATATTTTTACTAGAATACTATTTAATGTAGACGATCGACATTATTTGCCTCTTGTTTATAGTTTTTCAAAATTTGATTTAAATCCAGTGTATAATAATTATGATGAAAGTTTTTTATTTTTACCCTTCCCAATATATTCAATTGGTATACATTCAATATTCTTCAAAATTTTTGGAATATCTAGTTTCTTAATTACTGAATGGTTATTCATTTTTTTATTTTTATTTTTAAATTTTAAAATATTTGATTTGATAGGATTGGAAAAAATTGAAAATTTTACTTTAATTATAATATTAGTTTGTCTACCTAGTTTGATATTTTTTTTAAATCTTAACAATTTAAGTATTTATTTTAATTCACTTCTACACTATCATAGCACTAACTTTCCAAGGCCTCTTGTTAGTTCAATATATTTATTATTGTTTTTATATTTAAGTATCAGATTAATTAAATCATATTCACCTGTATTGATAATTTTTATAGGAATTGTTTTTTCATTATTATTTGGAAGTGTGTATTATCACCTACCGATTTGTGGATTATTGTTCTTAATAATTTATTTTAAAAAATTTTTTCTCGAAAATAGAATGAAATTAGAATTTCATTTTAAGAATTTATTTTTTATTTCAATAGGTTTAATTTTAATGATTCCTCAAATTTTTATTGTGATAAAAGCAGAGCCGTTATATACATCAGTAGCTGGATTAACTGATATAAATTTTGAAAATAAAAAAATAATCCTAAATTCTGTATTAACTAAATTATCTTCATCTAAATTTATAATTTTTTTTACAATAAATTCTATATTATTTTTTTTAGTTAAAAAAATTAATACTAATGTAAATAATGGATTAGAAGTTTTTTATTATTTTTTTATATCTTCAATATTCGGTTTTTTAATATTCGTAATAATTTCACCAAAAATTTCTGAAATATATCATTTTAATAATCTTATTCTATATTCGGGATTGTTGAACTTTTTCATTTATGTATATATTTTCTTTTTTAATATTCTTAGAAAATTCAAGTATAAAAATATATTTGTTATTTCTTTAATTTTAATTTCCTTAATTAGTATTAATTCATTCTATTATAAACAATCTAAAATACGAGATACTAGTGAAGTTTTTAACTTTCAAAAAACAATTAATTTTATTAAGAAAAAAAATATAAACTCAAATACAAAGGTTCTTACATTTGATGAAAATTTACAAATTTATTTTATATTAAACGATTTTAGTCAGATTTTATTAACTACAACATTTTTTAACTCTAAAAACCTAAATCTTATGGAAAAGGAGCTTTTTTTTTACTTAAAATTTATTGGAGTAAGCGAGGATAAATTTTTAAATTTAATTAAGAATGAAAAAGCTAGTTGGCGATATTTTAATAGTTTTTTATCACAATTTTATTATCTAAAATATCAGAAAAGTCAGATTAATAAACATCTTTTCGATAAAGAGGATTTTTCTAATGAAGAATGGGTGCATTTAATAAATACATCGCCATCTAGTCCTCAAAACATTTTTTTATCTATTAATGAGAAAAATATTCTTTTAAATAAGTTTATAAAGTATCAGAAAGAATTTGCACTCCCTGAATTAATAATAAAAAATAAAAACTCATATTTAAAAAATCATATGAATATGAAAAACAACTATTGCTATTATGAAAAATATGAACATGTATTTTATTTATCAAATTCCTCTAAATGTGATTAACTTTTTTTTTAAATAAAAATAAATTAAAGTTTTTAATATAACCGCAAATATTATAATTGATATGAGAAGTTGTGTTTGATTACTGTTTTTATAAGCGATTAAAAAAATTATATAATTAAAAATATTTATTATAATTGAAGTAAATGTGTTGTAATTAAATTTATGTTTTTTATTTTTTTTTACTTTGAAAATTATAAAAGAATAAAGTAATTGATGAAAATGTTGAGTATCCGGTTCAAAGGGTTTTTTTCTATTTAAAATTTTTCTTATTATTGAAAATAAATTTTCATAAGCTGGATACCAAAGAAGAACTGCAAAAAAGTAAGGCGACAAATTTGGCTTTAAATTAAAATCTTTAATAATTAATATCCCAATTATGAATGCCAATGAATAAGATCCATTATCTCCAAGATAGTTCTTACCTTTAAAATTTAAAATGATTAAAAAAATTAATATGTAAATAAGTGAAGAGTAATTTGTTATAAGTTCTTTGTTATTATGATCTAACGAAACTAAAAATAAAATAAAACTTACACCAAGAAAGTAAAATAAAACATTACAATTTAATCCATCGATAAAATTTACTCCATTTAGTAAAATAGCTAAACAAAAAGTTGTAAATAATATTGCAACAAAATTGTTTGATAAAAATTTATTAATAAAATCTATTCTAATATCATAAACATAAAGATCTACATAAATCAAAAAAATTAATATTACAATGGATTGAATTATTAATCTAAGCTTGGGTGAATCTAGAATTTTTAAATCTGAAACTAATCCAATAAAAAAAATTAACAAAATAAATAAATTTTCTATTTTATAGACGTCATTTGCAAAAGTATAATTTAAAACTAAAATAAAACCCAGTAAAAAACTTACACCTTTTGAATTAGAAACAAAGTTTTTATGTGTTTCATTATTTTTTTGATAATTAAAAATTTTAAATTTTTTTAAGAATAAAAAAAAAATAAATGATAAGAGTAAAATAATAAATAAATCTAATCTTACAAAATTACTCACTATAATAATTTTTAATAGAATTATATACTTTGTTTAAGCCCTCATCTATTTTAATTTTTGGGGCCCAACCGAGACTCTTTATTATTCTTGAATCCAAATTTTTTTTCATTGTTCCGTCAGGATAATTTTTATCAAATATTATCTTCCCATTATAATTAATTATTTTTTTTATAAGTAATGCTAAATCTTTAATAGATATGCTTTGACCTGTACCAACATTTAATATTGGTAGTTCATTTTTAAAAGTTTTATTTAATTTTTTTTTACTTATAAAAATCATTTTAACAATAGCGTTTGCTAAATCATCACTATAAATAAATTCTCTCTCAGGCCTCCCAGTTCCAAATAGTTTTACTTGATTTTTATTTTCTCTTTTTGCTTTAATAAATTTTGTAATCATTCCTGGAATTACATGACTATTGTCCATGTCAAAATTATCATTTTTTCCGTATGTATTAGTTGGCATTATTGCAACAATATCAAGTTTATATCTTTTGGCTAATGCTTCGGATAATTTTATACCAGCGATTTTTGCTATAGCATAACATTCATTGGTTTTTTCTAATTTTCCAGTTAACAAACTGTTTTCTTTAATTGGTGTTTTTGAGTTCTTTGGATAAATACATGAGGATCCCAAAAAAATGGTCCTCTTAATTTTTTTATCTTTTGCGAGTAAAAGTAAATTATTTTGAATATTTATGTTGTCTATTAAAAACTCATCCTGGTAATTTTTATTTGCTAGAATCCCACCTACTTTAGCAGCTGCAATTATTAAATAATCAATTTTCTTATTTTTAAAAAATTTTTCAACCTTTATTGGATTTCTTAAATCTAATTTTTTTTTAGATACTGTGATAATTTTTTTAAATTTTAGGGCCTTTAATCTTCTGTGTATAGCTGAACCAACCAAACCATTATGACCAGCTAAAAATATAATTGAATTTTTATCATAATTTTCCATAATGAAATTTAATTAAGATTATCAAGCTCATGATTCATCATATCTTTAACAAGGTCTCTCAGATTATACTTTGGTTTCCATTTTAAAAATTTTCTTGCTTTAGAGGCATCACCTTTTAAAAAATTAATATCAAGTGGCCTGAAATATTTTTTGTCTATTTTTAATATTGGGATAAACTTTGTTTTTTCATAAACTAAACACTGCTCATTTAAACCATTACCTTGCCATTTAATGTTTAGCTTTAAATATTTACAACACTCATTAAAAAAATGTTTTACAGTATAAGTTTTACCAGTTGCAATTATGAAGTCTTGCGGTTTTTTTTGTTGAAGCATTTTCCACTGCATTTCAACATAATCTTTAGCATGCCCCCAGTCTCTTTTCGCATAAATATTTCCCAGATATAAGATTTCTTTTTTATTTTGTGATTTCATCCACTTAGCAAGAAACATTGTAATCTTTCTTGTAACAAAAGTTTCACCTCTTCTTGGGCTTTCATGATTAAAAAGAATACCTGAACAAGCAAATAAATTATAAGAGTCTCTATACATTTGAGTAATATTATGAGAGTAAAGTTTTGCAACACCATAAGGAGATTTTGGAGACATAACTGACCTTTCATTAAAAGATCCATAATTAAATTTTTCTCCAAATAGTTCAGATGTACTTGCTTGATAAAATTTTACTTTTTTTTTTAAACTTAATATTCTTACAGACTCAAGCAATCTTAATGTTCCTAATCCAGTTACTTGAGCTGTATATTCTGGATTTTCAAAAGAAACACCCACATGGCTTTGAGCAGCAAGATTATAAACCTCATCTGGTTTTACTTTGCTTACAATATAATTTAAACTATTTGCATCTGTTAAATCTCCGTAATGCAAAAAGAAATTAGATTTTTTATGTGGATCTATGTAAATATCATCTATCCTAGATGTATTAAATGATGATGATTTTCTTTTTATTCCGTGAACAATATAATTTTTTTTTAGCAAAAACTCTGCTAAATAAGACCCATCTTGACCTGTAATACCAGTTATTAATGCTATTTTTTTCATAATCTAAATTTTTTTTTTAATATAGTTGATACTTAAATACAACAAATTTATCAAAGAGTTCGTTATACTTTTACCTTCATAAATATTATACACCCTAAAACCATCTAGAAGTTTTTGAGTTAATGATGATGATAATGAATTTTTTGTCTTTCTCCATGAAACAAGAGGTAAATTTAAGCCATGAAATTTATAACCTCTTTTAGAAATTTTTAACCACAATACATAATCTTCTTTAGTTTTTAAGGAAGGAAATTTTATTTTAAATCTAGAATTTTTTTTTATTATAACTGTAGATAATCCAACATCGCAAGATTTAAACAGGTCTGAATATTCTAAATGACGTGCTTGTTGGCAATATAAAAAATTTTTTTTTTCATCAATTACTTTATAAGCAGTATGTGAAACTAAAATATCTTTATTTATCATATAATTAATTTGCTTTTTAAGTTTATCTTTCCTCCATAAATCATCACTGTCTAGGAAGGCCAAAAATTTTCCTTTTGAAATTTTGATACCAAGATTTCTAGAAATACCAGCACCAAGCTTAGAATTTTTAATTATAGTATATCTTGGGAATTTTTTTAAATGACTTTTAACAAAATTAAAGTCATCTTTATTCTTGTCGTTATAAATTAATATAATCTCATAATTTTTATAAGTTTGGTTATAGACAGAGTCTAAAGTTTCTTTGATAAATTTTTTTTTTTTATAATAAGGTATAATAATACTAACCATATTTCTCATAAGCTAACTTTCATTCAATATTTTAATAAAACTTTTAATAAATTCTTCTGTTTTAATGTCGTTATTCTTAATCGATTTTGTAAAATCATTTTTATTTTGTTTTTTATTTTTTTTTTTTGACAAATACTTTAAAATTTCTGACAATTGAATTGGGTTATTTGGATTAAAATAATATATAGATTTTCCCTTTAATTCTTTATGTGTTTTAATATTTGAGACTATAATTGGTTTTCCAATACTTAATGCCATAGATGCACTATTACCCCAACCTTCAAACTTGGATGGATTTATAACTGCAGATGAGTAATACATTAGTGAAACCAATTCGTTATAATTTACCAGACCTAAAATTTTATAATATTCACCTAAGTTATTTCTATGAATAAATTTTTTAACTTCAGAGAAATAGTTTGGATTTCTATGATCTTCACATTTACCAGTTGAAATTATAGTAAAATTTTTTTTTTTAGATTTTGTCAAGGCTCTTAATAAACACATATGATTTTTGTGCTTCCAATAATGATTAGGTACTAAAAAAAAATTATTTTTAATTTTGAATTTTTCCTGTAAAATTTTTTTACTCAATAAATTCTGAGGAGATATTAAAGAGTTGTTATGCCTCAAAATTCTAGCTTTTTTAATTGCTCTAGTAGATATTTTACCCAAATCATTATAAACACTTTTGCTGCTAACTATAATCCTATTTGCATGATAGCTGGCATAATATAAATTTAATTTTCTAAATATTATTTTTTTTTTTGAAAAATATTTTGGAAAATAATGTTCCTGAAAATCTGGAAACCATGGAAAACTCTTAATTTTACTATTTTTTCCTAAAAAATTTGTATGAGAAACAATAGAAATATTATTTTTTATAAAAAATTTTTCAAATAAAAAGTTTCTTCCAAAAATTATTATTAATAATTTATTAAATATTCTTTTTATTGTATTTTGATTAGAAAAAATACTAGATATTTTATAATCAAATTTTTTTAGTTCTTTATTTTTTATTAATCTTTTTTTTGTATCTAATATTACAACAGGATTACATTTAAATTTTTTATATTTTTTTAAACCATTAAATAAATGTAAATAATAATTATAACCACCTATCCAGTCCTCTTTATTAAAATTAATTATAAAACCAATATTCATAATCTCTTAAAACTAAAAAATTTTAAGATTATAAGTTTTTTTATTTTTTTTCAAAAATCTAGCAGGATTACCAACAACAACATCATATGGTTTTACATTTTTGGTAACAACAGCACCTGCTCCAATAATTGATCCCTCACCTAATACTAAATCAGGTAATATTGTTGCATTAGCACCTACAGAAACAAAATTTTCTATTTTAACTCTTCCTGCAATATATGCTGACCCCATAATATGAACGCCATGACCAACAACGCATTCATGATCAATTACTGAATTTACATTTAAATAACAATTGTTTCCTAATTTGGAAAATTTATGTACAACTGAATTAGGCATTGATAACAATCCATGCCCGTGTTTTACAGTCTTATCAATATTACTACTAGAACTGACTACTGAAAATGGTTTTAAATTTTTTTTAATTAATAAATTAGAGATATAATCTCTTAATTTCCCATCCATCATCCCAATACAAACGAAAAATTTTTCTGATTTTTCAATAAAATTTTTTAAATCAGTTTTTTTATTTGAAAATTTTGCCTTAGATGAAAAAAAAGGCTCTTTTAAATATTGATCGAATATATATGAGGGTTCTACTTTGGTATCTTTTAGCATACTATTAACTATGTAAGCTGTTGATTTTCCACCATATAAAAGAATTTTATTATTTTTTTGCTTCAACATATAGGCTCTCAGCTTCTCTACCTTCTTTATCTATTAGTAAATCTTTATTTTCTCCTGTATTGCGCTTTACTTCAACCACCTCTTTAAAACCTGCTTCTTTTAATTGATAAATTAACCATTCACTATCCCAAACACTTTTATGTCCAAAATTGTTAGAAATATTCCAGATAGCTTCACATCCAAACTTAAATTCTCTATCTATAAATTTTTCACCTTTGACATAATAATTAATATATTTCTTCAAATCTGGTGTGATGACCCTAAATATCCCATTTTCACTTAATACTCTATGAATTTCTTTAAATAAATTTTTTACCTCTGAGGAATAAAGATGTTCAATTGTATGTTCAGAAAAAACTCCCTCAAATTTGTTATTATTGAAGGGTAATGGGTATCGTAAATCTAAATAATACATTTTTTTTTTTAAAAAAGGGTTGAGTGACCTAAATGTAAAAAAATCACAATTTAAAAATTTATCATCTACATCATCCTCCCCACATCCTAATTGTAAATATTTTTTATCTGTTTGAATTTTTTTAAATGAACTTAATCTTCCTAGAAAGCTAATTACCTCTCGCTTTAAATGCTTCCGCAAAGTTAAGTTATAAAAACTTGAGCCGTAATTATGTCTCTCACTCATAATTTTTTAATATTATTTTATTTTTTGCATTGTTTTTTCATTTAGATAAAATTTCAGAAAGTTTTTTACAATGTTGATAGACTGTATAATCTTTTGTTTTTTTAAGCAAACTCAATTTAAACTTTTCAAAATTTTTCTCATTATTTAAAAAACTTTTAATTTTTTCAGAAAATTCATTTTCATCTTTAAAATTATTTGAGACTAGAGGATAATCTAACTCTTTGAAAAATTCCTTTGGTCCATTAGGACAATTGTTAGATATTACGATTTTTCTAAAAAAAGCTGCCTCAATTAAAACAAAACCTGGATCTTCCCATAAGGATGGAAGCAAAAAACATTTACAATTTTTCATATAACTAAAAATATTTTCTGTGTGACCAATTAATCTAACTTTATCTTTAAGTGAAAGTTCCTCAATCAAATTTTTTAATTCTTTTTTGAGTTCACCATCACCTAAAATAACAAGATCTACATCATCGTGATTTTTAGTGATTTTTTTGAAACACTTTATTAAAAAACTAAAATTTTTTTGATTGGTTAACCTACCAGCTGCAAGAAGATATGGTTTTTGTATTTTTTCATAATTTTTTATATTAATTTTTTTTATTTCTTTTAATGAAATTATAGGGTCTTTGAGAACAAAAATTTTATCTACATCAACAATATTTTTACTAATTAAATAATCCTTGGTCAGTTCTGTTGGACAAGTAATGATATTAATTTTTTTTAACATTTTTTTCCAAAAAAATTTTCTTATGAAATTCATTTTTGGAAAACCAGAAATTCTTAAAATAAATTTAGTCTTAAAACTAAATATATAATTTAATATTAAGGGTAGGGGGCTGATCAAATGAATAATAAAATAATCTGGTTTAGATTCTGATAAAAGTTTTTTTAATTTAAAAAATGTAATTAAAAAAATTATCAAAAATGAAAATCTAGATTTTAAAAAGCCATTATAAGGAAAATATTGTTTAATATCTTTTTCAAAAAAATTAATTAAATTTAAATTACTATATTTTGTAAACTCTCCAATGGCGTTTATTATATAACAATCATAATCTTTAAAGTATTTACCAAAGTTTGATGCGGAATTAACAACAGCTTTTTCTGTAGCTATTTTTGATAAAAATGGCGACCAATAGAAAATTTTTTTTTTCATATAATTTTGAATTATAAGTTTGTTATATAAGGACTATAAGATAACTTACAAATTCATTTTATGAAAAAATTAATTATTTTCATACCTTCTATTGAAGACGGTGGTGTCGAAAAAAACCTTTTTTTAATTAGCAATTATTTATCAAAAAAGATAAATGATATAGCTATTATTACAGCAAATTTTGATTACAAAAAAAACTTTAATAAAAAAATAAAATTTTTAGGTTTAGACTTTAAATTTTTGCGTAAAAAGAATCGAATTTTTAAGTATATTTTTTGTTTAATCCAATTAATATTTCAAATAATCAAAGAAAATAGAAAAGTTACAATCCTATCTTTTCAAGCAAATATCTATGCAATAATTTTAGCTAAAATTTTTAAAATTAAAATTATATCACGATCTAACTCATCTCCATCTGGTTGGTCACAAAATACTTTAAAAAAAAAAATATTTAAAATTTTTTTAAAAAAGGCAGACTTAACAATAGTAAATTCTTTAGAATTTAAACAAGAAATGTTTGATAGATTTGCAGTTAAAGCTAAGTGTATTTACAATCCATTTGATAAAAAATATATAAAAAATAAAATTATTGGTTCTAAGAAAAACATTTTTCAAACAAAAAAAAATATACTTAAAATTTTATCTGTTGGAAGATTAACTCAGCAAAAAGATTTTATGACAGTTTTGAGAGCTATAAATCATATTAAAAATGAAATTAATTTAAAACTGATTTTAATTGGCAAGGGATCTGAAAAATATAAATTAAAAAATTTTATTAATAATAACCAACTAAATAATAAAATATTTTTAGTTGGATATAAAAAAAATCCATATAAATATTTTAAAGATACAGATATTTTTGTTCTTACTTCTAAATTTGAAGGTCTACCTAATGTTTTATTAGAAGCACAATTTTTCAAAAAATTTATTATTTCTTCAAATTGCCCAACAGGACCAAAAGAAATTTTATTAAATGGAAAAGCTGGTGAACTATTTGATGTCGGAAATTATAAAAAATTATCTAAAATTATTTTAAATTATAATAAAAAAAAAAATAACAAAAAAATTTTACTCGGTTTTAAATCTCTTAATCGTTTCAATTATGATAAAAGTATGAAAGAATATTATTATTCAATAATTAAATTTTTATGATAAAGAAAATAATAAAAAAACTAGTTTATAAAAATAGATCCAATATTCACAGAGATTTAAAACTTAATCTAATGTCAAATGAAAGTAGAGATTTAAATTATAATATTAAATGTTTTGGAAATCTAAATACTAATAAAATTTTTTATGTAATACAAAGATTTAGAGGTGGTGGAATGTTTTCAAATATAAACTACATTCTACACCATTTATATTTGTGCGAAAATTTTGGTTGTATTCCTGTAATTGACTTTGAAAATTATCCAACAAAATATAATGAACCTGATAAAATTAATTCTTCATTAAATATGTGGGATTATTACTTTGATCCCATTAATCAATATAAACTTGATGAAATTTATAAAAGCAAATTTGTCATAATTACTTCTAATAAAACAAATAAAATTAAAGAGTTTGACACTTTCGAGAATCTTACAGCTAAACATTATGATTTATTTATTAAATATTTTAAAATCAAGAAGAATATTTTGGATGATATAAAAAATTTTGAGGAAAAATATTTTTTAAATAAAAAAGTTCTTGGAGTACATTTTAGAGGAACTGATATGAAAACGCAGGAAAGGCACCCATTCCCTCCTACATTTAATCAAATTGTGAGTTTAGTAGACAAAAAAATGAAAGAAGATAAATATAATTTAATATATTTAGTTACTGAAGATATTAATTATTACAAGAGACTAAAAAAAAAATATAATAATATTTTGTGTTCATATTCAAGTTACAGATCAGACAATTATGACATTTTTAACAATTATGAAAGAGCTAACCATAGATACATGATAGGTAGAGAGAATTTAATTGATATGTACCTATTGTCAAAAACAAGTGGAATAGTGTGTTCTGAGTCACATGTTCCAGATGCTGCAAAATTTGTAAATTACCATAATCTAAATTTTAAATTGTTCAAAATTGATAATGGTTTTAATTCTGAAAATATTATTTATGCAAAATTTTTATGGTATATTAAAAAAATTCTTCCTGAATTTCTAGGTGGTTTTAAGAACTTTTAACAAATAAAACATCTGTGTGATTTGAATTCATTTCAGTGATCTGTTTAAACTCTAAATTTGTTAAAAAGTTTTTAACATCAGCCCACTTTGAACCATTTTGATATATTTGATCATTACTTACCTCAATATATATTGATTTACAACAACTTAGAGATTTTTTAGCACCTTTTAAAAAAAATAATTCAGAACCTTGTACATCAATTACCCAGTGATTATAATTTTCAATTTCTAAATTTTTTTCTTTAACCAAATTGTCAAAAGTATTTGACTCGATATTGATTGATTTTATCATTTTAAGATTTTTCTCTGGCCAAATAGAATTCTTACCCTCGCTAAGCTTTCCAAAGTTGAAAATTGAAGATGATGCAAAATCATTATTAGATAGATTAAATTTTACATTTGTTTTTTTCTCATCTAGAAGTAAGGTTTTATATGCTTTTTGGTATTTGTATTTATAAATATTATCTTCAAGATCTTTAAAAATATATGGATTTGCCTCAAACCATAATACTTTTTTCCCAAACCATTCATAAACAGGCGCCTCTTCTCCTCTATGTGCTCCAACATGAATAATTCCTTTACAGTTTATTAAAGCAGTTATTAGTTCTAAGTTTGGTTTTTCTAAATTATAGAAACTATTTTTTCTTATTTTCTCTAATCGCCATCCAAATTTACGAATTAAGTTTTTTGTAAAATTTTTAATTTTTTTTTTCAATTTTTTATTTTTTTAGATTAATAAATAAATCATCTTCACTATAAAGTAATTTTCCTTTTCCAAAATGAATATTTAACATCAACCTATGTTTATTTAAAGGTGGAACTCCTTTATGTAATCCATAACTATCCGTAAAAAAACTTGTACCAGCAGCCCCCTTAAAATACTTAATATTATTGTATTCAGACAAAACTTTATCATCGCTATAAAGCCGACATAGCCTATGTTGTTTTTTTTTATATTTATGAGAAAAGGGTACAAATACATGTGGACCTGCAAATTCATCAACATCTGATAGATAAATATAAAATTTAAAAAATTTAACAAAATCATTATCCCAGTGGAAATATTGTGCATTAGAATATTTTTCTTCTTCAGATGTTTTAATCGGATTTGATATAAAGTAAGTAGCATTTATTGAAATACAATTAGTATTCAAATATGACTTTGCAATTTCTATAAGAGATTTTGACGTAATAATACTTTTTAAAATATTTTCATCTTTTAAGTTAATTGTACCTGTTAGACGACTGATTTTTGATGATTCTAATCTTTGCACATATTCTTTCTCACTTTCATTATCCATTTTTTTTAGATTTACTTTATTTTTACTAATTTTTTTAAAATCAAAGTTTTGACTATCAAAAACAAGTTTTTTTAATTCCTCAACATAATTTTTTTTTAACTTAAGTGAGTTGGCATGACCCAAGTTATCAATTTCGTTAGAAATTTTTTCTACATTGATTTCTGAGTCTTCAAAATAAATTTCTTTAGATATATAATTGCTTGATTTAATTTTTTGAAACTTTCTTATTGAACTGAAACTAAAAAAGAACCTTATAATAAACATTTTAAATATAACTAAAAAATTATTATGTTTAATTAGATTAAAATGCTTGACTATTTTAAACGTATCTCTTACTGCATCTAATAAAAGTTTTAGTATGAAAACAATATATTTCATATTTATTAAACAATTTAATCATTATGTTTTCAAATACTACAAAAAAACAAATGGATAGTTTTAACACTCCAATTGTGCTTATAGTTTTTAACAGAACTAAATATCTTGATAAAATTTTTGAAGTATTAAAAAAACTTAAACCTAAAACATTATATATAGCTGCTGATGGACCAAGAGGGGAAATAGAGAAAGATTTAGAAAACTGTAATTTAGTAAGAAATTTAATTTTTGAAAAAATTGATTGGGACTGCAAAATTCATAAAAAATTTAGAAAAAAAAATATTGGTTTAAAGATAAATATAAATGAAGCAATTGATTGGTGTTTCGAACAAGAGAATGAATGTGTAATTTTAGAAGATGATTGTTTACCAGATATATCTTTTTTTGAATTTTGTAAATTCACTCTTAATAAATATCGTCAAAATAAAAAAATTAAGATGATTTCAGGAAATTATTATTTTGAAAATATTTTAAGTCAAAATAGTTACTATTTTAGTAATTGTCCAGGCACACATGGATGGGCTATCTGGAAAGATAGATGGCAAGAAAATGATAAAAAAATGAAAAGCTGGAAAGGTTTAAAAGAATTTTTTTGGCTAATTTATTTTTTTAACTTTAATATTTCTGTTGCACATTATTTTTATCAAAAATTTAAGCTATCTTACTTAGAGGAAATTAAATCATGGGATTACCAATTACTTTTCAGTATTTGGAAAAATAATGGTTTAATTATTAGGCCTTATAAAAATTTATGTAAACATATTGGTTGGGGACCAGATTCTACTCATGGTAAAGGTGACGATACATTCCCTGAATTAAAAAATTCACTAATGAAATTTCCAATCAAATCACCAGATAAAATTAAAATAAATATTAAGCTAGATCATTTAGAGCATAAACATATTAGAAAAATTTATTTTTTTAGATATCTTGTAAAATTAATTAAATTAAATTTTTTAAAAATTTTTAAATAATTTTTAAATAATTTTATAAATTTTTTTTTTGTAAAACCACTCAATTAAATTCGTTATATTTTTTTCATGATTGATGTCTATCTTTCTTAATTTAAGATAATTTAATATTTTTTTATTTGAACCGTGTGTTTTATAAACATCAGCAGGATTTATTGCTGCATTTTTTTTTTTGATTTTCCCAGCTTTTTTTTCCATTAATTTAATAATATCTAAAATATATATTGGTTTTCCAGAACATATATTAAATACTTGGCTTCCATTTATTTTTTTTCTCATTAATCGATTCAAAATAATATTTACGTTATTAATGTAAGTAAAATCTCTATAATGATTTCCTTTATTATTTAAATGTATGCTCTTATTTTTTTTTTGAGATTGAAGTATTTTTAACAACAACATATCCGGTCTTCCCCATTTTCCATAAATTGTAAAAAATCTAAGACCAACAGATGAAATTTTAAAATTTTTGAAAAAATATTTAGCAATAAATTCGTTTATTTTTTTAGTATTTCCATATACATTTTTAGGATTTAAATTAGCATTTTCTTTTATTGGAAAATTATATACTTCACCATAAACAGAGCTAGATGATGCATAAAAGAATTTTCTTATTTTGTTGTCTCTAACTGCCTGAATAATATTTAAAAACCCAAAAATATTTACTTTTACATATTTAAGTGGATTTACTAAACAATATCTGACACCTGCCTGAGCTGCAAAATGAAAAATTTGGTTGAACTTATTAAATTTTATATATTTTTGTAATTTTTTTTTATTTGTTATATCAATTTTTTTAAATGAAAAATTTTTATAATTATTAAGTACATTAAGTCTTTTTTTTTTCAATTTTACTGAATAATAGTCATCTAAATTATCTATTCCATAAACTTTAAATTTATTTTTTTTTTTAAGCAAATATTCTGCAAAACTGAATCCAATAAATCCCGCAACACCTGTAATTAAAATTTTCATATTAATCAAAATTATTTTTTACTAAATTATCTACTATTTTGTCTATTGAAACACTTGGTATTTTATTGAAAGTTCTTTTCAATAATTTTGGATTTGCATAAGTTTCTTTTGATTCGCCTAATCTAATTAAACTTTTATCTTTTTTAATATATTTTTTATAATCATAATTATATCTTTTAAAAAACTTATCTATGATTAATCTTAAACTTCTTTTCTTTCCAGTACCAATTACATAATTCTTTGCTGTTTTTGTTTGCATAATTAAATATATAAATTTTACAAACTCAGGTGCCCAACCCCAATCTCTTTTAATATCAATGTTACCAACAAATAATTTTTTTTTAGTATTTATATTTTTTTTATTTATATAATTTATAATTTTTCCAAATATAAATTGCTTATTTCTAAGTAAAGAATTGTGATTTGATATAAAAGAATTTGATACCCATAATTTCAAGTTATTTTTATAATTTTCGCCAATATAATAATTTATTACTTTTGATAAAGCATAAGGGCTAGACGGATCAAACTTTGAATTTTCACTTATGGATTTTTTTTGATCTCCAAAACAATCAGTAGATATTGGATTAAAAACTTTTATTTTTTTATCTATTTTATTCACCGCATCTAAAATATTTATTAATCCTGTTACATTAGACTCGATTGTTAAATTTTCCTTTTTGAAAGACTCACTTACAGACGAAACACCTGAAAAATAATATATTTCATCACATTTAATTTTTCTTATTATAGTTTCGATTTTCTTTTTTTGAAAATGATTTACAACAAATATTTTAACTTTAGTTTTATTTATACTTAACTTCTTAAAATTTTTAATGTATTTGTTTTTTGATCTTGTGGTTCCGTATACAATATACTTTTTTTGAATTAAAAGTTTGGTTAAATAGCTACCATCCTGCCCTGAAACTCCGAATATTAATGCTTTTTTTCTCATTTATTAAAATTTTTTAAAGTTCTTTAAATATTTGAGAATAAAAATAATTAATACAATGAATTTATTTTGCTTATTATCTAAACGTATTTTTATAGTCTCAAAAAAATGATCCAAAAAACTTACTGTGCTTGAAAACCCACCTCTTCTAAAAATCCCAAATATTTCATTTTTCTTTGCTGAAACTCCTTTCATTTTAAGATGGACAATCATACGATAAAAATAATCATAATCCGCTGAATATTTGTATTTTAAATTATATAATCCTATTTTTTTTGCTGAATTTTTTTTTATAAAAAAACCTGTTGAATGACTTGAGTAAAAACCCCAACTAAATTTTAATTTCCAGGGTTTGTAACCATGTACTAATCCCCAATGTTTTCTTACTGGACCAAAGATAAAATCAATTTCTTTATTATTTTTAAAATATTCAATTACTGTTTTAAAAACATTTTGATCGTAAAGTCTGTCATCAGAATTTATAAATACTATGTAGTCTCCTCTACATAATTTTAAACCCTTGTTAAAAGCATCATATATTCCATCATCCGTCTCAGAAATCCAATAATCAATTAAATGATTTTTACTTCCAATTATATCTAAAGTTTTATCTTTGGATCCTCCATCTATTATAATGTGTTCAAAATTTTTATAATTCTGATTATGAATACTTTCAAAATTTTCTTCTAAGTACTTATCCCCATTAAGAACAACTGTAATTACTGAAATTAAAGGTTTTTGATCAGAACTATTTTTTAATGCTCCTTTTAATCTAATACCACCGTGTAAAAATTTTTTATCATCACGTTTAATAAAATTATTGTATGATTTAAATTGACTATTATCTTCCACTTATCTTTTTTATTTCAGTATTTAGTATTTTTTTTATATTAAGTATATCTTTTCTTTTTAATAACCAATTAGATGGCAAAACAATTATTTTATTAAATATTTTTTTTGATGAACCATTTAAATAAAGTTTTGATTTAAAAAACTTGAAATCAGATAATGGCCAAAAACCAGATCTCACTTCAACTCCTCTTTTTTGAAGATTTTCACCTAATTTAAATATTTTTTTTTTATCTAACTTTTTTAAATAAATTCCATTCAACCAATATACTGATTTATTACCTTTAACTTCATTTTGAATAAGTTTGTATTTCTCATTTTCTACAAATATTTCTCTATATAATTCTCCTACTTTTATTTTTTTTGGAAGTATCTCTTTTTTAAATCTCTCAATCTGACCTCTTCCAACTGCACCAAGCAAATGTGGCAATAAATAATTAAATCCATGTTCACTAATAAAATACTTTTTCCAATATTTATCTTTCTTAGTTCTTTCCTTTGCTCCTCTAGAACAATATAATAAGATTTTCTGAAATATTTTTTTATTATTTGTACATATTAATCCACCTTCTCCTACTCCTATCATTTTTTCAGATCTGGTTGAAAATACACTTACATCTCCAAAGGAACCAATTTTTTTACCATTTATTGAAGCTCCCAGTGCTTCACTTCCATCTTCTAAAACTAAAATTTTTTTACTTTTGCAAAAATTTATAATTTCTTTTGTATTCTTAGCTGGATGACCATACACATGTACAATTTGAACAATTTTTGGTTTGGTTTGACTAATTGCTTTTTTAAGTAGTTTTAAATCTAAGCCTAATGTTTCCAACTCAACATCAACTAAAACAGGCAATGAATTACATTGTTTAATAGATGATAAATTTGATATGCAACTATAATTTGGTGAGATAATTTTTGAATTTTTATCAGCCCCCATACCAAGTAAAGCTGCATGCAATGCAGCTGTACCACTTTGTACCGCAACACAATATTTAACTCCTATAAACTTACTAACTTTCTTTTCTAGTAATTGAGTATGCTTTCCTGAGCTAGAAAGCCATCCCTTATCGAATGAGTCGTTTAAATATTTTTTTTCTAATTTAGATAGATTTGGTAAATTTAAGTGATACATAAATTTTCAACTAAAATCATTACAAGACCAATTTGTCAAGAAATTAAATTGTTTAGATTTTTAAAGTAACTTTTGATATAAATTTTTTGTTTGATCTGCACATTTATTCCAAGAAAATAATTCAATTCTTTTTTTTCCTTTAACTAAAAATTCCTCACTAATTTTTTTTTGAAATAAAAGAATTTCAATATTTTGAGTCCATTCATCAATATTTAAAGGATCATCTATGTAAATCACGCTATCACCATATATCTCTTTCAAAGACTCAACATTTGATATCAGTACTGGACAACCATTTTGAATTGCCTCCATTGGTGGAAGTCCAAATCCCTCATAAAGTGTTGGGTAAACTAGTAAATTTGCATTTTTGTAAAACTCATTTAAATTAGCATCGTCTCCTGATACCTGCTTAACTTTATTGATAACGTTTAGTTTAGAAAATAAATTTTTTTCATATGAATTAAAATTTCCTCCACCAAAGCATAAAAAATCAAAATTATTATTTATTTTTTTTGATTTTGAGTAAGCTTTAATTACACTTATAAAATTTTTATGTTTTGATCTGTTTCCTACATAAAGTATATAAGGATTTTGATTTTTAGATTTATTTAAATTTAAATTTTTATCTAAATTACTATCTATACCAAGATAGATGGTATGTATCTTGTTTTCATTAATATTGTAAATATCTATCAAATCTTTTTTTGTATTTTCAGATATTGAGATGATAGCATCAACATGATCAAAAATTTTTTTTCTATAATTAAAATATGGTTTCTTGAATCCATATTTTTTATAAAATTTTTCGTGTGTTAGATCATAAACTGTTAAAATTGATTTACAACTTTTTGAGATTTGAGGTCCATAATAAGTATAGTGAATAATATCTGGTTTAAAAAATAAATTATTTTTTTTTAAATTAAAATTGTTAAATCTACTAAATATTTTTTCACATAACGGTGGATATTTTTTTAAAAAATATGATTTAGAATGAAAATTTTTTAAATATTCATTTTTATGAATACCATGGGAAATTAAAAAATTAACTTCATCTTTTTTACTAAAAGAGTTAAATAATTTAATAAAGTATTTCGATATACCACCATAAGATTGGTTAAAAAAAATTGAATTATCATATAAAATTTTCATTCGTGAGTGACTAGTCTAATGTAAAATTTTTGTCAGAATGTTTTAATAATTCTTTTTTATGTGTAATATGAATTACTGTCATTTTTTCATTCTTCAAAGATTTAATTATCTCTAACTCTGTGTCAGAGTCTAAGGCATTAGTAGACTCATCTAAAATAATGATTTTAGGATTAGTATAAATTGCTCTAGCAATACCAATTCTTTGTTTTTGTCCCCCAGATATTTTAAAACCTTTTTCACCAACATCTGTCTCAAGTTTATTTGGTAGATTTTCTACAAAATTTTTTAATCCAGCAATAGTTATAGATTTAATTATTCGATTTTTATCTATCTCTTCAGAGAAACATCCAAATGCTATATTTGCCATTAAAGTATCGTCAATTAAATTAATGTCTTGAGGAGCATGTCCTATAATGTTGTAAAATTTTCCCAAATTTTTATGAATATTTTGATTATCTATAAGAATTTCGCCACTTATTGGCTTCAACAAACCCAAAATAAGATTTATTAAAGTACTTTTTCCAACACCACTAGGTCCTCTAATAATTACATATTCACCTTTTTTTATTTCTAAATTAAAATTATCAAAAATTTTCTTCTCACTTTCTTGGTATTTGAATACTAAATTCTTAATATTTATCTTTTGATTAAAAATGAAATTAAAATCTTGATTATTTATGTTTTTAAACTCTTTTGAATGAAATCTCTCAATTTCTGACTCTAAAAAATCTATCATTGGCCTCGAAAATTTTAATCTTTGAATTGCACCAATTAACCTATTTGCTGATGGCATTAACCTAAAGCCTGACAATGCATACAAAGCTAGAATAGGTAAAAAATCCGATGGATCTTGATTACTCATAACCTTAATTAAAATAAAAATACAAATAAAAGATATACCAGCAACTTCCAAAAAAAGTCGCGGTAAAGCCATTACCCCATCAAACTTATAAGAAATTTTCGCAATATCTTTTAATATTTGAAAATAGCTATTTACAAAGTGATTTTCTTTATTAAATAACTTAATCTCTTTGAATAGTGTAAGTCCTCTCTTAGCTTGATTTAACTTTTTAACTAAATTTTCATGAATAATACTCCCCCAAAATGAAATTTTCTTTTGGTGATAAAGATAAACTAAACCTCCAATTAAACCCATGCTAATTACAAATAAAATACTAGTTATTGGAGATGCTATAAACATAATTATAAATAAACCCAAAACTATAAACAATTCTGTAATGAAACTTATCAAATATTTAATAAATGTTCCAAAAAATGCATTAACATTATCAATTATATTTCTTAAATAATAACTTGTATTTTTTTTTTGAAATTCTTGATATTCAAACTTTAAATATATTTTATATAAATTACTTGAAAAATTCGCATTTGCAAAATTAAGAAATTTACTTTGAATAATCGTGAATATTAACAATAATAAATTTTTTAGTGTGTAGATAAAAAAAATTATTGATATAAAAATTATTAAAATTGTATTTTCACTATAAACATTGAGAAAATTTTTCAAGATACTAATGTTTTTTAAATATTCAGTATCAAGTAAAATTTTCATTAAAGGAAATATCGCAGCAACGCTTAATGTTTCTAGCAAAATAATAAAAAAAGATAGAATTAATATTATAATTAAATTTCTTTTTACTTTTTTATCTAAAAATTTAAAAATTATCCTCATTATTTAATCAATTTTTTTTTTAGAAAATTATTAATTAATTTTACAACTTTAATTTGATTTGATTTATTTAAAGCAACAAATATTGGGATACTTATAGTAGATCTTTTATAATTTTTTGCCCCTCTAAAAACAGTATTTGGAACTTTAAAAATTCTAAATTGATTTATAGGCGTATAATGATATTGAACCTTTAGTCCTTTTTTAAACAAGTGATTCATTAATAATTCTTTTTTTGTATTAAATTTTGTAAAATCAATATTAATTAAAAAAAGATGCCATGATGATTTAATTTTTAATTTATCAAATTGTGGTAACTCAATATATTTTTTTAATTTAATTTTGCGAAATAACTTAAAATAATTATTAGCTAAGTCTGATCTTTTTTTTAAAAAAAAATTTACTTTCTTAATTTGAGAAACTCCTAAAGCACAATTAAGCTCACTTAATCTAAAATTTAGACTACTTTTTATAAGATCATATTGCCAATGAGCTTTTTTATAATTTGAGTCGAAACCATGGTTTCTTAAATTTTTAGCCATTTGAAAGATCTTATAATTATTTGTAGTTAAGCACCCCCCTTCACCAGTTGTAATAGTTTTTAGAGGGTGAAATGAGAAAGTAGCAATATCACTATGTTTACACGATCCAATTTTATGTAAAGAGTTAATTTTATATTGAGATCCAAATGCATGACAAGCATCTTCTATAAGAGTAAATTTATATTTATTTTTAAGTTTATAAAATTCTGAAATGTTATAAGGATGTCCTGCCATGTACATGGTTAGTACGACACTAATTTTTTTTAGTTTGTTATCTTTAATACAATTTTTTAGAGTCTCGGGTGTCATCTGTCCCGTTTTCTCATGCACATCAGCAAAATATATTTTACAACCTAGTAAATTAGCAATGTTTGCTGAGGCAACAAAATTTATTATCGGCATTATGATAATATCATTTTTTTTTAAATTTAATGACTTCATTGCTAAAAAAATTGCTGATGTTCCACTTGAACATGCGATGACATATTTACATTTAAAATAATTCTTTATTTTATTTTCAAAAAGATTTAGATATTTCCCACTAGTTAGATATTTTTCACTTAAAGGTTTTGTTATTTTTTTTAAATCTTCTTTGTCTACAAAATGATTTCCATAATTAATCATTTTTGCTATCAACATATTCGTTAATTAAGTTTTTCAAATTTTTTATAGATATATACTTTTCTTGATTTGAGCCATATTTAAACTGTTTAATAATTTTTTTATAACCGGCAAATTTTTTATAATATTTTTTTGCACTATCTTTATTATTTTCAGATAAAATTAAATATTTATCTTTTAATACTATTGCATTTCTAGATTCATTATACGAAATCATTTCTTCGTGAATTTTTTCACCAGATCTTATTCCAATAATTTTTGATTTTGCTTTAGGATTTATTGCTTTAACTAAATCAGTAATTTTATAACTAGGAATTTTTGGTACCACTATTTCACCACCGTAACTATAATTTAAAGACCAAATAACTAAGTTATATGCATCTTTCAAACTAATGTTAAATCTTGTCATCGATTTATCTGTTATTGGAAAATAATTATTGGATTTTAACTCTAAAAACTTAGGTATTACTGATCCTCTACTAGCAAAAACATTTCCATATCTAATTACTGTAAACTTAATTTGTCTATTACCTTTAATATTATTGGCTGAAGTTACCAATTTATCTGCACATAATTTTGTAGCGCCATACAAATTTATAGGACTACTCGCCTTATCAGTAGATAAGGCAATTACTTTTTTTACATTATTATTTAATGCTGCAGTTACAACATTTTGCGTTCCTATCACATTAGTCTTTATGTACTCAAATGGGTTATATTCTGCCTTAGGGACATGTTTTAATGCAGCAGCATGAACTACATAATCAACATCTTTAAACGCGAAGTTTAATCTATCTAAATCCCTTATATCACCTAATAAAAATCTAAACTTTTTTTGTGAATTTTTAGGTATTTTCGCTTCTAGTTTAAATTGTTTAAACTCATCTCTACTAAAAACTATAATTTTTTTAAAACTTAATTTATTTTTTAAAATATTTTTTATGAAATCATTTCCAAATGAACCTGTACCACCAGTTATTAATATAGTTTTTCCACTAAACAATTTTATCTCCTATATTTACTTGATTAATTTTTTAAATCTTTGAGTTTTATATTTTAAATAATCTTTTAGACTTTTTTTTGACCTTTTTTTTGTGTAAAATGTCATAATATTTCCATAAAATGGTGGTGAAACTTGTTTTTTATTAAATAATTTTTTTAAATTATTAAGATTAAAATGATAAGTTTCAAAATATGGATAATCAACATTAAAAACTTCAAATCCATAATCATCAAATAATCGATATAAGGAATTTTCAGAAAAAAAGGTTATGTGTGTTTTATCATGAAAAAAGCGATATTTTTTTTTGAATAATCTTGCACAACCACTATCAAAATTTGGAGTACCTAAAATAAATATTCCATTGTCTTTCAACAACTCTCTTGCATTAAGAATGAATTGATTTGGATTTTTTAAATGCTCAATAACGTGATAACTAAAAACTACATCAAATTTTCCAAGTTTTTTCATATCTGAAATTGTAATTTTTTTTTCTAAATCAATTTTATGTATTTTCGACCATTTTTTTGAGTCATGACTAGCTAAATCAGATAATTCTATACCGTGTTTTTCCCAATTTTTTCCAAAAGCAGATAAAAAAAAACCAAATCCACTACCTAAATCAATTATTCTACATTTGCGATTTTTAAATTTATTTTTAATAAAACTAATTTCGTTTTTAAGATCTATTAATTTTTTTTTTCTTTCAATTGAAAGATTTCTTAATTTACCATCTGGATCTTTAAAATTTTTAAAATCTTTCCAATAAAGATTGTTTTTAAAATTTCTTAACTTTTTATTAGTGCTAAATTTTTGTATAAAATAATTGTTATAATTAAGCTTAAAAAAGTTATTCATATTTTAATTTTTTTATAGAAATTTAAATCTGCTTTAGTATTTATTTCTCTTGAAATATTTTTTACCTGGTTCGACATAACTTTAAAACCACTTTCAATAAGTTTCAACCATTCATTATCTTCATTTAATTGTAAATTTGTATTTGGTATTTTATGAAAAGATTTTAAATAGTTTATTTTTAGACATACGGGGCCATGATGAGTATTGAATATTTGTGTTTTTTTATGACAATTAGGAATTGGTGATCTTGAAATATACATAACTTCGTTTTTTTTATTCACAACAATTTTAGCAATACTTTTGTTATAAAATATTTTCTCACTCTTTTCTTTCTTATGAACTGTTGCCCCACAATACTCTTTCAGTTTAAAAATTTTTTTATAAGTATTGAGAGTTTGTTTTATTGTATCTTTTCTAATATAGGAATTATCACAAGATATAATTAATGCTCCATCGTACTTTTTTCTTATTTTGCTATAACCTTTAGATACTCTATCTGTGCCATTGAAAAATTTTCCTTTCTGGATAATAATATTTTTAATCTTTTTGCCTAATCTTTTTTCAATAAATTCACTTTCTGTAAAAACATATGTATCCTCTGGCTTAAATACTTTAATTGCTCTTTCATAAGTTCTTAATAAAATTTCTTTATTATTTATTTTTAATAATGGTTTACCCGACAAACGTTTTGAATAATATCTTGCAGGAATTACAGCACAAATTTTCATAAAATTAAAACTTTTCTAAAACTTGGTAATATTTAATTCTTTATTAATTTTTTTATTTTCATTAAAAAATAAATTTATTTTTTTTTGTTTAATAGTATTGTTTTTAAATAGTATTTTATTTGTCATATCTAATAATTCTTTATAATTTTCAACATTTCTAACTAATTTATTTTTAGCATAAATAGTCTGCCATTTATGCAATTTTTTATTTTTAATAAGATCTAAATTGTCAATATCCCCCAACCAAAACTCAATTACATTTTTATTAACATATATTAAATCTAAAATACCTGATGTATAAAAACTAATGCAAATCTTTGCCTTTGCACCTAGATTAAATAAATGATCATTTGAAAAAAAATAATTTTCGAATTTATTTTTAATTGCTAGATCTGTAATTAGTTTTTTTTCTGTTCCGTTGGGATGGGTTTTAAAAACAATATTATAACTAGGAAAATTTTTTGCTAAATTAAAAATACTTCTCAACATATATTCAAAAGATTCAGTTGAAAAATATTTTTTATCATTTTTACCATCAAATGGTGGCCTGGTAACTACTAAAAAAAATTTTGAAGGTAACTTTTTGTCTTTAATAGAGCGAACTTTAGAGCTCCATTTTTTTTCATATTTTAGAATACCACAATTAATTATTTGCTTCTTTTTTAAAAAATTTTTTGAAAAAACATCGTATTTATATGGAAGTATAATCATATCTGAGATTAATTTTTCATATTTTATAAATTTTAAATTATACTTTGAATTATAATCCCATATATGTTGTGCTTCTGGAAATCTTACAATTTGAATATTATTACAAAAGTTTTTTAAAGATTGCGGCCAAAATGAATGATTGTTATATGTCAAGAAAATATATTTTATTTCATTAATTTTAATTTTTCTGGTCATTTTAATTTTAGAAATATTATGTATTTTTAAATTAATTTTTTCACTTATTTTTTTGAAATTAAATAAAGTTGTAAATTTTAAAATAATTTTTAAAATTAAGTCATTCCTTTTTTTTAATATTAAATAATCTTGATTAATATCTTTCCATAATAGAAATAGACTTTTATTTTTGGTCAAGCTTGAAAATATTTCATCATTATTGAAAATTGTTATAAAATTATATTTATTTTTAATTTTATATAATAAAGGTAAAATCCAATCTATTTCACCAATATGCTTATTTATAATTAAAATTATAATTTTTTTTTTCAATTTAATTTTCTAAAATAAAATTAATATTAATTGATTTTCGAATATAGTTTGGATTAATATTCACTGGCTCAACAGTATGCCATGATTTATCATTTCTTAAAAAACCACAACAATGATTTTTTTTAAATCTAGAAATATAAAAAATTTTATTTTTTTCTTTAAATTCTTTTTCATCTTTCTCTAGAATAAGATGTTTATTACTAAAATTTTTTAAATCAGACTCCCAAAAACTAGTCCCATAACTTTCTTGTTTATCCATATCTTCATCATTGAGTTTTTCGTCCGGAAAGTAAATTAGAAATGTACAAATTTCCTTAATAGAATCTACGTGTGGAACAATTTTTCCCATATTCTCAATATAAGAAAATTCACAATCTAATTTAATTTTTGAAAATAAATATTTATTAATTCTATTTATATTCTTGAAAGATGGAAATCTTAAATACTTAATTAACCTAAGTAAATTTCTTTTATTTGCAAATAATAATTTTGTATAAATTTCCCAATACAGTTTTTTTTGAATCTTCTCTGAATTGATGTGTTGTTTAAATTTTTCTAGTGTCTTATTATTTTTGGCTAATAAATCAAATTTTTTACTATTTATCTCTAAACTATATTTTCCATGATTTTTTTTATCAAAATTTTCTCTATCTAATTTTGGAAAAGCCTCATTTAAATCATCATAAAATTTTTCATTAAAAAACTTATTGCAATTATAAATGACTACATCTTTATTGTAAAAAAAATTTAATTTAAAATTTTCATCTAGCATCAATTACATGTTTTCTGCTTAAGACATAATCTTTTGAATTTATAAAATTGCTTAAACGTTTGATTATACTAGAATAATTTAATTTATGAACTCCATAAATACAATCAAAATAAAACTTATCTTTAAAAATTCCCATCCTTGATTTTTTTGAAAAAATATAATTTTCAAAATTTTCAAAAAGGTAATTTTTATTAAAATATTCAGTATCCATATAATAATAAATATACAAATCTTTTAGGCAAATATTTGCTCTTTTTTTACTAAAAAATTCTCTTTTTGCTTTTAATAGATTGTTAATTTTATTCTTAAAATCTTCAATATTTTTCGGAGTAAGTGCGAAACTAAAATTTCTGTAAGGATTGCTATTTGAAGCATTGATTGGAACAATATTATATAAATATGCCTCTTTCGCAATTGAACCATAAACTGTCAAGATAGCTTGTATATTCATTTGTCTTATTTTTTTTAAGTCATAATAGTCTGGTAAAATTTTAATATGTTTGTTTTTTTTTAATAATTGCTTAATAACTTTATCTGTTAAATCAAATTTGTTTGGATGAGCTTTAATATACCATTGGTAATTTGTATACTTACTAAGTTTAGTTAAAAAATCTAACCAAACAAAAAAATCAGGAAAAAAATTTCTACCATATACATGCGGGCTATCAAAAAATGAGTGTGCTGCGATCAATACTCCAGTTTTATTCGGATGAATTTTTTTTTCATTTTTACTTAGTTTTTTATTTTTTTTTCTAATATAAGAATATGTAAAGTTTTCTTTCATTCTTTTAATCAAAATTTTTTTACCAACTTTTAAAATATTTTTTTTTTCAATTGAGTTTTTTGTATTAAAAATTTTTTTGTAAAATTCTGTTTCTTGGAATAATGAAGTTGGAGAGACATATTTTTTGATTGGTATATATTTTAAATTATAAATTTTTTCTTCATTAAGAACATATGAATTAATTTTTTTTTTTTGTGCAATCCTCAAAGGTATTGCTAAAGAATAAACACCATGACTAGCAATTACAGCTTTGATTTTTTTTTTATTAAAATACTCAAGCCAATAAATAAAATTCTTAATAAATTCTGCAAAATATATTCTAAATTGTATTGATTTAATATCAATTGTAGGTAACAAATATTTTTTTAAATAACTATCATAAATTAAATCTCCAATTAAAATATTTCTGAACTTATATTTTTCTAGCTCTTTAAGATTTTGTATTTTACAAATTTCAATTGAAATTATTCTATTTATATTTTTACTCTCTTTTTTTTTAATTTTTAAAAATGAGTTAACTCCTATGGATTTATAAATATCAAATGTTTTTAAACCAAATTTTGATCCCAAGAACCATTTTAAATTTTCGAAGAAATTTCTTTTTTTGTAATTTAATAATTCAAAATTATCATAGCCTATGATTTTACATTTATACTTATCTACCAAAGCTTTTAACAAATATAATGATGCTACATGGAAAGGTTGCCATCCATTTAGTTCTACTAAAATTAAATTATTTTTATGAATAACTTTGTTTTTTTTTGTAATTGATTTAGCATAATCAATAAAATCATTCACATACCCTTTTTTGAAAATATTTTTCATTTTCTAAAATTATATATTATTTCAGCAAGCTTGAAATCATCATTATAATTTATATCAATACCTGAAAAAATATCTAATTCATGAAATGTTGTTTTTTTTAAAAAGTTTCCTTTACTACTAATATATTTTTTAGTTTTAAAAATATAAAAAGTTCCTGTATCATGGTAAATATCACTAAGATCTTGAGATCTAAATTTATAATATTTTTTAAAAATACTAGAGATAAAATTTTTGTTCTTTTTAAAACCTCTCCAAGGAGAATTGTTAAATTTTTTTATTGCAATTAGTTGATCAAAATTGCTTTTTTTTATTTTTAATAAAGCTTTTTTTAATTGTTTAGAATTAATTAATACTGCTGTTGGGTAAATACACATAAAGAACTTATCGTGTATATTAAGTTTATTAATTACATCTTTTAGAACATCAAAAGTTGACACTTTATCTCCTGCTAGTTTTTTTTCTCTCAAGAACGGAACTTCAGCACCAGCGTTTTTTGAAATCTTTGCAATTTCTTTGGAGTCAGTTGATACAATTACTTTACTAAATAATCCTGAATTAACAGCCATTTTTATTACATGTGATATCATGGGAGAACCTACAAATTTTTTTATATTTTTATTTTTTATTCTCTTACTTCCGCCTCTTGCAGGTATAATACAAACTGTCATATTTTTATTTTACTTAAAGAAATCCTCTCACCAGCCTCAATATTTTTTTTTGCTTTTTTATTAATTATTTTTTCCAAATATTTAGGGTGTAATCCAAAACTAGGTCTGATTGATTTTACATTTTTGTTTGTTATTACCTCGTTTTTTTTTATGTCTTGTATAGCATATAAAGATCTTTTCCCTCTTAAATTTTGTTTTACAGATGGCATTATTTTAAGATTATTAAGACCTAGAGATACTTTTGCATCATCTAATGATTTTTTTAATTTACTAATTTTACTAATCGGAAATGAAAAATGATGATCAATAGAATTTTTGTCACCATCAATTTTAAAATGTTTTTCTATAATTGTTGCCCCTAAAACTGTTGCTACTATTGGTGCTACTTCATTAACTGTATGATCGGAATAACCTATGGCACATTTATATTTTTTTCTAAGAGTTGGAATTGAATTTAAATTTAAATGATCTTGTGGAGCAGGATAAGCACTTGTACATTTAAGAATTGCTATCTTTTTATGTTTTTTTTTTATTTCATTAACTGCAAGATCTAAATCTGTAAAGCTTGCTAAGCCAGTAGAAATAATTACTGGTTTATTTTTAGAGCTAATAGCTTTTATTAATCCAAGATCTGTTATTTCTGGCGAAGCCAACTTATAAGCCTTACAATTTAATTCTTCTAAAAAATTTACTGCTGAAACATCAAAAGGAGATGCAAACCATGGATATTTATTTTTATCACAAATATTAGCTAATTTTTCTATCCAGTTCCAAGGAGTGTATGCTTTGGTGTATAATGAATATAAATTCTCAAACTTATCCCAATTTGATTTACTTTTTACAAGAAAATCTTTTCTTTTTGATTTATATGTTATTGTATCTGGTGTGTAGACTTGAAACTTAATTGCATCTGCATCTGAGTCTATAATTTTTTTAACATATTCAATTGATTTTTTCAAAGATCCTTGATGATTACCAGACATTTCAGCAATTAAGTAAACTTTTTTTGAATCTTTTTTAATCAAATTCGAAAAAAAATTCAAATTTTCATCTCCATAGTTAAATAATCATCTGAAAGATTAAATAATTTTTTCATTCTTTTTTCTTTAACTTTGTTCACAATTTTAAATCCATTCTTCAAATTAAGATATTTTACAAAAGTATTATTTTTTTTCATAAAAATAATCCACAAATATCCTTTGAAGTGTTTTTTAGCAGTGACTACTTTTAGTTCAATCGTTTTGTTGGCTAATTTAATATCTAAATTAGATGAATTTTTAATAAACCATCCACTGTACAAATATTTATTTTTATTAATTCTAAAACTTCTAAGCCAAAAAAATGATTTAATAGAACTACCCTTTTTTATTAAAAATTTTTTTATATTTTTATTTTTCCACCATTCAAGGTGTTCAAACCAGCTTATTTTTTTTGACGAAAATCTTGTTGCAAATCTATTAATTTTTCTATTTCTAGCATTTAAAAATAATCTTCGAAAAGAAGAGTCACATTTTTCTAAAGTATACAAATTTGAATTCTTGTTGTTATTTTCTTGATTTATTTTTTTATTATTTTGAAACTTGTTATAATTGGTTAGTATTAATTTTTCGACTCTTTTTAAACCGTTGCCATCTAAATATTTTTTTGAGAGTTTTATATTTCTTTTTAAATCAAGATAATTTTTAATAGTATACTCCCACAATTGTTTAATTAAAAAATTATTTTTTTTTTCATAAAAATTTAAATGCATTAAATGATTTAACTTAATCCAATCTGATAAATTATAATATCTATCTTTATAAATAGAAACTGTTACCGGTAAAGTTTTTGATAGAATTGTTTCAAATGTTGTAACACCTAAAGGCCCACATACTATTTCATAAGTAGATAACTGATTTGATAAATTTTTAGTATAATTAATTATATTTATTTTTTTATTTTTTATTTTATTTAAAATTTTTAATTTAAGAAAATTCTTTGATTTTTTATTTGTTGATAAAATATCAATTGAATAATTTTTATTTGTAAAAAAAATGATAGTTTCTTGCAAAAACTTCTCAAACAATTCATAATGACTTTGTCCACCTCCATGAATTAAAATTGTATTTTTTTTTACTTTTTTTAACTTAGGTTTTTGAACTAAATTAAATTTATGTCCATAATACCAAAGTTGCGAATTAAATTTATTTTTTCTTTTCTCAACATAATTGATTGATGAAAAAATTAAATGTGAACTATGCGGCTTATTAAAATCATCAAAACTTACAACAAAAATATTATTTTTTTTATAATTTATTTCATCTTGTTGAGAAATTAAATAAGAGTCTATAATAATTATAGATATTCTATTTTTTTTTAAAATTTTTATATTTTGTTTATGATTTAATATATTACTCCTTCTAATAAATTTAGCTTTATTATATATCTTTCTGGCATCTTCAATCTGTTTTTTAGTAAATATAAAAAAACATTTATTTTTTTTTGATAAACTTTTATATAAATTTAATTGTCTTGAAAAATGTCCATGTCCATAAATTTTTCCAAAATCACAGTAAAAAGCAATTTTATTCATTAAATTTTAAACCTAATAATTTTTTTATTTTATTAATAATAAATGCTGATAAATCAGTAGATGTAAATAAAAATCAAAATAATTAGTGACATACTTAAATATCTTAAATATATAATTTTATAGGTAAAAAGTGAGTAAAAATATTAAAAATAAATTAAAATATGAAAAAGTTTTTAAAAAAACTTTTGGTTTGAAAGACAAAGATTTAAAAAAAGATATAAAATACAATACAATAAAAGAATGGGACTCTGTAGGTCATATGAATATGATTGGTGAGCTAGAAAATTCATTTAATATATCAATGGAGATGGATGATATAATTGACTTTAGTTCCTATAAAAAGGGAATTAAATTACTCAAGAAATATAAAATTCTAATATAATTTATAATTGTGAAAAAATTTTCTTTAGACTGTACCGAACTTTTAGATTACCAGCCAAATAGATATCCATTTCTAATGATCGACCATGTAAGCGAAGTTTATCCTGGTAAATTTGCAAAAGGGTTCAAAAATTTTACTAATAATGAATGGTTTTTTCCTATACACTTTAAAGATAACCCAAATGTTCCTGGGGCATTACAATTAGAGGCTCTAGCGCAAATGTTGACTGTGGCTATTACTACTTTGCCTGGTAATAAAGGTAAAGTAACACATGCAATATCACACAATGTAAAATTTAGCAGAGAAGTAAAACCTGGTGAAAAACTTATTATAAAAACAAAAGTCTTATCATGGTCAAGAGGCATCTGTAAGGGTCATGGTGTAGGTCTGGTCAACGATGATGTTGCTTGTGAAGCAACAATGGTAATTACTATTCCAGAAATTCTAGAAAAGTATTTACCAAAAAAAAATGAAAAAAAATAACTTTGACGTTATAATAATTGGTGCTGGTGCATCAGGAATAACAGCAGCATGGAATTTAGGTTTAAAATACAAAGTATTATGTCTAGATCAAGGGCCGTTCATAAACTATAATTCAAAAAAAGTAAAAAAATGGAATTCTAATAACGATAAAAAATTTAAAATTAATCCAAACGAAAGAAAATTAAAATTTGATTATCCAATTGATAATTCAGATTCTGATATAGAAATTGCAAATTATAATGCAATTGGAGGTTCTACTATAATTTATTCTGGTCATTTTCCAAGATTACATCCATCAGATTTTAGAACAAAAAAAATGGATGGGGTTGGTACTGACTGGCCTTTAAAGTACGATGATTTAGTTAAGTATTATAAATTAAATGATAAAAAAATGAATGTAGCAGGCTTAAAAGGTGATCCTGCTTATCCAACATCATTTGGAAATTTAAACAAACCTTTACCAATTGAACTTGCTGGTGAAAAGCTTGCTAAAGCTTTTAATAAACTTGGTTGGCATTGGTGGCCATCTTATAGTGCAATTTCAACAAAAAAAAATAAAATCCAAAAAAAGTTTATTAAATCTGATTATTATAATTTACTATATCCTTATACTTCTAAATCTAGTGTTGATAATACATACCTCAAATTAACAAATCAAAAAAATGTAAAATTTTTAAGTGAACATAGAGTTTTAAAAATTAAAAATGAAAATAAAAATAAAGTCAGTTCTGTTATTTGCAAAAATTATATTAATAATATTAAAATAGAATTCTTTGCTTCTATTATAATTGTTGCTTGTGGTGGAATTGGATCAGCTAGATTACTTTTAAATTCTAAAAATAAATTTTATCCTAATGGTCTTGCAAATAGTTCTGGTTTAGTTGGAAAAAACTTGATGTTACACCCACTGATGTATATTGAGGGTAAATTTAATAAGATTATAAATTCGCACACTCTACCTCAAGGATGTAATATATTTAGTCATGAGTTTTATGAGACTAATAAGAAAAATAACTTTAAGAGAGGTTATACTATTCATGTGTTAAGACCTGAAATACCATTAAATTTTGCAAAATACCTAAGAAAGATTGGTAGACTCAACTTTGGAAAAAATTTTCATAGAAATTTTTTTAATTATTATGGAAAAACAATTCCAATAGCAGTTATTTGTGAAGATATACCAAATAAAAAGAACAGAATTGAATTAGACTTTAAAAATAAAGATTCACTTGGTATGCCTGGAGTTAAGGTTTTTTATAAAGTAGATCAAAATACAAAAAATATGTTTTCACATGCCTCTACAAATATTAAAAAATTGCTAAAACTTGCAAATGCTAAAAAAATAATTGTAACAGCTCCAATTAGGTATGCTGGGTGGCATACCGCAGGGACAGCAAGAATGGGAACAAATAGAATTAATTCTGTTGTAAATAAATATGGTCAATCTCATGATATTGAAAATCTTTACATAATAGATAGTAGTATTTTTCCAACATCTGGTGCTGTTAATCCAGTCTCAACAATACAAGCATTAAGCTTAAGAATAACGGATTATATTAAAAAGAAATTTAATCCTTAAAGTCAATTTTATTTAGATCACTCAAATTTACTCGAATTCTTTTCTTAAAAGGTTTGACTGTTTGATTTTGTGGATCATCCTCACAAATTATATCCTTAGAAATTCCTTCATTTAGAGATTTATAAATTCCTGCGTAAGTAAAAGATTTTTTAGAATTAGTTCTTTCGGAACTGGATGATAATATAAAATATTTTTTATCTCTTACTAGGTGAATATTATTTAAAATTGACGCTTTTTCAGTTACCAATACATTAGCATTCTTAATTTTTGATAAACAATCAATTATAGGTAAATTCGAAGGATCAATAACTTCAAATTCCTTTTCTTTGAAGTAATTCTCAACATCTTTTATGTTTGAAATTCTGCTTGATCGTCCAGAAGAAAGAAATAAATTTTTTTCTTCTTTAAAGTTTGTGTGAATATATCTATTCATATAATTTTTTGCTAAAATAAAGTTCTGTGCTGTGCTCATTCTAGGTAAAACCTTACAGTTTTTAAAAATTATATTTTTATTCAAAGTTTCTGTTGGATTTATTAAATAAACTTTATTACCAAATTTTTCTTTAAAAAATTCATCCCAATAAGATGATGGAGTATATAAAAAAAATTTTGACTTTTTTTTAATTTTACTTAAAAAAAATAAAAAAGAACCTAATAAATCTCCAGCGAAATGTCCAAATACACTAGTATAATATGGCAAAACATACAATTCATCATTTATAAAATGTTTTTCTTTATTAATATTTTTTTGAAGTAATTTATGTTGTTGATTAATAAAATGTTTGTTTGGTGTAAAAGTGGTATTATTAATTTTTAACCAACTTTCAATAATTGGATAATTAGCATTTGTTTTCTGTGAACCTCCATCGTAACTAATTAGTTCGCCATTTTGTTTTTCTATATTCCAATATTTGAATTCTGTTGTGTTTACAAAGGGAATTAAATCATGAGTAATGGTTTCATTATTTATACCAATTGGGTTTATTTTGTGGTTAGAATTAAAAATATCTTTAATTCTATGATAAGAAAATTTTAAAAATTTATTAATTCTCATTCGATAAAAAATTTAAACCATCTTCAGAACTTACTATTGGCAATTTTTTGTAATAATCATTTATAAAATGATTAAAATCCTTATTTTTTAATTCGTTGTTTTTAATATATTCAAAACCTTTTTTTATTTTTAAAAGACCAATACCTCTATCTATATTGACAATAACAAAATCCATATTTTTAGAATTATTGATTTCAACGGCTACTTTCCAGACATCACCACTCCAAGTTCTTTGTTTAGGGGGAACATTTTCCTCTAAAGCATTTCTTGGAAGAAAATCATGAAACAGAATTATGCCGTCATCCTCTAGAGAGTTTAGCGCATTAATACAGTCTTTTTGACATTGTTCATATTCATGCAGACCATCTATAAAAATGACAGAAAATTTTTTCTTGTTTTCTTTAAAAAATTGGTCGCTTGTCATTCTGTGTGTCCCCCCCTGAACTGGGTCAACACCAACCTTATTTAAAATACTTAATGGCACTGAATTAAAAACTTCATTTGTACAAACGCCAATTTCTAAATATTTACATCCCTCATAAAGAGAAATCGCCTTATTAACAAATGCTAAACGATTATAAAAATTAGACTCATAATTAAAAGAAAATTTTTTTTCTTTTTTAACATCAGTAATTTTCCTTATCTTTTCAATAATTATAGGAATTATAGGTGGTATTAACGTTTTTAATAAATATTTAAATTTTTTCATGCTAATGATGGATAATATATCTAAATAAAAAAAATGGTACAAATAATATCAGTTTGGAAAAAATTAAAACACATTTCAAAGAAATCAAGTAATCTTGAAAATGAAAATTTTCATAGTTATGAGTTTATTTCTATCAAGAAAGTTTTTAAAGAATTAAATAGAAATAATTTTATCTTATCGAAAGATAATAGTTGGACGAAATTATTTGATAGTAATCATGTACAAATTAATAAAATTAATTTTTTATACAATTCAAAATATAACAAAAAATTTCTTATTGAAAAAAATAACGGTATTTCAATCAATGATCTTAAAAAAGCAAAAATTATTAATGGTTCAATTTTTGCAAAACTTAAGAATGTAAAAGTTATCAAGGACTCCTTGTTAATTTTAGAAAGCAGAAATTTAGCTTTAGTAGAAGGATATGGTGATGAAAGATGGGCAGATTTTCAAATAAATAAATGGCCTAATACTCACAATTTTCCATTATGTAAAATAAATTTTTTAAATAACAACGTTGTAGAAAAAAGAATTAAAATTTATAAATCAAATTCAAAATTAAAAATTATTAATAAACCAGTAATTTATTTATCCTTAAGGGATGATAATCAAGTTTTTCATTGGACATTTGAAAACCTAACAAGACTGTATTTCATAGATATATTTCCTAATTTAAAAAAAATTCCTTTAATTTCTAAAAACCCATTATCAAATTTTCAAAAAGAAACTTTAAAAATCTTAGGAATTAAAAATAAAATTTTAATAACTGGAGAAAAAGATTTATTATGTAAAAATTTATACTTCCCTTCAATTCCGTCTCCACCTGTATTAAACAAAAAATTAATTTTGTGGTTAAGAAAAAAGTTTTTAATTGGGATTAAAAAAATTAAAAATAAAAAAGATTTTAGTAAACTAGTTTTTATATCAAGGGGAGATACAAGTCATAGGAATATTTTAAATGAAGAACAATTATTTGTTGAATTAAAAAAAATTAATTTTAAAAAGTATGAATTAAGCAAGCTAAAGTTACATGATCAAATTAATCTTTTTCAAAATGCCAAAATTATTATCATGCCACATGGAGCCGGAGGTATTCATACCTTGTTTGCATCAAAAAAATGTAAAATTATAGAAATCCAATCACCAGAACAACCAAACAACATTTTTTTATGTGTAGCTCAAATGTTAAAAATAGATTTTTTTGTTGCCATGGGAGAAAAGCCAACTAATGATCATAAGAAAAATTACTATATTGATATAAAAAAATTTATTAAAATTCTGAAAAAAAAAATAATTAATCAAGATATATAAATGAAAAATTACATAAAATTTAAGAAATGTATTGATGAATTAATACCTGATGACAAATATTTTGGTATGCCAAAGGCCTCTAGAATAATTAATATTAGGTCATTATTTTTAATATTTAAAAAAAAAAAATGTATAGTTAATCAAAAGAACATTGAGAAATTATTTTCAGATGAAATTTTAAATAGTTATTTCAC
Organism: Candidatus Pelagibacter sp.; assembly: GCF_052049675.1. GTDB lineage: Bacteria > Pseudomonadota > Alphaproteobacteria > Pelagibacterales > Pelagibacteraceae > Pelagibacter. Next base: position 869,017 of record NZ_JBNGZM010000001.1, read on the forward strand.
CTCAAAAAAAGTCATAAAAAATATAGATAAAAATACAATTTTTTTAAGTAAATTAAAGTCTGGAAAAACTATTAATTTGAAACTATTGAGTAAAGTTACAAAAATGAAATCAAAATTTAGAAATGTATAAAAATAAGAATGTTTTTATTACTGGTGCAAATGGTTCATTAGGTAGAGATCTTATAAGCAATTTTCATAAAAAAAAGGCTAATATTGTTTGCTGCATAAAAAGAAAAAATATTAATTTCTTAAAATTTATAAAAAGTAAGAAGCTAAATAAAAATCAAAAAATTGATGTCGTTGTTTTTGATATTACAAAAGATAAAGATCACAAAAAAATTTCAAACTATTTAAAAAAAAAAAATTTTAAAATTGATCTTTTAATAAATAACGCAGGTATAGCTAAAGGAGGCATAACTGAACTTACATCTAAGCAAAATTTGAAGGATGTTTTTGATGTTAACTTTTTCTCTCAAATTCAAGTAATTCAAACAACACTTAGATTTTTAAAAAAATCTACAAATGCATCGATAGTAAATATAGGTTCGATATCTGGAAATCTGGGTTATAGAGGTTTCCTAAGTTATGGAGCTAGTAAAGCAGCTTTAATGTATTCTACAAAAATTCTTGCTAATGAATTTTCAAATTACAAGATTCGTGTAAATTGTATTGCTCCAAATGTTTTTTTATCAAAAATGAGCAATTTAATGGATGATCAAATAAAAAATGATTTCATTCAAAACTCTTTTTCAAATAGAATGTGCAATACATCAGATATTGTTAATTTAATAAACTTTCTAGGATCAAATAAATCCTCGTACCTAAATGGACAAGTTTTATACTTAGATGGGGGAAATAAGTTTTGATAAAATCAAAGTTGAAGGAATTGCAAAATATTTGTCGAGAAATGAGGCGCATCATTTTAAAAGCTAGCTATAATTCAAACGAGAGTACTCATATTGGGGGAGCACTATCAATTGTTGAAATTTTAGCAGTAATTTATAATGAATATATTTTTGTTAAAAACTCAAATAATAAAAATAGATTTATTTTAAGTAAAGGCCATGGGTTTTTGGCTCTAGCAAGTGTCTTAAACATTTTTAAAAAAATTAGTGATAAAGAGTTATCAACTTATCAAAAAAATGGAAGTCAGCTAATTGCTCATCCTATTGCGAATATGAGAATGGGAATTGAGTCCTCTAATGGAAGTCTTGGTCAAGGTCTATCTTTTGCAATTGGGATTGCAATAGCAAATAAAAAAAGTAAAAAAAAAAATAAAGTATTTGTTTTAATAGGAGATGGTGAATGCTACGAGGGCGCAATTTGGGAAGCTGCTATAACTGCTACTGAACAAAAATTAGATAATTTAATTTTATTTGTAGATAGCAATGGGCATCAAAATGATGGGAAAATAAATAAAATAATGAATACAAATAATTTATACAAAAAATGGAAAGGTTTTGGTTGGAATTGTATAAACATTAACGGTCATAATCCTGATGAAATAAACTCCGCTATAATTAAAACTAAGAGAGATATGCCTACAGTAATTATTTCTAAAACAATTAAAGGAAAGGGAGTAAAATTTATGGAGAATAACAATGATTGGCATCATGGTATGCTTTCAAAAAAACTATTAGACCAAGCGTTAGATGGTCTTAATTAATGAAAATAGATTTAAAAACTTTAAAACAATGGTCTAGACTTGGTCAAAGAGCAATGTTTGGACAATTTATGATAAATATTGCAAAAAAAAATAAAAAACTCATGGTTCTATCAGCCGACTTGGGAAGATCATCTGGCTTAGATAGATTTAAAAAAGAGTTTCCAGATAAATATTTATCAGTAGGGATTGCAGAACAAAATTTAATTGGAATAGCTTCAGGACTTTCTAAGGAAGGATATAAAGTTTTTGTAACATCATTTGCTCCTTTTTTATCAATGAGAGCTTTAGAACAAATTAGAATGAATCTGGGATATATGAAGCACAACGTAAACGTTGTAGCTTTAGGAAGTGGCCTTTCATTAGGATTTTTAGGCAACAGTCATTATGGATTAGAGGACGTAGGAACTATAAAAACAATTCCAGGAATTAAAATATTTTCACCTGGTGATTGTATGGAATTAAAAAATATCTTAAATGATTTATCAAATAACGATAGAGGTCCAACTTATATAAGGCTTACAGGACCATCAAATACTAACTTGCTCTACGAGAAGCCTTATAAATATAATCATCTAAAAGAAAACAAAATTATCAAAGGACTTAATAAAAAATTACTGATCCTATCAACTGGTTATATTTCTACAGAGGTCAAAATTGCATGTAATAATCTTAAAAAAAATAAAATCTTTCCTGAATTTATTCATGTTCATAAAATTAAACCGATTAATATAAAAATAATTGAATATTCTAAAAACTTTAGAAATATTCTAATAGTTGAAGAACATAGTAAAATAGGAGGTTTAAAAAGCTCAATAATAGAAAAGCTAATAAATTTTAATCATAAGATAAATATAGAGACTATAACTTTGCCAGACAGATTTGGTCCTACAGGCAGATATGATTATTTAATTGACTATCACGGCATGTCATCCAACAAAATTAAAAAAAAGATCTTAAAGATATACAAAAGATCAAAATAATGTTTTTTAAAAATTTAGAAAAGTATAAATATAGGGAAGCTCTTATAACTGAAAAAAAAAAAATATATTATGAAGATATCTTAAAAGCATTATATCAATTAAAAAACGTTATAAAGCAAAGAAAATTAACTTTAATAATTTGTCATAATAAAGAAGAAATTTTAATCAATTACATATGTTTATTATATTTAAAAATTCCCATCATTCTTATAGATAAAAAATTAAATTTAATAGAATTGAAGAGTTTAGTTCAAAAATATAAACCAACATATATAATCAGCTCAGATAAACTTATTTTAAAAAAAATAGATAATTTTAAAATAATCTATAATGAAAAAAATAATTTTATTTTTTTAAATCAGAAAAGAGTTTCATACAAAATTATCAAAAATCTTTGCTTGTTAATGCCAACTTCTGGAACAACTGGATCAAAAAAATATGTAATGTTGAGTTACAAAAACTTATTTCAGAATACAAAAGATATAATTAAATATTTAAATTTAAGTAAAAATGATAGGTCTATAACTAATATGCCATTTAACTATAGCTACATGCTTTCAGTTGTAAATTCTCATATCCAGGTAGGGGGTGCAATAATTGTTACAAATAAAACAGTTTTTGAAAAAGATTTTTGGAAACTATATAAAAAGTTTAAAATTTCAAATTTTAATGGAGTTCCATTTACCTATGAAATACTTAATAAAATTGGAATAAACAATATATTCAATAAAAATCTCAAGTTTATTACTCAAGCTGGTGGTAAACTGAATGACTTGATAAAAGAAAAGTTGTTAAAAAAATGTATAGAAAATAATAAACTACTTTTTATTATGTATGGACAAACAGAAGCTTCACCGAGAATTTCATATTTAAATTTAAGTGCAGATAAAATTAAATTTAATAGCGTTGGGAAAAATGTTTTCTCTTGTAGAATAAATATATTAAAAAAAACAAAAGCATCTGTTGACACACATAAAGTGGGTGAAATATCAGTAACAGGGGATAATGTATTTTTAGGATATTCTTATAGTTATAAGGATTTAGGTAAAAAAAATAAAATAAAACGACTAAATACAGGTGATATTGGATATTTAGACAGTGAAAATTACTTATACATTGTGGGTAGAAAAAATAGATTTGCAAAAATATTTGGTTACAGAATAAATTTAGATGAAATAGAGAGTCAACTTTATAAAAAAAATATAGAGGTAGCTATTAAAGAAAATGAAAATAAAATTCAAGTATTTTATGAAAAAAAATATAAAAAAACAATTTTGCTTAATAATATTTTTAATATTACAAAACTTAATAAAACAGCTTTCGTTTTATTTAAGATTAAAAAAATACCCAGAAATAAAAATGGGAAGATAAATTATAACCTATTATAAATGAATGATATTCAACAATTTTTAAATTTAAATCCTTATGAATTAAAAAAAGAGGATAAGAATAAATTATTTTTTACATTTCAAAAGAATTTAAGTAGATTTCATAAAAAAAATTGTAGTGAATACAATAAAATTTCCTCAATATTTTTTAAAAAATTAAATAAGATTAATTGTTTGAGTGATCTGCCCTATATTCACTCAAATATTTTTAAAAACTTCAATTTAAAATCAACAAATAGTAATTTTTTCACAATGAATTCATCTGGTACTTCCGGACAAGTCAAATCAAAAATAAATATTGATTTCCAAACATCTATTATACAAGCAGAAGTGTTAAAAAAGATAATTTTTGATTTTATACCTAAAACTATAGATACAATAATAATAATTGGAAATGAAAAAAACATAAAAAAACAAAAATATTTTGATGCAAAAACAGTTGCTATCAAAGGTATTTCAAGAAATTTCAAAAAAAAGATTTTTTTACTTAAAGAAAATAATTCTATGGATAAAAAAAAAATAATTAAAATAATTAAGAATTACAAACAAAATAAAATATTATTTTTTGGTATGACAGATAATATTTGGGACAATTTATTAGAGGAATTAAAAAAGAATAAAATTAAATTTCCTAAAAATAATTGGTATTTGATTCATGGTGGAGGATGGAAAAAACTTCAAAATAAATCAATATCTAAAAAAAAATTTACTAATGAATTAAGAAAAATAACTAATATAAGGAAGATCTATAATTATTATGGAATGATAGAACAAGCTGGATCAATTTATATGGAGTGTGAAGAAGGATATTTCCATAGCTCTATTTTCTCAGATATTTTAATACGAGATAAAAATCTTGGGGTTGAAAAAAACAAAAAATTTGGTTTGATTCAGACTATGTCAATTCTACCTATTAGTTATCCAGGTCATAACATTTTAACCGAGGATATGGGTGCAATAATTGGAGAGGACAATTGTAAATGCGGTCGAAAAGGAAAATATTTTTCATATTTGAAGAGAGTCAAAAATGCTGAAGCAAGAGGATGTAGTAACGTTTAAAATTAAAATTACATGAATATAGTTTCTAAATTTTCTAATTATAAAATAATTATACGCAAACCATTTGATGAAATAATCATTAAGTTTTGTGAAAATTTATCAAAAGAAATCATGAAAAATAAAAAATATAATATTTATCCTGATTTAAAACAGTTTGGTTTTTGGTGTAGAAAAAAAAACTTAATTAAATTTAAAAAAAATAATACTAGAAATAATTTAAACCTATTAGGTAGAGGTTTAGCATTTCATGTTCCGCCCTCAAATGTTCCAATGAATTTTGCTTATACTACCTTGTTTGGATTATTATCAGGATGTACTAATGTAATTAGAATTCCTACAAGAAAGTTTAATGAAATTGATCAATTAATTTCAATCATTAACAAAAATTTAAAATTAAAACAGTTTAGATCAATAAAAAATATGATTCATTTTATAAGATACGAAAAATCAGATAAAATTTCATTACATCTTTCAAAAATTTCTGATGTGAGATTAATTTGGGGAGGGGATGAAACTATTAAAAGATTTAAAGAATATCCAACAAAATTAAAGAATGTAGATTTGATGTTTCCATCAAAAACATCTGGTTGTATAATTGATTGTTCAAAACTATTAAAAATCAAAAATGAAAAATTTATTAATTTTATTAATAACTTTTATAATGACGTTTATACATTTGATCAAATGGGTTGCTCATCACCTAAAGTGATTTATTGGATTAAAAATTCTAAAAATTCTGACAAAGTAATAGAAAATTTTTGGGACGAACTTTCTAATTTAATAAAAAAAAAATATGAGAATAATTTACCTGAAACAAATAAAAAATTAAAATTATTACAAAATATTTCAATAAAAAATAATTTTACATATTACTTAAACAAAAATAAAAAA
>NZ_JBNGZM010000001.1:880000-1359742 GCF_052049675.1 Candidatus Pelagibacter sp.
GCATTTCCAAACTATTCAAATTTTTTTAACAAAACTGCTGGCCTAGTCCGCGTTCGCTCGCCACTACTAACGGAATCTCAATTGATTTCTTTTCCTCTGGTTACTTAGATGTTTCAGTTCTCCAGGTTGTCTCTTTAAACCTATGTATTCAGTTTAAAGTACCATATAAAATGGTGGGTTTCCCCATTCGGAAATTTTCGGATCAAAACTTACATACAGCTCCCCGAAACTTATCGCAGTATATCACGTCCTTCATCGGCTTTCAGTGCCAAGGCATCCACTACACGCCCTTAAACGCTTGATTTATGCACAGAAAAAAATTCTGTGTTGAATCAAATTTTTATTATGAACATTAGCTAATAACATTACTAATGTTCGGATATAGATATTGATATTAATTATTATTTTTTTACGATTTTTTATAACTAAGTGTTTTGGTGGAGGATAGCGGGATCGAACCGCTGACCTCCTGAATGCAAATCAGGCGCTCTCCCAGCTGAGCTAATCCCCCATGATCTTAAATTGGTGGGCCGAGAAAGACTCGAACTTTCGACCCCACCCTTATCAAGGGTGTGCTCTAACCAACTGAGCTACCGGCCCCTATGCAAAGAGAAACACTTCTTTAAGAAGAGAAATGAGGACGGTCAACATTACCTGTATATTATTTAGAATGAAATTTTACTTTCATTCATCCTTAGAAAGGAGGTAATCCAGCCGCAGGTTCCCCTACGGCTACCTTGTTACGACTTCACCCCAGTCGCTGACTATACCGTGGTCAAGGGTTTTAAACCTTGCCTTAAGGTAGAACCAACTCCCATGGTGTGACGGGCGGTGTGTACAAGACCCGGGAACGCATTCACCGTGGCACGCTGATCCACGATTACTAGTAATTCCAGCTTCATGCACTCGAGTTGCAGAGTGCAATCCGAACTGAGGTATCTTTTAAGGATTTGCTTAACGTCGCCGTCTTGCTTCCTGTTGTAGATACCATTGTAGCACGTGTGTAGCCCAACACGTAAGGGCCATGAGGACTTGACGTCATCCCCACCTTCCTCCAGCTTATCACTGGCAGTTCTTTCAGAGTGCCCAACTTAATGATGGCAACTAAAAGTGAGGGTTGCGCTCGTTGCGGGACTTAACCCAACATCTCACGACACGAGCTGACGACAGCCATGCAGCACCTGTGTTTCGTCCGGCCGAACCGAAAACTTTAATCTCTTAAAGTCGCGACGAACATGTCAAGTGTTGGTAAGGTTCTGCGCGTATCTTCGAATTAAACCACATGCTCCACTACTTGTGCGGGTCCCCGTCAATTCATTTGAGTTTTAACCTTGCGGTCGTACTCCCCAGGCGGTGTGTTTATCGCTTTCGCTGCGACACTGAAAATAAATTTCCAACGTCTAACACACATCGTTTACGGCATGGACTACGAGGGTATCTAATCCTCTTCGCTACCCATGCTTTCGTTCCTCAGTGTCAGTAATGATCCAGAAAGCTGCCTTCGCAATTGGTATTCTTTCTAATATCTACGAATTTCACCTCTACACTAGAAATTCTGCTTTCCTCTATCATACTCTAGCTGAAAAGTTTTGATGGCAGTTCCAGAGTTAAGCTCTGGGATTTCACCACCAACTTTTTCAACCACCTACGAACTCTTTAAGCCCAGTAATTCCGAACTACGCTAGGTCCCTTCGTATTACCGCGGCTGCTGGCACGAAGTTAGCCGGACCTTCTTATTCGGGTACAGTCATTTTCTTCCCCGACGAAAGAGCTTTACAACCCAAAGGCCTTCTTCACTCACGCGGCATCGCTGCATCAGAGTTTCCTCCATTGTGCAAGATTCCCCACTGCTGCCTCCCGTAGGAGTTTGGGCCGTGTCTCAGTCCCAATGTGGCTGATCATCCTCTCAAATCAGCTATTGATCACAGTCTTGGTAGGCCATTACCCCACCAACAAACTAATCAAGTGCAGGCTCATCCAATGGTGCATAAAGCTTTCTCCGTAAAGACTTATCCGGTATTAGCACAAGTTTCCTCGTGTTATTCCAGGCCAAAGGGCAGATACCTACATGTTACTCACCCGTCTGCCACTAAGTATTGCTACTTCGTTCGACTTGCATGTGTTAGGCGTGCCGCCAGCGTACGTTCTGAGCCATGATCAAACTCTCAAGTTTAAAAACGGCGCACACTAGCTTCCATATAAATTCTAAGAATAAAATTTATATGATGTTGAAGTGTGTACGACAAATTTTTGGTAACCTTAACCGTCCACACTTCTCTTCTTAAATTTAAACTTTTTAAATAGCTAATTGAGCAAAAAAAAGCCCAATATTACTTACTAATTTATTGTGTCTACAATAATTTTAGTGAGAAAGTTCAGTGCTTATAGGCTAAAATTTAAGGAAATCAAGCATTTAACATTAAAAAAATTAATAAAAATCACAGATTTTAAAGGGTTTTTTTTGATTTTTAAGTATCTCTAAACTAATAATTGAAAGTTACTCATTTTAAATGATTAAATATTTAAAAATTAAAATAAAAAAAAATATTGAGATCTTCGGACTAGTTGTTCTCACTATAGTAACCGTCATTTCTATAACTTATTTTAATTACAAAAAAAATGTAAATCACGAAAAGTATACTAATTTTATCGATAATATTTATTTTAAAAAAACATTAATCAATATTATAGAAAATCTTGAACCTAAATACAGAAAAGTTAAACATAAAATTAGATCTGGTGAAACTTTTGATAAAATTTTAGAAAGTTATTCGATAGAAAAAAATGAAATATTAAAAATAAAAGAGTCACTTAAAAAAAAAGTAAATTTAAATAAATTAAATACAAAACAAACTATTCAATTTAGTTTAGATAAAACAAATAATAAAGTTACCGAATTTACATATCAAATTTCTAACAAGCAAAAGGTATTATTGAAAAGAAACATTGAAATGGATACTTTTAATGAGGAATTGTTGTCTATTAAATTAAATAAACAAATTATCTACAAAGAAAATATAATTTTACAAAGTCTTTATAAAGCTGCAACTGAACAAGCAATTCCAGCAAACGCAATTATTGAATTTGCAAGTATTTATGGATTTCAGGTTGATTTTCAAAGAGATATAAGAAAACAAGATAAGTTTCAAATTATGTATGAAATTTTTTTGAATGAAAAAAATGAACTGATTGAAACTGGAAATATTCTTTTCGCAAATTTAAAACTTAGTGGTCAAGATAATAGATTATACTATTTTGATAATGAAGGTAGTGAAGGACATTATGATAAAAATGGTAAAAGTGTAAAAAAAGCACTAATGAAAACTCCAATTAATGGAGCAAGACTTTCATCACCATTTGGAATGAGAAAACATCCTATTGATGGTTTTAATAAAATGCATAGAGGGACAGATTTCGCTGCACCAATGGGTACACCAATAATGGCTTCGGGTGATGGTATAGTAAAAAAAGCAGGATGGTGTGGTGGTGGAGGAAACTGTGTAAAAATAAAACATAACTCAACATACCAAACTGTTTATGCTCATATGTCTAAATTTGCGCGTGGAATTAAAAATGGTGTCAGAGTAAAACAAGGTCAAACTATTGGATACGTTGGTTCAACAGGAAAATCTACAGGACCGCATTTGCACTATGAAGTGATTGTAAATGGAAAAAAGGTTAATTCACAAAAACTAAAACTTCCCTCAGGAAAAATTTTAAAAGGTAAGGAAAGAAAATTATTTGAGACTAAAAAAATTAAGTTAGATGTTCTAAAATCTGAAAAAATACTTGGTATAAACTAAATTATTTCTATCTGGGGTTTTTCATTTTTTTGTACATTGGTTTCATCACCAGATGTTTCCAATATATTTTTATCAGAATTTTGATCATTATTTTCGTCACTTTCTTCGACCCTATCTATATTATTTTCAGTTTTGCTCTCCGAATATTTTGCTTTTTTATAACTCTCTCTTTCATTCAGTATTCTTGTAAAGTGGTCAGCATGCTGTAAATAATTCTCTGACAAAATTTTATCACCATTTGATAAAGCTTCTCTAGCTAAATCATTGTACTTTTCAATTAATTTTGGAGCATTGTGATTATTTCTTCCAGGTGCTTTTCTTTTAAAATTATCATTGTTAGAGAAATTAGAACCAAATTTAGATTGATCATTATTTGTCTTAAAATTTCTAATATTTCTTCTAAAATTACCTCTTCTATTGTTATTATTATTGTTGTTATTTCTAAAGGTTACCATTTTTTATTTTTTTAAATTTTTGTACTAACAATACACCTATCATTATTAGCAAGATCTTTATGGGCACTATTTATATAAAAACCCTCATTTTTTAATAAGTTAATTACTTTATTTTTTTGATCAAATCCAATCTCTAAAATAAATTTTCCATTTTTTTTTATCAGTTCAGATGATTTTTTTATTACTTTTCTGATTTCTGATAAACCATCTAACCCACCATCTAATGCCAATCTTGGTTCAAATCTAAAAACATCTCTTTCCAAATATTTTAATTTACTTGTTTTAATATAAGGAGGATTAGAAACAATTAAATCATATTTACCTAAATTGAATTTGTCAACATCTGATTTAAATAATTTTAATCTTGAATTAACCTTAAGATTTATTGCATTTATTTTACTTATTTTTAAACATTTTTCATTTACATCTATACCAGTTCCATAAAAATTTATCTTCTCTTTTAAAACTGAAAGTAAAATGCACCCTGAACCAACTCCAATGTCTAATATTTTAACTTTATTTTTATGTTTTGTTAGTCTTAATACATTTTCAATAATTAACTCGGTATCGGGACGAGGAATTAAAGTATCTTCTGTAGTATAAAACTCTGAGTTCCAAAAGAATTTTTTATTAGTTAAATAAGCAATAGGATTGCCTAAGGATCTTTGTTTAATTAATTTATAAAAGAAATTTATATCATTTTTATTAAGAAAGTTATTTGGATTTAATAAAATATAATTTCTATCTTTGTTGATTGTTTTTGCCAATAAAATTTCAGAATCTAATTTAGGATTCGGAATAAATTTATTCTTTAAAATTTTTGAACCATGATTTATTAACAAATTTATATTCATATATTATTTTAAATTACTAAGACTTTCTTCTTGTGCTTGTAAAGTTAAAGACTCAATCATTTCATCGAATACCTCTCCTTCCAAAAATTCATCTAATTTATGAAGTGTTAAATTAATTCTATGATCTGTAACTCTACCTTGAGGGAAGTTGTAAGTTCTTATTCTTTCGGATCTGTCTCCTGAACCAATTTTTGTTTTTCGGTCTTGAGACCTTTCTTGGTCAATTCTTGATCTTTCAAGTTCATAAAGGCGAGCTCTTAAAATTTTCATACCTTTAGCTTTATTTTTATGTTGTGATTTTTCGTCTTGTTGAGATACAGATAGTCCTGTTGGTATGTGAGTGATTCTTACCGCACTGTCAGTTGTGTTTACCGATTGTCCTCCTGGTCCACCTGCTCTAAACACATCAATTCTTAAATCAGAGTCGTTGATCTTTAAGTCAACCTCCTCAGCTTCAGGTAATACAGCTACTGTTGCTGCCGAAGTATGAACTCTTCCTTGGGTTTCTGTGTCTGGAACCCTTTGAACTCTATGGACCCCACTTTCATATTTTAATGTAGAATAAATATTTCTTCCTTTAATAGAAGCTATAACTTCTTTTAAACCTCCAGCATCACTTCTTGAAATAGATATTAATTCTAAAGTCCATTTTTTTTTATGACTAACTTTTTCATACATTTTAAATAAATCAGAGGCAAATAAACTTGCCTCTAAACCACCTGTTCCTGCTCTAATTTCAATAATCGCATTTTTTTTATCTGCTTCGTCTTTTGGCAATAAAAATAATTTTAATTTTTTTTCATCAATTTCATGTTGTAAATTTAAATCAGTTAATTCTATTTCAGCCATTTTTTTAAATTCATCATCTGATGTTTGATCATTTAAGATTTTCTCTAATTCCTGTTTATCCTTTTCAAAAGAGATATGTTTTTTTGCAACATCTATGATTTCATTAATATCTGAATACTCCTTAGATTTTTCTGCATAAAATTTTTTATCTATATCCCCTGAAGAAAGCTCTTTTTCTAAAGCTGAATGTTTTTCAATTAGCTCTTCAATTGTTTTTGATGGGATCATTTTTTATTTATTTTCTATTTCTGCTGCTTTTTTTTCAACTTCTGAAATTACTTTATTTATAATCTCTCTAGTTAAAACTTTTTCACTCTGAACGCCTGATAAATAAAGCATATTATTTCCTTTACCACCGCCAGTTATACCAATATCAGTCAAAGCAGCTTCACCTGGACCATTAACAACACAGCCTATAATAGATAGTGTTATTGGAGTTTTTATATGTGATAGTTTTTCTTCTAGTATTCTTACTGTGTCTATAACTTGAAAGGCTTGCCTTGCACATGATGGGCAAGATATAATTTTTACCCCTCTGTTTCTTAATCCCAACGATTTTAAAATTTCATTTCCAATTTTTACTTCTTTTACAGGATCATCAGATAAAGATACCCTTATGGTATCACCAATACCATCTAAAAGAAGTGATCCAAGACCTATAGCAGACTTAACACTACCTGTAACAAAACCTCCAGCTTCTGTTATTCCTAAATGTAATGGATAATTCATGGCGTTAGATAGTTTTCTGTAAGCTGCAATCGATAAAAATACGTCAGAAGATTTAACACTTACTTTAAAATTAAAAAAATCTTCATCCTCTAAAATTTTTATATTTCTTAAGGCACTTTCTACCAATGCCTCTGGGCAAGGTTCTTTATATTTTTCAAGAATATCTCTTTCTAAAGATCCTGCGTTAACACCTATTCTAATTGAACAATCATTATCTTTTGCAGCTTTTAAAACATCATGAATTTTTTTTTTATCTCCAATATTTCCTGGATTGATTCTTAAACACTTTGCACCATTTTCTGCAGCTTCAATAGCTCTTTTATAATGAAAATGGATATCGGCAATTACAGGAATTTGAATATTTTTAGTAATTTCTTTTAAAGCTTTTGACGAGTCTTCATCTGGACAAGACACTCTTACAATATCAGCACCTTCCTCATGAATTGCTTGAATTTGTTTTATTGTTGCCGACACATCAGTTGTCAATGTGTTGGTCATAGATTGAACTGAAATTGGATTATTCCCTCCAACTTTTACATCTCCTACTTTAATTACTTTAGTTTTTTTTCTATCAATATTTCTAAAAGGCCTAAGGCTCATAAAATTAGTCTAGTTTAAATTCTTTGTGTAAGACCGCTAAAGCTTTTTTAACACTCTTAGAGGAAATAAGAACTGAAATTTTTATTTCAGACGTAGAAATAACAAGAATATTTATTTTTTTCAAAGCTAATGCCTGAAACATCCTATAAGTTATACCAGGTGTAGTTATCATCCCTACTCCAATAATAGAAACTTTTGATAAATCTCTATCAAAAGACAATTTTTTATATGATATTGACTTATTTTTTTTTATTAATCTCTCAGTTTTTTTTAAATCCTCAGACTTAACTGTAAATGTTAAATCAGTTTCTTTTCCATTTTGAGAGATATTTTGAACAACCATATCAACATTAATTAAATTTTTAGATAACGGTCTAAAAATTGATGCTGCTACTCCAGGTCTATCTTTAACACCTACTATCGTAATTTTAGCATCATTTTTTGTCGAAGAAATTCCAGTTATAATTTGATTACTAAAAGTCTTTTTTGAGCCTGTTATCAAAGTTCCACTTTTAAAAACGAAAGAGGATTTAACTTTGATATCAATTTTATTTAACTTTGCATCCTGTACGGAAGTAGGCTGCATTACTTTTGACCCAAGAGATGCCATTTCTAACATCTCATCATAAAAAATTTTTTTAATTTTTTTTGCTTTTTTATGTTCCCTTGGATCTGTTGTATAAATTCCATCTACATCAGTATAAATTATACATTCATCAGCTTTAATAAATTTTGCAAGCATAATTGCTGTTGCATCAGATCCACTTCTTCCTATAGTAGTAATTCTAAAATCATTATTAATACCTTGAAAACCAGTTATTATAGGTATACCGCCTGACTTAATATATTTATTTAGTTCTTTAATACCTACTGAGCTAATTCTTGCACCAGAATAAGGGCCATCTGTTAAAATAGGTAATTGCCAAGATGTCCAAGATCTAGATTTAAAACCATTATGTTTTAATCTTCCTGCAATAAGTGCACATGACACTTGTTCTCCAGTTGAAACCAGTGCATCGTATTCTGCTCTATCAAAATTATTACTAATCAGTTTGGATTTATTTACTAATTCATTTGTCACACCACTCATTGCTGATGAAACAACAACTACTTTATTTTTATTTTTTTTATAAAAAGCAATTATTTTACATACTTTTTTTATTCTATCTATACTTCCTACAGATGTTCCCCCAAATTTTAATACGATTGTTTTCATGCTAGCTTTAATTATTAATATTTAATAAATAATGGATAAAATACATCTAAATTATTATGTCAACTATTTATCAAAATGACTAGTATAAATAAAAAAGAAATAGACAAATTTTCTAAAATGGCCAATGAATGGTGGGATCCAGAAGGTAAATTCAAACCACTTCATAAATTTAATCCAACAAGAATAAAATATATAAAAGAAAATATAATTAATAATTTCAAATTAAAGAATAAATTCAGACCTTTGTCAGGAATAAATATTTTAGATATTGGATGTGGTGGAGGGTTACTATCTGAACCAATGTCAAGAATGGGAGCAAATGTAACAGGTATAGATGCATCTGATAAAAATATAAAAATTGCAAAACTTCATTCAAAAAAAAATAAACTAAAAATTAATTATTTTTGTTCTTCACCTGAAAAACTTAAAATTACAAAAAAATTTGATGTTATTTTAAATATGGAAATTGTTGAACATGTAGAGGATATAGATTTTTTTTTAAAGTCTTGCTCAAAACTTTTAAAAAAAAATGGACTAATGTTTGTTGCAACAATAAATAAAACATTAAAATCTTATATCTTTGCTATTGTCGGAGCAGAGTATGTTTTAAGATGGCTTCCGATTGGAACACACGAATGGGAAAAATTTGTTAAACCTGAGGATCTTAAAAAAATTTTAATGAAATACAATTTATCTCTAAATAAATTAGAGGGTATGAATTTTAATATTATTAAGGATGAATGGAGTATTTCTAGAGATTTATCTGTTAACTATATAGCAAAGTTTATTAAAAACTAATTTTCTTTTTCATCTATCCAAGGGATCATTTGAGCATCTATACCTTCCTCTTTTAATTCTTTCAAATCTTGCTTTGATGCATTACCGTAAATACCCTTTGATTTTTTTTTACTATTATAATGAATTGATCTCGCCTCATAGGCAAAGTTATCACCAACATAAGTAAAATTATCTTTAATAAATTTTTGATAATCTTTTATTGTTTTTTTTACTTTATTATATTTTTCTAAATTTATTTTTTCATCAGTTTTTGATTTATGACTTATTAGTCGAGGCGCCATAATTGTTTTTTCAACTTTTACTGAATTACAATTGTGGCAATTCAAAAGTTTTTTCTTTTTTAATCTTTCATACTCATTTGAAGATGCAAACCAACTATCAAATTTTAAATTACATTCTTTACAAAAAAGTTTATATTTAATCATGATTGTTAAATAATCATAAAATTTGGATTTTCAATAAATTAGCTTCTATAGTCTGCATTAATTTCAATATATTTTTTCGTTAAATCCATTGTATAAGCTGTGAAGTTTTTCTTTCCTGTAAAAATTTCAATATTTATCTCTATATTTTCTGCTTTCATATAATTTGCTGTTTGTTTTTCATCATAATTTTGATTTAATTTCCCATTTTCTATAATTATTATATCTCCAAACTTTATTAATAATTTTTTTAAATTAACTTTATGTCCTGCTTTACCGAGTGCCATTACAATTCTTCCCCAATTTGGATCTTCTCCACCAATAGCAGTTTTTACTAAAGGTGAGTTTGCAACTGAGAAAGCAATTTTTTTAGCTTCTATCTCATTTTTGCACTTACTAACATTTATTGTAATAAATTTTGATGCACCTTCTCCATCTGAAACAACTCTTTTAGCTAAGTTCAAAAGAACATTATTTAGAGCTTTATCAAAACTTTTAATTTTATTTTCATTTATGCTTTTTACTTGTGAGTTTTTAACTTCATTGGTCGCAAAAATAGTTGCCATATCGTTAGTGCTTGTGTCTCCATCACAAGTAATTGCATTAAATGTATTTGATATGTTTTTTTTTAATAACTTTCCTAAAATATCATTAGATAAAGTTGCATCAGTAAATATATACGCAAGTGTCGTAGCCATATTTGGATGTATCATTCCTGATCCTTTAGCTATTCCGTATATTTTTACTTTTTCACTTCCAATATGACATTCCTCCATAGCCAATTTTGGCTTAGTATCCGTAGTCATGATTGCAAGTGCTGCCTTCATCCAAATAAATTTATTTTGGGTATAACGAATTTTTTTGATTAAATTTGGAACATTATTAAAAATTTTTTCATATGGAAAAATTTCTCCAATAGTACCAGTGCAACCAAAAATAATATTTTTTGGTGAAATTTTTTTAGGGTTATCGTCATCTTCCTCCTGTTTTTTATTCAGTTGTTTGGCTGTTAAATCAGCTATTTTTTTTAAACTTTCATATCCTTGCTTTCCAGTGAAAGCATTTGCGTTTCTTGTATTTACAATGAGAGAATATATTTTTTTTGGTTTTTGATTTATATTCCATTTTATATTCTCAGATACTATTTTTGATTGAGTATAAACAGAAGCGTAATTAGCACCTTCTCTGAAATAGAACATTGTTAAATCATCTCTAATATCTTTATATAAATTTGCCGAAACAACTGAAATTGAAAGACCGTCTAAATGATCAAGGTCCTGAAAATCAATCATTTTAGTATTTTTTGATTGAGATGATAAAAAATTTGATAAATTAATTCCCATATTGTTTAAATTATTTATTTAATACATATATTAAACAATATAACTAAAGAATAAATCAAATAGTCATGTTTAACCCGTTAAATTTAATTACAAAATTTATCAAATCTAGCAATCAAAAAGAGCTAGATAAAATTGGTAAAATTGTTGAAAAAATAAACTTACATGAGGATGATTATAAGAATTTAAATGAAGACGACTTTCCAAAAAAAACTTATGAATTTAAAAACCTCTTAAAAGATGGAAAAACTTTAGACGAGTTACTTCCAAAAGCTTTTGCTTTAGTTAGAGAGGCCGCCAAACGAACACGAAATGAAAGACACTTTAACGTTCAGTTAATAGGAGGAGTGGCCTTACATGAGGGTAGAATTGCTGAAATGAGAACAGGTGAAGGAAAGACTTTAACCATAACACTTGCAGCATATTTAAATGCATTGAGCGGTAAAGGTGTTCACATAGTAACCGTAAATGATTATCTTGCAAAAAGAGACTCAATCGAAATGGGAAAAATTTATAATTTTCTTGGTCTTTCATCAGGATTTATTAATAATTATCAAGATGATGCTGAACGTAAAAAAAATTATAATTGTGATGTAACTTATGCAACTAATAGTGAATTGGGTTTTGATTACTTAAGAGATAATATGAAATTCTCTGAGGAGCAAATGGTTCAGAGAGATCATAATTTTTCAATAGTAGATGAAATAGACTCATGTTTGATTGACGAAGCAAGAACACCCTTGATAATTTCTGGTGCAGCTGAAGATAAAACTGCTCAATATCTAGCAATTGATAAACTAATTAGAATCTTAAATAATAAAGACTTTGAAATAGATGAAAAAGAAAAGAGTATTTTATTGACAAATGATGGAATTAATAATGTTGAAAAACTTTTTTCTAGCGCTGGTATTTTAAAAAATAATAATTTTTATGATCCAGAAAATTTACATTTAGTTCATCATGTTAATCAAGCTTTACGAGCAAATCATTTATTTGAAAAAGGTAGAGACTATATTGTTAAAGATGGAAGTCTTAAAATTATTGATGAACTTACTGGAAGAATTTTAGAAGGTAGACGTTTTGGAGATGGTTTGCATCAGGCATTAGAGGCCAAAGAAAAAATTCAAGTACAGGCTGAAAATCAAACGTTAGCTTCAATAACTTATCAAAATTATTTTAAACTTTATAAAAAAATATCTGGCTGTACCGGTACAGCCGCTACAGAGTCTGAAGAATTTTTTGAAATTTACAATCTACCCGTTGTTGTTATTCCTACAAATAAAGAAATGATCCGAAAGGATTTTAATGATTTAATTTTTAGAACGGAAAAAGAAAAGAATGATGCAATTATAGAAAAAATAATTGAGAGAAACAAATTAGGTCAGCCTATTTTAGTATTTACCTCAAGCATTAATAAATCTGAAGTTTATTCAAATATATTAAATCAAAAAAATATAAAACATGTTGTGTTAAATGCAAAAAATCATGAAAATGAGGCTGAGATAATTGCAAACGCAGGAAAAGAAAATTCATTAATTATTACAACAAGTATTTCAGGAAGAGGAGTTGATATTCAACTTGGTGGTAAAAAGGGTTCTGTACCAGAAGACCAACTTAAAATAGATAAAGATAAAATTAAATCCTTAGGTGGTTTATTTGTAATTGGCACAGAAAGAATGGAGTCTAGAAGGGTGGATAACCAAGCAAGAGGAAGATCCGGAAGACAAGGAGATGAAGGTAATTCTGTATTCTACGTAAGTCTAGAGGATGATTTGATGAGAATTTTTGGATCAGAATCTATGAATAGTATGCTTGAAAAACTTGGACTTAAAGACGGTGAAAGTATTGATCATCCATGGATTAATAAAGCATTAGAGAGGGCGCAGCAGAAAGTGGAAGCTAGAAATTTTGATATAAGAAAAACGCTTATAAAGTTTGATAATGTTCTTAATGATCAAAGGCACGTTATATTTTCTCAAAGAAGAAATGCAATGAACAGTGAAAATATCTTCGATTATTCAAATGAATTTTTAAAAGAAATATCTGATGATTTAATAAAGTTAAAAATTTCAAATTTATCTAATCCAAAAAGTAATGAATTTAGCAATAAAACAAAGCAAATAGTTGGAAAAAGCTTTGAAGAAACAGAATTTAAGGATTTAATTGAGTCAAAAGATAAAGATTTTAGAGAAAAAATTTTTAATAAATTTCAAGAAACAAGAAATGATCGGATTAAACTTCTAGGTGAGAGTCATGCAAAAGAAATTGAAAAAAGAATTTTTTTGCAATCGATTGATTTAAATTGGAAATCACATATCCAATATTTAGAGCAATTAAGACAAGTTATAGGGTTAAGATCTTATGGTCAGAGGGATCCGTTAGTTGAATATAAAAAAGAAGCATTTGAATTATTTTCAAATCTTTTAGAAAAATTAAAATTAGATTATGTAACTATTTTAATGAACTTAAAGGTAGTAATGGAGCCAAATAACGAAGAAAAAAATTCTAAAAAAATAAATCCATCTGATAATCCAAAATGTTTATTATTAATAAAAAAAAATCAAAAAATTTCTAGAAACGATAGATGTGAGGCTACAGGAAAAAAATTTAAAAACTGTTGTGGAGCCTTATAGAATTTAAATTAGTAAAAAGATTGAAGAAACTAAAATTAATCCACCAATAACCACTAACAATATTTTTTTTGATTTAAAAATTTGATCGAAATTATTTTTCTTAATTGTTAATGTACTTAAATCTTCAGTACTATTCATAAAACCATCATTTCTTCCAATTTTTAGAAATTTATTTTTTCTCTCAGTCATTATTTCTTCTGAGGATAATTCGTCAAAATAATTCAAATTTTTTGTTAAAGTTTGTCTGATATTGTTTAATATTATATCTCTATCTCTGTGCGCACCACCTAATGGTTCATCAATTATTTCATCAATAACTTTTAATTTAAGTAAATCTTTAGCTGAAAGCTTCATGGCTTTTGCAGCATCAAGCATTTTTTTTGGATCTCTCCATAGGATAGTTGCACATCCCTCAGGAGATATTACTGAATAAATTGCATTTTCTAGCATAAGGACTTTATTTGATGAAGCTAATGCAATTGCACCACCAGAACCACCCTCACCTATAATTATTGCAATTGTCGGAACTTTAAGCTCCATACAGCACTCGATTGATTTTGCAATTGCTTCTGCTTGTCCCCGCTCTTCAGCTCCTACACCTGGATATGCTCCTGGAGTGTCAATAAAAGAGATTATAGGAATATTAAATTTGTTTGCTAATTTCATTAACCTTATAGTTTTTCTATAACCTTCTGGCCTCATCATTCCAAAATTTCTTTCTATTCTGCTATCTAGATCTTCTCCTTTTTCTTGACCTATAACTAAAACAGATTTTCCATTGAATTTTGCAAATCCAGTTAATACTGATTTATCTTCCCCATAATATCTATCTCCAGAAAGTGAGATGAAATCATCAAACAGATTATCAATAAAAAATTTTGCTTTAGGTCTATCTTCGTGACGAGCAACCATTGTAGTCTGCCAAGGATCAAGATTGGAATATATATTTTTTAATTTTTCATCTATTTCATTTTGAGTACTTGAAATTTTTTGTGTATTCACTTCTGACAGTCCCTCTTGATTGTATGGATCTTTTAATTTTTCCAGTTCATTTTCTAGATCTTTAATTTCTGTTTCAAAATTTAGATAATTTTTCATGTTTTATTTATAACGGATGGTTAAAATACAAAAAAGGCAATAAAATGATATTAAATAAGGTGTAATTCTTATTAATTGACTTAAATCATTTAACAGATACAAATTCATTATCGGGAGAGACTATTTATAGCGCCGAAGGAGCAACCACCCCGGAAACTCTCAGGCAAAAGGACCGATTAAAGCATAACACTCTGGAAAGAGATTGATTTCCGCCGAAGGAGTAAAACTCTCAGGCAAAAATACAGATGGGGTACGAACTTAAGTGCTATGCAAGAAAAATACATTAAAATTCATAATCTTCAAGTATCACAAAAACTATTAAACTTTGTAAAAGATGAATTATTGAAAAATACAAATATATCTGTAGAAAATTTTTGGTTGGGCCTTGAAAAAACTCTAGATGAGCTTGTACCAAAAAATAAAGAATTAATTAGATTTAGAGAAGAATTGCAGAAAAAAATAGATGTTTGGCATATAGAAAATAAGGGTAAAGAAATAAAGCCAGATGTGTATAAAAAATTTTTACTAGAAATTGGTTATTTAAAAAATGAGGGACCTGATTTTAAAATTGAAACAGAAAACGTTGACGAAGAAATTTCAAGTATAGCTGGACCTCAATTGGTTGTACCTGTCATGAATGCAAGATATGCACTAAATGCTGCCAATGCAAGGTGGATGAGTTTATATGATAGTCTTTATGGTACAGATGTAATTGAACAGTCTGAAGATAGTGTATCTGAAAGATATGATCCTTTAAGAGGTGAAATGGTTATAAAATATGGAAGAGATTTTTTAGATAAGTACTTTCCATTAGCGGGATTGAGTTGGAAAAAAATTACAAGTTTTGCTGTAAAATCTGGAAAATTAAAAGTTTTAAAAGGTGCTGACATTTTTGATTTGGAAGACGAAAATAAATTTGTTGGACACAGAGGTGAAAGCGATAATCCATCCGCAATTATTCTAAAGAATAATAATTTACATATCGAAATTCTAAAAGACTCGAGAGCTTTTGCCGCCCAACAAGATCATGCTGGTATTAGTGACATAATACTAGAATCAGCTATTTCAACAATTTGTGATAATGAGGATAGTGTAGCAGCGGTAGACTCAGAAGATAAAATTATTTGTTATCGAAATTGGCTAGGTCTAATGAAAGGAGATCTTAAATCAAAATTTGAAAAAGAAGGTAAATTATTTGAGAGAAAATTAAATCCTCACAGAAGTTATATCTCAAAGGATGGTAAAGGTTTAAAGTTACATGGAAGAAGCCTTTTACTTGTAAGAAACGTTGGTCATCTCATGACAAACCCCTCAATTTTATTAAGTGATGGAAGTGAAATACCAGAAGGTATTATGGATGCTTTTATAACTACAGCAGCTGCGCTACATGATATTAAAAACAAAAATAATTCAAGAACTGGATCCGTTTATATTGTAAAGCCTAAAATGCATGGTCCAGATGAGACGGCATTTACAGATTTAATTTTTTCTAAAGTTGAGGAGGTTCTAAATTTACCTAAGTACACTTGTAAGATTGGTATTATGGATGAAGAGAGAAGAACATCTGCAAATTTAAAAGAATGTATTAGAAGTCTCAAAAATCGAGTTTTTTTTATTAATACTGGTTTCTTAGATAGAACCGGTGATGAAATGCATACATCAATGGAAGCTGGTCCTATGATTAAAAAAGGAGATATGAAATCATCTAAATGGATTACTGCATACGAAAACAACAATGTTGATATTGGTTTAAGTTGTGGTTTTTCTGGTAAAGCTCAAATTGGAAAAGGAATGTGGGCGATGCCAGACAAAATGAGAGATATGATGGAGCAAAAAACAAGACACTTAAAAGCAGGAGCAAACTGCGCATGGGTACCTTCTCCAACAGCAGCTGCATTACATGCTTTACATTATCATGAAATAAATATTTTTAATGAACAAAAAAAATTAAAAGATAGAGAACCAGCTAAACTTGATGATCTCTTTACCATCCCAATAGCAGATAGACCTAATTGGTCTGTAGAAGACATAAACAAAGAAATTTCTAATTCTGCACAAACTTTATTAGGGTATGTTGTAAGATGGGTCGATCAGGGTGTAGGTTGTTCAAAAGTGCCTGATATTAACAATATAGGCTTGATGGAAGATAGAGCAACACTAAGAATTTCTTCACAACATATAGCCAACTGGATTCATCATGGAATTACAACAAAAATACAAGTAACTGAAATAATGAAAGAAATGGCAAAAATAGTAGATGATCAGAACAAAGATGATCCACTTTATGTTAAAATGAGTAGTGATTATGAAAACTCTATAGCATTTCAAACTGCTTGTGATTTAGTGTTTAAAGGTAAAGAGCAACCTTCAGGTTATACTGAACCATTACTTCATTTAAATAGATTGAAAAAAAAATCTAATCTGAGTTCGAAACCAAATTAGACCTATTTTTAAAAGCAGAAAATAAAGTTCCATCATCTAAACTTTCAATTTCTCCACCAACAGGTAATCCTTGTGCTAATTTTGTAATCTTAACATTCAAGTTTTTTAAACTATCTTGAATATAATATGCAGTTGTTTGACCTTCAACTGTCGCACTGGTTGCAAGTATGACTTCTTCTATCTTATCTTTTTTAACTCTTTGTACTAAAGAATTAATTAATAAATCCTCTTTTTTTTGTCCAGCTGATGAAATAGTGCCTCCTAAAATGTGAAAATAACCTTTATATATATTTGAACTTTCTATACTCCACTGGTCAGATATATTTTCTACTACACAAATTTTTTCATATTTTTTATCTACAATTTTACAATTTTCATAATCACATTCTATTGAAATAGATTTTAAAGCCCCACAAATTTTGCATCTAGAAATATTTTTATAAACATCCGCTAATGATTTTGCTAAAGGCTTTACTAATTCATCTCTATTATTAATTAACTTTAATACAATCCGCTTTGCTGATTTAGGACCCAAGCCAGGCAATTTTGATATCAGTTTTATTAAGTCATCTATCTCATTACCATTTTCCATATCTTATAAGGGCCATTTAAAACCTGGAATTCCAAACCCGCCTGTTGCTTTTGAAATTTCCTCAGTTGTTTTTGATTTAAGTTGAGATTTGGCACTATTGTGTGCTGCAACAATTAAATCTTCAATTATGGTTTTGTCTTCTTTCATAATTTCATCAGATAACTTTATCGTTTGCATCTCTCCCTCCCCATCCAAAGTTATCTTTACAGAATTTGAACCCGAAACTCCCTCAACTTTAATTTCCTTGATCTTTTGTTGGCTTTCTTTCATTTTGGCCTCAAGTTCTTTTGCTTTATCTAAAATTTTGCTAAAATCAGTCATTATCAACTCCATCTTTTTTTGAATTTACATCTATTAATTCTGCATCCGGAAATCTATCTAAAACACTTTTAAATATTTCTGAATTTTTCATTTCATCTACTAATTGTTTTTTTTCATTTTTTTCTTTATCTTTTACTGACATTTGACCTTTTAATTTACTAAATGTAATAATCCATCTCTCACCAGTCCATTCAAAAAGTTTTGATGATAAATCTTTTACAAAATCTTTATCTAAACTTTCATTAAAAGATATTTCAATTCTATTTTTTTCAAATTTTACGAGATTAACATTTTTTTCTAATTCATATTTTAGTTTGATCTCCTTTTTTTTTAAACAAATTTCAATTAGATCATCAAATGCATTTATATTAATTTTCTTTTCTGCTTTAATTTCTGTTTGTGCTTCTGGTTTAGTTTTTTCTTCTTGTACAACATTCTTAATTTGGTTGATTGTTTTAGAAGTTAATTCAGTTTCTTTATTGTTAACTAAATTTTCACTCTTTAAATCAATCTCAACTTTTTCAACTTTATTTTTAGATTTTAGAGATGTTAAATGCATTAGTCTTATTAAGAACATCTCAATTGAAAGGTGTTGATTAGAAACTATGTCAATTTCTTCGAGAGAAGAAATGGCAAATTGCCAAAATAATATTAATACCTCTGAATCTATTTGATTTGATAAATTTTTAATTTTAGAAAATTCTTCATCATTTAATGAAAAATTTGTACTTTCTAAAGTTAAAGAATTAATATTTTTAAAGTAGTAAAGTAACTCTAAGAAATCATTAATAAAAACCTTTGGTTCGACACCTTGGTCATAAATTTTTCTATAAATACTTATTACTTTTGTTTCTTCACCTTTTAAAATTAATTCAAACAAATCTATTAATTGAGATTTATCGAAATATCCAAAAATTTTCTGAGCTGAATTTAAATCCAATTCCCTTCCATCATCCAAACTTAATAATGCTCTATCTAATAATGATAAAGCATCTCTGACAGAACCTTCCGAAATTTTTACTATAAGCTTTAAAGCATCTTCTGTTATTTTTCCATTTTCCTTATCTTTAATTTTTTTTAAATATTCTAATAATTCTGAGGATTTAATCCTAGATAAATCAAATCTTTGACATCTAGAAACAACAGTAAAAGGAATTTTTTTAATTTCTGTAGTTGCAAAAATAAATTTTAAATATTCTGGTGGCTCTTCTAAAGTTTTTAATAATGCATTAAATGCTTGTTTGCTGAGCATATGAACTTCATCTATTATGAAAATTTTATATTTTGCAGATGTTGGCCCATATCTAGAAAATTCAATCAAATCTCTTACATCATCTACGCCTGTTTTGCTTGCTGCATCCATCTCAAGAACATCGATATGATTTGAGTTTGTAATCGCATCACAATTATCACATTTAATTTTACATTTATTTTCTATTCCATTTGAGCAATTAAGTGCTTTTGCAACAATTCGTGCTGTTGTGGTTTTGCCTATTCCCCTTATTCCAGTGAATAAATATGCATTCGGTATTTTATCTGCTTTAATCGAATTGGTAATAGTTTCTGCAACAACCTCTTGACCAATAAGATCATCAAAAGTTTGTGGTCTATATTTTAATGCTAATACTTTTGAGTTATTATTCATATATTTAACAAGGAGACTAGAACCTGAATAACTGTCTCTACGACTGCTTCCGTTAAGATCTGGTCGGGTTCAAGCAGCATCCACCTCTAGCCTCCAGAACCATTATAGCAGTTAAAATTTCTAATCTACAAGAAAAGATTCTTATTTTTTTTGTCTCAAGTTATCTGCTTCAAAAACACCTAGAACGTGAAAATCCTCACAATGTAGACCTAGCTCTTCAAGAGATTTCTGAACTTTTCGATCTTCGATGTGTCCATCCAAATCACATAAGAAAAAATAAGAATCGAAACTATTTTTTTCTGGATAACTTTGTAGTTTAGTTAAATTTACACCATTAATAGCAAAACCTCCTAGTGATTGGTAAAGAGCAGCAGGCTTACTTTTCAATTTAAATAAAAAAGAGGTTATATATGTTTTATCTTTAAATTCTGGTTGAGAAATATTTTTTCCCATAACCAAAAATCTTGTCAAATTTCCACTTTCATTTTCTATATTTTTTTTAATTACTTCCAAACCATAAATTTTAGCACTTAATGAAGATGCTATAGCTGATTGCTTAACATCTTTTGTTTTAGAAATCATTTCAGCAGATCCAGCAGTATCTGCTCTAATATGTTCTGCTAAATTATTTTCTTTTATAAATTTTGAACACTGGGACAATCCTTGTGCGTGTGAGTATACTTCTTTGATATCTTTTAATTTTGCCCCAGGCTGTCCTAATAAATTATGCTCAATTTTTTGAAAATGCTCTTTATAAATATTTAGCCTATGTTTAAAAATTAAATATTCAATTCCAATGTTGCCAGTAATTCTATTTGACTCTGGAATTATAATTCTGCTATTTGGTTCATTAGATGCTTTGTTAAAACAATCATCAAAAGTTTTACAAGGTAAGATTTCTGCTTTAGGATCAATAGAAAGCGCTGCTAAATGAGAATATGCACCAAAGGTTCCCTGAAAATAAATTTTACTCATCAATTCTTATATTCCATTATTTTTTTTAAGGCTAGATAATCTTCCTTTGTATCTACCCCTACTGGAGATGACTTTGCAAGTGAAACATTAATATCAATATTATTATCTAATGCTCTTAATTGTTCTAATCGATTTTCTATTTCATTTTTAGATTGACTTAGTTGAACAAATCTTTCGAGTGAATCTTTTGAATAGCAGTAAACTCCAATATGATGATATATATTATCTATCCTCTCAGACATTCTTAAAAAAGAAATACCCTTTGGAAAGTTGTTCTCTGCTAAAGCATTTTCGGTAATAACCTTTACAATATTTTCATTTTTCAAATTTTTATTTTCTTTTATTATCGATGCAAGAGTTCCTATTTTAGAGGAATTTTGTAACATTTTATCATTCAATCTTACTAAATCTTGTATGTCTATTGCTGGTTCATCGCCTTGTAAATTCATAATAAAATCAACATCCTTGATATTTGATTTTTTAAGTGCCTCGTGAATTCTATCTGTGCCTGTTTTGTGTTTATTGCTAGTCATAATAGCGTTGAAACCATTTCCTTTAACATCGTCAATAATTTCCTGGTCCTCTGTTGCTACAATCACATCTCCAATATTGGCCTCTTCTGCTTTTTTAGATACATGTGAAATAATTGATAAACCATTTATTTTTAACAAAGGTTTACCTGGAAGCCTTGTAGCGGACATCCTAGAAGGTATAATTACTAAAGTTTTCATTATATTTTCAAATTATTATACTCATTAAACAACTATAGAGGCAAATTTATACATTAAATTTTAGCTTTTTTTTGATTTATCATGTTATACGTTCTCTACAAAATTTAGAAAAAATGGATTCTTTCGAAATAAATAAAATAGTTGCTGCAGTTTTAATGGTCGCTTTGCTTATTATTGGTATTGGAAAATTATCTGATGTTATATTTCACGTAGAAAAACCTGAAACACCTGGTTATTCAGTTGAAGTAGAAGTTGCCACTACTGTATCCACAATCAGCCCAAGCACGACGTCAGACAAAATTGATATATCAGCATTGATGGCAATGGGAGATATTGCGCATGGTGAAAAAGTTTTTAAAAAATGTGCAGCTTGTCATTCAATTGTTAAAGGAGGAAAGAATGCTATAGGTCCTGCTCTGTATAATGTTGTAGGAAGAAAAGTTGGAGCTGTTGAAGAGTATAAATATTCCAAAGCGCTATCAGCATATGATAAGAACTGGACTTTTGAAGAACTGAACGGATTTTTAATTAAACCTGCTAAATGGATAAAGGGAACAAAAATGGCATATGCAGGACTTAGAAAAGAAAAAGATAGGGCCTCTGTAATAAAATATCTAAATGAGAATTCAGACAGCCCTTTGCCGCTACCTTAATTTTCCAAAACAATATAATAAAATACTTTTTTGCACATGAACTCTATTAAGTGCTTGCTGCCAAACGTGAGATTTTTTACCTAAAAAAACCTCATCGCTTACCTCATCGCCTCTCGGTAAACAATGTAAAAAAATGCAATTTTTTTTTGCATAACTCATCAATTTTTGATCAATTTTAAAATTTTTAAATGCTTGTATTTTTTTCTTCTTATTAACTTTGTCATTTAAAGAAATTACTTTATCAGAAAAAATTACATCTGCCCCAGATATTGCTTTTTTAGGATCGTTATAAATAAAAATTTTTTTATTATTTCTTTTGACCCAAGCTCTAACTGTTTTTCCTGGTTCAAATTTTTTTGGACAACCAATACTTAGTTTAAAAGAAAATTTTACTGATGCAGCTATTAAACTATCCAAAACATTGTTTGAGTCTCCTATCCAACAAATATTTAATTTTGAAATAGGTTTTTTCATTATTTCTTCAACTGTAAAAATATCAGATAAAACTTGTGTAGGATGTGACGACGGGCTTAAACCATTAATAATTGGTATTGATAAATGTTTTTTGAAGTCTTCTATCTTTTTATCACTATCAGTTCTCATCATAAATCCATCACCATAAGTAGAGAGGATTTTGGCAGTATCTGCAATACTTTCTCCTCCATGACCTAAATGAAGCTCGTTAGATCGAAGAGTTAAAGTGCCCCCTCCTAGCTGTTTTATTGCTAAATAAAAACTAATTCTTGTTCTCGAGCTAGCCTTCTCAAACATTTGTATTAAAATCTTTCCTTTAAGAGGTGCGCCTTTGTCAACCTCAAGAGTACTTATCTTTTTTCTTAAACTTTTTCTTTTTTTAGCATCAGTAATGATCTTTCTCAGATCATTTTTTGGTATATCTTTTAAATTTATGAAATGTTTCATATTATTTTAATTGTAAACAAACCTTTTCGATAATTTTAATGGCTAAATCTATTTCATTTTTTTTAACATTTAATGGAGGTAGAATTCGAACAACATTTTCTGCTGCTCGAATAGTCAATAACTTATTATCCATCAATTTTTTAATAAATACATTTTGATCTTTATATAACTGTATACCAATCAAAAAACCTCTTCCTCTTATTTGCTTAATTATATTTGGATATTTTTCCTGAACTTTATTTAATTTAAATAAAAAATATTTTGAAAGACTTTTTATATTATTTAAAAATTTCTTATTTGATATAATATCCATTACTTTATTTCCAACAGCCATTGCTAGAGGATTTCCTCCAAATGTTGATCCATGGGTACCTGGTGTCATCCCTGAAGCAACTTTTTTATTCATTAAAACTGCTCCGATAGGAAATCCTCCACCTATTCCTTTTGCGATTGGCACAATGTCAGGTTTTACTTTTGATTTTTCAAAAGCAAAGAAATCACCAGATCTTCCTATTCCACACTGAACTTCATCTAGTATTAATAATATTTTTTTCTTATTACATAATGCTCTTAACTCTCTTAAGCACCAATCAGGGATAACTTTAATGCCACCTTCACCCATTATAGTTTCAACCATAATAGCAGCTGTGTATTTATTAATTTTCTTTTTAAGAGAATTATGATCACCAAAGTTGAAGTGATCGAACCCTTTTACTTTTGGACCAAATCCCTCTGTCATTTTCTTTGACCCACTAGCAAAAATTGCCGCTAAAGTTCTTCCATGAAATGAATTTTTAATGCATAAAATTCTATTTTTATTTGGTTTGCCTATAGAGTAAAAATATCTTCTAGCAACTTTAATTGCTGCCTCCGTAGCTTCAGCCCCACTATTTTGAAACATTACATAATCAGCAAACGTTTTATTACATAACTTTTTAGCTAATTTTTCTCCCTCAGGAATTTGAAAAGCATTAGATACATGCCATAATTTTTTCGATTGATCTTTTATAGTTTTTACTAATTGAAGATGTGCATGGCCTAAAGAATTAACCGCTATTCCCTGCACAAAATCTAAATATTTTTTTTTATCTGTGGAATATAGATAACTACCTTTGCCGTATTTAAAGGAAATTTTTTTTCTATTATAATTTTTTGCCAAATAACTCATAAATTTAATTTGTTTTATAAAGTTTAATTATTAATACAAGTTGGGATTGAAAACATTTACATACTTACTAATTAAATTTAGTGTTGATAAGTCTCATTTTTTGATTGTTTAATTTTATTTTATAACAGTATATTGTTGTTTAATATAAACACAGTACAACATATTGATTATGAGCTGGACTGAAGAAAAAATTGCTAAATTAAAAGAACTTTGGGGTAAAGGCAATACCGCAAGCCAAATTGCTGAGATTATTGGTGGAATGAGTAGAAATGCCGTAATAGGAAAAGCCCACAGACTAAATTTGTCAGCAAAAATCAAAACAAGAACAGCTACCTCAAATCAGTTTTTTGAAAATTCTTTAGAAGAAAAAAGTAAAAAAATTAAAAGAGTACGCAAAAGTAAATTTAAGTCATTAATTATAGAAAAAGATTTTGAACCAGAAAATCCTAAACAGTTAGAAGATTTAGATGAAAGTGTATGCAAATGGCCAATTGGACATCCTGATGAAAAATCATTTTATTTTTGTGGAAGATCTTCCCTTAAAGATTTTTCATATTGTAAGTTACATTTGCTTTACGCGTATCAGCCCAAAGGTAAAAAAGAAGATGTTTCTGAAAAAGATGAAAATTTAGAATTTATTGGAAAAAAAATAAAATCGGCTTAGTTGCATTGATTAGATTTTGAAACTAAATTTTATTCCGTTTTATACTTTTCGGTAGAGAATTGTCCTCCGTCCCTCCACATATAACAATATTTTTTAACTTCATTTTCAAAATATCTTAAACTTGGAATTCCGATATCTGAATTTGTTTTATATTTTCCAGATGGAATATTATCGTATTTTAATAATTTCAATTGGTCTCTAGTCAATAAAGGTTTAGGCATTATTTCAAATAATCTAGCAGTTAGCTCAGCAACTGGTAGAGGAAGAGGTAATAAAATTCTTTTTTTATCAATTAGTTTCAATAATTTTTCTATTAATTCTTTAAATGTAAATATTTCAGGACCAGAGCATTCTATTATTTTTGAGTATAAATTTTTTGAAATGATATTATAAATTATATCCGTTAAGTCTGAACAGTGAATCGGGGCAAATTTAGTTTTGCCATTATAATAAAGAGGAAAAAAAGGCAGTCTATTCAAAAGTGTCATAAAATTAGTTGAAAAATTATCATCAGAGGAATAAACAACAGAGGGTCGAAGAATTGTAGCCAGAGGAAAATTTTTTAAAATATTATTTTCTCCTTCTAATTTACTTTTAGCATAATCTGAATCAATTGCTTCATTTATACCTAAAGCTGATAAATGAACAAAATGTTTAATTTTGTACTCTTTACACAATTTTGCCAACAAAGACGGAAAAATAGTATGAATATTTTTAAATGTGTTCCCCCCTTTTTTTTCAAATAAAATTCCAATTAAATTAATACAAACATCAGATGTCTTGAAAAGATCTCTAATTTTTTTTTCATCAAAAATATTTGCCTCAACTATATTAATATAACCAGCGTTTGCTTGTGTTTTTATAATATAACTTTTTTGATGAATATTCCTTGTTACAACAGTGACAATGTAATTATTCTTAGTAAGTTTTCTAATTAAGTTTCTGCCAATTTGACCACTTCCACCAAAAATTAGACAATTTTTTTGTTTCATATATATATTTAGTAATGAGTATTAATATTAAATTGTATAAAAATGATCTACCAGATGATTTAAAATTAGGCAATATAATAGCTATTGATGGAGAGTTTATGGGTTTAAATGTCAGAAGAGACCCTCTGTGTTTGATCCAATTATCCTCAGGAAATTCAGATGCACACATAGTTCAATTTGATAGAAAAAATTATGAGGCTCCAAATTTAGTTAAATTACTAAACAGCAATGATATAACTAAAATTTTTCATTATGGCAGAGCTGATTTAGCACATATCAAGTATTATCTAAAAATTGAAACAAACAATATATTAGACACTAAAATTGCATCAAAGCTAGCTAGATCATATTCAGATAATCACTCTCTTAAAACTCTAATAAAAGAATTTATAAATATAGATATAAGCAAACAATTTCAAAACTCAGATTTTGGGGGTGAACTTACACCAGCGCAACTAAAATATTGTGCAAATGATGTGATATATTTACATAAAATTCATGAAGAATTAAAAAAAATATTAGAAAGAGAAAGTAGAATTGAATTGTATAATAATTGCTTAAAATTTTTAAAGACAAGAGTAGAGCTTGATTTGGCTTTATTTAAAGATGATATCTGGTCTCACTGATGAACAAAAACAAATTTATAATAAATGCTAAAGATGTAATTAACCTTGAAATTTTAGCATTACAAAAATTAAAAAAAAGTTTAAATAAATCATTTAATGATGCAGTTAAGCAAATTGCTAAATGCCAATCAAAAGTAATTTTATGTGGTGTAGGAAAAAGTGGTCTGATTGCATCAAAAATTGCTTCTACTTTAGCATCAGTTGGAACCCCCTCATTTAATTTATCTGCAAGCGAAGCTTCTCATGGTGATCTAGGAATGATTTCGAAAAGAGACATCTTGATACTAATGAGTAATTCCGGAGAGACAAATGAGCTTAAAAACATTATTCAGTATGCAAATAGAAATAAAATATTATTAATTGGCATTGTATCAAAAAAAGAATCTGTTCTTTATAGAGCTTCAGATATAAAACTTTTAATACCTAAAGTTATTGAAGCAGGAGGAATAGTTCCAACTTCAAGCACTACAGTACAACTTGCCCTAGGTGATGCTCTAGCCATTTCAACAATGCAATACAAAAAATTTGGAAAGATGGATTTTAAAAAATTACATCCAGCTGGGAGTTTGGGGGCGCAATTAAAAACTGTTGAAGATATAATGTTAACGGGAAACAAAATACCTTTTATAAGCGAAAATATTAAAATGAATAAAGCACTTAATATTTTGAGTGAAAAAAAACTTGGAATTTTAATTGTAATTAACAAAAAAAAGAAAACTATTGGAATTATTACTGATGGTCAAATAAGACGTTTCAATTTAAAAAATTCTAATTTACATAGTAAAACTGCTGCAGAAATAATGACAAAAAATCCAATAAGTGTTGATAAAAATATATTAGCTGCAAAAGCTTTATCAATTATGAATAGTAAAAAAATTACGTCCTTATGTGTATATGAAAAAAAAAATAAATTTAAAACAATTGGAGTGGTTCATATACATAATCTTTTGCAATCAAATATTTCATAAATGTATAAAAAAATAATTAGTATAATTATTATAATTATATTGGTAGTTTTTTTATCAATAACTTTACAAAAGAAAACGAATTTTGATAAAAAAGTCGAGGTTGGGGAGCAGGTTTTAGAAACAAAGACTTATAGTTCGAATATTATTGAAAATGTTGAATATACTTCAAGAGATGCTAATGGAAATGAATATATTATTACTGCGCAAAAAGGTGAGGTAGATATAAGTAATAATAATATTATTTTTTTAGAAAAAGTTAATGGAATTATTAAATTAAACAATAAAAATCAAATAACCATTTCATCTGATTATGGAAAATATAATATTAATAATTTTGATACAATTTTTTCTAAAAATGTATTAATAAATTATTTAAATAATAAAATTACAGGTGAATATTTAGACTTTTCAATCAATAGAAGTACTATGATAATGTCAAAAAAAATAGTTTATTCAAACCTTAATGATACAATCGAAGCTGATGTAATAGAAATTAATATTAAAAATAAAGATACTAAAATATTTATGTATAATAAAAATAATAAGGTGTCTTTAAAAAAGATTAATTAAAATGGGTGTTGTAAAAAAATTTAGAATTAAATCATTTAAAAAACAAAGACCATTGATTGAGTTTGAAAATGTATCTTTATCATATGGAAATAGGTTAATTTTAGATAATATAAACTTTAAAGTAAACCAAACAGAAATTTTTGGGATGTTGGGTCCTAACGGGGTTGGCAAATCTACTATTTTTAATCTAATGACTGGACTTATTTCTCCAAAAAGTGGAAAAATAAAAATAAATGGTGAACTTGTTAATGACTACCCAATTTACTTAAGAACCAAAAGATTTAAAATTGGTTACGTTCCACAATATGGTGGATTCTTTGGTGATTTAACTTTATTTGAAAATTTAAAAGCTATCGGTGAAATTGTAATTGATGATAAAAATACAATTATTAACAGAATAAACTATATTATCTCAAAATTTGAATTTGAAAATATTAAAGATATCAAAGCTAAATTTCTTTCTGGCGGACAGAAAAAAAAACTTGTTATTGCACTTGCCTTATTAAGTGAGCCTAGAGTACTTTTACTAGATGAGTGTTTTGCTGCACTAGATATTTTAACAATAAAAATGATTCAAGAAATAATTGTAAATTTACAACAAGAAAACCAAATAACTGTTTGTATCTGTGACCACCAAGCAAGAGATCTATTGGCATGTGTTGATGTAGCAATTATATTAAGTAACTGTAAAATAGTCGCCCAAGGATCACCATCAGGTCTAATTAAAGATATTAATGCCCAAAATGCTTATTTTGGAAGTTCTTTTAAGATCAACTAATTTATAATGTCCAATAAAATCATTATAAAAACAAAAATTAAAAATTTTAATAAAAAGATATATGTTAGTGGAGATAAAAGTTTGAGCATTAGATGGGTCCTATTTGCTTCGTTAGCAAAAGGTATTTCCAAAGCAAAGAATTTATTAATTTCACAAGATGTTATCGCAGCAATAAACATTATTAAAAAATTAGGAATTAAAGTTCAGTTTAGTAAAAAAATTTGTAAAATTTATGGTAAAGGGATTGATGGATATAAATATAAAAAAAATTTAAACTTAAATGCACAAAATTCAGGGACTCTTGGAAGACTAATACTTGGATTATTAATTAATACCCCTTTTCCAATCAAACTATTAGGAGATCAAAGTTTGTCTAACAGAGATTTTAAGAGAGTTACAGATCCTTTAAGCGAATTTGGAGCTAAATTTAAACTACATAAAAATAAAAACTTACCACTAACAATCTATGGATCTAATAATTTAAAACCTATTATTTATAGAGAGAATAAAGGATCAGCTCAGTGTAAAAGTTCAGTAATTTTAGGCAGCATGAGAGCTAATGGAATTAGTACAATAATAGCAAAAAAATCAAGAAATCATACTGAACTACTTGCTAAATACCTAAAATTGCCGATTAAAATAAATACCTTTAAAAACTATGATTTAATTAAGGTTAATAGAGTAAAAAAAATTAAAAAAATAAATTATGAAATTCCTTCTGATATAAGCTCGAGTGCTTTTTTTATAGTTTTAACTGCACTAAATAAAAATTCTAAACTTACAATTAAAAATGTAAATATTAATTCATCTAGAACTGGCATAATAACCATTTTAAAAAAAATGGGAGTTAATATTATCTTTGAAAATAAAAAAATTTATAAAGGTGAAAAAATCGCTGACATTAAAGTTAATGGTGCAAAATCTTTGAAAGCTATTAATTGTCCTTCTAAACTTAACAGTGGTGCAATAGATGAATTTTTAGTTATATTTCTGGCTGCGGCAAAGGCAAAAGGTATATCTTATTTTAAAAATCTAGGTGAATTAAATCAAAAAGAAAGTCCTAGACTGAAATGGGGTAAATATATTCTAACACAATTAGGAATAAAAACAGCTGTGACCAAGGATTCTATCAAAATTTTTGGTAACCCAAAATTAAATATAAATAAAAAAATTATAATTAAAAATTATCTAAAAGATCATAGAGTATTTATGACAAGTGTCATAGCAGCACTATCTTTTGGTGGAGAGTGGAGTATATACGATAAAAGTTCTATAAATACATCTTTTCCTAATTTTTTAAAAATAATAAATGAATTAAAAAAATAATGATTAAAAGAAAAAATATAATAAAGATTGCAATCGATTCCCCTGCAGGTGCAGGTGCAGGTACATTAGGAAAAGCTTTGTCTAAACATTATAATCTTTTTTATCTTGATACAGGGAAAATATATAGATTTATTGCATATTTAAATTTGAGATATCCAAAAAAATTTAATTATCAATTTATAAAGTACAAAATTAAATCTTTAAAAGTAAAAGATCTTGCAAATAAAACTTTATTAACCAATGAGGTGGGTATAAAAGCTTCTGTAATTTCAAAGAAGAAAAAAATTCGAAAAATCGTACATTTATTTCAGATTAATTTTGCTTATAATCCGCCTAATAAATATAAAGGGTCTTGCCTTGATGGAAGAGACATAACTTACAATATAGTTCCTGATGCAGATTTTAAATTCTTTATAACAGCAAATTTGAAAACAAGAGCTTTAAGAAGATATAAAGAGTTAAAAACTATAAATAACAAGATAACTTATTATGAGGTGTTAAAAAGCATTAAAATACGTGATAAAAATGATTATAATCGTAAAATTGCACCTCTAAAGAAAACAAAAGATTCACTATTGATTAATACGACAAACCTTAATAAAAGGGCATGTTTTTTAAAAATAAAAAAAATAATAGATAGGAAACTTAATAATTAATGGAAATATATAAAGATCTCTCAAATCCAGCCTCTCAAGAATTCGAAAAATTACTTAATAGCCAACTGTCAAAAATTCAAATAGAAGAAGGTAAAATTATTAACGGTAAAATAAATAAAATTACTGAAAAGTTTGTATTTCTTTTTGTTGAAGGTCTTAAATCTGAACCAGTTTTAGATATAAATGAATTAAAAAGTATGGGCCTATCTGAGAAAATTAAAATTGGAGAAACTATTCCAGTTTTGTTAGAAAAGATTGAAGATAAACACGGAGAGGTACTAGTTTCCGCTAGTAAAGCTCAAAAAATTAAAGGTTGGGATAAGTTAGTTGAAGCTTATGAAAAAAATGAGCCTATCATGGGTAAAATTACTTCTAAATGCAAAGGTGGTTGTATAGTTGAACATATAGATACAGGTTCGTTAATGTTTCTACCTGGTTCACAAATAAGTGATAAGCCTCTTAAGGATATAAGCCATTTAATGAATGAGCCCCAAAAATTTGCTTTAATTAAACTAGATAAAGTCAGAGGAAATGCCTGTGTTTCTAGAAGAGAAATTATTTCTTCATTTAAAAAAGAGGATAAAGCAAAAATAATTGAAAAATATAAAGTTGGAGACATTATAAAAGGTGCAGAGGTTAAAGGTTATAGCAATTTTGGATGCTTTTTTAACGTAAATGGAGAATTAGATGTTTTAGTCCATTTACAAGAAATTTCATATTCAAGAGTTAATCATCCAGATGAGGTATTCAATATTGGAGAAAAACATGATTTAAAAGTTATAAGCGTGGATATGGAAAAGTTGCAAGTAGGTTGCTCTGTAAAACAGTTATCTCCTGATCCCTTTGAACATATAGAAAATTATGAATTAAATAAAATTTATAAAGTAAAAGTTGTAAAACTAATGGACTTTGGTGCATTTTGTGAATTAGAGCCTGGTTTAACTACTTTGCTGCATTCTAGTGAATTAAGTTGGACAAAAAAAAATTTGTCTGCAAAAAAAATGTTTAAAGTTGGAGACGAAATCGATTGCGTTATAACAGAAATTGACAAAGACAAGAGAAGAGTTGCGATATCACACAGACTAACAAAAGAGAATCCTTTTGACACTTTTGAAAAAAAATATCCTGTTGGAACAATAGTTGAAGGTGAAATTGTAAATAAAAATGAATACTCTTTATTTGTTAAAATTGAAAACTTGGATGTGGATGCTTTTTTACACTGTAACGATTTAACATATTTAAATAATGGCGAAGAAGAATTGAACAATTATAAAAAGGGTCAAAAAATTAAGGTAAAAGTTCTAGAAATTAAATCTTCAGAACAGAAAATAAGAGTTGGTTTAAGACAAACTCAAACTGATCCTTTTGATTGGTTCAAAGATAAAGTTAAAAATCAAACTATAACTGTTAAAGTTATATCAACGGATAACAAAGGTTTAATAGTTAGACCTGAGGGATGCGAAATGGATTTTCAAATCAAAAAATCGGCAATTGCAATTAATACTGCTGATGCTAGACCAAGCAGATGGACTGGAGGTGAAAAACTTGATTGCGCTATAGCTGAGCTAGATTTCAGTAAGAGAAAAGTTATACTTAGTATTAAATTATTAGAGGAAATAGAAAAGAAAGAAGCACTTGAGAAATATGGATCAGAGGGTTCTGGTAAAAATCTTCCATTCTCCTCTTTGTCTGAGGATTTAAAAAAAAAAGAAGAAGAAAAATAATTAATAAAAAAGGCTAAATTTGGCTGTTGTAAAATCAAATCTTTTAAAGCAACTCTCAAACAACTATCCTAATTTTCTTAAAAAAGACCTTGAAAAATTTACAAATATAATTTTGCTAGAAATTAAAAGAGCTCTCAAAAGAGGTGACAGGGTAGAATTGAGAGGTTTTGGTGTCTTTTCCACTAAAATACAAAAAGCTAGAATATCAAGAAATCCTAAAACAGGTGAAAAAGTTAATACTCCTGAAAAAAAAACTATTCACTTTAAAATGTCTAAAGACTTATTTAAAAAATTAAATAATCATGAAGAATAAAACTATTTTTGTTGCATGTGACACATCAAATTTAGAAAAAATAAAAAAAATAATTTCTCAAACAAAAACAAATAAACTTAAAATCATTCCAAAATTTGGCATCCAATTCTATTACTCAAAACATGGAAGAAAATATTTAGAAAAAATTAAAAATGATTTTTGGTTAGATTTAAAAATTAATGATATTCCACAAACAGCTTTATCTGCAATTGATAGCTTAAAAGATTTAAAAAAATGTAAATATATTACTGTCCACGCGAATGGTGGGTTACAAATGTTGAGGGCAGTAAAAAAAAAAGCAAAAAAAATAAATAAAAATTTAAAAATATTATGTGTTACAGTTTTAACAAGCCTAAATAATAAATCTTTAAAAGAGATAGGCTACACTAAAAGTGTTAAACAATTAGTTCTTAAACAAATTGATCTTATAAAAAAATCTGGTTGTGATGGAATAGTTTGTTCAGCTCAAGAAGCCATGATGGTAAGAAAAAAAAATAAAAACTTATTAATTATAACCCCAGGAATAAGATTACCAGGAGATAGTTTAAATGATCAAAAAAGAATAATGACACCTCAAGATGCTTTTAGAAATCAAGTGTCAGGAATTGTTATAGGAAGATCTCTTACAAAAGGTAATATAAAAAATAATACAAGAAGACTTTTAGATCATCTTAATAAATGATTAAAGGTTCAAAAATTTGTGGGATAAAAGATCTTAGTACTTTAAACTTTATAATAAACTATCCATATCCTCCAAATTTTATTGGGTTTATTTGTAATTATCCAAAAAGCTCTAGATATGTATCAATTACTGATTTAAAAAAGTTGTTAAATGTAAAAAAAAACAAAAGTGAATTTGTTGCTGTTTTGGTAAAACCAAACAATCAAATATTAGAGGAAATAAAAAGTTTACCTTTTGATTATTATCAACTGTATGACTGCACACCAGATGAAATTAAATTTATTAAACAAAAATATAAAAAAAAAATTATTACTGCTTTTACAATAAAAAATAAATCTGATGTTGATAATTACAAATCATATTATGATGTTACAGATATTTATTTATTTGACAGTAAAGGATATGAAAAAAGTGAAAGATTTAACCATAATCTAATTAAAAATATTAAACTCAATAAAGAATTAATGTTAGCTGGAAATATAAAATATGATGATAATCTTAGAAATTATGAAAAAATCGCTAATTATTTAGATTTATCTGGAGGCCTAGAAACTTCTGGATTAAAAGATACATCCAAAATAGAAATTTTTTTAAATAATTTATATAAACTAAAAAAATGAAACTTAAAAAAAATATTCCTTTAATTGATCAACATGATCGTTATGGGTTTTGGGGAAGCAAATTTGGTGGGAGCTTTATTCCTGAGACTTTAAAGAAACCTATAGAAGATTTAACAAAAGAGTTTTCAAAACTAAGAAATAATAAAAAATTTTTAAAAAAAAGAGATTATTATTTCAAGAATTATATAGGATCACCTACATCATTTGTAAAATTAGAAAATTTGTCTAATCACTTAGGTGGTGCTCAAATATGGGCTAAGATTGTTTCTGAAGCTAATGGTGGAGCCCACAAAATATATAATGCAACTGTTCATGCTTTAATTTGTAAAGCCATGGGTAAAAAATATATCGTTGGAGATACAGGTGCAGGTTATGCTGGTAAAATGTTAAGTATGGCTGCAAAGAAATTTGGTCTAAAATGTAAAATTTTCATGGGTGCAAAGGACATCATTAGACAAAAGCCAAATTGTGATGCTATGAGAAAAAATGGTGCTGAAATAGTTCCTGTATATTCAGGTAGTCAAACCTTAGTCGATGCAGTCAGTGAGTGTATGAGATATTGGGTATCAAATTGTGACACTACACACATGTGTGTTGGAAGTACAGTTGGTCCAAATATATTTGTAAAAATTTGCGGATGGAGCACTGCACAAATTTCAAGAGAATTAAAAATACAAATTAAAAAAGAATTCAAAAAAATTCCGAAAAAAATTAAATTAATTAACTGTGTGGGAGGTGGAAGTTCAGCATATGGTTTTTGGAGTGAATTTATAGATTTTAAAAAATCACAAATAGAATTAGTTGGCGTAGAGGCTGGAGGTCCAAAAAAATCGAAACTCCATGCTGCTCCTTTAAGCAGAAATGCTAAAATTGGAATTTTACATGGCGCAGCTTCTTATGTTTGTCAAAACAATGAAGGTCAAATTAATGACACTGAATCAATTAGTGCTGGATTGGATTACCCAGGTGTCAGTCCAATACATTGTTTTTTAAAAGATACAAAAAGAGCCAGATACACTTATGCAACTGATGAGGAAGCACTAAAAGCACATGTGATGGTAACTAAATTTGAAAAACTTAATCCAAGTTTAGAACCTAGTCATGCATTTGCTGAGGCGATAAAAATTGCGCCAAAATTAAGCAAAGACACAATTATAATCGTTAACTCTTGTGGTGATGCTAAAAAAGATAGAGATATCTTAAAAGAGAGACTTGGTAAAAATTAATGAGTTCATTAATTAATAAGGCCTTCTCAGATGCAAAGAATGAAAAAAGGCCTGCTTTACTGACATATACTGTAGCTGGAGATAATACTAAAAAAAAATCTTTAGATATATTAAAATCGATCTCAAATTATGCAGATATTTGTGAATTAGGTTTTCCACACAACACTCCTATAGCTGATGGTGGACAAATACAAACAAGTGCTTATCGAGCAATTAAAAATGGTATTAAAATTCATGATGTATTTTCAATTGCAAAAAATTTTAAAAAAATAAAAAAAAATAAACCAATTATACTGATGGGCTACTACAATATGATCTATCAATACAATGAAAATAAATTTTTAGAAAAATGTAAAAAATCAAAAGTTGATGGTTTAATAGTCGTAGATTTGCCATATCCTGAAAATAAAAATTTTGCATCAAAGTGCAGAAAGAAAGGAATTAATTTTATTCAATTAGTTTCGCCAACAACTTCAAAGATAAGATTAAAAAAAATCATAAAAGATTCCCACGATATGATTTATTATATAAGCATGTTATCTACAACAGGTGGAAAGCTCAAAGTATCCCCAAAGAAAATATTAGAAAAATACAATAAAATAAAAAAACAAAATAAATTAAAAAATGTTGTTATAGGTTTTGGAATCACCGAAAAAACTATTAAATCTCTTAAAAAAGCTGATGGTTTGGTGGTTGGTAGTGCAATTTGTAAGGAAATCTCTAAATCAATTGAAAAGAGACAAAATGCTGTCACAAATGTTACTAATATCGTTAAAAGATTAAAAAATAAAATTTTATGAACTGGATAACAAAAATTATTAAAGCAGGTGAAAAAATTAAAACTGCTATACGTGAAAGAGCTACAAAAGAAGATATTGCAAAAAGTGATTGGACATCTTGTTGCAAGGGTCCAATTTTAAAAAAAGATTTAGAAGAAAACTTGTGGGTATGTCCAGATTGTAAACGTCATCATAGAATAAAACCACATCAAAGATTTGATATTTTGTTTGGAAAAAATAATTATGAGATTTTCAAAACTCCAATACCAAAAGACGATCCACTAAATTGGACAGATTCTAAATCTTACAAAGAAAGATTAAAAAGTGCTCGGAAAAAAACAGGATTAGAATGTGGAATGATGGTTGCCTCTGGAACTATAAATAATATTAAAATTACAGCTGTAGCTTCTGATTTTGATTTTTTAGGCGCTTCAATGGCAGCTGCAGAAGGTGAGGCTTTTTTATATGGAATACAACATGCAATAGAAAATCAAACACCTTTTTTATGTATTAGTGCAGGTGGAGGAATGAGAATGATGGAAAGTTTAATTTCATTATCTCAAATGACAAGAACAACTCTTGCAATTAATGAATTAAAGAAAAATAGTCTTCCATATTTAGTTTGTATCACTGATCCAACAGCAGGAGGTATTACTGCATCATATGCTATGTTAGGTGATATTCATATTGCAGAACCAGGAGCTTTAATTGCATTTGCAGGTGCACGAGTCATTCAAGGAACTGTTAAAGAAGAACTTCCTGAAGGTTTTCAAAAAAGTGAATATGTTGAAAAAACTGGTTTTGTTGATTTAATCGTTGAGCGAAAAGAACTTGCATCTAAAATAGGAACTTTATTATCAATATTGTTAAAGAAGAATTCTGATATAAGTGCTGAACAAAATGAAACTTCAGAAGATAGTCAGTCGCTTACAAGAGCTGCATCCTAAAGAAATAGATTTAAGTCTAGATCGTATTCAAATTCTATGCAAAAAATTAGGAAATCCTCAAGATAAAATCAAAGCAATTTCAATTATTGGTACTAATGGAAAATATTCAACCATCCAAGCAATGTTATCAATTTTAAAAGAAGCAAATTTCAAATGTAATGTCTATACAAGCCCACATATCAAAAGTATTAACGAAAGGTTTGTTTTTAGTAATGAAGAGTTGAATGATGAAGATTTAGCAAATTTACTTGAGGAAATTGAAAATGCTAACAATAATGAACCGATTACTTTTTTTGAAATACTTACTGCAGCTTATTTCTTAAAAGCATCTCAATACCCAGAAAATATCAATTTAATTGAGAGTGGATTATTTTTTAGATTTGATGCTACCAATATCTTGAAAAATAATCTTGCTAGTGTTTTAACGTCTATTGGCCTTGATCATTTAGATTGGTTGCCTGAAAATGATCAAAATGTTGAAAGAATTATTTTTGAAAAAACATCAAGTCTTTTAAAATCAAATATTATAGTAGCAAAACAAAGTACTAATCAAATCACGGATAATATTAAAAAAACAATATCAAATAATAGATCAAGTAAGGTTTTCCATAATGAAAATTATAGTTTTACAATGCAAGAAAATGACTTCTTTTATTATGAAGATCAATTTGGAGGAATAAAGTT
The DNA here is from genome assembly GCF_052049675.1 of Candidatus Pelagibacter sp. Classification (GTDB taxonomy): domain Bacteria; phylum Pseudomonadota; class Alphaproteobacteria; order Pelagibacterales; family Pelagibacteraceae; genus Pelagibacter. Next base: position 917,801 of record NZ_JBNGZM010000001.1, read on the forward strand.
ACCTATGCCAAATGTTAAGGGTCAATTTCAATTAGAAAATGTGTCAACAGCTATTGCAACCCTAAGAACTTTGAAAGATTTGAATATTAAAGATGATCACATAAAAAAAGGTGTTTTAAAAATAAATAGTATTGCGAGATTACAAGAAATTAAATCTGGAAAACTTAAAGCACTTGTAAAAGATCACAAACTTTTTGTTGATGGATCTCACAACCCTTTGGGCGCAAAGGTTTTGAATGAATACTTGGAAAGTTTAGATTGTAATAAACATATCATTCTTGGAATGATGGCTAATAAAGATCATAATGAATATGTGAGTTTCTTTAAGAATATTGCTACATTGACTACAATAGATATACCCAATCAACCTAATTCAATTAAAGGAGAAGAGCTTAAAGATAAGCTAAATCACTTTTCAAATATAAATTATGAAGAAAGTATAGAGGACGCTATAAAGTCAATCCCAGTAAAAGAAAACGATATAATACTGATTACTGGGTCTTTATATCTCGCGGGTGAAGTTTTAAATTTAAATTAGATATTTTTATCTAAAAATTCTTTCATATGACTTTCGGGAACTCCACCAACTTTTCTATCTACTTCAACACCTTTTTTATAGATAATAACTGTTGGAACACCTCTGATCCCTGCTGCACTTCCAGTATTTATTCCACCATCCTCAACATCAGCATAATAAAAACCAGCCTTATCTTTATATTCATCAGATAATTTATCCATTACTGGTTTTAGTGCTTTACATGGACCACACCACTCAGCTGAAAACTGAATGACTGAAACATCTTCATTTTTAATTTTAGTATCAAAATCTTCGTCTTTAAAATTTGTAAGCATAAATCCTTTCTATTAATTAGAGCTTTAAAGTCAACTAGGCAATTTCATATTTTTTTTCTATAGACATAATAAATTCATTTATTTCATCTAATTTTTTTAGTTCTTCTTCATCATCCTTATTAGAAGCCTGGTCTCGCAAAGTATCAATTTCTTGATAAGCCATTCCAATAGTTTGCCATTTTTCTTTATTTTTACTTAGAATTCTTCTAGCAATTTCACTTTTTATATTTTTATATAAATCTGGTGGCAAAATATGTGGTGCTTCTTGATAAAGAATTTTTTGCCCAAACCAACTACATCTTTTATCTTGAAACTTATCCAACATTCTTAATTTATCTTCCCAAGAAGAGCTATGCCAAGTTTTAAACAATTGGGTATCTTTATTAGGAATAAATTTTTCATATAAAGTTTCCTCTGGTAATAAATCTTCTTGAGCGTGAGTTTGAGCTTTTTCTTCAGCTGCTTCTCTATTAATGATTTGAATATTTTTACAAAAATTTTCACTATTTCTAACCATTTTTGCTCTTTTTCGAATGGTCTCTAAATCCAAGTCTGTATACGCCTTTTCCTTTAATGCAAACTTTTTATCTAACACAACTGGAGCTTTGTTTGTTTTGATTACTCTAAATGCTTTTGGACTAAACTTTTTTAAATAAACTTTAAGATCATTTACTGATAAATTTAATAATGGTTCAGGATCTCTTCTTAAATCAAATAAATATCCCCAAGATGAGTAAGATGGATGAAAACAATGATCTGGATGTAATGTAGAGACAAGGTACATCATATTTTTTCCTTTAACATTTTCAAATATTGAATAAATCCCCTCACTTTTTAAAATAGTTTCAACGCTATTTTTTGTCGAAGTGCTTAAGAAATTTTCCCAATTATCTTTGTGTTTATCTTTTATAATTCTAAGAATTTTTAAGCTTGTGAACGCATCATGATATGCTGTGTGTTGTTGAGATGTATCAAATCCTTGTTGTCTAGCTAAACCTTCTAAAGCAAGACTTTCGTTGCCCGCCTCGGTTAATTCAGTCTTTAAAGTTTCAGGATTTAAAGTTTGAGCTACTCTTGCAACATGTAAACCATCATGTTCTTTATTGGGTGATGAGTGTGTAATATATGGATACCTGTTACCTTTAAAAAAATTAAAGTGAAACATCCTCCTATCAAAATTTAAGTTACTCCACCCCATAAACAACGCTGGTGCAGCTTTTGAAAAGAAGTTTTCAACGGCTCCTAAAAAATCATAATGCGAATAATTTCCTTTAGTAAGTAAATCAATACTTGTTGAATTGACTAATAAGGCCTTTGCACTTGGAACCTCGCCTTCAGGCATTCTGCCACGAATATTAAGCTTACCAATTTCTTTTAGGTTTTTATCGACAACTACAGCACCTACTTCAATTATTGAGCCCCAAATTGTGCTATTGGTTGTTTCTGTATCGTAAATTACTATTTTATCCATAAAATCCTAAATTAAATTTGATAACTCATTAAATTTTTTTAATCTCCCCAAAAACAAATTTTGATAAACAATTAAATCATGCCCTTGAATTTTAAACTCTTGGAATAATTTATCTACTGTGCAAACCAAAATTACACAAGAAGTGATATTGGAGTTATACACAATATTATGTGCTAATGAATATGCACCTGTTTGAAGAAGCCATGAATCTATATACTCAGCTTTTTTTGGTTTATTACTTTGTTTAAAATCAATGATTGTTTCTTTTCCTTCATACACTCCAACACAATCAGCAGTACCTGCATACTTCTCTGGGTAATAAAGAGTGCATTCAACTCCCCAAATTTCATCCAATCTATTTTTTAAACCTTTTTCTATAATTTCTTTAGCCATTAATTTGTGTTGTTCGTTATCCTCAAAAAAACTTAAATTCTCTCTTCCAAGTAAATAAGACTCTAAATAGTTGTGCATTTGAGATCCCCTGCTACTTGCTGCTTTTGTAATTGCTTCAGCTTCTTTTTGCCCAGTTCTTTCTCTCCAATTTGCCAATGCCGCTTTATCTTCTTCAGATCGAGTTGCATCTAAAATTGAAGTGACACTTGGTAATTTTGTTTCCCCCAATAAGTATCTTCTAATGCCATCAACTGTTGCTCTTGAAGATTTTGGATAATCATATTTTTGATTCCACTGCATGAGATTTCTTATAGACGTTATTACGGAAAAAAAGAAATTAATTTTTAAGCTGCCTATTTCGTTCAATAAATTTTTCCACGTTTTCAGTTTGTACAGCTTTCTCAACCTGCTCGGGATCTTTAATGTTTTCTAAAGTTCTTGAAATTGATCTTGCATCTGTTCCAAATTTATCAACAACTCCCATAGCATCTTCTAACTTTTTTCTAAGAACTATAATGTTGTCAAAATGTTTAGAAAATCTTGTACTGATTGTTTTCAAATGATTATAAATTTCTGTTGCTCCTTTTTGAACTTTCAATGATTGAAATCCCATATGTAAAGATTGTAAGTAAGCAGAAAGAGTATTAGGCCCACATATTACGACTTTATATTTTTTCATTAACTCTTGAGTTAACAATTCTTTTGTACTTGGATCTTGGTATTCAGTTAACTCTTTGTATAAGCTTTCTGTAGGAGCATACACAATTGCAAAATCAGTAGTTTTTGGTGGAACAATATATTTTTCATTAACGCTTTTAGCTTTTGCTTTAAACGCTGAGGCTAATTTTGCTCTAGCATCTGCAACAGCCCTTTTGTCTTCCGCGTCATGACCATCGGTAATTGCTTTGAATTTTTCTACTGGAAAATGACTATCAACAGGAACCAAAACATCTCCTTGAAGCTTAATTGCAAACTCAACATTTTCACTTGTGTCCTCTTTCATTTTTGCATTTGTCATGAATTGAGAAGCTGGCAGCAAATCTTTAATTAATGCATCTAAGCTAAATTCCGCAAGAGTTCCATACTTCTTAACCCCAGCTAAAATTTTTGTTATCCCCTCTTGGCTTTGATTTAATAATTGAACTTGCTGATTAAAATTTCCAACTTTTTCTTCTACCTTGGTTAAAGTTTCAGTCATATCTTTAGTAACCCCAGTTGATAGGTTGTTAAATGAAGTCGACATTGCACCAAGTGAGCTGTTGATCGTAGTATTTAAGGTATCTTTTAAACTTGAAATTTCTGATTTTAAATTAGCTATTTCTTCACCCTCTTTATTCTCGTTTTCCTGATTAGGCTTAGTTTTTAAATTTAGATAAAGAATAGCTAAAACACCCCCTAACAATAAAACTAGCAAAATTAATAATATAGTGTCCATGATTCTAATTCTTTTATTTTATAGTAAATATTTGATTAATGTATTTAAATATTTAAAAATACTTTATGGAACTAATTTTAGTATTAAAAATATTCTTCATTATTTGTGTTATTGTTGCGCTTTATGCAATTATTAGAAATCTTGATATTATCAAAATTATACTAATTTATTGGAAAGACTTAATTTTTAGAAAGTAATTTTAATATTTTTCTTAGGCCTGTTTTGTTATTTGATGACTTAGAAATCATCATACAAGCCTCTGATCTAAGTATCTCTCCATCCCTTAAAATACGTAGATTATTTGCTTTTAAAGTTTCCCCAGTAGACGTAATATCTGTAATTATCTCCGAAGAGCCTGTGAAAGGATAAGCTTCAGTTGCACCCAAACTATCAATTAATTTAAATTGGGTAACACCCTTTGAAAACAAAAATTGCCTTGTTAAATTTGGATATTTTGTTGCCACTCTTAATCTTTTCTTTTTCTTATCTTTAAATTCAAATGCAATTTCCTCTAAATCTGCAACGGTTTGTACATCTATCCAAGGATCTGGGATTGCCACTACCAATGTAGCTTTACCAAAATCATACTTTTTAATAACATTAATTTTCTTTTGAGTATTTATTTCACTCTCTTTCAATAAATCGAAGCCAGAAAAACCTATATCCAAAGATCCGTCTCCCAATCTTTCGATAATCTCTCTTGCATGAAGATATAAAATCTTAATATTTTTAAATTGTTTTATTGATCCTAAAAGATCTCTTTCTCCTCTTTCAGAAATGAGATTTAATTTTTTTTTTTTAAAAATGTTTAAAACATCTTTTCTAAGTCTGCCTTTGCTTGGGATTCCAATGTTTAAAATATTTTTTGTCATTAATAATTTAAATTTAAAGCAGCACCAACTGCTGGAGTTTTTTTTTTTGATCCTAAGTCAGAAATTAAACCATCATAACGACCACCATTTATTATATTTTTTAATGAGTTTTTAGATTTAATATCAATTTTAAAGACCATTCCGGTGTAATATTCTAGTTGCCTTCCAAAGGATGCTGAAAATACTACATTCAATTTTGAAACCTTGTTATTAGAAATTGGAAAAAATTTTTGATCTACAGCTAAATTTATTTTGTTTTTTTTAAAAAATTTATTTAACTCAATTGCTGCTTTATTTATGGGACATTTAATTTTTAAAAAATCTTTTATTATTTTTGAAACATTCTTTCCTTTACTAGCTCTTCTAGGATCTTTTATTTTCTGATCAAACCTTTTTAATATTTCATTAATTGTTCTTCCTGCAACAATATTTGAGAAATCTTCTTTAAACATTTTCACGTAACGCTTTTTATCTATTTCTACAATTGTCGGATCAACATCTGAATTAGTTTCTAATCTTTTTAATAAATCATTGAAATATTCCTCTCTCCAGAAGTGTCTGGATAATCTTAGTTTCCATCTCTTTGGAATATCTAATTTTGAAATTAATAAATTAAATATTTCAACATTTCCAATAGTGAGTGTTCCTGAAGAATATTTAATATTTTGAAGTGATTTAAGAGATGTATTTATAATTTCTTTATCATCATTTTTTTCATCCTTAGATCCCAAAATTTCAAATCCAATTTGATTTCTTATGATTGAGTCTTTTTTGTTTTGTGATTTTCGATAAGCTTGACCGCTATAAAAAATTTTTTCCTTGCCGTTTAAATTATTTTCTAAATATCTTAAACAAGATGCAATCGTTAAATCTGGTCTTAAGCATAACTCGCTTCCATTCTGATCAGTAAAAGAAAAAATAAATTTTCTAAAATTTTCTCCAGATCTTTGAACAATGTGATTAGCCTCGATTACTGAGGGTAAATCAATATATTTAAAACCCTTAGATTTTACTGATCTAAGGATATTTTCAGATAAGTTTTTTGACTTCATTAATTAAATTTTCTTTTGGAAATGTTTTATTGTTTTCACCCTTAACACCTTTAAGGCTTTTTATCGTGACTGTATTTTCATTAAATTCATTTTCACCACATATTATCGCAACATCTAACTCACGTTTATTTGCTAAGGTTAGTTGCTTACCTAAATTTTTCTTTATATCTAAAAATATTTCAGCATTGATATTATTATTTCTTAATAGATCTAAAATTTCATAGTAATTTTGAATATATTTTTCATCCATCACACAAACTAAAACTGGTTTTTGACTATCTACTTTTATTTGGTCTAATTGCATCAAAGCAAATAACAATCGATCAACTCCAAAACTAATTCCGGTACCTGGAATATCCACACCTTTAAATCTCGAGATTAATTTTGCATAAGCTCCTCCTGAACAAATACTACCTATATCGACCTCTTTACCCTTATTATTTGTAACTTTAAAATTAAGATTTGTTTCAATAATAAAATCTGAGTAATAAGCTAATCCCCTAACAATTGTAAAATTTGTTTTGACCTGATTTAAATTTGAACTGTAACCCAATACTTCAAATACTTGTTCTATTTCCTTTATACCTTCTTGAGACAATGAATTTTTTAATGTTTCTTTTAATTCTTTTAAATCTTTAATTTTTAGAAAATTAAGTATTTCGGAAGCTTGTTCGCCGTTTAAATCTGCACCCTTAGTGATTGCACCACTTATATCTTTTCTCTCTTTTTTAAGAAGATCTTCAACACCTTTTAAACCAAAACCTGGTTTATCTAATTTATCAATTGCCCTAATTACTTTTGCCTGCTTTTCTTCTGATATTTTTAAATCATCAATTAATCCTTGGACTATTTTTCTATTACTAACATTAATTGTAAATTGATCTTTTTTTAGACCACAATCTAACAAAGTACTTGATATTAAATTACAAAGCTCTGCATTTGCTTGAGCAGGATTAACATTTCCCACAATATCGAAATCTGCTTGCATGAATTCTCTGTATCTTCCGTTACCAGCCTTTTCATTTCTAAAGACATTTTGAATAGCGTACCTTTTAAAGATTGATGGAAGCTCCTGATTATTTTGAGCAACAAATCTAGCTAGTGGGCTTGAAAGATCATACCTAAGAGTAATACTTTTTTCTCCATCCTGAAATGAGAATACATCTGACATAGGATTAGTATCATCTTCTGCCAAAAAAGATCCTATATTTTCACTTATCTCAAACGAAGGGGTCTCCAGAGCCTCTGCTCCAAATTTAATAAAATTACTCTCAATAGCTTTTAAAAGCTTTTTTTTGAGAAGAAGTTTTTTATCCCAACGATCTTCAAATCCTGGAGGTAATCCAGGAATTAATTTTTTTTCTTTATTCATTTTTTGGTACCCGGGCTGAGAGTCGAACTCAAACTTAAAGTTCCACAAACTTCCGTGCTAACCATTACACCACCCGGGCTTATCCTCTATGTTTTTATCTTATTTTATGTGAATTTAAAATTATAATATAAATAAATAGCCTACTGGCTATGGAAACAGTTTCTGTGAGTACTTCTAAAAGTCTTTCTGTATGTAATATTTATATTCATGAGCAGTCTTTTAGACAAAAAAAATTAATATTCAAGCTCTAAATAGAAAAAGGACGTTTATCTATTTGATAAATAAAACGCCCTTTAAAATAATTTCTAAATTAGTCTATTTTTTTTAAATTAACTGCAGAAGGACCTTTGGGACCATCTTCTAAAGTGAATTCAAGTTTATCACCTTCATTGAGATATCTCATACCAGCAGCTTTTACCGCTGAGGCGTGAACAAAGGCATCTTTTTCTTTATCATCTCTTTCTATGAAGCCATATCCCTTTTTACCATTATACCATTTAATTTTTCCTTGTAGTGTACTCATCTTATTTCTTAGTCCTTTTGTTATTTATTATCTATTGAAGTTAATTTCTTTTACGATTATTTCAAGATGAAACTTTGTGGTGGTGGCTGAGGAAGGATTCGCACCTCCGACACAAGCCTTTTCAGGGCTCTGCTCTACTCCTGAGCTACTCAGCCTTATTTATCCCCTAAATATAATTCTTCCTTTAGTAAGATCGTAAGGTGTCATTTCAACTGTCACATTATCACCTTGGAGAACTCTAATTCTGTTTTTTCTTAACTTACCAGCTGTATGGGCAGTAACGGTATGTCCATTTTCTAATTTTACTCTAAACATAGCGTTAGGAAGTAGGTCTATCACCGTACCTTTAAATTCCAGTAAGTCTTGTTTTGACAAATTTATTTTCTCCTAATTCGTTTTACTACAGATTGAGCGTGTCCAACCAACCCTTCGTAATTTGCAAGTGTTATAACTGATGGTCCAAGACTTTCAATACCCTTTTTTGATAAGTTTATGTATGAAATCCTTTTATAAAATTCATTTACACTTATACCGCTTGAGTATTTTGCAGAACCATTAGTTGGTAATACATGGTTTGATCCAACATTATAATCAGTCATTGCCATCACTGCATATTTTCCTAAACATATTGATCCTGAATTTTTAATTTTTGGAACTAACGATTTATAATTTTTAATATTTAATTCTAAATGTTCTGGTGCAATTTTATTTACAACACTTGTTATTTTAGCATCTGAAGAAATATACATAAGAATTCCATTGTTAATCAAACTTCTTCTTGCAACAGAAGCTCTTGGAATTTCTTTTAATTGTTTAGTAATTTCAATTTTTATTTTATCTAGCAAATTTTTATCTTTTGAAATCAAAATACATTGTGCAAGAATATCATGTTCAGCTTGTCCAATTAAATCACTTGCAACCCACTCAGGATTTGAAAATTTGTCACAAACAACAGTCACTTCTGAGGGACCTGCAGTCATACCTTCAATTCCAACAACACCAAAAACTTCTTTTTTTGCTGCTGCAACATATGCGTTTCCTGGTCCAACTATTTTATGAACTTTTTTAATTTTTTTAGTCCCATAGGATACTGCTGCAATAGCTGAAGGACCCCCGATTGAATAGATTTCTTTTATTTTGCATTTTTTTGCTGCATATAATACGGCTGGATTTTGTTTTCCTTTATGGCCTGGATTAATCATAACTATTCTCTTAACACCTGCTACAATTGCTGGGATAGCATTCATCAATACACTGGATGGGTATGAGGCAGTAGAACCAGGAACATAAATTGCCACAGACTCTAAAGGTACATATTTATATTCAAGTTTGTTTTTTAATTTATCTTTATAAGAAATATTTTTAAATTTTTGAAGTGAATGAAATTTATAAATTCTATTATAAGCCGTATCAATTGCTTTCTTTACTTTTTTATCAAGTGAATTTATAGATTTTTTTATTTGTTTTGAGCTTGGAATAATTATGTTGTTTTTGTTAAATCTTTTCTCGTATTTTAATAATGCTTTATCTCCATTTTTTTTAACATCTTTAATAATATTTGTTACAGAAACAGAGTTTGATTGAATTTTTTTTTTTCTTTGTAAAAGCAAATTATCTAATAATTTATCAAAATTTTTACTTTTACTATTTAATATCTTCATAGCTATTTAATTTCACTTTGATCCTCTAATCTTGCTTCAATTGTTTCTGTAGTTAAAGCAATATGAGAATTATTATTAAAAATAAGATTTATTTCATAAACATCATTATTTTTCAAATAATCTATACCTACTAATTCTAAAATCGCTCCTTGTTTTGTTTGATCTATGTTCTTAGATCTTACTTTATCAACAAAATCAAACCTCAAGATACTATTAACTTTTTTATCCTCATTTTCATTTTCGACTTTAACTCTCTCAATTGACAATAAAAATACTTTATTAAATGCAAGGTACTTAATATCTGAAATTTTAACTTTAGCTGCTGAACTGCAAGCTGAAATCATCTGTAATCCCTCTTGATCACTTGCAATTATTTTGGCTAAATATTTCACTTTTTAAATCTTTTAATTTTAACACCAATTTTTTTTAGTTTATTTTCAAAATTTTCGTAACCTCGGTCACAATGATAAACCCTCGTCACTATTGTGTTGCCTTTTGAAACGATACCAGCAAGCACTAAAGCAGCCGATGCTCTTAAATCACTTGACATTATTTCTGCTGCTATAAAGTTTGTATTACCTTCTATCTTTGCGGTTCTGTTTTTTATAGTTATTTTGGCTCCAAGTCGCTGAAGCTCCATTGCATGTAAAAATCTACCTTGAAATATATTTTCTGTAATTGAGCTTATACCACTAGCCTTACAAAGAAGGACCATAAATTGAGGGGCAAGATCTGTAGGAAATCCAGGGTACTCCTTGGTGGTAATATTTCTTATACTTTTTATTTTTTCTGGTCCTTTGACATGAATGCTATTTTTGAATAATTTAATTTTTGCTCCAACTTTTTTTAATATATTTAATTCAGTTTTAATTAACTTTGGATCAAAATTCTTAATTAATAAATCTCCTTTTGCTAGTGTAGCTGCAACACAAAAAGTTCCAGTTTCAATTCTATCACCCATTACTGAATATTTTGTTTCTTTTAGAGAATTTACACCAATGATTTGACAGGTTCTTTTACCAATCCATTTAATTTTAGCGCCTGCAGAAATTAAAAAATTTGTTAAATCTAAAATTTCTGGTTCGCATGCTAAGTTATACAACAAAGTTTTACCTTTTGCCAAAACTGAGCTCATTATTAATTGCTGACTAGCACCTACGCTAATTTTTGAAAACTTAATCTTATTACCTTTTAATTTACCATTAGATTTAGCATGTATATATCCTTTTTTTATTTCATATTTCATTCCAAGTTTTTTTAAGGCCTCCAAATGTAAATTAATTGGTCTACCAGAATTACCATTCAAAACACATCCACCAGGAAAACTGGAGATAGACTTATGATATTTGGCAACTAACGGTCCAAGCACGAGTATTCCTGCTCTCATTGTTTTCACAATTGAATAAGATGCAAACTGCTTTTGCTTTTTCGTCTTTGTAATTTTTACTATTTTTTTATTGTTTAAAAATTGAACTTTTGATCCAAGAGATTTTAATAAGTTCAGCATTGTATCGATATCTCTTACTCTAGGTAAGTTTTCGATTATTACAGGTTTATCAAACAAGAGTGTTGCAGCAAGTATTGGTAAAGCAGCGTTTTTAGCGCCTGAAATCGAAACTTCACCTCTCATCACTCGACAAGGACCAGTGATAGAAAATTTATCCATAAATTATTTTGATTTTGCTAAAGTAATTCCCGTTTGACCTTGATACTTTCCATCTCTGTCAGCATAAGAAACTTCTGGCTGTTCTCCTTGAAAAAAAAGAATTTGGGCTGCACCACTATTTGCATAAAGCCTAATACTATTTGAAGTATGATTTGAGAATTCTAAAACTAAAACACCTTCCCAACCTGCCTCTAATACCGTTGGTGGAACACCTAAACCGCACCTTGCATAAGTTGATTTTGCTGTCACAAGACCAGTAACATTTCTTGGCATTTTAAAATATTCAAGACTTGCAGCAAGTGCAAAGCTATTGGGTGGGATTAAAATAGACTTTTCATCTTTTACTGTAATAAAGTTATCCTCACTGAAATTTTTTGGATCCGCTGTAGCTCCTTTAATATTTGTAAAAATTTTAAATTCAGATCCACAACGAAGATCATAACCAAATGGATTAACACCATGACTAATTCCATTAGCAACACTTTTATTCACAAAAGGACTAATCATTTCATCTTCCTCTGCTAATTTTATTATTTGCTTATCGTTTAGTATCATTTTTCTTTTTATTCTTTTTTTGAAAAAGCTTTCTTTTCTTTAAATTTTTTCTAAGCGCTAAGCTTAAACGCTCATTTTTATCTTTAGAACTCATTCTTTATTCGGGTTAGTAAGGAAATCTAAAGAAATTGGTTTGTTGGGATCTAATGCAGGTGTTTTTTCCTCTTTTTTTTGGGGGCCTTCTTTAGCTAAACGTTTAGCTTTTTTTTCTGCAAGCTTTTTTTCTCTTTTAGCTTGCTTTTCCATAAGCTTATTACCTTTAGTTGATTTGTAATCGTAATGAATTCCCATAACATTTATTTCAAACAGATATAAATCAAAATTATCAAAAAATTAAGGCAATAATTTGTAAAAAATGCTTTATTATCAATAAATTATAAAAACTTTTTATCGCCCCCATAGTTAAACGGTATAACGTGTCCATGGTAAGGATAAATTTCAAGTTCGATTCTTGGTGGGGGCACCAAACTATTTGTTATAAAAAAATTTTCTTATTATTACTGTAATTAATACCAAAAACAAAAAAGCAATTATAGGAACATAAATATCTGGAGATGAAATTAAAGCACCAAATTCAGGAGCCTCTTCATTTTGATCAATAATTTTTTCTAGCCCGCTACCAAGAGAAACCCAAATAAATACTTGGGGCACGATACCAACCAAGGTTGCAAAGAAAAAATTAATTGCTTTGACATTAAAAATACAAGGTAAAATATTAGAAATAGCAAATGGTATTCCACCTACAAAACGATAAATTAATAAATAATTAAATTCTGACTTTTTGAATTTTTCTTCTAGATTTTTATACCTATCAAGAAATTTTTCTTTTATAATATCTTTTAAAAAAAAATTAGCAAACAAATATACACCTGTTGCTCCAATAGACATACCTAGAACAACAAGAGACACACCAATCCATTTTCCAAAAACGAAACCTGCAAAAAGAGCTATTGGAGTAGCAAACCCTGAAGCAAGAGTCCAAATAACACAGAATAAAAAAAATAAAAAACCTATTAAAAATATATTTGCCTCACGGAGTTCAAAAAAATAATCTCTATTATTTTTAATAAAATCATAACTAGTTAGTTCTTCTAGGGAAAACTTAGTAAAGAAAAAATATAAAAATAATAAAACAGCTGAAACATAGAATAAAGCAATAAAAATTTTGATTTTTTTTGTTTTTTCCATAAATATTAATAATAAAATTTAAATCTTCTAATTGCTATTTATAAATTAAGTTAATATAAAGAGCCAAATTTTAACAATAATTTAATCGAATTACACTTATGAAAAGAACCTATCAACCCTCAAACAAAAAAAGAGCTCGTAAACACGGCTTCAGATCAAAGATGAAAACCAAAGGTGGTAAAAAACTTTTGGCTAGAAGAAGAGCAAGAGGAAGAAAATCACTAACAGTTTCTGTATAGAATAATGAAAAGCAAAATACTTGCTCTTTCAAAAAACGAGGAATTTAAAAATTTACTTAAACAAAAAAAGATTACCAATAAATACGTAAGTATTTTTTTTGGAAAATTATTAAATAAAGATAAAAAAAGACTAAATATCAGTTTTGTGACTAAAAAAAAAATTGGTAATGCAGTAAAGAGAAATAAAATTAAAAGAAGATTAAGAAACATTATGAATGAAGCTGTTAAAAAAGTAGAGATAAACTTTGATTATTCATTTCTTGTTATAGCCAAGTCTTCTATGCTAAATAATGAATACAAAATTATAAAAGAAACTCTTTTTCAGGATTTTGCAAAAATAAAATAATGAATATATTTACTTTAATTTTAATTAAATTTATCAAAGCTTATAAATATTTGATTAGTCCATTATTGGGTCATTCTTGTAGATATTTACCAACGTGCTCTGAATACAGCATAGATGCTTTAAAAGAATACGGTTTTTTTAGAGGTTTATTAATTAGTATAAAAAGAATTTTATCCTGCCATCCAATAAAATTTTTAGGGGGTGGCGAAGGGTTTGATCCAGTTAAAAAAGAAATGAAGGACAATAAATAATGGAAACTAGAAATATAATTGCTGCCATAAGTTTATCAGCTGCTGTAATTATATTATACTCTCTATTTTTTGCACCACCTCCTGTAACGAAAGAAAATTTAACTAAAAAAACTAAGACTGAACAGAATTCAGATGCGCCTAGTCTTGATCAAAAAGAAAATTTAGCCGAAATTTCACGAGAAGAAGCACTACAACAAAGTGAAAGAATTCAATTTGAGAACCAAAGTATTGTTGGATCTATTTCATTAAAAGGAGCCGCAATAGATGATCTAACCTTCAAAGAATATAATGTTAGTTTAGAAAGTGATGAAAAAGTAAAATTTCTTGCACCACGAAGCTCTAAAGAAGGTTATATAATAGAAAGTGGTTTTATAACTACTGATAAAAATATCGATATTCCAAATGCAGACTCAATTTGGTCAGTTTATGGAAATAATAAATTAACTGATCAATCTCCTATAAAACTAAGTTGGACTAATGATCAAGGTATTACTTTTGAAAAAGAAATTGCATTAGATGATAAGTTTTTATTCACAATAAAACAAAGAGTTATAAATTCTACTGACAAAAACTATGACTTCTATTCTTATGGACAAATTATAAGAAATCAAATCCCTGAAGGTTTAACCGATTTTTACATTCTTCATGAAGGCCCAATCGCTACATTAGATGAAGAATTAATTGAGGAAGATTATGACGATATTGAAGAGAAAAAATTTTCAAGAACTGCCCAAAAAGGGTGGTTAGGTCTAGGAGATAAATATTACATATCAACTCTAATTCCACCGAGAGAAAAAGAATTTAAAACTACAATGGATTACAAAAACAAGTATAGAATAAACTTTGTTACAACAGAACCATTAGAAATAACTGGAAACTCCTCTATAGAAGAAAACTTGCAAGTAATAGTAGCTGCAAAAAGAGTTGATGTAATTGATGGGTACGCAGAATCATTAAAAATTGATAAATTTGATCTTACGATTGATTGGGGTTTCTTATATTTTTTAACACGTCCTTTGTTTACTGCTTTAGAATATTTCTTTAAAATATTCGGTAATTATGGATTGGCAATTATTGCTGTTACTATTTGTATTCGTGTAGCATTTTTTCCACTTGCTAATTTTTCATTCAGAAGCATGGCTAAAATGAAAGCTCTTCAGCCTGAGATGGCAAGACTAAAAGAAGTACACAAAGATGACAAGATGAAACTGCAACAAGCAATGATGGCTCTTTACAAGAAGGAAAAAGTTAATCCTATGTCTGGATGTTTACCAATTCTGATTCAAATACCTGTATTTTTTGCTTTATATAAAGTTTTATTTGTAACAATAGAAATGCGTCATATGCCTTTTTATGGTTGGATCCAAGATTTAAGTGCTAAGGATCCTACTTCTATATTTAATTTATTTGGATTGTTTCCTTATGACGTACCTTCTTTCCTTGTAATTGGAGCATGGCCAGTTGCTATGGGGGTATCAATGTGGGTGCAACAAAAGTTAAATCCTGCTCCAACAGATCCAATGCAAGCAAAAATATTTATGTTCTTCCCTCTATTTTTAACAGTAATTCTTGCACCATTCCCAAGTGGGCTAGTAATTTATTGGACAGTTAATAACATTTTAACAATGGCTCAGCAGGTTGTAATAATGAAACGTACAACAGTTAAAACTGTAACCTAATTAAAAAATAATAAATGGACCTTGAAAAGATATTACCTAAAGATGGGCCACCAATTAATGAAGTAACTAAATATATTGAAAAATATAAAAATGATTTAATAGTAATTAAATACGGTGGAAATGTTTTAATTGATAGAAACGTATTTAATAATTTTATAACTGATCTTAGTGTTTTAAATAAATTAGGCCTTGCAACTGTGGTAATTCATGGTGGTGGACCTAGAATTAAAAGAGAGCTAGAAAAATCAAATATTCAATCAAAATTTATAAGAGGATTGAGAGTAACTGATAAAAATATAATTGATATTGTTGAAGCTGTTTTGATCGATTTTAACGATGACATTGTTAATTCTTTAAAAAACAAAGGAACAGAAGCAATCTCTATTCACACAAAAAATAATAATATTATTAAAACTATACCAGAGGCAGAGGAACTAGGATTTGTAGGAATACCAAATGAGATTAATATTCAGCAAATACTAAATATAATTAATCAAAATAAAATTCCTATAATTTCACCATTAGGATTGGGTAAAGAAAACCAAACATATAATATTAATGGAGATACAGCTGCAATGGCTATAGCAAAATCTTTAAAATCTAGAAGACTATTGTTAATGACGAATGTTGACGGTGTTTTAGATAAAAATAAGAAATTAATAGATGAAATTTCTTCATCTAAGGTTCTTGAAATGATTAAAGATGAAACAATTACAGAAGGTATGATACCTAAAATAAACGCATGCTTAGATGCAGTGAATAATGGTGTGAAAGCAGTTGGTATTATCAACGGCACAAAGCCACATTCATGTTTATGGGAAATATTCTCTGATAAGGGTTCTGGAACTCTAATAAGACAATGAAAGAATTAAAGAATATCAAAAACATATTATTTGATTGTGATGGCGTACTCTACAGTGATCTTGAAGGGGTATTCGGTCAAGTAAGTAAAAAAATGACTCAATATATTTCAAATAAATTAAATGTAGATTTAAAAAAAGCAAAAGAATTACAAACAAATTATTTCCACAAATATAACACTAGTCTTAATGGTTTAATGATACATCACGATATACCTCCAGAAGAATTTTTAGACTACGTGCACAATATTAATTTAGATTTTTTAAAAAAAGATACTGTTTTAAAGAATGAGCTAAAAAATATTAATCTAAACAAATTTGTGTTTACAAATGGTAGCAAAAAACACGTGAAAAATATAACTACTCATTTAGGAATTGAAGATCAATTCGATGGAGTATTTGATATTGTTGATGCTGAATACAGTCCAAAACCTGAGGCAAAAGCATTTGATCTTATGGTCAAAAAATTTCAAATCGATCCAAGTGAAACCATTTATATTGAAGATATCGCAAAAAACTTATCTATTGGAAAAGAAAGAGGGGCAAAAACAGTTTGGTTAATCAATGATGAATACTGGGGCAAAAAAGAGTCTGATAAAGAATACATTGATTACAAAATAGAAAATCTTTCTTTATTTTTAAAAGAAATAAGGTTATTAAAAAACTCATAAAATTATGAGTATAGAAAAAATTATAAACGAAGCTTGGGAAAATAAAGACCAAGTAGGCCAAAATTCAGATAAATCTTTAAAGGATGCTGTTAATCAAATTATTGATGATTTAGATGGTGGAAAAGCAAGAGTAGCTGAAAAGATCAACGGCGAATGGGTTACTCATCAGCATCTTAAAAAAGCTATCATGTTAAGCTTTAGAATGTATCCAATGGAAAATTTAAATGGTCCATACAGCAGCTGGTATGACAAAGCTCATTTACTTAAAGGAAAAACAGCTGGATGGACAAAAGAAGATCATGAAAAAGCTGGTTTTAGAATGGTGCCAAATTCACCAGTAAGAAAAGGATCATTTATAGGAAAGAATGCGGTTTTGATGCCGTGTTATGTAAATATCGGAGCATATATTGATGAAGGGACGATGATGGACACGTTTAGTCGTGCTGGAAGCTGTTGTCAGATTGGAAAAAATTGTCACATCTCAGCTGGCACTGGCGTTGGAGGTGTATTAGAACCTGCTCAAGCATTACCAACAATTATTGAAGATAATGTTTTCTTAGGCGCAATGTCCGAAGTAGTGGAAGGCGTAATAGTTGGGGAAGGCTCTGTTCTGAGTATGGGGATGTATATTGGGCAATCTACTAAAATTGTTAATAGAAAAACTGGTGAAATAACTTATGGAAAAATTCCACCTTATTCAGTGGTAGTTCCAGGATCCTTACCAGATAAAAACAATCCACAAGCACCATCTTTGTATTGTGCGGTAATAATTAAACAAGTTGATGAAAAGACGAGATCAAAAACATCAGTTAACGATCTTTTAAGAGATTAAAATGCAAACAATAAATGAATTACAATTAGCTAAAGAGCTAATTAGGTTTCCATCTATTACAAAAACTGATGCCGGTGTTATTAAATTTTTGGAAAAAAAATTAAAAAAAATCGGCTTTAAAACTAAAATTCTCGAGTTTAAAGATAAAAATAGTTATCCTGTAAAAAATCTTTACGCAAGACTTGGTACCGCAAGTCCAAATTTTTGTTATGCTGGTCATTTGGATGTAGTACCACCTGGTAATTTGAATGATTGGATTGTTAATCCATTCAAACCTACTGTTAAGAAAGGATACTTAATCGGCAGAGGTGCAAATGATATGAAAAGCTCAATAGCTGCATTTGTTACTGCGGTAAGTAATTTTTCTAAAATAAATAAAAAATTCGCTGGGTCTATTAGCCTTCTAATTACTGGGGACGAAGAAGGAATTGCAATTAATGGAACAAAAAAAGTTGTTGAGTATTTGAGAAAAAGAAAAGAAAAAATAGATTTTTGTTTGGTTGGAGAACCTACAAATCCAAATAAATTAGGAGAAATGATAAAAATTGGTCGTAGAGGTAGTATGACCGGAAAATTGTCTGTCATTGGTATTCAAGGTCATGTCGCTTACCCAAATAGAGCTAACAATCCGTCAACAGCTTTAGTTCGAATACTCAAAGAGTTAAAAGAAATTAAATTTGATAAAGGTACAAAGGATTTTCAACCTACAAATTTGGAAATAACAAAAATTAATATTGATAATTCAGCTGATAATGTAATTCCAGGATTAGCTAGTGCTTCTTTTAATATTAGATTTAATAACAAACATACATCACATAAATTAAAGAATAAAATAAACAAAATAATTAAACAAATTTGTAATAATAATAAATCAAAATATGAAATAGAGTATAGTGTTTCTGGTGAAGCTTTTTTAACTAAGCCTAACAAAACTACATTTATGATTCAAAATACAATTAAAAAAGTTACTAAAATTAAACCAAAATTATCAACAACTGGTGGTACTTCAGATGCTAGATTTATAAGAAAAATAGCTCCATGTTTAGAATTTGGATTAGTAGGAAAAACTATGCATAAGGTAGGAGAATGTGTGTCCTTATCTGATTTAAAAAGATTAACTTTAATTTATACTAAAATCTTAGATAATTACTTTAAGTGAAAACTGGTTTTATTACATCAGATACATCTCAAAATCATGATACAGGTCCTGGGCATCCAGAACAAATAGCTAGAGTATCAGTCATAGTAGAAAATTTTAAAAAACTTAATAATAGAAATCTTATATGGAAGAAACCGTCTAAAGTTTCAGATGATATTCTATTAACCACACATGAAAAGAATTACTTAAAGTTATTAAAAAGTTCTTTTCCAAAAAAAGGTTTCTCTTCACTTGATGGTGATACAATCATTTCACCTGGAAGCAAAGATGCAACTTTCGATGCAGTTGGATCAATAATTGCTGCAATTGATGGAGTAGAAAAAAAAGAATTTAGAAATGCATTTTGTGGTGTTCGACCTCCTGGACATCATAGTTCACAAAATAAAGCAGCTGGTTTTTGCATTTTAAATTCAGTAAGTATCGGTGCAAATTATTTGTTGAAAAAATATAAATATAAAAAAGTTGCAATAATAGATTTTGATGTACATCACGGTAATGGAACACAGGATATTTTTTATGAAAATGAAAATGTTCTTTTTATATCAGCTCACCAATATCCCTACTACCCAGGAACTGGTTCTGAACAAGAAAAAGGTAAATTTAATAATATCTTTAATATACCTTTGCCAGCTGGCATAAGTTCAGAAGAATATTTAAATGTATTTGACCGTGTATTAAAAAAATTAGAAGAGTTTAGACCAGAGTTTATATTAATTAGCGCTGGTTTTGACGCACATGAAGATGACCCTCTCGCTCAATTTAATTTAAAAACAGAGGATTATTTTACTATTACTAAAAGATTATTGGAAACTTCTAAAAAGTTTTGTAATGGAAAAGTTGTCTCAATTTTAGAGGGCGGTTATGACCTAAATGCACTTCGAGACAGCACTAAAAGACATGTTGATGCTTTCTTAGAATTTAATTGATAAATCTTAATAAAACTCTAAATAAAAATTTTCATGAAATTATATAAAATAAAAAAGTCTGAAATTGATAATAAAGGTAAAGGACTTTATGCAACTCGTGACATTAAAGAGGGAACCAAAATAATTGACTATATCGGAAAACTTATAACAAAAAAACAAACACAAGATTCTGATAAATACGATAATAATAAACCAATATATTTATTCACAATAAATAAAAGATACGATCTAGATGGAGATTTTCCATGGAATACCGCAGGTTTAATAAACCATTCTTGTGATAATAATTGTGATTACGATGGAAAGGGATTGAAAATTTGGGTCAAAGCAATCAAAGATATTAAAAAAGGTGAAGAGTTTACCTGTGATTATGGATTTGGTTATGATGAAAACTACAAACAATTTCCTTGTAAATGTAAATCAAAAAACTGTTGTGGATATATTTTAAGAGCTGAGTCTAGATGGCGAATAAATAAAAAGTTTGCTATGAGCAATAAAAATAAATTAATAAAGAACCCTAAATAAAAATAAACCATTTGGTGGTGCTGGAGGAGCACACAGTGTTCTTTTTTTTGACTTAAATCTCTTTTCAAAAGTTTTCAAATCCCATTTCTTTTCCCCCAAATATTTTAAACAACCAACCATAGATCTAACCTGATTTTGTAAAAAAGATTGAGAACTAAATTGAAATTCAATTTTGTTTTTTGATGATTTAATATTTATTGATTTTATAGTTTTAATTGGACTTTTAGCGTTACAGCTTGATGATCTAAAAGTTGAATAATCATGGGTTCCTAATAACTTTTTTGCACCCTTTTTCATTAATTCTAAATTTAAAGACTTACGAACATGCCATGCTCTATTTTTTTCAATTATGGGTTGGCTTATTTGATTAAAAATAAAGTATTTATAAATTCTTTGTTTTGCTGAATATCTAGCATGAAATTTATTGTTTCTTTTTTTAATATTTTTAATTGCAATGTCTTTTAAATTTAAAAAATGATTTATAGATTTTAAAAATTTAATTGTATCAATTATTTTAATTTTGCAATCAAAGTGTGCGGATTGCTCAAATGCATGAACCCCAGCATCAGTTCTTCCTTGACCATATAAAATAATCTTTTCTTTTAATAATTTTGATAATTTTTCTTGAATTAATCCTTGAATTGTTGGGCCTTTTTTTTGAATTTGCCAGCCTCTAAAATTTGTCCCTACATACTCAATAAATATTTGGTATCTATTCATTATAAAAATGAACCTTTTTTAATTTGTGTTCCTAAAACAAATTCACCAATACTTTGAGGCTTTTTTCCTTGTCGTTGTATTTCTTTAATTTTTATTGATTTTTTATCTCCACACGATATTTCTAAATGGTCAGATAAAACCTCACCTGGTTTTCCTTGTGCTTGTCCAATTTCTGCTTTTAATATTTTATATCTCTCACCGTTAAACATGAAATAAGCACCTGGAACTGGATAAAGTCCGTTTATTTTACCAATTATAATTTTAGCATCTTCTTTCCAATTAATCTGCCCCTCAAATTTTTGAATTTTTGATGCGTATGTCGCTGATGAGTGATCTTGTTCTACAAAGTTTGCTTTATCCTCATAAATATCATCTATATTATCTAAAATTTTCTCTGCAGCCAGACTTGATAGCTTTTCATTAATATCTTCAGCATTTAAATTATTTTCAATATTAATTTTATAAACATTACATACCGGTCCTGTGTCTAGTTCCTCCCCTATTTTCATAATACTAATTCCTGTCTCTTTATCTAAATTCATAATTGATCTTTGAATAGGAGCAGCACCCCTCCATTTTGGAAGAATAGATGCATGTATATTAATAAATCCTTTTTTAGTTAATTTTAAATATGACTTTGGTATAATTTGACCATAAGCAACAACTATTGCCAAATCTGCCTCTAAAGATTTAAAATATTCTAATTCCTCTAAATTTTCTTTTAATGAATTTGGTGATCTAAATTCTATATTTAAAGTTTCCGAAATTAATTGAATTGGTGACTTGTTAATTTTTTGACCTCTTTTAGATTTTTGAGGTGGTTGTGTATAAACACAAGAAATAGGATATCCATTTTGATAAAGCGATTTTAAAATTGGAACAGCAAACATGGGGGTACCCATAAAAACTATTTTTTTTAGCATTGATTAAGCTTATACAGAAGTAGATTTTAATTTTGATAATTTTTTAATTATCATTGACCTTTTTAATTTTGAAAGATAATCAATAAATAGGATTCCCTCTAAATGGTCCATTTCATGCTGAATACATGTTGCCAGAAGGCCATCGGCTTTTAGCAATTTCTTTTCTCCATCATAATCAAGATATTCTACTTCACACTTACTAGGTCTATCTATTTCTGCAAACTGATTTGGCACAGAAAGACATCCTTCCTCATAGGTTGCTTTTTCTGGATCTTTATTTTTAATAACTGGATTTACGAAATATCTTGGCTCTTTTTTATTCTCATCTTTACTTATATCCATTACAATAATCCTCTTTGGTACACCAACTTGTATCGCTGCTAGACCAATTCCGTTTGCGTCATACATTGTCTCAAGCATATCATCCATCAATTTTTGTTCTTCTATACCAACACTATTGACTGGTTTAGATATTTGCCTAAGTAATTTATTAGGTTCTGTTATTATAGTTCTGATAGCCATAACTTGATTTTAGTATAATTTTTATACTTTTAAAGGAAGAACTTTTAATAATAGTTTATTTCTAATTAAATCAACATTTAATTGATTTAAAGTATTGATAATAAAATAAACTGTATCTTCATCAATATTTTCAATTTTATCAGGTCCAATTACCTCAATTATTCTCAACAACGCAGCACCAATCTCATTATTGTCTATCATTGTTTGAATATCTATAGGCATTTCTGATCGCTTGACCTCATATAGACCTTCATATTTTTTTGAAATTTTAACTCCATCAGATTTAAGTGCCTCTAGAAAAATTATATCTTTTTTTGATAAAAAATATTTTTTATCCTTTTTAATTTTCTTTAAAAATTTGTCTAAATCTTCCTCAATTTTAGATTTTGCATAGTCTCCATTAAAATAATTTATAAGTTTTGATTGATGTAAAATTTTACTATTATATTTAATCTTTTTATCTACTGTCTCTTTCTCTTTTAAATTACTATTATAAAAAGTTGTAAAATTTGACGGGACATCCTCAACATTAATGTCACTTAAAAATTTTTTTAGTTCTAAATCAAAGGCATCACCTATACCATCAGATATAAATAGATCCTTTAAAATCTTTATAAATTCTAATTTGATTTTTGGTTCTTCTGTTAAAAGAGTTCTTTGATATAAAAGAGCACGCCCCTCGATTGAAG
Organism: Candidatus Pelagibacter sp.; assembly: GCF_052049675.1. GTDB lineage: Bacteria > Pseudomonadota > Alphaproteobacteria > Pelagibacterales > Pelagibacteraceae > Pelagibacter. The sequence goes on from NZ_JBNGZM010000001.1 coordinate 941,183, forward strand.
ATAGAGACTTATATGCCTCTTTTGCGTTTAAAAATTGATTAATATTAAATTGGAATTTTTTATAAAATTCGAATAACTCCTCTTCAGAATAATTTTTATCATTAACAGCTTTTTCTATAGTGGAAATTTTTTCTACATTAGTAATTTCTATATCTTGAATTTTAAAAAGTAAATTAGCAGCTGAAAGATATTTCCAAATTATTTTAGGTGTATCTTCATTCGGTTCATAAGAAAACTCTGGGTTAGTTCTGTGAGCTAAATGAAAATCTAAAATTGAGTTTATTGAAATTTCTTTATCTGCCTCATCTAGATATCCAAATAAATAATTTATTTTGTTTTCATAATAATTATCTTCGAAACCTAACTCTTTTTTTAAATCTAAAATTAGTTGTGCCTCTTCATTTTTTCCATAATTGATTAAACAATATAAATTAAATTTAGACAGATATTCGTCTTGGATAGGTTCTGTATTTTTAGAAAAAATCTCACATGACTTTTTTATGTTTGATTCTGATAAGTAAGTATCTACCAAATATCTTGCTAAATTAGGGTGCAAATTTATTATTTGATTTTTAATTAAATATTCTTCAATTAATTCTAAGTTTGCATCTTTTATTAACCAGTTAGATTTAAAGCTCATAAATTCTTGCTCAGTAATGTTTTGAGTTGGGGAATAAGCATTGGTTAATAAAGATATGTGCATTATATCAGATGCATCTTCTGAAAGATTAAACTTATTAATATTCTGAAATAAAATTTTTAATTTTGTTCCATCTGAATTTAACCACATATCCATACTTAAGCCGTATTCACTTGGATCATATAAACCAACAATTTTAATTTCTTTTGATGAAAATTCTTTATCAAGTTTAATTGTGTCCGTTTGTTTATTTGTTTGTAATTCATAAACACTATTCTGAGTAGTGTTTACAGTGTTTTCGCTTGAAATATTTGTTTCTGTAATAACCTGATTATCTTTTTTTTCTAGATTCCAAATATCAATTGGTTTCTCTTCTGCAAATACAGGTGTAAAAAAAATAAGACAAACTAATATAGTTGAAAAAATTTTCTTATTTAACAATTTTAAAATTTTCATTTGGAATGATTTTTTCAATTTCTTTTTTAGGTGCAGGAAAATCAATTGTACTTAGAAAAAAAATAATACCTAAAATAACCCCTAATCCAATTATAGATCTAATCACAAGTCCTATGATACTTGCTTTGCCTGAACTTGTGTTTTTAATGAATTGCATATACTTTTAGATAATTTCAAATTAAGACATATTTATGTTTTTTCAATAAAGAAAATTATGAAATCAAAAGAAAATCTTGTTTTTTTGGGTATGATGGGTTCTGGTAAGAGCTCTATTGGATCTTTAGTAGCTAAGAAATTAAAGTTAAATTTTGTGGATATCGATAAAGAAATTGAAAAAAATTTAAACATTACAATAAAAAAAATCTTTGAAGTTAAGGGTGAGAATTTTTTTAGAAAAATTGAAGAACAAACAACTTTAAAAAAACTTAAATTAAGCTCTACTGTGATTTCACTTGGTGGCGGAGCTTTTACAAATATAAATATTAGGAAAGAAATTTTAAAAAATCATTTATCTTTTTGGCTAAATTGGGATGATAAAACATTGTTAAATAGAATTAAAAACAGTAAAAAAAGACCATTAGCGATTAATGCAACAGATACTGAGTTATTTGATTTAATCAAGAAACGATCTAACATTTATTCAAAAGCTTTATATGAGATAAAGTGTGATAATCTTTCTAAAATTGAAATAGTAAAAAAAATTGTAGAAATTTATGAAACAAACTAGATTAAATATAGTTACTAAAACTGAAAAATATCCAATAATTATTGGATCAAATTTGACCTCAACTGTGTCAAAAATTTTTAAATCAAATTCAATTGATTTTGATAAATGTTTAATTGTTGTTGATAAAAATGTTCCAAAAAAATTTGTTTCAAATATTAAAAAGTCTTTAAAAAATAAAAGTATTTTTATTTTATTTTTTAATGCTATTGAAAAAAATAAAAATACAAATAGCGTAAATAAAATTCTAGAAGTTTTATTAAATAAAAACTTTTCAAGAAATGATGTTTTAATTTCTTTAGGAGGAGGAATTACAGGCGATGTAAGTGGTTTTGCGGCTAGTCTTTTCAAAAGGGGTCTAAAGTTTGTAAATATTCCAACAACTCTTTTAGCTCAAGTTGATTCATCAGTAGGTGGAAAAACTGGAGTTAATTCTAAGTATGGTAAAAATTTAATAGGAAGCTTTTACCAACCATCATTGGTTCTCTCAGATATTCAACTTCTTAAATCTTTATCAAAAAGAGAGATAATTTGTGGATATGGAGAAATATTAAAGCATTCATTAATTGAAAATAAAAAATTTTTTAATTTCTTAAATAAAAATTTTAAAAAGATTTTAAGTCTTTCATCTCCATTTATTGAAAAAGGTATCTATGAAAGTTGTAAAATTAAAAAAAAGATAGTCGAAAAAGATGAAAAAGAAACAGCATTAAGAAAAGTATTAAATTTTGGTCATACATTTGGCCATGCTTATGAGGCAGGCTTAGGGTACAGTCATAAACTAAATCACGGTGAAGCTGTGATACTTGGAATGAAGACAGCACTTAATTTTAGTTTAAAGGAAAATATACTCAGTAAAAATGAATATAATTTAATTATAAATCATATTGATAATTCTGTTCTACCTTCCTCAATAAAAAAACATTTTTCTATCAAAGATTTAAATAAAATTTTATCTTTTATGATTAAAGATAAAAAAAATAATTCTAAAAAAATCAATTTAGTTTTATTAAAAAAGATTGGTAAGCCAATTTTCAACAAACAATATTCGAAAAAAAAGATAAACTTATTCTTAAGAAAATTTTTAACTAATTAAAATTTGGATTGAGTGAATAAATTCTTTTAATTCTTGATCTAAAATCTTGTAAATTTTTTTATTACTTTCAATTTTACTCATTTTTTTTAGTTCTTCAGAAACAATAATTAATTTTAAATGATATTTTCCCTCTTGATTTCCTTTGTGATTTTTATGAAGAAAAGATTTATCTTCAATATTTATACTTTCAATATTAATTTGATTTAATAATTTATTTTTTACAATTGTAATTAACTCATTTATATCCATATATGTTATTATATATCATGAAAAATATTTGTGACTGGAATAATTGTAATGAAATAGGTGAATATAAGGCGCCAGTTGAAAAAGATAATAGCAGAAAATTTAGAATGCTTTGCCTTGAGCATGTGAAAGAATTTAATAAAAATTGGAACTATTTTTCAGGTATGAATGATGATCAAGTAATGAATTTTTTAAAATCTGACATGACTTGGCACAAACCCACGCAAAGCTTTAGCTCTTCAGATAATTTTTTCAAAGTGTTATGGAATACAACTTTGAGAGATGAGTTCGATAAAGAAAAAATAAATGGAGATTATGATCATATGCGTCAATTTAAATTTGATCATAAAGATATAAAAGCTTTTGGAATATTAGGGGTTTCAGTAGGTTTAAAGTGGAAGAAAATTCAAGATAAATTCAAATTGCTTGTGAAAAAATTTCACCCTGATATGAATTCTGGAAATAAAAAATACGAAGAAAAACTTAAACTTATAACATTGGCTTATACTCAGTTGAAAAATACCTATAGGGAAAAAATTGACACCAAATCTTAACACAGAACCAGATATTAAAGTCTCAATAAAACAAACTTTTGGAATTGATTCAGAAATGGAAGTAGACGCATTTTCAAAAAAAAATGAATATGTTCCTGAAATTGATAAAAACTATAAATTTGATAGAGATACTACATTATCTATTATTTCAGGATTTGCGTTTAACAAAAGAGTTTTAGTTCAAGGATATCATGGTACTGGTAAGTCTACTCACATTGAGCAAATCGCTGCGAGATTAAATTGGCCATGTATCCGTGTAAATTTAGACAGTCATGTAAGTAGAATTGATTTAATTGGAAAAGATGCAATCGTTCTTAAAGACGGTAAACAAGTAACTCAATTTAATGAGGGAATTTTACCGTGGTCTATTCAAAATCCAGTTGCACTTGTTTTTGATGAATATGATGCTGGAAGACCTGATGTAATGTTTGTAATTCAAAGAGTTTTAGAAGCTGAGGGAAATTTTACTTTACTTGATAAAAATAAAATAATTAAACAAAATAAATTTTTTAGATTATTTGCTACCTCAAATACTGTAGGACTAGGTGATACGACAGGTCTTTATCATGGTACACAACAAATTAACCAAGGTCAGATGGATAGATGGAATATCGTTACAACATTAAATTATCTCAGCCTTGATAGAGAAATGGACATTATTTTATCTAAAAATAAAAACCTAAATAATACGAAAGGAAAAGAGAAAGTTGCTAATATGATAAAAGTAGCATCTCTAACGCGTAAAGGATTTATTGCAGGAGATATTTCAACAGTGATGAGTCCAAGAACGGTTTTACATTGGGCAGAAAATACGGAGATATTTAAAGATACTGGTTACGCCTTTAGAGTAACTTTTCTTAATAAATGTGATGATATTGAAAAAAATACTATCGCAGAATATTATCAAAGATGTTTTGGTGAAGAGTTACCTGAATCTTTGATTAATATTCAAATCTGATGAGCACTGAAGAAAATAATTTAAAAGAAAAATTTAAAATTGCTTTAACTTCTACAGCAAAGGTAATTGCTGATGATTTTGATATAAAAAAAACAAATTCTGAAGAAAAAAAAATAAAAGAATTTAATTTTCTAGAGATTGACAATTTAACTAGTCCAGCCGATTTTATAAGATTGCGTGCAGAAACAGATTCCTCTGCTTTGAAAAAAAAATTTTGTAATGAAACAATTTACAAAAAAAACCTTCCCTCAAATACATCTTCTAAATCCCTTTATAATATCGCTGAAAAAATACGTTATGAGACTCTTGGAGGAAAAATGTTAAAAGGAATTGAAAAAAATTTTCAAGAAAATTATCATCAAATAATAAATCGTAAACGCAAAGATCAATTAAAAACTAAAGAAGATGTATCTGTTACAGAGGCATTCGAGCTATATATGCTTAAGAATTTTCATAAAATTGAACTAAATCCTTTAACAACAAAAATGCTTAATTTTTGGGAAAAAGACTTTGAGGACGCTATAGAAAAACATAAAGAATTTTTACTTAAAAATCTTGAAGATCAAAATATTTATAGTTCAAAGTTTTCAGAAATATTGGAAGAAATGGACATATTTCAAAATGAAGATGAAGACGAAAGAAAAGAAGAAAATCAAGATCAAGGACAAGATAATCCATCAAATGAAGATGAAAATAATGACAAAGAAGATAATAAAGATGAAAAAGATGAAAACGTATCAGAGGCTTCACTAGATGCTGATTATAGTATTGATGAATTTAACTTTGACGATCAACTGTCAGATACAGAGTCAGATGAACAAAGTTCTCAGCAAGTAGCTCAAAAAAAAATAGATAATATCAATTTAGATTATAAAGTTTTTACAACTCAATTTGATGAAGTTGTAAAAGCTGAAAATCTAGAAAATGCAGATGAAGCAACAAAATTAAGAAGAAATTTAGATCAACAATTAGTAGGCTTTCAAGATATTATAACAAAGCTTGCTAATAAACTACAAAGACAATTGCTTGCTAAACAAAATAGAGCATGGGAATTTGATTTAGAGGAGGGATTATTAGACAGTTCAAAACTTCCAAGAATTATTATGGATCCATATAACTCTTTATCATTCAAAAAAGAAAAAGATTTAGATTTTAAAGATACAGTGGTGACTTTACTCATAGATAATTCTGGATCTATGAGAGGAAGGCCAATTACTATTGCTGCTATTTGTGCAGATATCTTATCCAGGACGCTAGAAAGGTGCTCTGTTAAAGTTGAAATTTTAGGTTTCACAACTAAAAATTGGAAGGGTGGACAGAGTAGAGAATTATGGACCACAAATTCTAAACCTAAAACACCAGGAAGATTGAACGATCTAAGACATATAATTTACAAAGGAGCAGATACCCATTGGAGACAGGCAAAAAATAATTTAGGACTAATGCTTAAAGAAGGATTGCTAAAAGAGAATATTGATGGTGAAGCTATATCTTGGGCTTATAATAGAATTAAAAAGAGAAAAGAAGAAAGAAAAATATTAATGGTTATTTCTGATGGAGCCCCTGTAGATGACTCAACTCTTTCTGTAAATTCAGGTGATTTTTTGGAAAAACATTTAAAAAAGATTGTGAAGTTTATTGAAAATAAATCAGATATTGAAGTTTTGGCTATAGGAATTGGTCACGATGTTTCAAGATATTATGATAAAGCTATCAAAATTACTGACGTAAATGAATTAGGAGATGTTATGATATCTCAATTAAGCTCATTATTTGAAACAAAGAACAAATATCACTAAATATTAAATAATTCTTTATTCTTCCATCTAATAACAACTTCAGCACCATTACGTGTTTTTGAATTTCTACAATTAACTGATGCAAAATTTTTTTCTAATAAAGTTTTTCCAATAAATAACCCTAGTCCTAGGCCCTCTTTAGACTTATCTTTTGAATAATTTGATTTTAAATACGGTTCTCCAATTTTTGATATAATATCTCTTGGATAACCATTGCCATCATCTTCTACTGTAATTTCTGTAAATTCACTGTCACTTTTTAAATTGATAAAAATAGAATGTTTGGCAAATTTATTCGCGTTTCCTATAAAATTTCTCAATCCATAAACTATTTCAATAGATTTACTTATTTTTTTTGGGTTTGAGTCTTGATCATAATTGAAGAAAAATTCCTTTTTACTTATTTCCTTAAATGAAGAAATAATTTCATGCAAATAATCTCGAATATTAATATCTTTATCAATAAATTCATCTTCTTCTACAGGATTTAGAGTTAATCTCTTTAAAATTTCATTACATCGCTCAACCTGGCTATTCAATAACTCTATATCTTTTTCTAAATCTTTATGCCCCTGAAATTGCTTCATTAAATCATGTGCAATTATTGTTATCGTAGAAAGTGGTGTACCTAAAGAATGTGCGGCTGCAGCAGCTTGACCCCCCAAAGATAAAAGTTCATGTTCTTTAGCCATAACCTCCTCCATTTTTCCTAATGCCTCTTTTCTTAATCTAGATTGCGTGCCAAACGTCATTGCAAAGTAATTTAAAAATACTAAAGCGATAATCAAAGAAATTGGGATAGAATAATAAAAATAATGATTGTTATGAAAATCACTATTTAAATTAATTGGTAAATCTTGATAATTAAAAGTTAAAAATACAACTATAATTATTGTTAATATTACTAACAAAGTATTAGTTCTTAAGCTTAAATTTGATGAGGAAAAAACACTTGGTATTAATATAAAAATTACAAATGGATTGGTTATTCCACCTGACAAATAAAGGAGAACACCTAATTGCAAAATATCTATAAGCAAGAAGATAAAAGCAGATCTATCTGATAATTGTGTTTTTTTATAAATAAAAATTAAATATAAATTACTTAATATTCCTAAAAATATAACTAAATTTGAGGTAATAAAATCAAAACTAGGATTTAGAAATAAATAAACAAAATTTACTGCAATTAATTGTCCAATAATTCCAATCCATCTTAAAGTTATATAAGTTGATTTTTTAAAAGAATGATATTTTGAAGTTTCAAAGAACTTCATTTTTAAATATCAAGATTTTTTACATTTATAGCATTAGAAACTATAAAATCTTTTCTTAATGCCACATCATTACCCATTAAAGTATGAATTAAACTTTGATCCTTTTTCAAATCTTTTGAGTATTGTACTTGAAGTAGATTTCTTGTTTCTGGATCTAATGTAGTGCTCCATAACTCTTCCGGATTCATTTCTCCAAGACCTTTAAATCTTTGTATATTCATTTTTGATTTTTCCTGATCAATTTTTTTTGAATAATCTTTAGTTCCTTTTTTAATTTTTTTTAACTCCTTATTATTATTTATTATGTAGTCTTCTAATTCCTTCTCATCCTTGATATAAATGCCTTTAGAGCCTTTGTTAATTTTAAATAAAGGCGGCTGTGCTAAATAAACATGGCCATTTTCAATTAACTTATTAAATGGTTTATTATTGAAAAAAGTTAAAAGAAGTGCTCTTATATGGGAGCCATCTACATCGGCATCCGTCATAATAATTATTTTTCCATATCTTAAATCCTTTAAATCAATTTCTTGTGCTTTTGGGTCCAGACCTAGAGCATTAATCAAGGTAACAATCTCATTTGAAGAAATCATTTTAGACAAAGCTTTTGTTCTTTGATCAGAACCACTTCCATTGCCGTTACCATTTTTTTTCAAATTAAAATCTTCTACATAAGTATTAAGTATTTTCCCTCTAAGAGGTAAAACTGCTTGATTAGCTCTATTTCTTCCTTGTTTAGCAGATCCACCCGCTGAATCCCCCTCTACAATAAACAATTCAGTTCCTTCTTGTTTTCCAATTTGACAATCAGCTAATTTTCCAGGAAGACCACTTAATTCAAGAGCTCCTTTTCTTCTTACATTTTCTCTTGCTTTTCTAGCAACATCTCTGGCCATTGCAGCTTGAATAACTTTAGCTAAAATAATTTTTGCAATAGAGGGATTTTGATCAAACCAAATAGATAATTTTTCATTTACTAGTGTTTCTACTATCATCCTTACTTCTGATGAAACTAGCTTATCTTTTGTTTGAGATGAAAATTTTGGATCAGGGATTTTAGTTGATAGTACACAAGTTAGTCCCTCCTTGATATCATCACCTGAGATTGCTAATTTATTTTTCTTTAGTAAATTATTTTCATTAGCATATTTGTTAATTACTCTTGTTAATGCACTTCTGAAACCCAACAAATGGGTTCCTCCATCTTTTTGATGTATGTTGTTTGTATATGGAAATATATCTTCTGAATATCCTGCGTTCCATTTTAAAGAGCACTCTAATTCAATATTATTTTTTTTACCTTCGATATAAATTGGTTTTCTAAATAAGTCATTTCCATTTTTGTTTAGTAGCTTTTCTCTTTTATCATCTAAAAAATCTACAAATTCTAGAACACCACCATCAAACTTAAACTCTGATATTTTTTCTTTCTTTTGGCTTGCATCTGTAAATATTATTTTTATGCCTTTATTTAAAAATGCTAATTCTCTCATCCTTTTAATCAAAATATTCGCACTAAATTTTATTGAAGAAAAAATTTCTTTAGAGGGTAAAAAAGTTATTTGAGTTCCTGAATTTTTTGCTTTTCCTATTATTTTTAAAGGAGCTTTGGCTTCACCATTTTGAAATTCTATATAATATTTTTTTCCATCTCTAAATATCTCTAACTGTAATTTTTCTGAAAGCGCATTAACAACTGAAACACCAACACCATGCAGTCCACCCGAAACTTTATATGAGTCATGATCAAATTTACCTCCAGCATGAAGTTGTGTCATAATTACTTCTGCTGCTGATTTTTTTTCTCCTTTATGGATATCAACAGGAATACCTCTTCCATCATCATTTACTGTAATTGTTCCGTCAGAGTTAATTTTTACATTAATATTTTTACAATATCCTGCTAATGCCTCATCAATAGAGTTATCAACAACTTCATAGACCATATGATGTAAACCTGTTCCATCATCTGTATCACCAATATACATACCTGGTCTTTTTCTGACTGCTTCAAGACCCTTTAAAACTTTGATGGAGTCTGCCTGATATGTATTTTTGTTTAACATTTTTTTAAATTTTGGAAAAAGAAAATTATAACATTTTTTAAAAAAATTGCTGATTTATCTTAACAAAAAAACTGAAAAATACTTGAAAAATACTTGAAAAATAAAGCTTATTTAATGGCGGAGAGAATGGGATTCGAACCCATGAAAGAATTACTCCTTTACACGCTTTCCAAGCGTGCGCCTTAAACCTCTCGGCCATCTCTCCATAAATTTTAAATTAAATTTATATTCTAAATAAGTTTTTTTGATACATTAATTTTGTGAAAAAAAAAATTTTTGATTGCATAACTTTTTTTAATTCAAATCATTTATTTGAAATAAGATTCCATACTCTTAAAGATATTGTAGATTATTTTGTTATTTGTGAGGCAAATACAACCCATACAGGTGAAAAAAAAAAATACAATTTTAAAATTAATAAATGGAAAAAATATAAAGACAGAATTATTTATATTAAAGTAGAGAATATTAAAAAAATTAAATTAGGTCAAAAAAATAAATTTGAATTAATAAAAAAGCAAATAGAATTTATATCTAAAGGATTAAAAAAGGCTAATAACAATGATATAATTATTTTGTCTGACGAAGATGAAATTCCAAATCCAAAAAGTATCAAAAATTTTAATTTTGAAAAATATAAATTTGGGATATTTAAGCAAAATTTATATTATTATAAACTAAATATTCAAAATTTAACTGAAGCTAGCGATGGATGGCCTGGATCTAGAATAAGCTTAAAAAAAAACATAAAATCTTTTTTTGATTTTAAAATATTAAAAGAAAAAAATAAATACGAACCTTTTTGGAAATTCTATAAAGAAAAAAGTATACAATTAATTAAAAAAGGAGGTTGGCATTTTACTTACTTATACAAACCAAAGGGTATATCAAATAAAATAAAAAATTCAGGTCATATAGAATATAATAAAAAAAAATATACTTCATTAAAAAGAATAAAATTTAGAATTAAAAATTTAAAAGACCCGTTTGATAGACCGGCAAAATTGAAATTAGTTAAAATAAATAAAACTTTTCCAGAATACATTTTTAAAAACAAAAATAAATTTAAATTATGGATAAATTAAAATGAAAAAAAAAATAATAATAATCGGTAAAAATAGTTTTATTGGTTCAAATATTAATATTTATCTTCAAAATAAATTTAAAGTAATTAATATCAATTTAAATCAATTTAAAAAATTAAAAAAAAATCAATTAAAAAAGTTTGATTATATTTGTAATTGCTCTGTTAATAAAAAGTATATTCATAATAAATATAATACAAAAAACGACATTGACTTACAAATTGCAAATATAATAAAAAATAATAAAATTAACTATATTTTTTTAAGCTCTAGAAAAATTTATAAACCTAAATTTAATACAAATGAAAAACAAAATCCAAATCCTATAGACATCTACTCCCACAATAAAGTTATAACAGAAAAAACTTTAAAAAAAATTTTAGGTTCTAAACTTTTAATTTTAAGGATTTCAAATGTTATTGGATTTAAAATTAGAAAAAATAAAAGACAAGTAAACAAAACCTTTTTTGATAACTATATAGAAAGTGTTAAAAACAAGTCTGAAGTTAATTATTATAATTTATTTAAAGATTTTATCTCAATTGAACAACTAGCCGATTATTTCTATTACGCAATAAATAAGAGACTAACTGGAAAATTCAATGTTTCTTTAGGTAAAAAAATATATGTAAAAGAAATTTTAGGGTGGCTTAATAAATATAATAAAAATAAAAAAAATTTTATTTGTCTAAAAACACCAAAAACACTAATTAACAAAACCTCTTTTACCTTAAATAATAACAAAATTTATAAACTTATAAAATACAGACCTTCTAAAAACGAGCTTAAGAAGTTTTGTGTAAATATAAGTAAATCTATTCACTAATTTTTTTGATTATTAGGATATTTCTAAGGTACATAATTTCAATTTCTTTTTTGAACATATTTATGAATGAGATTACACCCTCATATGTTTGATATTTTTTATTTTTATCAATATCTAACATTGCATCATCAAAAATCATAATTCCCTGTTTTTTTAAAATTTTAAAACTTTCAATTGCATCAACTATAACATCTTCACCATTATGTGATCCATCAATATAAATATAATCAAATATAGTTTCTCTTTGAATTAATTTTCTTATCTCTATTATTGAATCTCCCTTTTTTTTTTCTAAATTATCATATCCATTTAGGTTACTATCAAAATTTTTCTCTGCTCTATTAAGATCTAAACCAATATCCTCAGAATTAAAGTTTGGTTTCGACCATAAGTCTATAGCTATGGCTTCACTATTTTTATAAAAATGTTTAACATTCAAAAGTGATAATCCCTCAAAAGATCCTATTTCTAAATAACTAAATTTTTTGTTTTCATCTTGAGGCAAATAGTAATTAAATATTTCAAAATTATTTAAAAACCATTTTTCTGTAAAATTTTTTTTTTTAATCAAGTTCTCAAAGATAACTTTTCTATTAATTAATTTTTTTTTTGCTTTTTTTTTTATAAAAACTGATTGAAATACTTTATTTAAATTTTTTAATTTAAAAAAAAATTTCATATTTATTTATTATTAGAACGTTGTATTATATATTATTTATTTTTATGAAAACAAATAAAAACATTCTAATTTGGGGCGCTGGTTTAAGATGTAACAATACTATAGAAAAGTTAAAACAATCAAAGTTTTTTATAAAAAATAAATTGAAGGTAAAATATATATTTGATAATACTAAAAAGAAATTAAATTTTCAAACAGAAGTAAAATTTTTAAACAAAACTAATGACTTATATAAAATAATTGATGAATGCAATTATTTTGTTGTTGCCATAGGTTCAGAATATGGCAAAGCTAGATTTTTAATTTCAAATGAACTTCTTAAGCATAAATTAAAACCTTTAAATTTAATTGATAATAATTCTATTATTGCTCATGATGTTTTTTTTGGAAAAGGTTTTCAATCTGAGGCTGGCTCAATAATACAAAATAAAGTCAATATTGGTGATTTTTGTATTTTAAACACTAATGCTAGCATTGATCACCATTCGAATATTGGAAACGGATGTCATATTATGCCAGGTGCTACTATTGCTGGTAAAGTTAATATTAAAGATTTTGTTACTATTGGATCTAATGCAACTATATTACCATACATTACAATTGAAACTGGAGCAGTAATTGGTGCTGGAAGCGTGATAACAAAAAATGTAAAAAAAAATGAATTAGTTGCTGGAAATCCTGCAAAAAAGATAAAGACTGTAAAACATAAATTTGATTTATCTCCTTTTAAAAAATAAGTTTAATTTTTTTGACTATTAATTTTTAAAACCCCAATAAACGCCTCTTGCGGTATCTCGACTCTACCAAATTGCTTGGATCTTGCTTTCCCTTTTTTTTGTTTTTCTAAGAGCTTTCTCTTCCTATCTGTGGCACCACCACCATGAATCTTTGTTAAAACATCCTTTTTAAAACCTTTTATTGTCTCTCTTGCAATAATTTTACCTCCAATCGCAGCTTGAACTGGGATCATAAAATTATGTCGAGGAATTAAATCTTTCAATTTTTCACAAACTTCTCTTCCAGTTTTTTGAGCAAAATCTTTATGAATCATCATAGCTAAAGCATCAACAGGTTCTCCATTAACTAGTATCCCTAACTTAACTAAATCTCCCTCTCTATGTTCAATTATTTCATAATCAAAACTAGCGTATCCACTTGTCATTGATTTTAATCTATCATTAAAGTCAAAAACTACTTCGTTTAAAGGTAACTCATAATTCACAACTGCTCTATTACCTGAATAATTTAAATTAGTCTGAATTCCTCTTTTATCCTGACACATTTTTATAATTGAACCTAAATATTGGTCAGGAGTAATGATTGTTGCTTTAATCCATGGTTCTTCGATGTATTTTATTAAAGTTGGATCAGGTAAACTTGATGGATTTTGAAGATCAATTACATTTCTATTATTAAGATGAACTTTATAAACAACACCCGGTGTGGTTGTTAATAAATTAACATCAAATTCTCTTTCCAATCTTTCTGTCACAATTTCCAAATGAAGTAAGCCTAAAAATCCACATCTAAAACCTAATCCTAAAGCAGAAGATGACTCTGGTTCAAATGAGAAACTTGCGTCATTTAATTGTAATTTAGCTAAACCATCTTTAAGTTTTTGAAACTCAGAACTGTCTACTGGAAATAATCCGCAGAACACTACCGGTTTACTTGGTTTAAATCCTGGCAAAGCTTCTTTTAAAGGTTTTGAGGCATCACAAATTGTATCTCCAACTTTCGTTTCAGATAAAACTTTAATTCCTGTTGTAATAAATCCAATTTCACCCGTTTTTAATTCATTTATGTCTACTGGTTTTGGAGTAAAAACCCCAACTTTTTCAACAATATATTCTTGATTAGTTGACATCATTTTAATTTTCATATGTTTTGAAAGTTTGCCATCTATCACTCTCACTAAAATCACTACACCTAGATATGTGTCATACCAGCTATCAACTAATAAACATTTTAGATCTGCTGAGCTTTCCCCTTTTGGCGCAGGTAATGTTGTGATTATTTGTTCTAAAATATCATCTATTCCTTCGCCAGTTTTACCTGAACATGGAATTGCGTTTTCAGTATCAATACCTATCACTTCTTCTATTTGTTTTTTTGTTCTATCTAGATCTGATGCAGGTAAATCAACCTTGTTTAAAACTGGCACTATCTCATGATTAGTGTCTAAAGCTTGATAAACATTTGCTAATGTTTGGGCTTCTACCCCTTGTGTACTATCTACGATTAAAATTGAACCTTCGCATGCATATAAAGATCTGCTAACTTCATAACTAAAATCAACATGGCCTGGAGTATCAATAATATTCAAAATATAATTTTTTCCATTTTTAGCTTTGTAATTTAATTTAACTGTTTGGGCTTTAATTGTGATTCCTCTTTCACGTTCAATATCCATAGAGTCTAAAACTTGAGCTTTCATTTCTCTTTCAGTTAATCCACCACAACTATGAATAATACGATCAGCGATAGTAGATTTTCCATGATCAATATGTGCAATAATTGCGAAATTTCTTATATTATCAATTGAACTCATTAATTTATTTTAGGAACGAATTTTAGCACCAGTTTTATTTTCAACTGTTTCTATTATTAAATTGTTAATTTTTTCCAAATCATTATCTGTTAGAGTTTTTTCTGAAGACTGAATTGTTACACTGATAGCAATTGATTTTTGATTTTCAGGAATATTTTCTCCGTCATAAACATCAAATACTTTAACATTTGATATTAAATTTTTATCAATACTAGATATTACACTTATTAACTCTTGTACTTTTATTTTTTTATCAATAATAAATGCAAAATCTCTTTCAGATTTTTGAAAGTCTGATATTGAATATTTTGTTTTTTGATCTTTTAAAGGTTTTTTAGGTAATTTTAAATTATCTAAAAATATTTCAAAACCTACTAAAGACTCTGTTTTAACATCTAGCGTTTTAATAATGTTTGGATGAATTTCACCAAAATAAGCAGCTACCTTATCTTTTCCCTTATTTAGAAATATTCTTCCTGATTTTCCTGGATGATAATAATTTGGGCTTTCATCATCGATATAAAATTTTTCTGAGTCATAACCAGCTTCTACTAATGTTTGTGTCACATCTCTTTTGATATCAAAAACATCGACATTTCTCTCTTTTTCAATCCATGAAAGTCTAGATTTTTTTCCAGCCGACAAACCACAAACAACTGTATTTTGAGCTCCAGGTTGTGAACCATAAAATATTGGCCCTATTTCAAATATTGATAAATCTTTAATTCCTCTATCTAAGTTTTTGCTCATGTACATCACTAAATTTGAAAAAATAGAATTTCTTAATACTCCCAATTCTGAGCTAATTGGATTTACAATTTTTATTTCTTTATTGGCTTCTTTAAAGTGATCGTTATATTTTGAATCTGAAAAAGACCAAGTGATTGCTTCCAAATACCCTTTGGATGCTACTGCCCTTTGAAGAAAATGAAATAACTTTTGAGTTGGATTTAAAGTGTTTTTTGATCTTTCTTTAATAGGGTTTTCTATTTTTATTTTTTCATAACCACTAATTCTTACAAGTTCCTCAACTATATCAATTTCTTGAACAATATCTGGTCTCCAAGATGGAACTGATAATTTAAAGAATTTTTTTTCTTTTTTTAATTTAAAACCAAGTTTTTCTAAAATATTTATCATTACTTTGGTTGAAATTTTAAAACCAGTTATTTTTTCAAATGTTTTTGGGTCAAATTTTATTACTTTGTTTTTATAAGATTCTATTTTTTGAATATCTATTTTACTAATTTCACCACCACAAATTTCCTTAATTAAAGTAGCTGCTTTATTCAATCCATTTTCAATTGATAACTGATCAATACCTCTTTCAAATCTAAATTTAGCATCTGTATCAATACTCAAATTTTTAGCAGTTTTTCTAATTGATCTTGGATCAAAATAAGCCGACTCTAATAAAACATTTTTTGTATCTAACTCTGTACCAGATCTTGTTCCCCCAATAATTCCACCTAGACCTAAGACACCTTTGTTGTCGCTTATTACACACATTCCATCACCTAGTTTATAATTTTTATTATCTAGAGCAGTAAATTCTTCTCCTGATTTTGAATTTCTAACGATTATTCCCTTATCAATTTTATCAGCATCGTATGCGTGCAAAGGACGATTAATATCAATCATGACATAGTTAGTTACATCTACAATTGCAGATATTGGTTTTTGGCCTATAGAGATTAATTTATCTTTCAACCATTGAGGACTTTCTGTATTTTTGACGTTAGTTATTAAACAGCTACCAAAAGATAAACAGCCTTGATTTTTTTCCTTTGTTATTTTTACTTTTAAAGTCTGTTTTTTATTAGATTTAATTTTTTTATCTTTTTCTGGTTTTAAGTTTCCAAAACCTGCTGCTGATAAATCTCTCGCTATCCCCCGAACACCAAGACAGTCTGGTCGATTTGGTGTAATTGATAAATCGATGAGATTAGAACTTGGTTTAGAAAAATAACTTTTTCCAATATTTTTCCCATATTTAGATGACAACAGCTCAGTAATCCCATCACTTTCATCTGATAAATTCAATTCAGATTCAGAGCAGAGCATTCCATAAGATGTAACATCTCTTATTTTAGCAACAACAAGTTTGGTTTTGTTTTTTGGGATTATAGCGCCTGGTGGGGCATATACAGTAAGAAGGCCCTCTCTTGCATTTGCAGCTCCACAAACAACTTTTTTGATTTCGTTATCACCAACATCAACATCACAAACTTTAAGTCTGTCTGCGTTAGGATGTTTTTCTGTTTTTAAGATTTTTGCTACCTTAAATAAATCTAACCCTTCAGATAAGTTTTCTATACTCTCAACCTCAAGACCTATGTCTGTTAGTTTCTCAAGAAGTTTATCTTCTTTAGCGCTTATTTTTAAATGATCTTTCAGCCAATCATATGTAATCTTCATCTGCTTAAACCTCTGTAATTTGAAGGAACATCGAGTGGATCAAAACCAAAATGATTTAGCCATCTGTAGTCACAATCAAAAAACGCTCTTAAATCATTAATGCCGTATTTAAGCATTGCTAATCGATCTATACCTATACCGAAGGCATATCCTTGATATTTTGAAGGATCTACGTTTACATTTTTTAAAACATTAGGATGCACCATGCCACAGCCTAAAATTTCAAGCCACTTATCTCCTTCTCCAATAATAATTTTGCCATCTTTTATTTCATAACCAATATCAACTTCTGCAGATGGTTCTGTGAATGGAAAATGACTAGGTCTAAATCTCATTTTAATTTTTTCAACTTCAAAAAATTCTCTAATGAAATAATTCAAGCATCCTTTCAAATGCCCCATATTAATGTTTGTGTCAATATGTAAACCTTCTACTTGATGAAACATTGGTGCGTGTGTTTGATCACTATCAGATCTATAAGTCCTTCCTGGAGCAATGATCTTAAATGGGGGTTTGTCTTTTAGCATAGTCCTAATTTGAACTGGTGAAGTATGTGTTCGTAATAAAAATTCTTTGCTTTCATCTAAGTAAAACGTATCATGCATATCTCTTGCTGGATGATTGTCAGGTGTGTTTAAAGCAGTAAAATTGTTATATTCATTTTCAACATCAGGGCCTTCCTCAACACTAAATCCTATTTCTGAGAAAATGGATGAAATTTCATCAATAGTTTGCGATACTGGATGAACTTTCCCTCTAACGAATGGTCTTTCAGGTAAAGTTATATCAACTTTTTCCTTTTCTAATTTTTCGTTTATTTTTTTTCCTTCTATCTCTCTAATTTTAGAAGTTATCAGATTTTGAAGTTCATCTTTAGCTTGATTTAAATCTGATGCAAATTTTTTTCTATCAGCATCTGGAATTGATCCTATTGTTTTAAATTTAGATGAAATTAAACCATTTTTACCAAAAAGCTCAGTTTTGATTTCATTTATTTGATCAATGCTTAAATCATTTTCAAGCTTTGATATAAACTGATCTCTAATATTTTTTATCTCTGACATATTAGTAGATTATTTCCTTAAGAAATAAAAACAATAGCGAAGATTAATTTAAAGCTGATTGAGCTTTTTGTACAATTGTTTTGAATGCTTCTGGGCTATCGTAAGCAATTTCAGCAAGAATTTTTCTATCTATTGCAATACCACATTTATTTAATCCATTGATAAATTTTGAATAAGTTAATCCCTCGGCTCTAACTCCAGCATTGATTCTCTGTATCCACAATGATTTAAAATCTCTTTTTTTATTTCTTCTGTCTCTGTAAGCATATTGCATGGATTTTTCCATAGCTTGCTTAGCAACTCTAATAGTATTTTTTCTTCTACCCCATTGACCTTTTACAGCTTTTAAAACTTTTTTATGTTTAGCTTTGCTAGTTACACCTCTTTTAACTCTTGCCATTATTAACCTCTTAAACTGTAAGGCATGTATGACTTAACAATTTTTCCATCTTGTTTAGACAAAGTTGTAGTGCCTCTTAGTTTTCTTATTTGTGAATTCGTTCTTTTAATCATGCCATGTCTTTTACCCGCCTGAGCAGAAATAACTTTACCCTTAGCAGATATTTTAAATCTTTTTTTTGCTGAGCTTTTTGTTTTTAGTTTTGGCATAATTCTGCGGACTTATACAAAGAAAGATATAATTTTACAACCTCTATTAAGGCTTATAAAGGCTGAATTACCATTATCATTTGCTTCCCATCAAACTTGGGATGCAATTCTACCTTACCGATATCCTTCATATCTTCTTTAATTTTGCCCATAAGTTCATTTCCTAGATGGGAATGCTGAAGTTCTCTGCCTTTAAATCTAATAGTGAATTTAACCTTATCTCCTTTAGCTATAAATTTTTTAGCATTTTTAACTTTAAACTCGTAATCATGAGTTTCCGTAACAGGTCTCATTTTAATTTCTTTTAAAGAAACGATTTTTTGTTTTTTCTTTGCAAGATTTGCTTTTTTCTGAGCATCATACTTATATTTACCCATATCCATTATTTTACATACAGGAGGGTTTGCATTAGGTGCTATTTCAATTAAATCTAAACTTTGATTTTTTGCAATGGAAATAGCTTCATTGGTATTCATCACTCCAAGATTTTCTCCATCACTTGCTATAACTTGTACATCAGGAGAAGAAATTCTGTTATTAGATCTTGGACCTTTGTCCTTAGTTCTTCTTTGAAAATAATTTTGTTTGAATTCTGCCACTTAGTTTGATGATGCTTTATTTAAAGCAGAAAATGTTTTTAAGAATTGATCTATACCCATATTTTCTTGTTTATTAGAGTCTAACCTTCTAATCGTTACTGAATTGGAGTCAACTTCTTTTTTACCACAAATTAATAAAAGCGGTATTTTTGCTAAGGAATGATCTCTAATTTTATAATTTAAATTATGATTTTTTAAATCTACTGCTGAACTTATACCTGAATTTTTAATTTTATTTGACACATCGACTGCATAGTCATTAAATTCTTCTGAAATAGGTATTACCATAGTCTGTAAAGGAGATATCCAAAATGGAAACTTACCTGCATAATTTTCAATTAAAATTCCAATAAATCTCTCTAGAGAGCCAAATAATGCTCTGTGCAACATAACAGGAACTTTTTTAGTTCCGTCTTTGTCAATATAAGAAGCATCTAATCTTCCAGGTAAATTTAAATCTACTTGCAACGTTCCACATTGCCAATCTCTGCCAATAGCATCTCGTAAAACAAATTCAATTTTAGGACCATAAAATGCTCCCTCACCTTTATTAATTGTATATTCTAATTTAGAAGCTTTAACAGCTTGAAGCAAAGAGGCTTCTGCTTTATCCCATACTAAATCATCACCAACTCTTACTTCTGGCCTGTCTGCATATTTTAGAATTACATTTTCAAAACCAAGGTCCTTATAAATATCTAGTATTAAATTTGTAACAATTAAACATTCACTAGTAATTTGATCTTCAGTGCAAAAAATATGGGCGTCATCTTGAGTAAAAGCTCTTACTCTTAATAACCCATGTAAAGCACCTGATGGCTCATAACGATGAACTTTTCCAAATTCAGCAAAACGTAAAGGAAGATCTCTGTAACTTTTTAGGCCTTGATTAAATACCTGGATATGACCAGGACAGTTCATCGGTTTAATCGCAAAAACTTTCTCATCTGGTGTTTCAGAAGTATACATGTTTTCTCCATATTTTTCCCAATGCCCAGATTTTTCCCATAGTTGTCTATCTAATACCTCTGGAGTATTTACCTCTTTATAACCAGCAGCATCTTGTCTGCTTCTCATATAATTAATGAGTTTCTGAAATAAACCCCATCCTCTTTCATGCCAAAATACTGAGCCAGGGCTTTCTTCTCTAAAGTGAAATAAATCCATTTCTCTACCTAATTTTCTATGATCTCTTTTTTCTGCTTCTTCTATTCTTTTTAAATATTCATCTAGATCTTTTTGAGTTGCCCAACTCGTACCATATATTCGTTGCAACATTTCATTATTAGAGTCTCCTCTCCAATATGCTCCTGATACTTTTGTAAGTTTAAAATATTTTCCTATTTTACCTGTAGAGGATAAATGTGGGCCTCTACATAAATCATGCCATTCTCCATGAAAATAAATTGATACATCTTCATTTTCAGGTATTGCTTCAATTAGCTCAGCTTTATAAATTTCTCCTTTTTTTTTAAAATGGCTAATTGCTTTGTTTCTATCCCAAACTTCTCTTTTTGTTATTTCATTCCTATCGACAATCTCTTTCATTTTATTTTCAATTTTAACAAGATCATCTTCTGTAAATGGTTCTTTTCTAGCAAAGTCATAATAAAATCCATTTTCAATCACGGGTCCAATTGTAACTTGTGTTCCAGGAAATAATTCTTGAACAGCCATAGCTAAAATATGAGCTGTGTCATGCCTTATAGTTTCTAATCCCTCAGGATTTTTTGAGGTAAAAATTTTTACAGAACAATCATTTTCAATTAAAAAATCAAGATCTTTAAGTTCACCATCAACACTTATGACCATGGCTTGTTTGGCTAATGATTTGCTAATTTTTTCAGCTACTTCAAGTCCAGTAACTTTATTAGGAAAATCAATATTGTTTCCGTCAGGTAATGTTATTATAGGCATTTAATTTAATAATCTTTTATACTCTGAATAAGTAGAAAAGCACATTTTTTCAACATTAAATTTTTGAACTATGTTTTTTCTTCCTTCATTACCAATTGTTTTTAATAGAGTTTCATCCATGTTAAGAGTTTTCAAAATTTTATCACTTAATGATTTAGCATTTCCTGCTTCATATAAAAAACCAGTTTTTTCATCAATTATCGTTTCGTTAGAACCTCCAATATTACTTGCTATAATTGGTTTTTCCATTGATTGTGCTTCTACAGAAACTCTTCCAAAAGCTTCTGGTTCGGTTGAGGCTGAAACAATAATATCAGAAACTTTATAAGCTAAGGCCATATCCTTACAATGATCTATGAATCTTAATTGTTTCGATAATCTGTATTGCTCTGAGAGTCTTATTAATTTTTTCTTATATAAATCTCTACCTTGATCACTACCTAAAATGACAGCATAAAATGCTTCATAACCCAGTTCTATATTCACTAAGTTAACTGCCTCGATAAAAACTTCCTGTCCCTTCCAAGAAGTCAGTCTACCAGGTAAAAGAATAATTTTTTTATCTTTTTCAATGTCCCATTTTTTTAATAATTTTTTTTCATCAATTTCAATTTTGGTTGTTGGATCAAAGTAGTCAACATTTATTCCTCTAAAAATAACCATTAATTTTTTTTTCTCATTTAAATATTTTGAATAATTTTTTTTAATATGTGAAAAAATAAAATTAGATCCTGCAATTATTAAATCAGCTCTAGTCATTACTGAATTATAAATTTTTTTTATATTACTCTTAAAATTATATGTTCCGTGAAATGTAGTTACAAATTTTCTTCCTGTGATTTTCGTTGCTAACAAACATGACCAAGCAGGCGCTCTACTTCTCGCATGGACCAAAGAAATATTATAAACTAAGATTATTCCAATTAAGAAAAAAGCATTAATTAAAATTAGTAAAGGATTTTTGCTTTGCACTGGAAGTCTAAATATTTTAACTTTTTTTCTATCTACAAATTTAAGCAATTCACCACCACTTGTTACAATAAATGACTTACAATTATTTTCTGTTAAATAATGCGCAATATCATAACAGCCGGTTTCGGCTCCTCCATAGCCTAATTTTGGAATTACTTGTAAAACTTTTAAATCAGATGACATTTGATATGATTATATATTAATAGACAAAACTTATAAACGATTATGACAAAGTTCAGATTTCATCAAATATCAAATACAAAGAAAATTAGACATATTTCCAAAATTTTTAAAGATAGTTCTTTTATAGTTTTTTTGCATGGCTTTATGTCAGATCTTGAAGGAAAAAAACCAAATGCATTTTTGAAATTTGCTAAAAAAAATAAAATAAGTTTTTTGGCACTAGAGTACTCTGGTCATGGGAAATCATCTGGAAAATTTGTTAATGGAAATATTTCAAAATGGAGTAAAGAGACGTCAATTTTAATTAGAAAATACGTTAAAAAAAAAGAAATTGTATTAATTGGCTCAAGTATGGGTGCATGGATTTCGCTCAATCAATTCAAAATTTTCAAAAAACAGATTAAAGGATTTTTAGGAATTGGGGCTGCTCCTGAATTTTTAGAAAATTTAATGTGGAAAAAATTTACTAAAAAAATGAAAGAAGAGACAATACGTAAAGGTATTTATCAATTAAAACATGGAAATTATGAATATCCAATAACTCTACAATTAATAAAAGATGGAAGAAAAAACAAGGTATTAAATAAAAAAATTAATTCAAATATTAAAGTAACAATGGTACATGGTGAAAAAGATGAGGCAGTTCCTGTCTCATATTCAAGAAAAGTTTTAAGATTATTTCCAAAAGCTAAGAGAAAATTAAATATTGTAAAAAAAGGTGATCACAGTTTATCAAATAAAAAATGGTTAAATATAATTTTAAAAGAGCTTAAATTATTAATTTAGCTAACTCTTTTTATATCTTTTTTTAAAGTAATTGGATTTTTTAATTTATCCAACATTTCTTTAGGACACACCTGAACAAAATTATTTACTTCACCATCAAAGTTTTCAATTATTTTTTTTGTTAATTGAGACTTGGTTTCTTTGAAGTGCTCACTGACTAAATTTTTTAAATATTCTTTCCAATAATCTGTCTCTACATTTTGCCAAACTACTGTTTCTGGATTTACTTTCTTTTCAAATTGTTGAGATTTATCATATATAAAAGCCATTCCACCTGTCATACCAGCTGCAAAATTATCACCAACATCTCCTAAAATTACTACAGTTCCACCAGTCATATATTCACATCCATTAGAATCGCATCCTTCAATTACTGTAACTGCACCAGAATTTCTAACTGAAAATCTTTCACCAGCTTGGCCAGCAGCAAAAAGTTTTCCTGAAGTAGCTCCGTAAAGTACAGTATTTCCTAAAATTGTATTCTCATTTGAAACTAAATTGCTTTCTTCAGGTAATTTTATTGAAATAGTAGCTCCTGACAAACCTTTACCAACATAATCATTTGCATCTCCCTTTAATACTAGTTTCAGTCCTTTTGAGGAGAACGCACCAAATGATTGACCTGCTGATCCTTTAAAATTTAAAACTAAAAAGTTTTCATCAAGTTTTTCATAACCATATTTTTTATACAAATGATGAGAAATTCTAGTACCTACTGCCCTATGAGTATTTTTTATTTGATATTCTTTCTCAATTTTTTCAGAATTATCTAAAGCTTGTTCAATTTCTGGCCAAATTTGTTGGTCAAGAGTATCTGGTACACTATTTATTTCTTGATCCTCACAATACCTTGGATTATTTCCAGTATCAGCTTGAACAAATAAAGGATTTAAATCTAAGTCATCTAAATTTGGAGAACCTTTACTAACCTGTTTTAATAAGTCTGTCCTACCAATCACTTCATTTAATGATTTAAAACCTAAATTTGCTAATATTTCTCTTACTTCACTGGCTATAAATGTAAACAAATTCACTACTTTTTCTGGAGTCCCAGTAAATTTTTCTCTGAGCTTTTCATCTTGAGTGCAAACGCCTACAGGACATGTATTTGAATGACACTGCCTTACCATTATACAACCCATTGCAACTAAAGCTGTAGTAGCAACACCATATTCTTCAGCTCCCATCATTGCAGCTATTACCACATCTCTTCCAGTTTTAATTCCACCGTCTGTTCTTAATGTAACTTTATGTCTAAGATTATTTAGAGTTAATACTTGGTTTGCTTCCGTCAAACCCATTTCCCATGGTATTCCAACATACTTAACACTAGTCTGTGGCGTTGCTCCTGTTCCACCATTATGTCCAGAAATTAATATTATATCTGCTTTTGCTTTAGCTACACCAGCTGCAATTGTTCCTACTCCAGATGAAGCAACAAGTTTAACTCCAATTCTTGCTTTAGGATTTATCTGTTTTAAATCATAAATTAGTTGTGCAAGATCTTCGATTGAATAAATATCATGATGTGGTGGTGGTGATATTAAAGTAACTCCAGGAGTTGAATGTCTAAGTTTAGCAATCTCCTCTGTAACTTTAAATCCTGGTAGCTGACCTCCCTCACCAGGCTTAGCGCCTTGTGCAATTTTAATTTCTATCTCATTACAATTATTAAGATAATTAACTGTAACTCCGAATCTTGCGGAAGCTATTTGTTTAACTCTTGAGTTTGCGCTGTCACCATTATCTAAAACTTTAAATCTACTTGCATCTTCACCGCCCTCTCCACTACATGAAGCACCTTTAATCCTGTTCATACCAGTTGCCAAGGTTTCATGTGCCTCTTTTGATAAAGCTCCATGAGACATACTCCCACTTCCAAATCTTTTTAAAATATTTTCTATTGGCTCAACCTCAGAAATATCTATTGGCCCACTTAATTTTTTTTCTCTGAAATCAATTAAGTCTCTAAGATTAATAGGTGGTAAGCTGTATATTCCCTCCGCATATCTTTTATAGGCATCATAAGAATTAGATCCTACTGAACTTTGAAGTAAATGAATTAATTTTCCTTGATATTGATGAGTTTCACCATTTTTACGATATCTATATATACCGCCTATAGGCAATAT
This sequence comes from Candidatus Pelagibacter sp., assembly GCF_052049675.1. GTDB lineage: Bacteria > Pseudomonadota > Alphaproteobacteria > Pelagibacterales > Pelagibacteraceae > Pelagibacter. The sequence goes on from NZ_JBNGZM010000001.1 coordinate 966,820, forward strand.
GGTTTCAGAACTTTCAAATGCCTCTTTATGTATTTCTCTAATTTTTTTCTCTATACCTGTAAGTCCAATACCTGAAATTTTAGAGACAACTCCTGGAAAATAATCTGCAACAATTGTTCTACTTAAACCTACGGTTTCAAAGTTACATCCACCTCTATAAGAACTTAGAACTGAAATACCCATCTTAGACATGATCTTTAATAAACCTGCGTTTACTGATTTTATGTATCTCTCTACACATTCATCAAAGCTAAATTGACCAAATAATTTCTTTTCATGACGCTGAAATAAACTATCAAATGCTAAGTATGGATTTACAGTAGTTGCTCCAACTCCTATTAAGGTTGCAAAAGAGTGTGTATCTAAAGCCTCTCCAGATTGAACATTTATTGATACATATCCTCTTAGTTTTTTTTCAATAAGGAATGAATTAATTGAGCCAACTGCTAAAAGCATTGGTATTGGAAGTTTTAAGCTAGAAAGCTCTTTGTCACTTAAAATCAATTGAGTAACTCCCTGTCTTACTGCAATTTCAGCTTCTTTTTGAATTTTTTTGATTGAATCAAATAAAGTTTCTTCCTCAGAAAAAGTACAATCAATTATAGATGAATTGTTACCAAAAAAATTTATAAATTTTTCAAACTGAGAATTTGATAATATTGGACTATTTAAAACATAAATATTTTGCTTTGTTAAATTATCAAAATTTAAAATATTTCCAAGATTTCCAAATCTTGTTTTCAAACTCATAACCTTGTTTTCTCTTAAAGAGTCTATTGGTGGGTTTGTGACTTGACTAAAATTTTGTCTAAAAAAATGGTACAACGGTCTATACCTATCTGACAAAACAGCCAATGGTGTATCATCCCCCATAGATCCAGTTGCTTCTTTAGCATCTTCTGCCATAGGATGCAGTATGAGCTCAAGATCTTCTAGACTTATTCCAAAAGTATATTGCCTTCTTCTTAAATCATCTCCCGAAAAAGAATTTTTTTCATCTGAAATAGTTAACTTATCATCTAGGTCGATAATTTGTGAATTAAAGTGTTTATACTCTTTAGCTAAATAATCTTTTATTTGCTTGTTTGTAAATACTTTACCTTTTTCTATTCTAACTCCAATTATTTCTCCAGGACCCAATCTTCCCTTTGACAAAATTCTTTTTTCATTTAATTCAATCATTCCTGTTTCAGAACCTGCAAATAATAATTTATCTTTTGTAATTGCGTATCTTAAAGGTCTTAATCCATTTCTGTCATTTGCAGCTATAACCCACTCATTATCAGTTCCAGCAATAGCAGCCGGTCCATCCCATGGCTCCATTGTGCTGTTCAAAAAATTAAATAATTGTTGGTGATCTTTTGGCAGAGTTTTATTTTTTTTAGACCATGCGTCTGGAACTAACATAAGCTTCGCCAAAGGCGCAGGCTGACCAGATATATTTAATAATTCAAAAACATTATCTAATGCAGCAGAGTCTGATGCTCCCTGTTGTATAACAGGTTTTAAGTTCTCAACATCGTCAAAAAGGGGACTGTTCATCTCTTGTTCATGAACTTTCATCCAATTTTTATTTCCTCTATAAGTATTAATTTCTCCATTATGTGCTATAGCTCTAAAGGGTTGAGCTAAATTCCAGCTAGGCGCTGTATTTGTTGAAAATCTTTGATGAAAAATAGCAAACCTTGAAACAAATCTCCCATCTTTTAAATCGAGATAGAAATCTGAGATAGCTTCAGCTAAAAACATCCCTTTGTAAATGATAGATTTAGAACTCAGTGAACAAATATAAAAATTGTTTAAAGATTTTTTAAAAGCTTCATTTTCTATCTTTCTTCTAGTTTCATAAATTTTTCTTTCTAAATCTTTATTTGTTAATTCTGGATTATAAGGTTTAAACAATACTTGGATAATTTCAGGCATTGTTTGGAATGCCTTTTCTCCTAAAACTTTTGGATTAACTGGAACTTGCCTCCAACCGTAAATACTAAAATCATTTTTTATTAATTCACTTTCTACAATAGTTTTGCAACTTTCTTGACCTGCGTAATCATTCCGAGGCAGAAATATCATACCCACACATATTTCAGAATTGTCATGTGTGTGTCCTGTCACTTCTATCTTTTCAATGAAGAAATCTTTTGGTATTTCAACATGAATTCCAGCTCCGTCACCAGTTTTCCCATCGGCATCTACAGCGCCTCTATGCCAAACTGCTTTTAACGCTTCAATACCATACTCTACAACTTTACGAGATTTTTTACCTTCAGTTGATGCAATTATACCAACACCACAAGCATCATGCTCCATGTCTTCTGAATAAACATTATTTTCTTTTAAAAGGTGAAGGTTTTTTTTATAATTTTTCATTAAGCCACTTTTTTTTCCACTTTAGATTTACTCTCTAAATAAGTTTTAATTGAAGCTGCTGCATCTCTTCCATCTTTTATCGCCCAAACAACTAATGAAGCTCCTCTAACTATATCACCAGCAGCAAACACCCCTTTTATATTTGTTTCCATAGTATCAAAATCTGTTTTTAATGTTCCCCACTTTGTTACTTGTAATTCACTACTATCAAATAAATTCGGTAAATCCTCAGGATCAAAACCTAGTGCTTTGATAACCATATCTGCTTTTGTTTCGTAACTTGAGCCTTCTTGTACTTGTGGCTTTCTTCTTCCTGTCTCGTCTGGATCACCTAGTTTAATTTGATCTACAATTATTTTTTCTATTTTATTTGTACCTTTAAATTCTTTAGGACTTGATAACCAGACAAATTCAACACCTTCTTCTTCTGCATTTGCAACTTCTCTTGCAGATCCTGGCATATTTTCTTTATCTCTTCTATACAAACATTTAACAGATTTTGCCTTCTGTCTTATAGAAGTTCTCACACAATCCATTGCTGTGTCACCTCCACCGATTACAACAACATCTTTACCTTCTGCGTTTAAAATTCCTTTATCAAACAACTCAACATCATCTCCTAGGCCTTTTTTATTAGATGCTGTTAAAAAATCCATTGCAGGAAAAATATTATCAAGATCATTTCCAGGTAAGTTTACTTCTCTTGCTTTATAAACTCCTGTAGCAATTAAAATTGCATCGTGTTTTTTTCTCAATTGGTCTAGGCTTGCATCCTTACCAACTTCAAAATTTTGAATAAATTCAATTCCTCCATCCTTTAAGAGTTTTGTTCTTCGCTCTACAACTTCTTTTTCTAGTTTAAAATTTGGAATTCCATAAATTAATAATCCTCCTGCTCTATCATATCTATCGTAGACAGTTATTTTATACCCATTTTTTCTTAATTGTTCTGCGGCAGCTAAACCAGCAGGACCTGCTCCTATAATTCCTACGCTTTGATTTTTTTCATTAGTTACCTTAATTGGTTTTACCCAGCCCTGAGCCCAAGCATTATCTGTAATATATTTTTCTACTGATCCAATAGTTACTGTTCCATGACCAGACTGTTCAATTACACAATTTCCCTCGCATAATCTATCTTGGGGACAAATTCGGCCACACACTTCAGGCATATTGTTTGTGCTTTGGGATAATTCATACGCCTCTTTTAATCTTCCCTCTGCTGTCAGTTTAAGCCAATCTGGAATGTTATTACTTAATGGACAATGAACTTGGCAAAAAGGTACTCCACATTGCGAACACCTACTCGACTGTTCTTTAGCTTTTTCATTGATATACTCGTCATAGATTTCTTTAAAATCTTCCTTTCTCGTATCAACTTCTCTTTTAGGTGGAGTTTGTTGACCTATTTTAACAAATTTGAGCATTTTATCTGGCATAATATTATTTAATTTTTGGCAAAATATACCCTGATTTATGTATATAAAGTATAAAATAGGTCATAAATATTGACCTTAATTTTTAAATTATTACCGTCAATAAACAAGTTTTTAATTATTGCATAGCTAATATGCTTAAATCGAATTGTTTTAAATAAATACTTTATAAGTTACGTAGAAATAATGTTTCAAAATATTATAGAAGTTTTAATTCTCTCTGCAATTCAAGGAATATCTGAATTTCTTCCTATTAGTTCCTCTGCTCATTTAATTTTGGTTTCTACTTTATATGAATTTAAATCTAGTTCTTTACTTATTGATATCGGCCTCCATCTAGGTTCTCTAATAGCAATAATTTATTTTTTTAGGGATGAACTATTTGATGCTAGAAAAAATAAAAGACTTTTAAGTTTAATTATACTTGGATCTATTCCGTTAATAATTGTTGGATACATACTTTATAGCACAAATTTAATTTATCAGTTTAGAAACATAGAAATTATAGCATGGACTACTTTAATATTTGCAATAATTTTATACATCTCAGACAAAAATCGATTTGATAAAAAAATTTCTTCAAATTTAAATTTTCAGTCAATAATATTTATAGGTATTTTCCAAATTTTCTCTCTTGTACCTGGAGTAAGTAGAGCAGGAATTACTATAACAGCTGCGAGAATTTTAAAATTTAATAGAGTAGACTCAAGCAAAATATCTTTTTTACTTTCAGTCCCAGCGTTAGCTGGAGCAAGTGTCTTAAGCTTAAAAGATGTTTTTGAACAATCAATACAATTAAATTACTTAGTTGTTATCGCAATTATATCCTCTTTTATTTTTTCTTTTCTTACGGTAAAATTCTTTTTAATTTATATAAATAAATTTTCAATGAATGCGTTTGTAATTTATAGAATAATAATTGCTTTGATTTTATTTAGTTTAATTTATTAAATATACTTCTTTTTAATCAAAGGAAGTAATTGAGACAAAAGAACTCCACATAGAATAAAAAAGCATCCAAGTAAATTATTAATATTTAGAATTTGATTTAAAATAAACCAAGCAGCTATAGTTGCAAATACACCTTCAAGAGAAAAAATTATAGCTGCAGGTGCTGGAGTAATATTACGCTGGGCATAAATTTGTAATACAAATGCAAATCCACCAGATAATATACCTGCATATAAAATTGAATAAATTTCCATTAAAATATTACTTAAAATAAATTCTTCATAAGTAATTCCAATTATAAATGAAAAAATAGCCACAATTAAAGTCTGTGCAGCTCCTAAAGTAAGTGGAAGATTGTATTTAGTTATAATGATTCCAGTAAAAATAATATGAGTGCTCCAAAATAAAGCTCCAAGAACGACTAGAGTATCTCCTAATCTTACTGTTGCATCATGAAAATTTGTTAATAAATATCCTCCAATTAAACATAAAACTACAGAAGGCCATACACTCCAATGCATTGATTTTTTACCAAACAAAAAAATGATAATCGGTACCATTGGCACATAAAAAATTGTAAAAAAAGCAGCATTTGCAACATCTGTATAAAGCAAAGCTACTTGTTGAAGTGCAGAGCCTAAAAATAAGGAAATTCCAATTAATAATGAATAAATTATGAAAGTTTTTTTATCTAATTTAAATTCTGATTTAAAATTTTTTAATTCAAATAAAATCATAAGTGGAATTATGGCTAAAAAACCAACAAAAAACCTCACAGCATTAAATGTAAAAGGGCCAATATTATCCATGCCTGTATCTTGGGCAATAAAAGTTGTTCCCCAAATGAAAGTGCACAATAAGGCACTAAACAATGATATGGATTTACTCATTTTTAATTAGACAGCTAGTTTATAAGCAAAATTTTTGCCTAAGTTTTCTTTTAGATCATTATTAAACCTAGCTGCCTCTGCACCATCAATAATTCTGTGATCATAAGATAAAGAAATTGGGAGCATAGTCCTGGTTTGAAACTTCCCATTTATAAAAATTTGTTTTTTTTCTGATCTTCCTACTCCTAAAATAGCAACTTCAGGATAATTAATTATAGGGGTAAAAAATGAACCTCCTATACCTCCTAAACTAGTAATCGTCATCGAGCCACCAAACAATTCTTTTTTATCAATTTTTAAATTCCTACAAAGTTCACTTACCTCTTTTAATTCTTTACTTATGAGAGAAATTTTTTTGTTATTTGCATTTCTTATTTTTGGAACCATTAATCCATTTGGCGTATCGACTGCTATTCCAATATGGTAATATTTTTTTAAAGTCATTTTTCCAGTTTCAATTTCGTCGATAGAAGAATTAAAACTAGGAAATTTCTTAAGAGATGCAACTAAAGCCTTTATTATAAATGCTAGAGGTGTAATTTTAATTTTTTCTCCAGTATACATATCTATTAATGAACTTCTAAAACTTTCCATCTCCGTTATGTCGGCTTCATCGTGATTTGTAACATGAGGAATTGTTGTCCATGAATTTGTAAGATATTTTGATGATAATTTTTTTACTCTTGGTATGTCTTTAATTTCTATTTCGCCAAAATCAGAATGTTCAAATTCGTTTTTAATTTTATCTGGTTTAATATCTTTTGCTAAAACTTTGTTTTTTGAATTAAATGAAACAAATTTTTTAATATCATCTTCAACAACTCTGCCATCTTTCTGACTTCCCACTACTTGATTAATATCTACGCCAAGTTCTCTAGCAAATTTTCTAGCTTTTGGACTTGCAGATGAAATCTCTGAAATATTATTTTTAGAAAAAGTTTTCCCTTGAATTTCAGGTTTTATTACCTCAATATTTTTTGACTCTTTTTCAATTTCTGGTTTTTCTTTAACCTCTTCCTTTTTAACTTCTAAATCACTTTCTACAGTTAAAATTAAGTCGCCTTCAGAAACTTTGTCTCCTACTTTTATTTTTAAATTTTTAATTTTACCCTCTAAATTTGATGGTATTTCTACGCTAGATTTATCACTTTCAATTGTTATTAGAGCATCATTTTTTTTAATTGATTGACCTTCAGAAACTAATACCTCAATTACCTCGACATCTTTAAAATCTCCAATATTAGGTACTTTAATCTCAATTTCTGACATTTATAATTTCGTTGGCATTGGTTTGTTACTGTCAATATTATACTTCTTCATTGCATCTTTTGCATATTTAGAAGTTATAAGCTGTTCCTTTGCCAAAATACTTAAACCGTAAGCAACTAAGTGTTCTTTATCTACCTCAAAAAATTTTCTTAAATTTTTTCTTGTATCACTTCTCCCAAAACCATCTGCTCCTAATGAATAAAAACTTTTATTAGTGTAAGATCTGATTTGATCTGAATTCATTCTCATATAATCAGATGCAGCCATAATTGGGCCCTCAGTTTGGCCCAGGCATTGCTCAACATAAGATTTTTTAGGTTCTTTATCTGGATTCAAAAGATTATATCTTTCTACCTCCATTCCATCTTTTCTTAATTCATTAAAACTTGTTACACTCCATATCTCACTATCAATTTGATAATCATTTTGTAAAATCTCTGCAGCAGACATCATTTCCCTCAGGATTGTTCCTGATCCTAAAAGTTGGATTTTAGTTTTTTTGTATTTGTTAAATTCTTTTATTTTATACATACCCTTTAGAATGCCTTCCTCACAATTTTTATCTTTTGGCATTTCTGGGTGTGAATAATTTTCATTCATTGTTGTAATATAATAAAAAACATTCTCATTTTTCTCATGCATTCGTCTGAGACCTTCTCGAAAAATTACTGCTAATTCATAATGAAATGTAGGATCATAAGTTACACAATTTGGAATAGTTGATGCAATTAAATGACTATGCCCATCCTGGTGTTGCAAGCCCTCTCCAGCCAATGTTGTTCTTCCAGCTGTTGCACCCACCAAAAACCCTCTAGCCTGACTATCACCAGCTGCCCAAGCTAGATCTCCTATTCTTTGGAAACCAAACATTGAATAAAAAATATAAATTGGGATCATTTCAATATCATGATTAGTATAAGCAGTGGCAGCAGCAATCCATGAAGACATAGCACCTGCTTCATTAATACCTTCCTCTAAAACTTGACCACTTTTATCTTCTCTATAAGAACTTAATTGAGCTGCATCCTCAGGTTCATATTTTTGTCCCTCATGCGCATAAATCCCTATTTTCTGAAAAAATCCTTCCATGCCAAACGTTCTTGCTTCGTCAGGAATAATAGGAACCAGTCTAGGAGATATATTTTTATCCCTTAATAAATTTGTTAACATTCTCACAAGTGCCATAGTAGTAGACATTTCTTTTTCACCTGTTGATACTTTCATGAAATCGAAAATATCTTTTGAGGGTGCTTTGATTGGTTTAGCGAAAGTCGAACGTTCAGGTAAATATCCACCTAATTTAATTCTTTTTTCTTTTATATATTTTATTTCTGGAGATTTTTCGTCAGGCCTAAAGTATTCAATATTTCTCACCTGTTCATCTGTTAAGGGAACATCAAATCGATCTCTATAGTACATCAAGTCATCAACATCTAATTTTTTAGTTTGGTGAGTAGTATTTACACTTTCCCCTGATTTTCCCATTCCGTAACCTTTAATAGTTTTTGCAATTATCACTGTTGGGCTCCCCTGATGTTTAGTCGCTTTATCATATGCTGCAAAAACTTTATGAGGATCATGTCCACCTCTGTTGAGCCGCCATATATCTTTATCAGACATACTTGAGACTAATTCTAATGTTTCAGGAGATTTTCCAAAAAACTTTTCTCTAACATAAGCACCATCTCTTGCTTTCATTGCTTGATACTCACCATCTACAGTTTCATTCATAATTTTTATTAAGTGACCAGTTTTATCGTTAGCTATCAATGAGTCCCAATATGATCCCCAAATAACTTTTATTACATTCCACCCAGCTCCTCTAAAACTTCCTTCAAGTTCTTGAATAATTTTTCCATTACCTCTAACTGGACCATCTAATCTTTGAAGGTTACAATTAACTACAAAAATTAAATTATCTAAGTTTTCTCTTGCAGCTAGCCCGATTGCACCCATGGACTCTGGTTCATCCATTTCTCCATCACCTAAAAAAGCCCATACTTTTCTCCCTTCATCTTTAATCAAACCTCTATTGATTAAATATTTCATGTACCTTGCTTGATATATTGCAAGCATGGGACCTAATCCCATCGATACTGTAGGGAACTGCCAAAATTTTGGCATTAACCAGGGGTGTGGATATGACGATAGACCTCCAGGTTTTACTTCTTGTCTAAATTTATCTAATTGTTTTTCATTTAATCTACCCTCCAAGAATGCCCTTGCATACATTCCTGGAGCACTGTGTCCTTGAAAATAAATTAAATCTCCACCAAATTTGTTATTTTTTGCTCTCCAGAAATGATTCATCCCAACATCATATAATGTTGCAGCAGAGGCAAATGTACCAATGTGTCCACCAAGTTCGGGATATTTTTTATTTGTACGTACCACCATCGCAGCTGCATTCCATCTAATTAACGATCTAATTCTTCTTTCAATATTTTGATCGCCACTAGACTTTACTTCAGCCTCAGGAGGTATTGTATTAATGTATGGTGTATTTTGAGTATAGGGGATATTTGCTCCTTCACGATAAGCTTTATTAATTAATTCTTTTATTAAAAAATGGGCTCTATGATTTCCGTCTTTAGAAATTACCGCAGATAAAGACTCTAACCAATCTTGAGTTTCAAGTGGATCGATATCAGAACCATTAACAGCTTGAATTGTAGATTGTTTTTTCTCTACTACTGGTTCATTTATAATCTTTTTTTCATCTTTTTTTTCAGCTATTGCTTCTTCAGCTTGTTTAATTATGTTTTCTGTATCTTTTGGAAGAGCACTTTCAGATGATGTTTTTAATGATGATGTAAGATTGAGCAATAAATCTCCCTTAGAAACTTTATCACCAACTTTAACTGCTACTTTATCTACTTTTCCATCAACAGTAGAAGGAATTTCTACACTTGATTTATCGCTTTCAATTGTAACTATCGGATCATTTTCTTTAATTTGATCACCAGGTTTTACAAGTATCTCTATAACCTCAACATTTTCAAAGTCACCAATATCAGGAACAAGTAATTTTTCGCTCATTATTTAAAACGTTTTATATACCCAAAAAAATATTATTGGACTTTATTTTATCACATTAACAAGGTTTTTTTCTTTAATCTTGTATTTTTATTATACAAAAAATAAAAAAATAATTGAAATTTAAGCTTTTTAGCTTCTCTCAATACACATAGCTATTCCCATACCACCACCTATACAGAGTGCCGCACAACCTTTTCTTTTATCTTGCTTAATCATTTCATGAATTAGAGTAACCAAAATTCTCGATCCAGAAGCTCCTATCGGATGACCTAAAGCAATTGCACCTCCATTGACGTTAACTTTCTGCTCAGGTAATTTTAATTCTTTAATTACTGCAATACTTTGTGCTGCAAATGCTTCGTTTATTTCAAATAAATCAACCTCATCAACTTTCCATTTGGCTTTAGATAAAGCCTCTTGAATTGAAGGTATTGGTCCAAGTCCCATTAATGAGGGCTCAACCCCACAAGTCGCCCACGATACAATTTTAACTAATGATTCTAACGATTTTTTTTCCGCTTGCTCTCTGGACATTAACACTAAAGCAGCTGCACCATCATTTATTCCTGAAGAATTACCAGGTGTTACAGTTCCATTTTCTTTAAAAACTGTTTTTAATTTTTTTAAATCTTCAATACTTAAATTATTTCTAGGGTGTTCGTCTTTTTCAAAGACAAATTTTTTATCACCATCTTCAATTTGTAATTTTATCAGCTCATCTTTAAATTTATTTTTGCTGTAAGCTTTTTCTGTTTTTTTTTGAGAATTTAGAGAAAAATTATCTTGTTCATCTCTTGAAATTTTATACTTTTCTGCAACATTTTCAGCAGTAACACCCATGTGATAATCATTAAATGAGTCTAAGAGACCATCATTTATCATTGTATCTACCAATTTTTTTTCAGAAAATTTTTTATCTTCTCTATAAAAAATTGCATGAGTTGCTCTAGACATGCTTTCTTGACCACCTGCAATGACAATTTTATTTTCTCCTAAACTAATTGATTGATATCCTGAAACAATAGATCTTAATCCAGATCCACAAACTTGATTAACAATATGAGCAGGTTTTGAAACTGGTACTCCAGCACCAATTGAAGCTTGTCTAGCAGGGTTTTGACCTAGTCCAGAAGTTAAAACGTGCCCCATAATTACTTCATCAATCTCCTCTAAATCTAATTTTGATTTATAAATTACCTCTTTAATTGCTATTGATCCTAATTTTGATGCGCTAAGGTTTTTTAACGACCCTTTGTATCTACCAATTGGAGTTCTTAGTGCTGAAGTAATAACAACATCGCTAGAATTTTTGCTCATAAAGTAATTAACATAATATTTTATAAGTTAAATTACATCAAAAACTTTGATATATGAGATATATTATTAAAAAGGACCGCTGGCCAAATTGGATAAGGCGCTCGGCTACGAACCGGGAGATTCCAGATTCGAGTTCTGGGCGGTCCACCAAAAAGGAAATAAAAATGTTTAATTGGCTTTTGAATGCATCTTTACAACAATCAGTAATTTATTTTTTTATAATTATTTTAATAATTTTATTAATTTTAACTTTAATATTATAAAAAATTATGAGCAGTAAATTTGAGCAAATAAGTATTAAACCTGGATTTATGAAACACAATGGGGGTGTTTTATTTAAAGCTATTTCAGAAAATGAATATGAATTTAAATCTATAATTAATGAAAATCATTTAAATGCTGCTGGAATAACTCATGGAGGTTATTTATCTGCTTTAATAGATGCAGGAGCAGGAACAGCCGCGCATAGAGCTGCAGGAAATGCACCATGTGTAACTATCTCTTTAGATATAAAATTTATAGGAGCTTCAAAAGTTGGAGATGAAATTATTGGATATACAAAAATTTTAAAAAAAACAAATACTCTTGTGTTTTTATTTTGTGAGCTAAAGTGTAATGATAAAATAATCACCTCTGCATCAGGAGTATGGAAAATTATTAAAATAAAGCCTTCTAATTTAGGACCAGGAGGATAAAAAAATTATTTTTTAAGTTGTAAAAAAATTACTGGAGATATCAAAAATAATCCTAAAATAGAACTCAGAATTCCTGGGGCAATAAAAAATAAAGAATTCACTCCTAAATACCAACGTTGGTAAATTGGTACACTTTTTAACCAATAGCCAGAAAAACTTATTCCTATTAATCCTATTCCTATCATTGCAGAAATTAATGTTTGAAAAAAAATGTATATATCAAAACCCTGGGCTACCAATAACAAAGATGGTGAATAAACAAAAACAAATGGAACTAATGCCTTGGCAATACCTAACCTAAATGCTGTGTTTCCTGTTTTAAAAGGATTAGAACCTGCTATTCCTGCAGCTGCATAAGCAGCAAGAGCTACTGGGGGAGTTATATCTGCTAAAACACCATAATAAAAAACGAAGAAATGAGAAACAATCGGTTCAATATTTAGTTGTGTTAATGCTGGTGCTGCAACAGCCACTAAAATTATATAAGTTGCAGTTGTTGGAACCCCAGTTCCCATAAAAATACAAGAAAAAGCGATTAATAATAATGAGAAAAAAAGTGTCAAATCTTCAATAGTTAGCAAACCAAATGGAATAAAATTTAGAAAAAAACCTCCTATGTCACCTGCTGTTTGAATTACAACATATCCTAATCGAAATCCAACACCAGTTAGTGTTACAACACCAACTATAATTCCGATCGCTGCAGCTGCAGCTCCAACAGCTAAAGTATTTTTTGCTCCTTGTGATAAACACTGAACGAGATCTTTAATTGTAAGTCTATTTGTTTTTTTTACAAAACCAATTAATATGCATGCTATAATTGAAATTACTGCAGCATAGTCAGGTGTACGACCAATCAAAATTAAATAAACTAAAAGTATTAATGGTGCCAAGGACAACCAGTTATCTTTAACTACTGATAAAAATTTTGGTACTTCTTCATCTGTTAACCCTCTAAGGCCTAGCTTTTTAGCTTCCAGGTGAACCATTATAAATATGCCAAAATAATGAAGTAAAGCAGGAATAAGTGCTGCTGCTAAAATATCTCTAAGTGGAAGTTCTAAATATTCTACCATTATAAATGCTGCAGCTCCGAGTATTGGGGGTGTAATTTGGCCACCTGTAGAAGCTGTTGCTTCAACAGCTCCAGAAAAATGTGGTGGATAGCCAACTTTTTTCATTGCTGGAATTGTTAAAGACCCAGTCGTAACAGTATTAGCGATAGATGAACCAGAAATAGTTCCTAAAAAAGCAGATGAAAAAATCGCAACTTTTGCTGGACCTCCAGAATATTTTCCTGCTATGACCATAGCTAAATCAATAAAAAGTTGGCCCAATCCAATTCTTGTTGCAAGCACACCAAATAATATAAATAAAAAAACATATTGAGCCATAACCCCGACAGCAATTCCATAGATTCCTTGATTAGTAAGATAAATATGATTTACAAAACCAACCCAACTAGCGCCTCCATGTTTTAAAGCACCAGGAAAATAAGGTCCAAAAATAGCAAACAAAATAAAGAGCACGCAAATAAAAGGTAGAGTAAAACCAATTGATCTTCTTGCAGCCTCTAAAGTCAATACTATCAAGAAAGATCCCATTATAATATCTATATTTTCAGGATTACCAACCCTCGGTGCTAAAATCTCTGGAGGTAGTAATGGTAAATATAAAGCTGAAATAACTACTAAAATTGAAAGAATTATATCAATAAAAGGTGTATTAAAATTTTTTTTACTATGATCAATTTTTTTCCAACTATAAAAAATAAAAACTAAACCTACAACGAAAGAGATATGTATTCCTCTATGCAAAATTTCTCTAATTGTACCAAAACCAGAAGCATAGAAATGATAAACAGACATTAATGCTAAAACTAAAAAAGCAAAAGATTTTAAAACATTTTTTAATTCCCTCTCATTAGTTTTAACCTCATATCTTTTTTGTAAATCAGAAACTTTTTTTTGTGAAATATTAAACTCAGACATGAAAAAATGCCCTAGATCAAAATGGATCTAGGGCAGTATATTTTTTATTAATTATTTTAATAGTCCTGCTTCTTTATAGAACTTTTCTGCACCAGGATGTAATGGTACTCCTACTCCCGAAAGGGCTGTATCAGGTGTAATTGTTTTCCCTTTTGCATGTCCTACATCCATTAGCTTTCTAGACTCCTTATTCCACAAAGCTTTTGTTATTTTATATATTAAATCAGTGTCCTCTTTTGCTGATGTAAACCACTGAGCACCAACAGCAACGGTATTAACTGCATCAACACCTTCGTAAGTTCCTGATGGTATTGGACTTTCAGAAAAAAAACCATATTTTGAAGTTAGAGCTTTTGCTCCAGCACCATCAATAGGTACTAATTTAATATCAACTGCAGATGCAAGCTCAACTATTGCACCAGTTGGATAGCCAGCTACAACAAAAATAGCATCAACTTTACCATTTCTTAAGGCATCAGTTGCGGCCTTTCCTTTCAAAGCTTCTGCTTTAACATCATTAGTGCTTAATCCATTTGACTCTAAGATTAATTTAGCATCTACATATGTTCCAGAGCCTGGCTCATCTAATGATACTCTTTTTCCTTTTAAATCTTTTACTGAATTAATATTACTTTTTTTTAAAGCTACTAAATGGATATGTTCCTGAAATAAAGCCGCAATCGTTCTCAAATCTTTTGCGGGTTCCTTACCTTCCATTGTCCCTGTTCCAGTATAAGCCCAATAAGCAACATCAGATTGTGCAAATCCAGAATTTCTTAATCCTGAAATAATAGCGTTTACATTATCAACTGAACCTCTAGAGGAAACGGCAGATGCAATCAAACCATCAACTCCGCAACTTCCACCTTTTCCACATTCCCTTGAACCTGGAGGTTTTGAAATAGCATTGGCTATCATTCCTCCTACTGGATAATAGGTATAAGCAGTTCCTCCAGTACCAATTGTAAAAAAAGTCAATTCATTAGAAATTGCTTTCCCTAGAAAAGAGCCTGAAAGAAACAAAAAAACTGCAAATGTTCTAAATAATTTTTTAAACATAAATCTCCTTCTATTTTATATTTTTATTAAAAACTAATTAATCATATCATCTAAGAATATCGAATTCTAATAATTTATATTTAGATACTTAATTCTTTTAAATTACTATATTGTTCAAGAGCTTCCGGATTTGCTAAAGCTTCAATGTTTTTAATTTGACTTCCTTCTATCTTACTTTTAACTGCAAGTTCAACTATTTTGCCACTTTTTGTTCGAGGTACATCTTTTACAACAATAATTTTACTTGGAACATGTCTAGGAGATGCATTTTTTTTTATTTTTAATTTAATTTTGTTAATTAATTCTGCTGTTAATGAATAATTTTTGCTCATTACAATAAATAAAACTATTCTAACATCATTATCCCATGATTGTCCTACAACGATAGACTCTTTTATTTCTTTAAACTTTTCAACTTCTGAATATATCTCTGCTGTTCCAAGTCTTACACCTCCTGGATTTAAGGTGGTGTCTGATCTACCATGAATTATATACCCACCACTATTTTTTATCTCTGCGTAATCTCCATGGTGCCATATATTTTTAAATCTATTAAAATAGGCACTCTTAAACCTACTATCATTTTTATCATTCCAAAACTTTAAAGGCATTGATGGAAAGGGATTTTTACAGACAAGTTCTCCTTTACTATTTTTTAAAGACTTCCCTTTATCACTTAGTACATCTACATCTAAAGCTAAACCATTGTTTTGTATTTCTCCTATATTTACTGGCTGATATAAATTTCCTAACACAAAGCATGAAACAATGTCAGTACCACCAGAAATTGATGATAAGTGTACATTTTTTTTAATGTGTTTATAAACATATTTAAAACTTTCCTGTGAAAGTGGTGACCCAGTTGAGCAAATTGTTCTTAATTTATTAAGTTTGAATTTATATTTTAATTTTGGTTTAAACTTTCTTAAAGCATCTACGTACTTAGCACTTATTCCAAATAAAGTTATTTTTTCTCTTTGTGCTATTTTCAAAAGCAAATCAGCAGATTTAAACATTGGAGATCCATCAAACAGAACAATAGATGCCTTAGAAGCTAATGAACTAACTAACCAATTCCACATCATCCATCCACAAGTAGTAAAATAAAAAACATTATCGTTTTCTTTAATATTACAATGTAATTGATGTTCCTTCATATGCTGGATTAAAACACCACCAGATCTATGACAAATACATTTGGGTTTTCCAGTAGTTCCACTTGAATATAATATTGCTAACTCTGTTTCAAAATCAAATCTTTTAAAATTAATTTTTTCAGCATTAGTTTGTATTAATTCATTCCATTTAAAAAAATTAATTTTTTTAAATTTAAATTTTTTTTTAATAAATTTTTTTCCAGGATAATTACTAATTACAACATTTTTAATTGATGGGATTAATTTTAAAATCTCTGGAAGTCTTTTTAAAACATCTATTTTTTTTCCATTATAAAAATATTGATCAGTAATGAATAAAACTTTTGGATTAATTTGAGAAAATCTTTCTATTACACCTTTAGAACCAAAATCAGGACTACAAGAAGACCAAATACCACCGAGGGAAGTTGTAGCAATGAATGCTTCAACCGTTTGAATAGTATTTGGCATATAGGCTGCTACTCTGTCTCCTTTTTTAATATTTATTTTTTTTAAAAATTTTGAAATTTTATTAGTATTAAAATTTAATTGCCTCCATGATCTTTCTTCTCTAAACCCATTTTCACTTATAAAAGTTACTGCTTTTTCTTTATTATTTTTTGATAATAAATTTTCACCAAAATTTAGTTTGCTACCTGGTAAAAATAAATTTTTATAAAAAGTTTTTGATTTTCTAATTTTTTTTTTACTTTTAGTTCCTTTTATT
The DNA here is from genome assembly GCF_052049675.1 of Candidatus Pelagibacter sp. Lineage (GTDB taxonomy): Bacteria > Pseudomonadota > Alphaproteobacteria > Pelagibacterales > Pelagibacteraceae > Pelagibacter. Next base: position 983,700 of record NZ_JBNGZM010000001.1, read on the forward strand.
TTGCTAAAATCCCAAAATTTACTCCAAAACTCAGGTGAATTTTTAATACTCCAATTTAATAATTTTTTATAATTTCTATTAAATTTTATTTTTAATTTTTTTGAAATGTAATTTTCAAATGCAAATAAATTTGAATTTTTTTTTTCATTCAAAGGGGGTTGCCAAAGTTTTTTACTCATTTTATTAAATTAAATTACTGTTATAAAATTAATCTTATTTATGATAATCTCACTAACATTTAAAATAAAATGAGAACTTTTTACCCTCCGATTCGGTCATGTTTTAGACTATTTTTGTTCTTTAGCAGTAACAATATCTGGTAGGAAAAAAAAAAGAAGCACAAAAGATAGAAATGACTAAAAATAAAATTACAGCTGTTCTCGGTCCTACTAATACAGGCAAAACCCATCTTGCTATCGAAACTATGCTTTCTTTTGAGAGTGGAATGATTGGATTTCCACTTAGATTATTAGCAAGAGAAGTATATGACAAAGTAATCAATAAAATAAGTTTGGATAAAGTTGCATTAATAACTGGAGAGGAAAAAATCATACCAACTAATGCTAAATATTTTTTATGTACAGTTGAGTCTATGCCAATTGACAAACATTTAGAATTTGTTGGGGTGGATGAAATCCAAATGTGTGCTGATCATGAAAGAGGTCATATTTTTACTGATAGACTTTTAAATATGAGAGGTGAAAAACTTACAATGCTGATGGGCTCAAGTACCATTAAAAATATCATCTCGAAATTGAATGGAGATATTGAATTTATCAACAGAGAAAGATTATCTAAACTTACCTACGCTGGTCACAAAAAAATATCAAGAATTGACAGAAAAACAGCAATCATTGCATTTTCGACAGAGGAGGTTTATGCGATTGCAGAGTTAATAAGAAGACAAAAGGGTGGTGCTGCTATTGTAATGGGATCACTAAGTCCAAAAACAAGAAATGCTCAAGTTGAACTATATCAATCTGGGGATGTTGATTTTCTAGTTGCAACAGATGCAATTGGTATGGGAATAAATATGGATTTAGATTTTGTTTATTTTTCAAATGTTAAGAAATTTGATGGAAAAAAATTAAGAAGATTAAATCTTGCAGAAATAGGTCAAATAGCAGGTAGAGCTGGCAGGTATCTTAACGATGGGAGTTTTGGTATTACTGGGGATTGTAAAGAAATATCTCCAGAAGAAGTAGAGTTATTAGAAAATCATAGATTTGAAGAAATTAGAACTTTATTTTGGAGAAATTCTAATCTTAATTTCAATAATCCAATTAGTTTGATCAGAAGTTTAGAAGAAAAACCTCAAGTGGAATGGCTAAGAAAAATTCATGAATGTGAGGACGAAAAAGCTCTAAAATATTTTTTAAAAGATCAAAGAATTTTAAATATAGGATTTGATAAGAAAACTTTAATGCTTTTATGGGAATGTTGCCAAATACCTGATTTTGTAAAAAAAACTTACGGAAATCATTTTGAGGTTGTTGGGAATGTATTTAAATTTTTAACTAGCAAAAAAGGACTAATTTCTGAAGATTATATGAGATTACAGCTTATGAAACTAGATAAATTAGATGGAAATGTAGATTCTTTATCAAATAGAATTGCAAATGTCAGAACTTGGTCATATGTTTCGAATAAAAATAATTGGGTAGAAAACCAAAATTATTGGATAGAAAAAACTAAACACTTAGAAGATAGACTTTCAGATAGGTTGCATGAAGAACTTACTAAAACTTTTATTGACAAAAGAGCAAGTGTACTCGCTAGAGGTTTAAAACAAGATATGGAATTTAAAACTGAAATTTTACAAAACAACGATGTTAAAATTGACGATCAATTTATTGGAAAGATAAAAGGACTAAAATTAGAACTAGATCTGAAAAAAGGTGCTTTGGAAACAGATATTAAATCTTTAAAAAAAGCTGCAAGACAAACTATTGGTCCAGAATTAGAAAAACGTGTTCAAACAATAATTGATACAGGATTAATTCATTTGAATGAAGACTTTAAAATTTACTGGAATGATTTCCCAATTGCCAAATTAACAACAGGTAGCGACTATTTAAATCCTAATTTTGATTTAATAGTTGATGATATTATTGGACAAAACACTAAACAGAAATTAAACGATTACATTAACAAATGGATACATTCAAAAATAAACAATGTTCTCAAAAGTTTAATTGATTTAAAAAATATAAAAGAAAATAATTCATCAATTAAAGCACTGGCATACCAACTCTATGAAAATAATGGTGTATTAAAACGGGACCAAGTTTCTGAATACTTAAAAAACCTAGAACAAAATGAGAGAAAAATTCTTAGAGACTTAGGGGTAAAGTTTGGAAGGTATCATGTTTTCCTTTATCAATTAATTAAGCCTGAAGCAGTATCTTTGCGAACATTATTATGGAAAAATTTTTATCAAAAATTTCATAATTTAAAACCACCTACCTTCGGCTTGAATTTTTTAGATGATAAAAAAATAAGAAATAAAAACTTTATGCTTTTGTGTGGATTTGAAAGATTTGATAATTTTTTTGTAAGGATTGATATTTTGGAAAGATTGTTTGTGTTAATAATAAATTCTAATTCAAAAGAAAATTCTGAAATAAAATTAGTTCCTGAAATGTTAAATCTTTTAGGATGTAGTAAAGATAAATTCAAAAAATTACTTCAAAAAATGAATTATAAAATATTTGAAAAAGAAGATGAAACATTTTTTAAATACAGTCCAACTAAGAAATTTAAAAAAATTACTACAAAGAAGATTTCAAATGAAAATCCATTTAAAATATTAAAAAATTTAAATTTAAATTAAAATGTTTTTTAAAAAAGATGAAAAAATAAATAATAATTTTCTTCCTAAAATTTGTGCTTTATTAATTCATGCTGCTAAAATAGATGAGAATTATACAGATAAAGAGGAAGAAATTATCAAGAAAACACTTAAAGAGCTTGGTGTAGAAGATGAAAATATTTCTAAAACAATTGAAGAAGCAAAAAAAATTGAAGAAAACTCAAATCAAATATTAGATTTTACTAAAGAAGTAAAAAATTTACCTGAACAAGACAAAATAAAAATCGTAGAGGCTTTATGGTCTATAATTTATTCAAATAAAGATGCTGACATATATGAAACTAATTTAATGAGACGACTTGCGGGATTACTTTATATTGACAATAAAACAATGGGCGATATTAAAGAAAAAATTAAACAAAATTCAAAATGACATATATTGTTAACGACAATTGTATTAAGTGCAAACTAACAGACTGTGTTGATGTCTGCCCAGTTGATTGCTTTTACGAAGGTAATAATATGCTTGTAATTAAACCCGATGAGTGTATAGATTGTGGCGTTTGCGAGCCAGAATGTCCCGTCGATGCCATAAAAGCAGACACTGAACCTGGAAGTGAAAAATGGTTAGAGATCAATAAAAAATACTCTGAAATCTGGCCTAACATAAGTGAAAAAAAAGATCCACCTGCGGATCATGAGAAATTTAAAAATGAGCAAAATAAGTACGAAAAATATTTTAAAGAAAATCTTTAGAGGCAAAACAGATAAAAAAGTGAAAAAAAAAGTTTCGAAAAAGAAAGTTGTAAAAACCAAAAAAACAGTAAAAGCTAAAAGAACAGTAAAAACTAAAAAGCTTAAAAAAATAATTTCAAAAAAAGTCAAAAAAGTTGTTAAAAAAGTTTTACCCAAAACAACTAAAATAAAAAAAAATGTTAAAGTTACAGAATCAACAGCTGAAACAAAAGTAGATAATTTAAGAATTTCAAAAACCAACGAAGTTAAGCCTGAAATAAAAAAAGTTAAAAAACAAGAGACTGAAAAAAGGGAATACAAAATTAAAGATCATGTTGTTTATCCAAAGCATGGAGTGGGGCAAATTACTGAATCTAAAAAAATTAACATTGGTGGAATTGATGTTGAAACATATGTTATTAAATTTGAAAAAGATAAAGCTAATGGAATGGTCCCTGTAAACAAGCAATCTCACTTAAGGCCGTTAGCAACTATTAATCAAGTTAACAAATGTATTTCAATATTAAAAAGTAAACCAAAAATTAAGAGATCAATGTGGAGTAGAAGAGCACAAGAGTATGAAGCGAAAATATCTTCTGGAAAAATATATGAATTGGCTGAAGTAGTCAGAGATTTAAATAAAGGTGATGATCTTATGGTAGATCAGTCTTATAGTGAAAGACAACTATTTGAAAAGGCTTATGAAAGAATTTTGTCTGAATTTCAGATTGTCTTAAATGTTTCTTTAGAGGATACTCAGAAAAAATTAGACAAAGCACTGAAAAGAAATATAGGTGGGCAACCCCAGCCAGTAGCTCCTGCAAAACCTGCAACTAGTGAACTACCTGTGGACGAGCCAATTTCTGATAACGATGAAGCGATTGACGAGTAAAAAAAACGCCTCTCATACAAATTGTAATGAGAAGCGTTTTTTGTAAAGAATACTAAGTTACTATTTTCTTCTTCTTTTTTTTGCTTTTTTCTTAGCTTTTTTCTTAGCTTTTTTCTTAGTTTTCTTTGCCGCTTTTTTTCTTTTCTTAGGCATCTTTAGCTCCCTTTTTTAGTTAAACGAATCAAATTGATTCGCTGTTAACATATTTTTATTTTTTTCTATAAGTTATGTCAATTCTTTAATTAAAAGTAAAATTTTATGAAAATTATTTTTAATTTTTTATTTTTATAAAACTTTTTTTTACTAATTTAGTTAATGTTTATGCGGCTAATAAACAATTTTATTTAAGTAATTTAATAAAGATTTTCTAGCTGATTTTTATATTTTTCAGTAACTTTTTTTCTTTTTACTTTCATTGTTGGTGTCATTAAACCATTTTCAATAGAAAAATTTTCATCTATTAATTGAATTCTTTTTATCTTTTCTAATAAAGTTAATTTTGCATTTATTTTTTCAACTACTTGATTTATTTTTTCTTTTTCATTCAAAAAATCTTTATTAGGTACAATTAAAGCTACTAAATAATTTTTTTTGTCACCATAAACCATACATTGATCTATCTCAGGCTCATTCGTGATCATATTTTCGATTTTAGCTGGTGAAATATTATCACCTCCAGCACTTACTATGATATCTTTTTTTCTATCGGTAATTTTTAAATAACCGTCATTTGGATCTATCTCTCCAATATCACCAGTATGAAGCCATCCATTTATTATTACTTTATCAGTTTCTTCTTTTTTATTCCAATATCCTAACATTACATTTTCACCTTTAACTAATATTTCTCCGTCTTCTGCAATTTTAACCTCATTTCCTTTAAATGGAGGTCCTACAGTTTCTACTTTAATTTTATGTATTGGATTGCAACTTACTACTGGTGATGTTTCTGTTAAGCCGTATCCCTGAAGTGTCGGTAATCCTATAGCATTTAAAAATTCACCTATTTCTTTATCTAAAGCACCACCACCTGAAACGAAAGCTTTTAAATTTCCACCAAATTGTTTTTTTACTTTCTTTCTAACTAATTTATCAACCATAAAATCGAGCAATTTTTCATAAAAAGTCATTTTTTGATTTAATAGTTTTTTTCTCCCCAGACGAAGAGTTACTTCAATTAATTTTGCTTTAAGACCCGTTTGTTTTTTTAAATTAATGTTTATTTTGTTGTAAAGGTTCTGATAGAACCTTGGAACAGCAGTCATAAGCGTAGGTTTTGCCTCAGAAATATTGTCTAGAAGTTTTTCAATTTTTTCAGCATAAAATACTTTAGCTCCTACTGCTATTTGTACAAATTGAACACAGTGCTCATAAGAATGAGAAAGCGGAAGCCAAGTTAAAAATACTGGTCTTGAGTTAAATAATGGTTTTATAATTCCACACGATCCCTCAACATTATTCAAAATTCCACCATGACTCAAAATTACTCCTTTAGGATTCCCTCCAGTTCCTGAAGTATAAATAATACATGCTGGAGACTTTCTGTTTAATTTATTATTTTCGATTTTATCTTCCTCTAATAAATTATTCTCAATTATTAAGTTAAAATCTAAGTATTTTTCTTTATTAATTAAATTTAAATTATTTGTTACTTTATCTATTTCATCCAAAGTAATAACTTTTTTGATGAAGTCTTTTTCATTAATTGAATTATTTAATTTTTTTAACATTTCATTATTTGAAACAATAACTAAGCTTGGTTCACAATCTTCAATCAAATACTTATAATCACCTTCCATATAAGTTGTATATGCTGGAACTGTAATTCCACCGGCAACCATAATAGCTAAATCACAAACAAACCATTCGGGTCTATTCTCTGAAACTAAAAGACATCTATCACCTTCTTTTATATTTTCTTTTATAACTTTTGATAATTTTAAAATATTCATTTCAGTTTGTTCCCATGTATATGTTTTTTTATTACTTGAATTTAGCCATTCTAAAAAAATATCTTTTTTATTTTGTTTATTTGCTTGATTTACAAACAATTCGATCAAATTATTTAAATTATTTATATTCATAATTACGTGGTGGGCGAAGAGAGAATCGAACTCTCACTTCTTGCGAAACACGATTTTGAGTCGTGCGCGTCTACCAATTCCGCCATTCGCCCTTGGTATTCAATTAAATTATATTTAATAGTATAAGAACTAAATTTATATTAAAACCAAAAAATGTTTCAAACACTTTACAAAAAATGTTTAGAATTAGCTGCACATAAAAGTTCAAATTTTTATTTAGGGCTTGTATCTTTTATAGAAAGTTCTTTTTTTCCTATACCTCCAGATGCAATGATAATCCCAATGGTTATTGCTAAAAAAAAGGAATATTTGAAAATTTTTTTAATAGCATCAATATTTTCAGTCCTTGGTGGAATTTTTGGATATTTAATTGGGTATCTATTTTTTGATTTAGCAATGTATGTAATCGAATTTTACGGTTATCAAGATAAAGTTGAAAATTTAAAATTAAGCATGTCTCAAGGTAGTGGTTTCCTCGTATGGCTGAGTATTCTTTTTTTAGCTGGCTTTACACCATTACCTTATAAAGCCTTTACGATCTCAAGTGGCTTAATTGCTTTTAATCTTCCTATTTTTATAATTGTTAGCTTAATTTCAAGAAGCCTGAGATTTTTTATAGTTGCCTTTTTATCTTATAAATTTGGAGAATTATTTACAGAGTACATGGAAAAATATGGATCAAAATGGTTCACAATAATTGGAATTATTATAGTTATAATATTTATTATTATTTATTTATTTTTTGAAATTTAATGGTTGAGATTAACAAAACAATTACTCTAAAATTAATTTTTTTAATCAGCATTATTGCTTTATCTTCGGCATTTTTTATTGAATATGTTTTAGGTCATCAACCTTGTAACCTATGTATTTTAGAGAGAATACCATACTTAATGGCTATAATAATTATTGTACTAAATTATAAATTTATTCATCTTGAAAAATATTTTATACTTTTGCTTATCTTGGTTTTTTTAGCTGCTACAATTTTATCTTTATATCATCTAGGTATTGAGCAAGGTTTCATTGAGGAGTCGTTAGTTTGCGATTTAAAAAAAGGGTCAGATTTAATATCTAAAGAGAACATATTAAAACAATTACAAGAAAAAAATATAAGCTGCAAAGATGTGACATTTAAAATTATGGGATTATCGCTTACAAGTTATAATATTTTGATTTCTTTACTAATAACTATTAGTGGTGCAAAGATTTATTTAGATTATGAAAACAATAAGTAAAAAAAGAATAGAAGAGTTTATTAGAGTTGATCATGCTGGAGAACGTGGTGCTGTTAAAATTTATGAAGGACAGTTGCTAGCTCTAAACACATTAGTTAAAGATGAAAATTTAAAAAAAACAATTGAGGAAATGAAAATTCATGAAAAAGAACATTCTGATTATTTTGAAGAAGAAATTAAAAAAAGAAATATAAAACCAACAAAATTTTTACCCTTATGGGATTTATTAGGTGTAGGATTAGGTTTTGGTTCAACTTTGCTTGGAAAGAAAGCAGCTATGCTTTGCACTGCTTCTGTTGAAGAAGTTATAGATGAGCATTATTTAAACCAAATAAAACAACTTGATAAAAGTGAACCAAAACTTAAAAAAAAAATTATTAAATTTAGAGAAGATGAATTAAGTCATAAAGATATTGCTTATGAAAAGGGTGCAACAAAAGAAGGTCCTTACTCTATATTAGATAAAATTATTAAAACTGGATCAAAAATTGCAATAAATATTTCTGAGAAAATTTAAGACACTAGTTCTACATCCCAATATAGGTAATCCATCCAGCTTTTGTGTAAAAAATTTGGTGGAAAATGTTTGCCATTTTTATGTAGATCCTCTGTTGATGGTCGATAAGGGTGCTGATGTAATTTCATACCTGAATGTTTTAATAGTTTTCCACCCTTTTTTACATTGCATGCAGAACAGGCTGTTACAACATTATCCCAATTAGTTTCACCTCCTTTTGATCTAGGTAATAAATGATCAAAAGTTAACTCTTCATTGCTTCCGCAATATTGACAGGAAAATTTATCTCTTAAAAACACATTAAATCTAGTAAAACTTGGTTTGCTTTGAGGAACAATATAATCCTTTAATGCGATAACACTTGGTAATCTCATATTAAATGATGGACTTCTTATAGTTCTATCATAATTACTAACAATAATAACTCGATCCAGAAAAACAGATTTGACCGTATCCTGCCATGACCACAAAGATAAAGGGTAGTAACTCAGGGGTCTATAATCTGCATTGAGGACTAATGCAGGGCACTTTTCTAATGAAACATTTTGTTCAATAAAGTTATTCATTAATTTAATTTTAACTTAGTTGAAGAATTTTATCAATAATAAGAGATGTTAAATTTTTTTTAAAATAAAATTTAAAGCTGTACTTGATGCTTCAATAGGAATATGATGATCACAATTTTTTATTAATAGTGTATCAACTTTAACATTATTTCTAATTAAAAAATCTTTTGCTTCCAGTAAATGGGTAGATGGGACAATTTGATCAGCTTCACCATGTATAAGTAATGTTTCAGTTCTATTATTGATTCTATTTTTTAAATCATTTTGATTTATTATCTTTCCAGAAAAACCGACTATACATAAAAAATTTTCTCCAAATGTAAGACCAACATTTATAGACATCATGCATCCTTGGCTGAATCCTGATAAACATATTTGATTATTTGATAACTTGAACTCTTTTTTTATTTCATTAATAAATTTTTTTAATACTTCTTCAGCTTTAATTGATTGCTCTAATATGTAATTAGAATCCTCTTTTGTTAAATCAAACCATTGATAACCGGAGGGATTTATAGCACATGGCTCGTGACCATTTGGACAAATAAAGACTGTATTAGGCATATGTCTCTTCCAGTTTAAAGATAACATGCTAATATCCTTTCCATCACCTCCATAGCCATGAAGCAAAATAATTGCATTTTTAATTTCAATACCATTTTCTGGTTTAATAATTATGGATTCTAGGCAAAATGTCATAGTAGATAAATTATGTTTTTTATGTCAAAACACAATCTAAAATAAAAAAAAATGATTTCAGGAATATTAGTAAAAGTTTTATCAATAGCCCTTTTGATAGCTGTTGGAGTAGTTTTAATCTTAGGTATCGGAACTCTTTTTAAGGGAGGAGAGACAAGTAAAAAATATTCAAATAAATTAATGCAATTAAGAGTTATTTTACAGTTTATTGCTATTATTGCTTTAGTTGGCTTTGCTTATTTTTTTAAAAATTAGTTATATTTTTTTATCCAATTAATAAAATTTTTATCTTCAAAATTAATTGAACCCATAATTCTAGCAAATTCTTGGCCCTCTTTATTAATTAGAATTGTTGTAGGGACACCTCTTAAAGAAAACTTTTTTGCTAATGTTGTAGGTGGATCAAAATAAGGTTCGAAGTTTTTAATGTTAAGATTTATAAAAAATTTATTAACTTTATCTAAAGTTTCTTTTCCAATATTAATTGGAAAAATTTTTATTTTATCCAATTCTGGATTAGCTTGGAGTTTATCTAAAGATGGCATTTCTTCTTTGCAAGGTTCACACCAGACCGCCCAAAAATTCAATATCAAAAGATTACCCTTATATTCATTGATATTAATTTTTTGATCATTTTTGTCTAAAAAAATAACATTATCGTATGTTTTTGGTATTTTATGGATTACTATATTTTTAATACCAGGTAGTTCTTCAGCTACAACATTTGTTATCAAAAAAATAAATATTATTAAAAATCTCATGTTAAAAAGGTATAATTAAATATCATGGCAAAAAATAAAAACAACCAAGCAATCTGGAACACACGAATAAAAAAAAATGCATCAAGTTTGTTTCAAAAAGTGGGTAATTCAATAGATATTGATAAAAGACTTTATAAAGAAGATATCCAGGTATCAATTGCTCATGTTGAGATGCTTTTTAAACAAAAAATAATTTCATTCAAAATAAAAAATAAAATTATTTATGGACTAACAAAAATTGACAAGGAAATAACAAACAATAAATTTGAGTTTAATAAAAAATATGAAGATATTCATATGAATATCGAAAAGAGACTTTTTCAAATTATAGGTGAAGATGCTGGATACGTTCACACTGCAAGATCAAGAAATGATCAAGTAATTACTGATTTTAAAATTTGGATGAAAAAATCAACCAACGAAATAAATAATAACATTAATAAAGTTATTAAGAGTACAATTAAGTTAGCTGAAAAAAATGTGGAAACCATTATGCCTGGATTTACACATCTTAAAAATGCACAAGCTATCTCTTTTGCACATTATTTAATGTCTTATGTAGAAATGTTTAATAGAGACAAAAAGAGATTTTCTAATAATTTAGACAGTTTAAATGAAAATCCATTGGGTGTTGCGGCTTTAGCAGGAACATCATTTAATATAGATAGAAATTATACATCCAAAAAACTTGGTTTTAAAATACCTACAAATAATTCAGTTGATACAGTTTCAGATAGAGATTTTGTTTTGGATTTTTTATACGCTTCATCTGTGTGTGCTATGCATATTTCTAGAATTGCTGAGGAGTTGATTATTTGGAATTCGGATGCTTTTAACTTAATCAATTTATCTGATAAAGTTGTTACCGGATCTTCTATAATGCCACAAAAGAAGAATCCTGATCTTTTAGAGTACTTGCGTGGTAAATCAGGAAGTGCTTATGGAAATTTATTTTCGATGCTTACAATTTTAAAAGGCTTACCACTTTCTTATTTTAAAGATCTGCAAGACGATAAGGAGATTGTTTTCAAATCTTACGACAATCTAAATAATTGTTTAAAAATTTGTGATGAAATACTAAAAAATTGTAATCCAAATAAGAGTAAAATGTTAGAACTTGCTAATTCTGGATATATTACAGCCACCGATTTAGCTGACTATCTAGTAAAAAATCACTCAATGTCTTTTAGAAAAGCATACCAAAAAACTGCTGCTGTAGTTAATTTGGCTGAAAAAAGAAAAAAGAAGTTAAATGAATTAACTTTAGATGAATTAAAGAAAATTGAACCCAAACTTAAAGAAGATGTATTAAAAGTATTTAATTTAAAAAATTCAATTAATTCGAAAAAATCTTATGGTGGAACTTCTTTTGATAATATTAAAAAAATGATAATGAAATATAAAAGAGAAAAATGATTAAAAAATTTACATTAATTATATTGTTATTTTGTGCCATTATTTCTTGTGGAAAAAAAGGTGATCCTAAATACGTAGACCCAGATAAAAAAGCAGAAATAAAAAAAGTTTCAGCTAACTTAGTTTAATGAAATATATAAATAAAACCCTAACAATAGAAAAAATTAATCTCCAAAAAATTGCAAATAAATTTGGAACTCCATTTTATTCTTACTCCTATTCTAAATTAAAAGAAAATATTAATAATTTTAAAAAAAACTTCAGATCGTTTTCACCACTCATCTGCTTTGCGGTAAAATCCAACACAAATATTAATATAATTAGAGAAATTAAAAAATTTGGATTAGGTGCTGATGTTGTTTCAGTAGGAGAACTGATGATGGCACTAAAAGCAGGAATTAATCCAAGCAAAATAGTATTTTCCGGTGTTGGTAAAACAACAAGTGAAATCAGCTTTGCTATTGATAAAAAAATTTTGCTTATTAACGCTGAGTCTTTAAGTGAAATAAAAGAAATAAATCGAATAGCAAAATCAAAAAATAAAAGAATAAAAATTGGTGTGAGACTAAACCCTAACACAGATGCAAAAACATTAAGTCAAATATCCACTGGGAAAAAAGAAAATAAATTTGGTGTAAATAAAAATACTTTCTATGAAATTATAAATTATTGCAAAAATTCAAAAAATATTGATTTAAAATGTCTGAGTGTTCATATAGGCAGCCAAATTTTAGACCATAGACCTTATGAAAAAATGCTTAAAGCGGTCAGTCAAATTCTAAGTAAAACAAATCATAAATTTGAATTTATAGATTTAGGTGGAGGTATGGGCATTACTTACACTGATAAAAATAAAAAACTTAATTATAAAAAATACAATACAGCTATTCTTAAATTTTTAAAAAAACATAAAGTTAAAATTATATTTGAGCCAGGTAGATCAATTATTGGCGATACTGGGACATTAGTGTCAAAAATAATCTATATTAAAGATAGTGGAGGTAAAAAATTTATAATTTTAGATGCAGCAATGAATGATTTAATGAGACCTGCTTTGTATGGTGCATTTCATAAAACTTTACCTGTTACAAAATCTAACAAAACATCTAAAAAGCCATATGAATTTGTAGGTCCTATTTGTGAAAGTACAGATAAATTTGTTACATTAAAAAAATTTCAAGTATTGAATGAAAAAGATTTGATAGCAATATGTGATGTGGGAGCTTATGGAATGTCACTTAGCTCAAATTATAATTTAAGACCTAAACCAATAGAATTATTAATAAAGGGATCAAAAATTAAAGTAATAAGAAAAAGACAAAAGCATAAAGATATAATTTAGCTTTTGACAAAAATGATAAGAAACTTTTTATTTTCAATATTATTTTTCATAGGAATCATTATTATTTCGATAATTTTTTTACCATCATTTTTTTTACCAAAAAAAGTTGTTTTGGTAGGAGGTAAATTAATGGGCCATTGGGCTAGTTTTTGTTTAAGACTTATTCTTTCAGTAAAAATTTCAATCAAAGGAAGAGAAAATATTATTAATAATGAAAAATTTTTTATAGCAGCATCTCATCAATCAATGTTTGAAACTTTTTATTTACAAACAATCTTTAACTCACCTGTATTTATTCTAAAAAAAGAATTATTGTTAATTCCAATATTTGGTTGGTACTTAAAAAAAATAGGATCAATTTCAATAAAAAGAAACAAAGTTACGAAAGATAACTTGGGTTTTTTTAATGATATTTCAAATATGATGGCTACTTCAAATAGACCTTTGATTATTTTTCCTCAAGGAACTAGGGTTCTTCCAGATGAAAGACCAACTTTTAAAAAAGGTGCTTCGAGAATTTATGAAGAGCTAAGTATTGCTTGTCAGCCAGTTGCAATTAATTCTGGATATGTGTGGCCTAAAAAAGGTAAAAAAAAATCTAATAAAACGATTACAATCTCTATTCTAAAACCAATTCCTTCTGGCTTAACAAAGGAAAATTTTATTCAAATCCTTGAAAAAAATATTTATTCAGAGTTAGATTTAATTAATTAACCCTTCATAGGCATAACAACAAAAATACTATCAAAATCACCTGGATCTTTTATCAATGCTGGTGAACCAGTATCATTGAATAAAATTTCAACTCTATCTCCATCTAGTTGTGAAGCAACATCTATTAAATATCTAGAGTTAAAACTTATCTCTAAATCATGATCAAACTTAACACTTAAAGTTTCTTTACCATCACCACTGTTGGTATTATTTACTGAAAGATCAAGAGTGTCTTTAGATAAATTAAATTTCACACCATCTTTTTTATCTAATGAAACTGAGGCCACTCTATCAACAGAATTTAAAAATAATTTTAAGTCTATCTCTAATTTTTTTTGATTATTTTTGGGTATAACTTGAATATAATTAGGAAATTTTCCATCAATTAGTTTTGAAATTAAAATACTATTGTTTAATTCAAATTTTACTTTTGATTTTACATTTGAAACTTTTACATCTCCATCATAACTGTCTAATAAAGAACAAAGTTGAAAAATTGTTTTTTTAGGTAATATTATTGGATCAAAATCAATTTTTTCTTCTAATCTAACTTTTGAAATAGACATTCTATGACTGTCGGTTGCAACTGCAGTTAAATAATTTTTATCGTCAACCTCTGTTTGATGAAAATAAATACCACTTAGATAATGCCTTGTTTCATCATTTGAAACTGAAAATTTACACTTATTTAACAATTTCAAAAGTTGTTTCGATTTAATTATAAATTCATTTTGATTAAAATTTTCATCTGTCAGTGGAAACTCCGTTGCACTTATGCAATTCAAATTAAAAATAGATTTTTCAGACTCTACTTGTAATTTACTTATATCTGTTAAAGAAAGATTTATTTTTTTTCCTGAGTTAAACTTTCTTATAATATCATACATTATTGAGGAAGTTGTGGTTGTTTTACCCTCCTCTAAAATTTCTACATTGTTTAACTGATGTATAAATATTAAATCTAGATCAGTTGCTGTAATAGTAAGTTTTGAATTACTTACATCTAACAAAATATTAGAAAGTATTGGTAATGTGGTTCTTTTTTCAATAACACCTTGGCAATAGTTTAATGCTTGCTGAAGGTCTTGTTGGTTAACGTTAAATTTCATTTTCCTTATTATATAAAATCTGGTTTTTTAATTTATTTATATTATCAACCATGTCGGGATCTTTTTCTTTTATCCTTTCGATAGTTTTTACTGAGTGAATTATTGTTGTGTGGTCTCTATTAGAAAATTCCCTACCAATTTCAGGTAATGATTTAGAAGTCAAAATTTTAGTTAAATAAATTGCTGTTTGCCTAGGTCTTACTAAATATCTTGATCTTCTCGATGACAACATTTCATTTTTACTGATTTTGAAAAACTTACATACAATTGTCTGAATTAGATCTATTGTAACCTTATTTTCTCCTAAATTTAATAAATCCTTTAAAACCACTTTGGTTTCAGCAAGATTTGGGGCCTTCTTGTAAATTCTTGAAAATGAAACAACTCTGTTAATTGCACCAACTAGTTCCCTTACACTTCCAGTTATTTCATTACTTATAAAATCTTGAATTTCTCTAGAAACTTGTAATTGTTCGGAATATAAATTGTTCAATTCCTCTGTTTTTTTTTCAACTATTTTTTTTCTTAATTCAAGATCTGGCTTTTGAATATCAACAACTAATCCACCAGAAAATCTTGATTTAATTCTTTCTTGAATTCTTAATAATTTATTTGGTGCTCGATCAGCTGATACAATTATTTGAGATTCCTTATCAAGTAATGCGTTAAATGTATGAAAGAACTCTTCCTGCATGGCTTCTTTCCCACTTATAAACTGGATATCATCGATTAATAAAATATCTGTATTTCTAAAATATTCTTTAAACTTAACCATGTTGTTTGATTTAATTGATTTTACAAACTGATACATAAAACGTTCAGCAGAAATAAACATTACTTTATTATTTTTTTTAAGCTCTAAACCTATTGAATTTAATAGGTGAGTTTTTCCCATTCCAACACCACCATAAATATAAAGTGGATTATAATGAGATATATTTTCTGAAACTTTTAAAGAAGCTTCATAAGCTAATTTGTTACTTGAACCTGTTATAAAATTATCAAATCTTTTATTTGGATCAATTCGATTATACTGAAGATAGGAATCTTTTATAAATGAAACATTTTCATTAGTATTGCTATCTTTAATATTATTTCCTTTTAATTTGATATCCTGAGCTTTTTCAACTATTTTGAACTCAATTCTAATAATGTCTTTTTTATATACTTTAATTATTTGTAATATTTGGTCTAAATACCTTGATGTAATCCAGTCTCTAATAAATCTTGTTGGAACTGATAATAATAAGTAATTTTTGAATTCCTCTACAAAAGAAATTTTTTTTAACCAGCTCTCGTAAACTTCTAAGCCTAGTTTATTTTTCATTTCATTCTGCACTTGCTTCCACTCAAAGCCTTCAGAAGAAAAATTGTTAATATTTTTTGTATTTGTTAATTTGTTCATAACTTAAGGGGAAATCTCAGTTAGAACTATTTAAAAAAATTTGCAACAAGTTAATAAAGAAATTAAAAAAAAAATAAAATCTATGATTGTGATTTATATTTAAAAAAATGATTCTAAATTAAACTTAAATTTAAAATTATAAATTGAATCAAATATAGATTGTATCAATTAATTGATTGAACTTAAATTAAATCGAATATAGATTGAATGACCATAATCCAAATATTTACTAAATCTAAATATAGTAACTTAACACAAAACTTAGATATATAATGTGGATATCAGGAGTTGTTTAAAAAAATTTAAATTAACGTTTAGATTGCAGTAATTTTTTTTGTTATTCTAGAAACATTTCTAGAAGCATTTTGTTTTTTTATTATTCCTGTTTTTGCAATTTTCATCAACTCAGAGTTTAACTTTGGTAAAAATTTAAGAGCTTCATCTTTCTTTTTACCATCAATTAGAAGGTTCATTTTCTTAATAGCGTTTCTAAACCTGCTTTTTCTAGCTTTATTAACTGCTGTTTGTTTAGAAATTCTTCTAATTCTTTTAATTGCTGATTTTGTGTTTGCCATCTGCGCAGGGGTATAACTTGAGAATTTATAGTGGTCAACTAAATATTTAACTATTTTTGACAAGAAACACAAAAAAAAGTCGACCTATTTGAAGTTATTTTTTTTTTTATAATACCTTTGCAATTGGTGCGCTTACAATCAGCGCCCTCTTGCTGATAAACTTTAAACTCCTTTTGAAAATTACCTTTATTACCTGAAATATCTTTAAAATCTCTAATACTTGAACCACCCTTGTTAATTGCCTGTTCAAGTATTTTCTTGGAATTAAAAATAACATTTAAACATTCATTTTTATTAAGTCTTTTTGCCTTTTTAAATGGATTTATTTTACTAGCGAAAAGAATTTCACTTGCATAAATATTACCTATCCCAGAAACAAATTTCTGGTCAAGTAAAAAACTTTTTATATCCTTATTTTTATTCCTAAAATAATTAACTACATAATTTAGGTTAAATTTATCACTAAAGGGCTCGGGTCCCATTGATTTAAATCTTTGCTGTAAATCTTGATGATTTTTAATTATTTCAAAAAATCCAAAACGTCTTGGATCATTATAAATTACTTTCAAGTGATCGAATACAAACTCTGCATGATTATGTTTTTCAGGTAAAAAAGGTGAATGATAAAAACTAGTGTTTGTAAATTTTAGTGGATTTTTCTTATCAAGAATATGGATTGTTCCTGACATTCCTAAATGAATTAAAAAATAGTCCTCATTTTGAAAATGAATAATTAAATATTTAGAAAATCTACTAACTTTAATTATCTTTTTATTTTTTATAAAATTTTCGAAATCACCTGGTATTTTAAACCTTAAATTCCTGTTTCTAATTACTACTTTTTTTATAGTTTTTTTTTTGATCTTTTTATGAAGGGATTGTCTAACAATTTCTACTTCTGGTAATTCTGGCATTTAATACTATATTCAATATATATTTTTTTATGCAACAAAATCTTCAAAATAAAAAAGGCCTTGTAGAAAATGTGTTTAATCAGGTCTACAACAAATATGACTTGATGAATGACTTTATGTCTATGGGTGTACATAGATATTGGAAAAAAAGTTTAATCAATATGATGAATCCGAGAGTTAATAGAAAATTAATAGATGTTGCGTGTGGGACAGGGGATATTGGAAAATTATTTTTAAATACTACGAGTAAAGAGGCTGAAATTACTTGTGTAGATCCTAATAAAGGAATGGTTAGTCAAGGAAAGCAAAAATTATCTAATTACAAAAATGTAAAATGGGTTATTTCTCCAGGAGAAAAATTACCAATAACAGATAATTCATTTGATTATTACACTATTAGCTTTGGGCTAAGAAATACAAAAAATTTGAATAAAGCACTTTCAGAGGCTTATAGAGTTTTAAAACCTGGTGGACGCTATCTATGTCTGGAATTTTCTAAGATTCAAAATTCAAATCTTGATTTTATATATAAAAATTATTCAAAACTCATTCCTATTATTGGTCAGTTTGTAGTTGGAGAAAAAGAACCCTACGAATATTTAATAAAAAGTATTGAACAATTTATTAATCAAGATGAATTAATAGAGTTGATGGAAAAAAATAATTTTCTTAAATGTTCTTATAGAAATCTTTCTGGTGGTATTGTTTCAATTCATAGTGGTTGGAAAATTTAATGATTAAAAAACTTATTACTTTATTTAAATTAGGAAGAAAAATTGCAAAATCAGATATTTTAAAAATTGCATCAAAATTTAAAAAACCTCCTTTAGCTGTAACAATATTATTCCAAATTTTGTCTATTTCATTTGAAAAAGAGGAACAAAATAATTTGATTGAGGATGATAGCGAAAGACTATCTAGATCATTAGAATCTATGGGCACAACTTTCATCAAACTTGGTCAATTTCTTGCTACTAGACCAGATATAATCGGAGAAGAATTATCTTTAAAGCTAGAAAAACTTCAAGATCGATTACCCCCTTTTTCAACTCATAAAGCAAAAGAAATTATTAAAGAAGATCTTGGAGTTGATGCATTTAATTCAATAATTGATTTAAGTGAACCAGTTGCTGCTGCATCGATTGCACAAGTTCATAAAGCAAAAATAAATGACAATGGTACAATTAAAGATGTAGCAATAAAAATATTAAGACCAAATATAAAAAAAATATTCAATGAAGAAATAGATGCAATGATGTTATTTGCATTTATTGTTGAGTCATTTGTAAAAAAAACAAAAAGATTAAAACTTGTTGAAGTTGTTTTTTTACTTAAAGAAATAACTAATCTTGAAATGGATTTAAGATTCGAGGCTGCTGCAGCAAATGAATATGCAGAAAATACTAAAAATGATGCTGGGTTTAAAGTTCCTGAGATTTATTGGAATTTTACTAGTGAAAATATAATGACTTTAGATTGGATAGATGGAATTTCAATAAGGGAAGCTGAGGAGTTAAAGAAAAGAAATTTAGATACTAATAAAATAGCAGAAGATATTATCCAACATTTTTTAAGACATGCTGTAAGAGATGGTTTTTTTCATGCAGACATGCATCAAGGAAATATTTTTGTTGATAATAGTGGCCAAATTGTACCTATAGATTTTGGGATTATGGGTAGATTAGATAAACTTAGCAAAAGGTTTTTAGCAGAAATTTTATTTGGATTTATTCAAAGAGATTATCGAAAAGTAGCTGAAGTTCATTTAGTGGCTGGATTAGTTCCTAAAGAAGTACCAATTGATGATCTGGCTCAAGCTTTGAGATCAATTGGCGAGCCTATATTTGGTCAAGAAGTGAAAGATATTTCAGGAGGTAAATTACTCAAACAATTATTTGATGTTACAGAAAAGTTTAATATGCAAACTCAACCTCAATTATTAATGTTGCAAAAAACTATGGTTGTTGTTGAAGGTGTAGCAAGAAAGTTAAATCCAAACACAAATATTTGGACAACTTCAAAGCCTGTACTAGAAAATTGGCTTAAAGAAACCAAAGATCCAATTAATAATTTAAATGAAACTTTAAAAAATACATCTGAAGTGATTAAACGTTTACCAGAATTTCCTGAGATTATGGATAAAGCAAATCAAGCATTAACGTTTTTAGCTAGTGGTCAAATTCCACAAAATTCAAATTCTTACACCGCTCTGAATGATAAGAAATCAGAAATGATAGCATTTAGAAATCAATCTATTATTGGTTTATTACTTCTTGTAATTTTTGGCCTTATAGTATTTTAATTCTGCAGATGAAAAATTTGTTAAATAAAAAAATACTATTTATTATCTGTGGAGGAATATCTGCTTATAAAAGTCTTGAAACAATTAGGCTTTTTAAAAAAAGTGGTGCAGAAATAAAGACAATTCTTACAACAAGTGCAAAAGAGTTTGTAACTCCACTTTCAATAACATCACTTTCTCAAGGTAAAGTTTATAGTGATTTATTTAGTGTAGAAAATGAAGCTGAAATGGATCATATTTCACTTTCAAGATGGGCAGATATAATTGTAATTGCACCTGCAACGGCAAATACAATTTCGAAACTGGCTCATGGAACAACTGATGATTT
The DNA here is from genome assembly GCF_052049675.1 of Candidatus Pelagibacter sp. Lineage (GTDB taxonomy): Bacteria > Pseudomonadota > Alphaproteobacteria > Pelagibacterales > Pelagibacteraceae > Pelagibacter. Next base: position 1,004,109 of record NZ_JBNGZM010000001.1, read on the forward strand.
AGCATCCACTGTTGTTTTAGCATCAGATAAAGATATTATTTTAGCACCAGCAATGAATGTAAGAATGTGGGAGCATTCAACTACTAAAACAAATATAAAAAATTTAAAAGGGTTTGGATATAAACTAATAGGTCCAGAGGTAGGTGATATGGCATGTGGTGAATATGGAGAGGGTAAAATGTCAGACCCATCAGTAATTGCTGAAGAAGTTGATAAATATTTCTTAACTCAAAAAAATAACAAAAAATTAAAAGCATTAGTTACAGCAGGTCCAACTAATGAGTACATAGATCCGGTTCGTTTTATTACAAATAAATCAAGTGGCAAACAAGGATATGAATTAGCAAAATCATTATCCAAAAAAGGTTTTGATACAACATTAATATCAGGTCCAACTAATCTTGAAATAACTAAAGATATTAATCTTATAAAAGTTGAAACAGCAGATGAAATGTTAGTTGCTACTCAAGAAAATTTACCTGTTGATGTAGCAATTTTTTCTGCTGCGGTAGCTGATTTTAAAATTAACAAAAAGTATGAAAATAAAATTAAAAAACAAGAGAACTTAAACTTAAATTTAGAAAAGAATGTAGACATACTTCATTATGTGTCTAACCATAACTCTATGAGACCTGAACTTGTCATTGGATTTGCAGCAGAAACTAATGAGATTGATAAAAACGCAGAAGAAAAATTAAATAATAAAAGTTGTGACTGGATAATTTCTAATGATGTATCGAATAAAGATATAGGATTTAATTCTGATTATAATGAAGTAACAATTCATTATAAAAACAAAGACGTTAAAAAAGAAAAACTTTCGTACAAAAAAAAATCTGGAATTTCTGATGAAATAGTTGATAGAATAATTGATCAATTAAATTAATGGCAAAAGTTCTTATCAAAAAGTTAGACCCTGCGGTTGAATTACCCGCTTACAAAACAGAAGGTGCATCAGGTATGGATTTGATGGCATTAGTAAAAGAACCTATTAATCTTAAACCAAACTCATCATGCTTAGTTCCAACGGGGCTTGCTGTTGCATTTTCAAGTGAATTCGAAATCCAAATAAGACCAAGATCTGGTTTAGCTGCAAAAAACAACATTAGTGTTTTAAATACACCTGGAACTATTGATAGTGATTACAGAGGAGAAATAAAAGTAATCCTTTTTAATCACGGAAAAAGTGATTTTTTAATAAATAATAAAGATAGAATAGCACAAATGATTTTAACTCCTGTAATTAAAATGGAACTTGAGGAAACTGATGATCTACCAGAAACAATTAGAGGAGAGGGTGGTTTTGGCTCTACTGGAAAATGAGCAAAAATTTAAGCAAAAAAGAAATAGATAAATTTTCTAGACAAATAATTTTAAAAAACATAGGTCCATTAGGACAAAAAAAAATCCTAGACTCGAAGGTTTTAATAATTGGAATGGGTGGTCTAGGATGTCCAGCGGCTGATTTTTTAACCCGATCTGGCATTGGGAAACTAGGAATCGTTGATCATGACATCGTTAGCCTATCAAATATTCACAGACAAAGTTTATATGATGAAAAAGATTTAAATCACTCAAAAGTTATAATTGCCAAAAAAAAACTAAATAGAATAAATCCAAAAACAAAAATAAATCTTTACGACTTTAAAATGGATAGAGTAAAGTTTGAAAAAATAATAAAAAATTATGACTTCATTATTGATGGTACTGACAATTTTGAAAGTAAATTTTTAATTAATGATTTAAGTTTAAAATATAAAAAATATCTTGTGACTGGAGCAATTAGTAAATTTGATGGTCATATTTTTACTTTTGATTTTGTAGATAAAAATACTCCTTCTTTACGAGACTTCTATCAAGAAGAAATTATTACTGATGAAATATTAAACTGTGAATATGAAGGAATATTGGGACCAGTAGCAGGAACAATTGGGACGATGCTAGCTAATGAAGTTTTAAAAAAAATATTAAAAGTTGGCCAAAATTTAAATGGATTTATTCTTATTATAGATTTATTAAATTTAAGTTTTAGAAAAGTTAAATTAAATAAAACAAAAAAAAGTGAAAATAAAAAATTTAATAAATAATATTTTTATATTCTCTCTTTTAATATTCCTTATTACCTCAAGTAATGCAGGAGAAATATTCGTTTCTCTTAAAAAAGATAAGGTGAACGTCCGCTATGGACCAAGTTTTGAATCTGATATTAAATACGTTTATAAAAAAATAAATCTTCCATTAAAACAAATCGATAAAAAAGAGAATTTCAGGCGAATAATAGATTTAAAAAATAACAGTGGGTGGATTCATATCTCTCAATTAAAAAAAAGTAATTCTGTAATAGCTACGAAGGATAAAATTTTATTTAAAAAACCTACATCTTTTGCTAAACCAATTGCTAAAATTAAAGAGGGAAGATTATTAATTGTAGAAAAATGTGAACAAAATTGGTGTAAAATTATATCAGAAAAATTTGAAGGTTGGATTAAAACAGATAATATTTGGGGACTAAATTAACTAAAATCAGCAGATAAAGAGGCTATATTTTCTTTAGATAATTTTGTGCTATGAGAATACTCTTTATGATCAATTCCAATCTCAATTTCTAAGCTACTAGATTGAAATTTTTCTATTTGATCATCAGTAAAATTAAAATGAATAAACTGTACTGATGAAGCTTTTCCTTCAGAAGAAGTTCTATCAACATCTTCTTCGGGAACCGCTTTAATTTTCTCACCATTTATTTTCATAAATACTTTTTCTTCTATTCCACCAACTTTTCCAAGAAACGCAGCCCTTGATATAGGATTATCTATTTCAAACATTAAAGTTGCTGTTAGTTCTTTGCCGTTAGGTATTAAAGGATTGTACGCAGATAACTCATCCTGAAGTTGCTCATCACCACCTTTTTCAATATATAGCATTTCTTGTACTTGAGCTAACATTGTTTCATAACTTTCAAAATAAAAAGTAGCATAAGGCCCTAAAGCAACTCTTCTATTTTTTTTATAATCAACAATACTTTTTCTTAATTCACGTCTCTTTTCTATATAAACATCTAAAGGCATGATGTCTTCTTTTTGAATTTCTCTTTTACCTCTAGGCATGATTATAAGTTATAACTTTTTGCCATCAATTCGATAGGGTGTAGTGCCTCATCATTAGATATATTTGTATCAACTTCTAACTGTTTTAAATGTTTTCCAGCTAAAGGACAATCAGAAGCCATGTACTTATTATTTTTAGTTTTTATTTGTCTAGCCGTAGGTCTTCCAACTTTATTTGCTAAATCATGAGTTTCTTTCATTACTCCAAAAGTTCCTCCATGACCTGCACATCTTTCAACTACATCAATTTTAACGTTTGGTATCAATTTTAACATATCTCTTGCTTTGATACCCATATTTTGTGCTCTAGCATGACAAGCATGATGCACAGTTACTCCTCCATCAATCTCTCTTAATCCTTCTGCTAATCCCTCATTGTTTGCTATATCCACAACATACTCATCAATATCAATAACATTTGATGATAATTTATTTATTTTTTTATCGTTTGGTAATAACAAAGGCCATTCGAATTTTAACATCAATCCACAACTAGCTGTTAAGGTTACTACTTTATATCCTTTATCTATCCATTCAATTAAATCCTTAGAAACTTTTTTCGCTTGTTCAACAACTTTTGGCAGATCTGCTTGCTCTAAAAATGGCATCCCACAACAACCAGGATAAGCTTCTTGAACCTCTACACCATTTTTTTTCAAAACTTTTAAAGCAGCAACACCAGTATTTTTTTTATTAAAATTTACAAAACAAGTTGAATAAATAACTACTTTTCTATCTTTAGAAGGTATTTGGTAATTTATCTTATCTTTATTTTTTTTAAAAAAATTTGAAAATGTCTCTGAGTTATATTTTGGTAACTGAACTCTTTTATCTATTCCAGTAATAAATTCTAAGATTTTTCTAATTAATTTATTTTTAATATTTGAAGCCCAGTTAACTATTCTAGAGAACATTACACCAATTTTAGCGTTTCGGTCTATTTGGGCTAATTGTGTTGGTACACTTGGTAATTTACCTAATTTTTTTTGAGCCGTTCTATATCGCAGCATTAAATGTGGAAAATCTAAATCAAAATCATGAGGTGGAACATATGGGCATTTAGTCATAAAACACATATCACATAAAGTACATGCATCAACAACAGGGGCAAATTGATCGCTAGATAAGCTTTCAACATCCTCATTTTTAGATTCATCTATCATATCAAATAGCTTTGGAAATGAATCGCAAAGATTAAAACATCTTCTACATCCATGACAAATATCAAACACTCTTCTCATTTCAGCATCTAATTTTTCAGGATTTAAAAAATCAGGATGCTCAAAATCTATAGGATGTCTTATAGGTGCACCTAAACTTCCCTCTTTGCTCATATAATTAAGTTTTTTGAAATTCGAATTGTTATTAGTGGGCGACTAACGCCCACTAAGAAATTTGATTAGCTAATAGACTCTAAAGTTTTTTGAAATTTACCAGCGTGTGATTTTTCAGCTTTAGCTAAAGTTTCAAACCAGTCGGCAATTTCTTCAAAGCCTTCTTCTCTAGCTGTTTTAGCCATACCAGGGTACATATCAGTATACTCATGAGTTTCGCCTTGTACTGCCGAAGCTAAATTTGCTTTTGTTTCACCAATTGGCATTCCAGTTCCTGGATCTCCAACTTCTTCTAGATACTCCAAATGACCATGTGCATGACCAGTTTCACCTTCAGCTGTTGATCTAAAAACCGCAGCTACATCATTGTAACCTTCTATGTCAGCTTTTTGTGCAAAATAAAGATATCTTCTGTTTGCTTGACTTTCGCCAGCAAACGCTTCTTTTAAATTTTCTTCTGTTTTACTTCCTTTTAAAGACATTTTTTCTCCTTTTTAATGATTAACAAATCATATAATGCATATTGACAGTATGTCAATAGTTTAGAATTATTATAATGTAGATTTTAAGTGTATGATTTAATTAAATTATTTTTGAGTTTGATTATCACTCGCAACTCTAACCAACACTTCAACAGAATTTATTTTTTTTCCTGTAATATTTTTTCTAATATTTATTTTGTCTATATCGTTCTCATCACAATCAATTAGCTCATGCGTATCTTCATCAAAAAAATGATGGTGTGCTGATGTGTTTGTATCAAAATAACTTTTGTGACTATCGATTGAAATTTCTTTTAAATATCCTTTTTTTTCAAATGCATGAACTGTGTTATAAACTGTCGCAAGAGATATCTTTTCATTCATTTTTTCAGATATCATTTTAACAAGATCGTTAATTGTGAAATGGAAAGTTTTTTCTCTATTATACAAAACTTCACACATTTTTATTCTTTGCTTGGTTGGTCTAAGCCCAACTTCTCTTAATTTTTCAATAAAATTGCAGTTTTTTGGCATTGTTTTTTATAATTATTCTAAAGTATGAATAAAAATATATTGTTTTATTATATTATATTAGGATTAAATCAAGTATTAAGGGTGCTCGAATATGAAAAAAAACTCATACTCCTATGATGATCTAATAACTTGTGGGAATGGTGATCTTTTCGGTCCTGGTAATGCAAAATTACCACTCCCACCAATGCTTATGTTTGACAGAATAACGGAAATCAATGAAAATAATGGAGAGTTTAATAAAGGCTCTTTAAAAGCTGAATTAGATATTAAAGATGATCTTTGGTTTTTTGATTGTCATTTTAAAAAAGATCCAGTTATGCCAGGGTGCCTAGGTTTAGATGCTATGTGGCAACTAGTAGGTTTTTTTCTAGGTTGGCTAGGAAATCCTGGAAAAGGAAGAGCTCTAGGAGTGGGGACTGTGAAATTTACAGGCGAAGTATTACAGAATGTAAAAAATGTAAGATATGAAATAGATATGAAAAAAATTATGTCTCCTGGAGGAACAACTGTTGGGCTTGCAAATGGAATTGTTCTTGCAGATAATAAAAAAATATATTCAGCAGAAAGTTTAAAAGTAGGGTTGTTTAAATAATGAGAAGAGTAGTTATTACAGGTTTAGGAATTGTTTCCTGTTTAGGAAATAATCAAGAAGAAGTTCATCAATCTTTATTAAATTCAAAATCAGGAATTTCTTATGCTGAAGATTATAAAGAGCATAACCTGAAAAGCCATGTTCATGGTAAACCAAATATTAAACTTGAGGATCATATAGATAGAAAAACAATTAGATTTATGGGATCGGGCTCAGCTTACAATTATATTGCAATGAAAGAAGCTATTGAAGACTCTGGATTAGAAGAAAGTGAAGTAAGTAATTTTAAAACTGGAATTGTGATGGGATCAGGGGGACCTTCTATAGAAAATGTAATTTTAGCTGCAGATAAAACTAGAGCGAAGACACCAAAATTAATGGGACCTTTTATTGTTCCGAGAACTATGGCCAGTACTGCTTCTGCAACACTTGCTGTACCATTTAAAATTAAAGGAACTAACTACACAATGAGTTCTGCATGTGCAACTAGTGGACATTGCATAGGAAATTCTATGGAATTAATTCAAATGGGTAAACAGGATGTTGTTTTTGCAGGTGGTAGTGAAGAAATTCATTGGGCAATGACTGCAATGTTTGATGCTATGACAGCTTTATCATCAAAATATAATGACACTCCACAATCTGCGTCTAGAGCTTATGATAAAACTAGAGATGGGTTTGTAATTGCAGGTGGTGCAGGCGTATTAGTACTTGAAGAATACGAACATGCTAAAGCAAGAGGGGCTAAAATATACGCAGAATTAACTGGTTATGGAGCAACCTCAGATGGATACGATATGGTGGCGCCATCAGGTGAAGGTGCTGTTAGATGTATGAAAATGGCAATGGCAACTGCTAAAAATAAAATTGATTACATTAATACTCACGGAACATCCACTCCTGTTGGAGATATAACTGAACTTAATGCTATAAAAGAAACTTTTGGAGAGGACATTCCAAAAATAAGTTCAACAAAATCTTTATCAGGTCATCCTTTAGGGGCAGCTTCAGTGCATGAAGCAATTTATTGTTTAATAATGATGAAGAATAATTTCATTACTAGTTCTGCAAATATTACTGACATGGATGATGATGCTAAAAAATTTCCTATAGTTTCAAAAACTGAAACGGGAGCAACTTTAAATACAGTAATGTCAAATAGCTTTGGTTTTGGTGGAACTAATGCAGCATTAATTTTTGAAAAATTTTAATTTATGAGTTTAATGAAAGGTAAAAAAGGATTAATCATGGGTGTCGCTAATGAGAGATCTATTGCCTGGGGTATATCTCAAAAACTTTCTGAAGCAGGAGCTGAACTAGCATTTACTTATTTGGGTGACGCTCTAAAAAAAAGAGTAGTTCCTTTAGCAGAAAAATTAAATTCAAACGTTACATTTAGTTGTGATGTTGAAAAAAAAGAAGAAGTTGTAAAATTATTTAAAGATATAAAATCTAAATGGGGTGAAATTGATTTTGTAGTTCATGCAGTTGCTTTCTCTGATAAATCAGAGTTATCAGGTGAATATTTAAATACGACTAGAGAAAACTTTTTAAGAAGTATGTTAATCTCATGCTTTTCATTTACTGAAGTAGCAAAAGAAGCTTCAAATGTAATGAAACAAGGTGGAAGTTTGTTAACTTTAACTTACGAGTCTACCAAAGCAATTCCAAATTATAACGTAATGGGTGTTTGTAAATCAGCTCTTGAGGCAAGTGTAAAGTATTTAGCAAGAGACTTAGGAGCCAAAGGTATGAGAGTAAATGCTATAAGTGCTGGACCTATCAAGACATTGGCTGCCTCTGCAATTGGAGACGCAAAATTCTTATATAAATGGAATGAAGACCATTCTTTCCTTAAGAGAAATGTAGATATCCATGATGTTGGAAATTCAGCGTTATATCTATTAAGTGACCTTGCAAATGGTGTTACTGGTGAAATTCACTATGTAGATGCTGGGTATAACAAAGTTGGAATGCCAGATCCTAAAAATATCTCTTAAAAATACAGTTAAATTTAGTTAAAATTTTTTTGAATTAGCTTAAAAATACAATATCTAAATGTTATGTTAAAAGTCGGTTTTTATCTACGAGAATTAAACTTCAGAGGAATAGCGAATTCTATTTTCATTTATGCAAAAAATAATCAAACTATATTAAAAAATAAATCAATTATATTTTATAACTCAACTACCCTGGATAATAAACCAGAGGCGATAAAGGAATTTAAAAAAAAATTTAAAACAATTAAAGTATCTGGTCTTGCTGAGTTAGAAAAAATAAATAAAAATTTAAAATTAGATTATATCTATTTTCAAAGAGGTGGTGCTAAAGATGAAATGATAAATAATTCTAAAAACATTATTCACGCTGTATTTCCTCAAAATCCATTTCAATATCATGGATCAAACTATGCCTTCATATCAAAATGGTTATCTAAAACTTGCACAAATAATAAGTTTCCATTTGCTCCCTTACCGGTTCAACTATTAAATAATAATCAAAATTTAAGAAATAAATTTAAGATACCTGAGAATGCAAAGGTATTTGGTTATCACGGAGGAGAAACAAGTTTTGATCTAATTTTTGTAAGAGACACTATAAAAAAAGTAGTTAAACAAAACAGAAATATTTATTTTTTATTTATGAATGTTAGAAAATTTTTTAATCACAAAAAAGTTATATTTATTAAGGGTACATTTAATCAAACCCAAAAAGTTAGATTTATAAATACTTGTGATGCGATGTTACATGCAAGATCTTTGGGAGAAAGTTTTGGCTTATCTTGTGCTGAATTTGCTATAAAAAATAAACCCATTCTAACTTATGGTTATTGTAGACAAAGAGCACATTTTGAAATTTGTAAAAATAATATTATTCCATACTACTCATATAAAGATTTAAGTACAAAAATAATAAATTTTAACAAAAATAAAAAATATAATTCTGGTAATCTTAAAAATGAATTATCAGAGAAAAAAACAATTAAAATTTTTAAAAAAATTCTTCTAAGTAAAAAACAACAAAAAGGATCCTTAAATATAATTGATTTTATAATTGTCACCTTTTTCTTTTTACAAAGAAACTACTTTTATATTAGAAATAAAGTTTATATAAATTTTTACAAAATTTTTTACTAAATCCCCCATAACTTTTGTTAAAGGGGTTAGATTTCATATTTACATTGTCACTCAGAAGCTTGTTTTATAGAAAGTTTAACTTTACCTCTATCGAAACCAATCACTTTAACTTTTACTTCGTCTCCTTCTTTAACAACGTCAGTAACTTTAGCTACTCTTTTATCTGCTAGCTCTGAAATATGAACAAGCCCATCTTGTTTTCCTAAGAAATTAACAAATGCACCAAACTCCATAATCTTCATTACTTTACCCGAATAAATTTTATTTAATTCAGCTTTTGCAGTGATGTCTTTAATCATTTGCATTGCAATGTTTCTAGATTCTTCATCTGGGGCAGCAACTGTCACTACACCTTCATCATTAACATCAACCTTAGCACCTGACTTTTCAACTATCTCTCTGATTGTTGCACCCCCTTTTCCAATGACAGCAGCAATGTCTTTTTTGTCAACATTAACTTGTTCCATTTTTGGAGTGTGTTTTCCAACATCAGATCTTGAAGCAGACAATGCTTTGTTCATTTCTCCTAAGATGTGAATTCTACCATCTTTAGCTTGACTCAATGCCTGCTCCATAATTTCAAAAGTAATACCTGTAATTTTAATATCCATTTGAAGAGATGTAATTCCATCTTTAGTTCCAGCAACTTTAAAGTCCATGTCACCAAGATGATCTTCATCACCTAAAATATCTGATAGTACACTAAAATCATCACCTTCTTTAATTAATCCCATTGCAATACCAGCAACTGGCTCTTTTATTGGTACTCCAGCATCCATTAATGCTAATGATGTTCCACAGACAGTAGCCATTGAAGAAGAGCCATTAGACTCTGTAATCTCTGAAACTACTCTAAAAGTGTATGGAAATGCTTCTTTTGTAGGTAATGAAGAATTAATTGCTCTCCATGCTAATTTACCATGACCAATTTCTCTTCTACCTGTTCCAATTCTTCCAGTTTCTCCAACTGAAAAAGGAGGAAAATTATAGTGAAGCATGAATCGCTCTCTTTGTAATCCATCTAGACTTTCAATTCTTTGTTCGTCATCAGATGTTCCTAAAGTTGCTACAACAATTGCTTGGGTTTCTCCTCTAGTAAATAATGCAGAACCGTGTGTTCTTGGTAAAACACCCACTTCACATTCGATTGGTCTTACATCTGATAAACCCCTACCATCGATTCTATTTTTATTTTTTAGAATGTCTGTTCTAACAATTGATTTTTCAAGATTTTTTAACTGACTGTTAACATCAAGATCTGTATAGTTTTCATCTTCCTCATAAAGCTTTTTAGCTTTATCAGTAATCTCTGAAATCTGATTTGATCTATCTTGTTTATCTCTTGTTGCAAAAGCTTTCTTAAGATCTTCCGTAAAAGTTTCCTCAAGTTTTTTCTTAACTTCAGATACATCTTTTTTCTCAACCGTCCATTCAGGTTTTCTACATTCTTTTGCAAGTTCCTCTATCATCTCAATTACTGGAACAAAACCCTCATGACCAAATTTAACTGCGTTTAACATTTCTTCTTCCGTTAAACCACGTGCTTCAGACTCAACCATAAGCACAGCATCTTTTGTACCTGCTACTACTAAATCTAATTTTGATTTTTCCAATTCTGCTTTGGATGGGTTTAAAACATATTTTCCATCTACAAATCCAACTCTTGAAGCACCTATAGGGCCCATAAATGGCATTCCTGATATAGCTAAAGCTGCTGAAGATGCGGTGATTGATAAAATATCTGGCTCATTTTCTTTATCATATGAAATTACTGTTGGTAATAACTGTACTTCATTTTTAAATTCGTCTGGAAACAAAGGCCTGATTGGTCTATCAATTAATCTAGAGATTAATGTTTCGCTCTCAGTTGGTCTTGCTTCTCTTTTAAAATATCCACCTGGAATTTTTCCAGCTGCATAATATTTTTCTTGGTAATTCACAGATAAAGGAAAGTAATCCATATCTGGATTTACCTTTTTTGCTCCTACTACTGTTGCTAGTACGACTGTCTCTCCACATGTTGCGATTATTGCACCGTCTGCCTGTCTTGCTACTTTACCTGTTTCTAAACTTATCTTCTTTCCCGCTACTTCAATTTCCTTCTTGTATATTTTAAACATTTCATTTCCATTTCGTTTCGTTCTTTTCTTTCCATTCCGTTCTATCTATCTTGATTTCTATTTTCTTAAATTCAATTTCGACAGTACATTTTTGTAAGAATCCATTTTATTTTTCTTTAGGTATTCTAACAATTTCTTTCTTCTATTTACCGCTCTCAACAATCCAACAGATGAATGTTTATCCTTTTTGAATTGCTTTATATGTTTAGAGAGGGTTTCAATTTTATCTGTTAGCAAAGCAATCTGTATTTCTGAAGATCCGGTATCTTTATCGTGCATTGCTAATTCTTGTGCCTTTTTGTTCATGCCTCTTTCTTCCTATTTATTTGTTTGTTTTATTAAGTTTTCTATTTTTTCCGCATACTCAAAAGATTCATCTTTTCTAAAAAGTAATTTTGGTAAAAATTTCATAACCACTTTTTGTGATAAAATTTTTCTAATTAAAAATGAGTACTCTTTTAGAACAGTAATTGTTTCCTCAGCATTTTTTCCACCTAATGGAAGAACATACGCTTTAGCAATTTTTAAATCGGGACTCATTCTAACCTCAGTAACCGTTATGGTGTTTGTTTCTAAATTTGGCACCTTAGCCTCATTTCTTATAAAAATCATGCTTAAAGACTGCTTAATCATTTCACCTACTCTAAGCTGTCTTTGTGACACTGGTTTTCCTATTCTATCTGCCATTAAATTGACCTCTCAGTAGATGTAACACTAAATGCCTCTATTGTGTCGTTTTTTTGGAAATCCATATAATCTTTAACTGTTATTCCACATTCTTGACCACCACTTACCTGTTTTACCTGGTTTTTTTCTCTAAATATTGTTGAAACTTTTCCCGTATAAATAATTGCACCATCTCTAATAATTCTTATATCTGAAGTACTGTTAATTTCTCCCTCGGTTACTTTTGAACCAGCAACTTTTCCAGCACCTGAAACTTTAAATATTTCCAAAATTTGTGCTGTACCAGTAATTTTTTCTTGAACATCTGGTGCCAATAATCCTGACATTCTTTGTTTGATATAATCTAAAACTTCATAAATAATATTGTATGAGGATATTTTTATTTTCTCATTTTCAGCAAGTTTTTTTGCTTCTTTACTTGGTTTAACATTGAAAGCAAGTAATACTGCATTTGAAGCTTTAGCTAGTGTAACATCTGTCTCTGTCACCATCCCAATGTCTGCTAAAATGATTTTAGGTTTTACTTCATCGTGTTTAATTTGACTAATTGCATTTTTAATTGCTTCCGATGATCCATGTACATCAGATTTAATAATTAAATTTAATTCCTCTGTAGATTGATCTGAAAAGGCTGAGTCTTGAGTTGCAAAAGTTAATGGATTTTTTCCATCTTTACTTTCTTGAGCTCTATTTTCACTTAATGTTTTAGACTCTTTTTCAGTATCCAGAACGATAAAATCATCTCCAGCTTTTGCTGCACCATTTATACCTAAAATTTCAACAGGAGTTGAGGGTAAGGCTTCATTAATATTTTGACCTTTGTCATTAATAATAGCTCTTACTTTTCCCCATTTTAAACCACTTACAAAAAAATCACCTCTCTTAAGTGTTCCAGTTGTAACAATTATATTTGCAACTGGACCCCTACCAACATCAATTTTTGACTCTAAAACTATACCTGTAGCTTTAGATTCATAATCTGTTTTAAGGTCTAAAATCTCTGATTGAAGTATTATTGATTCTACTAATTTATCTAAGTTTTTTTTCGTTTTAGTTGAAATCTCAACCATTAAGGTATCACCAGATAAATCTTCAGCAATTAATTCGTGCTCTAATAACTGATTTTTTATCTTCTTAGGATCTGCCTCTGGTAAATCACATTTATTTATTGCTACAACTATTGGAACATTTGCAGCTTTGGCATGTTTAATAGACTCAACTGTTTGAGGTTTAACTCCATCATCAGCAGCGACTACTAAAACAACCACGTCTGTTAATTTTGATCCTCTTGCTCTCATTTCTGTGAATGCAGCATGACCTGGTGTATCAATAAATGTTAGTTTATTACCCTGACTTTCAATTTGATAAGCTCCGATATGTTGGGTTATTCCACCAAATTCTCCTGAAACCACATTCGCACTTCTTAGCACATCTAGTACTGAGGTCTTACCATGATCAACGTGACCCATGACTGTAACTATCGGTGGTCGATTTTTTAAATTTTCCGTTCTTGAGGCTTTTATTTTTTGAATTATTTCTTCTGCTTTCTCTTCCCTAATTGGGTTGTGACCAAATTCTTTTACTAAGTATTCTGCAGTGTCTGCAGCTAATGTTTGATTTATAGTCACAGTAACACCCATTCCAAATAAATGCTTAATTACATTACTTGATTGTTCAGCCATTCTATTTGCAAGTTCTCTTACTGTGATTGCTTCAGGAATATTAACATCTCTTTTAATCGGTTTAGAATTTTCTTGAGAAATATCTTTTGTAGCATTTTTAATTTCTTTTTGTCTTGCTCTCTTTACTGATGCTAAACTTCTTTGTTTTGCATCAATCTCATCACTTAGTGCTCTTGATACAGTCAACTTTAACTCTCTCTTCTTTGTTCCTGGTTTTAAAGTTTTTCTATCTTTGTTTTCACTATCTCCTTTAAGTCTTTTAGTAGCTCTTTGCTCTGCTAACTTTCTCTTTTCAAAATCGTTTGCAATGGGGGGTGATTTAGGATTAAATGAAGGTTTTAATGGTGCTCCTCTATTAAAAGTTGAGGTTGTTCTTGGCTTATTCGCAGTAGATCTGAATGATCCACCTCTACTCGAGAATTTTCCAGTTTGTTTTTCAATTACTACAGAATTTTTCCCTTGAGATTTAGCAATCTCAATGTTCTTGATTGACCTTTTGGCTGAGCCTGAAATCGTTAATTTTGTTTTTTTCTCCATACCTCATCACTCAATCTTTATAAACAATATTTCTAGCAGACATAATTAGTTCATCAGCTTCATCTTTAGATAAAGCAAAATCTTCCAGATAACCTTGGATTTTCACTCTCTCACCTTTAACTACATCATAACCACCAGTTAATTCATCAGATGCTAAATCTGCAAAATCTTCTAAACTTAAAATTTTTTGTTCACCAAGTGTGACTAACATTCCTGGTGTTAATCCCTTTAAATTAATCAAGGCATCTTCAAGACCTAGTTCTTTAATTCTTTGAGAAATATCCTCTTTGTCTCTTTCATGGAACTCTTTAGCTCTTTCTATTAATGCTTTAGCGGTATCTTCCTCTATACCTTCAATTTTTATCAAATTTTCAGTCGAACTATCTTTTATATCATCGATAGTTGAAAAACCTTCGGCAACAAGTAACTGGCCTAATGTTTCATCTAACTCTAAATTTTTTACAAAATTTTCTGTCTTTTCTTTAAATTCTAATTGTCTTCGCTCAGAATCCTCTGCATCAGTCATTATATTAATCTCATAATTTAAAAGTTTAGTTGCAAGTCTAACGTTTTGACCTCTTCTTCCAATTGCTTTACTTAAATTTTCTTCAGTCAGAATTACATCAAGTTTTTTTCTTTCACTATCAACATTAACTCTTTGTACTTCAGCAGGGGATAATGCATTTGAAACTAAAATAGCAGGGTCCTCTGACCAATTAACTATGTCAATTTTTTCTCCTTGAAGTTCATTTACAACAGCTTGAACTCTTGAGCCTCTCATGCCCACACAAGCACCCACAGGATCTAAAGATGTATCTACCGCTTTCACACATATTTTGGCTCTACTTCCAGGATCTCTTGAAGAAGATTTAATTTCTATTAATCCATCATAAATTTCTGGAACCTCTTGAACAAAAAGTTTTTCCATAAATTTAGGATGAGCTCTAGATAAAAATATTTGTTGACCTCTAGGTTCTCTCCTAACATCATAACAATAAGCTTTTATACGATCACCTGCTTTAATGTTTTCACGTGGTATCAATTCATTTTTTTGAATTATTGCTTCGGTTCTTCCTAGATCCACAATTACATTTCCAAATTCTAATCTCTTTACAATTCCACTTAAAATTGAATCATTCTTATCAATAAAATCATTAAATTGTCTTTCTCTTTCTGCTTCTCTTACATTAAAACTAATTACTTGCTTTGCTGTTTGTGCAGCTATTCTTCCAAAATCAAATGAAGGGAGTGGTTGTAATACTTCATCGCCAATAGACTTATCTTTATTCAATTCATTTAAATTAATTGCATCTTCCAAATTTATCTCTGTATTTGTATTTTCAGGATTTTCAGCAATTATCAATTTTCTAAAAAGCTCAATATCTCCATTGTCTCTGTTAATAGAAACTTTAATTTCATTTTCCTGTCCAAATTTAGATTTTGCAGCTTTAGCAATGCCTGTTTCCATAGAACTTATAATAAGTTCTTTATCAATTGATTTTTCTAAAGCTACAGCCTCAGCAATTCTTAATAATTCAAGTTTGTCAGCTCTTTTATTCAACATAATTTTATGTGTTCCAAAAAAAAATGGGCTAAAGCCCATTTTGTAAAGTTCAATAATGTAAGTGCAATATAGTAAAGTTTTTTTTTAATTCAACTGAAACTATTTAGAAAAAACATTAATTTTATCAGTTATTTCCCATGAAAATGAACCATTTTTTTCAGGTGTCCTACCAAAATGACCATAAGCAGCTGTTTTTTCATAAATTGGTTTATTTAAATTCAACATTTCTCTGATACCTCTGGGGCTCAAATCAAAATTTTCTTTAATCTTTTCTACAACAAATTTATTTTTTTCTATATCGTTATCAAATAAATCAACATAAATAGATAATGGTTTTGATACCCCAATAGCATAAGCTAGCTGAATTAAACATTTTTCAGCAATTTTAGAACCAACAACATTTTTAGCAATATACCTTGCTGCATAAGCTGCTGATCTATCAACTTTAGTAGGATCTTTTCCTGAAAAAGCACCACCGCCATGAGGTGCAGCTCCACCATAAGTATCAACAATAATTTTTCTACCTGTCAAACCACAGTCTCCATCTGGACCACCAATTACAAAATTTCCTGTCGGATTTACATAAAACTCATCCTCATTAAAACCATCAAGAAAATTATTAGGAATAGATTTTAACATGTAAGGTCTTAGTAAATCTCTAACTTGAGATTGATTAACATCTGGTGAATGCTGTGAAGATATAACTACAGATTTTACTTTTGAAGGTTTTCCATCAGCATACTCAAATGTTACCTGACTTTTTGAGTCTGGTTCAATATTTTTTAATTTTCCAGATTTTCTATCTTCAGCCATTAATCTTAAAATTTTGTGAGAATAATGTATCGGTGCTGGCATTAAAACATCAGTTTCATTACATGCGTATCCAAACATAATACCTTGATCTCCAGCTCCTTCATCTTTATTACCAGACGAGTCTACACCCATAGCAATATCAGCTGATTGGGAATGTAAATGACTTTCAACTTTTGTAGCTTCTTTCCAGGTAAATCCTTCTTGGTCATAACCTATATCTTTAATACAGTTTCTTACTTTTTCTATTAATTCATCCTTTATTATTTCTGGTCCTCTTACTTCGCCAGCTAAAACAACTTTATTTGTCGTAGTTAGTGTTTCGCAGGCAACTCTAGAATATGGATCTCCAGAAATAAAACTATCAACAACCATATCTGAAATCCTATCTGACACTTTATCTGGATGACCTTCGGAGACAGACTCACTTGTAAAAAGATAATTTTTTAAATTACTCATTTTTAAGTTTCTTAAATGAAAATATTAAAAAAATATACAACAAAATTATAAATACAAAAATTTTATTTCCAAATTTTGCAAATAAGGTCATCTCTATTTTTCTTAATTCAATTAGATCTATATAGCCAGAATTATTTATATCAACTTTTTGCTCAATAACTCCCATTGGATTAATAATTGCTGATACTCCATTATTTGCAGACCTTAAAACATATTTCCCACTCTCTATCGCTCTAAAAATACTATGAGTTAAATGTTGCTCTGGTCCAATTGATTTACCAAACCAGCCATCTTCTGAAATATTTACAATATAATCAAAATTACTATTTGTGAAAATTTTACCTGAATAAATTATCTCATAACAAATAAGGGGTAATATTTTAACTGACAAATTATTATATTTCAGATTAATTATTTTTCTTTGTTCACCTTTTGAATATGAATGATAGTCGTTAGTAATTGTTTTTAAACCAATACTTTTTAATAAGTTTTCAAAAGGTAAAAATTCACCAAAAGGAACAAGATTAATTTTGTTATATGAATTTATTACATTAAGGTCATAGTCAAAAATAGATAATGAATTAAAAAATTTAATAGTTTTATTTTTATCTTCTTTGCTATTAATCCCAATTGCTAATAAATGATTTTCGTTGAATTTATTTTCAAATAACCATTTGTATTCTTTTAGTTGGCCTTGGGAAATGCCTGGAATAATACCTTCTGGCCAAATAAAAATTGTTTTTTGATTTTTTTGAGGAGAGCTGATTTCAATTAGCTCCTCTATTGCAGTTATTGGATCAATATTATTATAAAATCTATATATGCCTATATTTGAACTTAAAATTCTTACTTTATAATCAAGTTTTTTTACCTGTTGATTATTAAAATTTTCTAAATTTTGTGAACCAAATATATAAAATGACATTGTTGTAATAAGAAATGCAACACAAATACTAATATCTTTTTTATTTTCTCTTAAAATGAATATTGATGGGCTTGTAAATAATGAAATACAGAAGAGATTAAAGCTGTATGTTCCTATAACTGATGTAATGTTTAAAATTTCGATTTGATTAGAGTAACTATAAGCAATTAAATTCCAGGGGAAACCAGTGAGTATTGATCCTCTCACAAATTCTACTATTCCAAATATTAAAGAAAAAAGAAAAAATGAGCTTAAATTATTATTTGGTTTTAAAACGACAAATAGATAAGCAACTAAAGCATAAAACAAGGCTAAAAAACCAGGTATTAATATTATTGTAAAAGGTATTAAAAACTTAAAATTTTGATCAAACGTTAATGATATTGAGATCCAATATAAATTACTTACAAAATAACCAAACCCAAATAACCAACCATAAAGAAAAAATATTCTTTTATTTTTATAAAACTTAATTTTTTTTATTAAAAATATATAGAATAAACTAAAAGTTAAAAAATTTATTAAAACATAATTAAATGGAGGTAAACTTAATGAAGTAAGCACTCCTAATAAAATTAAATAAATTAATTCAATATAAAATTTATTTTTCAATTTAATTTATTTTTGATTGTACGGATTTAAATAATAGATTTTCCTCTTTTAACATTTTGGTATAATCTTTATTTTTTTTATGATCAAAACCTAAAAGATGAAGAAATCCATGTATGAATAATTTAGTAACTTTTTCTTTAAAAAATTTTAAATTTTGTGATCTTGGTTTGTCCAAATAATCATAGCTAATGATAATGTCTCCAAGATAAGTATTTTTTGAAATTTTTATTTTTTTATCTAATGGAAAAGATAATATATCGGTAGATTTATTTTTTTTTCTAAAAACTTTATTTAATTTTTTAATATTCTGATTATTTGAAAGTAATAGTGTTAAGGTTACTTTTTTATTCAAAAATTTATATTTTTTTGGAAAAGCTTTACATATTTTTTTAAAAAAAATGTCCTTATTTTTAAGTCTTTTTGACCAAGCCTTCTCCTCAGAGAAGACATTAATACTAATCATTATTTGAGTATGCTTTGACTATTTTAGAAACAAGTGGATGTCTGACTACATCTGAATGATCAAAATCGACTATGGATATTTCCTTTAAATGCCCTAGTAACTCTTTTGATCGAACTAATCCTGACATGCTTTTATTTGGTAAATCAATTTGAGATGGGTCGCCATTTACAACAATTTTAGAATTTTCTCCAATACGTGTTAAAAACATTTTTATCTGAGTATCCGTAGCATTTTGTGCTTCATCTAAAATTGCAAAGGAATTTTTTAGAGTTCTACCTCTCATAAAAGCTAAAGGTGCAATCTCTATATCTCCAATCTCAATCATTCTTTGTATTTTTTCAAAGTCGAAGAGATCATATAAAGAATCATATAAAGGTCTAAGATAAGGGTCAACTTTTTCCTTCATATCACCAGGTAAAAATCCCAAACGCTCGCCTGCTTCTACAGCTGGTCTTGAAAGAATAATTCTCTCAATCTTTTTTTCTAAAAGCATAGTTAGGCCTACAGCTACTGCCAAGAATGTTTTCCCTGTTCCTGCTGGCCCAGCTGAAATTACAATATCACTCTCCCTCAAGGCTCTCACATAGCTTTTTTGTTTTTCAGATCTAGGAATTATAGATTTTTTAGGAGTTTTAATTATATCTGTAACATTATTATTTTTTACTTTTTCATTAATCATAAAATTATCAACTGATGAAAGTATATCTTTATTCTCTATATTTCCATTATTAATAAACTGATTAGCCAAAAATTGAATAGCATTTTTAATTTTTTCATTTTTTTCAGGAGTTGATTTAATTAAAATTGAATTTCCCCTTGAATATAAGTTGCAATTTGTAATTTTTTCTAATTCTTGTAAATTTTTATTAAATTCCCCAACAACACCCATCAACAAGTTATTGTCATGAAATATAACACTTAAAGAATTATTATCTGAATAAACAAATTTTAAAGACTGATCGATATTTTTTTTAGTTATTCCACTCAAATTCTATGCAACCTTCTGATCCGAATTAGTTATAACTTCACCGAATAAAGTATTTCTATTACTATCTTTAATTCTCACTTGCACTATTTTTCCAATATCATTCTTTTTACCATTAAAAATTACAGATGTCATATACTCAGTTCTTCCAAAAGCTTTGCTCTTATCTTCAGTTAAATTTTCAACCAAAACATCAATAACTTTACTCTCCAATGATTTGTTCATTTGTATTTGATTTTCGAATAAAATAGTCTGGATTTTTTCTAATCTTTCAATAGAAATTTTTTTTTCAATTAAGTCTAAATTTTCAGCTACTGTTCCAGGTCTTGGGCTAAAGATGAAAGAGTAAGAATTAATAAATTTCACCCTTTCAATTAAAT
Organism: Candidatus Pelagibacter sp.; assembly: GCF_052049675.1. Taxonomy (GTDB): domain Bacteria; phylum Pseudomonadota; class Alphaproteobacteria; order Pelagibacterales; family Pelagibacteraceae; genus Pelagibacter. Next base: position 1,024,519 of record NZ_JBNGZM010000001.1, read on the forward strand.
TAAGAGTATCTTTAAAATCCAGATATTCTTCACCAGGATAACCGATTATAAAATCACTTGAAAATTCTATTTTTGGATTTATTTCTTTTAATTTATCAAAAGTACTTAAATATTCCTCAATGGTATGTTTTCTATTCATTGAACTTAATATTTTATTAGATCCACTTTGAACAGGTAAATGAACAAGTGGCATTAATTTTTTAGAAGTTTTATATACTTCAATTAAATCCTCAGTCATATCTTTTGGGTGAGATGTTGTATATCTAACTCTTTTTATCTCAGGTAATTTTTCAATATTTAAAATCAAATTTGATAATCTATATCCTTCATTATCATAAGCATTTACATTTTGACCAAGTAAAATTATTTCTTTAGCACCACTATCAGCTAAATATTTTGCTTCATCTAAAATTTGTTTAAATGGTCGAGAATATTCTGGTCCTCGTGTGTATGGTACTACACAAAAATGGCAAAACTTATCGCATCCCTCCTGAATAGTTAAGAAAGATGAAACTTTTCCAGCTTCATTTTTTATTTTACTCAAATATTTAAATTTAGAAACTGCATCAAATTCAGTTTCTTCAATCTTTTTTCTTTTTTTAGTATAATTTAAAATCTTTTCATTAATTTTATGATAGGCTTGGGGACCAATAACTAAATCTATATAAGGTTCTCTTTTTAGCATCTCTTGATTTTCTGCTTGAGCAACGCAACCTGCAATGATTACTAATGGTTTTTTTTTTGATCTAAAAATTTTTTTTACTCTACCTATTTCTGAGTAAACTTTTTCTTTTGCTTTATCTCTAATGTGACATGTATTTAAAAGATAACAATTTGCTTCTTCATATTTTTCTGTTTTTTCATAACCAATTTTTTTAACTGCATCATATATTCTATTAGAGTCATATTCATTCATCTGACATCCAAAAGTTTTAATAAATATTTTTTGATTCATATTTATTGGGATTTTTTCTTAACCCCATATAATTCTAATTTATGGTCCACTAATGTATAACCATATTTCTCAGCAACTTTTTTCTGTAGCTTTTCAATTTCTTCATCTACAAATTCGATAATTTCACCAGTTTTCACATCTATTAAATGATCATGATGACCTTCATTTATTTCTTCATATCTAGCTTTTCCACCTTTAAACTCGTGCTTTGTTAATATTCCTGTCTCTTCAAATAATTTTACTGTTCTATAAACTGTTGCAATACTTATTTTAGGATCAATTTTAGATACTCTATTATAAAGTTCATCTACATCTGGATGGTCAGAAGACTCAGACATTACCTGTGCGATTACTCTTCTTTGATCGGTTAATTTAACCCCTTTCGCTATACATTTTTGCTCTATTGTTTCTGACATAAAATAATTTTAACTTAAATAAATAGGGTTAATCAAATTTTTTTTAATATTAAATTTTTCGCACAAATCAGGGATATTTTCATATTTTATGTCCTTTTCACCTTTAAAATCTTGAATGCTATAACAATAGTAATCAATATTATTAGTTAAATTAAATGCTTTAACTATAGAAAGCGAATTCCGTATTCCTGCAAAGCTTCCAGGCCCTCTATTTAAATAAATTGTATTAATGTCTTTCAAGTTTAATTGATGAGAATTTAAAAAATCATTAGTAATCAAAGTTAATTTTTCATAATTAATTTTAGTATTCTCTTTAGTAATATTATAAATATCATTATTAGTAATGATCATTAAAAAAATTTTTTCACTGGCTACATCAATTATCAGTTTGTTCATAATTATTTTATTTTCTAATATGAGTTCTAAATCAGATGAAAATAATATCAAATACTATTCCAATGATGAAGGAATTCTATCAATAATGTATCATCGTTTTAATGAAAATAAGTACCCTTCGACCAATATTAAAATGGATATATTTGAGAAACATATAAATATTATTAAGAACTCAGATTTTAATTTTCATAATCCAAATAATTTTGATGAACAGTTTAATCAACCAAAACAAAAAAAAGAAATTCTTATAACTATCGATGATGCTTTTGAATCTTTTTATACTGAAGCATGGCCTTATCTAAAAGAAAATAAAATTCCATTTATTTTATTTGTCTCAACTGAGCCAGTAGGAAAAAGAGGTTACATGACTTGGGAGCAAATTAAAGAAGTTGAGAGCAATGATTTTGCATATATAGGACATCATTCTCATACTCATGAATATCTTATAGATGTAAACAATGATGAGTTTATTTTAGATATTGAAACAGCAAATAAAATTTTCCTAAAAAAACTTGGTTATGTGCCTAATTTATTTTCATACCCATTTGGTGAATACTCTAAATTTATGAAAGATTATATATCTAAGAATTTTAAATATGCTTTTGGCCAGCACTCTGGAGTTATTGATTTAAATAAAGATAAATTTGAATTACCTAGATTTCCAATTAATGAAAAATACGGGGAATTAAAAAGATTTAAATCAATAATAAATTATTATCCTCTTGAATATAAAAAAATTCTTCCTGAAGAAAAACAACTATTTGAAAATACAAACCCTCCAAATTTCAAAGTTGAATTTTTTAAAAAGCAAAAAAATTTATCAAATATTAATTGTTACTCTAATGAGGGAGGCGTTTGGGAAAAATCAAAAACAAGCTTTACCAACAACTCTTTAACGATTGAATTTAGAGAACCATTCAAACCAAGAAGAGGTAGAATTAATTGTTCTCTAAATGATAATGGGAAATGGAGATGGTTTGGTGTTCAATTCCCTATAAAAGTAAATGAAAATTAAATTAAACTTTCTAAGTCTTTACTTGAAGGCAACAATCTTGCCTCATCAAAATCTTTTAAATTATTCTGTTCAATAATTTTTTGTAGAACCTCTATATATTGGTTTCCTGTTTCTGCGTATTTATCTAAATGTTTAGACAAAATTAAACTATCTAAAGGTTTATTTTGATTTCTAAGTTCTGTTCTTGCTTTTCTTAAATTTTTATAGGTTGAGTGTGTATTCAAATTTCTCAAATATGCTCTCACAGATAATTGTAAGCTATGAAATTTCATAACCTTATGATCTTTACCCTCATCAGCATTTTTAGGTTTCAATCCTTCTCCAGACCATGTCCACTGACCAAATAATGCATTTCCTTTTAAAGCAAATCTTGAGGTGCCCCACCCAGTTTCCTTAGCAGCTTGAGCTATTGCTAATGAAACTGGTATTTCATCCATTCTTACTTTCAAGGTAGATAAATCATTTTTCCTTACACCATATTGTTTATACTTTTTTTCTAACCATTTTTTTTCAATATCAGTGTTGCTATTTTTATTTAAAATTGTGAATAATCTTTTTCTATCAACTCTAATTTTATTGTTTTCCTTAACTATTAAAGGGAGAACAATTTTTATAAACATATTTTTTCTTTTTTTAGTGTTTCCAATATTTTTAATTTCATTCGGTAGAAGACCAATATCTATTGGTTTTACTAATTTTGTATCCCTTACATCTTTTAAATTATAATTTACCTCTTTAAATAATGAATCGATCTCAGTTGTTGTATATCTGACTAGATTAATTTCAGAATTATTTTCTTCTAAAATATCATATAATAAATCTCTTTCATCAGCATCTGCTGTTGAATCTTCCTCAAATAATTTATCTTTTTTATTTAATGTATTATTTAAAATGTTTTTTGAATTATTGGTAAATTCTTTGTTATTAAAATTTTTATCTGTAAAATTAATAATTATCGGCGCTGCATAAAAGAGTGAAATTACAATAAAAGAACTTAAAAAAAACCGCGAAACTATACTAAAGCTTTTATTTTTTAAAAAACCTGATTTTTTAAATTTTCTCATAATTAATTATTGTATAGCAACAACCTCTTTTACCTCTGGTAAGTAATGACATAAAAGATTTTGAACACCTTGTTTTAAAGTCATAGTTGAACTAGGACAGCCTGAACAACTCCCTTGTAATTGTACCTTAACAATTCCATCCTTAAACTCTTTAAATTTAATATCTCCACCGTCTCTAGCAACAGCAGGTCTTATTTTTTCTTCTAAAATTTTTACAATTTTTGTTTCAATTTCACTCAAATCTAAATCTTCTTCTTTTATGTTTTCATCAATTACGAACTCTTTACCGTCTGCGTAAAAATCATTTATTAAAGAAATTACGATATGTTTTATTTCATCCCACTGAATTTTTTCATTCTTACTTACTGAAATAAAATCTTGACCTAAAAAAATACCCTCAACACCATTTATTGACAAAATATTTCTCACCAATTCATTTTTCATATCCTCTTTATTTGTAATTTCATAAGGACCACTGTTTGAAACTTTCTTCCCAGGAAGAAATTTCAAAGAATTTGGATTTGGTGTTACTTCTGTTTGCACGAACATAAATTATATATAGTGAATATTTTAAAAATTAAAACTTGATAATAGATTTTTATTAAAAACCTACTATTTCCTTAATTCTTTCAATCTTTTTGGATGCAATTAAATTAGCTTTTTCAACTCCATCTAGAAGAATTTTATCTAAATAACTTTTATCTCCTAAAAGTTTTTTTATCTCATTAGAAATAGGTTCAATTTTATTCACAAGTTCCTCAGCTAATTGTTCCTTAAATTCTGAAAAATTTTTACCTGCAAAATTTTTTACTGAGTTTTCTAATGTAGAATTAGTTAAACTTGAATATATTCCTAAAAGATTTTTCGCCTCTAACCTTTCATCAAACTCCTTTATATCTAGTGGCATAGGCAAAGGATCCGTTTTCGCTTTTTTGATTTTGTTTATTATTTGATCCTTATCATCTGTTAAATTTATTCTACTTAAATCTGACAATTCTGATTTACTCATTTTTTTTGAACCATCTTTTAAACTCATTATTCTTGAAAATTCTTTTTGAATTAAAGGTTCAGGAACTTGAAGAAAATTTTCTACTTCAAAATCGTTATTAAATTTTTGAGCTATATCTCTACATAACTCCAAATGTTGCTTTTGATCATCACCTACTGGAACATGTGTAGCATCATATAAAAGAATATCAGCTGCCATTAAAACTGGATAAGAGTAAAGTCCTATGCTGGCTTTCTCTTTATCTTTACCAGCTTTCTCCTTAAATTGAGTCATTCTATTCAACCAACCCATTCTAGCAACACAGCTTAATATCCATGCTCCTTCTGCATGAGCAGCCACACTAGATTGATTAAAAATTATACTTTTTTTTGAGTCTATTCCGCTTGCTATAAAAGTTGCAACAGTTTCTCGGATATTATTTTTTAATTCTTTAGGATCTTGCCTTACTGTAATGGCATGTAGATCAACTACACAAAAAATACATTTATTATCTTTATCATTATTTAAGTCTACAAAGTTTTTTATGGCACCTAAATAATTTCCAAGATGAAGATTGCCTGTAGGCTGAACACCAGAGAATATTTTTTTACCCATAAAATTAATACTTTAATTTAATATCATTCATTTGAAAAGCTTTGATGAAATAACACACAATTAAATAAAACAATAATCCTAATATAACAGATAAAACTAAATAAAAAGATTTAATTGATTGATTAAATGCTAACTCATTTTGGAAAAAATTTAACATAAAATTAAAAAATAAACCCATCATAATTGATGCAAAAATTATTTTAATAAATTTAATAAAAAAAATTTGATTAAAATAAAATAATTTTCGATTTTTTAAAAATAAAAATAACAAAATAGAATTAAACCAAGATGAAATAGATGTGGCTATTGGAATTATTATAAAACCAATTTCACTAAAATAATACAAACTGATAAAGATATTAACCAATACTGAGATCAAGGAAATATAAAATGGAGTTTTGGTATCATGATTTGCAAAGAAAAAACTTGAAAAAACTTTTATCAATGCAAAAGCAGGCAGACCTAAAGCAAAGTAATATAAAGCTAAGCTTGAGTTGCTCACCGAATTTTCATTGAAAGACCCATAGCCAAATAAAGCTGAAATAATTTGTTCTGATCCTATGATTAAAGCGATAGTTGCTGGAAGACTTAAGAACAAACTTAATTCAAGAGCTTTATTTTGTATAAGCAAAATCTTATTTTTTTTTCTAGATTGAATATATTTTGAAAGCTGTGGAAGTATTACAACACCTATAGCAATACCAGCTATAGCTAGGTTAATTTGATAAATTCTATCTGCATAATATAAATAAGAAACTGCACTTGCTTGAAATGATGCAATTATTGTACCTACTAAAATATTAATTTGGGTAACTCCAGAGGAAAAAATACTCGGTAAAAGTTTTTTAAAAAAAAACTTAACTTTATTACTTACTTTTAATTTGTAATTAAATTCAAGCGAGTAATATTTTGATACATATTTATATAAAAATATTAATTGTAAAAAACCAGCAAAAGAAACACCATAGGATAAATAATAAACTAATTGATCACCTAAAGATTTAGAAAAAATCAATACTAAAATTAAAACAATATTTAAAATTATTGGCGCTGCAGCTGCAGCTGCGAATTTATTATGTGAATTTAAGATTGCAGAAAAAAAAGAGGCTAGACAAATAAAAAATAAAAAAGGAAAAGTAATTCTTGTTAAATTAATTGCTACCTCCATTTTTTCTAAATCACCCACAAATCCTGGGGCAATAATTGAAACAAATGCAGGCATGAAAATTTCAATAATTATTGTTAAAAATAACAACCCTAAAAAAAGTAGATTAAAAATATCGTTAGCAAATTTATTTGATTGTTTTTTTCCCTTAGTAATTTCTGATGAATAACTTGGAACAAATGCTGCATTAAAGGTGCCTTCAGCAAACAATCTTCTAAAAGTATTTGGAATTCGAAATGCTACAAAAAAAGCATCAGCCAACATCCCTGTTCCTAGAAAAATTGCTATTAAAATATCTCTTAAATAACCAAGCAATCTACTAATGATAGTATAAAAACCAAATGTACCTGTTGACTTAAGTAAGTTCATAAATCATATTAGTCTTAATTTTACCCCAATTGTACACTTATTGTTATCAGAAATGAAAAAAACAAAAATTGATCATTACACAGATAAAGAGGCTTTAGATTTTCATAAAGACAAAAAACCAGGCAAGATTGAGATTATTTCTTCAAAAAATATGACGACTAAGCGTGATCTCGCTTTAGCTTATTCTCCAGGTGTTGCGGCCCCAGTAAAAAAGATAAGTGAAAATCCAGATGCAGCTTATGATTACACAAGTAAAGGAAACCTTGTTGCTGTAATAAGTAATGGTTCAGCAATATTAGGGATGGGAAATTTAGGTGCTCTTGCATCAAAGCCTGTGATGGAAGGAAAGGCTGTATTATTTAAAAGATTCGCAGATATCGATTCGATTGATTTAGAGATTGATTGTAAAGATTCAGATGAAATCATAAATTCAATTAAAAATTTTGCACCTAGCTTTGGTGGAATAAATTTAGAAGACATAGCGGCCCCAGATTGTTTTATAATAGAACAGAAATTAAAAGAAATTTTAGATATCCCAGTTTTTCATGATGACCAACATGGAACAGCGATTATAACTACTGCAGCATTAATTAATGCCCTAGATATTTGCGGTAAATCAATAAAAAAAATTAAAGTTGTAGTTAATGGTGCTGGAGCCTCAGCACAAGCTTGCACTGAGTTATTTAAAAACTCAGGAGTAAAGTCTGAAAATATAATAATGCTAGACAGAAAGGGCGTTATTTACCAAGGAAGAACTGGAGGAATCGATCAATGGAAATCCAGATATGCAGTTAAAACCAAACATAGAACTTTAAAGGATGCTGTTAAAGGCGCAGATGTTTTTTTAGGATTATCAGCAAAAGGTGTTCTAAAAAAAGAGATGGTTAAATCTATGGCAAAAAATCCAATTATATTTGCTTGTGCTAATCCTGATCCAGAAATTACCCCAGAGGAAATTAGTGAGGTTAGAAATGATGCAATTGTTGCAACAGGGAGATCAGACTACCCTAATCAAGTAAATAATTTAATTGGATTTCCTTATATCTTTAGAGGCGCTTTAGATGTGAGATCTAAAACGATAAATGAAGAAATGAAGGTTGCTGCAGCTAATGCAATAGCTAGGCTTGCAAGAGAAGATGTTCCTGATGAAGTTGTTGCAGCTATGGGTGGAGAAAGACCTCATTATGGAAAAGATTATATTATTCCATCTACATTTGATCCAAGATTAATTAGTGTAATACCAGCGGCTGTAGCAAAAGCAGCTATAGATAGTGGAGCAGCTAGAAAAAATATAGATGATTTTGAAGTTTATAAAGATCAACTAAAACAAAGACTAGACCCAACAGTAACCATCATGCAAGGTATAAATTCATTTATTAAAAAAAATCAGAAAAGAATTGTTTTTGCAGATGGTGAAGATGAAAATACTTTAAAAGCCGCTATAGCATTTAAAAATTCAAAATTAGGTATTCCAATCCTGGTCGGTAAAGAAACTAAAATTAAAGAACAAATTAAAAATATTGGTTATAGTGAGAGTTTTGACATTGAAATTGTGAATTCAAAAGATGAAGAAAAAAGAAAAAGATACGTTAAACATTTATTTGAAAAATTACAAAGAGAGCAAGGATTATTAGAACGAGATTGTGACCGAATGATCAGAAATGATAGAGTTGTTTGGGCTACTAGTATGGTTGCCTGTGGTGATGCTGATGGTGCTGTAACAGGTAATACAAGACGATTTGGTGCTTCACTTGAAAAAATTAAGCAAGTTGTTGATGTAAGAAAAGGTGAAATTATGTTTGGTTTAAACATGATAGTTCATAAAGGTAAAACTATTTTTGTAGGTGATACAAGTGTACATGAATATCCAACCTCTGAACAATTGGCTGAAATTGCTATATCTACAGCAAGAGTAGTAAGACTTTTTGGATTTGACCCTAAAGTTGCTTTTGTATCCCACTCTACATTTGGCCAACCTCTTACTAGTAGAACAAAACATATTCGGAGTGCAGTCGAGATATTAAAAGAGAGAAAAGTAGACTTTGAATTTGATGGAGATATGCAGCCTGATGTTGCTCTTAATCCAGAGTATGAGGAACTTTATCCTTTTGCAAAGATAGTTGGTAAAGCAAATATTTTAATAATGCCCGGACAGCATAGTGCAGCAATTTCATATAAACTTATGAAAACAATTGGAGACACAAAAGTTATTGGACCATTACTAATTGGCCTTGGGCTTCCAATAGAAATTGCACCTTTAAGATCATCAACTTCTGAGATACTTAACCTAGCATCGATTGCTGCTTATTCTTCCCAAGTTATTGATTACAAAAAATAATTACTCTCTTTGAATTCTTAAATCTTCAACAAGTATTATACTTGCAATAACGTCTTCGACATCAAGTATTTCTTTTGCTTCACTTATAACTAAATCTTTTTCCTCTGAAGTTAAAGCAATTCCATAAATATAAATTTTCTTCTTATAGGTATCTATTTGATAATTAGTTGCCTTAATATTTTTATTAACAATTATTGCTGTTCTAAGCTGAGAAGTAATTAAAACATCTTTTGCAGATTGTTTAAAATTAAATTCTTCTTTTATTTTAATATCGTTCCTTACTGATCTAGCACCTTTAGTTTCCCATGCTAATTTAGTAATCATTAATTTTTCTTCTGGGCTATCTACTTTTCCAGTAACAAAAATTCTCCCATCTAAAACTTTGGTTTTTACAGTTAATAGATATTTTTTATCTTTTGCCAAAATCTTTGCGCTTATACTTTTCTGCATGATAGAGTCATCTATTTGAGTACCAACTGTTCTAGGATCTAAAGCAACTGAGACACCGGTTCCAAAAAGACCTTTGGTACCAACTCCAACACATCCTGTTAAAACAAAAATCACTAAAATAAAAATAAGAAATTTATTCTTCATTTTTTAATTCTAAACAATAATTATAAATATCTTTCTTAGGCACGTTAATACTCTGACTTAAAATATTAGTAATTTCTTTGGTAGATAATTTATTAATCATTTTTTTTATTATATTCATATCTGATTCAGTCAATTTTTTAGATATATTTTTATTAATTTTTTTTTCTGAAATAACAACCGTAAGTTCACCTTTTGGTTCTTTATCAAACAATTGTAATTCATCCACATTTTTTCTAATAAATTCTTCATATATTTTTGTTATTTCCCTACAAAAAACTACTTTTCTTCCAGTAAAATTCTTTTTTATTTCAGGTATAATTTTGTTAATTTTTTTAGGAGAAATAAAAAAAACTAAAGAATTTTCATATTCAGAGTATTTTTTTAATTCATTAAATAATTGATTTTTTTTATCAGAAAAAAAACCACAGAACAAAAATTTATCTGAAAAACCACTAACTGAAATAGCTGCAGCAATAGCAGAAGGTCCAGGAATTGGAAAAATTTTTATCTCATTATTAATACACTCATTAACTAAAATTGAACCAGGATCAGAAATACCAGGTGTACCAGCATCAGATATCAAAGAGATTATTTTTCCAGATTTTAAATATTCAATAATTTTTACTAAATTTTTTTTTTCATTAAATTTATGATTTGAAATTAATTTTGATTTTACTTGATACTTTTCTAAAAGATTTTTTGAAACGCGAGTATCTTCACATAAAATATAATGAGATTGCTGTAAAACCTCAATTGCTCTTAACGTTATATCTTTTAGATTTCCTAAGGGAGTTGATACTAAATAAAGACCATTTTCGTATTCTTTTAATTTTAATTGTGGTTTTATGATCATAATTTAGCTCAAAAAATATTATACTAACATCAAAATGGTTAAATTAATTAAAATTATTTATCTTATTCTTTTAAGTTTTCACTTTCTTTTTTTTACAGCTGTTAATGCTCAAGAAAAAATCAAAATAGGATTATTGGTACCTATGACAGGAGAAAATAAGAAGATTGGAGAATCAATCATTAAAGCAGTTGGATTAGCTGTGAAAGACATTGATAACAATTTAATTGAAATATTTCCTAAAGATACAGCAACTAAAGCTAACCAAACTTTAAAATCAGCATTTGAATTAAGTGAAATGGGAATAAAAATTGTTATTGGCCCTGTATTCTATGAAAGTTTAACTTATTTAGATGAAATGAAGGATTTAAAATTTTTATCATTAACAAATAAAACTTTAGATCTTCCTAAAAATGTAATTTCTGCTGGAATTAATTCAACATCACAATTTAACACAATAAAAAAATTTTTAGAAACTAATCAAATACAAAGAACTATTTTTTTAACACCAATTCAAGATTATGAATTTGAAATCAAAAGAGGAATGAAAAATTCAAAAATAAAAATTTATAAAGATTATGAATATAATACAGAGCCTACAAAACTAACGAAACAGATAGAGGAAATTACAAATTATAGAATTAGAAAACAAAATTTGGAAGATGAAATAAAAAGGATAAAAAATTCAAATGATCCTAATAAAGAAAAAAAGATAAAAAGACTTGAAAAAAGATACACGTTGGGTGGTTTAAATTTTGATGCTGTTGTAATTGCAGATTTTGATGAAAGTCTAAAAAGTGTATCTACATCGCTTTTGTATACTGATGTACTTCCTAAAAATAAATATTTTATAACTTTAAATCAATGGTTTGATGAAAGTCTATTAAACGAAACTGATATCCAGCCATTATATTACCCATCAATAAATAAAGGAAATTTTGATAACTACAAAATAAAATACTTCAACGCATTTAATGAAGACCCTACACACTTATCTCTATTGAGTTATGATCTTGTTGGCTTAGTTTATTATTTGTCAATAAACTCAAAAGCAGAAAACCTAAATAAAATTTTTAAAAGAAAAAACTCATTCAAAGGAAAAATAGGAATTTTTGATATTAAAAATAACAAAATAAATCATAGACTTAATTTTTATAAAATTGAGGATCAAAAACTTATAGAAATTTTTTAATTTTTTTAAAAGCTTGATATCTATGGTCCATCTTATATTTTTGAGACGGCTTCATTTCTCCAAAAGTTTTTCTTTTTTTTAAAGGAATAAAAATTGGATCATAGCCAAATCCATTTTTTCCTCTTGGTTTATCTGAAATATGACCCTCAACTTTTCCTAAAACACAAACAATTTTTTTACTTAAATAAGAAATAGAAAGTGCACAAATAAATCTTGCTTTAATTTTTTTATTTTTCCAATTTTTATCCTTTTTATTTAGCTCTCTGTAAACTCTTTTAATAGCTTTATTAAAATCTCCATGCCTTCCTCCCCACCTTGCAGAATAAATTCCAGGACTTTTACCCAAAAAATCTATTTCTAAACCGGAGTCATCCGCCAAGCATGTTAATCCTGTTTTTTTTGAAAAATAATTAGATTTAATTAATGAATTTTCTTTAAACGTCTTACCATTTTCTAATGGACTTTTGAGCTTAAATTCAGATGTAGAGTGTATTTTTACCTTTTTTGGCAATAAACTCTTAATTTCTCTTAATTTGCCCTTGTTATTAGTCCCAATGAGTAGTTTATTTATTTTTTGTTTAGACATCTGGAAATTATTAAAATCCTTACCATATAAATGACTATGGAAAAAGAGGAAAACCAAAATAGCACTTCTGTAAATCAAAACCATGATACAGTAAAAGAAAATGATAAAACTGAAAAAAACTTAGCCGAAGAAAATAAACAAGAAACAGACCAAGAACCGAAGGAAGAAATTAAAGAACCAACTCCAGAGGAAAAGATTGTTGAACTAGAAGATAAATTAGCAAGAACTTTTGCTGAAATGGAGAACCAAAGAAGAAGGTTTGAAAAAGAAAAAGAGGATGCTTTTGAATATGGTGGTTATAGTTTTGCTAAAGAAGCATTAAATTTGATTGATAACTTGGATCGATCAAAACATGTTCTTGAAAGTGACGACAAGTTAAAAGAAACAGAAGCATTGAAAAAAACTCTAGAACATTTAGACATAATTAAAAAAGATCTAATCTCAATATTTGAAAAAAATAATATTAAACCGATAGATAGCATTAACAAAAAACTAGATCCAAACTTTCATCAAGCAATGATGGAAATAGAAGATGATACGAAAGAACCTGGAACAATAATCCAGGAAATTCAAAAAGGATTTACTATAAAAGACAGATTACTAAGACCCTCATTAGTAGGAGTGTCAAAAAAAGTTACAATAAAAGAGGAAAAAACTGAAGAAAATAAGGAAAATTTGGAAAATAAATAATTATGAGATCAACTTGTAGTTTCACATTTAAACCCTATATGTCGAAAGAGAGACATTAATATTATGAGTAAAATTATTGGAATAGACTTAGGAACAACAAATTCATGTGTTGCCATTATGGAAGGAACACAAGCTAAGGTTTTGGAAAATGCTGAAGGAGCAAGAACTACTCCATCTGTAGTAGCATTTACAGATAAAAATGAAAAATTAATTGGACAACCAGCTAAAAGACAAGCTGTTACAAATCCAGAAAATACTATCTTTGCGGTTAAGAGATTAATAGGAAGAAATTTTGATGATCCAACTGTAAAAAAAGATGTGGAAGCTGCACCTTTCAAAATAATTAATTCTGAAAAAGGTGATGCTTGGATAGAAGCTAAAGGAGAAAAATATTCACCTTCTCAAATATCTGCGTTTATTTTACAAAAAATGAAAGAAACAGCAGAAAAATATTTAGGTCAAGCCGTAACAAAAGCTGTGATTACAGTGCCCGCATATTTTAATGATGCACAAAGACAGGCAACAAAAGATGCAGGAAAAATTGCTGGATTAGAGGTTTTAAGAATTATCAATGAACCAACAGCTGCGTCTCTAGCTTATGGTTTAGATAAAAAACAAAATAAAAAAATTGCTGTATATGATTTAGGTGGAGGAACATTTGATGTTTCTATTTTAGAATTAGGTGATGGTGTATTTGAAGTTAAATCAACTAATGGTGATACTTTTTTAGGTGGTGAAGATTTTGATAATGCTGTTGTTGATTATTTGATTTCTGAATTTAAAAAAGATAATGGAATTGACCTTAAATCTGATAAACTTGCTTTACAAAGATTAAAAGAAGCAGCTGAAAAAGCAAAAATAGAATTATCATCTGCTGAACAAACGGATATAAATTTACCTTTTATTACAGCAGATAAAACAGGTCCAAAACATATTAATTTAAAAATGACTAGAGCAAAGCTTGAAGCTTTAGTTGAGGATTTAATTTCTAGAACGATGCCTCCATGCAAGACGGCTCTAAAAGATGCTGGAATAACTGCTAGTGAAATTGATGAAGTGGTTATGGTTGGTGGTATGACTAGAATGCCGAAAGTAATCGAGGAAGTAAAAAATTTTTTTGGTAAAGATCCTAACAAAAGTGTAAACCCAGATGAAGTAGTTGCAATGGGTGCTGCTATACAGGCAGGTGTTTTACAAGGTGATGTTAAAGATGTACTTTTATTAGATGTAACTCCACTATCACTTGGTATCGAAACACTTGGTGGAGTTTCTACAAAACTGATTGATAAGAATACAACAATACCAACTAAAAAAAGTCAGGTGTTTTCAACTGCAGAAGATAATCAGCCAGCTGTATCTATTAGAGTTCTACAGGGTGAAAGAGAAATGGCTGCTGACAATAAAGCTTTAGGAAATTTTGAATTAGTGGGTATTGCACCAGCTCCAAGAGGAGTGCCTCAAATTGAAGTTACATTTGATATTGATGCTAATGGTATCGTAAATGTTTCAGCAAAAGATAAGGGAACCGGTAAAGAGCAGAAAATTCAAATCCAAGCTTCAGGCGGACTAAGTGATGAAGAAATTGAAAAAATGGTTAAAGATGCAGAAGCTAACAAAGAAGCTGATAAAAAGAAAAGAGAGTCGGTTGATGTTAGAAACCAAGCAGATACTTTAATTCACTCTACTGAAAAAAATTTAAAAGAGCATGGATCAAAAATTTCTGATGCAGAGAAAAAAGCAATTGAGGATGCATCGACTGCAGTAAAAGAAGCTTTAAAAGGTGAAGATATTGAGGATATTAAGAAAAAAACTGAAACTTTAGTTCAAGCTTCAATGAAACTTGGTGAAGCAATCTATAAATCACAACAAAGTGCAAAACCTGATTCTGGAAAAGATGATGGTGGAGATGATACAGGCAAAAAAGACGAGAATGTTGTCGATGCTGATTTCGAAGAAGTAAAAGACGAGAATAAAGAAAAAAGCGCTTAAACTGACATCTAATTGTCTGGGGTAATTTGATGGCTAAAAGAGACTATTACGATGTCCTAGGCGTAAATAAAAGCGCAAGTCCTGATGAATTAAAATCTGCATATAGAAAATTAGCTGTTAAGTATCATCCTGATAAAAATCCTGGAGATACTAAAGCTGAGGAGAAATTTAAAGAAGCCAGCGAGGCTTATGGAATTCTTTCAGATAAAGAAAAAAAGCAAAACTATGATAACTTTGGTCATGCTGCATTTGAAAACGGTGGTGGTAGACCAGGTGGTGGTTTTGGTGGATTCAGTGGAGCAGATTTCTCAGATATTTTTGAGGATTTCTTTGGTGATTTTGGAGGAGGTGGACGATCAAGAAGTAGAAAATCAAATAACAGAGGTTCAGATTTAAGGTATGATTTATCTATTTCTCTAGAAGAAGCCTACCATGGAAAAAAACAAGATATTAAATTTTCTACATCGGAACAGTGTGGAACTTGCAAAGGTAATGGATCAAAACCAGGTTATTCTCCAGACAGATGCTCATATTGTGGTGGGAATGGTAGAATAAGATCTAATCAAGGTTTCTTTACCGTACAACAAACCTGTCCTCAATGTAATGGAAATGGTGAGGAAATTACAAATCCTTGTAATGATTGTAATGGTCAGGGCAAAAAACAAGCATCTAAGAGGATATCTGTTACAATTCCAAAAGGTGTCGATGATGGAACAAGAATAAGATTAGCAGGAAAAGGTGAAGCAGGAACAAGAGGTGGAGCAACGGGTGATCTTTATCTGTTTATTAATGTAAATTCACATAACTTATTTAAAAGGTCTGACGAAAATTTATTTTTTGAATTCCCTCTTTCTTTAGCTGATGCTGCTTTAGGAACTACCGTTGAAATTCCAACAATTGATGGTGGAAAAGCAAAAATAAAAATTCCTGATGGAACTCAGAATGGTAAACAGTTTAGACTTAAAGGTAAAGGTATGCCATTTATGAGAAGAGGAGATTTTGGGGACTTATATGTTCAAGTTAAAACAGAGGTCCCTGTATATTTAAATAAAAAACAAAAAGAATTATTAGAGCAATTTAGAGAAATTGAAAACGATAAGTCGAATCCGAGCATTAAAAAATTTTTTCAAAAAGCAAAAGATTTCTGGAAAAACTAAAAGACTAATCTTCTAAAACAGGTTAATATTAGCTAAATGAAAAAAATTAATTTAGCTATTTCTGGTTGCGTGGGTAGAATGGGCCAGCAATTAATCAAGTCCTCAAAGAAAAATAGAAACTTTAAACTAGTTACACTTACAGAAAATAGATTAATAAATAAAAAGTTTAATGGAGTTAAACCTGAGTTAAATTCTGAAAAAGCTTTTAGAAAAGCTGACGTAATAATTGATTTTACTATTCCTAAATGCACTCTTGAAATATTAAAAATAGCCTCGAAATTAAGAAAAAAAGTAATAATTGGTACTACTGGATTTACCAGAAGTCAGGATAATCAGATTAAGAAATTTTCAAAAAAAATACCTATTTTAAAAGCTGGGAACATGAGCTTAGGTGTAAATTTATTAATGTATTTAACTGAGATTGCCTCCAAATCATTGAATGATGAATACTTAACTAAAATATTTGAAGTACACCACAAACATAAAAAAGACTATCCATCTGGTACTGCGTTAATGCTTGGTAAAGGAATTGCCGATGGAAAAAATAAAAATTTATATAATTTAATGGGAAAAAAATTTTTAAATAAAAAATCTTTTCCTTACGGAAAAAAAATTAATTTCAACTCAATCAGAAAAGGTGAAATTATTGGTGAACACGAGGTGAAATTTTCAAGTGGAAAAGAAATAATTACATTAAACCATGAAGCTTTTGATAGAGCACTTTACTCGGATGGAGCTTTAACTGCTTCTAAATGGTTAATGAAAAAAAAACCTGGCTTATATTCTATGAGAGATTTGCTTAACTTTTCATAATGAATGAAAAACAAAAAGCAAAAATCATAATTAAAACTCTTAATAAAATTTACCCTAAAGCACCTGTTCCTTTAAAAAGTAAAAATACTTTCACTCTATTAATTTCTGTACTACTTTCTGCACAGTGTACAGATGTTAACGTTAACAATGTAACAAAGGATATATATCCAAAATACTATAAACCAGAACACTTTGTAAAATTAGGAAGAAAGAAAATTGAGAAATTAATAAAAAAAATTGGTATTTTTAGAATTAAAGCAAAAAGTATTTACTTAATGTCAAAGCAAGTGTTAGAAAAACACAAGGGTAAAGTGCCTAAAACTTTTGAAGAACTCGAAAAATTACCTGGTGTAGGCCATAAAACAGCTAGTGTTGTGATGTCTCAAGGTTTTGGATATCCAGCTTTTGCTGTTGATACTCATATTCACAGACTTGCACAAAGATGGGGTTTAACAAATGGAAAAAATGTAGTTCAAACTGAAAAGGATTTAAAAAGAATATTTCCAAAAAAAACCTGGTCCAAGCTTCATTTACAAATAATTTTTTATGGCAGAGAGTATTGTAAGGCAAGGGATTGTTATGGCTTAACTTGTAAAATTTGTACTACTTGCTACCCAAATAGAAAAAAACCTGTTATTACGAAAAAGGCTTAGTATGAAAATCTTAGGAATAGGAAATGCTATTGTAGATGTTATCTGTAAAGTTGATGACAATTTTATTGTGCACAATAATCTTACAAAAAGTACGATGAAATTATTTTTTGATGAAAGTGAGTTCAAAAATTTATTAACAAATCTTAAAATTGCGAAAACAGTTTCTGGTGGCTCTGTAGCAAACTCTATAGTTGGGCTATCGCAACTTGGTAACAAAGTTGGTTTTATAGGTAAAGTTTCAGATGACGAATTTGGTAGTAAGTATGAAGAGGGATTGAAAAAAGAAAATGTAGAGTATTTTTATTCTAAAAAAAAAGAGCAATTGCCAACAGGAACATGTTTAATATTAGTAACGCCAGATTCAGAAAGAACAATGTGTACTTTTTTAGGAACAGCAGGAAAAATTAATGAAAACGATGTTAGTTCAGATGCAATTAAAAAAAGTGAGATAATATTTTTGGAAGGCTACCTATGGGATGAAGGGGAACCAAAAAAAGCTTTCGATAAAGCTATAAATAACGCAAACAAAGTTGCTATGTCACTTTCAGATCTATTTTGCGTAGACAGACATAAACCTCATTTTTTAAACTTAATTAAAAACAAACTTGATATAACTTTTGCTAACGAACAAGAAATTACCTCATTAATTGAAGCAAAAAGTTTTGATGAAGTTGTAAATTTTTCAAAACAACTTAATAAATTAGTGATTGTAACTAGAGGAGAAAAAGGTGCAGTTGCTATTAATGGTCATGAAGTTTTTGAAAGTAATGTCCAAAAAAATATCAAAATTGTTGACCTAACAGGAGCGGGTGATCTCTTTGCTGCTGGATTTTTACATGGGTACGTCAACAAACTATCTACAAACCAGTGTCTCGAGAAAGGTACTGAAATGTCATCAAAGGTAATCCAACAAATTGGAGCAAGACTTTAAATTTAACTTTTCTTTCTTTTAAAACTGCCTTTACCTTTTTTGGGCTTTACTATTTTGGGTTTATACTTTTTAGTAAATAAATCTTTAGCCATCGGGTTTTTCTTATTTGATTTGATAACCATTTTTTTCACTAATTATAAATTCACTATCCTTAAAAGTAGATAAAATTTTCTTTCTCAATCGGTAGATATGTGTTTCAACAGTATGAGTTTCTATATCGGATTGATAACTCCACACTTTTTCTTGTAATTCATCAATACTTACTGGTTTGTTTGATTTTGATAAATAAATTATTGTATTAATCTCTTTTTCAGTCAATCTAAGCTTAGTATTATTTATTATAATTTCTCTTGAATTTAGATCAATAATATAATTCTTTACTTTAACTTCAGACTGACTGCTAAATTGTATTTTTAAAAATTCAATATTTATCTTTTCAATTAATTTAAAAATATTAATCGGTAGATTATCTAAAACTAATTGATTGTTAATATCTAAATATTCTTTATTTGAAATAATTAAGTAATTATTTAAATTTTTTACACATTCATTTAAAGAACTTTCAGTATTTGCAAAGGTAACCTTAAGATTTAAATCTAAACTAAGTTCTTCAAGAATATGATATAAAACGTTAAACTTATAAATAATTAAATTTTGTGTAGTCACTTAAGAGAGAATATGACAATTTTTGTAAAAAATAAACACACTCTTCATATAGATGAATTTAAATTTAGGTGCTGTATTGGTAAAAAAGGTTCAACTAAAAATAAAAAAGAAAGAGATAAAAAAACACCCAAAGGTACATTTAAAATTGAAAACCTTTATTATAGAAGAGATAGAATTAATAAACCAGAAACGTTTCTTAAATGTATTGAAATTAAAAATGATATGGGGTGGTGTGACGATGTTAATTTTCCAACAAAATATAACAGGCGTATAAAAATTAGTAAAAAAATTAAACATGAAATATTAATGAGAAAAGATAACAAATATGATCTTTTTATCCCAATCAAGTACAATTATAAAAAACCAGTTCCAGGATTGGGTAGTTGTATATTTATACATCTAACAAATAACTACAAGCCTACTGTTGGATGTATTGCACTTAAAAAAAAGGATTTTTTAATTTTAGCTAAAATTATAAAAAAAAATTCTAAGATTAAAATTTTTTAAGATCTTTCACCAAAAATACTAGATCCTATTCTCAAATACGTAGCTGAATTTTTTGCAGCTATTAGATAATCTGATGACATGCCCATACTTAAGTCAGCCAATCCATAGTTTTTATTTAATTTTGACATCTGTTTAAAATAAATCAGAGGATCTAAATTCAAAGGAGGAATGCACATTAGCCCAACTAATTCTAGATTAGTGTTTTTACAAAAAGAAACTAAATTATCTAAATCGTCTTGATCAATTCCTGACTTTTGAGCTTCTTGTCCAATATTAACTTGAACAAAAATTTTAATTTTTTTATTTATCTTTAAACATTCATCGGAAATTTTTTGTGCAAGTTTTACTGAATCAACTGAATGTATATAATCAAATATTTTCACAGCAAATTTGACTTTATTAGTTTGTAATTTACCAATTAAATGTAGTTTAATATTTGAATTATTTGCTTTTACCTCTGTCCACTTTTCTAGAGCTTCTTGAACTTTATTTTCACCATAATCAACATGACCATGCTTAATCAAAGGTAAAATTTTATCCATTTTAAAAGTTTTTGATACTGCTATAATTTTCGTTTGGTTAATAATATTTAAGTTATCAAGATCAGCTTGAATTTTATTTTCTATATTTAATAAATTTTGAATTGTTTTATGCATTATTATAAAAGCAATAAATATTACTTTATAAATAAATTTGACACAAATAATATCGATAAACAAGATAAGAATACAATTATTATTTATAGAAATTACTCTGAAAAAAAAATAGATAAATTACTTATTTTAAAAATTAAGAACTATTGTAAAAAAAGAAAAATAAAATTTTATCTATCTAATAATATTAAGTTAGCAATTAATTTAAGCTTAGATGGAGCTTATATACCTTCATTTAATAAGGATTTTAATCATTTATCTTTTTCATATAAGAAAAAATTTAAAATTATTGGATCAGCACATAATCTTAAAGAAATTAGAACTAAAGAAATCCAAAAAGTAGAAAAAATTTTCATATCCTCCTTATTCAAAAAAAATAAGAACTATTTAGGAATTAATAAATTTAAATTAATTTCCAAATTAACAATGAAAAAGATAGTTGTTCTAGGCGGAATTTCTGAAAAAAATATTCACAAGCTCAACCTTTTAGACAATTTAGAATTTGCTGGAATATCTTATTTTGAATAAAAAAAAGGCCCCTAAAAAGGGGCCCTTTTAGAAATTTAAATTTAATTAAATTAGAATGCGAAAGAAGCTGATAATGACCATCTTTCTGCATCACCAGTTCCATTAGCTTCAGTATTGCTGTTACCTCTACCACTAAACTCATACTGAGTAGCTGATAAAGTAACACCACCTGTTGTGTAACTTACAGAAATTGACTCTGCTTCTTCATCAACAGATTGACCTTCAGTATCAATTGTTTCTTGACCGTAAGAAACTGATAAGTCATCACTTACTGTGTAAGAAACTTTCCATGAAGAAATTTCTTCATCAGTTGAAGATGCAAGATCGTAAGCGTTTTCAGTATTTGAAATAGCAAACGTGAACGAACCATAAGCGTATGAAGCTTTCATAGTTGTATGCTCTTCCTCAGAACCAATTGTTTCTGTTTGACCTACAGCGTAGTCAACAGATAAACCTTCAACTCCTGAGTATCCAACGTGATATGATGTTGCAGATCCACCACCAGCTCCTCCTGGAGAGTAACCAGCTTTAACTGTCAAATCATCCACGAATGTTGGTAATGTATATAGCATACTGTTGTTTCCAGCTTCTGACGCTCTTGGCGTTGTAAAACCAGAACCATTATCCCAAAGGTCACCAGCAGCAGTAGTATCAATAGCTGATTGAGCAGAAGATCCACCCTCACCAGAGAATACTAATGTTCCTAATGAATCTGAACTAATTGTTACAGAATGACTATCAAAAGGTGAATTTGCAAGACCAGTTGTACTGTCATCAGCTTGGTCTAATACAAATGATAATGATACATTCATACCATTGTCTAGCTCACCTGAACCTGAGAAAGTTAACTGATTTCCCATTGTCCATGATCTACCAGTAGCAGACTTTGAAGTATTTTTAAGTCCAATGCTAGCAGAACCAGCTACTGACATTTCACCAGCAACTGCAGATGTAACTACAAGAGAACCAGCTAATGCAGTTAATCCTACTTTTTTAAATGTGTTCATATTAATTACTCCTTAATATTTTTTGTTAATTATTAATAATAAACAGGGAACATTTATCATTTCTTCATTAAATTTATCAAAAAATTGTATGTTTTATTGATAAATTTGATAAGTGTTGCATTTTTGCATCACTTTTTTCCAGCAATTTCTATATATTTTATCACATCAAAAAATTATGTTGTATAAGCATTGAAAAATGATGATTAAAACAATTTCTTATAAATTATTTAGAGCTATATCCATTGTAAGTATTTTAACATTACTATTAAATGGGTGTGACGGTAAAATTCCTGGTATTCCTGGCGGTGATGCGAGAAAATTTCCAGATGATCCAAAAAAAAGAGTGCAACAAAACCTTGAAGAGGGAAGAGGATTTACAATAAATAAAGCCATAGGAGATATGACGAGTGGCGGAGGTTTTGAATTTGCAAGTTCTAATGAGTTGTGGAGAGCTTCTCTTGACGTCATTGATTTTATGCCTTTAAGCTCAGTAAATTATAGTGGGGGAATTATAATTACTGACTGGTATTATGACAATGCTGATCCTAGTGAGAGTATTAAAATTTCAATAAGATTCCTAACAAATGAAATTAGATCAGATGCACTAGAAATAAAAGTATTCAACAGAAAATGTAGAGATAACCTTATGAACTGTAAAATTACAGAAAGTAATAAAGTACTCGTTAGTGAAATAACAAAAGAAATTTTAAAGAAAGCAGCTATTTATAAAAAAGAAAAAGCCTCAAAAAATAGAAAGGCGAAAAAAACAAACTAACATAAATATTAAATAACTGTTTTTAAATTAATTAAATTTATTTCCGTGGACAGATATAACTTCAAATCGGTTGAAAAAAAATGGCAAGAAGTCTGGGAGATCCAGAAAACTTTTGCTACTAAAACAGATAAAAATAAAAAAAAATTTTATTGTTTAGAAATGTTTCCGTATCCATCTGGAAAGATACATATGGGACATGTTAGGAATTATACTATTGGCGATGTATTAGCTAGATACAAAGCATTACAAGGTTATAATGTACTTCATCCAATGGGCTGGGATTCATTTGGTATGCCAGCAGAAAACGCGGCCAAACAAAATAATTTAGATCCAAAAACATGGACTGAAACCAATATATCAAACATGAAATCTCAATTAAAAAAACTTGGTCTTTCAATTGATTGGGATAGAGAAATTTCAACTTGTTCAGAGGAATATTACAAACATCAACAAACTTTTTTTCTTGAATTATTAAAAAAAAAATTAGTTTATAGAAAAGAAAATTATGTCAATTGGGATCCCGTTGATGAAACAGTGCTTGCTAATGAACAAGTAATTGATGGTAAAGGTTGGAGATCAGGAGCGTTAGTAGAAAGAAAAAAATTAAGTCAGTGGTTCTTTAATATATCTAAATTCTCTCAAGAACTTTTAGACGGGTTAGAAACACTTGATAACTGGCCAAATAAAGTAAAAATAATGCAAAAAAACTGGATCGGTAAATCCTTTGGCTGCGAAATAGAGTTTAAAATAAAAGGTGATTTGCCAGTAAAAAGTATAAAATGTTTTACTACCAGACCTGACACACTTTTTGGTTTTTCATTTTTAGCAGTTTCTGTGGACCATGAAATTTCAAAATTTTTTCTTAATGACAAAAAATTTTTAGATTTTAAACAAGAGTGTTCTAAAACTGGAACTACAGAAGAAGCTATTGCTGTTGGGGAAAAAATTGGTTTTAAAACAGATTTATATGCAATCAACCCATTAAACCCTAAACAAAAAGTACCAGTTTATTTTGCAAATTTTGTATTAATGGATTATGGATTTGGAGCTGTATTTGGTTGCCCAGCTCATGATCAGCGAGATTTTGATTTTGCTAAAAAATATAATCTTAAAATTACTACAGTTGTAAGACCTGAAGATAAAGATGACAGATATAGTGTCACTGATGAGGCTTACCCTGGTCCAGGAATATTAATTAATTCAAATTTTTTAAATGGCCTTAAGGCTCCAGAAAATTCTGTGATAGAAACGATAAAAATTTTAGAAGAGAAAAAACTTGGAAAAAAACAAATTAATTTTAGATTAAAAGATTGGGGTGTATCTCGTCAAAGATATTGGGGATGCCCAATACCAGTTGCATATGATGAAAAGGGTAATGTACATCCAATACCAAAATCTATGCTACCAGTTAAACTTCCTGAAAATATTAATCTTAAAACAAAAGGCAATCCTTTGGATAGTGAAAAAAAATGGAAAAATATTGAAATAGATGGAAAAAAATTAACAAGAGAAACGGATACACTTGATACTTTTGTTTGCTCATCATGGTATTATTTAAGGTTTTGCTCTCCTAAGGAAACTGAATATGGTTTTAAAAAAGAAGATATTAATTATTGGATGCCAGTCGATCAATATATAGGTGGTGTTGAACATGCAATTTTACATTTGTTGTATTCTAGGTTCTTCATGAAAGCACTATCTTATGAAAATGAAGATTTTAATTTATCAGAGCCATTTGAAGGCCTTTTCACACAAGGAATGGTTTGCCACGAAACTTATAAAGACGAAGAGGGAAATTGGATTAGTCCTGACGAAATTATTGTCTCTAATGGAAAAAAGTACCTAAAGACAGATAAATCTGTATTAGTAAAAGTTGGAGCTTCTGAGTCCATGTCTAAATCTAAAAAAAATACTATAGATCCAGAGAATATTATTTCGAATTATGGAGCAGATTCGGCTAGATTATTTATTTTGTCCGATAGCCCACCAGAAAAAGATGTGCAATGGTCTGAGGAAGGAATAATTTCTGCATTTAAATTTATTCAAAAATTATGGAACCTGAATTCAAAAATTTTATATGAAATTAAAAAAGATCATAAAAATGACTCTGATGAAAATTTAACAAAATATACAAATAAATTCTTAAAAAGAGTAACTGAAAATCTTGAAAATTTTAGTTACAATAAAATAATTGCTAATTTATACGAAATGTACTCTTTTTTTACAAAGGAGTTAGATAAAAATTACACAACCAATACATTAATTGAAAATTATAAAAAAATATTAATCGCAATGACCCCTATAATTCCTCACTTTTCAAATGAGTGTTTAAAAACATTAAATGTAGAAAAAATAAATTGGCCCAAATATGATGAAAAATTTCTTAAGGAAGATTTTGTAAATATAGTTGTACAAATTAATGGAAAAAAAAGAAGCTTGATAAATACAAAAATGAATACAACAGAAAATGATTTAATGAAAATAGTTTATGCTGAAGAAAATTTAAAAAAATATATAAATAAAGAAAGTATAAAAAAAACAATTTTCATAAAAAATAAAAT
The DNA here is from genome assembly GCF_052049675.1 of Candidatus Pelagibacter sp. Taxonomy (GTDB): domain Bacteria; phylum Pseudomonadota; class Alphaproteobacteria; order Pelagibacterales; family Pelagibacteraceae; genus Pelagibacter. The sequence continues at coordinate 1,049,992 of NZ_JBNGZM010000001.1, forward strand.
TTTAAATATAATTACACAATGAATAAAAAAATAATTTTATTATTATTAATTTTTTTTATCCAGCATTGTGGCTTTTCTCCAATTTATACTAAAGATAACCAAACTAATTATTTTATAAACTTAGTTGAAATTAATGGTGATCGAATTATGAACGATATATTAAATTCAGAAATAAAAAGAATATCTAATTCTCAAGCAGAAAATAAAATCATACTAAAAATAAATACTTCATTTGAAAAAAATATCCTTTCAAAAGATATGAAGGGATCAACATCAGATTTTAGAGTCATTTTAAATGCAAACTTTTCAGTTGAACAAAATGGAATTAAGGATGAAATAACTTTTCAAGAAAAACATAATGTCAAAAACTTATCTGATATATTTGAACAGAAAAATTACGAGGAAACACTGAAAAGAAGCTTTGCCTTATCAACAATAAGAAAATTTAATTTAGAAATGAATAGTAGACAATGATTTTAAAAAATTATGAAGTTAATAAAATAAACATAAATCACAACAATATTTTACTGTTTTATGGGCAAAACCAAGGGGCTAAACAAGAAGAAATAAAAAAACTAATTTCCACAAATAAAAATTTATCCTTATTTACCTACGACGAAAAAGACGTAATTGATAAAATTAACGAATTTTATGAGAGTATTTTATCTGAATCCTTATTCGAAAACGAAAAAATTATAATCATTAATAGAGCAACAGATAAAATGTTGAAGATAATTGAAGAATTAATCAATAGAAATATTACAAATCTTAAAATTATTATTAATTCAGATAACTTAGATAAAAAATCGAAACTCAGATCTTTTTTTGAGAAAAATAAGAAATTAATATGCGTAGCTTTTTATCCAGACAACATAATAACGCTATCAAGGATTATACAGAACTTTCTTAGACAAAAAAATATTTCAATATCACAATCTAATATCAATTTAATAGCAAACAAATGCAACGGTGATAGAGGTGTTTTAATAAATGAGTTAAATAAAATTGATTGTTTTTTAATGACTAATAAAAAACTAAATACTGAAGATCTAATGAAACTTATTAATTTAATTGAGAACTACAGCATTTCAGAACTTATTGATAATTGTTTGGCTAAAAATAAAATAAAAACAATGGCTATACTGAATGAAAATAATTTTACTAATGAAGATTGTATAATTATTACAAGAACTTTTTTACAAAAGATAAAAAGATTAAAAAAATTACGTTCCGAATATAAAAAAAATAATGATCTAGATAGAACTATTGCACTAGCAAAACCTCCAATATTTTGGAAAGATAAGGAAATTATAAAACAACAAATAAATAAATGGAAAACTAAACAAATTGATGAATTAATTTATGATATAAGTGACATGGAGCTTCAAATTAAAAAAAACATAAACAACTCTATTAATATAATTTCTGACTTTATATTAAATAAATGCTCAGTGGGTACTAATAATGTTTTTTAATAATATCAATTATTTTATTTAATTGATCTAAATCTTTATATTCAAAACTAATTTTACCTTTATTTCTTTTATTATTGTTTATATCAACATTTAATCCAATTTTATTTGAAATTGATAATTCAAGTGCAATAATATTAGTATCTTTATTATTACTTGATATTTGCTTTTTGTTTTTAAAAATTTTCACAAAATTTTCAGCTTGTCTTACAGAAAGCTTTTTCTCGATAATTTTAGTCGCTACAAAACTTGCATTTTCTAATCCAACTAAAACCTTAGCGTGACCAGCCGTCAATTTTTGGGTCTCAATTAATTTTATTACATCATCAGGCAAAGTAAGTAGTCTCAATGAGTTGGTTATATGGCTTCTACTTTTACCAATAAATTTTGATACTTTCTCTTGATCGTATGAAAAATCATTTATCAAACGTTTATAACCCTGTGCTTCTTCAAGAGGGTTAAGGTCATGTCTTTGGACATTTTCAACAATTGCAAATTCCAGAGATTTTAAATCATCTGCCTCTGTTATTACAACGGGAACATTATTAAGACCGGCTCTTTGTGCTGCAAGCCATCTTCTCTCACCTGCAATTATTTCAAATTTGGAAATATTCTCGACAGATTTACGGACTATAATGGGTTGGATCATTCCTCTTTCTCTAATAGAGTTAGTTAAATCATTTAAATTATTCTCATCAAAAATTTTTCTTGGCTGATATTTATTTGGAACTATGTCACTAATTGATAACATATTTTTTTGTGATTCTATTTTTGTTTCACCTATTAACGATGATAAACCTCTACCTAGTCCTTTTTTTATTTTATCCATTAAGCAGCACTCCCAATAGTCGTCTCTTGATTAACAAACTCATCTGTAAAACTAAAATAAGATTTACTACCAGGACATGATTTGTCATAAATTAAAACTGGCATACCGTGTGAAGGTGCTTCAGATAATCTAACGTTCCTCGGTATTACCGTTGTATAAACTTTATCACTAAAATAGTCTCTCGCTTCTTTTTCAACTTGTGAAGAGAGTTTATTTCTTTTGTCATACATAGTTAAAAGTATCCCTCTGATTTTCAAATCTGGATTTAAACTTACTTTTATCCTTTCAATTGTTTTCATCAGCTGCGTTAAACCCTCCAAGGCAAAAAATTCAGTCTGAAGTGGTACCAAAAGTGAGTTTGAGCTTACAAGTGCCATTACCGTCAATAAGCTCAATGAAGGTGGGCAATCAATCAAAACATAATCATATATTCCTCTAGAATTGTTTAAATATGCGGCTAATTTAGTCTTTAATATAAAAGCTCTGTTACTATCATCAGCGGTCTCTACTTCAAGACCTGATAAATCCACATTTGATGTAATAATATCTAAATTTTCAAACTGTGTTTTTTTAATTATATCACTAATTTCTCTAGTTCCATTCAATACTCCATAGATAGTATCACTTGAGCTATCCATATTCGATAAACCCAGACCTGTAGTAGCGTTGCCTTGTGGGTCTAGATCAATTACTAAAATTTTTTTACCTATTTGAGATAAACCGGCTGCAAGATTTATCACCGTAGTGGTTTTTCCAACCCCACCCTTTTGATTTATGACTGAAATAATTTGCATTTAATTTTTTTTTAATCCTATTATTTTTTTTTTTTAATTTTTTTAATATTTATTAAAAATGAATCTTTGCTTGTTAAACTTTTTTTTTCCGTATACTCCATTTCCCAATTTTTTTTAGAATTTTCAAAAATTTTTTTTCCACTCTTCCCCATAAAAAAAATTAAATTTTTATATTTTGTAAAATTTTCATATACTAAATCCAAAACGACTGGCATTGGTTTGAATGCTCTTGACATTATTGTTCCTGTTTCTAAATTTTTTATTTCAAAAATGTTTTCTTGAAAAACTTTTGTTTTTAAATTTAATTTTTCTGAAACTTCCTTTAAAAAATGGCTTTTATGGTAGCTTTTTTCATACAGATGCACATTCATATTATTTTTCATATTTTTTAGTATAATTGCTACAATAATCCCAGGCATACCCCCTCCTGAGCCTATATCTGTGGTTGTATTGCAATTTAAGTCAACAAATTCAATTATTTGTGCTGAATCTATAATATGTCTCTCAATTATAGCTTTTTTTGATGCTGTATTTTGGCTAATTATGTTAATTTTTTTATTTTTTTCAAGAATCATAGATATATAGTTTTCAAAGTCCAAAAATGTTTCACGTGAAACATTTAAGTGATTGATTCTAGAATAAGAATTTAAAATTTCATGATCCATTAAGCTATATGCTTAATAGACTTTCTTTTGACATGTGACAACAAAATATATACAGCTGCAGGAGTTATTCCGTCAATTCTTAGAGCTTGACCCATAGTTTTAGGTTTAATTTGTTTAAATTTAGCTTTTACCTCATTAGACAAGCCTGATAGTCCATCATAATTGATTTTATCAGGGATAATTAGATTTTCATCCCTCTTAAATGCTAAAATATCGGCTTTTTGCTTCTTTAAATAACCCCTATAATGGGCATTTATTTCGACTTGCTCGTCAATTTCTTCACTAAAAAAAGGTATATCAGACCATATTTTCCTAATTTTGCTCATATTAATTCCTTTTTGTGTTAAAACTTCACTAGACGACCTCAATATTCCGTCTTTTGCAATTTTAATTCCAAATTTCTCTGCTTTAGATGGTGAAATCTTGGATTCGCTCATTTTTAGATTTATTTGTCTGATCTGTTCAAATTTACGCAAATATATATCTTTTCTGCCGTCACCTATTAAACCAATATCTATTCCCTTTGGGGTTAATCTTTGATCAGCATTATCAGATCTTAAACTTAGTCTATATTCTGCTCTTGATGTAAACATTCGGTATGGCTCAGCTACTCCTTTTGTCACCAAATCATCTATCATTACTCCAATGTAGGCATCAGATCTATCTAATATAAATGGTTCTAATTTTTTTATAGATAAGGCAGCATTTACTCCTGCTATAAGGCCTTGAGCAGCGGCTTCCTCATATCCTGTTGTACCGTTAATTTGGCCAGCAAGATAAAGATTACTTATCTTCTTGGTTTCAAGGGTTAAGAATAATTCACGTGGATCTATATAATCATATTCTATTGCATACCCTGGTCTTAATATTGTAACATTCTCTAAACCATTGATATTATTGCATATTTCTTGTTGAATATCAGCTGGGAGTGATGTGGAGATACCATTTGGGTAAATCGTGTGATCATTTAAACCTTCTGGTTCTAAAAATATCTGGTGACGAACTTTATCTGCAAATTTTACTATCTTATCTTCTATAGATGGACAATATCTTGGTCCCACTCCTTTTATACCACCTGAGTACATAGCACTCTTAGATAAATTCTTTTCTATAATTTTATGAACCTTCTCATTTGTATATGTCATTCGGCAAGACACTTGTTTGTTCAAATTTTTATTTGTTAAAAATGAAAAAAAATAAGGATCGTCATCTGCAAATTGTTCCTCTAAATTCTCAAAATTAATTGTTCTTGCATCTAACCTTGGTGGAGTTCCAGTTTTTAATCTTCCAATTTTAAAATCATATTTTGCTAATTGTTCACTTAAACCTGTAGAAGGTTTTTCATCGTATCTTCCAGCAGGAGTTCTTTCATCACCTATATGTATCAAACCATTTAAAAAAGTGCCTGTAGTGAGTATTATCTTGTTAGATAGAACTTTCTTACCTTCTTTGGTTGTAAAACCACTTATAGAATTTTTGCCAAAAATAAACTTTATTACGGGATCTGAAAAAACGCTTAAATTACAATAGTTTAGCAATTTTTCTTGCATATATTTTCGATAAAGAGATCTATCAGATTGAGTTCTTGGTCCTCTGACTGCAGGCCCTCTACTTCTATTTAATAATCTAAATTGTATACCTGATTTGTCTGCTACATCTCCCATAACTCCATCAAGGGCATCTATTTCTCTAACCAAATGACCTTTACCCAAGCCTCCTATTGCCGGGTTACAAGACATCTCACCGATAGTTTCTATTTTATGAGTAAATAGGGCGGTGTTCACTCCAAGACGAGCAGAAGCTGCTGCAGCTTCACATCCAGCATGACCCCCTCCAATTACAACAACATCAAATGACAAATCATTTTTCATAATCCAAATCTATATGTGATTATATAATTTACAAGATAGGCTTAATTTTTTGTAAATAAGCCTTATTTATCAACGTTTTTAGCTAAAAAAATGCAAAAAAACCAGCAAAATTAAGTATTATTTACCGATGCAAAAATCGTTGAAAATACTACCTAATATCTCCTCTACATCGACTTTTCCAACAATCATACCTAAATGTCGAGTAGCTAATCTTAAATCTTCTGCAGCTTTGTCGTAATCTTCGATTTCTTTTTTTTGATTAAAGTTATTTAGATAATCCAAACACTGTTGCAGATGTTGCCTGTGTCTCTCTCTTGTAATTAAAATATCATCACTTGTAAGAAATTTATTTTTCAAATTATGTTTTATTTTTAATATTAATTCTTCAATATTTTTATTTTCTTTAATCGAAATTAAAACATGATTTGTTTTTTTAATTTCAGGATCAATATCTTTTTCTAAAAGATCAGACTTATTTAAAACTAAAATTGCATTTTCATGCAACAAATCCTTCAAAACATCAGTAAAATCAGGGATTTTTGCGTCAACCACAACGAGCTTTAAATCTGCTTCTTCAGCTCTATTTAGAGATAATTTAACTCCTTTTTTTTCTATCTCATCCTTAGAATCTCTTATTCCGGCTGTATCAGAAATTATAACTGGATAACCGTCTATATTTAAATGGGTTTCAATCACGTCTCTAGTCGTACCCGCAATTTCAGAAACGATTGCAACATCGCGATTAGATAAGTGATTCATCAAGCTAGATTTGCCAGCATTAGTTGGTCCTAGGATAGCAATTTTAAAACCTTCTCTAATTCTTTCTCCAACTTTTTGATCATTTAATATTTTTTTAATTTTATTTATTACTTCATTAGAACTATTTTTAATTTCATTTAAAATATTATTTGGCAAATCCTCATCTGGAAAATCTATTTTAGCTTCAACATGTGATAAAATTTTCAAAAGTTTTTCTCTTAAAAAATTAAATTGGTCTGCTGATTTTCCATTCATAATTTTAATTGCTTGTTGTCTTTGAATTTCAGTTTCTGAAGAGATCAAATCAGCAATACTTTCTGCTTTAAGTAAATTTATTTTTCCATTTTGAAATGCTAGTTTTGTAAATTCACCTGGCTCTGCTAATCTACAATTTTCTATATCTGAAAGAGAAGAGTGCAGGGCATCCACAACAGCTTTGCTGCCATGAACTTGAATTTCAGCCATATCTTCGCCTGTGTAGCTCTCAGGCCCAGGAAACCAAAGGATTAGTCCCTCATCAATCAGCTCAGAAGTGTTGATTTTGTTGATTTTTCTTAATGTTGCTACTCTTGGTTTTGGTGGCTCTTTACCAGTTAAAAGTTGAATTACTTTTGACGTGTCTTGTCCTGAAAGTCTTATAACAGCTACACCTGATATACCAGGACCACTCGATAAAGCATAAATTGTCATTAAAAGATTATATCTTCAAATTTATGTCTCTGTAAAACTTAAAATTGTTATGAAAAATTCTTTTAAGCTGGTTTATTCATTGAGTTAAAAAACTCAGCATTATTTTTTGTATCTTTTAATTTTGAGTTTATAAACTCAATTGCATCCATTGTTCCCATTGGAGCAATTATTCTTCTAAGCACGTTCATTTTTTGTAAATCATTTTTGTCAAATAATAATTCTTCCCTTCTTGTGCCTGATTTTGTTATATCAATCGCCGGGTATATTCTTTTATCTGCGATTTTTCTATCTAGTATTGTTTCGCTATTACCTGTTCCTTTAAATTCTTCAAAAATAACTTCATCCATTCTACTTCCTGTATCAATTAAAGCTGTAGAGATAATTGTTAATGAACCACCTTCCTCAATGTTTCTTGCTGCACCGAAAAATCTTTTAGGTCTTTGGAGTGCATTTGCATCAACACCCCCTGTTAAAACTTTACCAGAACTAGGTATTACTGCGTTATAAGCTCTTCCTAAACGTGTTATAGAATCTAACAAAATAATAACATCCTTTTTATGCTCGGTAAGTCTTTTTGCTTTTTCAATAACCATTTCAGCTACTGCTACGTGCCTTTGAGCTGGTTCATCAAAAGTGGAGCTAATTACTTCACCTTTTACAGTTCTTTGCATATCAGTTACCTCTTCTGGACGCTCATCAATCAACAACACCATAAGATAACATTCTGGATAATTTTTTGCTATTGAGTTTGCAATACTTTGCAAAATCATTGTCTTACCGGCTTTAGGTGGAGAAATGATTATAGATCTTTGTCCCTTTCCGATTGGACTAACCAGATCAATAAGTCTTGGGGTTAAATCTTGTTTTTTTTCAACTTTTGTGGTTTCAACTTCCATGACCAACTGCTTGTCTGGGTACAAGGGGGTTAAGTTATCAAATGCAATTTTGTGTCTTGCTTTTTCTGGTTCTTCAAAATTTATCTTACTAACTTGTAATAACGCAAAATATCTTTCTCCTTCTTTAGGTGCTCTCACTGGACCTTCAACAGTATCTCCGGTTCGCAATCCAAATTTTCTTATTTGACTTGGACTCACATATATATCATCAGGTCCTGGAAGATAATTTGACTCCATTGCTCTCAGGAACCCAAAGCCGTCTTGTAATAACTGCAAAACACCTACACCAGTAATTTCCTCTTTTTCAGCAACTTTTTTAAGGATTGCAAAAAGTATTTCTTGTTTTCTTAATGTGCTGGCATTTTCTATACCAAGCTCTTCTGCTTGCGTAATAAGCTGTTCAGATGATTTTAGTTTTAGTTCTTGAATATTCATGATTAATTTTTTGATAAGGACTTATCAGATAAATCTAATATATATACTGCTGTCGTTATTTCAACCCTAGATTGGCTTAAAAATAGATAAAAATACAACAATAATTAAGATTACAGTGGGTATTTCATTAATAATCCTAAAGAATTTTGAAGATCTTGTGTTTGAAGAATTTTTTAGAGCAACAAGACATTTTCCTAAATAATCATTATATGCTGTTAACAATATCACCAAAACAATCTTTATTTGAAACCATAATTGATAAAAAATGTCTATTCCATTGAGATAAATTAATACTAACCCAAAAATCCAAGTAATAATCATTGCAGGTCGCATAATGTAAAAAAATAATTTTTTTTCCATCACCTCGAATATATCGGTTGCTTCTTTTTTTTCTTTATTTTCAACATGGTAAACAAAAATTCTAGGAAGATATAAAAGACCAGCCATCCAAGAAACAACAGCAATTAAATGTAAAGATTTAAATAATAAATACAAATTCATGTATCAGATATTTTTTTCTATTAAGGAATTTAGTAAAGTTATATGATCACTATTATCATTTAAACATGGGACCATATCAAAATTTTCTCCACCTGAATTTAAAAAACTTTCTTTAGCTTGAATTTGTATTTCCTCTAAAGTCTCCACACAATCAGAAGCAAACCCTGGACAGATTGTAAGGACATTTTTAACACCTTCTTTAGGCAAATTTTCTAAAGTTTTGTCAGTATATGGTTTAAGCCATTCTTGTGGACCAAATCTAGACTGAAATGTAGTTTTAATTTTAATTGAACTAAATTTTTCTGAAATCAATCTAGTCGTTTTATGACAATAACAATGATAGGGATCGCCTTTATCAAAATATTTTTTTGGTATCCCGTGGTATGAGGCTAAAATTAAGTCTGGTTTCCAATTAATTTCTTTTATTTTCTTATCAATCGAATTAACGAGAGCATCAATGTAAAGTGGGTCAGATTCATAATGAGGAATTATTTTTAAGGAAGGTTGCCACCTAATTTTCATTAAAGTTCTATACACTTCATCACAAACTGTTGCCGTTGTAGCTGATGCATATTGTGGGTAAAGAGGAAGTATCACTAGGTTTTCACAGCCCATTTTATGCAATTTATGAATTTTACTCCTAATGCTGGGATTTCCATATCTCATGGCAAAATCTATAATAACGTTTTCTTTTGACAGTGAGTTTGAAATTTTTTCAGTTTGCCTTTTTGTATAATAAAGAAGTGGTGACATATTTTCATCTTTCATCCAGATTTCTTTATATGCTTTAGCAGTTTTAGAAGGTCTAAAATTTAAAATGAATAAATTTAAAATTATTTGCCAAACTAACGGATTAACCTCGATAACTCTTCTGTCAGAAAGAAATTCTTTTAAATATTTTCTTATGTCAAACCAATTAGTAGAATCAGGTGTGCCTAAATTAATTATAAGTACACCAGTGTTACCATGTTTTATTGATGGGTGATTTTTTTCTATCATTTAAAATCTTTTACAATTTTAATTAAGTTTTCAACCATTTCTGGATTTGTTTCGGGCATAATACCATGACCAAGATTAAATATATATGGATGGTCTTGAAAAATTTCCAAGTATTTAGAAACCTCTTTTTTTAATGTTTCCTTGTCTGTTAATAAAATTTTAGGATCTAAACCACCTTGTATAGGTATTTTTATATCTCTGAGTATATTTTTAGGATCAACATTATAATCGATATTGACAGCATCAGGTTTAACAATGTTGCAGAATTCTTTATAATTTTTTATTTCCCTAGGAAAACATATTACTGGTACATTTAATGATTTTACATAATTTACCAGATTTAAAGTTGGGGCATAAACATAGTTTGGTAAATCTTTTTCCTCCAATAAACCAGCCCAGCTATCGAAAATTTGAATTACATTTGCACCATTATCAATTTGATTTTTTATGTGTACCTTTAGAAATTTTTCAATAATTAATAAAATTCTATTTATTAAAAATTTGTCTTGAAAAAAATTTTTTTTTAAATTTTTTTTGGGGGATTGTTGGTTGATCATATAGACTAATAATGTCCAAGGAGCGCCAACAAAACCAATAGTATTTTTATTTTTTAAACTAATATTAGAACTAACTTTTTTTATTGCTTTATAAACACGATGTATTTTTTCAACAAAGTCAATTTCATCAATCTTAGTAATTTCTTTTAAATTTAATTCTCCTAATTTTGGTCCAAAATTTTTTTCGAATTCTACTTTTTGACCCAATCCATAAGGAAGCATTAAAATATCAGAAAATATTATTGCAGCATCTAGATCAAATCTTTTTAAAGGTTGTAATGTTATTTCTGAAGACAAATCCTCATTTAAACACAAATTAATAAAATTAGGATTTTCTTTCCTTATTTCTCTAAACTCTGGTAAATATCTACCTGCTTGTCTCATTATCCATATGGGATTGAAAGAAGTATCTTTGTTAATTATTATTTTGTTTAAAGGTTTCATAAATAAGTATTATTTGTAATTGTAGTTGTAATATATCCTGTGAATAAAGGTGATTATTTTTTACAAACATTATATTCACAGTTTACCAACAATTTATGTGACCAAAATTGTTTAAAATGAAGCTTTTTTATCATATTAATTTTTGTGGATTGTTTTACCCTATTTATTATTAATGTTAATAAATAGCTGTTTTTACAAGGTTAATTTTAAAAATTTTAAATTATGTAATTTAGATAAAATAATACAAATTTGTTAACAATTTATTCATGAGTAATACATATCAAATATACTTAATTTCAGATTCAACTGGTGAAACTTTAGACAGAATATTTTTAGCTCTTAAGGCTCAATTTTTAAATATAGAATATAAAGTTCATTCTTATTCTTTTACAAGAACTGAAAATCAAATTTTAAAAATTTTAGAGGATGCAGAAAAAAATTCGAATGCAATAATTTTATATACAATTGTTGATAACAACTTGGCTAAATATTTAGCAAATGTGAGTGGTAAAAAAAAGATTCCATGTTTTGGTGTTCTTGGAAATTTGATTCTAAATTTTTCAAAAATTCTCAATCAAAAAGCAACTCACGAACCAAGCGGTCAACACATATTAAATGAAGAATATTATGACAGAATAGAAGCTATTCAATTTACAATGAATCATGATGATGGAAACTTAATAAATGAAGTGCATAAATCTGATATAATTCTTCTAGGTGTAAGCAGAACAAGTAAAACGCCTACATCTATATATTTGGCTAATAAAGGATTTAAAACATCAAACATCCCTTTGGTAAATGAAAATTCATTACCCGAAACTCTTAAAAAGAATCCTAAAATGGCTTGTGTGGTAGGACTAAGCACCGAGCCAGAAAGATTGGCTGATTTAAGAAAAAATAGAATGAATTCTTTAAGAGAAGCAGAAAATATTCAATATATAGATTTAGAAAATATTAAAAAAGAAGTGTTAGATGCTAAAAAAACGTTTCAAAAGTATAAATGGCCTCTTATTGATGTAACGAGAAAATCTGTAGAGGAAACAGCTGCCTCTATAATTAAAATCCATGAAATATATTTAAATAATGCCAGATAAAATTATTCTTGCTTCAAAAAGTAAAGTTAGAAAAGAAATTTTAGATAAAAATAATATTGAAAGTTTTGTTGTGCCCTCAAATGTTGATGAAGATATTGTTAAAACTAGTTTATTAAAAGAAAAGGCAAGCCCAGAGATTATATCAAAAAATTTAGCAGAATTGAAAGCAAACAAGGTCAGTTTAAAAAAAACAAATGAAATAGTTTTGGGGGCTGATAGTGTAATAGATCTAAACGGTGAGCTAATATCAAAGCCAGAGACTAGAGAAGAAGCAATGACAATACTAAAGAAACTTAATGGCAAATCACATTATTTAATTAGTTCAGTTTGTCTATCAAAAAATGGATCAATGATTTGGAATTATACTGATAAAGCTATGTTAACTATGAAAAATCTTTCTAACAAGGAATTAACAAATTATTTATCTAAAATACCAGATGAAACCCTTTATGCCTATAATGTTTATCAAATAGAGGGTGAGGGAAGAAATTTGTTTGCAAGTATTACAGGTGATGAAGATACAATTATGGGGCTTCCTGTTAAAAAAATAAAAGAATACATGGGATCACTATAATGAAAAAATATTTGGTTATTGGAAATCCTATTAGTCATTCGTTGTCACCAAGGCTTCATAATCATTGGATAAAACAAAATAATATTGATGCCATTTATGATAAGATAAAATTAGAGGAAGACGGAATTAAAGAAATTATCCAAAATATAAAGAGCCAAAAAATTGCTGGTTGTAACGTTACTGTTCCGTTTAAAAAAAAAGTAATTCCCTTTCTAGATATATTAAGTCCTCAAGCAGAAAAAACCCAGTCAGTAAATACAATTGTTTTTGAAAAAGGCAATTTGGTTGGACACAATACTGATATTTTTGGTTTTGATAAAGCAATTAAAGCTTTAAATTTTCATATGACGCAAAAAAAAATTTTAATTTTAGGTGCTGGCGGTGTGGTTCCATCATTGGTTTTTGCATTAGAAGAAATGGGTGTTTCAGAAATTACTATTAGTAATAGAACCAAACAAAAAGCAGAAAATTTAAAAATATTATTTGAAAACTTGAATGTCATAGAATGGGGAAATTTGACAAACTTTGATGTAGTTATAAATGCCACAAGTCTAGGTTTAAATAATGAAAAAATAAAGTTAGATTTCTCAAAATATGGAAAAAAAAAATTATTTTATGATGTAATTTATAATCCGATTGAAACAAATTTTTTAAAAGAAGGAAAAGAACTTGGAAACATCACTGAAAATGGTGAAAAAATGTTTATTTATCAAGCATCAGAGGCTTTTAAATTGTGGCACGATGTAGAACCATTGGTTAATTTTGAAACCTTAGAACTATTAAAAAATGATTAGAATTGCAATATTAGGAAATATTGGTTCGGGTAAAAGTTATGTTGCAAATAATTTAGGCTATCCTGTTTTTGATGCAGATCATGAGGTCTCAAAGCTTTATAAGAATAATAAAAAAATTTTTTTAAAGTTAAAAAAAATATTACCAAATAATATAAAATCTTTTCCTATTGAAAAAAAGGAAATTACCGAAGCTATATTGCAAAACAAAAATAATTTAAAAAAGATAATTAAAATAGTTCATGCTGAAATAAAAAAAAAAATGAATTTTTTTTTGTTTAAAAATAAAAACAAAAAATTTATAGTATTAGATGTTCCTCTTTTATTAGAAAATAAACTCAACAAAAAAGGAGATGTTTTAATATTTGTAGACTCAAAAAAATCAGATATTCTAAAAAAACTAAAAAAAAGGAAAAATTTTAATAAAAAATTATTTAATTTGTTCATGAAAATTCAATATTCATCAAAATATAAAATGAAAAAATCTGATTTTATAATAAAAAATGATTTTACCAAAAAAACAATTAATATTAATATTAAAGATATTCTTCAAAAAATAAGATAATGAAAGAAATAGTTTTAGACACAGAAACTACGGGGATATCCTTAGAAGATGGTCATAGAATAGTTGAAATAGGATGTATCGAGCTTGAAAATTTAATTCCAACCAAAAAAAAATTTCATTATTACTTGAATCCAGAACGAAAAGTTTCTGAACAAGCTTTAAAAGTTCACGGTTATACTGATAGTTTTTTATCAAAACAGAAAAAGTTTATTGATATTAGTGAAGAGTTTTTAGAATTTATCAATGGCAAAAGACTTATAATCCACAATGCTGAGTTTGATCTGTCCCATTTAAACAATGAACTTAAAAGGATTGGAAAAGAAATGATAAAAAATGAAATTAAAGATACATTGTTTATTGCAAGAAATAAATTTCCAGGATCTCAAAATAGTTTAGATGCCCTTTGTAAAAGATATAGAATAGACAATTCTAGAAGAGTTACACATACTGCGTTAGTGGATTGTGACTTGCTTGCTAAAGTCTATATCAATTTAATAGATCAAAAAGAACCAACATTAAATTTTAAAAATATTGAACAAGAAGACTTAAAAATTAAATCAGCTAATTCAGACTATTTTAAAAAAATAGTTAAGCCCACACCAGAAGAGTTAAAAAGTCATAAAGATTATGTTAAGAAAAATTTAAAAAACAATTATTTTAATTAAATTTTTGATTATATAAATTTTCAAAATCAACTTTTTTATCAAACTTTACATTTTTATATCCAGAGTTATGCAAAAGGTTTAAAAAAGATTTTTCTAAATCAGGATAAATTTGGTTTTGAACATCACACAAAATAATTTTCTCCAAGTCTTTTTTATTTTTGATTTCTTCATTAAGCTGAATAATTGTCGAATAAGTCATTTCAAAATGTGATTTTTTTTTATTTGTTTCTTTATCTTCAAATTTGAACTTTGTATTTATTTCTATCATTCGGTTTTTTAATGGTGTAGAAGTGATGTCAATACTAAGCTGGTACCTAGAAATGTTATCTCTGACAAATAGATATGTCTCAACATCACGTGTTTCACTTGACAAATCTTTAATATATTGGCCTAAAACTTTATATTTTTCTGTCATTGTCATCTTCTATATCTTCAAATTCACCCTCAATAAAATTATTTTTTTCTTTTTTGTCTTTTTTAAATTTTTTAGAAAATAAATTAAAAATAAAAGCACGACTTATTGGAAATATAAGTAAAAAACCAACTACATCAGTTATAAAGCCTGGAATAATCAATAGTAAAGCCGCAAAGGCTATTGCTGCGCCTGAAATCATTTCATAAGTAGGGGGCGTATTTTTGCTTAACTGAATAAAGCCTGATTTAAGTGTGTTTAAACCTTCGTATTTTGCATAGTAAACTCCCACGACTGCTGTTGTACAAATTAATAAAATTGTAGATAAAGCACCAATGTGGGATCCAATCTTAATTAGAAGATAAATTTCAATTACAGGAACTAAAATAATGGCAAATAATATTGAGTTCATTTGTCCTTAATCTAAATTGCTAGTTGAAATTAATCAATATAGTAATTACTATCACATTATGAATTACAGTTTCGAATACATCGATATTATATTGCTTGCTATGATAGCGGGATTTATCTTTTTAAGACTCAGGGGTATACTGGGTAAAAGAAGTGGGTTTGAAGGTAAAGCACCTGGACAGTTTCAAGAAGTTTTAAAAAAAGTAGAAAAGTTACAGACAAAAAAAAATAATGATATTTTTGATACAAACGCACAAAAAGAATTTTTAAAAGGAGCAAAAATTGCTTATGAAACAATAATAACTGACTTTAGTGATAATGATAACAAAATCATTTCAAGTAAGCCGCTATTAAATGATGAAATTTTGAGTCAATTTAATAAAGCTCTTAAAGACAGGATTGATAGGGGGCATTATGCAGAAATCACATTTATAGGTGTGAATTCAGCAAAAATAAAAGAGCATAAAAAAATTGGAAATATATTAAATGTAACAGTAGATTTTATAGCAGAAATAATTACTTGTATAAAAGATAAAGAGAAGAAAATAATTTCAGGTGACCCAGAAAAAATCAAAAAAATATATGATACATGGGTGTTTTCAAGAGATACAACTTCTGGAAATCCAAATTGGAAATTAATAAATATTTTAACTTAATTGAATTATAAAATCTCAGATAAAGATATAAGAGATTGGAACACTTTTATAAAAAGTGAAGACAAGATTCCAAATAAGGATCTTGAAAAAAAAAAAATTAATACTCTAGAAACAAAATCCATTGATTTACATGGTTTCTCACTTGAAGAAGCCAATGAATTTGTTGAAACTTTTATTAATAAAAGTTTTAAAGATGGTGTTAGAAAACTTATAATTGTAACTGGAAAAGGTTTGCATTCAAAAAATGAGGCAGATCCGTTTGTCTCAAAAGATTTAAGTATTTTAAAATATTCTGTTCCTGAATTTATTAAAAATAACGAAACATTAATGAAAAAAATTATTGAAATTAAAGAAGCAGAAGCAAAAGATGGTGGAAGCGGTTCTTTTTATGTATATTTAAAAAAAATAAAATAAATCAGCTTTTTTAGGAAAAATGTTTATTTGGCTAGCTTCATATCCCAAGAGTGGAAATACTCTATTGAGATCTATGTTAGCAGCTTATTTTTTTTCTACAGATGGTGTTTATAACTTTGATTTAATAAAAAATATTAAGCAATTTCCAAATATTACTTTATTTGAAAGACTTGGTATCGATATTAAAAATGAAAAAGAAGTTGTTAAAAATTATATTAAAGTTCAAGAAAGCTTTAATAATAAAAATTCAGTTCAGTTTTTAAAAACTCATAGTTATCTGTTTAACATAGACAACCATGCATTTACTGATCTTAATAATTCTTTAGGATCAATTTATATAGCAAGAGATCCAAGAAATGTAGTTACCTCTTATGCTAATCACACAAATATTGGAGTTGATGAGGCTGCTGATGATTTAATCAATTTAACTCAAATGGGAGGAGATCTAGGAAAAACAAAAGGTTCAGAAAGGACAAAAGTATTTACAGGTAATTGGGGTGGTAATTTTAACAGTTGGAAATCGTTTAAATTCCAGGATAGGTATTTGCTAATTAAGTATGAAGATTTAATTTCTGAAAAAGAAAAAACTTTTATTAAAGTTCTAAAATTTATTCATAAATTAAAAAAAGCTGATTTTAAAATTGATGATAAAAAATTAAAAAATGTAATTTTGACTACAGATTTTTCAAGAATGAAAAAACTCGAGCAGGAAGAAGGATTTTTTGAGAGTAAAATAGACAAAATAACTGGAAAAAAAATTCCCTTTTTTAATTTGGGAGAAAAAAACGATTGGAACAAAATACTTAATAAAGAGATTAAAAAAAAGATTGAGACCGCTTTTCAAAAAGAAATGAAAGAATTAGGATATATTTAGAAATTTAAAGAATAAATTTAGATAAATCTGTATCTTTTACCAATGTATCCAAATTTTTATTTATATATTCTTTATTAATAATAATTTTTTCACCAGCTCGATCAGTTGCAGTGAAACTTATTTCATCTAATATCTTTTCAATTATTGTGTGAAGTCTTCTTGCACCAATATTTTCAACTGTTGCATTGACTTCTGAGGCAATATTAGCGATAGCATCAATCCCATCATCTGAAAATTCAAGATCAACGTTTTCCGTTTTTAAAAGAGCCACATATTGTTTAATTAAACTAAAATCAGGTTCTCTTAAAATCCTTTTAAAATCATCACTAGTTAGTGCTTCTAACTCAACTCTTATTGGCAGCCTTCCTTGTAATTCTGGAAGTAAATCAGATGGTTTTGCAAGTTGAAAAGCTCCAGATGCAATAAATAATATATGATCAGTTTTTATAGGACCGTGTTTTGTATTAACTGTTGTTCCTTCGATCAAAGGCAACAAATCTCTTTGAACACCTTCTCTTGAAACATCTCCACCAACCCTATCTGTTCTTGCAGAAATTTTATCTATTTCATCTAAAAAGACTATTCCATTATTCTCTGTTGAAGCTTTTGCAGCTTTTATAATTTTATCTTGTTCAATTAATTTATCAGATTCATCATTAATTAAAATTTCATGAGACTCTTTAACAGTCATTTTTTTCTTTTTTTCTTTGTTACCCATAGATTTACCAAGCATATCACCAATATTGATCATTCCAACATTGGCTCCAGGCATCCCGGGAATTTCAAAAGAAGCACCACCTGAACCAGTATCACTCACAGCTATTTCAATTTCATTGTCATCCAAATCACCATTTCTAAGTCTTTTTCTAAAACTTTCTCTTGTGGCTAAACTTGCTTTTTTACCAACCAAAGCATCTAATACTTTTTCCTCAGCAGCTTTTTGAGCTTGTGCAAAAACTTCTTTTCTTTTTTTTACTTTTTCCATTGAGATAGCAATTTCAATTAAATCTCTAACAATTTGCTCCACATCTCTTCCAACATATCCAACTTCTGTAAATCTTGTTGCTTCAACTTTTACAAAAGGAGCTTCAGCCAATTTTGAAAGTCTTCTTGAGATTTCAGTTTTTCCAACTCCAGTTGGTCCGATCATTAAAATATTTTTTGGTAAAACTTCATTTTTCATTTCACCTTTTAGAGCTTGTCTTCTCCATCTATTTCTTAATGCAACAGCTACAGCTTTTTTTGCTTTATTTTGCCCGACAACAAAACGATCTAATTCTGAAACTATTTCCCTTGGAGAAAGAGAACTTACTAAAGAAGCTTTTTCTTTCTGGGTTTTTTCTTTTGGATGCAAAGGAGTTACGTTAGAATTGTCCATTATATTTTTTCAATTTTTACATTATCATTTGTGAAAACACATATATCAGCAGCAACTTTAATTGCTTTTTTTGCAACTTCTTCAGCTGACATATCGCCCTCCATTAAAACTTTTCCAGCAGCTAATGCATAATTTCCTCCAGAGCCTATTCCAATAACATCTCCTTCAGGCTCTAGTACGTCGCCAGTTCCAGAAATAATATAGCTATTGTTTTTATCTCCAACTGCCATAAGTGCTTCTAATCTTCTTAAATATTTGTCTGTTCGCCAATCTTTTGCTAACTCAACAGCGGCTCTTGATAAGTTGCCCGCATGTTTCTCTAATTTTCCTTCTAATCTTTCAAATAAGGTTAATGCATCTGCAGTTGATCCTGCAAATCCAGCGACCACATCTCTCTTTTCAATTTTTCGCACTTTTGAAGCAGTACTTTTTACAACAGTATTTCCCATGCTTACTTGTCCATCACCAGCAACTACCACTTCATTTTTTTTTCTAACTAGTACAATTGTTGTCATATCTAATAAATGGTAACTATTTTTGATACTTCAAGTGTTCAGACTGATATTGATATAGTGAGATTATGTATGTATACCATTAAAAATATATGGCAAGAAAAGGAAAAGTATCTCGAAAGACAAAAGAAACCAGCATTAATGTTGAAGTAAATATTGATGGCAAAGGTAAATACCAAATTGACACTGGTATTGGTTTTTTAGATCATATGCTTGAGCAGTTATCAAAGCATTCTTTAATAGATTTAAAAGTTAAAGCAAAAGGGGATACTCATATAGATCTTCACCACACAACTGAAGATACAGGTATTGCAATTGGCGAAGCTTTAAAGAAAGCTGCTAAAAAATTTGTAGGAATAAAAAGATATGCTCATAGAGTTATTCCAATGGACGAAACATTAACAAGAGTAGCTATTGATGTTTCAAACAGACCTTATTTGATTTGGAAAGTAAAATTGAAGGTTGAGAAACTTGGTGAAATGGATACTGAATTATTTAAAGAATGGTTTCAAGCTTTCTCTCAATCTGCAGGTATTACAATGCACGTAGAAAATATTTATGGTGACAATAGCCACCACATAATTGAGTCTTGTTATAAAGGTTTAGCAAGATCATTAAGAGATGCTTTAGAGATGGATCCAAGAAACAAAAAAAGTATTCCATCCACTAAAGGCTCATTATAAGTTTAATGAACGTCACAATTGTTGATTATAATTCGGGTAATATAAGCTCAGTGATAAACTCTTTTAAAGAGGTTGCTAAAGATAAGGTAAATATTGAGGTAACATCAGATTTAAACAAGATAAAATCATCAGATAAAGTAGTTTTGCCAGGACAGGGTTCGTTCAAAAGTTGTGTTGATGCACTTACTAATATTAATGGTTTGGTTGATACATTAAATGACTTTGCAATAAATAATAAAAAACCTCTTCTTGGAATTTGTGTTGGATTACAAATGTTTGCAGACGTTGGTTTTGAAGAAACTGAAACCAAGGGCCTTGGATGGATATCCGGCAAGGTGTCAAAAATAGATAATCAGAATGGAAAATACAAACTTCCTCATATTGGATGGAACCAAATTAATATTGTTAAGGATAGTAAAATTTTTAAAGGTATAGAAAATAATTCTCACATGTATTTTGTTCATAGTTATGAATTTATACCAGAAAATAAAAATTTAATTTCAGCAACAACCGAGTATTCATCAAATATTGTTTGTTCAGTTGAAAAGGAAAATATTTTTGGAACACAGTTCCACCCAGAGAAAAGTGATAAAACTGGACTTAAAATAATTGATAATTTTATGAGTATTTAATGAAAATATTTCCTGCGATAGATATCAAAGATAAAAAGTGTGTGAGGTTAGTTAAAGGAGACTTTGACAACAAAACTGAATATGAAATATCGCCAGTTGAACAAGCTGGTAAATATAAGGAACATGGTTTTAAAAACTTACACGTAGTTGATTTAGATGGCGCGTTAACAGGAGAAACAGTTAATTTGGAAATTATTAAACAAATAATAACTAAATTTGATCTCAAAATTGAAATTGGTGGTGGTATTAGAAACTTTGAAAGTATTCAGAAATATACTGATGCTGGTGTTGAAAAAGTTATTTTAGGAAGCGCTGCCATAAAAGATAAAAATTTTTTAAAGCAAGCTTGTGAAAAATTTCCAAATAAAATTGCTTTAGGTTTAGATGTAAAAGATGGATATTTATCTGTGTCTGGTTGGAAAGAAAATTCTAATCGACTAACACTAGATTACTTAAAAGAAGTAAATGATTATGGTGCAAGCAGATTAATTTACACTGATATCAATAGAGATGGGATGAAGCAAAGTCCCAATTTCGATGAGACAGCAAAGGTTGCAGATATTTCTAATTGCCCGGTAATTATATCTGGTGGAGTTTCTTCAATTGATGACATTAAAAAGGCCAAAGAATTAAATAATAATAACATTGAAGGTATCATAGTTGGAAAAGCTATCTATGATGGTGATATTAAATTAGACGAACTAGTGAAAGAACTAGATGCTTAAAAACAGAATTATACCATGTTTAGACGTTAAAAATGGACGTGTTGTAAAAGGAATTAACTTTGTTGATCTACAGGATGCAGGTGATCCTGTCGAACAAGCTAAAATTTATTCAGACGGTGGAGCAGATGAAATTTGTTTTTTAGATATAACTGCATCAAATGAAAATAGAGATACAATTTACGATGTTGTAGAGAAAACGTCGAAGAAATGTTTTGTTCCTCTGACAGTTGGAGGTGGTATTAGAAGTGTTGAGGACATCAATAGACTACTGAACTGTGGTGCAGACAAAGTATCAATCAATACTGCTGCAGTTCAAAATCCAGGAGTAGTAGTAGAAAGTTGTATAAAATTTGGCTCGCAATGTATTGTGGTGGCAATAGATGCTAAAAAAAATGGGGACAAATGGGAAATATTTACTCATGGTGGAAGAAACAATGCTGGAATTGATGCTATAGAATTTGCAAAAAAAATTGAAGATAGTGGAGCAGGTGAGCTCTTAGTTACATCTATGGATAGAGATGGTACGCAAGTTGGTTATGATATTGATTTAATGTCAAAGATCTCTTCAAAGGTAAATATCCCAGTTATTGCTTCTGGTGGAGTTGGAAATCTAGATCATTTAGTAGATGGAATTAAATTAGGAAATGCAAGCGCAGTTCTAGCAGCATCAATATTTCACTACGGTAAACATTCCATAAAAGAAGCTAAGGAATATTTGGACTCAAAAGGAATTCCTGTTAGAATTTAATATGTTTAATACATTAGAAAACTTAATAAAACTTGCAAGAGATAGAAAATCTTCCCCAGTTGAAGGTTCGTACACTAATAAGCTGCTTACAGATAAATCATTAAGTAAGGCAAAAGTTTTAGAGGAAGTTAATGAATTGATTGAGGCTGTGGAGGAAAATTCTAATAAGATCCATGAAGCTGCAGATGTACTTTACCATTTGCTAATTTATCTTGAAGCTAATGAAATAAAAATTGAAGATGTAATGTCAGAGTTAGAAAAAAGAAAAAAATGAGTTACGATGAAAATAATATTTTTGCAAAAATTTTACGTGGAGAAATACCTTGTAATAAAATTTATGAAGATGATTTTGTTTTATCGTTTCATGATATTAATCCACAAAAAAAAATTCATGCTTTAGTTATTCCCAAAGGGAAATATATTGATTTAGATGATTTTAGTCTGAATGCCTCTTCGGAGGAGATGGTTGGATTATTAAAAGGCATTAATATAGTTGCTAGAAAGCTTGGTATTTCAACAGAAGTAGGTAAGGGTTATAGAACTTTAGCAAATATCAGTGATCATGGTGGACAAGAAGTTCCCCATTTACACTTTCATCTTTTTGGAGGTGAACGAGTAGGAAAAATGGTTGAGTGACCGAAGAAGTTAAAAGAAATTATCTAGAATTAAACTCTCTTCAAGATCTTAAAGAAGGAAATATGCCCTCAGAGGATTATTCTTTAAGTTTAATTGATCCAATAAATTTTCAATTAAATAAATTTTTCTACAAAAATATTGGTAAAAATCATAAATGGGTAGACAGACTTACTTGGTCTGAGGAAAAATGGATTAAGTATGTGTCTAATAAGAACGTTAGATCGTATGTGTTTAAATTTAAAGATGATCTAGTAGGTTTTTTTGAGTTAATTTTTCACCCAGAAAAAAATGAGGCTGAAATTGCTTATTTTGGGATATTAGAAGAATATCAAAATAAAAAATTAGGTTCTTATTTATTATCTGAGGCTATTAAAAAATCTTTTGAAAATAAAGTTAAGCGTGTTTGGGTTCATACATGTTCATTAGATCATAAAAATGCTTTAAATAATTATATTTCGAGAGGTATGAAAATATTTAAAACTGAAATTTTGAACATTTAGTTCTGTGTAGGAATTTCAAATATGTTTTTTCGTAAAATCCTATTTTTTCTTATTGAGGAGAGAAAAGTTATATTAAAATTTTGATAAATATCTGTATTTTGCCAACCGACTAAATCATAAGTTTGATTATCAAAAAATATATTAATTTCGTTATTTTCATCAAAAATCGTAAAATTAATTAGACTGTTATCAACTACTCTTTCCTCAAGATCATAAATTTTATTTATAAGAAAATTTTTATCTAAAATTAAATTTAAAACAGTTTTTTCAAGTGGATATCTATAATAACTTGTTCTAGTCTTAATTACTAAAGATTTTCCATTTGAAACTAAAATTTTATTATTACTTCTTGCGTATTCACAAAAAATTTTTTTTGGATACTTAATAGTACAGTTTCCATTTTCTATTTTTCCATTAATATTTTGCTCGAATCTAAAATCTAGATTCTCTGTATCTTTTAAATTTTGTACTATTTTGTTTTTGATCTCAGCATTTGAGCTAGAGGTGGATATAAACAAAAAAAATATTATAATATACCGTAGCATTAAAGCACATCTCTTTTGCCAACATGATTTGCTTTGCTAACAATGCCTTCTGCTTCCATCATATCAATAATTCTTGCTGCTCTATTGTACCCGATCTGTAGTTTTCTTTGCAAAAAAGAAGTAGAGGCTTTTCCTTCAGATCTAATTATATCTAAAGCCTGCTCATAAAGTTCATCTTTATCACCTTGATTTTGATTATCACCAATTTCTTTCTCATCAGCAAAATTTAAAATTTCATCAATGTAATCTGGCTCTGCTTGAGATCTTAAAAAATTATTTATTTTTTCAATTTCACCATCAGATACAAATGGTGAATGAATTCTAACTATACGATTGGCTGAGGACATGTACAACATATCCCCCTTTCCTAACAATTGTTCAGCACCTTGTTCTCCAAGAATAGTTCTACTGTCTATTTTAGAGGTTACTTGGAAGGATATTCTGGTAGGAAAATTGGCTTTTATTGTCCCTGTAATAACGTCTACACTTGGTCTCTGAGTGGCCATTATAATATGGATACCTGCTGCTCTTGCCATTTGTGAAAGTTTTTGAATATAATTTTCAATTTCTTTACCAGCAACCAACATTAAGTCAGACATTTCATCAACAACAACAACAATATAAGGCATTGGAAGTTTATGTTTCGAATTGTAACCATCAATATTTCTGACACCTTCTTTCGTCATTAATCTATATCTGCTCTCCATTTCTTTAACTACCCAACCAAGTACTGAAGCAGCTTTTTTTGCTTCTGTAATAACCGGACACAGCAAATGTGGAATTCCTTCATAAGTAGATAGCTCTAACATCTTAGGATCAATTAAAATAAATTTACATTTATCAGGAGCGTGTCTGTAAAGAAGTGATAAAATAATTGTATTTATACAAACTGATTTTCCAGATCCAGTAGTTCCAGCAATGAGTAAATGTGGCATTGATGATAAATCACCAACTATTGGATTGCCTGATATGCTTTTACCTAGTGCAATTGGTAATTTTATATCTTTTTTTTTAAAATCACTGTTATTTAAAATTTCACTTAAATAAACATTTTCTCTATAATTATTTGGTAGCTCAATGCCAACAGTATTGCTTCCAGGAATTGTAGATATTCTTGCACTCTCCGAACTAGTATTTCTTGCTATATCATCTGATAAATTAATAATTTTTGAAACTTTTACTCCAGCAGCAGGCTCAAATTCGTTAAGTGTTACAACAGGTCCATGACTTACTTTTTTAATTTTACCATTAACTCCAAAATCTAATAAGATTTTTTCTAAAAATTCAGAATCATTATTTTCATTTTTCTCAGACCCCCCCCTTTCTTTTTTGGAGGGGATTTTTAATAAGTCTAAGCCTGGGAATTTAAATTTAATTTTACTACCTGCTTTGTTTTCAGCTTTTATAAATGGTAAATCTTCCTGGATTAGGTTTTTAATTTCATCTTGCGGAATATACTCGCTTATTATTTCACTTTTATCTGTATAATTCTTTTTCTCTTGTTTTTTAAATAAATTTAAAGGTATTGATATTAATTTATAAAATTTAAATAAATTAAAATTAATACTTTTTAGGAATAAAAAAGAAATTAAAAAAATTAAAATGTAATAAGATGCTTGACTGTTTATAAGTATGATTTGATTTAAAAAAGTTTGGTTAAGAAAATTGCCTATAAATCCACCATTACCATTTATATAAAGTGTAAACGCATCAGAATAAAAATGTGTTAAAAAAATGGATCCAAAAATACAATAAAGAACAGTAAAGAAAATGTTTTCAATAATTAAAATAAATTCTTTACTTTTCAACAGATTGATACCTGTAATAATAAAAGTCAAAGAAATTAGATAAGCAATTAATCCAACTGATTGGAAAAATAAGTCAGAAACAAAACTACCATTAAAACCAAAAAAATTATTAATTTCTGTGTTATCTGGAAAAATAAAGTTTGGATCCTCAGGTGAGTAGGTAAATAATGCAATAAATAAAGCTAAACCTAAAAAAAACAGAATTACACCAGAAATCTCAGCTAGTCGCTTACTTGCAAAATCAATGAATAAATTGGCTGTTTTTTTAATATCCATATTTATGAATCAATTATACCACTTTGTATCATCTAATTTTTGTTGTTAAAATTAAAAATAATATGAGAGTTTGTATCCTTGGCAGTGGTTTATCGAGCTTAGCTTTAGCAAAATCTTTAGTTAATCAAAAAATTCATGTTGATGTTTTATATTCAAAAAGAGGCTATGAAGCAAATAAAACTCGCACAATAGGTATTTCAAAAAGCAATGTAGAATTTTTTAACGAAAAAATAATTAATATTGAAAAAATTATTTATAAATTAAATAAAATAGAAATTTACAGCGACAATTTAGAAAAACAAAAGTTAATTAATTTTGGAAATAATAGTGATCATTTATTCTCAATTGTTAAAAATTATAAACTTCAGAAAATTTTAGAAAAAGATCTATTTAATAATAAATATTTTAAAATAACTAATTACAAAAAAAAAATAAATTATTCTAAAGATTATGATTTAGTCTTTAATGCTGACTATAATCACCAAATTACAAAAAAATATTTTTATAAAAAAATAGAAAAGAAATATAATAGTGTTGCTTATACTACGATTATAAAACATAATAAAATTTCAAATAAAGTTGCCATACAAATATTTACTAAAAGTGGTCCTTTAGCTTTTTTGCCTATATCAGAATATGAAACATCAGTAGTATACTCAATTAATAATAATTTAAAAAGTAATACAGAAATAAATAATTTAATTCATAATTATAATCTTAAATATAAATTAAAAAAAATTGATAAAATTTATTCCTTTGAGCTTAGCGGATTAAGTCTACGATCTTATTTTCATAAAAATATTTTAGCATTTGGAGATTTAC
The DNA here is from genome assembly GCF_052049675.1 of Candidatus Pelagibacter sp. Taxonomy (GTDB): domain Bacteria; phylum Pseudomonadota; class Alphaproteobacteria; order Pelagibacterales; family Pelagibacteraceae; genus Pelagibacter. The sequence goes on from NZ_JBNGZM010000001.1 coordinate 1,076,625, forward strand.
TTCATAGAATTCACCCTCTTGCTGGACAGGGTTTTAATATGACAATTAGGGATATAAAGATCTTAAATGATATAATTCAAAACAAAATTGATCTTGGTTTACCTTTGGACTCAACTTTAAATTCAGAATTTGAAAATAATCAAAAGCATAAAAATTTTATATTTTCTTCAGGAATTGATTTAATTCATGAATTTTTTAATTTAGAAAGAAAAAATAAAAACAAATTTTTAAGTAAGACAATTCAATATTTTAACAAGAAACCTACTATTAGTAAAATTTTTACGAAAATTGCTGATGAAGGTCTTTTATTTTAATCAGTCTTTATTGCAGTGTAGTATTTTCGTAATCATCAAAAATATAAGTTTTAAGAATTTCTGCTATTTTATTTTTTCTGATATCTAAGTTTTTAGCTTCAAGTAAAATTTGTTTTTCTTCGAGTGAAAATGGTGATGCCATAGCTAAGGCATTAATAGTCTCATTTAAACTTTGTTTTTCTAACGCTTTCCAATTTATAATAAATCCTCTTTTTTCAAATAAAGACTTTAAATCTTTAAATATTAGTTCAAGATCAGAAAAATTTAATTCTTCTTTTTCATCACTTAAATCATCTAAATAATTGTTATAATCTACTTCTACACTTCTGTATTTTTTGTCTGTATTTATTTCATTTATAATTTGAAATCTGATTTTTCCTTTTAATTCGATTAGATAACGACCATCCTCTGTTTCTCTAAAACTTGTAATTTTACCTAAACAACCAACATGATGTAATTTAGGTACATCATTCTCATCTCTAGAATTTTTTGGTTGAATCATCCCAATTAATTTATCTGATTTCATGCTATCATTTACCATATCAAGGTATCGAGGCTCAAAAATATTTAAAGGCACTGTGGTATTAGGAAAAATTATAAAATTGCTAAGCGGAAATACATTAATTATTTTTGGAAAATTATTCATAACTTAATTTATAATATATTATTAAAAAAATTTTAAATGATATTTTGGATAGCTTCATATCCCAAAAGTGGGAATACATGGTTAAGAGCTTTATTATCGTCATATTTATATTCCGACGATGGGGTATTTAATCAAGATTTACTTAAAAATATTGGTCAATTTCCTGAAAAGAGACATTTTAGTGAATTTAATTATGATGCAAAAATAGTAACAGATACATCTAAATTCTGGATCAAAGCTCAGGAAAAAATTAACCTAAATAATAAATTAAATATTTTTAAAACTCATAATATCTTAGGATCAATTAATAATAATAACTTTACAAATAAAAAAAATACGTTTGGTGCTATTTATATTGTGCGTGATCCTAGAAATGTATTAACCTCATTGCAAAATCATTACGAATTATCTAAAGATGAAGCTTTGAAATTTATGTTAAGTGAAAAAAAATACATCCACGATTATCACATAAAAAACGATTTTAGCGATTTTCAATTTATAAGTTCTTGGGAAAAAAATTATAAATCTTGGATTAATCAAAAGATTTTTCCAGTAAAGTTAATTAGGTATGAGGATCTTAGTATTAAAACTTTTGAAATTTTAGCAGAAATAATTGAATTTATTCAAAAAGTTACCCAAGAAAAAAAAGACTTTAATAATTTAAAAGCTCAAAATTGTGTAAAATCTACTAATTTTGAAAACATGAAAAAAATTGAACAAAATAATGGTTTTATTGAGTCTGTCTTGTCAAAAAATGATCCTAAAAAAATTCCTTTTTTTCATTTGGGACCAAAAAATAATTGGCAAAGTATTTTTGATAAAAACTACCAAAAAAAATTAAACTTAATTTTTGAAAACAATTTAAGAGAGTTGAATTATACAGTATGAAACTTTTCTTATTTCTTGCAATTATAAAACCCTCTTACTATAATGTTATTTTAAGAAGCGGGCATAGCTCAGTGGTAGAGCGTCTCGTTGCCAACGAGAAGGTCGAGGGTTCGACCCCCTTTGCCCGCTCCAAAAAAAATTTATGAGTGATTTAGCAAATAAAAAATGTGTGCCATGTGAGGGAAATATTCCTCCTTTTAATTCTGAGGAAATACATAAATATCTAAAAAAAGTTGATGGTTGGGAGGTTTTAGAGGATAAAATTGATGGTTTTCATTTAATTAAAAATTTTAAATTTGATAATTTTTTGGAAAGTCAAGAATTTGTAAATAAAGTTGGAGAAATAGCTGAGTCAGAAGGTCATCATCCTGATTTATGGTTTGGATGGGGCTATGCGAGAATTAAAATATTTACGCATGCAATTAAAGGTCTAGCTGAGAGTGATTTTATTCTTGCTGCAAAAATAGATAAAATATCTAATGCCTAAAGTGTCTTGTCTTTGAAAAAAGAAGTACTGTATCAGTTTCATTTGCAAATTTAATTATCTCTTTGTCTCTGACTGATCCAGATGGTTGAACCACTGCTTTAACACCAGATTGAACCAATTTTTCAATACCATCTACAAAAGGAAAGTACGCGTCTGACGCAGCAACTAAATTATCATTCTGAAGATTAAATTTTTTCATTTTATTTATTGCTATTTCACAACTACCTAATCTACTTGGTTGACCAGACCCAATACCAACAGTTGTTTCATTAGATGCTAATACTATTGCATTAGATTTAACATACCTACATACATTGAAAGCAAAAATAAGATCTTTTAGTTGTTTTGACGTTGGTTTAACTTTTGAAACGATTTTAAAATTTTTAGTTGAAAATAAATTTAAGTCCTCTGATTGCACCATTATACCTTGGTTGAATGATACAAATTTAAGAAGTTCTTCTGATGTATAATTTGTTCCGTCAATTAATCTTAAGTTTTTTTTACCTTTTAATATTTTGATAGCACTACTTTCAAATCCATTTGCAATAATCACCTCTAAAAATAATTTATTTAATTCTAAAGCTAAATTTTTAGTAATTTTAAAATTACAAGAAACTATTCCGCCAAAAGCACTTACAGGATCACAAGATAGAGCGGACTTGTAGCTCTCTAAATGATCATTTGTGGTAGAAACTCCACATGGATTTGCATGTTTAACTATGACTGTTCCTTTACCCTTTGGTAAAGATTTTGAAATTGTTAGAGCGCTAAATATATCATTATAATTATTGTAACTTAGTTGTTTTCCGTGAATTTGTTTTAAATTTGTATTCAAACTACTTGAATAGATTGCACTTTGTTGATGAGGATTTTCTCCATATCTAAGTTGTTCTGTAAGACTTCCATACAAAACTTTTTTCTTAGGAAAAATAGTATTTGTTTTTTTATTAAAATAGTCTGAAATAATCGAGTCGTAATAAGCTGTTTCAGTAAAAGCTATCCTTGATAGCTTTTCCCTAAAACTTAAGGAAGTAGATCCTTTGAATTTTTTTAATTCTTCAATTAATTCCTTATACTGGTCTGAAGAGGTTATTACAGTCACATCATTATAGTTTTTAGCTGCAGACCTAACCATTGTGGGGCCACCTACATCAATATTTTCAATAATTTTTTTATGGTTTTTTGTTTTCTTAAGAGTGTTTTCAAATGGATAAAAATTAACAACGACTAAATCAATATTTTCAAAACTATTATCTTTCAGATCTTGTAAGTGAGATTTTTTCTCTCTTTTATTCAAAATTCCAGCATGGATTTTTGGATGAAGAGTTTTTACCCTACCTTCCAAAATCTCAGGTGAATTGGTAAAATTAGATACTTCTATACAGTTAAATTTTAATCTTTTAATTTCTTTATAAGTACCACCAGAGCTAATTATTTTAATTTTGTTTTTTTTTAAAATATTTAATAATGGTTTCAAGTAATTTTTATCAGATACAGAGATGAGGGCTGTTTTGATTTTTTTCTTCATTATAATTTACTTATATCCCACTTTATTACCTGTTCTTTTTCATTATTTATACCTGAGATAGAAATATTTTGGTTTTCTTTATATGAATTTTTTTTACCGAAATATAAACCATTATCAATATTAATATCAAAGTTTTCACAACTAAATTTCCAACCTTCCTCATCTAATTCAATTAGTATAGATTTGTTGTCTTGTGTTTTCATCACTTTTGAGTTTGGATCAAGGTGAAATCTAATATCAAATTTAATTTTTTTATTTGAACTTTTTTTAAATAACTTATCATAGCCAATAAATTTCATTTGTTCTGGGTAGAACACAATTTCTCTCTCATAGATGGTTCCAAATTTATTTACGTATCCATCATGTGTACCTGATATTTTCCAATAATTATTTTCAAAAACTACATTTTTTTTTGATACTTTTACTCCTTTATCAGCAATCAAATTTTGTTGATATTTTATAAAATTACAAGAAGAATAATCCTCAATTGTTAAAGCACAATGAAGAGAGGTACTTCTTGATAATTTATTAAATTTATTATTTCTATCTGAGTAATAACCAGCATTCGAAATTAATTTTTTATCATTTGAAAATATTTCAAAAGATAAGGCACCTGCTTGATAGTCGTTGGAAAAATTTTTATTAGGACTAGAACCTATATCAGCAGCAAGAATTATTTTTTTATTTTTAAGAACTGCATATCCACCAAGTTCATTAATTTGGTTTTTGAAAGTATAACCAAATCTTTTCAAATATTGATCAAATTCTTTATTTTCAGAGGAATAATTACCATTAAAAAATAAATCTTGTTTTATATTTTGCCAAATAAAAGCATAACTTGATCCTAAATAATAAATGGTCTCATCAATATATTCAGGAATTAAACTCTGAGATTCTTTGAACCACTCTCTAATAATTATAAAGTATTTTAAATAAAATATAAGTTGTCGAATATTTCTAGATTTCGGAAATCCCTGATTATCAATAGAGGATTTAATTATAATTTTTAATAAATTCAAACCATTTAAAAGATATTGTTTTTCATTTTTATAAGCCAATCCAGTTAAAATGATTGCTGCACACCCAATCATCTTATTTTCTACTTCTTTTGAATTTTTGATTTCATTTAATAAATGATTAGTTTGTTTTTGAATCATATGATCAAAAGTAGATCTGTATTTTTGATCACTATCTTCATAAGTAAGTTGATGATTTGATAACCATGAAATAATTCTTTTTGCTGTTAAATCAAATTCCCAGCTTTTCTTTTGATATTTACTATTATTTGAAATCCAATTTTTTACAACTGTTTGTGTTGTTTTTTTGGAAGATTTTAAATCTAAGCTAAAAAACCAAAAAAAATTATTTAATTTTTCATAATCTTTTGAGCTTAAATTATTTTGCCAAATTGACTCAATAGCAAAGTCTTCAATTTTGTATTTTTTATTATGATATTTTATTATAGACGAAAGCAAATGAGGACTTGGTTTATATTGAAAACTATTATCAAAAGTTTTTGATATTTTTTTTTCGTAAAAATTTGAATTTTGATAAATTAATTTAAAGCTTTTTTTTATATTAAAATAAAATTGACCTAAAATGCCTAAGGAATTTGTAATAATCATTAACTTATTTTAATTTTAATAAATTAATATTTTTCTTTATATCTCCATCATTACTTTTGAATACTGTAGTACCAGACACAAGAATATTAGCACCGGCATCAATTGCACTTTTACAATTATCAAAATTGATTCCACCGTCAATTTCTATGTCAAAAACAAACTTTTTTTGCTCTTTTATTTTTTTTAGTTCTTTAATTTTATCTAAAACTTCTGGCATAAATTTTTGGCCTCCAAATCCAGGATTTACACTCATAATTAAAACTAAATCAATTTGATCTAATAGATCTAATATTAAATCAATTTTAGATTCAGGATTTAGTGAAACTCCAACTTTTTTATTTTTTTCTTTTATTTTTTTTATTGAATTTTCTAAATTTTCAGTAGCTTCAGGATGAATAGTAATAATATCAGCTCCTGCATCGGCGTAAGCATCTATATATTTATGCACTGGTGATATCATTAAATGAACATCAAATTTTAGTGAACAGTGTTTTCGAAGGGCTTTAATTACAGGTGGCCCGATTGTTAAATTAGGAACAAAATGACCGTCCATTACATCTACATGGACCATGTCAGCGCCACCTTCTTCGAGTCTTTTAATTTCTGAGCCTAATTGACTAAAGTCAGCTGATAAAATTGATGGTGAAATTTGTATATTTTTCATTGATTGCTAGATTAACTAGTATCAATTTTAAAAATTAAAATGAATTAAAAAATTGATAAATTTGTCTAGAAATTTCACTCTCCAAAGGAAATGACAACATTCCCATCACCGAATAGCCCAAGATCCAAGGCATTAGATAAAATCTAATCATGTAGAAGAACCAAGCAACATACAAGGGTACCAATGGCCCAATGATAAATGAGGGTGTTATTGGTTTAAATAATTTTATTAGAGGATTGGTGTATTTAACAAATACTCTCATGAAAAAAAACTGCGAGTCTTCTCTTTGAAAAATATTCATCGCTACTCTTCCAATAAGAGTCCACATGATGATCCCGAGCAAATAATCAATAAAATATATTAAAGGATGAAAATTTGCTGACATTCAAAATTTATATTGGAAAATGTATTGAAATAAAAGGGGCGAAATTAATCGCCCCTTTAAAAGATTATTTAGTGTGATTTACCAAGAATTGATTTACCACTCGGTACACGAACATCATCAACCATTTTTTGAGTAGCTTTATCTGGTTCTGCAGTCATTAAACTAACTACTACCATTAAAACTAAACTAACAGCTGATCCGAAGATACCAAATGTTAACTGTGTAATTCCTAGGAATCCACTTCCACCAGTTCGTACCCAAACTAAGTACCACGCACCGGCGACCAGACCACCTAGCATGCCAGCAATCGCACCTTGTCTATTAGCTCTCTTCCACCATACACCAAGTACAAGTGGGAAGAACAATCCAGACATCGCAAAATCAAAAGCCCAGATAACCGAACCTAAGATTCCTTGTATCTCCATTGCTGCAATAGTTGCTCCAGCAAAACCAATTATTACAAGTAATACCCTTGCAACAAGTAGTCGTTTTGCAGTTTCCGCTTTTGGATCAATGATCTTATAGTAAACATCATGTGATATAGCGTTTGCAATCGCTAGAATCAAACCATCGGCAGTAGACATGGCAGCTGCCATACCCCCTGCAGCAACTAGACCTGAAATTACATAAGGTAATCCAGCTATCTCTGGTGTTGCTAATACAACGGCTTTACCACCCATGAAGAACTCATTTAATTCAAGAGTTCCATTTCCGTTAAAGTCGCTGATAAACATTAGGTTTGCTTGGTTCCAGTTTTGGTACCAGTCTATCGCTTCCACTTCTGCAAATGTCTTACCGATAATACCTGTTGGTAAATTCGGGTCGATCAATGATAACTTAGATAAAGTAGCTAACATTGGAGCAGAAGAATAAAGTAGGAAGATAAAGAATAATGACCAACCTACTGATTTTCTAGCTGCTTTTACACTTGGAGTAGTAAAGTATCTCATCATCACGTGCGGTAATGATGCTGTTCCCATCATCATCGCTAATGCTAATGAAATAAATGCCCAAGGTGTAGCGTTCACTGCAGAGTGAGCTTTAGTTATTCCTGCTAAGCCTTTAGGTACTGATTTTAGATCAGCAGCTGCGTTTTTAACAAAACCAAACTGTTGTTCTAATTCACCAATTCTAGCTACCTCGTCAGCTAACATAAAGTGAGGGAAGAAACCCGCACCCATTTTGTTACTGATCCAGAATACTGGAAGTAGGTAAGCTATAATCAGTACGATATATTGTGCAACCTGTGTCCAAGTTACCCCTCTCATACCACCTAACATTGAACATAATAAAATACTTATTAGTCCAACATAAACTGCGTATTGGAATGGGATATCAAGTGCAACAGATGCAATAGTACCCGTAGCGTTAATTTGTGCAGTCACATACGTAAATGAAGCAACAGTTAAAACTACAACTGCGCTAAATCTAGCTAAATTACCACCGTATCTAGTACCTATAAAATCTGGAACTGTATAACAGCCAAATTTTCTTAAGTATGGTGCTAATAGAGATGCAACAAGCACGTAACCACCAGTCCAACCTACAAGTAGAGCCATATAGCCGTAACCTTTAAAGTAAATACCACCCGCCATTGCAACGAATGAAGCACCAGACATCCAGTCTGCTGCAGTCGCCATTCCGTTGAAGACTGTTGGTACTTGCCTACCAGCTACGTAATATGCATCTGCTTGGGCTGTTCTTGATAGCCAACCGATTAATGCATAGATGAATACAGTAAAAGCAACAAAAGCGATACCGATCGCTTTAGCTGTCATACCCATCTGTTCAGCAATTGCCATAATGATTATGAAACCTATAAATCCTCCGGTATAGATCCCGTAAACTTTAGGCAAATTATCTATGAAATTACCTTTCATTATTCGTCCTCTCTTTCGCTAAAGCCGAACTCTTCATCGATTTTTTCTTGTCTATTCGCAAACCAGAAAATTAGGATTACGAAAGCACCAAGAGATCCCTGACATGTAAACCAGTATGTCCAAGGATAACCGAAAGGTCCTGTGACCTTGTTCATTTCAGCTCCAAAGAGAAAGATGCCAATTGAGAAAACAAACCAGATTGCTAGTGTTATAAATAACAATCCCCTGGTTTTTTCCCAGTGTTTTTGTTGATTTGACATTAATACCTCTCTTTTTAGTTATAACTGGGTGAAACCATAACCATTATGAGGGTTTTGAAAAGACCTAAAATTCACCATATTAGGTACTTATTTACTTACTTTTTTAAGATATAATTGGCGCACTTACAAATTAACATGGGAAAATACAAATTAACCTGGAGAGATATAAAACTTGAGGATTTTAAAACATATTTATTCGCTATGTTTAAGGCGTTTATTCCCAAAAAAAAAATAAAAAATTTAGATGAGCTAGAACAATTTATCCAAACAAAATCTGCCTGGGCAACTCAAGTTACTTTATATAATTATCTAAAAACTAGAATGGGAACAAGATACGTTCTTCATTTTGATAATGATGAATTCATGTCATCAGTAAATCTTGCTAAATGGAATATTTATTCAGTCGCATTACAAGATTTAACTTTTTTTACTTTTTCATATTTAAAAGTTAATTTTAATTATCAAGATATTCACAAAGCGAACGAAATTTTTAATAAAATTTTAGATGATGAAATTTCTAATAAGATGCCGTTAGATATTATCGATGAAGCCAGGAAAAGTTTTGATGAACGATTAGAGAAAATAAATTGGGATGTTTATTATCAGGACTTGCCTTTTAATCCTAGTGCGCTCTCCTTATATAAATGGGCTCCGATAGCTGATGAGTTAAAAACTTTAGATCGAAAGATAGTTTTAAATTCGATGATTTTAAAATGGGATGTTGTTAAACAAGAGTTTAAAGATTTAATTCAGTTTTAAATATTTTTTCTATTGTCAACTAAACTATCAACTACACTCGGATCTGCTAGAGTAGTTGTATCCCCTAATTGACCATGCTCGTTAGCAGCAATCTTTCTTAGAATTCTTCTCATTATTTTTCCTGATCTTGTTTTAGGAAGACCTGGTGTAAAATGAATTAGATCTGGGGTTGCAAGAGGTCCAATTTGTTTTCTCACCCAAAGTTTAAGATCCCTTTCAAGTTCGCCCGTTTCGTTTTCTCCTGCATTTAATGTTACATAACAATATAAACCATTACCTTTTATATCGTGAGGGTAACCAACTACAGCAGCCTCAGCTACTTTTGGATGTGCAACAAATGCACTTTCAATTTCAGCAGTTCCTAAGTTATGACCTGAAACAATAATTACGTCATCTACACGACCAGTGATCCAGTAATACCCATCTTTATCTCTTCGACATCCATCTCCTGTGAAATATTTTCCGTTAAATTGAGAAAAGTATGTATCTATAAATCTTTGATGATCACCATAAACAGTTCTCATTTGTCCAGGCCATGATTGAGCTATACATAATCTTCCTTCTCCAGCTCCTTTAATTTCTTTACCGTTTTTATCTACAAGCACTGGCTTAATTCCATAGAAAGGTTTTGTTGCAGATCCAGGTTTAAGAGGAATTGCACCTGTTTGAGGAGCAATCATTATACCTCCCGTTTCCGTTTGCCACCAAGTATCTACAATTGGGCATTTAGAATTACCTACAGTTTTATAATACCACATCCAAGCTTCTGGATTTATTGGTTCTCCCACTGTTCCTAAAAGTTTAAGTGATTTTCTAGTTGTTTTCTTAACAGGTTTATCTCCCTCACGCATTAAAGCTCTGATTGCAGTTGGTGCTGTATAAAAAGTATTTACTTTATATTTATCAACTATTTGCCACCACCTAGAACTATCAGGATAATTTGGAATTCCTTCAAACATTATGGTCGTTGCACCATTCGAAAGTGGTCCATAAATAATATAACTATGTCCAGTTACCCAACCAATATCAGCAGTGCACCAATAAATATCTTTTGGTTTGTAGTTAAAAATATATTGATGTGTCATTGAAGCATAAACCATATAACCACCAGTGGTATGAAGAACTCCTTTAGGCTTACCTGTTGAACCCGAAGTATATAAAATAAATAAAGGATCCTCTGCATTCATTTCTTCAGGTTCACAATGATTAGGAACATCTTTAATTAGATCATGATACCAAACATCTCTATTTTGATCCCAGTTAATGTAGTTACCTGTTCGTTTTACAACAATACATTTCTTAACATTTGGGCAACTCATTAAAGCTTCATCGACTGTATATTTCAGTGGAATAGTTTTTCCACCTCGCACTCCTTCATCTGCAGTAATAATATATTCAGATTCGCAATCATTAACTCTTCCCGAAATAGAGTCTGCTGAAAAACCTCCAAAAATAATTGAATGTACCGCACCAATTCTTACACAGGCCAGCATTAAAATTGCCAACTCTGGTATCATAGTTAAATAAATTGTTACTCGATCTCCTTTTTTGATTCCTAATTTTTTTAAACCATTTGCAGCTTTAGAAACTTTTTGATAAAGTTGTTTATAAGAAATCTTTTGGCTGTCTTTTGGATCATCTCCTACCCAGATAATAGCAGTTTTGTCTTTCTTATCTTTTAAATGTCTATCAATACAATTTGCAGAAGCATTTAAAGTTCCATCTTCAAACCATTTAATTTTTACCTCTTTTGTACTGTATTTGACATCTTTGATTTTTTTATATGTTTTTATCCAAGTAATTCTTTTTCCTTCTTTTCTCCAAAATTCATCATTACTTTTTATAGACTGAGAATATTTTTGTTGGTACTTACTTTTATTTGCTAAACTACTTTTAATCCATTCAGGTTTTGTTTTAATAATTATTTCAGGAGGTGTATTTCCATTTTCTTTTTTTGCTTTAATTCTTGTTTTTATTTTTTTTGAAGATTTTTTTCTAACTTTAGATCTTCTCTTTACCTTTTTTGAGGTTTTTTTTCTAACTTTAGATTTTTTTTTTCTTACCTTGCTTTTCTTTTTCTTTTTTTTTGGCATAGGATAATTTTTTTTTCAAATTCTACTCATGTTATTTATAATTTTCCAGCTTTTATAATCAACAGGCATTACTGAAAGCCTACTTTGCCTTATCAGAGCTAAGTGGCTTAATTCCTTATTTTTTTTGATATTTTCAAGTGTTACAGGCTTAGAAAATTTAGTTTTAAACTGAACAGTCACAGCAACGAACCTCCCTGTTTTGTCAGTTTTATCTAAAAAAGATTCTTTTATAATTTTTACGATTCCAACAATCTCTTTTCCTATGTTTGAATGATAAAAAAAACAAAGATCTCCTTTCCTCATATTCTTTAAATTCTTTGCAGCCTGATAATTTCTAACACCATCCCAAGGCGCACCTTTAATACCAGCTTTTTTTTGTTGATCAATTGACCAAACATCTGGTTCAGATTTCATTAACCAATATTGCATTAAATTACTTTGTATTATTTTAAGGAATTTATCAATTTATTTTGATAGTTTTAATATAATGAGAGCTGCGAATTACACTTCAATGAATATATTTAATGAAGCTGAGATTAAAGAAATAAATAATGTAATTAAACAAAATTTAGTTTTAGGTAAAGATAATTACGCTCAAGAATCTTTAAAAACTTCTGAGGTAAAATTTGTTAATCTAGGAAAAATTCAAAATTATATAAATCCTTTTTTAGAATTCTGTTTAACTGCTAATAACAATTTCTTTGGTTTTGATCTTCATCCATTAACTTCTTTTAAAAAGCTAAATTATAATATTTATGATGAGGGAACAGAATATAGTTGGCATATTGATGCAGTTCCTGCAGACCCAGTTAGAGATATTAAACTTACAGCTTTATTAAATTTATCAGAAGAGAGTTATGAAGGTGGAGAATTAGTATTGTTTAGAGCAAATGAAATTATTTGTAATGAATTTAATACTCCGGGAAGTGCAATTATCTTCCCTTCATATATTAATCATAAAGTAAATAAAATTATCTCTGGAAAAAGACATACCTTAGCTATTTGGATGTCAGGACCAAAATTTAGGTAATAAACTATAATTTAACACCAGCACCTTTAAGAAACTTGGCTCTTTCGTCAAGCGGCCACCTAGGTTTTGCAGGATAATCTAAATTATTAAATTGTTTTAATTTATATTTTTCTAAACCTACCATTGCAATCATTGCTGCATTATCTCCACAAAACTCTATAGGTGGAAAAATACTTTTGTAATTATTTTCTTCACATAGATTAATTAACATAGATCTAATTTTTTTATTTGCCGCTACCCCTCCAGCAACAACAAAAATTTTTTCATTTAATTCATTTATTTTTTCAAATTCAGTAAAGGCAATCTTAGTTTTTTTATATAAAATTTCCTCAATTGTTTTTTGAAAAGATGCTGCAAGATTATATCTATCTTGTTCTGATTTAATTGTTTTGCTTATTTTCAACACAGCAGTTTTTAGACCTGCAAAAGAAAGATTGCATCCTCCTTTGCTGAAAATTGGTTTTGGTAAATCATATTTTTCTGGATCACCTTTTTTAGCTAAAATTTCTATTTGTGGTCCTCCTGGAAATTCTATTCCTAAAAGCTTTGCCGTTTTGTCAAATGCCTCACCTAATGCATCATCAATAGTTGTTCCTAATCTTTTATATTTACCAAGGTTCTGAACACTTAAATATTGTGAGTGCCCACCTGAAATTAAAAGAAGTAAATATGGATAATTTAAGTTTGTATTTAATTTTGGACTTAGAGCATGTCCCTCTAAATGATTAACAGCAATAAAAGGTTTATTCATTGCAGTTGCGAAAGCTTTACCAAAACTTAACCCAACTGATAAACAAACAATTAATCCAGGACCAGCGGTAGAAGCAACCGCATCTATTTCTTCAATTTTTCTTCCACTTTCATCAATAGCTTTTTTGACAATCCAATCAATTTTTTCAATGTGTGAACGTGCTGCTAGTTCAGGAACAACACCACCAAACTCCCTATGAACCTCCACTTGGCCAGAAACAATGTTAGATAAAACTACTGGGAATCCCTGTTCATTTTCAGTTATTAAAGAAGCTGCTGTTTCATCACAACTAGACTCTATTCCAAGAATTAAGGGTTTTTTGCTCATTCAAATAGTTTTTAATAATTGTACAATCTTTATACAAGTAAGAAATAATATTTATGAGAAAAAAAATAATAATTGGATCTAGGGGTAGTAAGCTTGCCTTACTTTATGCTCAACAAGCTAAAGATAAGATTATTGAAAATACCGACCTTGGTAATGAAGATATTTTAATTAAATCAATTACAACTAAAGGTGACGAAGTACAGGATATAAGATTATCTGAGCTTGGTGGCAAAGGTTTGTTTTCTAGTAATATTGAAAAAGAACTTCAGTTAAAAAATATTGATATTGCAGTCCATGCACTGAAAGATATGCCTGCTAATGAGACAGAAGGATTAAGGACAGACTCTTTCCTTGAAAGAAATGACCCTAGAGAGATTTTAATTACAAAGAACAAAAAAAAACTTAAAGACTTAGATCAAAAGTCAATCGTTGGTACCTCATCATACAGAAGAGAATTTCAAATAAAAAAAATTAGACAAGATTTGAACTGTAAACTAATTAGAGGAAATGTAGATACTAGAATTAGAAAATTGAATGAAGGGATTTATGATGCAATTATTTTGTCTTATGCTGGTATCAAATTTTTAAAATTTGAAAATGAAATTTCAGAAATTTTTTCAGCTGAAGAAATAATTCCTAGTGCAGGACAAGGTGTAATTGCTCTTCAGTGCAGGGAGAATGATGATGAGACAATTTCTATTTTAAATAAAATTAATCATGAGGAAACACATAAAAGAGCTCACCTTGAGAGAAATATTTTAAAAGTTTTAGATGGAGATTGTGAAACAGCAGTTGGTGCTCATTCAGTGGTTGATGGAGATAAGATTATGGTAGTGGCTGAACTTTTTTCTTTAGATGGTAAACAAAGGTTTTATGAAAAAAAAATTGGTAATTTGAATGAGTTTAAAGAAATTGGTAAAGAGATTGGATTACTTTTAAAAACAAAATCAAATAATTCATATAAAAGATAATATGCATATTTTGTTAACTAGACCATTAGAAGATTGTTCCAAAATGATATTAAAATTTCAATCATTAGGACATCAAGTTTCTCATCTTCCATTAATAAGAATTGAAAAGGTTAATTACGAAGAAATTAACTTTTCTGAATATGGTGGAATTGTTTTTACTAGTGCAAATGCAGTAAAATTTTTAAATACAGTTAAATTAGATAAAAATATTAAATGCTTTTGTGTTGGAAACGCTACAGAAAATAAAGCAAGAAGCGTTGGTTTTCAAAATACAATTGCGGCTGATGGAAATGTAACAAACTTAAAGGAGTTAATTATACAAAGTTATGAGTCCAAAAATAAAGAATTACTTTACTTTAGTGGTGAAACAATATCGATTGATTTAGATCAACAGTTATTAAGAGAAGGTTTTAAGGTAAAAAGAATTATTAATTACAGAGTAAATCATAATCAAAAATTTGATGAGAAATTTGTTAATGAATTAAAATTAAATATGCCTGATATGGTCTATGTTTTCTCTCAAAATAGTGCGTCAAGTTTCTTAAATTTCATAAAGATTTACCAAACGGAAAATTTATGGATGAATACAAATTTGATGTGTATAGGCGAAAAAACCTCGTCAATACTGAACGAAATCAAATGGAAAAAGATTTTTCTTTTTAACCCTGGAGAAGAAGAGTTTTTGTTATATAAAATTTAGAAATGGAATTAATTAATAATTTTTCGGAGATTTTTTTATCAGTATGGAATAAAGGAATTCTTGGTGTTGATATTTTTCAAATCTTAATTGGTATTGGAATATTTTTACTATTCTTAATTTTTAGAGGTCTAATAAGCAAATTAGTTATTAAAAAATTAGAAATTATCTCGAAAAGAACCACAAATAAATTAGATGATACTTTTGTTCAATCACTTGTAGGTCCAGCAAGATTTTTACCAATTGTATTAGGATTTTTTATTGCAAGTTACTATATGACTTTCTCACTAGAAGGAAGAGAAGTGGTAGATACAATCAATAGAACGTTGATCACTATTTTAATTTTTTGGGTAATTCACCAAATCATAGAACCAATTTCATACATATTAAGTGGTTTAGACAAATTGTTAACAAGAGAACTTATTGGCTGGATAATTAAGTCACTAAAAATTTTAATTTTTATTTTAGGTTTAGCAGCAGTTTTAGAATTGTGGGGAATTAAAATAGGTCCAATCATTGCAGGTCTTGGATTGTTTGGTGTTGCTGTAGCATTAGGGGCACAAGATTTATTCAAGAATTTAATATCAGGAATTTTAGTTTTAGTAGAAAAGAGATTTAAAATTGGAGACTGGATAGCTGTTGAGGGTATTATTGAAGGTGTAGTAGAAAAGATTGGATTTAGATCAACAACAATAAGAAAGTTTGACAAATCTCTTGCTATTATCCCAAATTTTCAATTTGCCGAAAACGCAGTTGTAAATGTAAGTGAAACTTCAAATTGGTTAATTAGTTGGATTATTACACTTCAATATGACACTACCGTAGGTCAGTTAAAAAAAATTAGAGATGAAATCGAAAGCCATATTAATTCAAGTGAAGATTATAATACCTCAATTGGTGTTGCGGTAAGAGTTGATAAATTTTCTGATAGTTCCATAGATATGTATGTAAGATGCTTTACAAAAACAGGAAGTTGGAATAATTGGCTTGATGTAAAAGAAAGATTAGCAATTGCGATTAAAGAAATTGTAGAAAAAAATGGTGCTTCATTTGCTTTCCCAAGTCAGTCGATCTACGTTGAGAAAAAATGATAGCTATTTTTTATTTAGTTTTACAAATTTTAAAATTGTACTCTTATGTTGTAATCGCTAATGTTATTGTAAGTTGGTTAATAGCTTTTAACGTTCTTAATACTCAAAATAGGTTTGTGTACGCAATTTTAGAGTTGAGTTACAAATTAACCGAGCCTTTCCTGAATAAAATTAGACATTTTTTGCCAAATTTAGGTTCACTAGATATTTCTCCAATCATTCTTCTTTTATTGATTTGGTTTATCGAAATGTGTATGAAGCTGTACATCGCACCAATGATTTTTTAAGAAAGAAATATGATTTTAATTGATGGAAAAAAAGCAGCCGCAGAATTAAGAGCAGATTTAAAAGAAGAAGTTGCAGAGTTAAAATCAAAACATAATAAAGTACCAGGTTTAACAGTAATACTTATTGGTGATTTAACACCTAGTCAAATTTATGTAAGAAATAAAGAGAAGTCAGCAAATGAGGTAGGATTAAAATCTGAAGTTATTAAATATTCCGACTCAGTTGAAGAAAAGACTGTTCTTGAAAAAATTCAAGAACTAAATAGTGATGCAACTGTTTCAGGAATTTTAGTTCAACTTCCTTTACCTAAGCATATTGATAAACAAAAAGTTATAGAAGCAATTGATCCTTCAAAGGATGTGGATGGATTCCATCCAATGAATGTAGGCAATCTGTCATCTGGATATGAAAGCTCTATTCCTTGTACACCACTTGGTTGTTATTTGTTAATTAAAAAATTTGAACCCAACCTTAGCGGAAAGAAAGCTGTAGTTGTAGGTAGATCAAATTTAAATGGAAAACCAATGACACAACTCCTTTTAAAAGAAAATTGTACTGTCACAATCACACATTCTAAAACTAAAGATTTAAAAGCAGAGTGTCTAGGGGCAGATATAATTGTAGCAGCTGTAGGTATACCCGAACTTGTTAGAGGAGATTGGGTTAAGAAAGATGCTATCGTAATTGATGTTGGTATTAATAAAACTGATAAAGGTATAGTTGGTGATGTACATTTTGATGAAGTTTCAAAAAATGCAAAAGCACTTACACCTGTTCCAGGTGGAGTTGGACCTATGACTATTGCTTGTTTACTTAAAAATACCATAGACTGTTTCAAAAGATCGCAAATTTAATAATTAAACCCCAAGCTGTAATCTGTTAATTTAATGGGATGAAAAAACCTAAGCGACCTTACAGATTTGGTATAATTTTTTTACTTCTTACTGTTCCACCTATTGGAGCCACACAGCTAGGTTGGTATTTGCATGACAAGCAAACTGGTTTTGATTATGGTATGATTGTAGGAACTGTATCAGTAATATACGCTGCATATTTAATGTATGAAAAAAATTGGCGCGAAGAAGATGAAGATTAAATTATGGAAAAAATAATTTTTTTTGGATTGATTATTCCTATTATGGCTTATGTTTTATACTTAGGTGGAACGGCAATTATGAATGGTTTTAAGTCTAAGGAAGCTAATAGAGCTGAAAAGGAACAATCCAAAAGTGAGACTGATGAGATAAGCGAGACTACTTCCGAACAAACTAGCAATCTTAGTGATGAACTTAGTAAATTAAATGATTTAAAAGAAAAAGGAATTATTTCTCAAGAGGAATTTGAAAAGGCGAAAAATAAACTATTAAATAATTAAATAGTTTAATCATGTTTAATGGTTTTAAAAAAAAATTTGTTAAAGTAACCAAGGGTAAAATTTTTTGTAGATTTAAAGGTAGCGGTCCTCCCTTATTATTACTTCATGGATATCCTCAAACACATGTTATGTGGCACAAGACTGCCCCTGAACTTAGTAAATATTTCACTGTAATAGTTGCTGACCTTAGAGGATATGGAGATAGTTTAGTTTTACCTGGTGGCACTAATCATAAAAATTATTCTAAAAGAGAAATGGCTAAAGATATGGTTCAATTGATGAGTAATTTAAATTTTAAAAAATTTTTTGTTGCAGGACATGATAGAGGTGGGAGAGTTGCACACAGAATGGCAAGAGATTATAAAAATAAAATTATGGCTTTAAGTGTATTAGATATTTGTCCAACTCTTGATATGTACGAGCATACAGATATGAAATTTGCAAAAGGATATTTTCACTGGTTTTATTTAATACAGCCAGCACCTTTACCAGAGAAAATGATAATGGCAGATCCTAAAAGATGGTTAAAAAGTCGTTTTAATAGGTCATCAAAACGTGCGATTGGAAAAACTGAAGACGAATATTTAAGAGCCTTTAAACAAAAGAAAAGAATTCATGCATCTTGTGAAGATTATAGGGCTGCTGCAACCATAGACTTAGATCATGATAAAAAAGATAGAAATAAAAAATTAAATATTCCTATTCATGTTTTGTGGGGAAAAAAAGGAGTAGTTGGAAAGCAATTCAACCCAATTAAAATATGGCAAAAATATACAAACAAAAAAGTTTATGGAGCAGAAATTAATTCAGATCATTTCATTCCAGAGGAAAGTCCAAAACAAACTATAAATTATTTAAAAAAATTTTTTTTAAAAAATGTTAAAAATAATACCAAATAAAAAAAATATTGGTGCGGAAATAATTTTAAATTTAAATGAAATTACAAATAAAGATATTTTTAAAATTAAAAAAGCACTTAACAAATATGGAATGTTATATTTTAGGGAACAAAAATTAACTTCAAAACTTTATATTAAGTTTGCAAAATATTTTGGAAATTTAGCCAACTATCCAAGATTAAAAGGTTTAAATAAAAAATTTCCTCAAATTACAGTGGTGCAAAGAAAATCAACTGATAAAGGACCAAGTTTTGGTGAACAATTTCATACCGACTCAATTTATACAAAAAAGCCACCAAGATTTACAATGTTGTTTTCTAAACTTGTGCCAAAAAAAGGAAAAGCTAATACAGAATTTTGTTCTCAATATCTTGCTTATAAAGAATTACCAAATTCAGTGAGAAGAAAATTTAAAAATATTAAAGCTAAATATTCCTCTGAAGGTCCAATTTCGGTTACAACAAAAGAGAGAGTAAAAGAAAAAGGAAAAAATACTAAAGAACTTAGATCTTCACATAAAATCATCAGGAAAATAAATACAAATTATTCGATTTATTGTAGTCCAGGACATTTTGTTGGTTTTAGTTCAAAAATAAAAAATCAAGAAAAATTAAAAAAATTTCTTTTTAATCATCAAATAAAAAAAAAATTTCAATTTTCATTACCTTGGGAAAAAAATCAATTAGCTATATGGGATAATAGATCTATGCTTCATCAAGCAACACCCTTTAGGGGAAATAGAATAATGCATAGAATAACGATTAAATAATTTATGTTCGCAATTTTTTTAGGACTAACTCCATTTATATTTATTACTTTTTTAGGGTTTGTATTTGGTAAGTTAAAAGTTTTAGACCTTAGTCATGCTAAAATTTTAAATCTTTTTTTGTTCTATATTGCAGTTCCGGCATTGATAATTAAACTAATATCACAAAATGAAATTGGACAAGTAGATTTCAAACAAATTTTTTCTTATTTAATTATGCAATCGATATGTGGAATTATCGCTTACTTAATTACTTCAAAATATTTTAAAAGATCAATCCCAGAGTCTATAATTTGGGCTTTAACAGTTGCATTATCAAACCATGTGACTTTGCTTTTGCCAATAACAGAAATTTATTTTCAACAAAATGTAATTACACAAGTTGCAAGCATCATATTAATGGATGGGATAATTTTACTATCAATAATTGCTTTCTTTCTTGAACTATCTACAAAACAAAATGTAAATTTATTTAATTTTATTAAAAATTTATTTTTAAACCCATTTATTCTTTCAATAATTATAGGCCTATTATTTTTATTATTAAATTTTAATATTGATCAAACACCGATTGAATACACTTTGTCTAAACTTGCAGCATGTGTTTCACCAGTTGGATTGTTTGCAATTGGTATAATTCTTTCGTTTTATACTAAAAATGTAATTAATAAATTATCTGTTTCTATTTCAGTTTTAAAATTAGTCATTTCCCCAATAATTTTATTGTTAATTGGATTAGTGATTTTTAATGCAGGATTGCCAGCTGAAATTCCAGGTGCTTTTTTTGTGAGTGTTGCGCCCTGCGGAGTTACTTCTATAGTTTTATGTGCTGCTTATAATGTAAGTCCTGAAAATATAATAAAAGCAATTTTTCTCTCTACTATTGCTTCTATAGGTACTATATTTTTTACAATTAAGTATTTAACTCTATAACAATTTATCTAGAGGACTAACTTCCCCAATTTTAAAAATAATTGCATCTTTTTTATTAAAACCATATTTTTCAGCACTATCTTTAAATCTAATTGGGGGTTCCATAATTGGCTCTAATGACAAAACAAATGTTCCCCAATGCATTCCCAATACTTTTTTACTTTTTAGGTCCTGTGCAACATTCAGGGCTTCTTCTGGTGTAGTATGATAAATGGTTTTATCAAACATTGGTTTGAAATTATAAGCACCAATATTAATCATTGTCAGATCTACAGGACCATATTTTTCTCCTAGTTCTTTGTAGATTTCACCATAACCTGTATCACATGCAAATAAAATTTTTTTATTTTTATATTCTATAAGAAAATTACCCCACAAAGTTTTATTTGTGTCTGTTAAACTTCTCTTTGACCAATGAACTGCAGGAAGTAAAGAAATTTTCAAATTCTCATTAATAATTATTTGATCATACCAATCCATTTCATTTACATCTTTATATCCTTTAAAATATTTACCAAGATTTAGTGGAGTTAATACTTTTGCACTCTTAAAAGGAAAATTTCTAATTGTTGACATGTCCTGATGATCGTAATGATTATGAGTTAGTAAAAATATATCCGTTTTAGGTATTTCGTTTAATTTTATTGCAGGATTAGTAAATCTTTTTGGACCAAAGATTAATGGTCCAGCGTTCTTTGAAAATACAGGATCTGTTATAATAGTGGTTTTACCTAATTTTATAAGGTATGTCGCGTGACCTATCCAAGCAATATAATCATTATCTTTATATTTTTCTAAATCAGCTAATACTTTTTCTTTTTCAATCACATGCTCTTTTGGATATGATAAATTAACTTTTTTTCTTAATTTACTGAAAGTTCTATAAGAAAATTTTCCTGACCTAGATATTATAACTGGGGATCCTTTTGGATTCCTAAAAGTACCATCAGGCAAATGATGATAAGGCCTTTCTTTCATATTATTTTTTTTTCTCCATTAACCATAAGCTATTTCCCGCAAGAAAATATATTTTTCCATTTACTGGATGAACTTGTATATCTCTTATTCTACCAATTTTATCTTTGAAAATAATTGTTTCTTCAATTTTAGATGAATTTTGAAAGTTTAATTTTCTCAATGATTTATCTTTTAAAGAAGTAATGAGCGCTTCGCCGTTCCACTCATCAAATTCATTTCCCTTATAAATAGTTATTGCACTTACAGCTATTGAAGGCACCCAATATTGGATAGCTTTAGTAAAACCTGGTTTCCATTTAGGTCCGATCTTTGACCCTGAATAATTCGTTCCACCCCAACCTAAAATTTTCCAACCGTAATTCTCTCCCTTTTTTACTTCACCAAACCAATCACCACCTTTTGCACCATGGTTGCTTGCATAAATTTTTCCATCAAAGAAGGAATAGGTTAGACCTTGAGGATTACGAACACCAATTTGATAAATTTCTGGTAACCAATTTGATTTACCCTCAAACTTAGGGTTATCTTTTGGAATACTGCCATCTAAATTAATTCTGATTATACTTCCTGGGTGACTTGTTGGATCTTGAGCAATCATACCCCCACCTCTTTCACCAGCTGATGCAAAAAGATAATTTTCTTTTATAGCCAGTCTTGAACCGAAATGATAACCAGATTCTATTGGTGGTTCAGCTTGAAATATATTTTCGAAGTCTAAATTTTTTTTATTTAATTTAGCTTTTGCAATTGATGTACTAGTTTTCCAATCCCCTCTATTTTCTGAATAAGAAATCCATAAGTAATTATCTTGGTAAATAATATCTAGTAAACCTCCTTGTCCATGTACAAAATAATTTAAGTTATGTTCAACTTCATAAACTTCTTCAGAAATAATATTTACTATTTTTATTTTCCCAGTTTTTTCTGTGATAATAAGCTCTTCATTACTTATAAAAGATGATCCCCATGGATCACTTAAATCTCCCAATTTTTTAAAAGTAAAATTTTCAGAAAAACTTTTCGATGAAAATAATAAAAAGAAAAATATTGATAAAAAATTTTTTACCACTTTATGAAAGTTTAGATCTACCACCATCTACAGCAATTATTTGGCCTGTAACCCAAGAACTATCGTCTGTTAGTAAGAATTTAGCAAGAGCAGCGGAGTCTTTACCTTCACCTAATCTTTTAAGGGGATGTGCTTTTGCAATACCTTCGGCTATAGCAGTATTTTTTAACATTGGTTCTGCTATTTTAGATTTTGTTAAACTTGGTGCCACACAATTTACTCGTATGTTTGGAGCGAATTCTGCTGCAAGAGAAACCGTCAATCCTTCAACAGCAGCTTTTGTTGAGGCTATGATCGCATGATTGGTAAAACCTCTTTGAGCAGCAACAGTTGAAAATAACACTATTGAACCTTTATTTTTTTTTAAACTTTCCTGATATCCTTTAATAGCTTCTACAGCAGAATAAAGATTAAGTTTCATGCATTTTTGAAAGTCTTGTTCATTTACCATTCTTAATGGTTTCAAATCAATTGAACCGACACAATAAGCTATGCCTTTAATTTCAGAAATATCTGATTTAACTTTTTCTATAAACCCTTCCTCTAAAACATCTGCAACGGTATGTGAGCATCCAAGTTTTTCAGAGACAGAACTAAGTTCACTTTCGTTTCTTCCAACTAAATGAATATCTTTTCCAGATGTTTTTAATTGTTCCGCTAAACTTGACCCAATAGAACCTGTCGCACCAAAAATTACATATTTTTCTGACATCAAAAATTTTATTAGTTATATTTAACTATGAAGTTATTTTTTATACTTGGTAATCAATTATTTCCAACAAAATACTTAGACCGCTTCAAAAAAGACCACCTATTTTTTATGGCTGAAGATAAGGGTTTATGTACTTATGAAAAGCATCATAAACAAAAAATTTTATTATTTTTATCCTCTATGCGTTCTTTTGCAGATGGATTAAGAAAAAACAAATTTAAATTAGATTACTTTAAAATAGAAGATAAAGAATTTAATTATGATTATTTAAAAAAATTAAAAAAAACAATTACACAGAAAAAAATAAAAGAAATTTCAAGTTTTGAAGTAGAAGATAAATTTTTTGAAAAAAAAATTTCACAATTTTTAAAAAAAGAAAAAATACAGTGGAATGTTTTCCAAACTCCAATGTTTTTAAATTCAAGAGCAGAATTTAAAAATTATTTATCGAAATCAAATAAACCTTTTATGGCAACTTTCTATAAAGATGTTAGAAAAAAAACTGGAATATTGATGGGTTCAGATGGTATTCCAATCGGGGGCAAATGGAGCTTTGATGAAGATAACAGAAATAAATTACCTAAAAATATTTCAATTCCTAAATTTCCAAAAATAAATGAAACCAGTCACACAAAAAAATTAAAGCCTATTATTGAAAAGGAATTTAAAACTCACCCAGGGAGTACAAATAATTTTTGGTTTGCAACAGAATACGAAGATGTAGTTAAACTTTTAAATTTTTTTATAAAAGAAAAATCAAACTTATTTGGTGATTATGAGGATGCAGTCGATCAAAAAGATAATATCCTGTTTCATAGCGCATTAAGTCCTTATATAAATTTAGGTATAATTACTCCTGAATTTGTTATTCAAAAAGTTTTAGACTTTCACAAGAAAAATAAAATTAGAATAAATTCTTTAGAGGGTTACATCCGCCAGGTGATTGGTTGGCGAGAATTTATGCGTGGAATTTATCAGTCGTATTCCCAAGAAATGGAAATTGGAAATTTTTTTAAACAACATAGAAAAATGAAAAGTTCTTGGTACGATGGCACAACTGGTCTTCCACCTTTAGATTATGCAATTAAAAATGCAGTTAATTATGGTTGGTCACACCACATTGAAAGATTAATGATCTTATCAAACATAATGAACCTTTGTGAAATAAAGCCAACAATTGTTTATAAGTGGTTCATGGAAATGTTTGTAGATTCCTCAGATTGGGTAATGGTTCCAAATGTGTATGGAATGGGATTATTTAGTGACGGAGGAATTTTTGCAACCAAACCTTATATTTGTGGATCTGCATATTTTATGAAAATGATGGATTTTAAAAAAGGTGAGTGGTGTAACACCATGGATGGCCTTTATTGGAGGTTTATAGATCGAAACAGAAAATTTTTTTTAAAAAATCCTCGTCTATCGATGATGGTAAGAATATTTGATAAAATGAAATCTGATAGAAAAAAATTAATTTTATCAGAAGCTGATAAATTTATTAGACTAAACACAGATTAATATTACTTTTTAACCATATACATTAACAAATTTTTTAAAGTTCTGAATATTTCTAACTTTGGTATTTTAGAAATCCCTTTTTCTCTATCGTAGAAAGTAATTGGGATTTCTTTGATACTAAATTTTTTTTTATTTATTTCAAACAATGTTCCCATAAAAAAACTATATCCAGTTTCCTTAACATTCTTTAAATGAAAACTATTAAGTTTTTTCAAGTTAAAACCCCTATAAGATGTTGTGAATTCATTACATTTAATATTTGAAAAATGTTTTATAACTAAATTACCAACTCTGCTCATAATTAGCCTGAAGCCTTTCATTAAGCATCTACCACCTGAAATGTATCTAGATCCTATTATAAAAGGATTTTCCTCTAAATTTATAACAAAGTTTACTAACTCTTTAGGATCATGAGATAAATCGGCGTCCATTGTAATAAAATAATCGAAATGATTTTTTAGAGCAAATTCATATGCAGTTTTATGAGCTGTATCTAATCCTAATTTTTTTTCTCTTATTATTAAATGTAAATTTTCTACTTTATTTTTTAATTTTTTTACTATTTCATTAGTTTGATCTGGAGAGTTATCATCTATTATTAAAATAGAGCTATCTGGTAAAAATTCTTTAATTTTGAATATTAATTTTTCAATATTATCCTTTTCATTATAACAAGCAGTAAAAACTAATATTTTTTTTTTATTATTCATATTATTTATTCTATATAAGTTACTCAAATATATATGAAAAAAATAAACAATTATCTTAAAATTTATTTATTAATTTTATTAAGTTTTTCATATTTTTTTTTATATATGAAACATCAGGTTATTAACGACTCCACAATATCTGAATGGTTGATTAACTATGAGGGAGGATTTACTAAAAGAGGGCTCACTGGACAAATTGCTGTTGAGTTATCAAGATTTTTTGAAACAAACTTAAGGTTAGTAATTTTATTATTACAAAGTTTAGTTTACACTTTATACTTTTTTTTATTACACAAATTATTAAAAAATCTAAAAAATAACAGAATAGTTTTATTATCAATATTTACACCTATTTTTATTTTATATCCAGTTGCAGAAATCGAGGTTTTGGCTAGAAAAGAAATAATAGTTTTTCTAATTTTGCTTGTCTACTTTTTAATTCCAAGAAATAGTAGATTTAAATCTACTTCATTTATTATTTTTACTTCTTTGGTGATGTTAATTTGGGAACCAATAATCTTTTTTTTCCCATTAATACTTATTTATGAAATTATAGATAATAATATTAAAAAATTCGATTTTAGATTATTAAAAATTTTTATTTTTTTTATTCCTAGTATTTTTATTGCTTTGATAATTATTATTAATCCACTTACGAAAGATGAACATGAGTTAATGGTTTCAGTTTTAAATAGTGAATTTGGTCAAACTTGTTACATGTCGTGTGGTTTATTATCATCAAAATCTACTATAATTCAACAATTTGAGGGAAATTTTGATCGATATTCATTAGAAGTATTTGTCAGGTATATATTGATAATTTTAATTGGTTCATACCCTTTAATTACTTTGATAAAAAATTCATCATTAAAAAATAACAAATTTTATTTAATAAAATATTTAAAAAATCCTTTAAACATTTTTTTTATATGCCAATTACCTGTAATCTTTTTGTTTGCTATGGGATTAGATTGGGGCAGGTGGGTAAATATTATGTACGTTATTTTAGCTTTAATTTATTTTAAATTGTTAAAAGATAATCATATAAATTTGGATTATGAAAAATTAAATAATACTTTTTTTTATAAAATAAAATTTAAAACATTCATTGTTTTTTTTGTTATTTTTTGTTTTAGCTGGAACCCTAAAACAGTTATTACTGGTGATGTTGCATCATTTCCTGGATACAGAATTCCCTATAAAGTCTTTAAAATAATAACAAATTAAACTGTTTTGAAAAAAAATAATCTCCCTTCAAAAATTTGTCCAGTTTGCAAAAGACCATTTACTTGGCGAAAAAAATGGAAGTTGAATTGGGATAGAGTAAAATATTGTTCCAAGAAGTGTTCTAAGCTAAGCTAAGCTTAGTGAATATAATAGTATTACAACATATTAAAATAGAAGACCCAGGTTACATTAAAGATTTAATGTTGGCTGATGGATTTAAACTTACCACTATAGAGTTAGATGCAGGTGAAAAAATACCAGACAATTTAAGTAAATTTAATGGAATGTTTTGCATGGGAGGTCCAATGGATACCTACATGGAACAAGAATATCCTTGGTTAATAGAAGAAAAGAAAAAAATTAAAGAATTTGTTTTAAATTTAAAAAAACCTTATTTAGGTTTTTGTTTAGGTTGTCAGCTTTTAGGAGAAGTGGTGGGCGGAAAAGTGGTTAAATCTAAACCAGCAGAAATTGGTATTATGGATATAAATTTCTCTAATGAAAAAAAGTTAGATAAATTATTTTCTAAATTTCCTGACAAAATTAAAAGTTTACAATGGCATTCTTATGAGGTTCAGGGTATTGAAAATAATAAAGATGTAACTTTATTAGCCTCTTCCCCAATTACAAAGTATCAAATTTTTAAATATCAAAATCATGCTTATGGAATTCAATTTCATATAGAAATAAAAGATAGTACAGTAAATGAATGGGGGTGTGTTCCGGAATACAAAAAAACTTTGGAAGAGCAGTTTGGTAATGATGCATTAGAAAAGTTTGACCAATCTGCAAAAGATAATATGAAAGATATGAATAATTACTCTACAATCCTTTATAATAATTTTAAAAAACTTTTATGAATAATAAAATTTTTGAATGGGCAGGAGTTATAACTGCAATATTGT
This sequence comes from Candidatus Pelagibacter sp., assembly GCF_052049675.1. Taxonomy (GTDB): domain Bacteria; phylum Pseudomonadota; class Alphaproteobacteria; order Pelagibacterales; family Pelagibacteraceae; genus Pelagibacter. The sequence goes on from NZ_JBNGZM010000001.1 coordinate 1,104,401, forward strand.
ATTCTTTGTTTGTCGCTTTAAATATAGGCATAGAATTTTTCGGCTTTTGTCTACTGTTATTGTCAGCCATATTAATTGGAATTTGGGCTTATAGAGGTGGTCACAAAGGAATTTTATTTTTGCAATTTTTTTATGCAACTGCCGGAATTATTGGGATGGTTCGTTGGTTTTAATTAAAACTTGAAACTATTTTAGGAATATAATTTTTAAAATTAAAAAAACCTTTATTGCAGTATTGCCAAGCCAATTGGTCAAGATTTCTATATAAAAAATCTATATTTAAATTATTAGAATTTAAAAAATCTAAATTTTCACCTACAGTTGGATACAAACCGTAATAATTTTCATTATTTGTTAATTCACTTATATCTATAATTTGACAATCAATAGATTGATTTTTTAATCTTTGTTCTTGGTCTTGTATTAAATTAAATTTAAATTTCACTAATTTTTCACTGAGTTTTATTGCTCTATTTTCATTTTTATTAGAAACTAGGTAAATTTTCTTAAAGTCGCTTTCCTTAAAGTCAGTGATTTCAAATGAGAGATTATTTTCAAAAATTAAAAGATTCTTATTCTCAATATTTTGTGGGTTATTGAAATCCTGTTTAATTATTTGGTAAGATTTTTCAGATACTTTTGGAGGAGCATTTTCATTTAATTTTATATTTTGAAATCTATTGTTAGTGAATTTTTTAATATTCCATTCATTTGCAAGGTAATGTTTTCCTTGAGTTTGAACTCCAGCCACCCATCGCCATCCAAGAGTATTTGATGCAGCATCTCCATCATAAAGATGTTGCATAAAAAATTCAGCACCTAATTGCCAAGGTAATTCTAAAGTAAAAATCCAAATACTAGCAAACCACATTCTTGTGTGGTTATGTAAATAATTATTTTCTTTTAGCTCGTTTACCCATTCATTAAAGCAATCTATATTTGTTTTTCCCTTAATTGCAGAAAGATAATTTTGATCATTTTGAAATTCATTTTTGATTTGATTTAATTCGACAAGATAATCAGCCCAAACATTTGGTCTAAGTTCTAACCAACCTTTCCAATAAGTTCGCCATAGAACTTCTTGAATAAACTTTTCATTTTTTGAAAAAGAAAATTTACTTAGAGCTTTCTGAATGACTTCTTGTTCATTAATTATTCCATGAGTTATATAAGGTGATAAGCAAGATATATTAGATCTTTTTTCAGGTCCAAAATCAAAATTTCTTAATTTTGAATATTCTCCAAGATTATTCTCAACAAAATTATTTAATTGATTTAAGGCCTTAGCCCTTGAAGCTTCAAATATCATTTTAAATTATTTTGATTTTTTTTTCTTAAGACCTAATTTATCACTATGTCTTAATCTTAAAACAACAATTGCTCCAGCTATTAATAAAATAGCTACTGCTTCATAAACAAGTGCAGTAGGATCCATTTCTTTGCCTTGAAGAATAATAAATCGTGCAAGGGCGGTAATCGCAATAAGAAGTGGTAGGGTAATACTAATAGATTGTTGGTTCCAAAAAACCCTAACCATTGCTAGTACTTCCAAATAAAGAAACATTAAAAGCAAATCTGCTAATGTAACAGATTCATTTAAAAACATGTTTCTCATTTCAATCCCAACAGCAATAACAGTACTGATTAAGATAATAACCATTAATGCTAACTGTAAGTTTTTTGCTATCTTATCCATTATTTATCTTTACTAAAAGGTAACCATTTTTCAATTGCAGATTTTAAGGGACCATCATAAGGGATTGAATAAGAGTTCGGGTTTGGACTTGTCAAAACCTCAATTCCTTTTGAAAATACGAATATAAATACTATTACAAAAACTATGACCATGATTTTAAAAGGATCAAAATTTTTTGTTTGAAAAACACTTGTAGACTTCTCTTCTGCTCTATGGAATTGTTTAAAAGTCGTATAGACGGCAAATATTAAACCTATATGAGCTAAAAAAAGTCCAGCCCATCCAAATGCGAAAGTTGTGTAAGAAAAAACATATAAACTAAAAACAGTAGTCCAAATAAAACTTAAAACTAAAAGAATTTGTAATCTAACTGTTTTAGGAAGTGCGCGTAGATCATTCTTACTATCATCAAATAAAATATTTGCAGCATCTCTCATCCAATTCTTTATTGATTCCATGATCTAAGGATATAATTTTTAGTGATTTAAACAAATGTTAATTTGTCCTAAACGTTACTAAGAACGAAGCTTTTTTTTGTGAAAATTGATAAATCTTTCAACGTTAGATTTATTAAATGACTTATTTTCTTCAAATGAGACTTTTTTCATCGAGTAAGCACTGCTATTAGTAACTCTAGATTGAATTGTAATATTTCCTTTATACAATTTAAGTTTAACTGAGCCATTAACTTTGCCTCTTTTTAAATCTACAATTTTTTGAAGTTTAAATCTTTCTTTTGAATACCAATAACCATTGTAAATTAACTCTGCATATCTAGACATTATCTGATCTTTTTTATGCATAGTTTCTTTGTCTAAGGTAACAGACTCAATTGCTCTATGAGCATCTATTAAAAGAGTCCCACCAGGTGTTTCATACACTCCTCTAGATTTAATACCTAAAAATCTATTCTCTACTAAGTCAACTCTTCCAATTCCATTTTTGCCTGCTATATCATTTAACTTTGTTAATAATTTAGCTGGAGATAATTTTTTTCCATTAATTCCAAAAGGATCACCATTTTTAAAATTAATAGTAACAAAAGATGGTTTGTTAGGTGCTTTTTCAGGAGAAACTGTTCGTTGAAAAATAAATTCTGGAGCGGAATTTTTTGGATTTTCTAAAACCTTACCTTCAGTTGATGTATGAAATAAATTATCATCCACTGAAAAAGGAGGTGCACCTTTTTTATCTTTAGGAATAGCTATGCTATGTTTTTTTGCATAATTAATTAAGTCTGTTCTAGATTTTAGTTTCCAAATTCTCCACGGAGCTATGATTTTAATTTTAGGACCAAAATAATGATAGCCTAATTCAAATCTAACTTGATCATTGCCTTTACCAGTTGCTCCGTGTGAAACTGCATAGGCTTTAAATTTTTTAGCTACTCTTATTTGATCTTTTGCAATAAGAGGTCTTGCTATTGATGTCCCTAATAAATAAACACCCTCATAGATCGCGTGTCCTCTGATCATGGGATAAACATAATCCTTAACAAAAATATCTTTTAGATCTTTAATAATTATATTTTTAACACCAAATTTTTTTGCATTAGTAATAATTTTTTTTCTATCAATTTCTTGTCCAACATCTGCTGTATAACAAATTACATCTGCATCATAATTTTCTTGAAGCCATTTTAAAATTATAGAGGTATCGAGCCCTCCAGAATAAGCTAGAACAATTTTCTTTTTTGATTTCATTCAATTAACTACAAGCTTTTCTTGAAGCGTTATAAGCTTTAGTAAATCCTAATAATGAGTAATGATCAATTGTTTGAGAACCTTGTTGATTGTATCCAGTGATCATAATTCTAGATCCTTTTCTCATTTGTTTGATCATTTTTAATTCGATTTTATTATCTGCAATCCACGCAAAACCTTGTTCTTTAATATCAAATTTAAACTTATTCTTCCCTGAAGCAGCTGTTACAGAATTATTTTTGTTGAATTCATAACCTGGGGTAACACTTACTTCATTTTTTATATTGTCGTTTGGTCTAAATGCTACAAATAATTTTGCATCTCTTTTATTAGTTTTGGGTGCTTGCAAAATAGGTAAAGATTGCGCAAAGCATACTTTACCGTCAGCATCCATTACGACCATTGCCTCCCAATCTTTATATTTACCAATTTTTTTAATTTCCTGAGCTGAAACTTGAACAACACCACTTATAAAAAATATTCCTAACAATATTGTAATTTTTTTAATTATGGACATGGATTTGGATAAATTGTTTGCACATGGTTAATTTCTTTAATGAGATCATCAGATAAGTTTACATTTACACTTTCTATATTTGTTTTCAACTGCTCCATTGTAGTTGCTCCAATTATTACACTAGTCATAAAGTCTTGGATTTCACAAAATTTTATAGCCATCTGACTCATATCTAGACCAAACTTTTCACTAATTTTATAATAATGTTCAACGGCATCCTCAGTATTTGGCTTTCTATACCTTGTCCAGAAATCGAAATCTCTCTCCATTCTTGATCCTTTGGGGAAATTCTTATTTCTATACTTTCCACTTAAATATCCACTCGCTAATGGTGAGTAAGCTAAGCAGCCAATGTTTTCTCTTATAGAAACTTCAGCCAGTCCAACTTCGTAAGATCTATTTAATAAACTATAAGGATTTTGGATTGACATCATTCTTGGCAACTTTTTATCTTTGGATAACTGAAGATAATTTAAAACTCCCCAAGGGGTCTCATTTGATAAACCAACGTATCTAATTTTTCCCTGATCAATATATTTATTTAACTCTGCAAGAACATCTTCAAATTTGTTCCATTCATTTTCCTTATGAACATAACCAAGTCTTCCAAAATTATTTACATTTCTTTCTGGCCAATGAAGTTGATATAAATCTATATAATCAGTTTTAAGTCTTTTAAGACTGTAATTTAAAGCAGTTTCTAAATTTGGACCTGTAAAACTATTTTCTCCATTTCTTAAGTAATCCCTTGCTGGGCCAGCAACCTTTGTTGCAAGAATGACTTTGTCTCTTTTTTTTGTTTTTTCAAACCACTTACCAATTATTTCTTCAGTATCACCATAGGTTTCTTTTCTAGGAGGTACTGCATATAATTCAGCAGTGTCCCAAAAGTTTACTCCTTGATCTAAAGCAAAATCCATTTGTTCAAATGCTTCAAGATCAGTATTTTGCTCACCCCACGTCATAGTACCGAGACAAATTGTACTTACTTTGATATTGGTATTACCTAAATTTTTGTAATTCATTAGAAATATTAAGTTAAATTTTTGTTAATCTTTTAAGGTATCTTGAATAATTAGTAAAAGAATATATATATTACACATTATGGAATTTGATAAAAACGGAATACTAAATAGAGCAAAAGCAGCACAACAAACTGCTGCTGTGATGGATGAAGGCTTAAGAGCCTACATGCTAAAAGTTTATAACTACATGGCAACAGGTATATTGCTAACTGGAATAGTAGCACTGTTAACATTCAAAATGTCTGTTGTTACTAATGATGCAGGTTCAATCGTTGGTCTAACGCAGATGGGGAATGCAATTTATTTGTCAGGTCTTAAGTGGCTTGTAATGCTAGCACCTCTGGGCATTGTTTTTTATATGAGTTTTGGAATTAATAAGATGAGTGCATCAAAGGCACAAACCACGTTTTGGGTTTTTGCAGCTTTGATGGGTCTATCTTTATCTTCAATATTATTGGTTTACACTGGAATGAGTGTAACTAGAGTTTTTTTCATTACATCTGCAACATTTGGAGCAATGAGTATCTATGGATACACAACTAAAAGAGATCTTACAAAATTTGGATCATTTTTAATGATGGGTTTAATTGGAATAATTATAGCTTCAATTGTTAATATCTTTATGAAATCTTCTATGATGTACTTTGTGATTTCAATTTTAGGTGTTTTAATATTTGTTGGTTTAACAGCTTATGACACTCAGAAGATCAAAAATATGTATGTTGCGTCAGACTCTGGAGAGTTAATGGGCAAGAAAGCTGTAATGGGCGCTTTAACTTTATATCTAGATTTTATAAATCTATTTATAATGTTGCTAAGATTATTTGGTCAAAGAAGATAAATTTATTTTTGAAGTTTCTTCCAGTTGGTATTTTTTAATAAAATTCTAAGATCGTAAGAATTTTTTAGTATTTTACCACTCGTGTCAGTAATCAAATATTTAAGATTTTTATTCTTAGGCTTAAAGTTTTTACAAATTTTATAAAGGGCATTTTCAGTAGCATTTCTAAAAACACTAAACCCCACTTGTTTACTTGAAATACTTAAACCGTAATCTTTCCAAGAACCTTCAGAAACCATCTTGGCATATAAGTCTAATATAAATTTTAGCTCATTTTTTTCAAAAAAGTGTTTTTCCTCAATTTTATTACGAGGATTATTTACTACTAATTTTAAATTACTACGCATCAATCTTATGTTTATTAATTAATGGTATTTGGAACCCTGTGAATATTATTGTGATTGGAAGCATTCCCCACACTTTAAAATTAACCCAAAATTCTTCTGTTTGTGTTCTCCAAATAAATTCATTTAATAAAGCAAGACCAAAGAAAAAATACATCCATCTTTTATTAAGAATTTCCCATCCAATATCAGTTAGTGGAATAGATTTACCCATAATTTTTTTAAGAATTGGCTCATTGGTAAAATATTTCCCAAAAAACAATGCAAGAGCAAACATAATATTAATGATTGTTGGTTTAAGATAAATAAATATAGGATCATTAAAGTAGATAGTTAATCCACCAAAAAAAGTAATTAAAATTCCACTCACCAAAGGCATTGGAGGAATTTTTTTTTCAAAAAACCAAACCACTGCTAATGCAACTAAAGTTGCAACTATCAATGGAGGTATTGCTACTGATAAATTTTTACCACTATTGTAATAATAGAAAAAAAATATTGCTAAAGGACCAAAATCAGTAACAAATTTTAAAAAAGATTTATTCACCAAAAAGATATTAACATATTTGCCACATCACAAAACATTTATATTTTTAGCATTGATTTTTATTTTTAAATACCCATACTAAGATTAATGCCAGTTCAAAAAGCCAAATTTTCAATTGGAGACATTGTAAAGCATAAACACTTTGAATTTAGAGGTGTGATTTATGATGTTGATTTTGAATTTAATAATTCAGAAGAATGGTATCAATCTATTCCAAAAAATGTGAGACCAAGAAAAGATCAGCCATTTTATCACCTATTAGCAGAAAATGATGAAATAACTTATGAGGCTTATGTATCAGAACAAAATTTGCTAATGGACGATTCTGATGAGCCAATAAAACACCCTTTAATTGAGGAGATTTTTTCAGGCAAAAAAGGGTCTAGTTATTTTAAGCTCTCGAATTAAGGCAACCATCATTCAACCACATTTAGTTCAAATCTAGGCCATATAAATTAGCTATATTTTTAGCATCTTCTGGTCAAGAGTGTTAAACGTTAATTTCAATCTTATTATCTCCCCTCTGCATTCTTGATCAGAAAACTATTTCATAATAGAAATCTCCAAAATAAATTCTAAATTAAAATATGTTTAAACTTTTTGAACCTAATAAGATTTTCAAAATTACGTCAAAAGCACCTAAGTACGTTTTATTTTTGTTTATTGTTGTATTAACTGTTGGTTTAGTTGAGGCATTAATTATATCTCCTGAAGATTATAAACAAAGTGATGCAGTTAGGATTATGTATGTTCATGTTCCTGCCGCTTGGATTTCACTTGGAATATTTTCTTCTATAACTTTGTTATCTATTTGTGGTTTTGTATTTAGAAATAAAAACTTTTTTTTAATTTCTAAAAGTTTAGCTCCTTCGGGATTTGTTTTTAATATTATTGCTTTAGTTACAGGATCAATTTGGGGAAAACCGACTTGGGGAACATGGTGGGCTTGGGATGCAAGAATTACTTCAATGCTAATATTAGCTTTGTTCTATGCAATGTATTTAATTGTATGGAGAATTTATGATAAGGAAGAAAAAGTCTATAAGATTTCAACTTTTATAACTATTTTAGGAATTATTAATGTTCCAATTATAAAGTACTCAGTTGATTGGTGGAATACACTCCATCAACCTGCATCTATTAATATTTTGTCAAAAAGCTCAATTCATTCATCAATGCTTTACCCATTATTGATAATGACTGCGGCATTTGCTCTTTTTTCATTGTTAATTTTCTTAATGAAATATAATACAGAACTGATAAAAATTAAAAATAAAGGCTTAGATAGATTATGATAAATGAATTACTTTTTATGAATGGATATGCAGCGTATGTGTTATCTGCTTTTAGTTTTACCTTATTAAGTTTCCTAGGTTTATATTTGGTAACTAAAATGCAATTTGTTAAAGAACAAAACAAATTTGTTGCTAAATTTGGGTCACTTACTACCGAGCAAGCTGATTCTGCAAAATCACAAAGAATAAATAAAGAAATTTTAGCAAACGCAACAAATAATTAACTTTTAAACCATGTATGGTCGAAAAGTTAAATTAAGATTTCTGTTTGTAGTAATAGTCTTAATTACTTTAATTTTAACAACATTTTTGATTTTAAAATCATTAGAAGAAAATGTTGTATATTTTCAATCTCCTTCTGAAATAAAATTACTTACTGAAATAGACAAAAGCAAAATAAGAGTTGGTGGAATGGTTAAAAAAAACTCTATTTCTATAAGTTCAAATGAAGTTAATTTTATAATTACTGACCTTAAAAATGAAATAAATGTTACTTATTTAGGAGCAGTACCAAATTTATTTGCTGAAGGAAAAGGGGTTGTAGCAGAAGGTTTTTTAAAAGATAGAAACTTTTTCTCTGCAACAAAAATTTTAGCAAAGCATGATGAAAATTATATGCCACCAGAAGTAAAAGCAGCGTTAGGGGAAAAATAAATTGATCTATAGTCTTGTTGGATATTATTCGTTAATATTAGGATTAATTATTGGATTATCGTTATTTTATTTTTCATATAAAAATTTTAATAATCCAAACATATTAGATACCAAAATATTATCATTTACGTTTTTACAATTATTTTTTGTTGTCATAAGTTTTTTATGTTTAATCTTTTCTTTTGTTTTTTCGGATTTTAGTAATGAAACAGTATTTAATAATTCTCACACTACTAAACCATTATTTTACAAAATAAGTGGAACTTGGGGGAACCACGAAGGTAGTTTATTATTGTGGTTACTTGTTTTAACTTTATTTATTTTCATCTTTTTAGTACGAACAAAAAATCAACCAGTAAAATACAAAATTTTAACTTTAGTTTTTCAACAAATAATAATCATTGGATTTTTTTTATTTTTAATCAAAACATCAAATCCATTTAATTATATTTTTCCAATTCCTACTGAAGGTCTTGGATTGAACCCAATTTTACAAGACCCAGCTTTAGCAATTCATCCACCTATTCTATATTTAGGCTATGTTGGTTCTTCAATCATTTTTTCATCTGTCTTGGCAGCAACAAGTTTAAAAATTATTTCTACCAGTTGGGCATCGCATATAAAAAAATGGATCTTAATTTCTTGGATATTTTTGACTTTAGGAATATTGCTCGGATCAATTTGGGCTTATTATGAATTGGGATGGGGAGGTTTTTGGTTTTGGGATCCAGTCGAGAATGTTTCTCTAATGCCGTGGCTAGCATTAACCACTCTTTTACATTGCATTTTAGTATTAGAGAAAAAATCTATTTTAAATTCATGGGTAATAATTCTCTCTATTGCGACATTCACATTAAGTATGTGTGGAACATTTTTGGTAAGATCAGGGATATTAAATTCAGTTCACACATTTGCTAATGATCCTGAAAGGGGTTTATTTATTCTTGTTTTTTTATTCATTTTGATTTTTTTATCTATTTTAATTTTTTTCTTTTTTCACAAAGATAATGACAAAAAATCTTATAATTTTTTTTGGTTGAGCAAAGAAACTTCAATATTAATCAACAACTGGTTTATGATGTATTTTTTATCAGTTGTATTAATAGGTACCGTATATCCAATTTTTTTAGATGTAATTTCTTCACAAAAAATATCAGTTGGTCCTCCATTTTATCATAAGTTAATGATACCATTTTTAATTCCTTTTTTACTTATGATGGCGATTGGTCCAAAATTAAAATGGATAAAATCTCAACTTAAAGATAAGATTTATTTAATTTCTTTTTTTATTATCTCAATTTTATTAGCTTTTTTAATATTAAAAAATTTTAATAAAAATATCTTAATTAATACAATTTTGATATCGAGTGCACTATATTTATTCTTTATTACTTCGAGAGATTTTTTTGTAAAAAAATATAAAAATATTTCACAAAATATTGCTCATTTTGGATTTAGTTTATTAATCCTAAGTATTTTATTTAATAATTTATTTGCAAGTGAAATTATAACGAATCTTAAAGTTGGTGAAACTTATGAAAATTCAAAAACCAAGATAGTTTTTGAAAGTGTTGATCAGAAAAAAGAACAAAATTATAATGCTATTATTGCAAATTTTTCCATCAGCAATCTGAATGGCGAAAAAGATAGATTTTCGCCTGAGTTGAGAATTTATAATCAACCTGTAATTGCCACAAGTGAAGCTGATATTAAAACAACTCTTATGTCAGATAAATTTATTGTAATTAATCTGGTTCAAAACCAAGATTTTTTCAATGTAAGATATCAAGTTAAACCATTTATGATATGGATTTGGTTATCAGTAATTCTAATATGTTTTGGAGGTATTGTTAGCTTTTTACAAAAAAGATGATGAAAAATAAAATTTTACCTTTTTCAGTTATTATGATTTTTGGAACAATATTTTTTATTTTTTACAAAGGTCTAGAAGATTCAAAAATATATACGCCTGAAGTGAATACAAAAAAAGAGATACCAGTGTTTAATACTAAGGAATTTTTTTCTGGAGAAAATGTGAAATCATCAAGTATCTTTGAGTTAGATAAGATTTATTTATTAAATATTTGGTCATCTTGGTGTGTTCCATGTCGACAGGAGCATCCTTTTTTGATGAATTTAAATTTAGATAATAAATTAAATATTATTGGGTTGAATTATAAAGATAGTTTTAAAAATGCAGAAAATTTTTTAAAAGAGCTAAGAAACCCTTATAAAGAAATATTTATTGATTTAGATGGTACAATTGCAATTGAGTGGGGAGCATATGGGGTTCCTGAATCATTTTTAATTTATAATAATAAAATTATTAAAAAATATATTGGACCTCTTAACCAAGAATTAGTTGATGAAATTAAATTATTGATAAAATGAAATTTTTAAAATTTTTTTTAATTTTTATAATATTATTTACTTTAAGCGGTGTTAATGCTGAGGATAATGACAAAAGAAATAAAATAACTAAAAATTTAAGATGTCTTATATGTCAAGGTCAATCGGTTTACGATTCAGACTCTGAATTTGCGAACAGTTTAAAAATTGTAGTTGATAAAAAGCTTCAAGAAGGTCTTTCTGAAGATAAAATTTATGAATATTTTAAAACTAAATATGGAGAATGGATACTTTACGATCCTGGTTTAAATAAAAATACATATATTCTTTGGTTATTGCCGATATTGATATTTTTAATCGGAGGTGCAATAATCTATAAAAGCTTTATAGTTAAAAAATAAATTAGTTAGTGATGAAATTAAAAAAATTTTTAATCAATCTGTTAATGATCACATTCGCATTTTCTTCGATTGCAGACGAAAAAGTTTTAAAAGATCAAAATACAGAATTCAGTGTTTACACAGGAATGTTTGATTTTAGCGATGATGGAAAAAAATCAACTTTAATTGGTTTTCAACATCAAAATGAAAATTTAAATAGAGATACTTTTTTAGGAAATCTTTCTCCTATAACTGGATTTTTATTTACAGCAGATAATGCAGGATATTTTTATACAGGCGTCCAGGCCCAATATAAATTAGGGGTATTAAATTTAACACCAAGCTTTACACCAGGAATATATCATGAAGGAGATGGTAAAGATTTAGGACATTTAATAGAATTTAAAAGTGAATTGCAAATTTCACTTGATCTGTCTAAAACAAGTGAATTAGGTTTTTCCTACAATCATATATCTAATGCAAGTCTAGGAGATAAAAATCCTGGGGCAAATAGTTATATGTTTAATTTCTTTAAAAACTTTTAAAAAAGACACATCATGAATATCAATGACTGTTATAATTTTGATGATTTTCGAAAATTAGCTAAAAAGAAATTACCGGCTCCTATTTTTCATTACATTGACGGTGGAGCGGATGATGAAGTCACTTTGAAAAGAAATACAGATGCTTTTAATGACTGCGATTTAGTTCCCAATATTCTTAATAGTGTTGGCGAGCCAGACTTAACCACTTCTGTTTTTGGTAGAAAAATTGGTATGCCTTTATTTTTATCTCCTACTGCAATGCAAAGTTTGTATGATCCTGAGGGCGATAAAGCCTCTGCAAGAGCTGCAGAGAAGTTTGATACAATTTATAGCATGTCGACAATGGCATCTTTTTCAATTGAAGAGGTTGCAAATGTTTCTAGTGGGCCAAAACTTTTTCAACTTTATATTCACAAAGACAAATCAATAACAGATGATTTAATCGAAAGATGTAGTAGGGCTAATTTTGATGGCATGTGTATTACTGTCGATACACTTGTTGCAGGAAATAGAGAAAGAGATCATAGAACTGGTTTTACAACACCACCAAAATTTACTTTGGATAGTTTAATAAGTTTTGCAATGAGACCAGGATGGGTTTTCAAATATTTTACTAATAAAAAATTTGAATTAGCAAATATTAAAAACAAAACTGATAAAGGTACTAATATTGCAAAATCAGTGATGGATTATATCAATGAACAATATGATCCAGCAATGAACTGGAAAGATGCCGAATACTGTATTAAAAAATGGAATAAACCGATGGCACTTAAAGGGGTAATGTCAGTTGAAGACGCTAAAAGAGCAATTGATATTGGTTGTACGGCAATTATGATATCAAATCATGGAGGTAGACAACTTGATGGATCAAGATCTCCATTTGATCAAGTTAAAGCAATTTCAGATGCAGTTGGTGATAAACTAGAAATTATTCTTGATGGTGGTGTGAGGCGAGGAACACATGTTCTTAAAGCTTTAGCAGCAGGAGCAACAGCATGTAGTTTTGGAAAGGCATTCCTTTTTAGCTTAGGTGCTGGTGGACAAAAAGGTGTTGAAAGACTTTTAGAAAACATGCAAAAAGAAATTAGAAGAAATATGATTTTAATGGGTTGTAAGTCTGTTAAAGACCTTGATGCGTCAAAAATAATATATAGAGACTAAAAGATAAGAATTTTTACCATTTATTTGATAAATTAAATTTTCAAACTAAATAGACAAAAAACTAATTTTCGTTTAGTTTGGCGACTTTGAATTTAAATTTATTATGGAACTTGCAAAATCATTAAATAGACTTGGAACTGAAAGCGCTTTTTCTGTTTTAGCTGAAGCAAAAAAACTTGAAGCGCAAGGAAAACCTATGATTCACTTAGGGCTAGGTCAACCAGATTTCAAAACTCCAAAGCACGTTGTCGAAGCAGCAAAAAAAGCTTTAGATGATGGCCATCATGGATATGTGCTGTCAAACGGAATTTTAGAATGTAGACAGTCAGTTACTAGATGGATAAAGAAACGATATAGTGCAGATGTAGATCCTGAAAGAATTATTATTATGCCAGGTGGTAAACCAACAATGCATTATGCAATTCAGTGCTTTGGTGAGCCAGGAGCAGAGATAATTCATCCAACCCCAGCTTTCCCTATTTATGAATCAATGATTAATTATACTGGTTCTACTGCAGTGCCTTACGATCTAACTGAAGATAAAGATTTAAAGTTTAGTGCAGATAAAATTTTATCTCTAATTACTGATAAAACTAGATTATTAATTTTAATAAATCCAAACAACCCTACTGGAAGTTTTGTAGAAAAATCAGAAATAGACAAATTAGCTGAAGGTTTAAAAAAACATCCTCACGTGACTATTTTAAGTGATGAAATTTATAGCAGACAAATTTTCGATGATAAGGAAATGCCAACATTCTTTAATTATCCTGAGTTAAGAGAAAGACTAATTGTTTTAGAGGGTTGGAGTAAAGCTTACTCAATGACAGGTTGGAGACTTGGTTGGAGTTTTTGGCCAGAAAATTTAGTTGAGCATGTAAATAAATTATTAATTAATAGTGTCTCATGTGTAAATGCTGCCGCTCAGTTCGCAGGTATTGCTGCTTTGGATGGACCTGATGACTCAATTGACGAGATGATGGAAAAATTTACTTTGAGAAGAAAATTAATTCATGAAGGCTTAAATAGTTTACCAGGTGTAGAGTGTAGTTTACCCGGTGGAGCGTTTTATGCATTCCCTAAAGTCATTGGAACGGGTATGGACGGCTCAGAATTTTGTAAAAGAGCAATGCATGAAGCCGGTGTTGCTATCGTTCCGGGAACAGCTTTTGGACAAACATGCAAAGATTATGTAAGATTTAGCTTTGCTGCTTCAAGAGATAACATTTCCAACGCATTGGAAAATATCAAAAAAATGTTAGGTTAAGTTATGTCTGAATTAGCTTTACCAAAAATTGATAACTCTATTTTAAATAGAAAAAGTGAGATAGTAAAAAATCTCTCAAAATTAACAAATAAAGAAAATGTTCTAAGTGAAGCTGACGAATTGAGACCTTATGAAACTGATGCTCTGTCAGTTTATACGCAAACACCTTTAGCAGTAGTACTTCCAGAAAATACTGATGAGGTAAGTGAGATATTAAAATATTGTTATAGTGAAAACATTAAAGTAGTTCCAAGAGGTGCAGGTACAGGTTTATCTGGAGGTGCATTACCCCTTCAAGATGCTATTCTTCTTGGTTTAGGAAAATTCAATAAAATACTTGAAATTGATTATAAAAATAAATGTGTAGTAACACAGCCTGGAGTAACAAATCTTGGAATTACTAATGCAGTCCAACACAAAGGGTTTTATTATGCGCCAGATCCTTCTAGCCAGTTAGCATGTTCTATAGGTGGAAATGTTGCTGAAAATTCTGGTGGAGTTCATTCACTAAAGTATGGAACGACAACAAATAATATTCTTGGCGTACAGATGGTAATGATGGATGGAACAGTTTGTAGATTTGGAGGAAAGTCTTTTGATCAAGAGGGATATGATCTTATGGGTTTAATTTGTGGATCAGAAGGTTTATTGGGAGTTGTTACCGAAGTAACAGTTAAAATTTTGAAAACACCTGATGTGGTAAGAGCGGCTTTAATAGGCTTTCCATCGATAAAAGAAGGAGGAGATGCTGCTTCAGAAATTATTTCAAGTGGAATAGTGCCAGCAGGAATGGAAATAATGGATAAAGCTTTAATTGAGGCAACAGATAATTTTAGTAAAGCAGGATATCCAAGAGATGCGGAATTATTATTAATAGTAGAACTTGATGGAACAGAATCAGAGGTAAATGAATTAATTAGAAAAGTAGAAGCTATCTGTAAAAAAAATAATTGTTCTAGTCTTAAACTAAGCAATAGTGAGAAAGAAAGACTTTCTTTCTGGGCTGGAAGAAAAGCTGCTTTTCCAGCTTGTGGAGCTATGGCCCCTGATTATTATTGTATGGATGGATCTATTCCAAGAGGTAAGCTTGCTGAAGCATTATTAGAAATTAAAAAATTATCAGTAAAATATGAATTACCGGTTGCAAATTGCTTTCATGCAGGTGATGGAAATTTACATCCACTTATTATGTTTGATGGAAATGATAAAGAACAACTTAGAAAAACTGAGGAATTTGGTTCCGAGATATTAAAAACATGTGTAAGACTTGGTGGAGTGATTACAGGTGAGCATGGTGTTGGTATAGAAAAAAGAGAACTTATGTGTGAAATGTTTAATGATAACGATATACAACAACAACTGAGTATTAAAAAATCATTAGATGAAAAAAATCTATTAAATCCTGGAAAAGTTTATCCTATACTTAGAAAATGTGCAGAGGAAGGAAGGGTTCATGTCCATAAAAATAAAGATAAATTCCCAGATCTTCCAAGATTCTAATAACGTATATTACCCCAAAGATGAAGTTGAAGTTTCAGATTTAATTCGGGAACTATATAAACAAGATTCTCCAACGGAAATTATCGGTAACAATTCAAAAAACTTTATTGGAAACAAAACTCAATCGGCTAACACTACTTCTTTATCTAAAATTTCTGGTATCATCGACTATAGACCTGAAGAATTGTATATTAAAGTAAAAGCCTGCACACCAATTAATGAAATCGAGAAGGTCTTAAGTGAAAATAGTCAGGAGCTAGCTTTTGAACCAATAGACTTCGGATATATTAAAGATGGCAAATCAAATAAAGGAACGATAGCAGGATACTTATCATGTAATTATGCAGGTTCACGAAGATTTAAAGTTGGAAGTGTACGAGATCATGTCCTAGGTTTTAAAGGAGTTAATGGAAAAGGAGATATAATTAAATCAGGAGGTACTGTTGTTAAAAATGTTACGGGTTATGATTTATCAAAACTTATAGCTGGTTCGTTTGGAACACTTGTTGCTTTGACTGAAATTACATTAAAGGTACTACCAAAGAAAGATTCTTCTAAAACTGTAATAATTTATCCTAATAATTTTGAACAAATTTATGATTTGTTTAATAAATTATCTAGTTCAAGTAGTGAAATTTCTGGTGCTGTCTTTATTCCAGAGCAATCAAATGATAAAGAATTTTCAGCTAAAAGAAATAATGTTTTTAAGTTTAATGATCTTAAATCAAAAGTTTCGTTTGTGGCATTTAGAGTTGAGGGGGATAAAATTTCAATTGAGGAAAAAATTAATAATTTAAAAAAAGAACTTGAATTAAACAATTCAGATACTTCTATTCTTGATGTTTATCAATCAGAACCATTTTGGGAAAAAATAAATAATTTAGAGGTATTCGAAATGACCGAACACAATTTAATAAGAATGGTGATACCACCAGGGAATGGTTCAAAATTATGCAAATATTTGGAAAATAACCATAATTATTTTATTGATTGGTGTGGGTCGTTATTCTGGATTGAAGTTAATAGTAAAAAAGAGGAAAAGATTAAAGATTTAAAAAAAATGGCAAAAGATTTTGGAGGTTATTTGACAGTAATTAAAACTTCATCCGAATATGATTATGGTGAACCTATTTTTACTGTTGATAAAGTACGTTTGATGATTTCTGAAAAAGTAAAACAAAGTTTTGACCCAAAAAGAATTTTAAACCCAGGTAAAATGTATAGAGGTGTTTAATGCAAACAAAATTTACTGAAGAACAGCTTAGAGATCCAGATAATTTTGCAAACGAAAAAGTTTTTAAAAAATGTGTGCATTGTGGAATGTGTAATGCTACATGTCCTACTCATCAACTTTTGGGTGACGAGCTAGATGGACCTAGAGGACGTATCTATCTCATTAAAGATATGTTGGAGAATAACAGGAAGCCAACTGAAAAAGTTGTAAAGCATATCGATCGATGTCTCTCATGTTACAGTTGTATGACTACTTGCCCAGCTGGTGTAAATTATATGCACATAATTGACCATGGAAAAAAATATATCGAAAAAAATTATCAAAGATCATTCTTTGATAAGTTAATAAGATATTTTTTATCTATCACTCTTCCAAATACAAAAGTTTTTAGATTATCAAGTTTATTAGTAAAATTATCGAAGCCGTTTAAATTCTTAATGCCTTCAAAAATTAAGGACATGATTGAGTTAATGCCTACAAAATTTCCTAAAAAAAGCTTACCAATTAAAGAAGTTTACAAACCCTCTTCTAAACAAATAATTGCTAGAGTTGCTCTTTTAACAGGATGTGTACAAAAAGAAATATCTCCTCAAATTAATGAAGCAACAATAAGACTATTAAACAGACATGGTGTAGAGGTAGTTGTTCCAAAAAAAATTCGTTGTTGTGGATCTTTAAATCATCATCTTGGAAAAGAGGAGGATGCACATCAAGATTTTAAAAACAATATAAACACTTGGTATGAGGAGCATCAAAAAGGAAATTTAGATGCAATTTTATCAAATACATCAGGTTGTGGAACAACAATGAAAGACTATGGATTTATTTTTCGTGAGGACAAAGAACTAAGTAAAAAAGCAAAAGTAATATCAGAACTTACAAAGGATATATCGGAATATGTATTTGAAAGTTTAAAACTCGATATTAAAGATAAGGAAAAAAAATATAAAGTAGCTTATCACTCTGCGTGTTCTATGCAGCATGGTCAAAAAGTTCATTCTCAGCCAGTATCACTACTTGAAAAAACAAATAACGAAATAATGGAAATTCCTGAAGGACATATATGTTGTGGATCAGCTGGTACTTACAACATATTACAATCAAAAATTGCAAAACAATTATTGAAGAAAAAAGTAAATAATATTGAAAGTTTAAATCCAGATTTTATTTCTACTGGAAATATTGGTTGTATTACACAAATCGCTCATGGCACTAAAGTTCCAATATTACATACAATTGAAGTTTTAGATTGGTACACAGGTGGACCAAAACCTGAAATTTTAAAATAGAAATTATGAAAAAAGTTTTAATTACAAGACGCTTGATAAGAGAAAGTGAAGACAAAGCATCTAAGTTATTTGATGCTAAATTTAATACTAATGATGAACTTTATTCACAAAAAAAAATTGTTGAAATGAGCCAAGGATTTGATGGCATATTATCATCACTAACTGAAAAATTAGATGCAGAAACAATCAATCAATTACCAGATACAATTAAAATAATTTCAAATTTTGCAGTAGGATTTGGAAACATTGATTTAGAAGCAGCAAAAAATAAAGGCATAGCAGTAACAAATACACCAGAAGTTTTATCAGATGCTACAGCAGAAATTGGAATTTTATTAATTTTAGGAGCATGCAGAAGAGCATCTGAAGGAATAGAGTCTGCAAGAGAGGGTGGATGGAAATGGTCAGCTGACTACTTAATTGGAAAACAATTAACAGGAACAAGATTAGGAATATTAGGAATGGGTCGTATTGGTCAAAAAATTGCAAAAATTGCAAAATCTTTAGGCATGATCATTCATTATCATAATCGTTCAAAATTAAGTGAAGGCAAAGAACAAGGTGCAACATATCATGACAGTATAAAAAGTCTTTTTTCAGTTTCAGATGTTTTATCAATTTGTTGTCCAGCCACAAAAGAAACAGAGAACTTAATAAATAAAGAGACTGTTGAGTATTTTCCTAAAGGTGCTGTGATAACTAATGTTGCTAGAGGTGATATAGTTGATGATGAAGCTTTAATTGATGCATTGAATAGACGAAAAATTTATGCAGCAGGATTAGATGTTTATAAAAATGAACCAAATTTAAATCCTGGTTATTTAAAAATCCCAAGTGCTTTTGTTTTACCTCATCTTGGGAGTGCAACAAAAGATACAAGAATTGCAATGGGAAATTTAGCAATTGATAATCTAGATGAGTTTTTTAGAACTGGAAACTGTATCAATAAAGTAAATTAAAATGTCTCAATCAATAGCTTTCATTGGCGTTGGCAACATGGGTTGTCCAATGGCTGAAAATCTAATGAAGGCAGGTAAATCTGTAAAAGTTTTTGATGTCTCAAAAAAAATGCTTGAAATTGCAAAAGATAAAAATCTTGAAACAACCAAAAATTTAGATGATTTAATCACAGCTGATGTTGAAACGGTGATAACCATGCTTCCAGAAGGTAAGCATTCTAAGGAAGTTTTTTTAGGAGAAAACGGAATAATAAATAAAGTTTCAAAAGATTGTCTTTTAATAGATTGTTCAACAATTGATATACAAACTTCTATTGAGATTGGAAAAAAGGCTTCAGAATTAGGAATAAAAATGATTGATGCCCCAGTTAGTGGTGGAGTAATGGGAGCTCAAAAAGCAACTTTAAATATAATGGTTGGTGGATCAAAAGAAGCATATGAAAAAGCGCTTCCTTTATTAGAAATTATGGGAAAAAATATATTTCATGCAGGTGATTTAGGTAGTGGGAATGGTGCTAAGATTTGTAACAATATGGCCCTAGGCATTGCAATGATTGCTGCTTCAGAGTCATTAATGTTAGCAAAAAGATTAAATATAGATATCAAAAAAGTTCATGAGATCATGAAAAACGCATCAGGTAACAGTTGGCCAATTTCTGTTTATCCACCATTACCTGGTTTAATTGATGGAACGCCTTCGAACAATAATTATCGTCCAGGTTTTTCTGCAGGTATGATGAACAAAGATCTTAAACTTGCTAACGATTGCGCAAAAAGTGTTAGTGCTGAAACACCACTAGGAAAAATGGCATTAGAAATTTATGATCAATTTTGCAAAGATGGAAACGATGCAAAAGATTTTTCTGCTATTTCAAAAGTTATTGGTGGTAGCGCTTGGGATTATCCAATTGATTAAATAATTTTATTGCAAGTGTTTATAAATTGTAGTTCTAGATATACCTAGTTTTCTTGATGCTGCAGAAATATTATTTGTCTCACTAAAAGTTGATCTAATTAGAATACATTTCTCTCTTTTAATTTTGGTGTCTTCACAATTTTTACATGGATAAATTTTATTTTGTTTATCAGTATCTACAAATTTATTTTCTTTAAAAATTTGACTTTTAACTAAAAAAACAGACGAGCCTAAGTGATCAGTAATTTTTAATATTTTATTATTTAAGATGTCTGTTGCAATAGATGAAAATGAATTGGTAAAAATTTTATTAAAATCTTCATTTTTTAGATATACTAGTCCGTTAAGCATAACTTTTGCATTACTGTTTGCACCCACAATAACACCGTCTCCATTAACAGCTAATAACCCAACACTAGTTGTTGATAAATACTCTTGTCTAGGATGAAAAGATAAAATTAATTCGTTTTCAAACTTCTTAATAAATAATTTGGTTTCGATACTTCTAGTTGCAAGTTTTACTAAAGCTAGAGTGTGTTGTTCTCTGGACATATAATCAGTTGAAGCATCTATGATACCAATGGTCTTGCCTTCATGATTAATTATTGGACTTGCAAAACAAGATATATTTTCATGAGCTGTAAAAAAATGTTCTTTACCAGATACTATTGTTGGTTTTTTTAACTCAACTGATAATCCCAAACCATTTGTACCACAAATTTTTTCTGTCCATATTGAACCTGGTATTACAGTTTTACCTACGTCTGTATTAAGACATGTTTTATCATACATTGTATCAAGTACTAAACCGTTCTCATCTGAATATGCGATCATAAAATTAGTTCCAGCAATTTGTGAGTATAAAAGTTCCAATTCTGGGAGCACTATTTTTCTAAGAGCTTCATTTTTTTCTTTGATCTCTTTTAATTGAATAGAGGATACTACGCTTTGTTTTGGATCTTTAAATGGATCAAGACCCTTAGCGATGCATCTTGACCAACTATCTGAAATCTCCTTGCCCATTTCATAGGACATCATTCCTCTTTTTTTTAGGATGTTTTTAAACTCTTTTTTTTGAGAAGATAAATTTTCCATTTCAAAAAGATAATTAAAATAAGGGTATTCAACAACTAACCACAGGTTGTATTTGTTAATTTTTTGGACAATTTAAAGCTTGGTTGACTCCTTTGTTAAACGTTTTTCCAATAGATTTTTAGAAATTAATTTAGGAGGCGATAACGATGCCAAATGAAAAACTTAAAGGTAAAAAAGCAATTGTGACCGGAGGGTCAAGAGGAATAGGGCGTGGAATTGCTCTAACGCTTGCCGCTGCTGGAGCAGATGTTGCATTTTGCCATCACAAAGACAATGATAAGGCTAAAGAAACTTCATCTGAAATTGAAAAACTTGGTCGTAAAAGTTTTGCTGCTGAATGTGATGTTTCATCAACTTCATCAGTTAAAGAATTTTATGCAAATGCAGTAAGCCAGATGGGTGATATTGATATCTTGGTTAACAATGCCGGTCATAACATAACTGAGAATTTTGAAGAAATAAGCGAAGAAAGTTTTGACAGAATGTTGAACGTACATGTCAAGGGTACTTTCTTCATGACGCAGGCAGTTTATAAAGATATGAAGAAAAGAGGTGCTGGACGAATTATAAATATCACCTCGCAACTTGCATATAAAGGTGCTGGAACTTTAACACATTATTGTGCAGCTAAAGGAGCAAATACAACATTCACAAGAGCTTTGGCTCTAGAATGTGCTGGTACTGGTGTATTGGTTAACGCAGTAGCACCAGGTGTAACAAATACCGATTTGTTAACACCTCTTGCTGATGAACTTCTTGATACTTTGAAGAAGGCCATACCTCTTAATAGATTCGCAGAAGTTGATGAAATTGCACCAGCTGTATTGTTGCTAGCTTCTCCTGAAGGAAGTTTTTTTCATGGAAGTTGCATATCACCAAATGGTGGTGAGGTAATGTTTTAGTCTATGTATTTTAAAAATAAAATTATAGATGTAAAAACAATAAAAGAAAATTTAGTGGGAACGTGGTCTAAATTATATGAATTAGACGATGCTAATAAAGCACTCATTTATCTTAACGATGATAAGGTTAAGGGACGAGCTGTTTTAGTTCCGTAAAAAAAAAGAGAGGTGATAATGAAAATAATAAAAACCTGCTTAACGGCTGTAATATCAAGTATGATGATATTTAGCCCTATGGCATATGCTGATAAGTGGAGCGATCAGTTTCCACATATCAAAGCTACAGGAGATATTCCAGGTGATTGTTCTAAAATGTGTTTTATAAAAGGATTTTCTCTACTGTGAGTTGTATTTATCTAATATCCGAACGTTTAAAAGTGGCATTGACTCCTGATCCGATTAATTTTTTAATGATGTTTTAAATTTAATGGGAGAGTAAGCTATGAAAGCACAAGTATTACACAAGTACGATCCGAATATGAAAGAAAAAGTTTGGGTCACAGGTGAAGAGTTACCAAATCCAAAAATAGAGAAAGCCAGTGATGTAATTGTTAAAATTGGAGCTGCAGGTGTTTGTAGAACTGATTTGCATATTATTGAGGGTGTTTGGAGACACATTACAGACCAAAATAATGATCTATTACCAATGGTTATGGGACATGAAAATGCTGGTTGGATAGAAGAAGTTGGTAAAGATGTTACAGGATTTAAAAAAGGTGATGCAGTTATATTACACCCTAAAGTTTCTGGTACAGGAGGGACATGTTTAGACTGCAGAAGAGGAAATGATATGCATGCGGAAGATCCTATCTTTGCAGGTTTGAATGTTAAACATGGAGGATATTCAGAATTACTTCAAACAAGTGTTAGAAATTTAATAAAAATTCCAAAAGTTCTTGGTCCAATAGATGTAGCTCCTTTTTCTGACGCTGGCTTGACGGCGTACAGAGTAGTGAAAAAAGCTACAAGACATCTTCTGCCTGGAGAAACTTGTGTAATTATAGGTGCTGGTGGATTAGGGCATATAGCAATTCAATGTATGAAAGCGATGTGTGCTGCAAATATTATTGTAGTTGAAAAAGCTAAAGCACCTCTAGATCATGCAATGGAGCTTGGAGCAGACCATGGAGTTTTAATAGATGGTAATGAAATAGAGAAGGTAAAAGAGCTTACTAAAGGTAAAGGAGCAGAGGCTGTCATAGATTTTGTCGGTGAAAAAGGTTCAACACCAATGGGAATTAAAATGACCAAAGCAACTGGAACTTTTTATATTGTAGGCTACGGTGAAGAAATAAGAGTTTTGGCGATTGATATGATCGATCAAGAGAAGAGTATAGTTGGAAGTCTTGTTGGTACATGGGCTGAATTATACGAATTAATGGAACTAGCTGATAAAGGTTTAGTTAAACTTTCTATGAAAGAATATAAACTTGAAGATGCTAACAAAGCTTTACATGATCTTAATGATGGAAAGATTAAAGGTCGTGCTGTTTTGGTTCCATAATTAACAACAAAAAGAGGGGAAAAACATGAAGACAATAAAAACCTACGTAGTAGCACTTATCTCGGCTTTGTTGGTATTAAGTCCTGTTGCGTATGCTGATAAGTGGAGCGATCAGTTTCCACATATCAAGGCTACTGGAGATATTCCAGGCGAGTGTTCTTACGAGTCTATGTCTAAGAAAAATTACAAAGGTAAGACACTTAAAATAAATACACATGCTGTTCCAGTTATGGGAGAACCAACAGCTTTACATGCAGAGCAATTTGCTAAACTTACAGGAGCAAAAGTTGATGTAACACATACACCTGCTGGTGATTTGTATGCAAAAGCTATGGTTCCATTTCAAGCAGGTCAAGCTCCATATGATATAGTTTTTGGATTTTCAAACTTTATTAATGATTGGAAAAGATACTTAGAACCAGTTCCAAAAAAATATGTTGAGATGAAACAAATGCAAGACGTTACCCCATCTCACATTGGTATAGCATCTTGGGATGGTGTTATGTATCAGTTTCCAGTTGATGGTGACAGACATTATTTAAAATATAGAAAAGACGTAATTGACAATCCTAAGTATCAAAAAAAATATAAAGCTGATACTGGAAAAGAGTTAAGGGTCCCACAAACATGGAAAGAGTATGGAGAAATGGCTGCGTACTTTAATGGTTGGGATTGGGATGGTGATGGCGAGAAGGAATATGGATCTGCAGAAGTTATGAAAAAAGATGACTTGATGTATGCAGCTTTTTATTCAAGATCTGCCGCTTACTCAAAAAATCCTAAAACTCCAGGTGGTTTTTTCTTTGACTTAAAAACTATGAAACCATTAATTAATAATCCAGGTTTTGTGGAAGCTTTAACCGACTGGGTCGCAGCTACTAAATATGTTCCTCCAGGAGGAATAAACTTTGGTCTAGGTGATGAAATTGGATCATTTGGCGGAGGACAAACTTTGTTTAGTTTCTCATGGGATGATGCATTTGTTGCTGCTATGCAACCTGACAGCCCAATTAACAACAAAGTTGGTGCCGCTCAATTACCTGGCGCAATGAAAGTTTGGAATAGAACAACTAACTCTTGGGATGAAGGCTTTAACCAAGCTCCTTTCTTCGTATGGGGATGGGCAGTTGGTGTTGCTAAGAAAAGTAAAGAAAAAGAAATGGCTTTTGATTACTTGTGTTTCTTTGCAAATGAAGCAAATCACCAAGCTGACATAGGTATTGGTCGTTTTGGAGTAAATCCATTTAGAAATGATGACTTTAAAGCAGATGTTTGGACTCAAATCGGTTGGGATAAAGATATTGCCCAATCATATGTTGATACCCTAGCTCAAATGGAAGAAAGTAAAAATAGAGTTTTCCCTTTGAGAGTTCCGGGTACATTTGAGTTTAATGCTGCATTAGCTACAGCTGCAGCAAAAGCTTTAGCTGGACAGTTATCACCGCAAGCTGCTTTAGACGAGGCTGCTAAGCAGTGGGAAGATATACTTAATAGAGTAGGAAAAGATAATGTAAGAGCAGCTTACTCTGTTGGTGTAGCAATGGAAGATAACAAGCTTTAAAAAAATTTTGTGGCCGTCTTAACGACGGCCACAACTAACAAATTCCAAAAATTACAATTATGAATTTTAAGCACAAATATGTTTTTTTATTTCCTGGTTTATTTGT
Source organism: Candidatus Pelagibacter sp. (assembly GCF_052049675.1). Lineage (GTDB taxonomy): Bacteria > Pseudomonadota > Alphaproteobacteria > Pelagibacterales > Pelagibacteraceae > Pelagibacter. The sequence continues at coordinate 1,129,794 of NZ_JBNGZM010000001.1, forward strand.
GCTTATAGGAATACTTATTTTTCCAATTATTTTTACTATCAGATTAAGTTTATCAGGCTGGAATAGTTATACGCCTGAAATGAATTTTATAGGAATTACAAATTATATAAGACTTTTTACTGATGACCCAAGATTTTGGGAGTCTTTCTTCAGACTGAGTTTTTTATCAGTTACTACTGTTATTCTTCAATATATTATAGGTTTTGCATTAGCGCTTATAGTTTGGAGAGAAATTAAATTTAAAAGATTTTTTAGAGTTATTTTTTTAATTCCTATGATGACTACGCCTGTAATTATGACAGTAATTTGGAGAACTTTTTTTCACGAGTCTCTAGGTCCTGTGAATGATCTTTTGGGAAACTTAGGAGTAAAGCCTATATTATGGCTTAGTGACCCTGTCATTGCTAAATTCACTGTAATTATTGTTGAGGTATGGCAATGGACACCGTTTATGTTTTTGTTGTTACTTGCAGGTTTATTATCTCTGCCCAAAGAACCTTTTTTAGCTGCAGCCATAGATGGTGCAAGTTCTTTTAGAAAGTTTGTATATGTTACTTTTCCACTAATGGCGCCAATCTCAATTGGGGCAATTATTATTAGATTAATTGAGGCCTCAAAGATAATGGATACAGTTTTTGTATTAACTTCTGGAGGACCGGGTACAGCAACAGAAACTTCAAGTTTTTATATTTATATTAAAGGCTTAAGGGAGTTCCAAATGGGTTATGCTGCAACCCTTTCTTTTACGTATTTAGTTATAATGATCATAAGTTTAACGATCATTGCAAAGGTTTTAACAAAATTAATGATTAAAGAATAATGGAAAAACTATACAAATTTTTAAAATACACTTTTATTATTCTCTGGACAGTTTTTATTGTAGCTCCTTTTCTGTGGGCTATCTCTACTTCTTTTAAAGATTTCCAGTCAGTGAATAGCAAGGTTACTTACATTCCATGGTTAGATTTTGAACCAACACTTGAAGGATGGCGTGTATTAGTTAAATCACCCGCAAGAGGTGGGGTGGATATTGTTGAACCTTACTTTAATAGTCTTTTTGTAACCTGTACAGCAAGTTTAATAAGTATAGTTTTAGGAACTTTGGCAGCTTATGCTCTATCAAGATTTACTTTTAAAGCTGGTTTTGTCAGAAACAACGATATTACTTTCTTTTTTATATCACAAAGAATAATGCCGCCCATTGTTTTATCAATTCCCTTCTTCATATTTTTAAGCACAATTGGATTATTAGATAGTTTGATAGGACTAGTGGTAGTTTATATAGTTCTTTTAATGCCTATTGCAGTTTGGATCATGGTAGATTTTTTTAACCGAGTTCCAAAAGAGTTAGATGAAACTGCACTGATTGATGGATGTAATCCTTATCAAGCATTTTATAAAGTGGTATTGCCTAATTCTATACCAGGATTAATAGTAGCTGGAATGTTTTGTATTATATTTGGATGGATAGATTTTTTCTTCGCATTTATTTTAACATTCACCGAGGTTCAATTATTACCAGTTAAAGTTGTAGCATTAAATTCATCCATTACTCCATGGTGGAGCTTATCTGCCTCAGCATTAATATCGGTAGCTCCTTTAATTATAGTAGCCTTTGTCGTAGAGAGATATTTATCTAAAGGAAATTTATCTGGAGCATTAAAATAATGAATTTAATCGGAGAAAATTTAACATACAAACCTGATAATCAGTTTCATCTTAATAATGTTTCATTTGAATTCAAAAAAGGTAATTTATACACAATCCTAGGAAGAACATTATCAGGAAAAACTACATTTTTAAAAACAATAGCTGGTCTGCTAAATCCAGATAGTGGAAACATATCATTCGAAGGTAAAGATTTTACTAAAATTCCTGTTTGGGAGAGAAACGTAGCAATGGTCTACCAACAATTTATAAATTATCCTCATCTTAATGTTTATGAGAACGTAATTTTCCCACTTAAACAGAGAAAAATGAGTGAAGATAAATTTAAGACAGATGTGGAGGAGGCACTAAAGACCGTTGGGTTAATTGGTTTTGAAAATCGTAAAATTCAAGAATTATCTGGAGGTCAACAGCAAAGGGTTGCTCTAGCTAGATCATTAGCAAAAAAAGCAAAGATACTACTTCTTGATGAGCCATTGGTTAATCTTGATTATAAGCTTAGGGAGCAATTGAGAGAAGAATTTAAAAAAATATTTTCTAAGGGGCTATCGGCAGAGGCAATTTTAATCTACTCAACAACTGATCCACAAGAAGTTATGGAGCTAAATGGTGAAGTTATTGTATTAGATGAAGGAAAAGTTTTACAAAAAGGTTCCGCAAAAGAAATATTTGAGAATCCTAGAAACTTGAAAGTAGCTGAAATTTCAAATGATCCACCAATGAATATATTAAAAGGAACAATAAGATCAGATAAGTTAAATTTTGAAAATATCTCGATTAATAGACCAACCCATTTCAAAAATTTAGCTGATCTAGACTATAATTTTGGAATAAGAGCTTCTGAGATAAAATTAAATGATTCAGGAGAGGAATTTGAAATAGAACTTGCTGAAATAAGTGGTTCAGAAACTTTACTTCACTTAAAAAAGGGAAACTCAAAAGTAATTGTATTAATAGAAGAAGTAATGAATTTTAAAATTCATGAGAAGGTAAAAATAAAATTTAATGAAAAAAAATTCTATGCATTTAATAAAGAAGAAAAATTAATTTCTTCTCCTTATGGAGTTTCTAATGGCTAAAATTGAATTATCAAATATTTCTCATACTTATAATCCAAATGACATAAATCCTACCTATGCATTAAATCCATTTTCGATGACATGGGAAAATGGAAAAAGATATGCAATTTTAGGACCATCTGGATGTGGGAAAACTACAATGTTAAATATTGTTTCGGGTTTGGTTAAGCCCTCAAAAGGAAATATTTTATTTGATGAAAATGATGTAACTAATCTTATCACTGAAGAAAGAAATATAGCACAAGTTTTTCAATTTCCTGTAATTTATAATACGATGACTGTCTATGACAATTTAGCTTTTCCTTTGAAGTGTAGAGATTTTTCTAAAGAAAAAATAGAGGAGAGAGTTAAATCAGTTTCAGACACATTAAGACTTTCATCCTTTTTAAACATGCCAGCAAGGAAGCTTACAGCTGACCAAAAACAACTCATTTCATTAGGAAGAGGACTAGTAAGGGAAGATGTAGCTGCTGTATTAATGGATGAACCATTAACAGTAATTGATCCAGACTTAAAATTTAGATTGAGAAGAAATTTAAAAGAAATTAATGAAGAATATAAAACAACATTAGTATATGTTACTCATGATCAAAATGAAGCGATGACATTTGCTGACAATATTATTGTAATGGATCAAGGTGAAATAGTTCAGGTTGGGCTTCCCAAAGATTTATTTGAAAGACCTAAAACTACTTTTGTTGGCTATTTTATTGGTTCTCCTGCAATGAATTTATTTGAAACCCAATTACACACAGACAATAGTGTAAAAATTAACGACACAACAATAAAAACAAATACAAATTTATCAAAATTGAAAAATAATAATATCAAACTAGGAATTAGATCAGAATTTGTAAAAGTAGCAAAAGATGAAAGCGAGAATTTGGTAGAAGTTAATATTCAAAAAATAGAAGACTTTGGAAACTTCAAACTATTAACCACAAGAATGGGTCAATTAACAATAAAGTCAAAAATTAATAGAGAGATTGAAATTGCTAATGATAAGTTAAAATTACATTTTCCTCCCGAAAAATGTTGTGTGTACCAAAATAACAAATTGATTTAAGTAAATTTCTACTCAGGATTGTAAAAAAATTTAATTAGCTTTAAATAGTGACAATCTGTGCCTCTTTTTAGAAAGACTCTAATATGAATCTATGTTTTACTTTACCTCAGTTAATTAACTAGAGGAGAAGAAATGATTAAGAATAAAAAATCATTGAAGGGTTCTAAAACTCCTTCAAGAAGAAAGTTCTTCAAAGCCGCAGCAGCAACTGGTGCAGCCGCAGCGACAGCTGTAGCAATGCCGAATGTTGCTTTTGGTGCTCCGCAAACATTAAAGATGCAAGCAGCATGGCCATCAGGTGCTAACATCTTTTTTGAAATGGCCGGAGACTATGCCAAAATGGTCGGAGACATGTCAGGTGGAAGTTTAAAAATTGATCTTCAACCTGTTGGAGCAGTTGTAAAAACTGGAGAAATTGGACAAGCTGTAAGTGACGGTGTTCTTGATATGGGACACTGGGTTACTGCTTATTGGTATGGAAAAAATCCTGCCGCGTCTCTTTTCGGAACTGGCCCATCTTACGGTCTATCATCTCAAGAAGTAATGGCTTGGATGGAAGAAGGTGGTGGAAGAGCATTGTATGAAGAAACATTAGCAAAAGTTGGATACGACTATGTTGGTGTTTTCGCAATGCCTATGCCAGCTCAACCATTTGGTTGGTTCAAAAAGAACGTAACTAAAGTAAGTGACGTTAAAGGTATGAAGTATAGAACAGTTGGTCTTGCAACTAACGTTCTTACTGCAATGGGTATGGTAGTTAGACAATTACCAGGTGGTGAAATTCAGCCAGCTATGAAAACTGGTTTGATTGAAGCTGCAGAGTTTAATAACCCAACTTCAGACTCTCAATTTGGTATGCAAGATGTTTCTAAGCATTATCACTTAGGATCTTTCCACCAATCTCAAGAGATGTTTGAAATACCTATTAACAAAAAAACATTTAATAGCTTATCTCCTGCAAACCAAGCAATATTAAAAAATGCTTCTTATGCAGCAAATACCGCTAACTACTTTAAAGCTTTGGTAAGATACTCAGCTGATTTATCTAAATTGATGAATGAGCACAAAGTAAACGTTTACCAAACTTCAGATGCAATTTTAGCAGAGCAGTTAAAAGGTTGGGATAAAGTTGTAGGTGATTTCTCTTCTAAAGATCCATTCTTTAAGAAGATTGTTGATTCACAAAAATCTTATGCGAAAAGAGTAATGAAATACTTACTAATGAATCAGCCTAACTACAGACTTGCTTACGAAAACGAGTTTGGTCCGTTAGCGAAAGTTAAAATCTAAGGTTTAAAAATATAAAAAATTAAGGGGGCTTTTTAGCCCCCTTTTTTTTAATTGAATTAATTAAGAAAATTAAGATAAGTTAGTTAAATATGTACTCTTATATAAAATTTGCAGATACTCTTAGTACCTCAATGGGTAAAGCCTTCTCATGGTGTATAGTAATTTTGATGGGAGGAACATGTTATGAGGTTATCATGGCTTACGCATTTAATGCTCCTACTTTATGGAATTTTGATTTCAGTTTACAAATGTATGGAGCGATATTTATGATGGCTGGAGCTTACACTTTAGCAACAGAAGCTCACGTTAGAGGAGATGTTATTTACAGATTGTTCCCAACTAAAGTTCAAGGATGGATTGATTTAATATTATATTTTATCTTCTTTTTTCCAGGGGTGATTGCACTTGCATTTTATGGATATGAATATGCAGCTAAAGCATGGATGGTGAAAGAAACAAGTTGGAATAGTCCAGCACAAATTCAAATTTATATGGCAAAATCATTAATACCTTTATCAGGGATACTTCTTACTCTCCAAGGAATTAGTGAAGTTTTTAGAGCAATTATTTGTATTAGAACGGGACATTGGCCAGAGAGAGATGCTGGTGCAGAAGAAACAGAGAAAATTTTAATGAGAAAATCTAAAGAGGAAGAAAAAATAGATGTTGTTTAGTCTAACAAATCCAGAAATTGCAATTTTAATGATGGTGATATTTCTGTTTGCTGTATTACTAGGATTCCCTATTGCATTTACTTTAATGGCAATGGGTTTAGGATTTGGGTATTACGCATATTTTGATCCCTCAAGAATGGATCATCTATTAGACAATAGGATATTTAATTTATTTGTTTCAAATACCTACTCCGTCATGGATAATCATGTCCTCACCGCAGTGCCCTTATTTTTATTTATGGGCTATTTAGTTGAAAGAGCAGGTATAGTTGCAAGATTATTTTATGCTATAAGACTTGCATCTCATTCGCTACCGGCTTCGATGGCTGTCGCTGCCCTTGTTACTTGCACTTTATTCTCTACAGCAACAGGTATAATTGGAGCAGTTGTAACTTTAATGGGTTTGCTTGCTTGGCCTGCAATGGTCAAAGCTGGTTATGATAAAAAATTTGCATCAGGAGTGATATGTGCTGGAGGATGTTTAGGAATTTTAATTCCCCCTAGTATTATGCTTATTGTTTATGCAGTAATTGCTCAGTTATCCCCATTAAGATTATTTGCTGCAGCAATATTTCCTGGTTTGATGTTAGCAGGTTTATATATTTTATATGCAATTATTTTGGCTTATTTTAATCCATCAGTTGCACCCAAGCCTCCTAAAGAAGAAATCCCTCCAAGATCAGTGATCTTAAAAGAAGTTTTGGTTTCATTCTTACCATTATTTTCATTAATTATTTTAGTATTAGGAAGTATTCTTGCTGGTTTGGCTACTCCTGCAGAAGCAGCAGGTGTTGGAGCTTTTGGAGCATTAGTTTTATCTTTCTTTTATAAATCTCTAAAATGGAAAAATTTTAAAGAGTCTGTCTTTCTTACCGCAAAAACTACTGCAATGATTATGTGGTTATTTATTGGATCTTGGACGTTTGCGTCAGTATTTTCATATTTAGGAGGACATGAAGTATTTGAGCATTTTTTTAAATCAATGGATATACAGCCTTGGCAATTTTTAGTAATTACACAAATTATAATTTTCTTATTAGGCTGGCCATTAGAGTGGACTGAAATATTAATTATATTTGTTCCAATATTTTTACCTTTAGTAGAATTTTTTGGAGTTAACCCTTATTTTTTTGCTATGTTAATTGCGTTAAATTTACAAACATCATTTTTAACGCCCCCCATGGCCATGTCGGCTTATTATTTAAAAGGTGTGCAATCTAAAAATGTTGAATTAATTGAGGTATTCAAAGGCATCATGCCATTCTTGGCGATAGTTATTTTTGGAATGGTTTTGATGTATTTATTTCCAGGTATAGCTCTGTGGTTACCTGATCAATTATTTGCAAACTAATTTAATGAATGAAATTGTAAGTTATTCTGTTGAAGAATTAATAAATAAAATTTCAAATTCTCAAATTACTTCTGTCGAAATATGTGAAGCTTATATTGAGAGAGTTAATAAGTTTGAAAAAGATATAAATGCTTGGGCTTTTTTTGACAAAGAATTGTTATTAGAAAAAGCCAAAGAGTCAGATGCTTACAAAAAATCTGGAAAACCTACCGGTCCGCTGCATGGTATTCCTGTAGCGGTTAAAGATATTGTTGGCACTTTAGATATGCCAACTGAATGTGGTACACCGATAAGAAAAGGTAAATCTTATTCACAGAATGCAGAAATAGTTGATTTATTAACATCTTCAGGAGCAATTGTGATGGGTAAAACAGTTACTACAGAATTAGCATATTTAAATCCCTCTAAAACAAAAAATCCACACGATTATTCACGAACTCCGGGAGGATCATCAAGTGGTTCTGCTGCAGTTATTGCATCTTATATGGCCCCGCTTTCAATTGGATCACAAACTGGTGGCTCAATAATTAGACCAGCATCTTATTGTGGTGTTGTTGGATACAAACCTTCATTTGGTCTTATTTCTAGAAATGGAGTATTAAAGACTTCTGAAAAACTTGATCATTTAGGAGTTTTTGGAAAATCAGTTGAGGACATAGCTTATTTAGTTAAAGAGTTAATTAAAAAAGATTCCCATGACCCTGCCACTGTATATTACTCTTCAAGTAAGATGGTCGATGCTGTAAAAAAAGGTCCTTTGTATGAACCAAAATTTATTTTTTATAAAACTGAATTTTGGAAAACAATTGATAAAAAATCTAAGGAAGCTTTTGAATATTTTATAAAGTCGTTTAAAAAAAATATAGAAGCACATGATACTCCTTCTTATTTTAAAGATATCCATAAATATCATCAAATAATTTATGAAACTGATTTAGCTAATAATTTTAGTGATTATTACAAAAATTATAAATCGAAACTTTCAAAAATTATGCAAAATGCAATTGTAAATGGAAGAAAACATACTGCAAAAGAATATGCTGAAGCAATAGATTTTATGAAAAGAAGTTATGACTCTTATAAAGAAGTATTTGAGGATTATCATGGGGTTTTATCCCCATCTAGCCCAGGTGTTGCTATAAAGGGTCTTAAGAGCACTGGATCAGCTGATTTTAATAAAGTTTGGTCTTATTTAGGAACTCCTTGTATTTCACTTCCTTTACTTCAGGGTGAAAATAATTTACCATTAGGCATTCAAGTTATTGGAGAGAAATATGACGATAATCGTTTCTTAGGAGTTTGCAGTTGGCTTGAAAAGGAAAGCGAAAAATTTAATGAATAAACTTGTAACACTTATAGGACTTTCTTTTGCAATCTTTTTTCTTGTGGGTTTAGCAACAACACTTACAAGATCCATGATGATAGGTTTTCTTGATGTATTACCAGTTTATATATTGATGATACTTGCGATATCCATGATGTTATACGAAGCTTTCTTTGATAAAAAATAAATTTAATAATTCGTAAATTTACTACCTCTGATTGTATTATATTCTTTAATAGGAATTTTAACCTAGACTTAAACGTCCAATTGTAATTTAATCTGTGCAGTTAATTAACAAAGAAGAGGAGATACTAATGATTAAAGAAAAAAAATCATTGAAGGTTTCTAGATCACCTTCAAGAAGAAAGTTCTTTAAAACTGCAGCTGCAACTGGTGTTGCTGCTGTTGCAGCATCATCTTTATCTGCTCCAGCTGTTGCCAAAGAGAGAATAGAAGCTTCTATGGTAGCTACTTGGCCAAGAGATTTTCCAGGCCTTGGAACTGGTGCACAAAGACTTGCTCAAAGATTGAGTGATATGAGTGACGGTAGAATTCAAGTTACTTATTATGCTGCTAATGAAAGGGTAAAAGCATTTGACTCGTTTGATGAAGTTGCTTCAGGCAATTCTCAAATGTATCACGGTGCTGATTACTACTGGGTTAAAAAACACCCTGCATTTGGATATTTTACTGCCGTTCCATTTGGTTTCACATATGCTGAAATGAATGCGTGGTTAAAATTTGCTGGTGGACAAGAGCTGTGGGATGAATTGACTGACGATTTCGGAACACAAAGTTTTGCTGCTGGTAACACTGGAGTGCAAATGGGTGGTTGGTTTAACAAAAAAATTAGATCAGCTAATGATATTAAGGGTTTAAAAATGCGTATGCCTGGTTTAGGTGGACAAGTACTTGGAAAACTTGGTGGTTCTCCAATTTCACTTCCAGGTGGACAAATTTATGAAAACCTTGTGTCTGGTGCAATTGATGCAACGGAATGGGTAGGACCTTGGAATGATGAGGCTTTCAAGTTTTATGAAGCAGCCAAGTATTATTACTATCCAGGAATGCACGAACCAGGATCAACCCTATGTTGTGGTGTAAATAAATCTTGGTTCACAAGTCTAACTAAGTCAGATCAGTTGATTATAAAAACTGCTTGTGATTGGGCTGATACAACTACTATGGCAGAATATAATGCAAAAAATGGAGCAGCATTAGATCGTTTAGTGAACGAAAATGGAGTTAAACTTGAGAAGTTTAACGATAAAGTTTACGACGCTTTTGCTAAAGGTGCTGCAGAAGTTTTTGACGAAGTTCAGCAACATAGTGCTCTTGCTCAGAAAGTGCATGCTGCTTTTGTTAAAGGACGAAAAGAAATAGGTGCTTGGACAAACTTGTCTGACTCACCGTACATTTCTCAAAGAAATAGAGCATTAGGAGTATAATTTAATTCTAATTAATACTAGAGGGCCCTTAAACGGGCCCTCTTTTTATACATCATTAAAAGTTTTGTCATATGATTGAGAAAAAAAACTTATCTATTTTAATAAGAATATTTAGTTATTCTATCTTAACATTAACATTAATTTTTTTAATAAATAATGTTTTAACAGTTTGGTTTGATTGGCCAGGAGTTAAAAAACTTTTTTCTCACTATGAAATATTTGGATTTAAAAAATTAAATGAACCTTTAGAAGGACTTGCAATGAGTCTGTCGTATATTCAATTATTATTTTATTTTTTGTCTTTTATAGGAGTTATATTGTTTGTTTTAAAATCTTTAAAACAAACATTACAAACAGACTCAGAAATACTAAAAAAAATAACAGCATATATTATTAGATCTTCATTCTGGGCAGTGCTAATTGTTGGAGTAGCAGATTTTTTAATCTCATTTATGGTTGTAGAAAAATTGGTTGAGCCAATTTTTGGGGAACAAGTTAAAATTAATTTAGTAAAACCTGCTTTCAGAATTTCATATATACATTTCCCACTTATATTAGCTTCTTTTGTAATTGGTTATTTCACAAGATCTGTAGGATTTATTTGGTTAGCAGTTTTAGTAGTTGGAAGTGAATTCTTGATAGTAGTATCAAGATTTATATTTCAATATGAACAAGCTTTTCAAGGAGATCTTGTTCGTTTTTGGTATGCTGCACTTTATCTTTTCGCAAGTGCATATGCATTAATTCACGAAGGTCATGTAAGAGTTGATGTTTTGTATGCTAATTTTAGTGAGCGAAAGAAGGCATGGACTAATGCAATTGGATCTCTCATTTTAGGCATTCCTTTATGTTTGATAGTTATATTTTTGGGTATGGGTGGTAAAGCTAGTATCATTAATGGTCCAGTAATTTCATTTGAAATTACTCAGCAAGGTTCGAATGGATTATATTTACTTTATTTAATGGCAGTTTACTTAGCGGTATTTGCAGTAAGTATGTTAACTCAATTCACAAGTTATTTTATGAGCAGTAGTCACAAACTTTTAAATAATTAAATAATGGAACATTTATTTTTAGCTTTACTGGTAATTATAATGATTGGAGCTTTGGCATCTGGTTTTCCAGTAGCTTTTGCACTACCTGGATCAGCAATAATTTCAATAGGACTAGCTGCTTTTTTCGGTTATTTATTTGCAGGAGACCCCAGTGCTTATTTTGCTGTTGATGGGCCTAAAGAATGGTTAACCGCTGGTATTACTAATTTTAGGAGTAATTATTGGGATGTAGAAACTGACACCTTAATTGCGATCCCATTGTTTATCTTTATGGGGATAATGTTGCAAAAATCAAAAATTGCAGAAGACCTTTTAGTTACTATGGGACAACTATTTGGACCAATTCCAGGAGGGCTTGGTATTTCTGTTATCTTTGTTGGTGCATTACTTGCAGCGACAACCGGAATAGTTGGAGCAACAGTAATAGCAATGGGACTAATTTCCTTACCCACAATGTTAAATAATAAATATGACAAAAGATTAGCAAGTGGAATTGTTTGTTCCTCTGGTACACTTGGTCAAATTATACCTCCTTCAATTGTCTTAATTATAATTGCTGATCAATTGGCAAGTGCCGCTGATGTTGCAAATACTATGCGTCAGACTGATTATAAAATTTTAACTGGCGAATTTAATATGCCTGGAGAATTTAGAGTAGGGTCTACTTCAGCTGGAGATATGTTTTTAGGAGCATTATTACCAGGATTAGTTTTGGTTGGGTTGTATATGCTTTACATATTTGTGTATGCAAGATTAAACCCAAAAGCAGCTCCTCCTGTTCCATTTAAAGGAAATTTCGACTCTAAATTTTGGATCAAAGTTATTTTAGTAATTATTCCACCACTTGCTCTAATCTTTGCAGTTTTAGGATCTATACTTATGGGTATTGCTACAGTAAATCAGGCTGGATCAATAGGTGCTATTGGTGCAACAATGATGGCAGGCTATCGATTGCATCAAGGTAAAAAGAATGCATACTATCCAATAATAATTTCAATCGTATCTTTAATTCCAATTTATTTTTTGTCTAAAAATTATAACTTAAATATTAAAGCAGTTGACACTAGAGATCTAGGCGCAATATTAATTGCATTATTTTTTACAATTACATTTTTAGCAAGTGTTGTATGGAGTTTTTGGAGAGCATTTAAAATAGATGATGTTTTAAAAGAAGTTGTTGTAGAAACTTGTGTAACTACCTCAATGGTATTTATAATTCTACTTGGAGCAGCAATGTTAACCTCTGGATTTAGGGCATTTGGAGGTGAAGAGTTAGTAAGAGACTTTCTTCAAGATTTACCAGGAGGGTTTTGGACTCAGTTCGTTGTTGTAATGGTAGTAATCTTTTTATTAGGTTTCTTTCTTGATTTTATTGAAATAGCTGTAGTTGTTGTTCCTATTATTGCTCCTATATTATTAGCAGAACCAGGTGCGAATGTAAGTGCAATTTGGCTTGGTGTTATGATTGGGGTAAATTTACAAACTTCATTTTTAACCCCACCATTTGGATTTGCTTTATTTTATTTAAAAGGAGTAGCTTCAAAACTTGTTACTACTTTAAATATTTGGAAAGGAGTTGTTCCGTTTATTATTTTACAATTGATAGGTCTTGGAATTGTTGGTTTTTATCCTTCATTGGTAAATTATTTACCAGCAAGAACATATTTAACTTCTAATGTAGCTCCACCACCAATGAATCCAAAACTACAATATTGCTTACAAGAATATAAATTTGCAATTTATAATAATGAAGAACAAACAATTACAAATGTAATTAAGAATATGCAGATGTTAACTCCAGCAAATCTTCCAGTAGATAAATTAGATATTTTTGAAGAGCATTTTGATAATGCTTTAGGAACTTTTGCTATAGTTAAAAAATTGCAAAAAACTGAGCAAGAGTACGATTTATTTACAAAAGATTATAAAGATCTTCATTTCGATGTAAGAAAAATTCAGAAAAAAGTTAGAAAAATTGACCAAAAAATAAAAAAATTAAAAGCTGAAATTAGAAACTTAGATGAAGATAATTTTTCAGTTAAAAATAAATTAGAATTAAAAATTGAGAATTACGAGTTAGAAATTAAAGAACTTCAAAATAAAGTTCCTGAAAACTGGAAAATAAAAAATGGAGAGTTTGAAATTTTACACAAAGCAAAAAACACAAGAACTAAGAGATATAGAAAAAACGTTGATGAGGCTTATGAAACTTTGGATCAAATAGTAATGTTTATAAATGATAATGAAAAATTAAAAGAACTTTCGCCAGAAATAAAAGAATTAAGAAATACTATTGATAATAAAAATTTTGAAAAATCCATTTTAATAATCGATAGCCTTTTTGAAAATCTTGGAGAAATCTCTGGGACAGAAGAATTTGCAAATAAACTTGATGATCTAATTTCTGTCATCGATAATGATGAGATTGATGAGCAGAAGTTAATTGAAACCAGTTCAGAAACTTTTGATCTTTTCAACCTAGAAGTTTCATGGAGAGATGATGCTAATAAAAATTTATTACCTGAATTAATTAAATACAATGATGTAATTAAACACAATATTGGACTAAGACTTCAAAGCAGGTTAACTAAAGAACAAGCTAAATTTGTTGCAAGATGTAACTCAGTTCACCGAGATATATCTTTAAACTTTTAATTCTTTGGAATTTGTTTTTCAATCATTCTTTGATGAGAATTAATATCCTTTAGCATACCCATCTTTTCTAGGATCTGATCCACCTAAGAGGTCACCCTCACTTCTATTTATTTTTATTGCTTGGCCCCCACCATGTGTACCATCGAAATATTCTACATTATGACCTATTTCTTTGAGTCCTTGGAAAATTTCTTTATCAACAGTTTTTTCTAGTTTGTAAATATTATTAAAATGAAAAGCTCTTGGAAAACCCAAAGCTTCTTGTGGTCCCATTCCAAAATCAATCATATTATTTAAAACATGAACTTGTCCCACTGGTTGATATTGGCCTCCCATAACGCCATAACTTAAAGTTGCTTTGTTGTTTTTATCAATAAGCATACCAGGAATAATAGTATGTAAGGGTCTTTTTAAGCCTGCTATGCAGTTTGGATGTCCATTTTCTACTCTGAAATTTGTACCCCTATTATGTAAAAGTATTCCACTTTTATTTGTAGTAATACCTGATCCGAATACATAACAAACAGAATTGATTATTGATACACTATTTAAATCCTTATCTACTACTGTTAGATATATTGTTTCTGGATGAGCTGGAATATTTAAGTCACCAACATAACTGCATGAATTTAAATTAATTTTATTAAATATATCATTAATATTTTTATCACTCAATATTTCGTCTAAATCAAATTTTACAAAACTTGGATCACCTAAAATAGTTTCTTTAATCTTATAAGCTTGTTTTGTAACTTCTGCTTCAAGATGGAATCTTTCTGTACTATTTAATTTATAATTTTGAATATTTAGTTTTTCTAATAATTTCATCATAATCAATACTGTAACACCAGGACCGTTGGGAGGGCATTGATGAATAAAATCACCCTTATAATCAGATTTTATTGTATCTGATTTTATTGTGCTTTGTTTTGAAAAATCCTCAAAAGTATGTACACCACCTAATTCATTTAAAGTTTCAATTATATCTTTTGCAATTTCTCCTTCATAAAATTCCTTACTTCCTTTTTTGCTAATTAATTCAAGCGTTTCTCCTAAAGCAATATTTTTCATTAATTCATTTTCTTGATAAGTACGACCATCTTTCAAAAAAATTTTTTTTGAATTTTCATTACCATTGATTTTATTCAAACTATTTTTCCAAGCATTTGATACGACTTTTGTAATTCTATGACCATTCTTTGCAATATCAATTGCACCTAAAAATAATTGTTCAAAATCTAGCTTACCAAATTCCTTATGAATTTTTTCCCAAGCATTAAGTGCACCAGGAATTGTGACTGAATGTGGACTAGTTAATCCAATTTTATCAATATTCTTATCTTTAAAAAAATTGTAATTTAATTTTTCAGGTGCTAAACCTGATCCATTAAAAGACACAGCGTCCTTGTTATCCATTTTAACTATTGCAAAACAGTCGCCACCAATACTTGTTGCATTAGGCTCTACTACAGATAAAACAATCGAGGCAGCAATTGAAGCATCCACTGCATTTCCACCCATTTTGAGTATTTTTAATGCTTCCTCTGTTGCTAAAGGATGTGAAGTTGCAGCCATTGCATTTGAAGAGCGTGCATCTTTATCTTTTGTTGACTGATTATTCATAGTACAGATTAATTCTCAAAAAATTTATAAATGATTACTAAAGTAAATAAAAGCATTATCATATTCTGTATTTTTGCCTTTGGTTTTTTATTATCTAATCTGGTAAGATCTATCACAGCAACATTAACACCCGTCCTCACAT
Source organism: Candidatus Pelagibacter sp. (assembly GCF_052049675.1). Lineage (GTDB taxonomy): Bacteria > Pseudomonadota > Alphaproteobacteria > Pelagibacterales > Pelagibacteraceae > Pelagibacter. The sequence goes on from NZ_JBNGZM010000001.1 coordinate 1,145,169, forward strand.
ATGAATTCGATTTAACAGCTGGAAATTTGGGGCTATTAGCTGGAGGTTATTTTATAGGTTTTTCAATAATGCAAGTTCCAATAGGACTACTCTTGGATAAATTTGGGCCAAAAAAAGTTGTTGGATATTTTTTAATTATAGCATTAGTGGGAACGATTTCATTTGCATTAGCAAAAAGCTTCTCTGGATTACTTGTTTCTAGAATATTTATCGGTATTGGTGTGAGCGCTTGTATGATGGGACCACTGACAGGGTACAGAGTTTGGTTTGCTGAAAAGTATCAACAGAGAGCAAATTCTTGGATGTTAATGGTAGCAAATATAGGCTTTGTCTCTTCGACTTTACCTGTTCAAATTTTATTACCTTACATAGGCTGGAGATGGATTTTTATATTAATAGCTACACTCATCCTAATAAGTATTATTTTAATATTCTTATTTACACCTAATTGGGAGCAGACAGAAAATTCTACAATTGATGCCGAAAAAAAAGGCCTAGCTCAAATCTGGAAGAATAAGTTTTTTATAAGTTTGGTACCATTAGCATTTATTAATTATGGCGGTATCCAAGCAATTCAAACGCTTTGGGCTGGACCTTGGATGTTAAATATAACTGGATATTCACCATTTCAAAGCGCTACAGGGTTATTTTGGATCAATGTAACAATGTTGGCATCATACTTTTTATGGGGTTATATTTTGCCCAAACTTTCTGATTATGGCATAAGCAGTATTAAATTAATTAAATTTGGACTGCCAATAAGCTACTTTGTTTTTTTTCTGATAATCTTCCTTGGGACTAAAGCTGGAGCATTGTTATTTGCAATATATATTATGACTTCAATTGTAATTTCACTTACACAACCAGCAATAGCTTTAAATTTTTCGCAAAGTCTTGCAGGCAAATCACTCACCTCTTACAATGTATTCATTCATTCAGGAACATTTTTTATGCAATGGGGAATTGGACTATTTATAGACTTATTTAATTCAAAAGGATTTGATATTTTAAGCAGTTATAGGATTTCTTTTTCGATTTTTTTAATTCTTTGTATATTAAGTTATATTTTTTTCATTTATTTAAATAAAAATAATGATTAATAAAAAAATGACATTAATAAATATATTTTTATTTATATTTACAATTTATACTTTAATCTGTATTTTTCTTTTTTTTTATCAAAGAAATTTGATGTATCATCCAAATGAGAATAATTATTCTGGAGATAATTTAGAGGTTAAAATTGAAAAAGTAAGTATTCAAACAACAGATAATATCAATCTTTTAGGCTGGTTTCATAATAAAAATTTAAAAAGTTATAAAACAATAGTTTATTTTCATGGAAATGCAGGGACACTTGAAAACAGAATCCATAAATTAAATCATTTTAAAGACATGGATGTTAATTTTTTAATTATTGCATGGAGAGGATTTAGTGGCAATAAAGGAAAACCAAGTGAGGAGGGTCTTTATACAGATGGTGCTAGTGCAATAAACTGGCTTAAAGAAAAAGGTCTGAAAGAGGAAGATATAATTATTTATGGAGAGTCATTAGGAACTGGAGTTGCTACTGAAATTACTCAGAATAAAAATTTTGCAGGATTAATCTTAGAAACGCCTTTTACATCAATGATAGAGGCTGCAAAAAATTTTTATCCATATATCCCAGTAGGTTTAATATTAAAAGACAAGTATGAAAATTATGAAAAAATTAAAAATATTGATATCCCAGTATTAGTAATGCATGGTGAGGTCGACCAAATAGTTCCATTTTGGATGGGTAAAAAAATTTTTAATTTAGCAAGTGAACCTAAATATTCATATTTTACAAAATATGACGATCATATGATGGAATATGATGATAAACTTGTATTAGCACTTAAATCATTTGTTGATAGTTTAAATTAAGCCACAATCTAAACAAACATAACCCAAATTATTATTTGAATTTATTTTATGAAAAATTTTTTCATATTTTTTATTATCTTTTTTTCTCTAAGCAATTTATCAAATGCTAAAGAAAATTTAGCATCTGTAGATAATCTTTTTCATATTGATCAAATGAATTCGCACGACGAAAATTTTGCATTATATTTCAAAACTCGTGAAAAAGCTGTCTTAGCTCGAGGAGAAAATTCAAATTATATAAATGATTTCCCAAAAGATCTTTATATTTACAATTATAAAACAAAAGAGTCTATGCCATTGATTTCATATGAATGGTTTCCAAAAACTGCAAAATATTTTTTACAGGAATATGATTTTCCAGTTTTTCCAGATGACTTTGCATATTATCTTTTAAAAGATAATAAAACTTTAGTAATGATTAGTGCTGTAAAAAGTTTAAAAGCCAATTTTAAATTTGATATTGTTGAAAAAAAGTTAGAACTTTATCCTGTAAATGGAAAATTTGATTTTATTATTTCCTCGATAGCTAAAAATTGTGGACATTACGAATTTAAAGAAAATTATAAATGTAGTTTTTATAAACCTTTAATTTCTAGTACTTTAATTAATTGACTTGGGTAAATGCTTCTGCAAATTTTTCAGCTTCAAAAATTTGCAAATCATCTTCTTTTTCCCCCAACCCAAGTGCAATAATTGGTAGTTTATATTTTTTAGCAACAGCTAAAAGAATACCTCCTTTTGCTGTGCCATCTAATTTTGTCATAATAAGACCAGTTATAGGAATAATTTTATTAAATTCCTCAACTTGATTAATTACATTTTGACCCGAAGTTGCATCTAAAACCAAAATAACATCATGTGGAGCATCAGGATCAATTTTTTTAGTAACTTTTGCAATTTTTTTATATTCTTCCATCAAATTTTTTTTATTTTGTAATCTTCCAGCTGTATCAATTAAAACTTGGTTAAAATTATTGTTTAATGCTTCTTCAATAGCCTTGTAAGCAACTGATGCAGGATCAGAGCCTTGAGATGATTTTGTAATTTGAACATCAACTTTATTTGCCCAACTTTCTAATTGTTCTATGGCTGCTGCTCTAAAAGTATCAGATGCAGCTAACATTACTTTATTTCCATTACCTTTTAATATTTTACTTATTTTTCCAATAGTAGTTGTTTTCCCAACGCCATTAACACCTGAAATTAATGTTGCGTTTAATTTTTCTTTTTTTTGGAAGAATTCAATTTTTTCCAATGGTTTCATTATTGAAATAATATAATTTTTAAGAATATTGTTTATTTCATTTGTTAAATCTTTATTGGGATCAATTTTTGTTTGAGAAATTATTTCTCTTATTTCTGAAGCTGAAACAATTCCAACATCTGATTGAATTAAGTAATCTTCAATTTTATCTAATGTTTTGTCGTCAATCTCTTTTTTTACAACTATGTCTCTTAAGCCAGTAGTTAAAGCTGAAGCACTTTTTTTAAAACCTGATTTAAATTTTTCAAAAATTCCCATTAAATTTTAAAATTTATCTCCTCAATATCTGAAACTGGTCCTTTCATGTGGATACTGTTGTTTTCGTCAATAGAAATTGTCAATTTACCTGTAGAAAATTCAATATCAACTTTATCATTTACTAGTCCATTTTGTTTTGCTGCAAAAGCTGTCGCACAAGCTGCTGTACCACATGCCTTAGTAAGTCCAGCTCCTCTTTCCCACACTTTAACTTTAATCAATTCTTTGTTAACAACATTTGCTAATGTAACATTACATTTTTCTGGGAATAGAGAATGGTTTTCAATTTTTGGTCCAATTTTTTCTATCTCGAAATTTTCATTATTATCAACAAAGAAAACTACATGTGGGTTTCCAACATTTACAGTTATACCACCAGAAAACTCGTTGTTATTTTTGTCATTAATTTTTATACCTAGATTATTAGTATTTAATTCCTTAGACAAAGGGATCTCATCCCATTTTGTTTTTGCAATTCCTATTTCTGTAGAAACTATTTTATCTCCAACAATTTTTGATTTTAAGTTGCCAGATAAAGTAGTTAAAATGATTTCTTTTTTGTTGCTTTCTTTCCCTAATAAATCTGCAATACATCGTGTGCCATTTCCACATGCTCCAGATATTCCTCCATCTGAATTATAAAATTCTAGTGAAGCATCTGAAGTATCATTTTTTTTGATAAATATTAATTGGTCACAACCAATATATTTTCTGTCGCAAATTTTAACGATTTGTTCTTTTGTCAAATTAGTAATTGTTTGCCTGTTATCTATTATGACAAAATCATTCCCTAATCCGTCCATTTTAAATGCTTTAATATCCATATATAGATACTTAACTTATTTATTGACTTTTTGAACCTCTATTATAATTTGATGCCGTTTCCGCAAAAACATTAACTTTGCGGTGTCTTTGGAAACAAAGAGATCGACACTAGTCAGCGAGGGTTCGCCCACTAGTGCGTTAATGCTGTGCGTAATAAATATGTTTGAAAATTTAACAAATAAATTTGAAGAAATTTTTTCTTCTCTGAAAAAGTCACCTTCACTTGATGAGGCTCAAGTAGATGAAGGTTTGAGAGGCATTAGACAAGCTTTGCTTGAAGCTGATGTATCTTTAGAAGTCGCAAAAGATTTTATTGAAAAAGTTAAGCCAAAAGCATTAGGTCAGGAAATTATCAGGTCTACTTCACCTGGAGATATGGTTGTTAAAATTGTTTATGACGAACTCGTAAATTTACTAGGCTCCACAAATAATGAAATAAACTTAAATGCAGTCCCACCCGTACCAATTATGTTAGTTGGATTACAAGGTTCAGGGAAAACGACAACAACAGCAAAATTAGCAAAATTTTTAGAAACTAATAAAAAGAAAAAAGTAATGATGGTAAGTTTGGACATTTATAGACCAGCTGCACAAGAGCAACTAAGATCTTTAGGTGAACAGAATAATATTTTAACTTTACCTATTATAGATGGCCAACAACCTGCGGATATTTGTAGAAGAGCTATAAGTGCTGCTAATTTAAATGGTGCTGAAATAATTTTATTTGATACTGCTGGAAGAACTCAAATCGACTTACAAATGATGAGTGAGATCAAACAAATTGAGGGTGTGATTAATCCAACAGAAACCTTATTAGTAGCAGACTCTCTAACAGGTCAAGTTGCAGCTTCTGTCGCAAAAGAATTTAAAAATACAGTTAATTTATCTGGAATTATTTTAACTAGGGCTGATGGTGATGCAAGAGGTGGAGCTGCAGTGAGTATGAAATATGTTTCTGAAGTACCAATTAAATTTTTAGGTATAGGAGAAAAAATAGATAATCTTGAGGTATTTCATCCTGATAGGATTGCAAACAGAATACTTGGAATGGGGGATATCGTATCTCTTGTAGAAAAAGCTGCACAAGATTTAGGTGAAGAGAATATTAAAAAAGCAGAGGAAAATTTAAAAAAGGGTCAATTTTCCATGGAGGATTATTTATCTCAATTAAGACAAATGAAAAAAATGGGTGGTATCGAAGGAATTATGTCTTTTATGCCAGGAGTATCTAAAATTAAATCTCAAATGGACTCTGCAGGTATTGATGAAAGTATAATATCAAAAAATGAAGCTATTATTTTATCAATGACAAAAAAAGAGAGAGAGAACCCAAAAATAATTGACGGTTCTAGAAAAAAAAGAATTGCTAATGGCTCTGGCACAGATCCGGCCACTATCAATAAATTGCTTAAGCAATTTAAAATGATGTCTGAAATGATGAAAAAGATGTCAAAAGGAAATCTGAAAGGTATGTCTGATAAAGGTATACCGCCAGAGCTATTTAACCAATTAAAGTAAAAAAAGGAGAAGAAATGTTAAAATTAAGATTATCAAGAGGTGGAACAAAAAAACGTCCTGTTTATAAGGTTGTTGTTGCCGACAGTCGTTTTGCAAGAGATGGAAGATTTATAGAAAAGGTTGGTTTCTTTAACCCTCTATTACCAAAGGAGAAAAAAGAAAGAGTGGGTCTAGAAGCTGAGAGAATTAAATATTGGCTTGGTCAAGGTGCTAAACCAACAACTAGAGTAGCAAGAATTTTAGGTGAGAACGAATTAATGCCTATGCCTGCTAATGGAAATAATCCAATTAAAGCAGTACCAAAAAAAGAGAGAAATAAAAAAGAAGAAGATAATAAAGAAGCTCCTAAAGAAGAAGCTCCTAAAGCAGAAGCAGCTCCTAAAGAAGAAGCTCCTAAAGCAGAAGCAGCTCCTAAAGAAGAAGCTCCTAAAGCAGAAGCAGCTCCGGCTGAGGAGAAAAAATAATTTAAAATTATTTATGTGGCAAGCTCAAGTATTTACCCTTTATCCAGAAGTTTTTCCTGGTCCTTTATCTAAAGGACTTTACGGCAAAGCTTTATCTAGTGATTTGTGGAAACTTAAAGTTGTAAATATAAGAGATTCAGCTGATGACAAACACAAAACTGTAGATGATACACCATATGGAGGTGGTACAGGAATGTTGTTAAAAGCAGATGTTCTTGCAAAGTCTTTAGATGAAAATAGAAATGAGAATGAGAGAATTTTATACTTGTCACCAAAAGGAAAAAAATTTGATCAAAATTTAGCTAAAGAACTAGCTAATGAAAAATCTCTGTCTATAATTTGTGGTCACTTCGAGGGTATAGATGAGAGAATACTTTCAACAAGAAACATTGAAGAAGTTAGTATTGGTGATTATGTTTTATCTGGCGGGGAGTCAGCAGCGTATGTAGTGATAGATAGTATTTTAAGATTACTGCCAGGTGTTTTGGGAAATGAAAACTCTAAATTAGATGAAACCTTTGAAAATGGCCTTCTAGAGTATCCTCAATATACAAAACCTCAAATTTGGGAGGAAAAAGCCGTTCCAGATGTACTATTATCAGGTGATCATAATAAAATTAAACACTGGCGTTTATCTCAATCAGAGGCTATAACACGCGTCCGAAGACCAGATTTATGGGAAAAATATAAGAAGAATTAACTTGATAAACATTAACATGAAAACAATTGAAGAAATAAACCAGCATAACGTAAAGAAAATACTTTCAGAGAAAAAAATTCCTGAATTTTATCCTGGTGATGTTGTTAAAGTTGGTGTGAGAATTACAGAGGGTAAAAAGGAAAGAATTCAGTATTTTGAGGGAGTATGTATCGCTAAGAAAAGTAGAGATCTAAACTCATCTTTTACAGTCAGAAAAATTTCTTTTGGTGAAGGTGTTGAGAGAACTTTTCCTCTATATGGAACATTAATTGACTCAATCAAGGTAATAAGATCTGGTAAAGTTAGAAGAGCTAAACTTTATTATCTAAGAGACAGAACTGGTAAATCAGCAAGGATTGCAGAAAAAATTAGAAAAAAAATTGGAATCGATATTGATGTAAAACCGGAAACAGTTACAGAGGAAAATGTAGCTCCAGCAGCAGAAGCTCCTAAAGAAAAAGCTCCTAAAGCAGAAGCAGCTCCAGCTGCAGAGGCTCTTAAGAAAGAAGCACCTAAAGCAGAAGAGGCTTCTAAAGCAGAACAAAAATCAGAAAGCCTTAAAGAAAAAAAATAATTTTTTTTTCAATGTCTACAACACTTTACGATAAAATTTGGAACGATCACTTAGTCGATCAACAGGATAATGGTACATCTTTACTTTTTGTAGACAGACATTTAATTCATGAAGTAACAAGTCCACAAGCTTTTGAAGGACTAAGAAATTCTAAAAGAAAAGTGAGACATCCAAATTTAACTTTAGCAGTTGCAGATCATAACGTTCCTACCACTGATAGAACAAAAGGTATTTCTGATCAGGAATCAAAAATTCAAGTTGATACATTAGAAGCGAATTGTAAAGAATTTGGTGTGCAATTATTTGGCATGGATGATAAGAGACAAGGTATTGTTCATATAATTGGACCAGAGCAAGGTTTTACTCAGCCGGGAACAGTTATTGTTTGCGGAGACAGTCATACAGCAACACATGGAGCGTTTGGTGCTTTAGCATTTGGAATAGGAACTTCAGAGGTTGAGCACGTATTAGCTACTCAAACATTAGTTCAAAAGAAGGCTAATAATTTTAGGATTAATGTAAATGGTGAACTTCCTCTCGGTGTTACTTCTAAAGATGTAATACTTCAAATAATTGGAAAAATTGGTACTGCTGGTGGAACAGGATGTGTTGTAGAATACGCTGGAGATTTAATTAGATCTTTGACAGTCGAGCAAAGAATGACAATCTGTAATATGACGATTGAAGGTGGTGCAAGAGCAGGATTAATTGCACCTGATGAAAAAATTTTTGAATATTTAAAAGGGAAACCAATGTCTCCAAAAGATGAAAATTGGGAGAAAGCTGTAAATTATTGGCAAACTTTAAAAACAGATACTGGTGCAAGTTTTGATAAAGAAATTAGTTTAAATGCAGATGAAATTTTACCTATGATTACATGGGGCACATCACCTCAAGATGTAATTACAATTGATGGAAAAGTTCCTAATCCTGACAATGAGACAGATCGGGATAAAAAGAACTCAATTGAAAGAGCTCTTAACTATATGGGTTTAAAGCCTAACATGGCAGCTACAGATATAAAAATAGATAAGGTATTCATTGGTAGTTGTACTAATGGCAGAATTGAAGATTTAAGAGAAGCGGCAAAAATTTTAAAGGATAAAAAAATTTCCTCACATGTAAACGCTATCGTGGTTCCAGGCTCTGGTTTAGTTAAAGAGCAAGCAGAGCAAGAAGGATTAGATAAAATTTTTGTTAGCTCAGGCTTCGAATGGAGAGAACCTGGTTGTTCCATGTGTTTAGCGATGAATGCAGATAAATTAAAACCTGAAGAAAGATGTGCCTCTACATCAAATAGAAATTTTGAAGGTAGACAAGGACGAGGTGGAAGAACACATTTAGTTAGTCCTGGAATGGCAGCTGCTGCCGCTATATCAGGTAATCTTGATGATGTAAGAAAGTATCAAAATTAAATGCAAAAATTTAATAAATTGAGGAGTATTCCAGCTTATCTTCCAATAGTTAATATTGATACGGATATGATAATTCCAAAACAATTTCTAAAAACAATAAAAAGAACAGGACTTGGAAAAAATTTGTTTTTTGAAATGCGATATGACGATAATGGAAAGGAGATCAATGATTTTGTGTTAAACAATGATCCTTACAAACAGTCAAAAATTTTAATTGCAGGAAAAAATTTTGGGTGTGGATCATCAAGAGAACATGCTCCTTGGGCACTATTAGATTTTGGTATTACTTGCGTAATAAGCTCAAGTTATGCAGATATTTTTTATAGCAATTGTTTTAAAAATGGAATTTTACCTATAATCCTTGAAGAAGAAAAAATAAAAGAGCTGTCTGATTATGCAAATAGAAAAGAAGAAATCTATATTGATTTAAGTGAGGAAAAAATAGTTTATGGAAATAATGAGCTAAAGTTTGAGATTGATCCGTTTAAAAAGAAGTGCTTGCTTGAGGGACTGGATGATATTGCTTTATCATTAAATAAATCAGAAAAAATAGAAAAATTTGAAAATAATCTAAAAAACGAAAAACCTTGGGTTTTTAATGATTAAAGTAAAAAAAAGAAAAATATTATTATTACCTGGTGACGGTATCGGTCCAGAAGTTATTGCTGAAGTAAAAAAAATTATAAACTGGTTTAATGATAAAAAATCATTAGATTTTGAAATAGATCAAGAGCTTGTAGGTGGTTGTTCTTATGATAAACATGGCACTCCAATTACTGATGAAGTATTTTATAAAGCTTTGGAGAGTGAGGTAATTATGTTAGGGGCAGTAGGTGGCCCTACATGGGACGGTTTAGAATTTTCAAAAAAACCTGAAAGAGCATTATTAAAACTTAGAAAGGAATTAAAATTATTTGCAAATTTAAGACCTGCAATTTGTTTTGAACAATTGGTAAGTGCTTCAACACTTAAACCAGAAGTAGTTTCAGGTTTAGACATAATGATAGTAAGAGAGTTAACGGGTGGCATATATTTTGGCGAACCTAGAGGAATAAAGCCAATTGAAAATGGTGAAAGAAAAGGAATTAATACTCATACATATACAACTAGTGAAATTACAAGAGTAGCTAGAGTTGCTTTTGATTTAGCTAGAAAAAGATCTAACAAAGTTACATCATGTGAAAAGTCAAATGTAATGGAAGCTGGACAATTATGGAAAGAAGAGGTTCAAGAGCTACATAATAAAGAATATAAAGATGTAGAATTAAGCCATATGTTAGCAGATAACTGTGCAATGCAACTTTTAAGAAACCCAAAACAATTTGATGTGATTGTAACTGATAATTTATTTGGGGATATGCTGTCTGATCAAGCTTCGATGTTAACTGGATCTTTAGGACTTTTACCGTCCGCGTCTTTGGGTGCAAAAAATAAAGATGGTGAGATGAGAGCAATGTATGAGCCAATACATGGATCAGCTCCTGATATAGCTGGACAAGGTATTGCAAATCCAATTGCTTCTATTTTAAGTTTTGCTATGGCTTTGAGGTACTCTTTAGATCTTGATAAAGAAGCAGATGTTTTAGAAAAGGCAGTTCAAGATGTTCTAAATGATGGTTTAAGAACAAAAGATATAATGTCAGATGGCATGAAAGAAACGTCCACTTCAGCAATGGGTGATGCGATAATTTCAAAATTGCAATAAAACAAGAATTATTTTAAGGTTTAAATATGCCAAGTTATACAGCTCCTGTAAAAGACATGATGTTTCTCTTTGAAAAACTTAGAGATAATAAAAACTATAATGAACTGGAAAAATACAATGAAGTTAGTTCAGATCTAGTGAAAGATATTTTAGAGGAAGCAGCTAAGATAAATCAAAATTTAATTTTACCTCTTGCTAAATCAGGAGATGAAAATCCAGCAGTTTTAGAAAATGGTGTTGTCAGAACACCCCCAGGCTACAAGGAAGCGTATCAAAAGTATATTGAGGATGGTTGGACTTCTTTGTCTTGTGATCCAAAATATGGTGGTCAAGGAATGCCAAAAACAGTAAGTGCATTTTTTGATGAAATGCTATCTTCAGCAAGCTTATCATTTAAATTATATAGTGAACTAAGTATTGGTGCTTATAATTGTATCAATCATCATGCCTCTGATGAAATAAAAAATAAATATTTACCAAAAATTGTTGAAGGTAAGTGGAGTGGTACAATGTGTTTAACAGAACCAGTCTGTGGTACTGACCTTGGCTTGTTAAAAACTAAAGCTATTAGACAATCAGATGATACTTATAAAATCAGTGGTCAAAAAATATTCATAACTTCAGGAGACCATGATTTAACCGAAAATATTATTCACTTAGTTTTGGCAAGATCACCAGACTCCCCATCTGGTACTAAGGGAATTAGTTTATTTTTAGTTCCAAAATATATTGTAAACCAGGATGGTAGTATTGGTCCAAGAAATGGAATTTCAACTGGATCAATTGAAAGCAAGATGGGTATTAAAGGTTCTGCAACTTGTGTTTTAAATTTTGATGACGCAACTGGTTATATGATTGGTAATAAAGATAAAGGTCTAAGTGCAATGTTCACAATGATGAATTTAGAGAGAATTGTTGTAGGCATTCAAGGTTTAGGTATTTCTGAAATTGCTTATCAAAACTCACTTACTTACGCAAAAGAAAGAAAGCAAGGAAAAACAAATAATTCAAAATCTAATAATGGTGCAGATTTTATAATTGATCACGCAGACATAAGAAGAACTTTACTTAATATGAAGTCAATAATTGAGGGTGAAAGAGCACTATGTTTTTGGCTTTCTCAACAAACAGAAGTAAGTCTTTATCATCCAGACGAAAAAATTAAACAAGCTGCTTTAGATTACGTTTCATTAATGACCCCTGTGGTTAAATCACTTTTTACAGATTTAGCTATGGAAATTACTAGCGATGCAATGCAGATACATGGAGGATACGGATATACTAAAGACCAAGGTATTGAGCAATTATATCGAGATAATCGTATTACCCCAATTTATGAAGGAACAAATTCCGTACAGGCTGCAGATTTAGTATTTAGAAAATTATCTAACAAAAAAGGCGATGTTATAAATAAGTTTTTAGAAATGATTAAATCTGAATGTGAGAGCAAAAATGAAAAAGTAAAAACATTTTCTAAAGAGTTAAACCATTATTTAGATATTTTATCTAAATTCACAGATTGGATAAATGATAAAAATAAAATTGAAAAGGATGATGTTAGTGCTGCAGCAAATGATTATTTAAAAAGCTTAGGTTATGTTTCAATTGCTTATGCTTGGATTAAAATATTAGAGGTTAGTTTTAATGATTTTGATACAAATAAAGAATTTTATAGTGATAAAATAAATACTGCTAAATTTTACTTTGATAAGGTATTACCTCGGGCTGAGTATCACTACAAATCAGCGATCTCAGGAAGCTCAAATATAATGAATTTTAAGTTTAATTAATGAGCCATTACGAGACAAATTTAGATAAAAATAAAGCAAATCACGTACCTCTCACTCCATTAACTTTTTTAAAAAGAGCAAAAGAAATTTACCCAAATTATGAGGCTATAATTTATGAAGAAAGAAATTATACCTGGGCTGAAGTTTATAAAAGAGTTGTAAAATTTGCTAGTGCATTGACAAAAATAGGTATTAAAAAAGGTGAAACGGTTTCATTCTTAGCCTTCAATACACCAGAGATTTTTGAAGCACACTACTCTGTACCTATGACTGGTGCAGTTCTTAATACTATCAATATAAGATTAGATGCCAAAACAATTTGCTATATTTTAGATCACAGCGAAGCAAAAGTGTTAGTTGTGGATAGACAACTTCATGGAGAAGTAAAAAAAGCATTAAAAACTCTTAATAAAAAAATAACTATTATTGACATAAACGATAAATATGCTGACCAATCAAAATTGGAAAAAATTGGCGATTTAGAATATGAAAGTTTTTTAAATACAGGTGATGAAAATTATCAATGGCAAATGCCTGAAGATGAGTGGCGGGCTATATCACTAAGTTACACATCAGGCACTACAGGAAATCCCAAAGGTGTCGTCTATCATCATAGGGGAGCATATTTAATGTCTACAGGAAGTTCAGTTGCTTGGAATATGCCAAATAGATTAAATTTTTTAACAGTTGTTCCAATGTTCCACTGCAATGGCTGGTGTTATCCATGGACTGTGCCGATGCTAAACGGAAGAACAATATGTTTAAGAAATATAGATATTAAAAAAATTTTTGAACTTATTGATAAATATGAAATCACTCATTTTGGTGGTGCTCCAATAGTATTGAATATGATTACTGGAGCGCCAGAAAGTGATAAGAAAAAATTAAAACAAAAAGTTTATGTTCTAACTGCTGGTGCTCCTCCACCAAGTATAATTTTTAAAAAAATGAGAGCTCTTGGATTTGAAGTAATGCATGTATATGGTTTAACAGAAACTTATGGTCATGTAACTCAGTGTGCCTGGAATGATGAATGGAATAATTTTGATGAAGAAAAACAAAACGAGATTAAAGCAAGACAAGGTGTGAAGTACCCTAATACGGAAGGTGTAGTTGTTTTAGACCCTGAGACAATGAAAGAGGTTCCTAGGGATGGAAAGACAATTGGTGAAATCATGATCAGAGGAAATGTCGTAATGAAGGGATATTTTAAAGATAAAGAGGCTACCGAAAAAGCCATGAAAGATGGTTGGTTTCACAGTGGTGATTTAGCTGTAATGCATTCTGATGGATATATTAAAATACAAGATAGATCAAAAGATATAATTATTTCTGGAGGAGAAAATATTTCTTCAATTGAAATTGAAAATACTTTATCCAAACACCCATCCGTTTCGATTGCAGCAGTTGTAGCAAAACCAGACGAAAAATGGGGTGAGGTGCCATGTGCATTTATCGAAGCAGTTAAAGACAAACCAGTTAGCGAGAAAGAATTAATTGATTTTTGTAAAGAAACTTTGGCGGGATTTAAAGTTCCCAAGAAAGTTGTCTTCTGTGAGTTGCCAAAAACTTCGACAGGAAAAATACAAAAGTTTGAATTAAGAAAACAAGTTTAGGTAATTTTTGAATTTTCAATTGGAAAATAAAAATATTTATGCTTCTGATGCAGGACAGGGTATTGATAAAAATAAAGAAACAATAGTATTTCTGCATGGAAGTGGTCTCTCGCATATTGTTTGGTCTCTAACTGAACAGTTTTTTTTAAATAATAATTTTAACGTATTATCTATAGATTTACCTGGGCACGGTAATTCAGATGGCCCCTGCTTAGATAGTATTGAAAAAATAGCTGATTGGCTAGAACAAGTGTTTGTAAAATTAAATTTAAAACAACTAATTATTGTTGGGCACTCTCAAGGATGTTTAGAGATACTTGAATATGCATCCAAATATAAAAAAAGATTAAAAAAATTAGTTTTTATTGGTGGTTCAAATAGAATGCCAGTTCATCCAGATCTAATCGATTTAGCAAAAAATGGAGATACTGATGCTGTTAAATTGATGATGAAGTGGGGTTATGAAGGTTCAAAAAAATTTATAGGAGGTAATCCAGTGGAAAGAATAATACAGTCACCAAGAGATATTAGAGAAATATTAGCAGTCGATTTAATTGCATGTAATAATTATACCAATGGTTCTGATGCTGCTAGATCAATAGACTGTCCCTCATTGTTGATATTTGGATCATTAGACAAAATGGTAAATCTAGAGTCAGGTAAAAAGTTTTCTAGTTTCATTAAAAATTCAACAACACATATAATTGAGGGTTGTGGTCATATGATTATGATTGAAAAAGCATTCGAAATGAGAGACAAGGTTTTAGAATTTTTAAAAAAATGAAAAGTTTTTCAATTGCAAAATCAAGAAGACTGAGAGGCACTCCTTATACCTCTAGAATAGAAAAACAAGGGGTTACGGCTTATACAATATATAATCATATGTTGCTTCCCGCAGCGTTTGGTTCAATTGAGGACTCATACCATCACTTAAAACAGCATGTTCAAATTTGGGATGTAGCTGCTGAAAGACAGGTGGAAATTTCTGGTAAAGACTCAGCGAAATTAGTTCAGTTGATGACTTGTAGAGATTTATCTAAATCGAAAGATGGAAGATGTTATTATTGTCCAATAATTGATGATAACGCAGGCCTGATTAATGATCCAGTTGTACTTAGATTGAATGAAAATAAATGGTGGGTTTCTCTTGCTGACTCAGATGTAATATTATTTGCAAAAGGGTTAGCTATTGGAAATAAATTTGACGTCAAGATTTTTGAACCTGATGTTGATATAATGGCTATACAAGGTCCAAAGTCATTTGAATTAATGGAAAAAGTTTTTGGAGATAAGATAGTTAATTTAAAATTCTTTGGTTTTGATTATTTCGAATTTGGTGGTGATAAACATTTAATTGCAAGATCTGGTTGGTCTAAACAAGGTGGTTACGAAATTTATGTTGAGCACAATGTTTCTGGATTAAAATTATATGATCATCTTTTTGAAATTGGAAAAGAATTTAATATCAAACCAGGTTGTCCAAATTTAATAGAACGTATTGAAAGTGGATTATTATCGTATGGAAATGATATCGATAATGGAGACAATCCATATGAATGTGGATTTGATAAATATATTAATATAGACAGCGAAGTTAATTTTTTAGGAAAAGAGAAATTAAAAAAAATTAAATCTGAAGGAATTAAAAAAAAATTAATGGGAGTAATGCTTGATATAGATAAAATAAGTATTACAGGATCATTAGACTTAAGTGATCAAGACAATAATATAATTGGAGAATTGAGATCAGCTTGCTATTCACCACATTTTAAAAAAGTAATTGGTATTGCTATGATGAAAAAATCTCATTGGAATATAGACCAGAACGTAAAAGCAAGCATAAATGGTGATATTTGTAGTGGTAAAGTTTGCGATTTACCTTTTATTTAGTATAACAACTTTAAAATGAACATAGCTATAGTAGGTGCAACAGGAAACGTTGGGAGGAAAACTCTTGAAGTATTTGATAAAAAAAACTTCAAGTTTGATAATCTATATTTAGTTGCCTCAGAAAAAAGTGCGGGGAAAAAAATCTCTTTTAGAGATAAAGAGTATGTTATTGAAAATTTAGAGACATATGATTTTTCAAAAGCAGATATAACTTTTTTTGCAGCAGGAGGAACAATTGCTGAAAAATTTGCAGAAAATGCTGCCAAGCACACAATTGTAATAGATAATTCAAGTTTTTTTAGGATGGATCCTGATGTTCCATTGATCGTTCCACAAGTGAATGCATCCGAAATTAAAAATATGAAAAAAAATATTATTGCCAATCCAAATTGTTCTACAGCACAACTTGTTATAGCACTTAAACCACTACATAATTTATTTAAAATTAAAAGAGTTGTAGTTTCAACTTACCAATCTGTTTCAGGTGGTGGCAAAAGTCCAATGGACGAATTAATTGATCAAACTAAAAAATATTTAGATGGAAAAAAAATAGAGTCAAAAAATTTTACTAAACAAATCGCTTTTAATGTTATTCCACATATCGATGTTTTCACTGATGATGGATATACAAAAGAAGAATTAAAAATGACAAATGAAACAAAAAAAATCTTAGATGATTCAATTGAACTTACAGCTACATGTGTGAGAATTCCTGTTTTAGTATCTCATTCGGAGTCTGTAAATATAGAATTTGAAAAACCATATACTTTAGAAAAAGTGAGAGATGTTTTAAGTAAAGCAGATGGTTGTGAGGTTATCGATAGAAGAGAAAATGGAGGTTATAGCACACCATTTGAAGCAGCAGGAAGTGATGAGACATTTATATCTAGAATTAGGGAAGACAAAACAAAAAAAAATTCATTAAATTTGTGGATTGTATCAGACAACCTATTGAGAGGTGCTGCACTTAATTCAGTTGAAATTGCTGAAACAGTTATTAATTCAAAATAAAATATGGAAAACAGACCTTTATCACCACACATACAGATATATAAATGGCATATTTCTTCATTAGTATCTATTTCACATAGAATTACAGGAATAATTAATTTTTTTGCAATTACATTAATTTGTATTTGGTTTGCATTAATGCTTCTAGGAGAAAGTAATTATCAAATTATAAAAATATTTTTAGAAACCTTTTTAGGTAAATTTATTTTAATTGGAATAACCTGGTCATTTAGTTTTCAAATGTTAAGTGAAATAAGACACTTAATTATGGATTTGGGCTATGGATTTGAATTACAAACAACAAGAATTACAGGTTTGCTAGTTATTTTTGGCTCGATTATTTTAACTATTCTGATTTATATAATTGGCAGAGGATTAATATAATGCTGCCAGTAACAAAAAAATGGTTATTCTTAAAAATTAGTTCTGCAATCTTATTACCTTTAATGCTTTGGTTTATTATAAATTTAGTGAATATTTATGATAAAAGTTATTTGGAAATAGTGAATTTTTTAACAACACAACCATCCAAATTCTTAATTGGGTTATTTTTAGTTATTGCTTATTTTTTTTCAGCTTTAACTATAAGTGAGGTTTTTGAAGACTATATTAACGATAAAAAAATCAAAAATGCCGCAAACAAAGTCCTAAATTTTTTTGCTATAACAATCCCAGTAATTACAATAATTGTAATTTTAAACTTAAATACATGAAAGCATATAATATTATAGACCATGAGTACGATGTTGTTGTACTTGGTGCAGGTGGATCAGGTTTAAGAGCGGCAGTAGGGCTTAGCGAGGCTGGCTTAAAAACAGCATGTATCTCAAAAGTATTTCCTACCAGAAGTCATACATCAGCTGCACAAGGTGGAATATCAGCAGCACTAGGAAACATGGGGGAAGATGATTGGAGATGGCACATGTATGACACTGTCAAAGGTGCAGATTGGTTAGGTGATCAAGATAGTATTGAATATCTATGTAAAGAAGCACCTAAAGCAGTTTTAGAATTAGAGAAATATGGAGTTCCATTTAGTAGAACTGAAGAGGGAAAAATTTATCAAAGACCATTTGGTGGAATGACAAAAAATTATGGGAACGGAATAGTTCAAAGAACTTGTGCAGCAGCCGATAGAACAGGTCATGCTATTTTACACACATTATATGGACAAGCGTTAAAGCATAATACAGAATTTTTTATAGAATATTTTGCATTAGATTTGTTGATGAAGAATGGAGAATGCAAAGGTCTAATTGCTTGGAATTTGAATGATGGAACAATTCATAGATTTAGAGCACATTCAGTAATTATTGCTACAGGTGGTTATGGAAAAGTTTATTATTCAGCAACATCAGCACATACTTGCACTGGTGATGGTAATGCAATGGTTTTAAGAGCTGGATTGCCGCTTCAGGATATGGAGTTTGTTCAATTTCACCCAACAGGAATTTATGGCCACGGTACCTTAATAACAGAAGGTGCGCGAGGAGAAGGGGGTTATCTTACAAATTCTAAAGGTGAAAGATTTATGGAAAGGTATGCTCCAAATGCAAAAGATTTAGCATCAAGAGATGTTGTTAGCAGATCAATGTCTATAGAGATTAATGAGGGAAGAGGTGTTGGAAAAGATCAAGATCATGTCCATTTGAACCTAAGTCACTTAGATAAAGATATTATTGAAAGCAGGCTTCCTGGAATTACCGATGCAGCAAGATTATTTGCAAATGTAGATGTAACTAAAGAACCAATCCCTGTTGTACCAACAGTTCATTATAATATGGGCGGCATTCCAACAAATTATAAAGCAGAAGTATTAACTGTAAATGGCTCAGAAAAAACTGTTCCAGGTCTAATGGCTATAGGAGAAGCGGCATGTGTCTCTGTTCACGGAGCAAATAGACTTGGCTCTAATTCTTTAATCGATTTAGTAGTATTTGGAAGAGCAGCAGCAAAAAGAGCAGCTGAATTAGTTAAGCCAGGAACACCTCATGAGGAAATTCCAGAGTCAGAAACACAAAAATGTTTAGATAGATTTGATAAACTTAGAAATGCACAAGGAAATAATAGTACTGCTGAACTTAGACTTTCAATGCAAAAAACGATGCAGTCGAAATGTGCAGTTTTCAGAACAGAAAAAAACCTTAAAGAAGGTGTTGATGAGATTAAAAAAACTTATGATGGCATGGACTCAATTTCAGTTAAAGATAGATCTTTAGTATTTAATACTGATTTAGTTGAAACATTAGAATTTGATAATTTAATAAGACAAGCAGTAACTACTGTAGAGTCTGCATATCATAGAAAAGAGAGCAGAGGTGCTCACGCGAGAGATGACTATCCAAAAAGAGATGACGAAAAGTTTATGCAACATACTCTTGCTTGGTGTGATGGGAAAAATACAAAGATAAGTTACAGAGAAGTACACAAATCAACTTTAACAAACGAAGTTCAATATTTTCCACCACAAGAGCGAGTATATTAATGGCTCAGCTAAGCTTACCTAAAAATTCAGAGGTTAAAAAAGGCGAATATTTTAAAGACAAAACTGGATCTAAAAATTTAAGAAAGATCAATATTTATAGATGGGATCCATCAACAGAAGAAAATCCTAGAATTGATACATACGAAGTTGATATGGATAATTGCCCATCTAAGGTACTGGATATTCTAAATAAAATTAAAAACGAAATTGATCCGACATTGGCCTATAGAAGGTCTTGTGCTCATGGTGTTTGTGGCTCTTGTGCTATGAATATGGGAGGAAAAAATGGATTGGCTTGTACAACTCCACATGCAGAGATAGATGGTGACATCGATATTTATCCTCTACCTCATTTAAAAGTTAAAAGAGATTTGATCGGCGATTTAGATGGCTTATATAAACAATATCAATCTATTGAACCTTGGTTAAAAAATAACTCAACAAAACAGTCAACAGAAATTTATCAGTCTAAAGAAGATAGAGCAAAACTTGATGGTGCATATGAGTGCATTATGTGTGCCTGTTGTTCTACATCTTGCCCAAGTTATTGGTGGAATGGAGATAAATATTTAGGTCCTGCAGTTCTGCTACAGGCCTATAGATGGATTATTGATAGTAGAGATGAAGAGAGAAAAGCTAGATTAAAAAAAGTTTCCGATGAATTAAAATTATATAGATGCCATACAATATTAAATTGTACAAATGCATGTCCTAAGGGCTTGAATCCAGCAAAAGCTATAGCTGAAATAAAAAAAATGTTAGCAACAGCTAATGTTTAAATAGACTATTCGATATTTTTGATCTAAAACACCGTATTCATGAAATTAATAGAACATTTCGTAAACGGTAAAATAATTCCGGGATCTTCAGATAAAAAAGGAAAAGTTTTTAATCCAGCAACTGGCGAACAAGAGTCAGAGGTAAGACTTGCTTCAAAATCTGATTTAGACAGTGCTGTTGAGACAGCAAAAAAAGCATTTGAAACTTGGTCTTTAAAACCCGCTTTACAAAGAGCAAGAATAATATTTAAATTTAAAGAATTAATTGAAAAAAATTCTGATGAATTAACAAAGTTAATTGTTTCAGAACATGGAAAAGTTTACGAAGATGCAAAAGGTTCTTTAACCAGAGGACTTGAGGTGGTAGAATTTGCTTGTGGAATACCACATTTATTAAAAGGAGAGTTTTCAGAAAATGTTGGTACCAATGTTGATAGTTGGTCAATTAGACAACCATTAGGAGTTGTTGCAGGTATCACACCTTTCAATTTTCCTGCCATGGTACCAATGTGGATGTTTCCAATAGCAATAGCTTGTGGAAATACTTTTATTCTTAAACCATCAGAAAAAGATCCTTCTTGTGCAATAAGACTAGCAGAGCTTCTTTCTGAGGCTGGTCTTCCAGATGGTGTATTTAACGTAATAAATGGAGACAAAGAAGCTGTTGATGCAATTTTAGAAAATAAAGATATTAAAGCTGTTAGTTTTGTAGGATCTACTCCTATTGCAAAATATATATATGAAAATTCAGCTAAAAACGAAAAAAGAGTTCAAGCTTTAGGTGGAGCAAAAAACCATTTAGTTGTTATGCCAGATTGTGACTTAGATGGTGCAATAAATGGTCTAATGGGTGCTGCTTATGGTTCAGCTGGAGAAAGGTGTATGGCTCAATCAGTTGCGGTTGCGGTTGGAGACATCGGTGATGAGCTTGTATCAAGATTATCAAAAAAAGCTGAAGCTTTAAAAGTTGGTCCTGGAATGGATAAGGCATCAGAAATGGGACCTTTAGTTACAAAAGAACATTTAGAAAAAGTTACAAGTTACGTTGATTTAGGTGTCGAGGAAGGCGCAAAACTAGTGGTTGATGGTAGAGGTTTAAAACTCCAAGGCTATGAAAATGGTTTCTATATAGGTGGATGTTTATTTGATCATGTAAATAAAGATATGAGAATTTACAAAGAAGAAATATTTGGTCCAGTCTTATCAGTTGTTCGAGTAAAAACTTTTGAAGAAGCTGCAAAATTAATTAACGACCATGAGTACGGAAATGGAGTTAGTATTTATACAAGAGACGGTGATGCAGGCAGAACTTTTGCAAGTAAAATTCAAGTAGGTATGGTTGGTATTAACGTGCCGATCCCAGTTCCAATGGCATTTCATAGTTTTGGTGGTTGGAAAAGATCATTATTTGGAGATAGCGGAATGCATGGCATGGAAGGAATAAAATTTTATACTAAACTTAAAACTGTAACATCTAGATGGCCTTCAGGTGTCCGATCAAATCCGGAATTTGTTATGCCAACAATGAAATAAAGGAAATAAATGACAAAAATATCTTTAATTGGTGCAGGCCAAATAGGTGGAACTCTTGCACATTTAATAGGAATAAAAGAATTAGTGAATGAAGTGGTTTTATTTGATGTAGCTAGTGGTATTGCAAAAGGAAAAGCATTAGATATTGCACAATCTTCATCTGTAGATGGTTTCAATGTTAGGTTTTCAGGAACTGATAACTATGAGGACATAAAAGATTCAGATGTAATAATAATTACAGCAGGTGTTCCAAGAAAACCTGGAATGAGCCGAGACGATCTTCTTGGAATTAATTTAAAAATTATTAAACAAGTTGCTGAGGGGGTAAAGAAAAACGCTCCTAACGCTTTTGTGATCTGTATCACCAATCCTTTAGATGTTATGGTTATGGCATTTCAAAAATTTTCAGGTTTGCCATCAAATAAAGTTGTTGGTATGGCAGGTATTTTAGATAGTTCGAGATTTAAATTATTTTTATCATTAGAACTAAATGTGCCAGTAAGAGAAATTGAGGCAATGGTTATGGGTGGTCATGGTGACACCATGGTTCCTATGCCAAGATTTACTAAAATTTCAGGTAAACCATTGCTGGATTTTGTAAAGGATGGAAAGATTTCTTTAGAAAGAGTTGAGGAAATTAATCAAAGAACGCGAGATGGTGGTGCGGAAATAGTTAAATATTTAGAAAAAGGATCAGCCTTTTATGCACCAGCAGCTTCAGGTGTTCAAATGGCAGAAGCATATTTGAATGATCAGAAAAAATTATTACCCTGTGCTGTACAATTAAATGGAGAATATAGTGTGAAAAATGTTTATGCAGGAGTTCCCGTTGTCATTGGAAAAGATGGTGTAGAAAAAATTGAAGAGATTGATTTAGATGAAAATGAAAAAAAAGAATTTATGCATTCAATAGATGCTGTAAAAGCTTTATGGGAAGCTGCATCTAAAATAGATCCTGATTTATCTAAATAATAATGAATATTCACGAGCATCAAGCTAAACAAATATTAAAAAAATATGGAGCAGTAGTTCCCGAAGGAGTATTTGCGCTTAATGTTGATGAACTTATTCAAAAAGCAAAAGCACTCAAAACTGAGAAATATGTGCTTAAAGCACAAATCCATGCCGGAGGTAGAGGAAAAGCTGGTGGTGTAAAAATTTTAAACTCTATTGAGGAACTAACGGTAGCAGCTAAAGAATTACTTGGAAAAACACTAGTTACCCATCAAACTGGCCCTGAAGGTAGAGAGGTAAAAAGATTATACGTAGAAGAGTCATCAAATATAGATAAAGAATTTTACTTATCTTGTCTGGTTGATAGGGCAAGTTCTAAAATTGCATTTATATCAAGCGACCAAGGAGGAATGGACATTGAAGAAGTTGCAAGCAGTTCACCTGAAAAAATTATAACTACAAAAGTTGATATGGGTGATGAAATTTCTGAGTCAGATTGTAAAAAAATAATTAATATTTTTAATTTTAATGAAGACGCAAAAAAACAAGCAATAACATTAATTAAATCAATATATAAAATGTTTGTGAATACTGATGCAAACATGGTTGAAGTAAATCCATTAATTTTGACAAAAGAGAAAAAAATTGTTTGTTTAGATGCAAAAGTTAATTTCGACTCTAACGCTTTATTTAGGCATCCAGAAATTGTTGAATTAAGAGATTTAAATGAGGAAGATCCTACCGAGATAGAAGCTAGCAAGCATGATCTTGCATATATCAAGCTAGATGGAAGTATTGGCTGTATGGTAAATGGAGCAGGATTAGCGATGGCAACAATGGATATAATTAAATTGTATGGTAAAGAGCCAGCAAATTTTTTAGATGTAGGCGGTGGCGCATCCAAAGAAAAAGTATCTGCTGCATTAAAGATAATTCTCTCAGATAAAAATGTTAAAGGTATTTTAATTAATATTTTTGGAGGAATAATGAGATGTGATGTCCTTGCCCAAGGAGTAGTTGATGCAGCTAAAGAAATTAATATTAGTGTACCTTTAGTTGTAAGATTAGCAGGTACAAATTTCAAGGAGGGAAAAGAAATCCTTGATAATTCTGGATTAAAATTAATTTCTGCAGAAAATTTAGATGATGCTGCTAAGAAAATTGTTGAGGCGATAAAATAAAATGTCGGTTTTGGTAAATAAAAATACAAAAGTAATTTGTCAGGGATTTACTGGCTCACACGGAACATTTCATTCAGAGCAGGCTATAAAATATGGAACCAATCTTGTTGGTGGAGTTACGCCAAAGAAAGGTGGACAAAAACATTTAGACAGACCAGTATTTAATAGCGTTTTAGAGGCAAAAAATGAAGTAGGAGCAGATGCAACTATGATTTATGTACCTGCTAAATTTGCAGCAGCAGCGATCATTGAATCTATTGATGCATCAGTTGAACTTATTGTTTGTATAACAGAGGGAATTCCAATTCAGGATATGCTTAAGGTCAGACAAAAATTAAGTGGATCTAGTAGCAGATTAATTGGACCTAATTGTCCAGGAATAATCACACCAGATGAATGTAAAATTGGGATTATGCCGGGAAATATTCACAAAAGAGGTAGTGTTGGAATTGTATCAAGGTCAGGAACATTGACATATGAAGCAGTAGCCCAAACAACTGAAAATGGACTTGGTCAATCAACTTGTATTGGTATTGGTGGTGATCCTATTAATGGAACAAATTTTATAGATTGTTTAGATTTATTTTTAAATGATTCTGAAACAGAATCCATTTTAATGATAGGTGAAATTGGAGGAACAGCCGAAGAAGAAGCAGCTGAATTTATAAAAAAACATAAGATCAAAAAGCCAATTGTTGGATTTATAGCTGGAGTTACTGCTCCTCCAGGAAGGAGAATGGGGCATGCTGGTGCCATTATATCAGGTGGCAAGGGTGGAGCTGAAGATAAAATAAAAAAAATGGAAGAATGTGGTATTACAGTTGCTAAATCACCATCAATTATTGGAAAAACTTTATTTGATAAACTGTCTAATTGAAAAAAAATATTAGAGGGATATATTAAACAAAAAGATGTCTTCATCAAAAAATCTTGATTTCGAAAAAACTTCATTTTTAAACAAATCTAATAGTGCATTTATAGAAGAAATGTATTTAAAGTTTGTAAATAAAGATGCTGATCTTCCAGAAAGTTGGGCAAATTATTTTGAGGGAATTGGTGAAGAATTAAATGTTATAGCAAAAGAAATTAATGGTCCATCATGGGGACCTACTAAAAAAAAGATTGATATTGATGAATTACAAAAAAAAATAGAAGAACAAGATAAAAATGATTTTAATAATGTCAAATTAGACACTTCAGAAAAATTTAATTTTCAATTACTTGCTGACTCAAATAAAGATTCTATTAGTGCTGTAGCATTAATTAGAGCATATAGACTAAGAGGACATTTGTTAGCGGATCTTGATCCTTTAGAAATGAGAGAGTCAGAATATCTAGATGAGCTTCATCCAGATTTTTACGGTTTTAAAAAAGAAAATTACGATAAGAAAATTTTTCTAAACGGTGTAATCAATCGTAAATATGCAAATATAAGAGAAATACTTAAGTTTATGAAGAAAACCTACTGTGGAAAAATAGGTTATGAGTTCATGCATATTTCAAACCCAGATGAAAGAAAGTGGTTTAGGGACAGGATAGAGCAAGATAAAAATGCACTTCAATTTACAAAAAATGGTAAAGAGGCAATTTTAAATAAATTGGTACAGGCAGAAGGATTTGAAAAATTTTTAGCTACAAAGTATGTGGGAACAAAAAGATTTGGTTTAGATGGTGGCGAAAGTTTAATACCTGCTCTTGAACAAATAATAAAAATTGGTGGTCAAAATAATATAAAAGAAGTTAAAATAGGTATGTCTCATAGAGGTAGGCTTAACGTTTTGGCAAACGTTTTACAAAAATCTTACAAAAAAATTTTTAATGAGTTTGCTGGTGAGTTTAGTACTGATGCTGAAGATAGTGCTGGAGATGTAAAATATCATCTTGGAGCGTCGTCTGATAGAGAATTTGATGGAAATTCAGTACATGTCAGTTTAACAGATAATCCTTCTCATTTAGAAGCTGTTAACCCAGTTGTTTTAGGTCAAACAAGAGCCAAACAATTTTTTCATAAAGACCGTGAAAGAAATAAAGTTATACCTATTCTCATTCATGGGGATGCAGCCTTTGCTGGTCAAGGAGTTGTAGCAGAATGTTTTGCAATGTCTGGACTACCAGGACATAACACTGGAGGAACAATTCATATTATTGTTAATAACCAGATAGGATTTACTACTAGTCCAAGATTTGCGAGGTCTTCACCTTATCCATCTGATGTTGCAAAAATGGTAGAGGCTCCAATTCTTCATGTTAATGGTGATGATCCAGAAGCAGTTGTTTATGCAACTAGAATAGCAACTGAATTTCGATTAAAATTTAATAGAGACGTTGTTGTAGATTTAATTTGTTATAGAAGATTTGGACATAATGAGGGAGATGAGCCTTCATTTACTCAACCTTTAATGTATAAAAAAATTAGATCTCACCCCAGTGTTTACAAAATTTATGGAAATAAATTAGTAAACGAAAAATCTATAACTGAAGAATCACTAAATCAAAATGTTAAATCATTTAAAGATTTACTTGATGAACAATACAAAAGTGCAAAAGATTATAAACCTAAAATAGAATGGTTTGAGGGAACATGGTCAAGATATAAACCTGAAAAAGGTAAAGATAAGAGGGGTATAACAGGTTTCGATGAAAATAGATTAAAAATAATCTCAAGTAAAATAAATGATATTCCTGAGGAAAAAAATATTCATAAGACTATCTCTAAAATATTTAATGCCAGAAAAGAAAGTATCGAAAAAGGTACTGGAATTGATTGGTCTTCAGCTGAATCTTTAGCTTTTGGATCTTTGCTAGAGGAGGGATATCCAGTTAGGCTTGTAGGACAAGACTCTGGAAGAGGAACATTCAGTCAACGACATTCTGTTTTAAGAAATCAAATAGACAATTCTAGGTATATTCCATTGAATAATATTTCTAAAAATCAAAAGCAATTTGAAGTAGTAGATAGTTTTTTATCTGAACTTGCGGTTTTAGGTTTTGAATATGGTTATAGTCTAGTAGAGCCAAACACGCTTACTCTTTGGGAAGCACAATTCGGTGACTTTGCTAATGGAGCTCAAGTAGTAATTGATCAATTTATTGCATCTGGTGAGAGAAAATGGAATAGAGCATCTGGTATAGTAATGTTGTTACCCCACGGATATGAAGGACAAGGACCAGAACATTCTTCAGCAAGATTAGAAAGGTTTTTACAACTATGCTCAAACGATAATATGCAAGTAATGAACTGCACAACCCCAGCAAATTATTTTCATGCTTTAAGAAGACAAATGCATAGGAGTTTCAGAAAGCCACTAATAATAATGACACCAAAATCATTATTAAGAAATAAGTATTGTGTTTCAAATTTAGAAGATTTTAACAAAAAAAATACTTTCCATAGAGTATTGTGGGATCATGCTAGAGATCCTAAGTCTAAAGGATTTATTAAACTAAAACAAAGTTCTAAAATAAGAAAAGTAATACTTTGTTCTGGAAAAGTATATTTTGATTTGTTAGACGCCAGAGAAAAGCTTAAAAGAGATGATGTAGTGATGTATAGAATTGAACAATTGTATCCATTTCCAGCAAAAGCTTTGGTTGAGGAGTTAAAACCGTACTCTAAAAATGCTGAATTCTTTTGGTGTCAAGAAGAACCAAAAAATATGGGTGCTTGGTTTTCAGTTAGAGATTATATCCAATGGACATTAGACACTTTAAAGGCTAATAATAATAAAATTTCTTATATAGGAAGAAGCCCAGACGCAACTCCTGCAACAGGATATGCCAAAAGGCATAATTCTCAACAACAAGAAATAATTAACAAGGTATTTGATTAATTTTAATGAATGAAAAAATAGTAGTCCCAGTTCTTGGTGAAAGTATAACAGAAGCGACTGTTTCAAAATGGTTAAAAAACGCAGGTGATACAGTCGAAGCAGATGAGCCAATTGTAGAACTTGAGACAGACAAAGTAAACTTAGAAGTGCCATCTCCAATTTCTGGTGTGTTAACAGAGATAAATTCACAAGATGGATCAGTTGTTGAAGTAGGAGCATTATTAGGTTCTGTATCAGCAGAAAGTGGAAAGGTTAAATCTGCACCAAAAAACCAAAAAGAAATCAAGCAAGAGGAAATAGTTCCTTTAGAGAGCAATGTAATAAAATTAGATGCAAATAAAAAAGAACCAAAAGTATTTGAAGAAAAAGATATAGAAAAACCCAAAGATAAACCATTGGTTTTAACTGAGGAAGTAAAACCAGATGTTGCTCTAAACAGAAATATTAATCCAACCTTGTCTCCAGCAGTGAGAAAAATAGTAACTGAAAATAATATCGATATTAATTCAATTCAAGGTTCAGGAAAAGATGGGAGAGTTTTAAAAGGAGATTTAATAAGTTTGATGGGTGCAAATCCAAAACCATCTGAAAGAAAAATTCAATATGGTGAAGAAGAACGAATTAAGATGACTAGGTTGAGACAAACTATTGCAAAAAGATTAAAGCAAGCTCAAGAGAATGCCGCTCTTTTAACAACATTCAACGAGGTTGATATGAGCAGTGTGATGGAAATGAGGAAAGAAAATCAAGAGGATTTCCAATCTCGTTATGGGATAAAATTAGGATTTATGTCCTTCTTTGTAAAAGCATGTGTAGTTGCTTTAAAAAATTTCCCTGCAGTGAATGCTGAGATAGACGGAGATGAGATTATCTATAAAAACTATTACAATATTAGCTTTGCTGTCGGAACAGATAAAGGTTTGGTTGTTCCAGTTTTGAGAAATGCAGATGAGTTATCCTTTGCAGATATTGAAAAAAATATTAAAGAAATTTCAGAAAAAGCGCGAGATGGAAAGCTAACGATTGAAGATCTTCAGGGGGGAACATTTACAATAAGTAATGGAGGTGTGTATGGGTCTATGCTTTCAACCCCAATACTAAATTTACCTCAATCTGGAGTGTTGGGCATGCATAATATAGTGGAAAGACCTGTTGTTGTAGACGGTGAAATCAGAATAAGACCAATTATGTATTTAGCATTATCATATGATCACAGAATTATTGATGGAAAAGAATCTGTATCTTTCCTTAAAATGATTAAAGAAAACTTAGAAGACCCTAGAAGGTTGTTTTTAGATATTTAAATGTCAGAAAAATTTCAAGCTGTAGTTATTGGAGGTGGACCGGGTGGTTATGTGTGCGCAATCAGACTTGCTCAATTAGGATTAAAAACTGCATGTATAGAGTCTAGAGGGTCTTTGGGAGGTACTTGTTTAAATGTTGGTTGCATCCCATCAAAAAGCTTACTTAATCTGTCTGAAGAATTTCATAAAGTAAAAAGTTTAGCAAACAAAGGTATTGAAGTTGGCGAAGTAAAATTAAATTTAGACAAAATGATGAAAAGTAAAGATAAAGCTGTAACTGTTCTTACAAAAGGTGTTGAATTTCTTTTAAAAAAAAACAAAGTTACTTATTTTAAAGGACACGGAAGTTTTAAATCTAAAAATGAAATTTTAATAAAGGATGATAAAAATAAAGAAACCATCATCCAAACAGAAAAAACAGTTATTGCAACAGGATCAGTACCAGTTTCATTACCAGGAATAGAAATAGATGAGAAAACAATTGTCTCATCAACAGGTGCTCTAAAGTTAGAAAAGGTACCGAAGAGAATGGTTGTAGTAGGAGGAGGCTATATAGGATTGGAGATGGGGTCTGTATGGTCAAGACTTGGAGCAGAGGTACAAGTTGTTGAATTTTTAGATCATATTACACCTGGAATGGATAAAGAAATCTCTTCTGAATTTATGAAAATTTTAAAAAAACAGGGAATGAAATTTAATATGCAAAATAAAGTTGAAACAATTAAAAAAAATGCAGCTGGGGCAGTGATTTCAACAGTAGATAAAGATGGTAATAAAAATAATTTTGAGTGTGATGTTGTTTTGATTTCTGTTGGCAGAAAACCTAACACAGATGGTTTGAATTTAGAGTCTGTAGGAGTAGATCTTGACGAAAGAAATAGAATTAAAACTGATAAAATTTTTAAGACTAACGTTGAAAATATTTATGCAATAGGCGATGTAATTGTTGGTCCAATGCTTGCACATAAAGCTGAGGACGAAGGTATAGCAGTTGCAGAAAACATAGTTGGTCAATCTGGACATGTAAATTACGATACAATCCCAGGAGTAGTTTATACAACACCAGAAGTAGCATCAATCGGTAAAACTGAGGAACAATTAAAAGAATTAAATAAAAAATATAAAGTAGGGAAATTTTCGTTTATGGCTAATTCAAGAGCTAAGGCCATAGATGATGCGGAAGGTTTTGTTAAAATTTTAGCTGATGAGCAAACAGATAAAGTATTAGGTGCACATATAATTGGACCTCATGCAGGAGAATTAATTGCAGAGATCGGTGTTGCAATGGAATTTGGCGCAAGTGCAGAAGATATCGCCCGAACTTGTCATGCTCATCCAACGTTTTCTGAAGCAGTTAAAGAAGCTGCTTTATCAGTAGATAAAAGAGCAATACACTCTTAATTTTTTTTCATATTATAAAAATATGAAATATCCGATTCTTGTACCAAATATTTTTAATCATCCATTCACTTATGAAAGTAGTTTAAAACTTAAAGTTGGTGATTATGTAATGGTACCTTTTGGAAAATCAAAAATTACCGGTGTTGTTTGGGACGAATTTGAAAAAAATAATAATAAAAATTTTAAGACTAAAAATATAATCAAGAAATTAGACGTCACTCCGTTAAAAAAAAATACAATAAATTTTTTAAATTGGTTTGCAGATTATAATCTTATCCCAAAGGGTATGGCTTTAAAGTTAGTACTCTTAACTAGTAATGCGGTAGAGAACAAAGAAACTCAACTTTATCAAATATTTGATAGCGAAATTAAACAAAACTTAATCAAGCTATCTAGTGATCAAAATAAATCTCTAAAAAAAATGAACGCTTCAAATAAAAAATTTAGAGTTCATGTTTTACAAGGTACGACTGGATCAGGAAAAACTTTAGTTTATTTTGAAGCGTTAAAACCAATGATAAAGAAGGGTTTTCAAGGATTAATTTTATTGCCAGAAATAGGTCTAACTAGTCAGTTTGAACAAAAATTTTTAGAATATTTTGGTTTTAAACCTGCAGTTTGGCATTCAGGTATTTCAAAAAAAAAGAAAGAATTAATTTGGAGTGGAGTTTCTAATGGTAAAATAAAAATAATTATTGGTGCAAGATCTTCACTATTTTTACCATTTAAAAAATTAGGAATGATAATTGTTGATGAGGAACATGATCAGTCATTTAAACAAGATGAAGGTATAACCTATAATGCTCGTGATATGGCAATTTCCAGAGCATCTTTCGAAAATATTCCAATCAATTTGATTACCGCTGTCCCATCAATAGAAACTTTTGAAAATATTAAAAAAGGTAAATACGAGGTTTCTAGATTAAATGAAAGATATCAAAACGCAGCATTACCCAATTATGAAATTATTAATTTAAATAATACAAAACTTGAAAAACAATCATGGTTATCAAATAAAATTATTGAAAAAGTTAATTTACATTTGGAAAAAAAAGATCAAGTTTTGTTTTTTTTAAACAGAAGAGGTTTTTCTCCAAATGCTTTATGTAATAAGTGTTTTACAAGTTTTACATGTCCAAATTGTAGTATCAATTTAGTTTATCATAAAAATAAAAATAACCTATTGTGCCATTATTGCGGATATAAATCTGATCTTAAAAGGAACTGTACAAAAGAAGGCAATTGTGAATTTATTTTTAGTGGTCCTGGTGTTGAGAGAATTTCAGAAGAAGTAAAAAGAAAATTTCCTGGTAAAAAAATAGAGATCTTTTCAAGTGACACAATGAATAAAAAAGACTCTAAAGAAAAAATAGATAAAATTATTAAAAATGAAACGCATATTTTAGTTGGAACCCAATTAATTTCAAAAGGTTTTCATTTTCCAAGCTTAAATTGCATTGTAGTTGTTGATATTGATCTTTCATCTCAAGGACATGATTTAAGAGGTGCAGAAAAAAATTTACAGCTTTATCATCAACTTTCAGGACGTGCAGGAAGAACAGGAAAGCCAGCAACCGTATATTTTCAAACCTACGAAAATAATACTAAGATGATTTCAGAAATTACAAGTAAAAATCCAGATATTTTTTTAGAAAGGGAACTGGAGATAAGGAAAAAAAATAAACTACCACCATTTCAAAGATTTATTTCTTTAATATTAACAGGAGACAATGAAATTAAATTAGAGAAAGAAGCAATTAATTTTAAAAATTTTATTGAAAACAAAATAGAAGGAAAAATATTAGGGCCAGTGAATGCTCCATTGTTTAGATTAAAGAGAAAATTTAGGATTAGATTTTTAATTAGAGGCTTAAAATCCATGAAACTACAAAGTTCTCTTACAAAAATTATTCCAAAATATAAATTTTCTTCTGGAATAAAACTTTCAGTTGATGTTGACCCAATTAACTTCAATTAACCGCAAAAAAGAGGCCTTTTTTACGAATCCGCTACTTGAAGACATAAGGGTCATATGCTATTTAGGGCGTGATTTTTAAATAATCTTCAACATTATAGAGGAACCAAGTTGAGTAAAGACACCGGATTTTCAATAACTTCAGCTGAAAGGTACTCTCTTGCGCTTTTTGAACTTTCAGAGGAGAACAATCTTTTAAGTCAGATCGAAGATCAGTCTTCATCAATTCTTAATTTAATTGATCAAAGTGAAGATTTTTCTAATTTGATTAAAGATCCAACTACAAGCCAAGAAGATTTACTGAAAGTAATCAATACAATCTCTGAAAATAATAAATTTGAGTCTTTATTTAAAAATTTTTTAAGTTTTTTAATTCAAAAAAGACGTTTCTTTTTTATCGAGCGTATCCTTAAAAGTTTTATTGAAATTTGTTCAAGAAAAAGAGGTGAACTTAAGGCAGAATTAAAATCAGCAAAAGAATTATCTAATGAAGAAATTGTAAAAATTACAGAGGAGTTAACAAAAAATTTTAGCTCAAAAATAAAATTAAACTACAAACATGATAAAAGTTTAATAGGAGGTCTGGTAGTAAAAGTTGGAAGTACTATGGTCGATACCTCAATTAAAAATAAATTACAACAAATCGAAAATAGAATGGTAGAGGCATAAATGGAAATAAATCCTTCAGAAGTTACAAAAATATTAAAAGAACAAATTAAAAATTTTGGTGATAAAGCAGAAGTCACAGAAGTTGGTCAAGTTTTATCAGTTGGAGATGGTATTGCTAGGATTTATGGTTTGGATAATGTTCAAGCTGGTGAAATGGTAGAGTTTGCAGATGGTTCTAAAGGTATGGCTTTAAACTTAGAAAGTGAAAATGTTGGTGTCGTAATTTTTGGTGATGACAGAAATGTTAAAGAAGGGGATGTAGTAAAAAGAACTGGTAATATTGTTGATACTCCAGTTGGAAAAGAATTATTAGGAAGAGTAGTGGATGGTTTAGGAAATCCTATTGATGGAAAAGGACCATTAGATAAAGGAATTAAAAAAAGCAGGGTTGAAGTAAAAGCTCCTGGTATTATTCCACGACAATCAGTAAGTGAACCAATGCAGACTGGCCTTAAATCAATAGATAGTCTAGTTCCAATTGGAAGAGGTCAAAGGGAATTAATTATTGGTGATAGACAAACTGGTAAAACAGCAGTTGCAGTAGATGCAATCATTAATCAAAAAAAAATCAATGAATCTGGAGATGAAAAACAAAAACTCTATTGTATATACGTTGCAGTTGGACAAAAAAGATCAACAGTAAGACAAATTCAAAAAACATTAGAAGAAGCTGGAGCTATGGAGTACACAACAATCGTTGCTGCTACTGCATCTGACTCTGCTCCTTTACAATTCTTAGCACCATACACAGGTTGTGCTATGGGTGAGTATTTTAGAGATAATGGAATGCATGCGTTAATAATTTATGATGATTTGTCTAAACAAGCAGTTGCTTATAGACAAATGTCATTGCTATTAAGAAGACCCCCAGGACGTGAGGCTTATCCTGGAGATGTGTTTTATCTTCATAGTAGATTGCTTGAAAGAGCAGCAAAATTAAGCGATGAACATGGTGGTGGGTCACTTACTGCACTTCCAATTATTGAAACACAAGGTGGAGACGTATCCGCGTTTATTCCAACTAACGTTATTTCAATTACAGATGGACAAATTTTCCTTGAAACAGAACTATTTAACCAAGGTATAAGACCTGCAATTAACGTAGGATTATCAGTATCTAGGGTTGGTTCATCAGCTCAAACTAAAGCAATGAAAAAAGTTTCTGGTTCAATGAAACTAGAGTTAGCACAATACAGAGAAATGGCAGCTTTTGCTCAATTTGGATCTGATTTAGATGCATCTACCCAGCAACTTTTGAATAGAGGCTCTAAGTTAACTGAACTTTTAAAACAAAAACAATATTCACCAATGACTGTTGCAGAACAAGTTATTTCAGTATTTTGTGGAGTAAAAGGGTATCTGGATGATATTGATTTAAAAGACGTTGCTGAATTTGAGAGCAAGATTATTGAAAAATGTAAATCAGATAAGCCTGAAATTATTGAGTCAATTTTAACTTCAGGAAAACTTGAGGAAGATAAGGAAAAATTACTTGTTGAGGCAATCACTCAATTAAAAGGAAATTTTAAATCTTAATAATTTATGGCAAGTTTAGATGACCTAAAAAAAAGAATAGCTAGCGTAAAGTCTACACAGAAAATTACTAAGGCTATGAAAATGGTTGCAGCAGCTAAATTAAGAAGAGCTCAAGAAAGTGCTGAGAAGGGAAGGCCATATTCTGAAAAAATGAATAATGTTATTTTAAATTTATCAAATGGTATATCTGATAAAGAAAATGCACCAAAGTTATTGTCAGGTACTGGTCAGGAAAAAACTCATCTTTGTGTGGTGATGACTTCTGATAGAGGTTTATGTGGTGGATTTAATTCTAATATTATTAAAAAAGCTAAAAGTTATTTTGCAAAAATTTTAGATGAAGGTAAAGAACTTAAAATTATTACTGTAGGCTCAAAGGGAAATGATCAATTAAAAAGAGTTTATGGTGACAAAATAATTGAAAATATTTCTTTCAAAGAAACTAAAAATGCAAATTATTTCGATGCTGACAAAGTTGGGAAAATGGTAATTGAAAAATTTGAGGCAGGTGAATTTGATGTTTGTACAATTTTTTACAATCAATTTAAAAATGTAATCACTCAAATTCCTCAAGCACAGCAAATTATCCCTTTAAATAATGAGGGAGAAGAAAATAGTTCAGAAGAAAGTTACGAATTTGAACCAGATGAAGATGAAATTTTAAGCAATTTATTGCCAAAGAATATTTCTACGCAAATATTTAAAGCAATGTTAGAGAATTCAGCTAGCGAGCAAGGGTCTAGAATGAGCGCAATGGATAATGCAACCCGAAACGCAGGTGAAATGGTTGACAAACTTACTATCGAATATAATAGAAGTCGTCAGGCAGCAATTACAAAAGAACTAATAGAAATCATATCAGGAGCAGAAAGTTTATAATTATGAGCAAAGGAATAATCACACAAGTTATTGGAGCGGTAGTAGACGTGAAATTTGATGGTGAACTACCAGAAATTTTAACAGCATTGGAATGTAAAAACGGTGATAACAGACTAGTTTTAGAGGTAGCACAACACTTAGGTGAAACTACTGTTAGAACAATTGCTATGGATGCTACTGAAGGACTAAAAAGAGGTGATGAAGTTATTAATACTAATGCTCCTATTCAAGTTCCAGTTGGACCTGAAACACTTGGAAGAATTATAAATGTAATTGGGGAACCAATTGATGAAAGAGGCGAGGTTAAGACTAAAGAAAGTTGGCCAATTCATAGAGCTGCACCTGAATTTAATGACCAATCAACAGAAACTGAAATACTTGTAACAGGTATTAAAGTTATTGATTTGCTTGCACCTTATGCAAAAGGTGGAAAGATTGGATTATTTGGTGGAGCAGGAGTAGGAAAAACAGTTTTAATTATGGAACTAATTAATAACGTTGCAAAAGCTCATGGTGGTTTTTCAGTTTTCGCGGGAGTTGGAGAGAGAACTAGAGAAGGAAATGACCTTTATCATGAAATGATTGAGTCTGGAGTAATTAAAAAAGAGGGTGCTGGTTCAAAAGCGGCTCTAGTTTATGGACAGATGAATGAACCCCCTGGAGCAAGAGCAAGAGTTGCACTTACAGGGTTGACTGTAGCTGAATACTTCAGAGACCAGGAAGGTCAGGACGTACTTTTCTTCGTAGATAATATTTTTAGATTTACTCAAGCAGGATCAGAGGTTTCAGCTTTGTTAGGAAGAATTCCATCTGCTGTTGGATATCAACCGACATTAGCTACTGACATGGGTAACCTACAAGAAAGAATTACTACTACAAACAAAGGTTCAATTACGTCTGTACAAGCAATTTATGTACCTGCTGATGATTTAACTGACCCTGCTCCAGCGACATCATTTGCTCACTTAGATGCAACGACTGTACTTTCAAGACAAATTGCTGAAATTGGTATTTATCCAGCAGTAGATCCACTTGATTCTACATCAAGAATTTTAGATCCAAGAATTGTTGGAGATGAGCATTATAGAGTAGCAAGAGATGTTCAAAGAATTCTACAATCATATAAATCACTACAAGATATTATAGCTATTCTTGGTATGGATGAGTTATCCGAAGAAGATAAATTAGTTGTAGCAAGAGCTAGAAAAATCCAGAGATTTTTATCTCAACCATTCTTTGTTGCAGAAGTATTTACTGGTTCTCCAGGAAAACTTGTTGATCTTGACTCAACTATCAAAGGTTTTGATGCAATCTGTAAAGGTGAGTATGATCACTTACCTGAAGCTGCTTTTTATATGGTTGGAACAATTGAAGAAGCTATAGAAAAAGCTAAGAAAATGGAACAAGAAGCTGCTGCTTAATGAGCGAAGAGTTTAAAGTAGAAATAGTAAATCCTGAAAAATCTTTTTTAGTAAAAGATGATGTTTCAGAAGTTGTGGTTCCTGCTTTTGAAGGAGAGATGGGAATATTGAAGGATCATATTTCTATTATTTCCTTTTTGAAACCTGGGATAATTAAGATTTTATCAAAATCAGGTGATGAAAATTACTATGTTGAAGATGGAATTGTTGAGTTCAAAAATAACAATTTATCAATTTTAACAAGTACAATTTTTAATCTTGCTGATATGGATAAATCAAAGCAACGAGATTTGCTTAATCAGGCAGAAGAAGAGGCTAATAAAACCGATATTAACGATCAATCTAAATATTTAGCAGATCAAAAAGTTGAAGTTTTAAAAACTCTAAATTAGTTTTTTTACTTTTTCTTTAAGTTCTTTGTAAACATGATGTTTAAAATCAACCACAACATCAGTAATTAAATCTAAGTCAATCCACTTCCAATCTAAAAATTCTGGATTAGATGTGTTAATATTTATTTCATTATCATTTCCAATAAATCGCATTAAAAACCATTTTTGCTTCTGACCTTTGTATTTACCTTTCCAAATAATTCCTAGTAATCTATCAGGCAAATCATAGGTTAATGTACCATCTAATTCTTTTATAAGTTCTACACTCTTGATACTTGTTTCTTCCTCTAGTTCTCTAAATGCAGCTTTTAAATTATCCTCTCCCTCATCAACACCACCCTGAGGCATTTGCCAAAAATTTTTAGGATTATCTATTCTTTTTGCTACGAATACTTTATTTTGTTTATTTAGCAACACAATTCCGACCCCACTTCTCAGTGGTAAATCTTTAAAATTTTTATTCATATTATCCGTTAAGTAACTTAATAGCGTAGTTTAATTGGTTATCAGTATCAGTTTTTATTCTAAAATCATCACCTTCTTCATTTACTTCTATATCCGGTCTAACACCTACTTCAGAAATAGATTTTCCAGAAGGAAGATAATATTTTGCGACAGTTAATCTGATAGCTCCACGATTTTTTAAAGGAATAATTGATTGGACAGAACCTTTGCCAAAGCTATTTTCACCAATGATGATTGCTCTTTTGTGATCCTTTAAAGCTCCAGCAACAATTTCAGATGCAGATGCTGAACCATAGTTAATTAAAACCAACAATGTTTTTCCATCAGTAATATCACCTTTTTTTGCAAACCATTTTCTATTTTCAGATTTTTTTCTACTTTTTGTTGAGACTATCTCTCCATTTTCTAGAAAAAAATCTGAAATCTTTATTGCTTGAGATAAAAGACCTCCAGGATTATTTCTTAAATCTAAAATAAATGAATTTAAGTTTTTATCTTTTTTAAGTTTTTTAATTTGTTTTTCTATTTGATCACTACTGTTATCGTTAAATGAAGTAAGCCTGATGTATCCAATATTTTCATCTATAATTTCAGATTTTACAGATTGGACCTGAATAACTTCTCTTATGATATTAAATGTTAACGCTTTTCTTTCACCTCTTCGTCTTACCGTCAACTCTATTCCAGAACCTACAGGTCCTCTCATTAAATCAACAGCTTCACTTAATGATTTTCCTTGAACCTGAACATCATTTATTTTTACTATGTAATCACCAGCTTTTAATCCAGCTCTGGATGCAGGTGTATCATCTATTGGTGAAATTACTTTTACCACACCAGCCTCCATGCTAACTTCAATTCCTAGT
The DNA here is from genome assembly GCF_052049675.1 of Candidatus Pelagibacter sp. Taxonomy (GTDB): domain Bacteria; phylum Pseudomonadota; class Alphaproteobacteria; order Pelagibacterales; family Pelagibacteraceae; genus Pelagibacter. Next base: position 1,183,777 of record NZ_JBNGZM010000001.1, read on the forward strand.
CCGCCAAACTCACCGCTGGTTTCTGTTTGCATTTCATCAAAAATTTTAGGAGACATGTATGATGAATAAGGATCTAAGGACTGTAAAAGTCCATTGATAGCAGAATCCATACTTTCAGATTGATTGAACTCATCAACATATTCTTTATTAATTTTTTCTAGAACCTCACCGAAGAGATCAATTTTTTTATAAATATCAATTTCAGCTGAAATAACAGTTTTATTTAAGCAAAAAATAGAGAAAAAAACTAACAATAAAAATTTAATTTTTTTCATATCATCACTTTTTCTTTTGGAATTAGCTCTGACCAAATTTTCTCTAATTCATAAAACTTTCTTTTTTCTGGGTGAAAAATATGAACAATCAAATCAATCCCATCAACAAGTTTCCATTCTCCACTTTCTTTACCCTCAATTTTTGAGTCTTTTACACCGTTATTTTTAAGCTTTTCTAAAACTTGTTCTGATAAAGATTGAATATGTCTAGATGAAGTTCCACTTGCTATGATCATATAATCAGCCATAGAACTTTTATCTTTAAGATCAATAGTTACAATGTCTTGAGCTTTATTGAGATCTAGTGTGTTGATTACAATTTCTTTTAAGTCTGAAATTTTGTCCATTAATTGATTTTAGATTATCAAATTTTTCTTAATTGAGAAGATGAAATGTTGACTTTATTAAACTCAATAAACTCTAAATTGGTCTTGCTAAGTTGATTAAATGTCTTTGATTTTAAAGAATTTTTTTTATACCCATGTCTGTCAAAGACTAGAATATTACATTTTTGTGAAATTAATTTAAATTTATGCCATTTATGAAAATTAATAAGGTTGTCGGCGCCCATTAAAAAATATATTTCAATGCTTTTATCTTTTTTTAAATGATTGATTAAGTTTATAGTTTTATTTGATTTAATAATTTTTTCATAAAATTTAACCTTTATAAATGAATTTGTACCAATTATTTTTTTACAAAATTTAATTCTGTGAGAAACAGATGTCTTGCTCTCTATTTTAAATGGATTTTTTTTTGTAATTGCCCAAATAACTTTTTTGAGTTTAAATCTTTTTTTTGCTTCCTTAGAAATTGCTAAATGTCCTTTGTGAGCAGGATCAAACGATCCACCTAATATACCAATTTTTATTTTTGTGTTATTCAATTTAATTTCTTATTTTACCATTACTGGTGATTTCATATTTATATGAAATCAATTGATTTAAACCTACAGGACCTCTTGGTGGTAGTGTATTAGTAGAAATTCCAACTTCTCCACCAAATCCAAATTCACCGCCATCAGCAAATTGTGTTGAGGTATTATGCATTGCAATTGAGCTTTTAACATTTTTTAGGAAATATTTTGCTGTCTTTTTATTTTTTGTAATAATGGAGTCAGTGTGCATAGTTCCGTATTTGTTTATATGCTTAATTGCCTCTTCAGAATTTTTAACAACTTTAACAGATACAATTGATGATAAATATTCAGTTGACCAATCTTTTTCTTTTGCAGGATATACTTGACCATTGTAATAACTTTTGAAAATCTTATCGCCAATTATTTTACAACCACTATTTTCAAGTTCCTGCAAAATGGGATTACTAAATTTTTTTACTATATTTTTATGAATTAGAATAGTTTCAGTCGCACCACAAATACTTGTATTTCTTAATTTAGCGTTATAGACAACTTCTTTAGCCATTTTTAATTCTGCATCTTTATCTATATAAGTATGACAAAGCCCCTCTAAGTGCCCAATTATAGGTACTTCGGATAAATCTAAAACTTTTTTAACTAAATTTTTTCCACCACGAGGTATGATGACATCGATATATTTTTTCATCTTAGAAAGCATAATATCTACAAGTCTTCTTTGTTTTGAATCAATAAATTGAATAAAGTTTTCATCAACTTTATTTTTTTTAAGTGCTTTTCTAAACAATTTAGCTAAAGCTTTATTTGAATTTATAGCCTCAGAGCCTCCTTTCAAAATCACTACATTTCCAGATTTAAAACAAAGACTAGCAACATCTGAAGTTACATTTGGTCTACTTTCATAAATAACACCAATAACCCCAATTGGTATTGATACTTTTTTTATATTCAAACCATTTGGTCTTTTCCATTTGTCTAAAGTGTTGTCTATAGGGTCTCTTAATTTAGCTATTTTCAAAATAGAATTTATAATTCCATTTAATTTATCTTCATTTAAGTGAAGTCTTTTGATTAAGTTCTCTTTTAACCCTTTTTTTCTTGCGTAATTAATATCTTTTGAATTTTGATTAATAATAAATTTTTTTTCATTCTTAATTAATTTCGCGTAATCATTTAAGACTTTATTTTTTACTTCAGTTGTAACTTTATACTCACTAGCTTTTCGAGCTTTTTTTCCAATTAAATTCATATATTTAATCATTTAAATTTCCACCATATCATCTTTATGAATAACTTCTGATTTTGCAACATAGCCTAATAATTTTTCAATCTCATTAGAGTGATGCCCCATAATTTTAGTCACCTCAACAGAAGTAAAGGAACTTAAACCTCTAGCACATTCATTATTTTTTTTATCTAATACTTTAATATGATCACCTTTGTTAAATTTTCCTGAAACTTTTTTAATTCCTGCTGCCAACAAACTTTTTCCAGATTTTAATGCTTTTTTAGCACCATCATCAATTATTAAAGCTCCTTTAGGCGCTACAGAACTTATTATCCATTTTTTTCTAGCATCTAACTTTGAAATTTTTGGACTGAACCAGGTACAGTTATTTTTTTCAATTATTTTTGAAATAGGATTTGAATATAATCCATTTGCAATAACCATACTAGTACCTGCAAGCTGACATATTTTTGCTGCTTCAATTTTTGTATGCATACCACCACTTCCATATTCATTTACGCCTTTAATATAAATTTTTTTTAGATCTTTTTTTAGGTCATCAATCTTCTTTATTAGTTTAGCATCCTTAAAAATCTTAGGATTTTTTGTATACAAACCATCAACATCAGATAATAAAATTAAGGTATCTGCGTTTGTAATTTGCGCAACCCTAGATGCCAATCTATCATTATCTCCATATTTTATTTCACTCGTTGCAATAGTATCATTTTCATTTACTACAGGAATAAAACCAAGTTCAAAAAGATTATCAAAAGTTCGTTTCGCATTGAGAGATCTTCTTCTTTCCTCAGTATCTTCTAATGTAAGCAAAATCTGAGAAATATTTATTTTATATTTTGCGAAAGTTTGAGAAAATAAATTCATAAGCTCTATTTGACCAATAGACGCAATAGCTTGACTCTTATCTAATTTGATATTTTTTTTGTTATAATTCATTTTCTTGCATCCCAAAGCTATAGCACCAGAGCTAACAATAACTACTTTTTGATTTTTATCTCTTAATTTTTTAATATCTTTTGCAAAACTAGATAACCATTGTCTCCTAATTTTTTTATTTTGATCAACTAGGAGAGATGATCCAATTTTGACAACAATTATTTTGGAGTTTTTAAGATACATAAGACAAAAGTTTTGCTTTAATTTTTGATACAGATTTTTTTTCCAGAGTTGTCATTGTCATAATCTCACAATTTTTACCCTTTGAAAAATGATCTATAACTTCATTCACTGTTTTTTCATCAATCAAATCAATTTTATTGAGCACAATTAGTTCTTTTTTTTCTAATAACTTTGCACTGTAGCTTTTTAATTCATTTTTCACCTGATTATAAGACTCATTCAGATCTAAGTTGGTGACATCGATTAAGTGCAGTAAAGACTTACATCTCTCTATATGTTTTAAAAACTGTATCCCTAAGCCTATACCTTCGTGAGCTCCTTCAACTAAACCTGGAATATCTGCAATGGTAATCTCTTTATCATCGTAAGAAGCCACGCCAAGGTTTGGATTAATAGTTGTAAATTTGTAATTTGCAATTTTTGGATTTGCGTTTGTTAATGCTGCTAACAAACTTGATTTTCCTGCATTTGGCAATCCAATAATACCAATATCAGCAATTGTTTTTAATTGAAGCCATATTGTAAATTCTTCTCCAATAGTGCCTTTAGTAAATTTTCTTGGAGCTCTATTTGTAGAGCTTTTAAATCTTGTGTTTCCTAAACCTCCTTTTCCACCAGCGGCCGCAACATATTCTTCATCTTTTTTATTAAAATCGAAAAGAAGAGTTTTGTTATCTTCTTCAAATACCTGTGTCCCTAGAGGAACTTTTAAAATTAAATCTTCACCACCTTTCCCTGTTCGGTTTTGACCAGAACCATTTTCTCCACGTTCGGCTTTGTGATGTTGTTGATATCGATAATCAATAAGGGTATTTAAATTTTCTTCTGACTTTAAAATAATTGATCCACCTTTTCCACCATCCCCACCATCTGGTCCACCAAACTCAACATATTTCTCTCTTCTAAAACTAGGAGATCCATCTCCACCGTTTCCAGCTTTAATATAAATTTTAACTTGATCGAGAAATTTCATAATACAACATCTATTTTAATTGGTTGTACTATTAATTGGGCTTTACAGAAACGAAAGTTCTATCTGATTTAGATTTTTTGAAAACAACTTTCCCTTTAACAACTGAAAATATTGAATGATCTTTACCCATACCAACATTTTCACCTGGAAAAATCTTAGTTCCTCTTTGTCTAACAATTATGTTTCCAGGAATTACTGTTTCACCACCATACTTTTTTACACCAAGTCTTCTACCGGCACTATCTCGTCCGTTTCGTGATGATCCACCTGCTTTTTTTGTTGCCATAATTTACCTAATAACTATTTGCTTACTGCTTCCTTAACTTCTTCTTTTTTTGAAGTTTTAGAAATTTTTTCAGCTTCTGATAACACTTTACCATCTTTTGAAAAAATTTTGTTAATTCTTATCATAGAATATTGTTGTCTATGCCCATTTTTTCTTCTTGAATTTTGTCTTCTTCTTTTTTTAAAAATTAAAATAGTTCTATTTTTGCTATTTTTAATTAAATCAGCCTCTACTTTTGCGCCCTCAACATTTGGAGTTCCAATTTCAATTGATTTATCATCACCGTACGCCAGGATTTCATTAAACTCTATTTTAGTCTCAGGTTTAGAGTCTGGTAGTTTTTCAATCTTTAGAATTTCTCCAGATTTTACTTTATACTGTTTTCCACCTGATTTTATTACTGCGTATGACATAGTATGATTTAATTTAAAGTTACCGCAATATAGTTGTAGCTAGCCTTTAGTCAAGCCGAATTAATTAGAAATTATCCTTAAAATCTCTTAATTTTGAAAAGGTTTTAACATCTTTTGCTCTTAAAAATATATTACAATCCAATTCCTCTTTTAAAGTTGAGGGTATCGTAGGAATTCCATTTTCTCTTAATTTTTCTATTTTTTCGATTTTTTTTTGTAAATCTTTGTTTTCAGAATCATATTTTTTACAAAATTTTGCATTGTTAAGAGTATATTCATGACCACAATAAATTTTTGTGTCTTCTGGTAATAATTTAATTTTGTTTAAAGATTCAAACATTTCCTCATAAGAACCTTCGAATATTCTTCCACAACCAAGTGAGAAAAGTGTATCTCCAGTAAAAACTATTTTTTCTTTAAAAAAATTAAAACAAATATGGCCTGAAGTATGTCCAGGTATATGCATAATTTTAGCTTCAAAGTTTTCGGCTTTCCAGATTTGATTATCTTCTAACAATGTGTCTATCTCTGGTATTCTTTTCGAGTCTCCTTTAAAACCTACAACAGCTGATCCATATTTTTTTTTTAATTCTTGATTTCCTCCAATATGATCATAGTGATGATGAGTATTAAGAATGTATTTTAATTTTATATTTTTATTCTTTAGGAAATTTATTATTGGCTCAGCCTCACTGGGATCTACAATACACGCAGAATTGTTACTTTCGTCTATTATTAAATAGCTATAGTTATCTTGAAGACAAGGTATAATTTCAATACGCATTTTATTTTTCTATCAAAAATATACCAAGATCTGCAAATAAATTTTTAATGCCTAAATTACTCTGATTTATTGTTGATTTATTAAGATTGTTTAAAGCTAGTGATTTAAAAATCTTTATATCTTTTGATTTTACAAAATGAAAAAAATCTTTGATTGTGCACATGTGTAAATTTGGAGTGTTATACCATTCATCTGGTAATGTTTTTGTTATTGGCATTGTACCTTTAAATAATAAATGAAATCTTACTTTCCAGTATCCAAAATTTGGAATCGTAACTATTGCCTTTTTTCCAACTCTTAAAAGTTCATCTAAAACTAATTCAGGATTAAGAAAAGCTTGAAGGGTTTGACTTAAAACAACATAATCAAATGATTTGTCTGGAAACTGCTTTAAATCTTTTTCAGCATTTCCTTCAATTACAGTTAAACCTTTAGCAATACATTCTTGCACTTTTTCTTTTGAAATCTCTAATCCTCTTATATTTATGTTTTTATTATCCTTTAAAAATTTCATCAAAGTTCCATCAGCACAACCTACATCTAAGACTTTCTTATCTTTTTCAATTAAATCTGCTATTACCTGAAATTCATTTTTCATAATTAATTTTCTTCGTAAGATTTATCTAAAAAGTTTTTAAGTGCACTCAAGAAATCAGGAACGTTTAGTAAAAAGGAGTCGTGACCTTTATCTGATTCAATTTCTACAAATCCAACATCAGCTCCTATTGAGTTTAAAGCAATCACAATATCTTTGTTTTCTTGGGTTGGATAAAGCCAATCTGAAGTAAAAGAAATTATAAAAAATTTCGCATTTGTATTTATAAATGCTTCTGAAAGATTACCATTGAATTGCTTAGCTAAATCAAAATAATCCATAGCTCTTGTAATATAAAGATAACTATTTGCATCAAATCTATCTACGAAAACTGATCCCTGATATCTCAAATAACTTTCTATTTGAAAATCAGCGTCAAATCCAAATTTAAGATCTTCTCTTTCTTGTAACTTTCTTCCAAATTTTTCCTGCAAACCTTTTTTAGATAAATAAGTAATATGAGCTGCCATTCTAGCTACTGCCAATCCTTTTCCAGGATTAGTATCGTTTGATGTATAATTCCCATCTTTCCAGTTACTATCAGCTGTAATAGCTTGTCTACCTAGTTCGTTAAAAGCAATATTTTGAGCTGAATGACTAGATGTGGTTGCTATCGGTATCACTGTTTTGGATTTATCAGGAAAGTTGCTAATAAACTGAAGGACTTGCATGCCTCCCATGGAACCGCCAGTTATAGAAAACAGTTTATCAATTCCAAAATGATCAAGTAAATTATATTGAGCATTCACCATATCATTAATTGTAATAACGGGAAAATTTGTTCCAAAAATTTTTTGATCAGGATCTTTATGACTTGGTCCGTATGACCCCATACATCCACCAATTACGTTAGAGCAAATAACAAAATATTTATTCGTATCGATAGCTTTATCAGGACCTACTGCATAACTCCACCAACCTTCTTTTTTAGTTACAGGGTTTATTCCGGTTACAAATTGATCTCCTGTTAGAGCATGAAAAACTAATATTGCATTATCTTTTTTTGAATTAAGTGAACCATAAGTTTCATAGGATATCGGAAAATCTTTTATGGTCTTTCCACAGTCTAATTTTAGGGGTTTCTTTACAATTAAAGTTTTTATGTTTTTCTCAGTATTCATAGTTTTTGACTGTTTCGAATTGTGAGAAAAAAAACTATTTTAGCGGTTTTTTTTAAGCGCTCGCAATTCAGTTAAATCAGCGCATAATTTTTTTACTAGAACTTATTTATTATGTCAATTTTTTAAAAAATCCTCTTATTCTCTATAAAATTTTGTAATTTTATCTATAAAGAGCACATAAATTAAAAAAAATGATAACTCCAAATTTCAAAAAATTTAAAATTGAGGCTTATAAGCCTGGTAAATCAAAAGTTAAGAAACTTAAGAACGTAATTAAGCTTTCTGCAAATGAGTCTGCTTTAGGTATGAGCCCTAAAGCAAAGAAAATAATATCAAATAAAAATCTGAATTTAGATAAATATCCAGATGGAAAATCTCAAAATTTAAGAAAAGCAATATCTAAAGCTTATAAATGTAATTCTGAGAAAATTATTTGTGGAGCTGGTTCAGATGAAGTTATTCAAATGCTCTGTCAGTTGTTTTTGAACCCAAAAGATGAGGTTGTGGTACCAGAGTACAGTTTTTTAATGTACAGAATTTACTCAAAAATTGTAGGTGCAAAAGTTGTATTTGCAAAAGAAATTAATTTTAAAGTTTCAGTAAATGAAATTTTAAAAAAAATAACAAAAAAAACTAAAATTGTGTTTATAGCTAACCCAAATAATCCTACAGGAACTTACTTAACGAAAAAAGAAGTTTTAGAATTAAGAAAGAAATTAAATAAAAAAATTTTACTAGTTATAGATGATGCCTATGCAGAATATATGAAAAACAAAGATTATTCATCCGGGTTAGATTTGTTTAAAAATAAAGACAATGTTTTCATCCTTAGAACTTTTTCTAAAATGTTTGGATTAGCTTCTCTGAGAGTAGGTTGGGGATATGGACCAAAAAAAATAGTTGATGCGCTAAATGTTATAAAACCACCATTTAATGTAAATGGTATTGCTCAATTAGCTGCCACCGTGTCACTGAAGGATAAAGCTTTCATAAACAAATCGATTAGACATAATTTATTATATTCTGAAAAAATTAAGAAATTTCTTGAGACATATAATATTTTTTCAAATTCAGTTTCAGCAAATTTTTTATTACTTAATTTTGAAAAATGCAGATATTCAGCAAAATTTCTGTATGAAAAACTTAAAAATAAGGGAATTATTTTAAGATCAACAGAAGATGGTTATCATATCAAGAATAAATTAAGGTTAACTATTGGATCTAAAAAAGAAAACTTAAAATTTATGAGTGTTATTAAGCAAGTATTGAAAAAATGAAAAATATTTTAATTATTGGCTGTGGATTATTAGGTTCATCTTTATTAAGGCGTATTAGCAAAAAAAAGATAGCAAAAAAAATATTTATTTATGAAAAATCAAAATTAAATATTGCTAAGATAAAAAGATTAAAATTACCTGGAACAATTGTTAAATCATTAAAAGAAGGTACAAGTAATTCTGATTTAATCATCTTTTGTACACCAATGAGTGAATACAAAAATATTATTTTAAAAATTAATAAATTTATACCATCGAAAACATTGATTACAGATATTGGTTCTTCAAAAATTGAAACTTCTAAAATTATAAATAAATTTTTAAAGAAAGGTATTTATTGGATTCAAAGTCATCCAATAGCTGGATCAGAGGTCAGTGGACCAGAGCATGGTAAAGAAAATATGTTTACTGATAGATGGTGCATAATAATTAAAGAAAAAAATATTAAAAAAAATAATATAAATATTCTAACTAAGTTTTGGAAAAAAATTGGAGCAAAAGTAGTTGTTATGAGCGCTGAAAAACACGACAAAATTTTTTCTATTACTAGTCATTTACCACACTTAATTGCATATAATTTGGTAAAATCTGCACAAGATTTTGAGAAAAAACAAAATTATGAGCTTATCAAATATAGTGCTGGTGGATTACGAGATTTTTCTAGGATTGCAGCATCAAATGAAATCATGTGGAGAGATATTTTTTTTAACAATAAAAATAATATTTCAAAAGCGATTGATTTATTTATTAAAAATTTAAATCAATTTAAAAAAGATATTAATTCAAAAAATAATAAGTCTATAGTAAAGAAACTTATTCAGACTAAAAAAGTAAGGTCTAAAATCATCAAATTAAAACAAGATATAGACAAGCCTGATTTTGGAAGAAATTAATATTTTATTCTAGAAACTTTTTTTACCTTTAGTTTGGTAGTTTTTTCAATTCTATTAATTGTTTCTGTAATTGGCATAATAATTACTTTTCTTTCTGGACCATAAGCATGAATTAGTTGTTTAGAATTTAAACACATAGCAACATGACCTTTCCAAAAAATAATATCTCCTTTTTTAAATAGTTTTTCTTTTAAATTTTTTTTTGAATATTTGATTTGATCTTTTGTATCTCTTGGATAAAACGAATTATTATAACAATAAAATATTTGCAATAAAGCTGAACAATCAATACCTTTAAATGTTTTTCCACCCCAAACATATTTTGCATCGAGAAATTTTTTAAATATTTTTGTAAAATTATTTTCTTTATGGTTTATTTTTTTAATATCTACTTTTTTAATCCATTTGTTTTTTTCAATTTTTACGTAATATTTATTTTGTTTAAATACAGATAATTTGGATGCAAGTGGAAGCCAACTGTTAGTTCCAATTCCAGGTTTTTTATAAATTTTTGCTTTTAGTGAACTGACTTTATAAGTGGGGCTAAATTTTTCTATATATTTTGAATTTTTTATAAAACCCTTATAATTATCAAATAAAGTTTTAATTTTTATCCAATTTTTATTTTTTGCTAATATTTTAAATTTTTCACCATGTATAATTTGTGAAGTTACCTCAGATCTTTTCGAAGGATTTTTATAAATATTCGAAAAATTACCTATGAAATAAAAATTATTTTGCACCAATTTTAATTTTGTTTTTAATTAACCACAAACAAATTAATGATGGTATCACCATTATAGTCGTTAAAACAAAAAATGTTCCCCAATCTCCATTTAACCAGTCAACTAGAGCTCCTGAGGATGAAGCTAAAGTAGTACGACCAGCAGTACCAATTGAAGCAAGCAATGCATATTGTGTGGCTGTATAAGTTCTATCAACTAGTAATGATATAAATGCAACAAATGCTACAGTTGCAAAAGCTGCTGTGATATCATCAGCTATAACCGCAATTGCAAATAAAATTTCTGATTTTCCAGTCCATGCTAAAACTGCAAATAAAAGATTGGTTATAGCCATTAACCCACCAGCAAAGAACATAGTTTTAATTGTTCCAGCTCTCATGGCCATTACTCCACCCAACAAAGTAAATACAACTGTTGTTATCCAGCCAAGACCTTTTGAATAAATTGCAATTTGACCTTTGGAGAAACCAATTTCTTTATAAAAAACAATAGACATTCTTCCCATAAATGCCTCACCTATCTTAAATAAGAAAACAAATCCTAAAATTCCAGCTGCAATGGCAAAACCATTTTTTTTAAAAAAACTAATAATAGGTCCGCCTATAGTTCCAGTAATATAAGCTATAAAGTTTGTAATAATATTGCTAGATCCAAGTTTTCCTTCAATTAATTTGTCTGTTTCTCTCTGTTTTGCTTGTCTGCTTGTCTCTAAGGGTTCATGAACAAACATTAATCCAATATTCATTAAAATTATTAAAATACCTAAAATTAAAAAAGTTGCTTGCCAGTAGTCAGCTACCCCTAGGTTTTCAAAAAATTCTGCCGTAAATAAAGCAACAACTCCACCTAATTTATAACCTGTCCACCAACCGACAACAGCCATGGCTGCGCCCGCAGCCATTGATTTTCCTTCATTTTCATTTATCTGTTCAATTCTTAATGCATCCACAGTTATATCTTGGGTTGCTGAAGCGATAGCAATAATTAAACCTACAGTAATTAATAAAGCCAAATTTTCAGTTGGATTAATCACACTCCAAACAACAAGACTTAACAAAATTATTAATTGCATCAAAACTATCCATCCTCTTCTATGACCTAATTTTTTTGTTAGTATTGGAATTTGAATTCTATCTATAATGGGAGCCCACAAGTAATTGAAAGCGTATACTCCAAAAATTAAACCTGCCCATCCAATTGTTGATCTACTAAGACCCTCCTCTTTAAGCCAAAGACTTAAGCTGCTTGCAATTAATACCCATGGAAATCCACTTATTGCACCTAATAAAAGAATTCTTACCATACGAATATCTTTATAAACTGCAAGAGAATCAAGCCATAATTGGTTCTTTGTTTCAGACATAATTAATTTCTCCAAAAAGATGGTAAGAACAATACTAATATTGCAAACAACTCAAGTCTACCTAAAATCATACCTATAGTTAAAATCCATTTAGAAATATCAGGTAAAGCTGAAAAATCTCCATTAGGACCGATAATAGGGCCCAAACCTGGGCCAACATTTGATATTGATGTTGCTGCACCAGAGATAGCAGTTATAAAATCGAGACCTGTTAATGATAATAATGCAGCTAAAATAAAAAAAATAACAAAATAAAAATAAATAAATGAAATTATTGATGCAATAAATTTATCATCAACAGATCCTTGATCGTATTTAATTACAAATATTCCCTTAGGATATATAATTTTCTTTAATTGATTTGATATATATAAATATAGAATTTGAATTCTAAAAATTTTAACACCACAAGTAGTTGATCCAGCACAGCCTCCAATAAACATTAATGCAAGAAATATTGTTATAGGAAAACTTCCCCAACCATCAAATTCAGCATTTACATAACCTGTTCCAGTCAATATTGAAATTGTATTAAAAAAAATAGATCTTAAACTAAAGTTTCCATTATTATTAAATAATAAATAAATTGATAATATAATAATGCTTATAATTATTATTTTAATAAATGTTCTGATTTGAATATCGTTTAAAAATATTTTTTTATTACCACTAATAAATTTAATATATGCAATAAATGGAATACTTCCTAAAATTATAAAAATCATCGAAGATATTTCTATAAGAACACTGTCAAAATATCCGATAGATTGATTATAATTAGAAAATCCACCTGTAGCTATGGTAGTCATAGAATGAGTTAAACTATCAAATTTTCCCATTCCAAATACCCAATATGATAATGCACAAAGAGCAGTTAGGCCTGAATAAATATAAATAAGTCTTAAAGCTATTTCTTTTGATTTAGGAAGAATTTTTTCAGATGAGTCGTTGCTAGAAATTTTAAATAATTGCATACCACCAACATTCATTATAGGCATCAGGGTAATTGCCATAACAATTATACCAATACCTCCCAACCATTGAAGTATTGCTCTCCATAATAGAATACCTTTTGGTGTATTCTCTAAGTCAGAAATAATTGTTGATCCAGTTGTTGTAATACCAGACATACTTTCAAAAAAAGCATCAGTAATTGAAAGTTCAATAGTCGAAAATATAAATGGTAAAGAGCCAAAAATAGCAATACTTAACCATGACAAGGCAGTTAATAAAAATGCCTGTTGCAAATTTAATTTTTTGTCGTGGTCTAGATTTGAAAGAAAAAATAATGATCCAAAAATTATAGTAACAATAGATGCACCAAAAAATGATGAATCTATTTCTGAATAAATAAATTGAGCAATTATAGGGATGAACATTGAGATCCCTAAAATTATTTGCAAAATTCCTAGTGTAAAAAAAACAGTTTTATAATTAGACATTTTGAAAGAACATTATTTTATGGTAAATAAATTTCAACTCTATAAGAATTAATAAAATCGCCAATTTAAGATTTTTATAAAAGATATATTCGTGATTAAAAAAGAAATTTTGGACAAAACAAGTGCTTGGCCTTTCGTTGAAGCAAAAAAAATGCTTCGTGAGAGAAAATCATTTATTGATAAAAAAGGTAAAATTACACTTCAAACAGGATATGGCCCAAGTGGCCTTCCTCATATTGGAACATTTGGAGAAGTCGCAAGGACCTCAATGATGGTTAATGCTTTAAAGCAACTTACAGATTTACCAGCAGAGATAATTACTTTTTCTGATGATATGGATGGTTTAAGAAAAGTTCCTGATAATATTCCTAATCAGGAATTGCTAAATAAAAATCTACATAAACCATTAACACAAGTTCCAGATCCATTTGAAAAATTTGCAAGTTTTGGAGAACATAATAATGAAATGTTAAAAGATTTTTTAAATAGTTTTAATTTTAAATACAGCTTTAAAAGCTCAACATCTTTATACAAGGGTGGTTTTTTCAACCCAACTTTAAAAATTATTTTAGAAAATTATGATGGTATAATGAATATTATACTTCCAACTTTAGGTAAAGAACGTCAACAAACTTACTGTCCTTTTTTACCTATTTGTCCAGATACAGGTCATGTTCTCGAAATTCCAGTTATAGAAATTGATAAAAAAAATTCTAAAATAATTTTTGATAATAAGGGTAAAAAATTAGAATCTAGTATTTTGGATGGAAATTGTAAATTACAATGGAAAGTTGATTGGGCAATGAGATGGTATGCTCTTGATATAGATTTTGAAATGTATGGAAAAGACCTTATTGAGAGTGCAATTTTATCAACTAAAATTATAAATTTAATCGGTAAAAAACATCCATCTGGATTTGCTTATGAATTGTTTCTTGATGAAAAGGGTGAAAAAATTTCAAAATCTAAAGGAAATGGTATTACCATCGACCAGTGGTTAAAATATGCCTCACCTGAAAGCTTATCTTTATATATGTATCAAAATCCAAAAAGAGCTAAAAAACTTTATAATGAAATAGTGCCAAAAGCTGTGGATGAGTATCTTGATAATATTGAAAAATCAAAAAAACAAACAGAACAACAATTGGTAATGAATCCTGTTTGGCATGTTCATAATGGCAATATTCCAAAAGAAGAAATGATTATGTCTTTTTCTATGTTGTTGAATTTAGTTGAGACAAGCAATGCTGATAACAAAGATTTATTATGGAAGTTTGTTAAAAAATATAAATCTAACATTCATGAAAAAAACTTTCCAATTTTTGATGGACTAGTTGGTTATGCAATCAAGTATTTCAATGATGTCATTAAGGCTCAAAAAAAATATAAAAATCCATCTGAAAATGAAAAATTAGCTCTACAAGCCTTAGTTAAAACTTTAGAACAATGTAATGATCAGATGTCTCCTGAAGATATACAAACATTAATTTATTCAACAGGTAAAGAGAATGGGTATGCAGAAAACTTAAGAGATTGGTTTAAATTAATTTATGAAGTGGTATTTGGAGATGAAAATGGACCTAGAATGGGTTTTTTTATAAGTTTTTTTGGTGTTAACGAAACAAAAGAGTTGATAATTAATAAATTGAAATAATGTATTCTAATTTAAGATCATTAATATTTAAAATAGATCCTGAAAGAGCACATTTTTTAGCAATTCAATCACTCAAACTTAATTTAGTTTCAAATATATTTGATGAAAACAAAAATGATCCTATTTTAAAAACAAAAATATTTAATCAAAATCTTGATAATCCCATAGGTATTGCAGCAGGTTTCGATAAGAATGCCGAGGTATACAACCCCTTATTTAAGTTGGGTTTTGGATTTGTTGAAGTAGGTACGGTTACACCATTAAAACAATATGGGAATGAAAAACCAAGAGTGTTTAGATTGGTAGAAGATCAAGCATTAATTAATAGGTTAGGTTTTAATAACCATGGATCAGATACAATATTAAACAGAATAAAATCTAATAAAAAACTAGGTGTACTAGGTGTAAACGTAGGTCCAAACAAAAATTCTAATGACAGATTGGATGATTATCTAATTGGATTAGAAAAATTTTCTGAAGTTGCAGATTATATTACAATTAATATTTCTTCACCAAATACTGAAAATCTTAGAAATTTTCATGAAGAGAATAAATTGAAAGAGTTATTAAAATCTGTCTCAGAGAAAAAAAAACAATTAAAATCTGAAATTCCTGTAGCTGTAAAGATTTCACCAGATATAAGTGAAAATCAAATTGACTTAATTTCAGAAATACTTTTAGAAAATAAAATAAGCGCAATAATAATTTCAAATACTTCCGAAGCTTCTCGGGAAACACTTCAAAATATACAGAGACATCAAAAAGGAGGTTTATCAGGAAAACCTATTGAAAAAAAATCAAATCTTTTAATAAGTAAGTTCTACAATTTAATTAAAGGCAAAATTAAAATAATTGGAGTGGGCGGCGTTGACTCAGGTAAAGCAGCTTATGATAAGTTTTTATCAGGAGCAGATTATGTTCAGTTGTATACCGGCATGGTATTTCAAGGACCTAATATTGCTGTCATGATTAAAAAAGACTTAAAAGAATTACTAATAAGAGATGGTGTCAAAAATTTCACAGAAATTGTTGGAAATAAAACTGTTTCTTAAATGTATTAAACTTGACGCTTTCAATATCTCCGCTTATATAGGCAATATTATTATGTCAAAAAAATGCGAACTTACCGGTAAAATTCCAATGAAAGGTCATAATGTTAGTCATGCTAACAACAAGACTAAAAGAAGATTTTTACCTAACCTAAAAAAAGTAAAATTTACAAGTGAGCTTACTGGAAGAAGTTTAAAACTTACTGTAAGTAACTCAGGTGTAAGGTCAGTTGACAAAAAAGGGAGTTTTGATGAATTTTTAAAAACTGTAAAAAATAAAAATTTATCTCCTAGATTAAAAAAGTTAAAAAAAGTAGTTTTAATTAAATCCCCTTTTAAAAGGAAAACTGTAGCTAAATCAGCTTAATGAACAAATTATTTATCACCCTGTCAATAATGATGGGAGTTGTTGTACTATCTTCTAATTATTTAGTTCAGTTTCCAATCAACTATTTTGGATTAAATGAGATTTTAACTTATGGAGCTTTTAGTTACCCAATAGCTTTTTTAATAACAGATTTAGCAAATAGGTCGTATGGAAAATTATTAGCAAGGCAAATTGTATATTTGGGCTTTTTAATAGGAATTATATTTACATTGTTATTCTCAACTGATTTTGCAGATTTAATCTCGGTTAGAATTGCAATTGGATCAGGGGTTGCATTTATTACTGCTCAATTATTGGACATTCAAATTTTTGATCGATTAAGAAAAAAAGAGTGGTTTGTTGCACCACTTACTTCTTCTTTGATTGGATCAACAGTCGACACATTTTTATTTTTCTCAATATCATTTTATGCAACAGGGGTGCCTTGGGTTACTTTATCTCTTGGAGATTTAGCAGTAAAAATTTTAATTGCTATAATAATGTTGATACCATTCAGAATGTTATTGAAAATTATTAAACCAATTAAAGTTTAATATAAAAATTTATAAGATAAAATTTTATAAGCTAATTTCGCAACAAGAAAATTATAGGAATTAAATCCTTTAATTGGAGATAGTTCATTAATATCTGCACCAACAATTTTCGAGTTTTTAGCTGCAATTCTTATTATATCTAATGTTTCGTCCCATAAAAGTCCTCCTGGTTCAGGTGTACCAGTCGCAGGCATAATACTTGAATCTAGTCCATCTACATCGAATGTTAGATAAACAGTTTTGTTTTTAATCAGTTTTTTAAATTTAGACAAATTCCATTTTTTTTTATCTTTTGCCCAAAAAATATTTATTCTTGAAGAATTTCTTTTTAAATATGGTACTTCACTTTCTGAGATATTTCTTATCCCAAATGAAATTAAAGAAACATTTTTATAATCTAGACATCTTCTAATTGCTGAAGCATGTGAAAATTTTTCTCCATTATAGCTTTGACGTAAATCTGCATGGGCATCAAAATGCAAGAGGCAAATATTTTTATATTTTTTAGTAAAAGGAACAATACACCCAGGAGTTATTGAATGCTCTCCACCTAAAGTCATTGGGAAAAGCTTTTTATCTAAAATTTCTTTATTAATATTTGAAATTTTATTAAGTGCTTTTTTAATATTTTTATCAATTTTAAATGGTTTTAAAGTTTTAATACCTATTTTTTTATAAGGTTCACAATTAAGTTCTTCATCATATAGCTCAACTTGATGAGATGCTTTTATGATTTCTTTAGGTCCATTTCTTGTTCCTCCCCCATAACTGACTGTTTTTTCTAATCCAAATGGAACAATCACAGCTTTTTCTTTAAAGCTAAATTTATTATCAATTCCTAAAAACCCGTTTTTATTTGATAGATATTTCAATTTTATTCAAAAATTTTTGTAAAGTTTTTTCTTTCTCTGTTTTTCCACTCACCCTTATGATAAGCATCACTTGCTATCAATGGTAATACACTAGTTGCCTCTGCAAACACCATCTGTTCTTTTGTAATATCTACTTTTCCCCATGAACTTGCTTCTTTTAATGTGGAGCTGCTACATGCTCCATCTCTACTATCAGCAACAGTAATTTGAACAGCATATTTATGCATGTCTACATCTTTTCCTAATAGTTCAGCACAAATAACAGTATCTTGAATAAAGTTTTTAGGCACACCACCACCAATCATAAATAATCCAGAACCTTTAGATTTGATTTTAATTTCTGTTAGTTCTCTAAATTCTCTAACTGAGTCTATTGTCATATGTTTTTTTGGATTTTGTTCTTGATGCATAACTAACCCGAATCCTGCACTCGAATCAGTAAAAGCAGGGCAGAAAATAGGAACATTATTGTCAAAAGCGGTTTCAATTAAAGAGTCTTTTTTCTTTGAGTTATTTTTTAAATATTTTCCCATTTCATAAATGAACTCTCTTGAAGTATAGCTTCTCGCCTCTAGGTTATTTGCGATTTCACATATAATTTTATCACACATTTGAAGCTCTTCTTCATCTATGTAGGTATCGTAAATTCTATCTATGTAGTTGTCCCTCAGCTCAGTATCATCTTGAAATTGTGAACCTTGATAATGTTTAAAACCAAGAGCTTCAAAAAAATCCATATCTACTATAGAAGCACCTGTTGCAACAATTGCATCCACCATATTATATTTAACTAAATCTTTATAAATATTCATGCATCCAGCTGCCGAAGTAGAGCCTGCTAAGGTAAGGAAAATTGTACAATCTTTATCTTTAAGCATCTCGTTATAAATATTAGCAGCATTTGCTGTTTCTCTAGAAACAAATGACATTTTTTCCATTGAAGATATAATTTTTCTAGAGTCGAAAGAAGTTATATCGATGTGCTCAACAGGATTTTTTAAGAAATCTCTTTTACTGTTATGACCTGGATTTTTTTGACTCGACATTAAGCTACCATGTTAGCTTTATTAATGTCTTTATCATACATAGTCATTATTGGATTATCTTCAACTTCGTAAATTTCATTTGAGTAATAGCCATTAAACTTAGTTCTAAATGTCAATCCGTATGCCCCAAGTTGACCAAGTTCAATATAATCATTTTCTTTAATATTATTTGGAAGCAAAAAAGGACCTTTCATATAATCCATGCTATCACACGTTGGTCCAAAAAAATCAAAAGCAGTTAATTTTTTTGAAATTATTTTATTAGAATTTTCTTTAATCATTCTAGATGGAAATACAATATTTGGTGTACCTGCATCAAAAAGGGTTCCATAGGTACCATCATTTATATAAAGCTTTTGTTTTTTTCTTAAATTAACCCTTACAACTGTTGAACCACTTTCAGCAACTAAAGCTCTACCAGGTTCACAAATAATTTCTGGAAGTTTTTCAAGCTTTAAATTTTCTAAACTCTTATTTATTTCATTAAAATAATTATCTAAAGATTGTGGAATTAAGTCAGGATAGATTGTAGGAAAACCCCCACCCACATTAATATAATCTGGAAAAATTTTTGTCTTTTTAATAATATTTCCAATTTCACTAATACCTTTTGAATAAGAAATTGGATGCATACATTGTGAGCCAACATGAAAACTTAAACCAATCTTTTTAGCATGCTGTTTTACAAGTCTCAATAAACCTATTGATTCAGACGTTAACGCACCAAATTTTTTTGATAAATCAATTTCTGCATGTTCATTTGAAACAGCAACTCTTACAAATAATTCTAAATCTTTAGCGTTATTTGTACTTTCAATTATTTTAATTAGTTCATCTTTAGTATCTAAAGAAAAAGTTTTTACACCATAATTAAAATATGCCTCTTTAATACTTTCTCTACTCTTAACAGTATGCATATAAGAGCATTTAGCTGCATTACTAAAAGTTCTAATATTTTTAATCTCTTCAATTGATGCAACATCAAATTGTTCAACTCCACTTTCTATGATTGTTTTGATTATCTCAGGGTGTGGATTGGTTTTGACAGCATACAAAACTTTACCTGGAAATTTGTTTAAGAAAAATTTAACAGCAGATTTTATGGAATTTTTTCTTATACAGTAGACTGGTTTTTCAGGTTTCAGTTGACTTACTAATTCTTCAACTGATTTAAATTTTTGCATTTTAAATGCCTCCAAAAAAAATTTAATAAAAAAAAGTCTTTTATAAAAAAAACTTTAATATTTTTTGGCATATAAAGTAAACACCACTAAAGTAAAGCAAATAATTCAAGCCTGAAATGCGTAAAATTCATATATTGTAATATCTCGAAGAGACCCCATATAAAGGTCATGAAAGAGGAACCAAAATTACAGAATCTCAATAATTTTGAGAATAAGTCATTATTAATCGTCGATGATGACAATCCTTTTCGTGAGCGTTTAGCAAGAGCGATGGAAAAAAAAGGATTTGAGGTTTTTCAAGCTGAGAGTGTGCAAAAGGGGGTTGAATCTGTAAAGACTAAAAAACCTGGTTTTGCGGTTGTAGATTTAAGACTTGGAGATGGTAATGGACTTGAGGTTGTAAAAGAAATTCAGGCTTCAAATAGTGATAGTAGGATTATCATGCTAACTGGTTATGGAAATATTCCAACGGCAGTAGCTGCAATCAAAGAAGGTGCTATAGATTATTTAGCTAAACCTGCTGATGCAGAAGATGTTGAGAAAGCTTTATTGGCAGACCCATCAAAAAAAGCAGCTCCACCAGAAAACCCCATGTCAGCTGACAGAGTTAAGTGGGAACATATACACAGAGTTTTTGAGCTGTGTAACAGAAATGTTTCAGAAACGGCTAGAAGACTTAAAATGCATAGAAGAACTCTTCAAAGAATTCTTTCTAAAAGATCACCTAGATAAATTTTTTAATTTTAATTATTTGCTTAGTCAAAAGAGCTAAAATCAAGATTTTAAAAATTTCAGCTAATAGAAATGGTTTTGCACCTAAAGCAAAAATTGGCTTATCCCATCCAATCAATGTCCCAAGCCAAATTAGGCCTAAAATATAAATTGTTGAAGTTGCGATAATTAACTTAAATAAAACAACGAAAAAATTATCATCAATATTTATTTTAGAAGCTAAGTAACAAGCCGTTAAAAAACCAATTAGGTAACCCATTGTTGGTCCTGTAAAATAAATTAATCCAACACCTTTTTCAGGAGAATTTGAAAATACGGGAAGCCCTGCAATTCCTTCAATTAAATAC
The DNA here is from genome assembly GCF_052049675.1 of Candidatus Pelagibacter sp. Classification (GTDB taxonomy): domain Bacteria; phylum Pseudomonadota; class Alphaproteobacteria; order Pelagibacterales; family Pelagibacteraceae; genus Pelagibacter. Next base: position 1,204,995 of record NZ_JBNGZM010000001.1, read on the forward strand.
AGACCAATTGTAGCTAGTGCAATTTTATGTCCTAAACTTATTCCTAAAAATAATACAACAAATGTTTGCATAGTCATAGGAACCGGATAGAAAGGAATTTTGATCTTTGCAGATATAGTTAGTGCTATTGAACCAAGAACAATAACAACCAGAGATTTAAATAGTTTAGCTTGTGAGAGATTTTTTGTTAATTCCATTGTTAAATAATACTCAAAATATAAAAAATAATCTACTTATAATTGTTATAGTAAATGAAAGTAAATTTTTTTATATACAGATTATATTATCATTATAATATTTAATATTACTTCATGAATAAAATTCAAAAATCAGATCATTTTTATTTGATTGATGGCTCTGGCTATATTTTTAGAGCTTATTATGCTTTGCCTCCATTGAGTAGAAAAAGTGATGGTCTTCCAACAGGTGCTGTAAGTGGTTTTTGCAGTATGTTATTTAAATTATTAGAAGATTCAAAATCCAATCAAAACTTGCAAAAACCAACACATTTTGCAGTAATATTCGACTCAGCAAGAAAAACTTTCAGAAATGAAATTTATAGTGATTATAAAGCTAATAGATCTGAGGCGCCTGACGATTTAGCTCCACAATTTGAATATATAAGAAAATCAGTCCTGGCATTTAATTTGCCATCTGTTGATCTTCCAAATTATGAAGCAGATGATTTAATTGCTACATATGTTGATCAAATTCTTAAAAAGGGTGCAAAGGTTACAATTGTTTCATCAGATAAAGATTTAATGCAGCTTTACAAAAAAGGGGTTCGAATTTTTGACCCTATGAAAAATAAATTTATAACTGATGATGATGTTGTAAAAAAATTTGGAGTAGATGCTTCAAAAGTTATTGATGTACAATCTTTAGCAGGAGATAGTAGTGATAATGTTCCTGGTGTTCCGGGGATAGGTGTTAAGACAGCCGCAGAGCTAATTAACAAATATGGCACTTTAGAAAACTTACTAAAATCTGCTCATGAGATTAAGCAAAATAAAAGAAGAGAAACATTAATTGAGAACAAGGATAAAGCATTAATAAGTAAAAAACTTGTAACACTAGATCACAACTCTCCTGTTGATAGGGAGTTAAGTGAATTTAAATTGCAAAATATAGATAAAGATAAATTATATAAATTTTTAAGAGAAATGGAATTTAATAGGTTGTTAAGCTCTGCAATTTCTGCTTATGGAGAACCTGAACTAGAAAGTAATAAGATTGAAACTCAAAATCTAGAAAAACAACAAACAGTTAATAACAAAAATTATTATTTAATTAATAGCTTAGATGAAATTGATAAATGGATAGAGGAGGCAGAAGAAGTTGGTGAAGTCGCTGTAGATACGGAAACCACTTCATTAGATCCTCACCAAGCAGATTTAGTAGGTATTTCTCTTTGCACTAAAATTGGAAAAGCATGCTACATACCAGTTGGTCATAAGTCACCCAAGTGTCTTAAAAAAGAAGCAGTTATTCAAAAATTAAAAAAAATATTAGAAGATCCTAGTATTAAAAAAATAGGTCAAAATATAAAGTTTGATTTTATCGTATTTTATAAGAATGGGATAACCTTATCATCAATGGAAGATACAATGCTGATGTCTTATGTCTTAGATGCTGGAAAAAATAGACATAATATGGATACTTTATCAGAAATTCATTTGGGACATAAAACTATTTCTTTTAAAGAGATGGTAGGCACAGGTAAGAAAGAAATTAATTTTAGCGAAGTAGAATTAGATAAAGCAAAAGATTACGCTGCTGAAGATGCTGATGTTACTTTTAGATTATACAAGAAATTTATCAAAAATTTAAAATCAGAAAAAATGATAAATATCTATGAAATTTTCGAAAAGCCATTAATTAAAATTCTTGCATTTATGGAAATAGAGGGAGTTGAAATTGATAGTAAGTTTTTAAAATCTCTTTCATCTAAATTTGAAAAAAAAATCCAAAAACTTGAAAAAGAAGTATTTAAAATTTCTAAAAAAGAATTCAATATCGCATCTCCAAAGCAATTAGGTGAAATAATTTATAATGACTTGAAAATAGCTGGTTTAAAGAAGACAAAAAAAGGAAGTTTTGCAACAAGTGCAAGTGTTTTAGAGGATTTAGCTTTTAAAGGTCATGAGTTTCCAAAATTAATTTTAGACTGGAGACAAGTTTCAAAATTAAAAAATACTTATTCAGATGCTTTACCTGAACATTTAAATCCAAATACAAAAAGAGTTCACACTTCGTTTTTGCTGGCAGCTACAACGACTGGAAGACTAGCATCTAGTGATCCCAACTTACAAAACATACCAATTAAATCAGAAGATGGAAAAGATATAAGAAAAGCTTTTACTGCAAAAAAAGGGCACCTATTAATTTCTGCGGATTACAATCAAATTGAGATGAGAATTTTAGCAGACCTAGCAGATGTAAAAGAACTGAAAAAAGCTTTTAAAAATAAAGAAGATATTCACTCTTTAACAGCTAGCCAAATATTTAATATTGATATCAAAAAAGTTAATCAAGATCATAGACGAAAGGCTAAGGCTATTAATTTTGGAATTATTTATGGGATTTCGCAATATGGATTAGCTAAGCAAATAAATGTTTCTAACTATGAAGCAGAGGAATTTTTGAATTCATATTTTGCAAAGTTCCCAGAAATTAAAGTTTATATGGATAATACAATTAAATTTTGTAGGAAAAGTGGATATGTTAACAATATTTTTGGACGAAGATCTCACTTTAATGGAATAAATGACAAAAACTTTAATGTCAGAAATTTTCAAGAACGTGCTGCAATTAATGCTCCTATTCAAGGTTCTGCTTCTGAAGTAATGAGATTAGCTATGATAAGGTTAGATAAGAAATTATCAGAGGAAAAATATTCTAATTCAAAAATGCTCTTGCAAATTCATGATGAATTAATTTTTGAGATTCCAAAAAAAGATGAAAAAGTAATGATTAAATTAATTGAGAAAGAAATGACCAGTGTAGCTCAGAGTGATTATCATTCTTTTTCAACTCCTTTAACAGTTGATATTAATGTTGGAGATAATTGGGGAATGTTACATTAAATTTATAACATTGCCCAAATTAGGACAATTTAGTATTTTTAAACTACTTTATGCAAAAACAAACAATAGCTTTAATAGATGACGATAGAAATATTTTAACAAGTTTGAGTATCGCATTGGAAAAAGAGGGTTTTAAAGTTCAAACATACATTGATGGTGAAAGTGCATTAATCGGTTTAACCAGAATGCCACCTGACTTAGCAGTCATAGATATAAAGATGCCTAAGATGGATGGAGAAGAATTACTAAAAAAACTTCGAAAAAAAACTTCCTTACCAGTAATTTTTTTAACATCTAAAGATGATGAAATTGATGAGTTGTTAGGTCTAAAACTGGGCGCAGATGATTTTGTAAAAAAATCAGGAGGTTTTTCCATTAAAGTCTTGATTGAAAGAATTAGAGTGCAATTAAGAAAAAAAGACTCAAATAATACTTTAGAGGAAAATAAAAGCCTGATATCTCATGGAAGATTAAAATTAGATCCATCACAACTCGAGTGTGAATGGAATGGAAAACAGCTGCCTGATAAATTGACGACGACTGAGTTTTTAATTGTTAAAGAATTAGCAAAGAGGCCCGGTATAATTAAAGAAAGAGCTCAGCTTATGGATATAGCTTACCGAGAGGATACAGATATTGAGGATAGAACTATTGATAGTCACGTAAAACGAATTAGAAAAAAATTTAAAAAAGTAGATCCTGATTTTTCAGCTATTGAAACTAGGTATGGTAGTGGATATAGATGGAATGTTAGCTAATGTTTAGTAAATACTTAAAAACTCTCTCTATATTAAAAAAATTTTTATTTATAAATTTTGTAATTTTTACAATTATTGGACTATTTACATTCATATATTTAAATAATATTCAGCCAAGTTTAATAAAAAAAAAATCTCAAAATCACACAAACATTATTAACAACACTATTGATAATATTTTAAGGCTGGATGTAAAATTCCAGTCTGACGATATTAGAAGATTTTTATTTTCTACGAGGTTTATTTTTCAAAATTTAGATAGAGTAATATTTTTTGATGATCAGCTTAACCTTATTGGAGACACTGATACTTTAGATCTTGATCCAAGATCATTCTCTACAAGACTTGATAAAATTGAATTTGAAAGTTTAGATAATGAGGAAATAGAAAAAACTATTGAGGAAAAAAATATAAAAATTGATGAAAAAAAACCTGTTTCATTCAAGGATATATTAAAAAATTATTCTGGTTCTGAAAATTTAGGAGCACCTTACACATTTACGCAAGAAGATTTTAATCAATTTAATGTAACAACAATCAAGAATGTAACAAAGAATGAAATTAACCTTGGATATGTAGCTATTACGGAAAATGCAAATGAAATAAAAACAGCCATAGATGAGAGAAAAGCATTTGTAATAAGAACAGCTATATCTGTAGGATTTGTAATATTAATATTTTCTTTTGTGTTAAGTAGATACTTTATTAAACCAATACAAAATCTTGTTGGATATACAATTCGTATTAAAGAGAAGAGTCAAATTAAACCAGGTATTGAAAATCTTAAAAAAAGAAATGACGAATTGGGACTTTTATCAAATTCTTTAGAGGATATGACAAATGAGCTTCAAAATAGAGTTACGCATGCAGAAAATTTTTCTACAGATTTAGTTCATGAAATTAGAAATCCATTAGCATCTTTAAAAAGTGCATCAGAAATTTTACAAGACACAAATGATAACGAACAAAGAAATAGATTATTGAATATACTTAGTCATGACGTTCAAAGAATAGAAAGATTAATTACTGATTATTCACAAATGTTAAAGGATGAAGTTGCTTTAAGTAAAGAAAAAATGAAAAAAATTGATATTGAACCTATCATTCAATCTGTTGTTGATGATTATAATAATATTCATCAAGTGAAAAGAAGAATTAAAATTGAATATAAAAATGATGGAAAAGATAAATATTTAATAAATGGTATAGAAAATAGAATTGAACAAATAATTGCAAATTTATTAGATAATTCAATATCATTTAGTAAAGATGGTGCTAATGTTTTTGTTAATGTTTCTATTAATGGAAAAAATCAAATATCAATCAAAATTCTTGATGAAGGACAAGGGTTTAAAGAAAAAGACACATCAAGAATATTTAAAAGATTTTATAGTAATAGACCTGAAAAATTTGGAGAACATTCGGGCTTAGGTTTAAATATAGTAAAAAACTTGGTTGAACTCCATGATGGTGAAATTGTAGCATCTAATCGTATTGATAAAGAAGGAGCAATGATAGAGATAAGATTTCCCAATGTTTAATCATTTCTTGATAAATAAATACTTAGCTGTATAAAGCTTGCCATGGAAGATTATAAAGTAAAAGACATTGCCCAAGCTGAATTTGGTAGAAAAGAAATATCAATAGCTGAAAGTGAAATGCCTGGTTTAATGGCTTTAAGAGAAGAGTATTCTAAAGATAAACCATTAAAGGGTGCAAGGATTATAGGATGTCTTCATATGACAATTCAAACAGCTGTACTAATCGAAACTTTAGTTGCATTAGGTGCTGAAGTTCGCTGGTCTTCTTGTAATATTTTCTCAACTCAAGATCATGCAGCTGCTGCAATTGTAAAGGCCGGAATCCCTGTTTATGCCTGGAAAGGTGAAACAGAAGAGGAATATTTATGGTGTATTAAACAAACTATAGTTGGAAAACCTGACTGGAAACCTAACATGTTATTAGATGACGGTGGAGATTTGACAGCTATCATGCATAACGAGTATCAGGATTTAATGAAAGATATTAAGGGTGTTTCAGAAGAGACTACCACTGGAATTAAAGCACTAAATAAAATGGAAAAAGATAAATCCCTTTTGGTTCCAGCAATAAACGTGAATGATTCTGTCACAAAATCAAAATTTGATAATTTATATGGATGTAGAGAAAGCTTAGTAGACGGGATAAGAAGAGCCACTGATGTAATGATGTCTGGAAAAATTGCAATTGTTGCTGGTTTTGGAGACGTTGGAAAAGGAAGTGCTGCATCTTTAAGACAAAGTGGTGCTAGAGTTTTAATTACTGAGGCAGATCCAATTTGTGCTCTTCAAGCTGCAATGGAAGGTTATGAAGTGGTATTAATGGAGGAGGCTATAAGTAGAGCGGATATAGTTGTAACAGCTACAGGTAACAAAGATATTGTTACCGCAGACCATATGAGAGATATGAAGGATAGAGCCATCTTATGTAATATTGGTCATTTTGATAATGAAATACAAGTTGAAGCTCTTAAGAATTATAAGTGGACTGAAGTAAAACCTCAAGTACATGAAATAGAGTTGCCTAGTGGTAAAAGAATTATTCTTTTAGCTGAAGGAAGATTAGTTAATCTTGGTTGTGCAACTGGACATCCAAGTTTTGTAATGAGTGCATCATTTACTAATCAAGTAATTGCTCAAATAGAACTTTGGCATAATCATAAAAATTATGAAAATAAAGTTTATGTACTTCCAAAACATTTAGATGAAAAAGTAGCAACTTTGCATTTAAAAAAAGTTGGGGCAAAACTAACAAAATTATCAAAAGAGCAAGCAGATTATATAAGCGTTGGAACAGAGGGTCCTTTCAAACCAGATGCCTATCGCTATTAAAGATAGCACAATCAATATCACTTCTGAGAAGTTAACTAAAGAATTAGCTAAAGAATTTACAAAATACATTAAAGGTGGTGAATTTGTTTTTTTATATGGAGAGATGGGCGTTGGTAAAACAACCTTTGTTAAATGTTTTATAAATGAGTATCAAAAAAAAAATAATTTAACACAAACAGAAATTACAAGCCCTACTTTTAGTTTATTAAATGAGTATCAGGTGAAAGATATAAGAATTAAACATTATGATTTATTTAGAATTAATAGGAAAGAAGATATCAATAATTTAGACATTTTTGAAAAAGATAATAAATTAATAACACTTATAGAATGGCCACAATTGATTGCTGATAAACAAGATATAAAATTTATAACTTTAACATTTAATTATTTAAATGATTTAAATGATAGAACTGTAGATATAAAAGTTTAAATTAAAATCTATTTTGATGAAAAGCTTAGCAAAATTGAAAAAAATAAAAGGTGACGCGTCTTTTAGAGAATTTTATAGAAATAGAGAAAATAAATCTATTATTGTAATATCCAAGAAAGAAAAGTTAAAAAATCTTTTAATTTATGATGCGATAAATAAAATTTTAATTAAAAATAAAATTTTAGCACCAAATCTATTAAGTGAAAATTACATTAATAATTATATAGAAATAAATGACTTTGGAGATCAAACTTTATTTCAAATTTTAAAAAATAAAAAGAATGATAAATATGTCATTTTTAAAAAGATAATAAAAATTTTAAATCAAATTCAATTAATAAAAGATAAAAAAGTAAAAAATTTTAAAAATAAATTATATAAAGTTCAAGAATATAATAACAAAATTTTGTTTGATGAAACTAAACTTTTTTGTGACTGGTATGCACCAAAGAAATTGTCTAAATCCAAAAGTACTCAATTTAAAAAAAAATTTATATTAGAGATAAAAAAATTATTATCAAAATTAAATTATAAAAATGTTACATTTGTTCATAGAGATTTTCATGTTTCAAATTTGATGTATTACAATAAAAAAATTGCAGTAATAGATAGTCAAGATGCATTAATTGGCAATAGAGCTTATGATTTAGCATCCTTAATTGATGACGTAAGATTAAAAACATCTAATGAATTAAAAGACAAAGTATTTAAGTTTTATATTAAAACAAATAAAAAAATTGATTTGAAAAAATTTAAAAAGGATTTTGAAATATTATCTGTTTTAAGGAATTTAAAAATAATTGGTATATTTATGCGTTTAGCTACAAGAGATAATAAAAAAAAATATCTTAAATTAATTCCCTACGCCTGGGAAATGATTAATCAAAGATTTAAAGAGCAAAATGAATTAAATAATTTGATGTTGCTATTAAAAAACAATTTCCCAAAATTTATAAGGTAGAGTTGTGAGAATAAATACAGCTTTAATTTTATGTGCAGGTTTTGGTAAGAGATTAAATCCAATTACTTTAAATACTCCTAAGCCCTTATTAGAGATTAAAGATGTAAGTATGTTGGAGAGATGCATTAATTTAATCGAAAAACTAGGTATTCAAAAAATCTTGATAAATACTTTTTATTTAAAGGATCAATTTTCAGTTTTTTTAAACAATAAAAATTTTAATTTGGATATCAAAATAATTGAGGATGGTGAGCATATTTTAGATACAGGGGGAGGTATTCAAAATATGATTAAAAGCTCTAATGAAAAGGATTTTATAATTTTTAATCCAGATACAATCTGGAGTAATGACTATAAAGATGAGATATTAAAAATGAAAAAAATGTATTTTTCTGAAAAATTAGAAAACATTCTTCTCTTAGTAAATAAAAAATTAAGTTTTGATAAAAAATTAAAAGGAGATTTCAATTTAAAAAATAATTTAATTAACAAACAGGCTGAAAAAGAATTTATTTATATTGGGTGTCAAATAATAAATAAAAAATTATTTATTAAAGAGAAAATAGTAAATTACTCAATTTTGGAAATTTGGAATAGTTTATTGGATCAAAAAAAGTTATTTGGTTATGAGAGCCAAAAAGATTTTTATCATTTAACTGATCTGGATATATTTAAAAAACTAAAAGATCTTTAGCTCTTTCTTGATCAAGGTATTTGCAATTAGAAATTTTGCTGTTTTCTAATTCAATTAAAAGTGGGTTCCCTGTTGGAATTTCAAGTTTAGAGATATCATTGTCATTTAAATTGAACAAATATTTGCAAAGAGCTCTAATGGAATTTCCATGAGCAGAAATTAAAATATTTTCATTTGATTTCTGTTTTATCTCGTTAGTATAAAATTTTATTACTCTTTCATATGTATCTTTTAGTGACTCAGTATCAGGAATTTTTTCAAGGGGAATTTTTTTGTATGTTTCAATATTTAGCGGGTGATATGGATTTTTTTTATCTAAAGGGTCGGGTCTAAGATCCCAAGAACGTCTAAATTGATGAACTTTTTCTTCTCCAAGTTTTTTTTTCATCTCATCTTTATTTAACCCTGTCAGAGCTCCATAATGTCTCTCGTTTAATTCCCATGCACTCTTTACTTCTTTAAAATCTTTTAATTCTTCCTGTATAATTTTTAAAGTGTTTTTAGCCCTTAATTGAAAAGAGGAGTAATATACATTAATTTCAATTTTCTCTTGTTTTATTAATTTACCAGCTTTTTTTGCCTCTGATTTTCCATTTTCTGTCAGGTCTACATCAACCCATCCTGTGAATCGTTTTTCAAGATTCCAAATGCTTTGCCCATGCCTAACTAAAATTAAATAACTCATTTGTTTATCTTTTAGATCAATTTGATAAATAAAACTATATCATTAATGAATAATTTTTTTTCAAAATATAAATTTATTTTTTATTTTTGCAATTTTATTTTAATTTTTTTATACCTATATCCAGGGAGTATTTTAGGTTGGTTATTTTATAATAATCTTAGCCAACAACCTCAAATTACTTCAAATTTTTATTTTTCAAATTTAAAAATTTCAACTAATCATGTTTATGCTTTTTTGGTTTTCTCAATAATTGGTTTTTTTAGTTATAAAAAATTAAGTCAATTAAAATTATTGAGTATTTATTTAATATTTTTGTCTATAACACTTGAGATTTTACATTTATTCATTCCTCAGAGAACATTTCAATTTTCAGATTTATTTGGAAATTTATTGGGTGTATTAATAATATTAATCTTATTTTATTTTTTAAAAAAATGAAAATTATACAACTTAATTTTTTATTTTTAATAATATTATTTATTTCAGCTTGTTCATCGGTTCCTAAAAATACAGCAAGCAGTTGTTCAATATTTGAAGAAAGGTATTTTTGGTATAAACATGCGAAAAAAACTGAAAAAAAATGGGGTACTCCTATTTATTTGCAGCTTGCAATTATAAAAATGGAATCCAGTTTTAATAGGTTTGCAAAACCTCCTAGGCAGAAACTGTTTAAAGTAGTACCTTACAAGAGACCATCAAGCTCTTTTGGGTATTCGCAGGCTGTAAGAGGAACATGGAAACAGTATAAGGAAGAAACTGGAAACAAATTTGCAACAAGGTCAAGATTTAAAGATAGTGTGGATTTTATTGGTTGGTATACAAATAAAACTGAAAAAATTTTAAAAATTTCAAATAAAGATGCTTTTAATCAGTATATTGCTTATCATGAAGGCTGGGGCAAATATAAAAATTATAAAAATAATAAAAAAGTAATTAATTTAGCCAAAAGAGTGGAAAAACAATCAAATATTTATAAGCAACAATTATCAGAATGTAAAAATTCTTTATCTACTTCAAAATATATTATTTTTTAATTTAGCTGTTTTTTTAATTCTATATCAACAGCATCAATTCGCTTGGTATTTTTTGCAAGAGCTAAATACATTGTTGGAGTTACATATAAAGTAAAGAAGGTTGAAATAATCATTCCTCCTAAAATTGTAGAACCCACAGCTAATCTAGAGCCTTCACCTGCACCTGGGCCAATATTTCCGATAACTAATGGAAGCATTGCTATCATTGTACTAAGTGAGGTCATTATGATTGGTCGAATTCTAAGTTGGCAAGCTTTAATTATAGCGTCCTGAATTTTAACACCAGTAGTTCTTATCTGGTTTGTGTAGTCTACAATCAAAATACTATTCTTTGTGGATATACCAATTAGTATTATTAAAGCGATTTGAGAAAAAATATTTACTGAACTATTTAAAAATAAAATAAATACTAATCCACCAAATACAGCTAGTGGAACTGTTAAAATAATAATAAATGGATGAACAAAAGAGTTAAATGTTGCTGCCATTACTAAATAGGCAGTTAACAAAGCAAGAGCAAAAATTAAGTATATTTCATTTGTTGTTTCTTTTAACTCTTCAGATTTTCCTTTCCAAGTGATTTGATTTTGAGGAGCAACTCTAAACATGACATCTTCCAGGTATTTTATAGCCTCTGTTAGAGTATAATCTTCTGCAAGCGCAGCAGAAATTGTAACTGCTCTTTGACGATTGTATCTTGGAAGCGCTTCAGCAGTGCCTTTCTCTTTAAACTCAACTAAACTTGCAACAGATACAAGTTTACCAGTTGTTTCAGATCTAACAAAAATTTTTGACAACCCATCTTTATCTCTTCTATCTGCTAAATATTGTTGTAAAATAATTGGGTATTCTCTTCCTTCTTTACTAAAAGTTGTTACTCTTTTTCCTCCATAAAGAGTTTCTAGAGTTCTACCTATGTTTTCAGTAGAAACTCCCAAATCATTTGCTCTGTTTTTATTAGTGATTAATTTAACCTCAGGTTTATTTTTTGTATAATCACTTTCAATTCTAGACATATTTCTATTTTTTCTTAATTCTCTTAAGACACTATTTTGAATTTCTTCTAATTCTTGGTAGCTAGATCCATATATCACCATTTGAACGGGCTTATTGTAACTAGATACTCTTATTGATTGTGGAGAAATTGGAAAAGCAAAAGTTTCAGGCACAGAAACCACTTGTCCAATTGCTTCTCTTAATATTGTTTGACTACCTTTTTCTCTATTTTTCCATTCATCAAGTAATGCAATAATTATAAAGCTGTTATAAGACGTTGCAGATCTTCCAAAACCAGGAACTCTCATGATTAGTCTTGCATATGGACTGTCTTCTGCCTGCAATAATCTTAATATTCTTCCTTCAATTATTTGCGCTTTTTCCTGGGTATATTCAAATGAACTGCCTTCATCAGTTGACCCAATAATTAAATAAGCACCTCTATCTTCAATTGGTATTAATTCTTTTTTAGAAAAACTAAACAAATAAGCTGAAGCAGCTATAATTAAAATTATAAATATTGAAATAGTTTTTTGTTTATTCACCCAATATTTAAGAGAGTTTACATAAAATCCTGTAAAAGATTTAAATCCATTATTGAATTTTTTTACAAAGAAATTAATTTTTTCTTTTTTGTTTAAAAATTTACTTCCTAGCATTGGAGATAATGTTAATGCCACAAAAGAAGATACAACAATTGAAAAAGATAAGGCTATTGCTGTTTCTTTAAACAAAGTTCCTGATATTCCTTTAATAAAAATTAAAGGTAAAAATACTGCTACAAGAATTAAAGTCGTTGCAATAATTGCAAATGTAATTTGTTTAGAACCTTTGTAAGCAGCTACTAAAGGTGTTTCTCCATTTTCAATTCTTGTATAGATCGCGTCAGTCATGATTACAGAGTCATCAGTGATTATACCAATTGCTAGAATAAAACTTAGTAATACAAAAATATTAATTGATAGATCAAATATATATAACCCAAGAAATGATCCAATAAGACTAACTGGTAAAGCAACCGCAGGAACTATTACAGCTTTTAGGTTACCTAAAAAAAGATAAATAATTAAAACAACTAATACGAATGCAATTACTAAACTTTTATATACCTCTTCAATTGCCGCACCAATGTAGGTCGCTCTGTTAAATGCTATCTCTAACTTTAATCCATCAGGTAAGGATTTGTTAAGTTCTTTAATTTTAGTTTTTATTTGTTTAGAAAGTTCTACCGTTGATGCACCACTTTTTGCATAAATTCCAATTCCTACAGTTTTTAAATTTACTGCATTTTTTCTTTGTGCTTTAAATAAAGTTTTTTCTGAAACAGGTCCAAACTCTATATTAGCCACATCAGATAAAATAATAACTTTTTCTTTATTTTTCTTAAGTGGCAATTGTTTAATAGTGTCAATATTAGAATAGGATTTATCAATGTTTAAAGTTAAGTCTTTGTTATTAGCTTCTAAGGTTCCAGCTGGAAGATTTATATTCTCATTTCTAAGAGCTCTTTCAACTTCTTGAATTGTAAGATCGTTTGCAGCTAATTTTATTGGATCTATCCAAACTCTAACACTAAGCTCTCTTAATCCACCAACTAAAATTCGGCCTACGTTTGGTACACTTGAAAATGCATCTATTAGATATCTTTCAGCATAATCACCAAGATCTAGATCATTCCAGGTTGGGGATGATAATCCTACCCACATTGTAGTTGTAAAACCTGCTGCTTGTTTTAAAATTTGAGGAGGGTTTGACTCACTTGGTAAATTGTCAACAACTCTTGCAACCCTTTCTCTAATATCATTAGCAGCATCATCTAAATCAATGTCTGTGTTGAATTGAATGTTAATTCTACTTCTTCCATTAAGAGAACTTGAGTCAATATTTTTGATACCCTCAGCTCCACCAATTACGTCCTCTAATTTTTGAGTTATTTCTTCATCAACAATTTCGGCTGAAGCAGATTTATAATCAGTTTGAACTTGAACTACCGGAGGTTGTATACCATCAGGAAGTTCTCTTACTGGCAATTCTAAAAAGACAAAAATACCAAAAATAATTAATATTAAAGACATTACCCAAGCAACAACAGGTCGTTTAATACTAACTTCAGTTATATACATTTAATTATTTTTTCTCTTTATCTGATTTTTTAAAAATATTTTTTAACCAATCAAATTTACCTTTTTTTTCTTCAGCTTTTTTTGATTTATCTTTTTTACCCCAGTTAGAATTTCCTTGTTTTTTTTTAGCTCCTTTCTCAATAGGTCTGATTGTTAAATTTGGTCTTACTTTTTTTGTTCCTTCTGCAACAATTTTATCTCCATTATTTAATCCATCTAATATTTCTACAAAGCCTAAATATCTATCACCAATGGTTACCTTTGTTTTCATTACTTTATTTTTTTCATCTACTTTATAAATAAAAACATTTTCACCCTCGACAATTGTACTAGTGTCAGGAGCACTTAAGCCATTTCTTACATCATATTTAATTGATATTTCTAAAAATGAGCCAGGTAATATTTCACCTGATACATTATCCATCTTAATTCTTGTTGCCAAAGCTCTTGTATCTTCACTTATCCTGCTAGCAAAAGAGTCTACTTCACCTTTATAAATTTTATTTTTATATCCAGAAAATTTAATATCAACTGGCAGACCAACCTTAATAAATGGTACAAAAATTTCAGGTATGTCTACATCACAATATATTGAGCTAGTATCTTCAAGATTAATTAATATTGAAGATTTTGAAACCTCTATATCTTCTGAAAATTCTCTTTTTCCAATAACACCATCAAATTGAGCAATAACTTTTCGATTTTTAAGCTCAGCAATTACATCTCCTTTTTTTACTTTTTGATTAAACTTTATAGGTTTTAATATTTCATATTTTTCAATTTTAAATGATTGTGTTTGAATTGGAGTTGCGGTCCCGTATGTACTAACAACATTTTCAAAAACTCTCTTTTTAGTAGTAGTTATTATTATTCCAGGAGGTGGTCTTTTACTAAATTTTTTTTTGAAATGATTACCTATCATTGTTCTTCCAATGATCACTGTTGCAATTATTAAGAAAAATATGATTACTATACTTGTTATTTTTGTAGATGTTTTCATAAGTTAATTTTTTCCGTATTCAGCCCAAGAACCATCGTAAATTGTCGGCATATATTTAGCATTTATTAAAGAATAAGCTAGTGCCAATACACTTGCAGTCACTCCAGAACCACATGAAAATACTAGATTTTTATCATGCTCAAATTTAAAGGACTTAAATTTTTCCATTATTTTATCTTTACTAACGAAAGTATGGTCTTCGTTTACTAATTCAGAAAAGGGTAGGCAAAAAGAATTTTTTATTGAACCACTTCTAAGACCTTTCCTTGGTTCAGCAACTTTGCCTTCAAATCTTTCTCTACTTCTTGCATCAACAACATTAAATTTACCTGTATCAATATTTTCATCTATTTGTTTTTTATTTTTAACAAGTTCTTTATTTTCTTTACATTTATACTTAGATGTTTGAGTGATCACTTTTTTGTTATCTGTCGATTTATTTTCTTTTTTCCATTTTTTTAATCCACCATTCAGAACATGGACTAGCTTAGGGTCATGTCCATAATAAATTAAATTGTACCAACATCTACAAGAACTAATAACATCAGAGTTATCGTAAACAACTATTCGATCATTATTTTCTATACCCATATTGCTAATTATTTTTTCCCAAGATTTAGTATCGGTAAGCATATGTGGTAAATCAGTATCTAATTTGGAATTTTTATCTAAATCAAAAAAAATAGCATTTGGAATATGTTCCTTTGTATATTCCTCAAAACCGTTTCTTTGAGTTTGAGGCATATGCCATGAGCAATCAATAATTTTTACTTTATCAATATTATTTTCTAACCAACTTGTATCAACTAAAGACATTTTATCTTTTTTCTAAATATCTTTGATGATACTCTTCAGCAGGGCAATAATTTTTAACTGAAGATATTTTTGTTACAACTTTTCCTGTTAATTTGATGTTTTCTTTTTCTATCATTTTTTCAGCAATAATTTTTTGCTGATCATTTAAATAAAATATTTCACTTCTATATTGGGTTCCAAAATCTGGTCCTTGAGAATTTAAGGTTGTTGGATCATGAAATTCAAAAAAATATTCAAGAATTTTTTCGTAGGATATTACCTTAGGATCAAAATCTAATTTTACTACTTCTGCATGATTTGTTGTCCCTGTGCACACTTCTTTGTAATTTGTTTCAGCATTATGACCTCCACAATAACCTACTTCTGTTTTTATAACTCCATCAAGTTGACTAAACTTAATTTCTGGTCCCCAAAAACATCCTAATCCTAAAATTGCTATTTCCATTGATAATTAACTTAATTAATTTAAAGTTAATCATATGCTATCAAAAAATCAATTAGGCTTTTTTTACATGTTCATATCAGTATGTGCATTTTCACTTATGGATGTGATTGTTAAATGGTCTGATGATTATCCTGTTGGACAAGTACTATTTTTCAGAGGATTTTGTGGAATAATTCCTATTTTATTTCTTATTCCTAAAGATAGATATTTAGATTTTTATAAAACAACTAGACCCTTTCTTCATTTTAAAAGATGTTTAGCAGGATTAATTGCTTTAGTTTCTATATTTGTAGCATTAAGAAATTTACCTTTAGCAACAGTTGTAAGTATTTCTTTTGCTGCACCAATATTCATAACAATATTTTCAATTTTTTTATTAAAAGAAAAAGTTGGTATTTATCGATGGTTAGCGGTCTTAGTTGGATTTGTTGGTATAATTTTCATAACTGAACCAGGTTTTAGCTCTTTAAATTTATATTATATTTATCCAATAATTTTTTGCCTAGGTCTATCTTACGTTGCTATTGCTATAAGAAAATTATCATCAACAGAGCCTGCTTGGTTAATTAGTTTTTTCTTTTCATTCTCTATAATGCTTCTAAGTTTTTTATCTTTTTATCAGGGATGGGTCTTGCCAAGTTTACTAGATTTATTATTGTTATCCATGGTTGGCATATTAGGTGGTCTTGCTAATTTATGGCTATCACAATCTTATAAATATTCAGAAGTCAGTTTGGTTTCTCCTTTAAAATATCTTGGATTAGTCTTTGCTATAATATTTGGATATTTTATTTGGAACGAAATACCAACTTTTAAAACTTTATTAGGTGCCTTATTAGTTATAGTTTCATCTATTATTATATTTAGGAGAGAGATGTATTTGAAAAAGAAGTTATCTGTTTCACGACATGAGTAAAATCCCATCATATTGGAATAAAGCAAAAAAATATTTATCTAAAAAAGACAAAACTATGTCTTCTTTGATTAAAAAATATAAATCCCCTTCAGAGATAGTACTTACTTCAAGAAAAAATATTTTTTTTTCCCTATGTAAAAGTATAATCGGACAACAAATTAGCGTTGCTGCTGCTAATTCAGTTTTTTTAAAATTTAAAAAAAAATGTAAAAATAAAATAAATGCAAAAACGGTTAGCAAATTATCTACTATTCAACTCAAAAGCTGCGGTCTAAGCAGACAGAAAGTAAAAGGAATAAAAAGTTTAGCCCAAAAAATATTAAGTAAAGAGTTTAATCCAAGACTCATTTCAAAAATGTCTGATGAGGATGCAATTATTTATCTTTCTCAATTAAGACAAATTGGAAGATGGTCAGCAGAAATGATTTTATTATTTACTTATAATCGACCTAATATTTGGCCTATACAAGATATAGGTCTTTTAAGAGCAATATCCAAAAATTTTAAAAAAAAATACTTACCACCAGAAAGATATGTTAAATATTTAAATAGAAAATTTTCACCTTATTGTTCAGTTGCTACTTGGTATTTATGGAGAAGTATAGACCCAGAACCTATTCAGTACTAAATTTTATATCAATCAATCCAGTTTTTATATCTTTCTAAGTTATCAATTAAAAATTTTGGTAAATTTTCTATAGGATATTTTTCTAATTTGTTTCCACCCAATTTATTTTGTCTTTGATCTACCGATAAATTATATACTGCAATTTTGTCTTTTATAATTTGATCTATTTGATTAGTTGTTAGTGGGTTATTATCAAATTCAATATGATGAAGATATGACTCTAGTTTATGTTTAATTCCTTCAGCTGTTTTTATATTAGTAAAATGCCATCCACCATTTTGGATTATCTTGCAATCAATAAATTTCTTTTCAGAAAAAAGTATATCTATTCTATAGAAAGGGTATTTGCGATCTTTTATGTTTCTTAACCACTGGGGATTTTTAAAATATTTCTTTCTACAACCCTTAGTTCCCTTCCATGATAAGTTAGGTAATTTTAAATTAAATTTGTAATAAAGCATATCTTGTTCAAATAAAAAAATTTTTTGACTTATTTGACTAAAATCCAAATTATTTAAGTTTGGTATTTCGTCTACATCTGAAATTAATACAACATCTTCACTTTCGGCATCTTTCAAACCACTTGTAATAAAATTTCTTTGCCCATTCTCTCTAAAAATTGCATTCATAATTAGTTTTCTTGATTTCTCTTGTTCTGTATCTTTTGTATTAATATACTCTAAATTATCTGGGACTTGATCATAAATAAGATAAATAATTTTATCTTTAAATTTCTCAAACTTATTTTGATTAAATTTTAATTCTCTCTTTTCTCCACGATGAGTATATGTACTTTCTACGATTACAAAATAATCAACATGTTTGTTTAAAATATTTAGCCTAAGATCTAAGATCATCTCTTCATCAAAATACATAAAACAATCAAATATCTTCATACTCTTTTTTTATTTTTGAATATTACATTCCCTCAAAAATTATGTGTTCTCTGGTAACATTGTTTTCTAAATGTTTTCTAGCTTCAATATACTCCTCAGAATTATAGCAATTTTTTGCTGTTTCTATATCTTGAAATTCCGCGAGAGCTACTCTTACCATTTCCCTACCATCTAAAGTTATATTATTTGCACTTCTTGCTAATATTCTTCCATTATATTTTTCAACCGCTTCTTTAGCTTTAACAGCATATTTTTTAAGTCTTTCGTTATCTTTAATTTCAGTATAATTTGCAATCCAATAAGCTTTCATAATTCTCCTTTTTAAATTTTTTTAATTATGATACCAAATTTAAGTGAAAAAATTATTTTTAAATTTATGTAATAGCTTGTTTGTTTTGATATTTCTTTCAATTATACAAGCTAATGCTGATGAACTGTTTAACAAGGGAAAAGAAGTTTTTCTGGGGGCTGGGAATTGTGCAGCATGCCATATGCTCTCAGATGCTGGATCGAACGCAATGGTTGGTCCAAATTTAAATGAAATTAGACCTGATATTCAAAGAATTATAATGGCAGTTAGAAACGGTATAGGAGTAATGCCCGCAATGGAGGGTATACTATCTGATGATGAAATAGAAGCGGTTGCTCACTATACTTTTATAGCTGCGGAACAATAATAAAAATTTTAACTATAATTTTTTATCCAATGTTTAGCTATGTCTACTCTTTTGCAGATCCAAATATCCTTAAATTTTGTAATGTAATTTAAAAATTTTTTAAGAGACTGTATTCTACCAGGTCTTCCAATTAATCTACAATGCAAGCCAACCGACATCATCTTTGGTAAAGTTTTTCCTTCCTCATAAAGGGCATCGAAACTATCTTTTAAATAATTATAAAATTGTTCACCCGAATTAAATCCTTGATTGGTTGCAAATCTCATATCATTGTTATCAAGTGTATAAGGAATCATCAGTTGTTTTTTATTACCTTTTTTTATCCAATATGGAAGATCATCACTGTATGTATCGCTACAGTATAAAAAATCACCATTTTCGATTACTAAATCTAAAGTATTTGTGCTACACCTACCAGTGTACCAACCAGCAGGTTTATTACCAAAAATCTTTTTTATAGATTTGACTGCAAGTTTCATATCATTCTTTTCTTTTTTCTTTGATACATTTTGATAATCAATCCATCTCCACCCATGACTAGCAACTTCATAATTTGCTTTTTTTATAGCCGAACAAACTTCTTTATTTCTCTCCAATGCCATACCAACTCCAAAAATAGTAAGTGGAATTTTTTTTTTGTTAAAGAGGTCGTGAATTCTCCAAAATCCTCTTCTTGACCCATATTCATAAATTGACTCCATATTTAAATGTCGACCTTTAATTGGTTTTGCTCCTATAATTTCTGATAAAAATACTTCTGAAGTTTTATCACCATGAAGGGTACAATTCTCTGCTCCTTCTTCATAATTTAGTACAAATTGTAAAGCTAACTTAGCATTACCAGGCCACCTTACCTTAACTTTTTTGGAACCATATCCCACCAAATCTCTTGGATATTTTTTTTTCATTTCTTTAAAATAATTTTATCTTTTTTAAATTTATAAATAACAAGATTGTTTCCTTTTCCTTTTCTATCAACAATTAGAAAATTCATATCTTTAATAGAAATCAACGGAAAGTGCCAAATACCAGCATTGTAATTAACTCCAGTTTGTTTTGGTACTAAAAAGGATTGGATTTTATTTACGTCTGGCTTATCTCCTTTTGGTGCTACAAATACTAAAAATTTTGTATCTTCCATTGGTATAAAGGCTTGGCTTCCTAAAGGATGTTTTTCCATCATATCAATTTTCATAGGAAACCTTCTTTTTTTTGCTTTAAAAATACTAACAATTGCTTTCCCTTTGTTTTTAGATGCATCTAGGTTTATCAAATTATCAAATCTTTTTGCATACCCATCATTAATATTTATAGGATTTTTTTTTGACGTATCTATTAATTGACCAAATTTAGAAAAATTTTTTTTAGTAATTTTTTTTGCTTTTATTATTTTCATTTCACAAAATTTCCGAATGCCCTTATTCTTGAAATTCCACCATCTGGATAGATATTAATTCTTAGATAATTTTCTTTACTTCTCTTAATTAAAAATTTTATAAAAATATGTTTCTTGTGAGCTGACAGTTTTGACTTATTTAAAATAAACTTCCAATTTTTTGAATTGTTGACAATTGATTTATTGGAAAGATCTTTTGAAATGCTTGCAGTTTGAATTGAACAACTATCGGGATAGTTTCCTTTAAAATGATGGGTATCTATCTCTAGCTTTTTTATTAATCCTGGTTTTCCAAATTTTATTATAAGCCAATCAAAGTTTTTTCCTCTACTTCTTCTTGTTTCCCAACCATCTCCCATATTTTTTCCTTTACCAGGTGCTATGATATTTTCAGCTCTGCCGAAATGTTCATTATTACAACCAATAATTGAAGCACCATTTAAAACAGATGTAAGGTTAATAGTTTTGTTATTTAAAAAGTTTTTCTCCATTTCAATTTTTCCATAAAGCCTTAGTCTTGCAACTCCACCATCGGGAAAAATGTTTAGTCTTATATAATTAAAAACAGATTTGTTATTTGATTTGAAGCTATGGTTTCGGCTTGGGCCAAGTTTTTTTTTGCTCAGTAAAGGTATCCATTTTGTTTTCTTATTAGGCTTTGTTTTACTTAAGCAACCTTCTAATGAAGCATGTGTGGGCTGGTTTCCATTGAAGTGTGATGTGTCAATTTCTATATCAAATATCTTCCCAGGTTTACCAAGTTTTAAAATTAAATAATCAAAACCTTTTGATCTTCTTCTCCTTGTTTCCCATCCATCCATCCATTTACCATGTTTGTCAAATAGTCCATCTTTAAAAACTGGAGTTTCGATGTTTAATATTCTATGAGCAGCTGCAAAAAAATCGTCAGTCTTAAATATAACTTTAGATCCAATTCTTGGGTCTGCTAAGTTAATCATTTTTGCACTTATAAATTTTTTCATTTTTTATTTATTTCATCCAAACGAAAGGTTGCGATTTTTTTTACTTGTTTTTTTGCTTCAAGGAATTCACTTTCTACATCACTTTGTATTCTCTGTCTAAAAGAATTCAAAATTTCATTTTTATCTTTACCTTTTACGGCAATTATAAAAGGAAAATTAAACTTTTTTTTATATTCTGAATTTAATTTTTTAAATTCTTCATATTCATCATTAGAACATTGGTTTAATTTTGCAGAGGCTTGTTCTGATATAGATTCAGAGGTCATTTTTTTTGCTACAGCAAGCTCAGGATGAGCATTTAAAATCTCTAAAATTTTATTCTTTTCGTAATTTTCATAAATATCAAGCATTTTAAACATAATATCTCCAAAGTTTTTAAATGGTTTTGACTCAAATGCTTCCACTGCAACTGACTCAGTTTTTTCAAAAACATTACCAAATAAAGACAAAAAATCAGACTTGTTAAGATCGTTAATGTTATCTATTGTTCTCATATAACTTTAAAATATTTTAAGTTTAAAATTAAATGATACTATAATTTTATGACAAAGCTCACAACTCATGTTTTAGATGTGTATTTTGGTAAACCTGGCAAAGGTATCCTAGTTGAGTTGTTTTATATTAATAATTCAGAACGAAAAAAATTAACGTCAACAAAACTCAATGACGATGGTAGAGCTAATTCACCATTAGCTGAGGGAGATATTTTTGTTAAGGGTAAATATGAATTAGTTTTTCATATTGGTGATTATTTTAAAAATACATCTGCAGCTAGCGATGTTCCATTCCTGGATGATGTTATTATCAGATTTGGTATTTCAGATCCCTCACAGCATTATCATGTTCCTTTACTTGTTTCACCTTGGAGTTATTCTACTTATAGAGGTAGTTAAGTGATATCGAGTTCTGTTAAATTTTTATTAAATGATAATCTTATAGTAATCAATAATCCTGATCCAAATCAAACATTGCTTAATTATATTAGAACTGAATTAAAAATGACCGGAACTAAAGAAGGATGTTCAGAAGGTGGTTGTGGTTCTTGCACAGTTGTTTTAGGTGAATTAGTTGAAAATAAGATTGTATATAAAGCAATTAATTCCTGTATTTCATTTGTTCCATCATTAAATGGTAAACAACTTTTGATTGTAGAAGATTTGGTTTCCAAAGATGGCAAACTTCACCCTGTACAAGATGCGATGGTAAAATTCCATGGTTCACAGTGTGGTTTTTGTACACCAGGATTTGTTATGTCTTTATTTTCAATGTTTAAAAATAACAAAAATCTTAATAATGAATTAATAACAGATTCTTTATCAGGTAATTTATGTCGTTGCACTGGATATAGACCTATAATAGATGCTGCAAAAAGTTTAGACAAGAAAAACAGGAATGATCAATTTAGTAAAAATAACAATAAAGTTATTCAATTATTAAAAAAAATTAAACCAAAAAATATTTATATTAAAAAAGATGATAAAATTTATTTTTCACCAAAGAATATTAAGGATTTAAAAAATATAATTAAAAAATACTCTAATTTTAGTTTTCTAGCAGGTGGAACAGATTTATCTTTAAAAGTTACAAAAGAAAGAAAAGAAATTCCTTTTATAATTGATTTAAAAGAAATAAAAGAATTAGACTTTATAAAAGTAAATAAAAATTACCTTGAGGTTGGTGCCTCTACACCTTTAATAAAATTTGAAAAAGAAATTAAAAAACATTATCCAGATTTTTATTTAGTTCTTAAAAGATATGGTTCTGTTCAAATTCGAAATGTAGGAACTTTAGGTGGCAACATTGCAACAGCATCTCCAATAGGGGATACATTACCAATTTTGTTATCTTTAAATGCAGAAATTTTAATTGAAAGCTTCAATCAAAGAAAAGTTATTCCTATAAATAATTTTTTCCTTGATTATAGAAAAACTAAGTTAAAAAAGAATGAATTTATTCACTCAATAAAAATACCATTATTTAAGAAAAATATTTTTAAAGCATTTAAAATCTCAAAAAGATTTGATGATGATATTTCATCTGTTTGTGGATCTTTTAATTTTGAAATTGATAAAAATAAGATTAAAGAGGTTTTTATTGCCTTTGGAGGTATGGCAGCTGTACCAAAAAGAGCTAAAGCCTGTGAGAAAATTCTTAAAAATAAACCTCTAAATTTAAGTACTTTTAATCAAGCCAAAAATTCTCTTGATAGAGACCTAAGTCCTATAGGGGATATGAGAGCAAGTAAAGAATATCGGTTAGAGATAGCAAAAAATTTATTGATGAAATGTTTCGTAGAAATAGATTCTAATAAGCTAACAAGAGTTAATTAAATGAGCAAAGAGAACTATGTTAATTATGTAAGACCACATGATAGTGCTTATAAGCACGTAAGTGGATACGCTGAATTCACTGACGACATTAATGAACCAAAAAATACAATTTATGGTGCTATTGGTTTAAGTAAAAAAGCTCATGCAATAATCAAAAAAATAGACTTAAGCGATGTAAAAAAAAGTGCAGGGGTGATATCAGTAGTTACTCAAAGTGATATCCCAGGAAGGAACGATGTAGGCCCTGTTTTTGATGGTGATCCAATATTTCCAGCTAAAAAAGTTGAGTTTTTTGGTCAACCATTGTTTGCTGTAGCTGCTACAACTACTGAACTTGCAAGAAAAGCAGTATTAAAGGCCAAAATCACTTATAAAGATTTAAAACCAGTTATCACAATAAAAGAAGCTTTAAATAAAAAACAGTTTTTGTTTAAGCCTAGAAAAATTAAAAAAGGGAACCCTTCTAAGAAAATTAAAAATTCAAAATATAATTTGAAAGGAAATTTTACTACAGGAAGTCAAGAACACTTTTATTTAGAGGGTCAGGCAGCGTTTGTTATACCTAAAGAAGATGATAATTTTTTAGTTTACAGCTCAACACAACATCCTTCTGAGACACAACAATTAATTGCAAAAATGTTTAATCAAAAAAGTAATTCAATAAATGTTGAAGTAAGAAGAATTGGTGGTGGATTTGGAGGGAAAGAGACAAACTTTATGACTGCATGTATTTGTGCGTTGTTGGCAAAAAAAACAGGTCAGCCTGTAAAATTAAGACTAGATAGAGATGATGATATAATTTTGACTGGTAAAAGGCACGAATTTTTATCTGAATACGAAGTTGGTTTTAATGATGAAGGAATTATTGAAGGATTAAAAATTCACTTATCATCAAATTGTGGAATGTCGCCTGATTTATCAGCAGCAATAAATGAAAGAGCTCTTCTTCATATAGACAATGCGTATTACATCTCAGATATCGAGGTAACAAATAATTTATGTAAGACAAATATTCCAACTTCAACTGCATTTAGAGGCTTTGGTGGAAATCAGGGAATGATGGCTATAGAAAATGTTATTGATAATATTTCAAGGTATTTAAAAATAGATCCTATTCAAGTTCGAAAGAAAAATTTTTATCAAAAAGATAAAAGAAACATAACTCACTATGGAATGACTATTGAAGACAATGTGATTAATGAAATATTTAAGAATTTAGAAAATAAATCTAATTATAAGAAAAGATATTCAGAGATAAAAAAATTCAATGAAAAAAATAAATTTAAAAAGAAGGGCATAGCTATTACACCAGTAAAATTTGGGATTTCATTTACAACAATTCATTTAAATCAAGCTGGTGCTTTAGTGCATATTTATACAGATGGAAGTGTGTACTTGAACCATGGTGGTATAGAAATGGGTCAAGGGACTCATACAAAAATAGCTCAACTAGTGGCCAATTCCTTGGGATTACCATATAATTTAGTATATATTTCATCAACAAATACAGCTAAGGTTCCAAATACTTCAGCTAGCGCTGCATCTTCAACCACAGATCTTAATGGTGCTGCAGCATTAAATGCAGTAGCAAAAATTAAATTAAATTTAGAAAAATTTATTAAAAAAAAATATAAGATCTACAACCAAGAAGCAATTTATAAGGATCAATATATAATATTTGGAAACAGACAATTTGAATTTAAAAGCATTATTCAAGAAGCATATTTAAATAGAATTTCTCTTTCATCTTCAGGTTTTTATTCAACGCCAAAAATAAACTTTGATAAAAAAAAATTTAGAGGAAGACCATTTTATTATTTTTGTTATGGTGCAGCTGTTTCAGAAGTAACTATAGATACACTGACAGGTGAAAATATCCTAGAAAGAGTTGATATTTTGCATGATGCAGGGAAACCAATAAATCCAGCTCTTGAATTAGGTCAGATTGAAGGGGGTTTTGTTCAAGGACAAGGTTGGTTAACTATTGAAGAGCTAAATTGGAAATCAAATGGTCAGATTACAACTTTCTCTCCATCAACGTATAAAATTCCTGCTGTAAGTGATATTCCAAAAAAATTTAATGTAGAAATTTTTAAAGATGGAATAAATAAAGAAAAAGTTGTTAATAAAGCAAAGACAACAGGCGAACCTCCTCTAATGTTAGCTATGAGCGTTTTTTATGCAATTAAAGATGCAGTTGCTTCAGTTGGAAATTATCAGTTTGCACCAGAACTTAATGCGCCAGCAACACCTGAAAGAATTTTAATGAGTATTAACAAAATTAAAAATGGAAGATAAAAAAAAATATATGGCAAAAGCCATTGAACTTTCAATAAAAAGTGCGAACACTACAGGTGGTCCCTTCGGAAGTGTTATAGTTAAGGATCAAAAGATTATTGCAGAGGGCTCTAACAAAGTTACTTCCACAAATGATCCAACTGCTCACGGAGAAATAGTAGCAATTCGAGAAGCCTGTAAAAATTTAAATACTTTTGATCTTTCTGGATGTGAGATTTATACATCTTGTGAACCTTGCCCTATGTGTCTTTCAGCAATTTATTGGTCAAGATTAGATAAAATATATTATGCAAATACAAGAGATGATGCAAAAAATATAGATTTTGACGACTCTTTTATTTATACAGAAATCCCAAAAAAAATTGATGATAGAAAAATTAAAATGGTGCAAATGCTTAGAGAAGAAGCTTTAAAAGCGTTTGAAATCTGGGATAAAAAAGTAGATAAAATAAAATACTGATGGAATTCTTACCGTATACAATTAAATGGTTAGAGGTTATTTTAAGATGGGGCCATGTAGTGTTTGCAATATTATGGGTGGGTAACAGTTTTTTATTTAATTACTTAGACAATAATTTAAATAAAAATATAACTAGTGATGATGTAGATGGAGAAGGATATCTGATGCATTCTGGTTTTTTTTATAAACTTTCAAGGTTAAAAACCTCACCACCACAGGAATATTTAAATAGATTAGTAATTTTCAAATGGCAAAGTTACCTAACTTTTGTAACAGGAATGTTGCTATTAGTCGTAATTTATTATTATAACGCTGGTGTATTAATGGTTGATAAACGTGTCCTAATAATGCCATCTAGTTATGCTATTATAATTTCGCTTTTATCATTAATTATTTTTTGGTTTATATATGATCTATTGTGTAAATCGAAATTGATTGAAAATAATGTATTATTTATATCTACAGCCATTGTTTTATTAGCAGTCGTTTCCTTTGGTTTAACAAAATTATTTGGACCAAAATTTGCAATTTTAAGTGTTGGATTAATTATAGGAACCAACATGTTTGGTAATGTTTTTACAGTAATTATACCAAATCAAATGAACATTATCAGCAGTAGTGAAAGAGGTGAAAAATTTGATATGAGTTTATCTCTAGCAGCTAAACAGAGATCAATTCATAATAATTATTCCACTTTTTTAGTATTGTTTATAATGCTTTCTGGACACTCAAGTTTCTTAGTTTATCACCAATATAATTGGTTAATATTATGTGCATTAGCAGTCATTACCGGAGTAGCACGACATTATTTTAACTTAAGAGGAAGAAACATTCACAGGTTGTATATTTTAATATCTTCAATAATTGCACTTATCGTTCTTGCAGTTTTAGTTTTATTATTTAAATAAATAGATATTAAAATATTATGACTGAAAAAATGATAGTCAGCTGGGATGAGTACAACAAGACTGTTGAGAAGTTAGCAATCCAAATTGATGAAAGTGGATATAAACCAACAATACTTATTGGCATCATGCGTGGAGCAGCGCCTATGATAGATGTCTTAAGCAGAATATTTAAATTAAAATGTGCATATCTTGCAGTTGAGTCTTATAGTGGTAAAGGAGTGGAAGATGAGCAGGGTGATATTGTGTTTTCAAGGGAAATGAGTTCAATAGCACCTAGTATGGGTGGTAAAATACTTTTATGTGATGACTTATCTGATACAGGAATAACTTTTAATAAAAGTATAGACTGGCTAAAAAAATATGAACCGATAAAAGATAAAATAGAAGATATTAAAACTGCAACGTTGTTTAAAAAAAAGAAATCAACATTTGAGCCAGATTTTTGTGCAAAAAAACTTACTGGTAATCCTTGGATTGTGCAGCCTTTCGAAATTTATGAAGAATTAAGAATTGAACAAATAAAAAAAAAACATCAAGTATAAAAAAGGCCAGTTAAAAAAACTGGCCTTTTAAATTTTTATAAGTTTAAATGATTACTTAGGTATATCTCCTTCAACACCTTTAACATAAGTCATCATACCTGCTAGCATACCATCATCTGCAGTTTTCCCTTCGGCTACCATCAAATTCCCTTGTTGGTCATAAATTGGTCCAGTGAAAGAATGAACTTTACCAGATGCTAAATCTGCTTGAAGTTTTTTAACTTTTGCTTGTAGGTCACTAGGCATTTGAGAATCTAATCCTGAGATTACTACCATACCGTCACCTATACCATGCCATGTATCTTTTTGATTCCATGTTCCATTTGCAACAGCTTTAACTCTATCGACATAATATGGCCCCCAGTTATTTTCAACTGAAGTCAACACAGCCTTTGGTGCAAACTTATCCATATCACTTGCTTGTCCAAAAGCATATACTCCAGCTTTTTCAGCCATTTGAACAATAGCAGTACTATCTGTATGCTGAGCAATTACATCAGCACCTTGGTCAATTAAAGCCTTTGCTGCCTCTGCTTCTTTACCTGGATCGTACCAAGTGAAAGCCCAAACAATCTTAGTTTTAATATTTGGGTTAACTTTTTGTGCCGCTAAAGTAAATGAATTAATACCTCTGATAACCTCAGGTATCGGAAAAGATGCAACATAACCAATTACATTTGATTTTGTCATAGTTCCAGCGATTGTTCCCAAAATAGTTCTACCTTCGTAGAATCTAGCTGCGTAAGTTGCAACATTTGGATGTTCTCTTTTATATCCAGTTGCATGTTCAAATTTTACATTTGGAAACTCTTTTGCAACTTTGTTAGTAGGATTCATATATCCAAAGCTAGTCGTAAAGATGATGTCGTGACCAGAATTAGCTAATTGTCTAAGAACCCTTTCAGCATCAGCACTTTCTGGAACACCCTCTACATACGTTGTTTTAAATCCGGCAGCTTCAACAGCTTTTCTACCTACATCATGCTGATAAGTCCATCCATGATCACCAGTTGGACCAATATAAACAAACGCTGCTTTAACATCTTTTGCAACCGCAGCAACAGTTAATGTAAATAATAAAACTAAAGAAGAGACGAAAGAACGAATTAAAAATTTATGCATAAATTTATTTCCCCTTTTAATTTTTTAATTATTTAAACTTAAATTATATTATCTAAAAAAAAATGATTATTTTTAGATTAATTGTCTTTATGAAAAGATTTCCCCAAGGAACTAGGAGTACTTAGTCTTATTTTTCTACTATCACGAGAAATTACAACTAAAACTATTATTGTAACTAAGTAGGGTAAAGCTGTTAAAAATTGAACAGGAATTCTTACTCCGATTGCTTGCATATGAAATTGAATAATGGTTAATCCACCAAAAATCATCGCACCTATTAAAATTTTAATTGGATTCCACGTTGAGAAAACTACTAGCGCTAGTGCAATCCAACCTCTTCCACCGGTCATATTCTCAATCCACTGAGGAGTGTAAATCATTGACAAATACGCACCTGCAAGTCCACACATTGCGCCTCCATAAAGTATGCAAGCGTAACGAACTAATTTTACATTTATGCCTTGATTAGAAGCAGATTCTGGAGAGTCTCCCACAGCTCTAACTATTAATCCTACTTTAGTTTTTTTCAAAAAGTAGCTAGTTATGAAGGGTAAGGTAAAAGCAAAATAAAAAACAATTGAATGTCCAAATAATATTGGACTTAAAAGTGGTATTGTATCTTTTAAACCTTCAAACAGAACTGGAAATTCTTTCCCAGGAATACCCACAAAGTTTTTTCCAATCATTGCAGAGATTCCTATTCCAAAAATAGTGAGAGCTAAACCAGTTGCCACGTGATTTGTAATTAATGTTTGGGTAAGAAATGCAAAAATTGTTGAAATTAAAACTCCAGCTAACATTGCACCAAAAACTGCTATAATTAAACTTCCAGTAACTGTCATCAGTGCAAAGCCTGAAATAGCTCCAATAATCATCATTCCTTCGACACCAAGGTTTAGTACCCCAGATCTCTCTGTAATTAGTTCACCACAAGAAGCTAAAATTAAAGGAACTGCAGATGCCATTATTGATGCAATTATTAATCCAACAAAATTCACATCAATGATCATTTTTTTGAGTCTATAAATTTAAATTTGAAAAAGAGTAAGTAGTCAGAAGCAAGAAGAAAAAATAAAATCATCCCTTGAAAAACTTGACCTGTATATTTGGGTATTTGCATAAAGATTTGCGCTGTTTCAGCACCCAGATAAGTTATCGCAACAACCAGAGATGCAAAAATTATTCCGACAGGATGTAAGCGACCCAAAAACGCTACAATTATTGCAGTAAAACCATAATCTGGAGATACTTCTCTATGAAGTTGCCCAATAGGTCCAGTAATTTCTCCTACCCCTGCAAGACCTGCACAAGCTCCACTTATTAAAAAAACGAGGATAATCATTTTTTTCCCTTTGTAGCCAGCATATTTTGCAGTTTTTAAACTAAAACCTGAAACTTTCATTTGGAAACCCAAATAAGTTTTGTAAAAAACAAACCAACTGATAACTACTGCAGCTAATGCTAAAAATATTCCAGCATGAATTCTTAGTCCTTCAATTAATAATGGAAGTCTTGCAGAGTCACTGAACTGTCTAGTTTCAGGAAAATTAAATCCTTCTGGGTTACTCCAAGGCCCAACTACTAAATAGTCTAAAATTAATTTTGAAACGTATACCAACATTAGACTTACTAATATTTCATTTGTATTGAAGTAAGTTTTTAATATTGCAGGTATTGATGCATATATCATACCACCGATTGCGCCTGCTGATATTACTATTGGTAGAATATAGAAACCTTCTTGATCATAAAATAATAATGCAACTCCACCAGAAACTATAGCTCCAAAAGTTAATTGACCTTCAGCTCCAATATTCCAATTATTACTTTTAAAGCAAAAAGATAAACCAATTGCTATTAAACAAAGTGGTGTAGCTTTTAATAGTAATTCACTAAAACCGTATTTATCTGCAATTGGAACTATGAAAAAAAATTTTAGAGCTTCAAATGGTTTAAAACCTAAAATATAAAATATTATACCTCCTGCCACTAATGTGAGAAAAATAGCTAGTATAGGTGTAAAGAAAAAAATAGCTTTTGAAGGCTGATCTCTTTTTACAATTTTAATCAATTTCCTCCTCCCATAAGTATCCCAAGTTTCTCAGAGGTAACTTCTTCAGCCTTCATTATTTTTGATAATTTTCCTTTGTGAATTACTGAAATTTTATCACTTAATTTTAACAACTCATCAGTGTCCGTTGATATTAATATTATTGATTTATTTTGTTCATTGATTTTAATTAATGTTTCATGGATATAATTTATAGCTCCAACGTCTAAACCCCATGTAGGATTAAAACAAATTAATAAATCTGGAGATGTTATTAATTCTCTTCCAATAATTAATTTTTGTAAATTTCCTCCAGATAAAAATTGGCTTTTTAAATCTATATTGTCAGTGTTTACATTAAAGTCTGAGATTATTTTTTTTGAGTGTTCTTTAATTTTGCTTTCATTAATTAATCCATTATTAAAAAAATTTGAGGATTTAAAATTGTTTAGAGCTACATTTTCAAAAATTGCCATTTGTGGAATAGCAGCTTGTTCAAGTCTATCTTCTGGAGAAAAAGCCATCAAATATTCTCGTCTCTCTTGAGGATTTAAATCCCCAATATAATTTTTATTAAATTCTATAGAATTCTTGTTAGATATGATTTCACCACTTAATACTTGAAATAATTCACTTTGGCCATTTCCTGATATGCCAGCGATTCCCAAACACTCTCCTCGATTTAAAGAAAAATTAATATCAACTAAATTTGTTTCAAAAGGATCTTCACTTGTAAAATTAAGATTAGTTATGTTAATTAATTGTTCTGAGGAATTATTTTCCTTTTTTTTCTTAATTGTTTTTAAATCTTGACCTACCATTTTATTAGCAAGAGACTCTAAGTTTTCATTCTTGATTTGGCTTATAGAGACTAATTTTCCTTTTCTCATTACAGCAACTTCATCACAAAGCTGCATAACTTCCTTTAATTTATGGGTTATATAAATAATTAAAATTCCCTCTTCTGAAAATTTTTTCAGTGATAAGAATAATTCACTTGTTTCTTGCTCCGTTAATACAGATGTGGGTTCATCCATAATTAAAACTTTTGGGCTTCTTATAAGGCATCTTATAATTTCGACTTTCTGTTTTTGACCTGCTGATAAATTGAGAACAGGAATATCAAGATCAATTGAAAAATTGTATTTTTTCATAATTGTATCTATTTTTTCTCTTAAACTTTCTCTTTTTTCATCTGAGTCTATTATTAAGTTTTCAAATACAGACAAAGTTTCAAAAAGGTTAAAATGCTGGAATACCATTCCAATATCATTTTTTTTTGCATCTGATGGTGAATTAAGTTTTAGAATATTTTCATTTAAATAAATTTTTCCTTCATCTGGAATGACAACACCTGAGAGAATTTTAACAAGAGTAGATTTTCCAGCACCATTTTCACCAAGGAGAGCATAAATTTTACCACTATTAAATTCGAGTGAAACATTATCGTTAGCAATACACCCAGGATATATTTTAGTTACATTTGAAATTTTAAGGTTTGTATTCATCAATTAGTTTAATGGTATAGAATTTCCACCCTTATTTTTCTGATATTGATTTGATAAAGTTAAATATTTTGTTTTTATTTCGTCTAATTGATTTAAAACTTTTTCTTTTTCTAAAGGAGGTAAATTTTCAATAAGTAAATTTAAGTTTTGACTTTTCCAATATGAATTTTTTTTATTATATTTTCCATCACGAATATTAAAAACTTCTTTTAGTATATTTAGATCATGAGGAATATTAAATTCATTATTTGTATCTGCATATGGAAACAGATAATAAAAATTATCGAAACCAGAGAAAGTAATTGCACTCAAGCACATACTGCAGGGTTCATGAGAGCTTAAAAACATACAGTCTTTCTCATTTGGTCTTTTGTTTGTATCTAATTCATAAAACTTCTTAAGTGTGTGCATCTCTCCATGCCACAATGGATTTTCTATTTCATTGTTTGTTTCTGCAACTACAAGAGATAAATCGTTTTTTTTAATTATTGCTGCCCCAAATATTTTACTACCTTTAGCAACACCTTTTTCAGTAAGTGGCAGAACTTCCTTTAAAAATATATTTAGTATCTTTTCTAAAGCTTTTTCATTCATATGCCTGAACCATCAAATAAAGAACACAATTGTTACTATAATTAAATGTAAATGTAATAAGAAATAAATTATTTATACAACTTAAAAGTTAATAATTTATTTAACAAAAAAGTGGACTTTAAGTAATGACAAAATTTAAATCGGTAATAAGTCTTTTTATTATCATAATTTTTTTCTCAGGGTGTCAAACTGTTAAGGAAAAAACAGATGCAATTGTTGAAAAAGAAAATGAAAAATTAAGTAAATTTCTTGGAAAATCTGCCAGCGAGCTTCAAATGGAGCTTGGAAAACCAGATGAAGATTTCAAAAACGCAAAAGGTAATTTTGAGCTAGTCTATAATAGCAAAAAATACTTAGTTCCTTGTGAACGAAGGTTTGAGATTAATTCAGAAAACATAGTCGTTGGTTTTGTATCAAACGGGTGTTTTTAAAATTTGCTGTTTTAAACAAATTTGCTCATTATAGGTTTTTTAGCAATATAAGAGAACTTGTTTAAATCAATCAGTTTTTAAGATTTACTCATACCTGTGGGGACTTCTCCCCACAAGTAAGGTTTAAGACTTATTTAATTTCAATAAGCTTCTTTTTTTTATGTTCTGGAATTATTCTTTCACAAGATATTGTTAAAAGACCATCTTTAAGTTCAGCACCATGAACTTTTACATCATCAGCAATAGTGAATGATCTTGCAAATTGTCTTTGAGAAATACCTTTATGAATAATTTCTCCATTAACATCACTGTCCTCAGACTTATTAACTTGTTTTGTTCTGACTGTTAATAAATTGTCCTCAAACTCAACCTCAACGTCTTTTTTGCTAAAGCCAGCTAATGCTACTTCAATTGCATAGTTGTCTTTACCTGTCCTTCGGATGTTGTATGGTGGATAATTTGACTGCATCGTCAAATTCCCATTTCCCAACATATTTTCAAATTGGTCGAACATGTCATCAAAACCAATTGAAAAAGGTCTTAGTGAGTTAAATATAGATAGATCCTTACTTGTCATAATATCCTCCTTTGTTAAGCAAGTTTATTTATGTAAGCCCCATTAGGCGACTTACTTGACTTATATGGGAATTAATTTGTTTTTTTCAAGATTTAAATTTTACTAAATTTTTTTTGAAATTTTTAATGCAAATGCATAGTCAATAGCAATTTCTTCTATTGCACCATCTCTTCCTGATTTTCCACCATGACCAGCATTCATTTCAGTTTTTAAAAGAAGCAAATTATTATCTGTTTTATGGTCTCTGAGTTTTGCTGTGAATTTTGCAGGTTCATCAAATAAAACTCTATTATCGCTTAAACTTGTTGTGATAAAAATATGTGGATAATCCATTTTTTTAATATTGTTGTAGGGTGCATATGAAAAAATATAATCAAAGTGTTCTTTATTTTCTTTAGCATTTCCAAATTCGTCAAATTCTCCAACAGTCAAAGGTAAAGAATGATCAAGATTTGTTGTTAAAGAATCTACAAAAGGAACAGCCATTATAATTCCTAAAAATAATTCAGGAGATTGATTGACTACAGCTCCCATTAATAATCCTCCAGCTGATCCACCCATTCCAATAATATTTCCTTTTGACGTATAATTGTTTTCGATCAAATATTTTGCTGCATAAATATAATCTTCAAAAGTATTTTTTTTGTTAGTTAATTTTCCTTCTTTCCACCACTTCATGCCTTTTTCCATACCACCTCTGACATGGGCTGTGGCCCAAATTATATCTCTATTTATAAGACTTAATCTTGTAGAAGAAAAACTTGGGGACATAGAATTTCCATAAGATCCATATCCATATAATAAAAGGTTAGCAGAACCATCAATTTTTGTCTTTTTATGCCTGGTAATTGTTAATGGTACCATTCTTCCATCATGAGATTTAAACTCCACTCTTTCAACAATGTAGTCATCTTTATCATGACCAGATGGAATCTCTTGTTCTTTAACAAGTTCTTTAGATTTAGTTGCTAAATCATACTTATATACCCTTGAGGGAGTACTAGGGGATGAGTATCCTAAATAAACTTCATTTGTATTTCTATCTTTTTGAGCCAATGTAACCCCTGGAACGTAAACTCTCTCATCTGAAAAAATTAATTCTTCTTCTATATTTGTAGAAGTATTTTTAACAAATAATTTATCTAATGCGTCTGAAGTTTCGCTACGAATAATCCAATTTTTAAGAAAAGTTAGACCGCCAATTAAAATTTCATCTTTAGCAGGTATAAATGGTTTCCAGTCTTGATTTTCTAAATTATCACAAAAGTCAATCTTGAAGTCCTCAGCATTTTTGTTTGTATGATTGTAGAATTTTCCATTCCATGAGTTAACAGAATAAAGAACACCTCTTTCTCTTTTTATAATAAGTTTAGGAGATGGATTTGTTTCATCTGACTTAAAGTAGTATTGTTCGGAAGTATTATGATCAGAAGTATTTATAAAGTAGTATTTTTCATCTGAGCTTATCCCAATACTTGCTGTAAAAGCCTCACTTTTTTCCTCAAATATTAATTCATCATCATCAGTAAAATTTCCGATTTTATGCCTATAGATTTTTCTTGCTCTATGATTTTTATCAAGTTTTGAATAAAAAATATATTTATCGTCTAGACTAAATGTTATTCCTCCAGATGTTTCTGTAATTTCTTTTGAAATGATTTTGCTAGTTTTTATATCTCTCAAATAAATTGTATAATACTCAGAACCTTTAAGATCTAAAGAGTATCCTAGATATTTATCATTATTACTTACTTCTAAATCCCCAACACCAAAATATTCAGTTTTGAGTTTTTCCTTTTCTTTATCACCATTCCATATTTCTTCTATGTTTTGTGAACCAATTTTTTTTCTTAGTTTTATGGAGTAATTTCCTATTTTTGTAGTTTTTGTCCAATACTCGTACGTATGATCTTTATAGGGTAAAGATTCATCATCTAATTTAATTCTTCCCTTAATTTCATCAAATAGTTTTTTCTGGATATCTTTAGTGTCTTTAAGATGATGTTCTGTATAAGCATTTTCATCCTCTAAATATTCTTTGACTTCAGGATCTAACTTACTTTTATCTTTGAGGACTTCCAAAATATTATTTTGATGAATCCAGCTATAATTGTCTTCCCAGTCAATATTGTGACAAGTTTTTATCTCTAGTTTTTTTTTAAGTTGTGGTACTTTCATTTAAATAGGAAATATATGAATATTATTATTTATCTAGTTGTAATATTAGTCATTTTATATTTTTTATTAAGATGGTGGTCAAATATTTCTCCAAAAAAAATGTCAAAAGGAGTGAGGCTGGTAACAATTTTATTATTGGCTTTATTAGCTGTTTTATTTGCGATTGGGGGAAAATTTTTACTTACATTGCCGTTAACTCTTGCAAGTCTCGCTTTGGTTAAACTTAAAGGTTTGTCGCTGATCCAATTACTCTCTCTTTATAGACTTATTCAAACTTTAAGAAATTCTGGAAGATTTTCTTTTAACCAGCATCAAAATAATAACTCTTCTACATTATCAATATCTGAAGCATATAAGATTTTAAATTTAGATATTAATAAAAAACCAACTAAAGAGATAGTGAATAAAGCTTACCAAAAAATCCAAAAAAAAATTCATCCTGATATTTCCCCAGAGACCTCAAGATTATCAGCCATAGTTAATGAAGCTAAAGAAATAGTTCTTAAAGATATTTCTTAATTAATTATTGATATTAGTTTTTCATAAATTTTATCTGGATTAATTTTATCTTTACCAAGTGTATTGTGTGAAACTGTTTTTTCTCCATCAGGTATTACTGGATACATATTTGAACTGTAAGAACCATAAATTAATGGTGTATCAGCCATCAATGTAATTGTTTTGACTCCTAATGCTGATGATAAATGTGAGAAACTCGTATCATTACAGATTGCAACATTACAATTTTTAATAATAGGTAAAATTTCTTTTATATTAAGATTATCTAAGGTGACACATTTTTCTTTAAATTTTGTATTATATATTTCTGTTAAAATTTTTTGTTCATCGTAACTTCTGCCCGTTGCTAAAAAAAATCTACATTTTTTAAATGTTTCTAATTTTTCCATTACGTTTAGAAAAGTTTTTGATGGTATTCTTTTTGTTGGACCTGAACCACCTACACCTAACAAAACATTAAGTTCGTCATTATTTATATTAAAGTTTACTGCTGATTTTTGAACTAGATCATTATCAATTTGAATTTCTGGATTGTCACCTGTTTCGCAATCTAAATATTTTTTAATTAAAACTTTAGCTGGTTCTGTAATGTGTTGATTTTGTTTCTCAAATAACGGGTATTGAAATATTTCTTTGATACCTGCTAACCTAGAAATTAAATTATATCTCAAAGAAGAATTGAATATAAAAACTTTATTGAAATTATATTTTTTTATATCACTTGCTAATTTGAAAAATCCTTTAAAACCATCATGTTTTTGATTTATTTTATTATCTCTTTCTAAGTGAATTATTTCATCAATATAATTTGTTTGATTTAAAAACTCGTCAGCTTTTGAATTTTCTTTCACTAGCAAGCTAACAGGTGCTCCAAATTTATTTGAAATAGCTTTAATAAATGGTAGGAAAATAACCGTATCACCAATACCCATCTTATTTTGAATAGCTAATATTTTCATGGTTAACTTATAAACTTTACTAATTAATATTTTTATATAAATTTTTACTATGAGTAAAATTAAAGGCATTTATGCGGCTTCAATGTCGATCTTAAATGATGATTTGACGCTTGATATTAAAAAAACCATTTTGCACGCAGAAATGGTTATAGATAATGGTTGTCACGGTGCAGCTATATTTGGAAGCACAGGGCAGGCTCAACTCATACCTGTTTCTGAAAAAATTAATTTGTTAAATCATCTGACTTCAAGCAAACACAAAGAAAAATATATTATAGGCACTGGTTTAAATTCTTTAGGTGAAACAATTAATTTAATGAGAGTTTCTAAATCTTTAGGTTTTAATAGATTTTTAATTATGCCGCCAGCTTACTATAAATATGGAGATAAAGAAGTAATAGAATTTTATAGCAAAATAGTAGAAGTAATTTCTGATTGTGAAATAGTACTATATAATTTTGAAAAACTCTGTGGTTATAAGTTTAGTATTGAATGTATTGGAGAGTTAGTAAAAAAATATCCAAAAAATATTATTGGTGTAAAAGATAGTTCTTACAATCTTTTTGAAAATTTAAAAATTGATAATTTTTCAGTTTTACCTGGATCAGAATCTAAATTATTTAAAGGACTTCAATTAGGCTGTTCAGGAATAATCACAGCTACATGCAATGCCACTTCTTTACTGGCAAGAAAAGTATATGATGATTTTAATGATGGACAAGATCAGACAGTAAACCAAAATCTTTGTGATGTAAGAGCTGAATTTGAAAAATATAATTTGATTTCAGGTTTACATACATACTTTAGTAAAAAAGAAATATATTATAAAAATCTATTACCACCACTTAGCATTTTAAATGCTAAAGATGAATTGGATTTAATCAATAATTTAGAAAAATTAAATTTTTCTTTAAAAAATACTAAGGCGGCTTAATGCAATTAGCTAGATTTTTAAATAATGTTTTTAAAAAAGATGGATTTATATTAGTTGACGCTAATTCAAAAAGTTACATTATTGGAAATCCAAAAAGTGAAAACCCAATTAAAGTTAACCTTTTAAATAAAAATCTTCATTATAAGTTG
The DNA here is from genome assembly GCF_052049675.1 of Candidatus Pelagibacter sp. GTDB lineage: Bacteria > Pseudomonadota > Alphaproteobacteria > Pelagibacterales > Pelagibacteraceae > Pelagibacter. Next base: position 1,243,951 of record NZ_JBNGZM010000001.1, read on the forward strand.
CTATTTCATCCTGATTTATATTTTGGTGAAGCATATACAGATGGTGAAATCACTATTGAAAATGGAACGCTAACTGATTTTTTGGATCTCTCTTTAATGAATTTTGGAAGAGGAGACTTAAATTTTTTCAGTTCTTTAATTAATAAATTAAGAGGTTCTTATAGATATTTAACTAATTTTAATTTTATAAAAAAATCTAAAATGAACGTTTCGCATCATTATGATATTTCGGATGATCTTTATGACTTATTTTTGGATCCTAAAAGGCAATATTCATGTGCATATTTTAAAAATGAAACAGATACACTAGAAACAGCTCAAAATAATAAAATTAAACACATAATAAAAAAACTTAATATAAAACCAAATCAAAAAGTTTTAGATATTGGATGTGGATGGGGTTCTCTAGCAATAGATATTGCAAAAAGTGCAAACTGTGAAGTAACAGGCATTACACTTTCAGAAAATCAATTTAATTACTGCAAGAAAAGAGCAAAAGAAATTAATTTAGAAAATCAATTAAACTTCAAGTTAATGGATTATAGAGAGCTTAATGAAAAATTTGATAGAATAGTAAGTGTTGGGATGTTTGAACATGTAGGAAGAAAATTTTATAGAAAATTTTTTTCACAAGTCGAAAAACTCTTGAAAGATGATGGAGTTTCATTGATTCATACAATAGGGTCAGTAAATCCACCTCGAGATCCACATCCCTGGATCACAAAATATATTTTTCCTGGTGGATATACTCCAAGTTTGAGTGAGGTAAGTCCACATATAGAAAAGTCGGGATTAATCGTTGCAGATATTGAAGTTTTAAGACTGCATTACATGCACACTTTAAGACATTGGAAAGAAAATTGTCTTAAAAACAAAGAAAAAATAATTCAAATGTTTGATGAAAGGTTTTTTAGAATGTGGGAATTTTATCTTGCAGGTTGTGAGATGGCATTTAAATGGGGTGATCAAGTTGTATATCAATTTCAATTAACAAAAAATTATTCCTCAACACCAGTTACAAGAGACTATATTTATCAATAAATTATTGATAAATATTAATTTCCTCAAATGAAAAAAAAGAAAAAAAAGACAAAAAAAAACTTTTCCAAAAATAAAAAAAAAATTAAAAAACCTCTAAAAAAGATTAAGAAAAGTAACATTAAAAAAGTAAAAGTAAGACAAATAAAAAATTCTAAAAAAAGAAAAGTTAGAAAATTAAAAAAAGTAAAAAAAAAATACAAATCTACATCACCAAAGAAACCAGATTTTCTTTTAAAGTTAGTTAACTTTCAAAATTCTTTAAAGCCTGAGTTTAAATTTAGATTAAATTTTGGTTTTGAAAAATATATTCAAGCATTTTTTGACAAAATTGCAGATACAATTTTACAATATAAAATTCTAAAAAAAGATGAAGCAAGAAGATTAAAATTAGAAAAACAAGAAAAAGAAAGATTAAAAAAGATTGAAATTGCAAAAGAAAAACAAAAAGAAAATGAATTAAAAGTTAAATTAAAAGAACAATCTTTAAAAGACGAAATTAGATTAGAAAAACAAAGAACGAAAGAAATAAAACTATTTTTAAGAAAAGAACAAGCTCTTTTGAGAATTGAACAAGCAGAAAAACAAAAACAATTTTTACAACAATTAAAATTAGATAAGCAAATTGAAAAGTTTAGAGTTAGAGAGGTTAAAGAATTAGAGAAATTAGAAAAAATTTCTTTAAGGGAAAAGAGAGAGGATTATGCTGGCTTACAACAAAGAATAGAAAAATTAAAAGAAAAATATCGAATTATTAGAGATCAAAAAATTAAGGAAAGAGTAGAGGCTCTAGGAGTTAAAATTCAAGGAGATGAAGATAGAGAAACACTTTTACAAAAGGAAAAAGAATATACTTTAGCTAGGCAGAAAATTGAGTTTGCTCTCGAAAGTTTTTATAGAAGTGCTAGCAGTTTAGTGTTTCAACTAAACAAAAGACACATAACAAGGCATATGTCTATCTTTAGATGTATAGACAGAAGATTTGAAACAGGAGAAATATTTGTTAAATGGGATGAAGCTTCAGATGACGAGTGGCTTCTATTAATTTATATAAAAAACAATTCACCAGACGAAGGAATAGTTATTGAAGATAAAACCAATCCAGAAAAAAATATTTCCCACGAATTTAAAAATAATGAAATATTTAAGGCCTCAGATACTATGGTTGATGCTCTTACGCAGTTAATCGCAAGAAAAAGAGCCAAAAATATCAATTAAATTATCTTAAATAATTAAGTATCATTTAGGATGTTATTTTCATCTGCATTAATGATCATTTTGTATTTAATATTTAGATATGTTCTTGCATGGATAAGGTATTTTAACAGTCTCGACTCTAGATTAGGCCAATCTACATGGCGATGGAGTTATGATTATCCCGTAGTTGGTGAAAGGGATATTTCAGATCTAGATGATAAAACTTTTGTTAGACTTAGGAGAAAAAGAAATAGAGTTATAACTCTTATGTATTCAATTTTATTAATTATGTTTTTATTATCAATGTCTTTACTTAGTGAATTTTTAATATTTTTTTTAACTTAGTTTTTTAAGTTGTTTTTTATTTTTTAAATATAAAAAAAAGGCAACTATTTCATACCCATATTTGAAGAATGTAAAAATTATTGGTAGTTTGAAAAATTTATATAAAAATTTATATTTTGGAATTTTTTTCCAAACATAGAGAAATGCCTCTGCTCCTTGAATAATTTTACCATTCTGCTTAACATGTAATCTTCTTAATAATTCTTTATCATTTCTAGATGTTTCTTTTTCAGCATCTGAGTTATTTGTTATATCTACCCAGTCAATATCTTCGATATTTTCTTTTTTATATAAGTTAATTTCTGATCTACAGATTTTACAAGAGTTATTAAAAAATACTTTCATTTAGCAATAATTAACTTTTAGTAAGAAATTGTACATGCGTAAAATGATCAGTTGAAAAATATCAACAAACCACTATTTAAGGTAAATGAGTAATTTCTTTAATAAATCTGATTTAACAAGACAGGACGCAGACAAATTAGTATCTGAAACACTAAACAGTTGTGATGATGGTGAGCTTTATTTAGAGGAGTCTAAATCAGAGTCAATTTTGTTAGATGATAACAAAATAAAAAGCTCAAACTATAGTTCTGATTTAGGATTTGGTTTTAGGGCTATTTCAAACGAGGTTGTTGCGTATTCGTATTCAAATGAAATATCAAAAGATTCACTAAAAAATTCTTCAGAAAATCTTAAATCAACTCTGAAATCAATTAAAGGCACATATAATCATGAAATTTCAAAATCTAATAAAAAATTTTATAAAGATATAAACCCTATTGAACAAAAAACTTTAGATTCAAAATTAGAAGTATTAAATAAAGTAAATGAATTTTTAAGAAAAAAAGATGGATCAGTAAAACAAGTGACTGCTAGTTTTGCTGGTGAGCAAAAATCAATAGAAATTATTCGATCAGGTGGAGAGTCGCTTACTGATGTACGTCCATTAATTAGATTCAACGTCTCAGTTATGTTAGAAAAAAATGGAAGAAAAGAAATAGGTGTATATGGAATTGGTGGTAGGCAATCTTATGATGATTATTTAAAAAATGACAATTGGAAAAATGTTTGTGAAGAGGCTTTTAGAATAGCATCAGTAAATTTAGAGAGTAAACCAGCACCTGCTGGTGAGATGAAAGTAGTCCTAGGACCTGGTTGGCCTGCCATCTTAATTCATGAAGCTATTGGTCATGGTCTAGAAGGGGATTTTAATAGAAAAAAAACATCAGCATTTCATAATCTTATGGGCGAAAAAGTTGCAAGTGATGGAGTAACAATTGTTGATGATGGTACGATAGATAATAGAAGAGGCAGTTTAACAATTGATGATGAAGGCACACCAACCGAGAGAACAGTTTTGATTGAAAATGGTATTCTTAAAAATTTTATGCAAGACAGGCACAATGCAAGATTAATGAATACAAGATCTACTGGATCTGGAAGAAGAGAAAATTATAGACATATTGTTTTGCCAAGAATGAGAAATACTATGATGTTAAGTGGCAATCAAACTCAAGATGAAATGATCAAATCTGTTGATAAAGGAATTTTTGCAGTAAGTTTTGGAGGTGGCCAGGTAGATATTACATCTGGAAAATTTGTATTTAATTGTACTGAGGCTTACGAAATAAATAATGGTAAAATTGGATCTCCAATTAAAGGCGCAACACTAATTGGTGATGGACCATCAATACTTAAGGAAGTATCGATGGTAGGAAATGATATGATGTTAGATCCAGGAATAGGAACTTGTGGAAAAGCAGGACAAGGAGTTCCTGTGGGAGTCGCTCAACCTTCAATTTTAATCGATAAAATGACAGTTGGTGGAACAAAACTTTAAAGTATTATGGTTAAAGATCAGGAATTTTTAAAATCTAAAGCTTCATATTGTTTAGATTTGGCAAAAAAAATGGGAGCAACTGATGCAAGTGTTACAGTTGGTCACTCAATTTCAGAAACAGTTAATTTTAGAAATAAATCCCTAGAAGCGTCAGATAGATCAGATGGATTGGCATTAAGTATAGAAACTTATTTAGGTAAAAGAAGATCATCAATTTCATCATCAAATTTACTAGATGAAAATATTAAAACTTTAATTGAAAAGTGCTTTGAAACTACAAAAATTACACCAGAGGATGAATTTAATTCTTTGCCGGATAAAAATTTATTAGCCAAACAAATTAGTAGCCTTAATTTGTATGATGAAACAAGATTCGAAAACGATAAAAAAATAAAATATTTAAAAGATTTAGAGGAATCTGCATCGTCAGAAAATCAAATCATAAATACAGAATCTAGTTTCACTGAAAATAAATCAAATTTTATATTAGCTAATAGCGATGGTTTTTGTGACGGTTATAAAACTTCTTCTTTTACTGCTTCTTGTGTAACAGTTGCAAAAGATGAAAATAGCATGGAAAGAGACTACGAATTTTCTAGCAAACGTCATTTGTCTGATATTAAACAAGCAACAGATCTTGGAAATAAAGCTGCAAAGCAAACTATTAGAAAATTGAGCCCTAAAAAAATTGGAAGTGAGAAGACCAGCATAATTTTTGATAAAAGAATTTCAAAGGGAATGTTAAGTGCTTTTGCAAGTGCAATATCTGCATCTGCAATTGCAAGAGGTACCTCATTTTTAAAGGATAAAATTGATCAACAAGTATTTGCTAATTCAATAAATGTAATTGATAAACCCGATATAAATAAAGGAATGGGTTCACAAAATTTTGATTCAGAGGGTGTAAATTCCAATACATTACAACTTATAGAGAATGGAATACTTAAAAATTATCTTGTGGACACTTACAATGGAAAAAAATTAAATTTAAAATCAAATGGAAGAAGTGGTGGAACCACTAATTTGTATTTTGAAAAAGGAAATATAAGCTACAAAGATCTTATGAAAAAAAATTCAAGAAGTCTTTATATTAGTGAAACTATTGGTCACGGATCTAACCTTGTAACAGGGGATTATTCTGTTGGTGCCACTGGTTTTTTAGTTGAAGATGGAGAATTTAAATATCCTGTTAATGAAATAACAATTGCTGGTAATTTTAAGGATATGTTCAAAAATATAATTTTAGCTAATGATTTAGAATTTGAATATTCAGTCAATTCACCAACTATGATGATAGAAGGTATGACTGTTGCAGGAAAATGAGCAGTTATTGTGTAATTGGCTCTGGAATTTCAGGAGCAACAATAGCTAATTTGTTAAGTAAAAAAAATTCTGTACATATTTATGACAAAGCTCGAGGTCCAGGGGGTAGATCTTCTTTTAAAAGATTAAATAAGTCAAAAGGATTTGATCACGGGGCACAATACATTTCTCCAAAATCAATTCAATTTAAAAAATTTATTACAAATTTGTGTAAAAAAAAAATTCTAAAAAAATGGAGTGGCAAACATATTTTTTTAAACAAATTAAAAAAAGAAAATAAAAATCATATTAAAATAATTGGTTACAAAGGTAACAATGATATTAGTAAACACTTAATAAAGAATATAAAATGTAATTTTCAAAGTGAGTTGGAGAAGATTCAATATATAAACAATAAATGGAGACTAGTCTTTAAGAACAATAAAACAAAATATTATGATAGATTAGTGTTAACTTGCCCATTCCCACAATTAAAAAAATTATCAAAAAAATTTATTAAGGATCCATTCATCAAGCAAAAAATCAAAATGGATGCAAATATTACAGTTATGATCGAAATTAAAAAAACAAATAAAAATATTTCGAGTTATTTATTTGATGACAAAATTTTAGGGTGGGCTGCTAGAGAAAATAGTAAAAAAAGATTTAAAAGTAATAATGATTTATGGACTTTACAAAGCACAAATCTATGGGCAAATAAAAAAATAGACAAAAATAGAGAAAATAAAGAAAAAAACTCAAAGATTTTAATTAACCAATTTTTTAAACTTACTGGAATTAAAAAAACAAAAATTATAACCTCATTAAATCATGGTTGGAAATATTCTTCAAATTCTAGACCCTTAAAATTTAAAAGCTATTGGAATGATAAATTAAATTTAGGAGTGTGTGCAGATTGGTTTGTAGGTCCTAGAGTAGAGGCTGGATGGATAAGTGCAAACGATCTTTTTAAAAAAATAAATAAATAATTTTATTCAAGAATTTTTAGACGATATTCCCAATTTCCCATTCTCTCATATGTAATTTTAACAATTACTGAAGTTTTTTTATCAAGCCAAATGTCAAAATTTAATTTTTTATCTTCAGGTAGAGACATATCTTTTGACGTAAGTTTAAAATGATCTGTTTCGTATTGTTTACCATTAATTGAAATATTTTCTTTGCCAATAAAAGTAACTATTTGTTCTTTTATACTTCCAGAAATAGGACTTATTTGACTTTCTGCTTGTAAAATTTTATGACTCCACCAATTGCCAATAATATTTTTAACAGAAGCTTCACCTGAATATGAAGATCCTTTAATTTCAAACTTTTTATTATTTTTATCTAGTTTTAAGTTTACAAATTTTTCTTTTTTATTTTGAAGAGTTTTTGATTGAAAAGATATCAAATTATCTTTTAAATAAATTTCTTCCCCATATCCCTTTACTTTAAATATTGTTGCAGATAGTAATTTTACCTCAAATTTATATTGATTTTTTACTATTGTTTTTTCACCATCTCTTTTAAAATAATAATTGTTATATCCAATTACCTCATCATTTCTTAATATCTCCATTTCTATTTTATCAAATTTGTTATAATGACCTATATGAGCTAAAGAAATTGATGAGAAAAATACAACAAGTAAAATAATTATAAACTTTTTCATTTGCTAGTTACAATATTAGAATTTTTCATTAATAGATATAGCTTATTAGATTATGTTTTTAAAAATTAAAAAAATTCCAAAAGTAAAATGGAGCTCAGAAAAACCTTTTAATTTTAAACCAAAGTTTTCTACATTTTTTTTCTTATGTTTTGGATTATCAATATTTGGATTAGGTGAAGGATTATTAATTGTTTCATTTACAGGCGCTTCTCCTTGGAGTGTATTAGCTCAAGGTATTTCTCTAAATATTAATTTAAGTATTGGAACTATCACGTTATTAATAAGTATTGCTGTTTTAATTTTATGGATACCTCTTGGACAAAAACCAGGGATGGGAACAATATTTAATGCTTTAATAATTGCAATTATGATTGATCTTTGTATCAAATATGTTCCAACACCATCAAATTATATTCATCAATTATTATTAGCTGTAATTTCTGTGGTGATGGTTGGAATAGGTGGGGGTATTTACCTAGTATCAAATCTAGGAGCTGGTCCTAGAGATGGACTAATGATAGGATTACAAAAATTAACTAATTTTCCTATAGCTGTTGTAAGAGCAACATTAGAAATTTCAGTTGTTAGTATTGGATGGTATTTAGGGGGAACAGTAGGTATCGGAACATTATTATTCGCATTTGGTATAGGCCCATGTGTTGCTTTAGGACTTTATTTAGTTGATAAAACTTTTGATTAGGCTGCAGCTATAGCTTTTTCGCTTTTCTTTCTTTCGTGTGGATCAAGAATTGCTTTTCTCAATCTACAAGAGTCTGGAGTTATCTCTAAAGCTTCATCAGTATTAAGCATACTTAATTGTTCAGCGATAGACATTGTTCTGACGGGTGTAAGGACAACATTTTCGTCAGTACCTTGAGTTCTCATATTTGTTAATTTTTTACCTTTCATGACATTGATTATCATGTCGCCTGGTTTAGGTGAAAGTCCAACTATCATTCCAGGATAAACAGCATCATTGTGAGTTACAAACATTTCTCCTCTTGCTTGTAGGTTAAATATCGCGAATGCAACTGCTTTTCCTTGTTCCATAGAGATTAATGCTCCATTTCTTCTACTCTCCATTTCTCCTTCAAAAGGACCATAGCTATGGAATATTCTATTTATCACTCCATTGCCTTTTGTAAGAGTAAGAAATCTACTTGTGTAACCCATTAACCCTCTAGTAGGTGCATGAAAAATTAATCTTTTTTTATTTGTTCCAGTATCTTTTAGTTCTATTAGTTTACCTTTTCTTCTGTTCATTGAATCAATTACTTTTGAAGAATGTTCTTCATCAAGGTCCATAGTAATTTCTTCAATTGGCTCAAGTTTATTTCCACTCTCATCAGTTTTATATAAAACTTTTGGTGGACTTACTGTCATTTCAAAACCTTCTCTTCTCATTTGAGTTAAAAGAATTTCTAACATTAGCTCACCTCTACCACTAACAACAAAAGAGTCTTTTCCCTCGTTTTCTGAAAATGTAATTCCAACATTATTTTGTGCTTCTTGAACCAATCTATCTCTTATTTGAGTGCTAGTTAATTTTTTGCCTTCAGTTCCAGCCAAAGGCGAAGTATTTACAGTAATTGTAATTGACATTGTTGGAGGATCTATTGGTGTCGCAGGGATTGGCTCATTTACTTCTAGGTCACATATTGTTTCAGCAACATTTGCTTTTTCTAACCCAGCTACAATTACAATATCTCCTGCTTCACCAACATCTATTGGGACTTTTTTAGTTCCTTCGTATCTAAAAATTTTTGTTAATTTTCCTTCATCAACTTTTTCACCATTTAAATTGATTGCTTTTATAGACTGATTAGCTTTGGCAGTACCTTGTGTAATCCTTCCAACTAAACTTCTTCCTAAAAAACTATCTGCATAAAGTAGCGTTGACAACATTGCAAAAGGTTTAGTTTTATCAAGTTCAGCAGGTTTTACATGATCAACAATCAAGTCTAACAAAGGATTTAAATTTTCTCTAGGACCATCAACTTCATGATCTGCCCAACCTGATCTTCCACTTGCATATAGAACTGGAAAATCTAATTGTTCCTCATTTGCATCTAAGCTAACAAATAAATCAAATGTTTCATCTAAAACTTCATTAGCTCTTTGATCGGCTTTATCTAATTTATTAATAACAACAATTGGTTTTAATCCTTGTTTAAGAGCTTTTGATAATACAAATTTTGTTTGAGGCATAACACCTTCTGCAGAGTCAATTAATAACAAGGCTCCATCTGCCATACTTAAAACTCTTTCAACTTCAGCAGCAAAATCTCTGTGGCCTGGAGTATCGATTATATTTATTCTTGAATTGTTCCAATTAATTGAAGCAGGTTTGGCTAAAATTGTAATTCCTCTTTCTTTTTCAAGTTCACCTGAGTCCATTAATCTTTCATCAACAACTTCATTATCTCTAAATGAACCACTTTGTTTCATTAAATTATCAATTAGAGTAGTTTTGCCATGATCAACATGGGCTATGATAGTGATGTTTCTGATATTATTGTTCATAAATTCTGGCTCTTATACATATTTAAAAGGATATTAAAACTCAAAAAAACTCACATCTGGCTTGAATAATTTTCAAAATTTATGATTAATTCGTCTTTTTTTGCTTATCTTTTTTAAGTTTTCTTTTTTCTTTAAAGCTCAATTTCGGTTTTTTTTTAACACTAGAATCTTTAAATGATTTACCGCTATATCTTTTTGACATAATTCAACTTCACATAAAAAAAAAGGCCATCTTGAGATGGCCTTTTGAATTAATTTTAGAAAATGAGGGATTACATACCCATTCCACCCATTCCTCCCATGCCGCCCATACCACCAGGCATACCACCAGGCATTCCTCCGGCTGAGTCTTTTTCCTCTGGTTTGTCAGCAACCATCGCTTCTGTTGTTACTAATAATCCAGCAATTGAAGCAGCATCTTGCAATGCAGTTCTAACAACCTTAACTGGATCTATGATACCTTTTGCAAACATATCACAATACTCTTCATTTTGAGCATCATAACCATGAGTTTTCTTTTTTTGCTCTAGCAGCTTGCCAACTACAACTGAACCATCTACACCAGCATTCATTGTGATTTGTCTAATCGGAGATTCTAATGCCTTTCTTACTAAATCAACTCCAGCTTTATGATCATCTCCTTTAGATTTAACTTTATCTAATTCTTGAGCAGCGTATAGTAGTGCGCAACCACCACCAGTTACAATACCTTCCTCAACAGCAGCTCTAGTTGCGTTTAAAGCATCCTCGACTCTATCTTTTCTTTCTTTAACTTCAACTTCAGTTGCACCACCAACTTTGATTACCGCAACTCCACCAGCTAACTTAGCTAGTCTCTCTTGAAGTTTTTCTCTGTCATAATCAGAAGTAGTTTCTTCAACTTGTTGTTTGATTGATGCACATCTTGCTTCGATATCAGATTTTTTTCCACTACCATTTACAATAGTACTATTATCTTTATCTACTTTTATTTTTTTACAAGATCCAAGATCATCAAGTTTGACATTTTCAAGTTTAATTCCTAGATCTTCAGATATAACCTGACCTCCTGTTAAAATAGCGATATCTTCAAGCATTGCTTTTCTTCTATCACCAAATCCTGGAGCTTTAACAGCTACAACTTTTAAACCACCTCTTAATTTGTTTACAACTAAAGTAGCTAAAGCTTCACCCTCAACATCTTCAGAAATAATCATTAATGGTCTACCAGCTTGAACAACAGCCTCTAAAAGAGGAACCATTGGCTGTAAATTAGTTAATTTCTTTTCATGCAATAAAATAAAAGGATTATCTAACTCTGTAGTCATTTTATCACTGTTAGTAATAAAATATGGGGATAGGTATCCTCTATCAAATTGCATACCTTCAACCACGTCTAATTCAGTTTCAATACCTTTATTTTCTTCTACAGTAATAACACCCTCATTACCAACTTTTTGCATCGCTTTTGCAATCATAGTTCCAATTTCTTTATCACCATTTGCAGAAATTGTACCTACTTGAGCAATTTCATCACTGTCTTTTACTTTTTTAGCAGACGCGACAAGACTTTCTTTTACTGTATCAACAGCAGCATCAATTCCTCTTTTTACATCCATCGGATTCATACCTGCTGTAACATACTTCACACCCTCTTTAACAATTGCTTGCGCAAGAATTGTTGCAGTAGTTGTTCCATCACCAGCTTCGTCATTCGTTTTGCTAGCAACTTCTTTAACCATCTGTGCACCCATATTTTCAAATTTATCTTCAAGATCTATTTCCTTAGCAACAGACACACCATCTTTAGTAATTCTTGGTGCACCATAAGATTTATCCATAACTACATTTCTTCCTTTAGGTCCTAAAGTTACTTTAACAGTATCAGCTAAGATATTTACACCTCTTATCATCGCTGCTCTTGCTTCAGCATCAAATTTAACAACTTTTGCCATTATTTTTCTCCTTTAAATTAAATTACTTACCTGAAATACCCATAATGTCAGACTCTTTCATTATGCTGTATTCTTTACCATTAATTTTGACCTCAGTTCCTGACCATTTGCCAAATAAAACCTTATCGCCAACTTTAACATCCATAGGAATTTTTTTTCCATCCTCTGTTTTTGCTCCACCACCTACAGCAACAACTTTACCTTCTTGTGGTTTTTCTTGAGCTGTGTCAGGGATGATAATTCCTCCAGCAGTTTTTTCACTGCCGTCTAATACTTCGATTAGAACTCTGTCATGTAACGGTTTAAACTTCATAAATTCTCCTTTATAAATCTTTATAAATATGAGCTTCATATAGATATTTCGCCGTCTATTTCAAGATTAGAAACTCATTAGGGTATTAAAATTGCTAGTAAATTCGAGATTTTATGGTTTATACCTTAAAAATATGACTAAAAAATTAGATTTAACAGGGCTGCGGTCAATAGCTGATCATTATGATCTTTTCTATATAGACCTATGGGGGGTAATTCATAATGGGATTAAATTACATGAAAAAGCAATAAACGTTCTTAAAGAACTTTCTAAAAAAAATAAAAGTTATGTACTTTTAACAAATGCACCAAGACCGAATGAAACTGTTAAAAATTTCTTAGAAAAAATGGGCATGGATAAAGATTTAAGAGATCATGTATTTACTTCAGGCGAAGCAGCACTAAGTTATTTAAAAAAAAATTTTCTATCAAGAAAATTTTATCACATAGGTCCACCTAGAGATTTTGATTTATTTAATTTATTTGAAAAGAACAAATGTGAGAACATTAAAGAAAGTGAGTATTTATTGTGCACTGGTTTATTTGATGATTTTGACAAAGACTTGACCTACTATAAAGACTTGTTCTCTAAACATTTAAATAAAAAAATGATTTGTACAAATCCAGATTTAATTGTTGATCGTGGAAACACCAGAGAGTTGTGTGCAGGCTCAGTTGCAATGGTTTTTGAAAAAATGGGTGGGGAAGTAGTTTATTTTGGAAAACCTCATCCAGAAGTTTATAATCAATCAACTAATAATAATAAAAAAAAAATATTAGCAATTGGTGATAATTTGAACACAGACATAAGAGGCGCAAATCTATTAAATTATGACTGCTTGTTGATTTCTAATGGAATTCATAAAGATGAAATCAATAATAAAGGCATTGAAAAAGTTACAAAAGAATACGAGGTGATAGTTAATTTTATTCAGTCAGATTTAAAATGGTAAAACATTACTATAATTTTAATATTCAAAAAAAACATAAAGGATCCATTGTTTTAATAGGTAATTTTGATGGACTACATCAAGGTCACCAAAAGTTATTTAAATTAGCACAATCTTATAAAAAAAAATATAATTTAAATATTGGTGTAATTAATTTTGATCCAATGCCTAAAATGTTTTTTAATAAAAAATTAAAAAATTTCAGATTATCAAATGTTGAACAAAAAATTAAATTGCTTAGCAAATTTAAAGTTGATTTTGTTATAACAAAAAAATTTGATAAACAATTCTCGAAAACTAAAGCATTAAATTTTATAATTGAGATTCTGAATAAAAAATTAAATTCTAAATTTATTTTTGTAAGTAATAATTTTAGATTTGGAAATAATAGAGAAGGAAATGTTAATTTGCTAATTGAAAATGAAAAAATTTATAATTATAAAGTTGTTAAGCCAAAACCATTAACTAAAGATAAAAAAATTGTATCATCTTCTTTAATAAGAAATCTTTTAGAAAATGGATTTTTAGAAAAAGCAAATAAACTTCTTGCTAGAAATTGGACCATAGAGGGAACAGTTCAAAAGGGAAGACAAGTAGGAAAAAAAATTGGTTTTCCAACCTGCAATATAGATATTCACGATTATGTTCTAGCAAAACCAGGTGTTTATGCTGTTAGAGTTCTAAGGAAAAATAACCCTAAATATCTTAAAGGAATTGCTAATCTTGGATATAGACCAACATTTAATCAAAAAAAAATATTATTAGAAGTTCATTTATTCAATTTTTCTGGAAATCTTTATAGTAAACTTTTATCAGTAGAGTTTTTAAAGTTTATTAGGAAAGAAAAAAAATTTAAAAATGTTAATCAATTAAGAGCACAAATTAAAAAAGACTTAAATATTGCAAAAAAAACGAAATGACTAAATCACAAATAAATCTTCCAAAAACAGCTTTTTCTATGAAAGCTAACTTGCCTACTAAAGAACCAGAAATTCTTGAATATTGGAAAAAAATAAATCTTTACGATGAATTAAGAAAAGAAAGTAAAGGAAGAGAAAAATTTATCCTACATGATGGTCCTCCCTATGCAAATGGAAATATTCACATGGGTACAGCTCTGAATAAAATTCTTAAAGATATAATCGTAAAATTTCATCAAATGAATGGAAAAGACTCGATTTATGTTCCGGGCTGGGATTGTCATGGTTTACCAATTGAATGGAAAATTGAGGAACAATATAAAAAAAATAAAAAAAACAAAAACGAAGTTCCAATAGTTGAGTTTAGAAAAGAATGCAGAACATTTGCTGAGAAGTGGATTGAAGTCCACAAAACTCAATTTAAAAGATTAGGTGTTGTAGGGGATTGGGAAAATTATTATTCAACGATGAGCTTTAATGCAGAGGCTCAGATTGTAAGAGAACTTGGTAAATTTTTAAAAGAAGGAAGTTTATATAGAGGTTTTAAACCTGTGTTATGGTCAACAGTTGAAAAAACTGCACTTGCAGACGCTGAGGTAGAATATCAGGATCATAAATCAGATACAATTTATACTTCGTTTATAGTTAAATCATCTAATTTGAAAAATTTAGTTGGAAGTGAAATAGTTATTTGGACGACAACTCCATGGACAATTCCAGCCAATAAAGCTTTAGCCTATAACGAGTCTCTTGATTATGTAGTATTAGAAATAAACGACGAAGGTGATTTTAAAAATAGAAAAATTGTTATCGCAGTTTCTCTGCTAGGATCGGTTGTTAAAGAGTGTGGACTAAAAAATTTCAGAAAAATTCATACTTTTAAGGGAAAAGAATTTAATAATACTATTTGTAGTCACCCTTTTTTAAATCTTGGTTATGATAATGATATTCCAATGCTTGAGGCTAGATTTGTAACTACTGAGCAAGGAACTGGAATAGTTCACTGCGCACCAAGTCATGGACCTGATGACTTTAATCTTTGTTTGAATAACGGTATTAGAGCAATAGAAACAGTAGATGGAGATGGAAAATATACAAACAATGTTAAATTGTTTGAAGGAATTCATATTTTCAAAGCAAATCCTATTGTAATTGAAAAACTTAGAGAACAAAAAAATCTATTATTTAATAGTGAGCTCATCCATTCTTATCCACACTCATGGAGATCTAAAGCTCCACTTGTCCACAGAGCAACTCCACAATGGTTTATTTCAATGGAAAGTCATAAACTAAGAGATAAAGCATTGAAGGCTATTGATGAAACAACTTTTTACCCAAGCAAAGGTAAAGAAAGATTAAAATCAATGATAGAAACAAGACCTGATTGGTGTGTTTCAAGACAAAGAGTTTGGGGTGTTCCTCTACCAATTTTTGTGAATAAAAAAACAAAAGAAATTTTAGTTGACGATGAGGTTACTGAAAATATTGCTTCTATTTATGAAAAAGAAGGTTCGGATTGTTGGTTTTCAGATGACCCTCAAAGATTTTTAGGTAATAAATATAAAGCAGACGATTTTGAAAAACTAAGTGATATAGTTGAAGTTTGGTTTGATAGTGGGTCTACTCATTCATTTGTTTTAGAAAAAAGAGATGATTTAAAATGGCCAGCATCAATGTATTTAGAGGGATCAGATCAACACAGGGGTTGGTTTCATTCATCATTATTAGAGTCTTGCGGAACTAGAGGTAGAGCTCCATTTGAATCAATTTTATCTCATGGATTTGTCGTGGATGGTAAAGGTTTAAAAATGTCTAAATCTTTAGGAAATGTGATAGCCCCTGAGGATATTTTAAAAAAATATGGTGCTGATATTTTAAGAATATGGGTAGCATCATCTAATTATGCAGAAGATTTAAGAATAGATTATTCAATATTAGATCAACACGCTGAATCATATAGAAAAATAAGAAATACATTTAGGTACTTACTTGGAAATATTAATGATAATTACGAAACAATAGATTTTGATGAGTTAGATTTAAATGGTTTGCCTGAGTTAGAACAGTTAATGCTACACAAAATTTATGTTTTAAACAATAATTTTAAAAAATATTTTAACAATTACGATTTTCATAATTTATATAAAGAACTATTAAATTTTTGTACTGTTGATTTATCTGCTTTTTACTTTGATATTAGAAAAGATAACCTTTACTGTGATCCTATTGACTCAAAAAAAAGAAAGTCAACAATTATTCTTCTTAATATAATTTTAAATTCTTTGTTAAAATGGTTTGCGCCCATCTTGTCTTTTACAACTGAAGAAATTTTTCAATTATTATTTAAAGATCAAAAAAGTATTCATATTGAAAAATTTTTAGAATTTCCTGATAAATTTAAAAACGAAAAACTTAACAATAAATGGAGCGAATTGATAAAAATCAGAGACATTTGTAATATAAGCATTGAAGAAAAAAGAGCTAGTAAAGATATAGGATCGAGCCTAGAAGCTGATTTAAAAATAAAACTAAATCAAAAATTAAAAAGCCTTACAGAAAATACAGATTTTTCTGAACTTTGTATTACTTCAAGTGCTGAGGTTAGTTATAAAAATGATATTGAGACAACAGCAATCACTAGCAAGGCAAATGGATCAAAGTGTTCTATTTGTTGGAAAATTAAAGAAACAGCTTGTGATAGACCTAACTGTGCTGTGAATTTAGAATGATAAAAAAAAATTTTTTTATTAATTCATCTTTTATTTTACTAATTTTTTTACTTGATAGAATTTCTAAAATTTATGTAATTAATTTAGATAAGAAACTTCTAGAGTCTGAAATATTTTCATCAAAATTTTTGAATATCATTCTAGTGTGGAATGAAGGTATAGCTTTTGGCCTTTTATCTTTTGGAGAAGAAACATTTTACAATTCTATAACAATATTAATTATTATTATAATTTTTATAATTTATATTATGATGATAAGAAGTTCAGGATTAAAAAAATATGCACTAATAATGATTTTAGGTGGAGCTTTAGGAAATCTTTATGATAGAATTTTCTTTAAAGCGGTTCCAGATTTTATAGATTTTCATGTACAAGATTTTCATTGGTTTATATTTAATGTTGCTGATATTTTCATAAGTATGGGTGTATTTTTTATGATTTTATTTGAATTAATTGATAATAATAAAAGTAAATATGAAAAAATTTAATTATGTATTTATAATAAGCTTATTGTTATTATCATCATGTGGAACAATAAAAGATGGATTTTCTCTAAAAAAAAAGGATAGCGTGGATGAATTTTTAGTTGAAAAAAAATCACCACTTAAATTACCACCAGAATTTGATCAACTACCAGTGCCTAAATCAAAAAATAATAATGAAATAAACAATCAAGAAGACGATAGTCAATTGAAAGAAATATTAAGTCAGTCAAAAACTATAAATGAAACTAACAAAAGTTCTGAAAATCAAAAAAATATATCCTTAGAAGATAATTTACTTAAAAAGATTAGAAAATAATTTAATTAATGCTAACAAAAAATATTGATTTTATTAATTTTAAGGGAAAATATAAAACGTCAAAAATAAAATTAATTTTATTAACATTACTCAAAGGAAGTAATGAAGTAATCAAATCGTTATCTAAAAATTATAATTTAAATTATGACTTAAAAGAAATAAAGAAATATAAAAAATCTACAAATTACAGAATTATTGGTATGGGAGGATCTTGTTTAGGATCACAAACAATTTATGATTTTTTAAAATACAAAATAAAAAAAAATTTTGTTTTTATTAATAATCTAAATTCATGTGTTAAATCTAATAAAAAATCAAGATTTACAAATCTTGTTATCTCAAAATCAGGAAATACTATAGAGACTATAGTAAATGCAAATGTACTAATAAAAAAAAATGATAGCAATATTTTTATAACAGAAAATAAAAAAAGTTATTTGTATCTTTTAGCACAAAAGTTAAAGGCAGATGTTATTCATCATAGTAATTATATAGGAGGCAGATATTCAGTTTTATCAGAGGTTGGGATGTTGCCAGCTGAATTGATGGGATTAAATCCAAATAACTTTAAAAGATTAAATAATTTAGTAAGTAATAAATATTTTTTAAAATCTTTGATTGAAAATGTTGGAGCAATACTTCATTTTTCAAAAAAAAAAAAATTTAATTCAATAATAATAAATTATGATTCAAAATCAGAAAATTTATTTAATTGGTATCAGCAATTGGTAGCAGAAAGTCTTGGTAAGAACAAAAAAGGAATTTTGCCAATAATTTCTAATATGCCAAAAGATAATCACAGCGTAATGCAATTATATCTAGACGGATTTAAAAACAACTTTTTTACATTTTTCTCTGTGAGAGAAAATAAATCAAAAAAAATTATTAATCAAAAAATATTATCATCTCATAATTATTTAAAAAACAAAAATATTTCAAATATTATTTATGCACAACTCAAAGCTAGTGAAAATGTTTTTAAAAAGAAAAATATTCCATATAGAAGTTTTGAAATTAAAAATAGAAGTGAACAGACTTTGGGAGAATTATTCTGTTTTTTTATTTTAGAAACAATTTTGTTAGGTAAATGTATGAATATAAATCCTTATAATCAACCTGCTGTAGAATTAATTAAAAAAGAAACAAAAAGAATTTTAATTTAAATGGCTACAAAAATTATTTTTGATATTCCATAAGTTTTTTCTTCAACAATTTTAAAATCTGAAGTAATGGAATTAACTTCTTTCTTATTTCTATGTAAAATTATTATTCCGTTTTGATTTAATATTTTTGTTTTCTTTATTTTCAATAATAATTTATTGATATGTTTATCCCTATAGGGTGGATCTAAAAAAATAATATCAAACTTATTATCCAATTTGATAAAAGTTTCATCTTCATAAATATTAATATTTAAAATTTCATAATTATTGTTTTCCTTTAAATAGGATAAATTTTTTTTCAAAATTGGTAAAACGCCGTTATAATTTTCAATGAAAACAACTTTTTTTGCACCCCTAGATAGACATTCAATACCAAAAGAGCCTACGCCGGAAAATAAATCTAGTACATTTGCATTAGTTAAATTTACTTTAAACTTGTTAGTATGTGCAATTATATTAAAAATAGACTCTTTAGTTAAATCTTTTAAAGGTCTTGTTTTAATGTCTTTAGGTTCGTTAATTTTTTTTCCCTTCAAAATTCCAGATATTATACGCATTAGTCTATGGCTTTATAACCTATATCTTTTCTATAGAAACCGTTTGACCAATTTAATCTCTCAAGATTGTCCATAACATTTTTCTTTGCATCTTTAAAACTTTCCGAAAGACATACAAAATTTAAAACTCTTCCTCCTATAGAATAAATTTTATTATCTATTTTAGATGTGCCTGCATGAAACATAAACTCATTCTCACTAAGTTTGATCTTATCAATATTTTCAATTTGTATATTTTTTTTATATTTTTCTGGATAACCTTTTGAACATAATACGACACACAAACTTTTCTTATTCAACCATTCAATTTTTAATTTGTCTAACTCATTTGTGCAGCAAGCGTTAATTATATCTAAAAGGTTAGTTTTTAATTTAGGAAGAATAGTCTGACACTCTGGATCTCCCATTCTCACGTTATATTCAATAAGAAAAGGTTCATTTTTAATTATCATTAAGCCTGTGTACAAAAACCCTTTGTAACCACTACCTATCTCTGATAGGCCATTAAGTGTTGGTTTTATAATTTTTTCAATTATTTTTTTTTCTAAATCCTTATTAATTAATCTTGAAGGAGAATAGGCGCCCATGCCTCCAGTGTTCTTACCTTTATCGCCTTCTAGAACTCTTTTGTGATCTTGAGCTGTTCCAAAATTTTTAAATGTTTTTTCATCGTGAATAGTAAAAAAACTCATTTCTTCACCATCTAAATATTCCTCAATAAGTAAACTTTCAGCTTTACCAAATTTACCATCAAAGATTTCATTTATTGCTTTTTCAGCTTCAATCTTGTTATTACAAATATAAACACCTTTGCCTGATGCAAGATTATCTGCCTTTATCACTGTGGGAAAATTAATATTGATAAGAAATTTTTTTGCATCTTCTCTATTAGTAAAAACTCCAAAATCAGCAGTTGGAATATTAAATTTTCTACAAAGGTTTTTGGTAAATATTTTAGACCCCTCAAGTTGGGAAGCTATTTTATTTGGACCAAATACTTTTATATTAAATTTTTCTAGATAATCTACTAAACCATCAACCAATGGTTTTTCTGGACCAACAATTATTAAGTCAATCTTATTATCAATTATATATTTTTTTAAGTTAATGAAATTTTCTAGATCAATATCGATATTCTGAGCTATCTTTGAGGTCCCTGCATTTCCTGGAAAACAAAAAATTTTATCAATTTTGTTAGAATTATTTAAAATTTGGCATATAGCATGTTCTCTTCCACCACTTCCTATTATTCCTATTTTCATATAAAACTATATAAACTAAAAACAATGAAAAAATTAGCAAAAATAAAATATTTGCCAAATAATTTTCAAGTTATTGAGCCAGGAGATTATGTGGAGTGTGCTGTGTCAGGTAAAAGAATTAATATTGAAAATTTAACATATTGGAATGTTGAGTTACAAGAAGCTTATTTTTCTTATAAAGAAGCTTTTATTAAAAGAGAGGAAATCATTAAAAAATAAAGTTTATTTCCATCTATTGTGAGACCAGATCCATTGCTCAGGATTATTTTTAATCATTTTTTCAAGTACAATATTTAGATCTTCTGTAATATTTTCAGTTGTTGCATTATCTTTAAAATTTATTGGTTCATGTATTACGATTTTAAACTTAATATTTTTTAATCTTTCTATGTAAACAGGAACTATAGGTATATTAAATTTTTTAATTAATTGAGCAGGTATGGTTGTTGTCAAAGCTTTTTGATTAAAAAAATTTGACAAGATGCCTTCGGAAACTCTTTGATCAATCATCAGAGCTGTAGAAAAATTGTTTTTTTTTAAGCTAATTAATTTTTTCATACCACCGATACCTTTCTTTATTTGATTTTTACAAATATATTTTTTTCTTATCCTTTCTATAATTATATTTAAAAATATATTATTTAATGGACGGTATATCGCTGATAATTTAATGCCATTTTTTTCCAAGCACATTGCCATTAATTCAAAATTACTAAGATGTCCTGAAATAAAAATTACTTGGCGATTATTTTTTTTTATTTCCTCAAGCACGTCTTGTCCTATTATTTCAATATTTGACACAAGTTTTCCATTTCTGAAATCTTTTATGAACATATACTCTGCAAAAATTCTTCCATAATTGTTCCACATTAGTTTTATCATTTTTCTTAAATCTACACTGGCAATATCAGGAAAAGCCTTTTGTATATTTGCAATAATAATTTTTTTAGATCTAAACAATGGACCAATATATTCAAAAAATTTTCCACTTAGACTTGAAGATAATTTGGGACCCAAAATTTTAAATATTAAAAAAAATATAATTACTATGAGAAATTGAAAAAAATATTTTATATATTTCATTTGTTAAATTATTGATTTTAAAAGTTTTTCTTCATCAACTATATTTAATTTTGATTTTATAAATCTTATTTTGTGAATATTCTCATCAGATAATCTTATAAAATCTTTCTCAGTAGTAATTATTTTGCAATTGGATTTACTTGCTTCAGCTACAATTTGATCAATATCATTAGTAGTGTATTGATAATGATCTGGAAATTCATAATCTTTGTAAATTTTTATATTATGTTTTTTTAACATAGAAAGAAATGTTTGATGATTACCAATGCCTGAAAATATAATATAATTTTCGTCTTTGTTAAATTCATTGATATTTGTTGGTTCATACACACCAACATGAATATTGACATTTGAGTTTATCTTTAAAATTTTTTTTTTTAATTCTTCTAAATTCTCTAAATTTCCATTTAAAAAAATATGTTCATATTTTTTAATTGAATTTACATCCTCTCTTAAAGGTCCTGAAGGAATGGTCATTCCATTACCAATCCAATTAATATTATTGAAGCATAAAATTTTTATATTATAGTTAATTGAATTATCCTGAAGTCCATCGTCAATTATTGCAATTTTATAATTTTTTTCCTCTGCTTGTTTTAGTGCCTCAAATCTATCTTTAGATAAAAAGAGTTCACCATTTTTTTTTAAAATACTTTGTTCATCATACTGGTTTTTATAAAACTTTTTTATAAAACAGGACTTAATTTTTTTTTTAGATAAAATTTCATTTATTTTAATACATAGTGAAGTTTTACCTGTCCCCCCAATATAAATATTTCCTACACAGATGGTTTTTATTTTTGTATTTCTCAAATTTGGTGTTATTCTTAAATAGCTTATTGATTTTATTAAAAATGTTATAGGAAATAATAATATTGATATTATACTTGGTTTTTTATAGTCCCAAAATTTAGGTTTTTTTAAATTCATTGTAAATTAATGTATCTAATTCTTTTATAGTTTTTTTTAATATTATTTCCCCAATATTTTCGATCTTTTTCCCAATATGCATGTTTTTTTCAAAGCTTATTGATGAAGAAAGTTCTTTTACTGTTTTTATTTTTTTTGAAACTTTTATTTTTCTTAAAAGTTTATAAATATCCTCAAAATTATCTATATTAGGTCCATGTAAAATTTTTGCTCCAAACCTTGCTGCTTCCAATGGGTTCTGTCCACCTCTTTTAATAACTGAACCACCTAAAAAAACTGATGAAGCTAATTTATAAAATTTTTCTGTTTCTCCAAATGTGTCCACAATATAAATATCTACATTTTTCAAATTTTTTGGTTTAGAGCTATGAGTAGCTACTTTTAAATGAAAATTTTTTATTTCTGGAACTAAATTTTTTACTCTATGAACATGTCTTGGAATAATTATTGTGATTAAATTTTTGAACCTTTTCTTTAGTCTCACGTGAGCTTCTGAACAAAATATTTCTTCATCTTGGTGTGTACTAGAAGCTACCCAAAGCATTTTTTTACTTAATTCTTTTTTTAAATTATCATTAATTTTATTATATTTATTATTGTTATTTTTAATAAATTTGAGATTGCCTAAAATTTTAATTTTATTTGTTTTAATTTTTTTTAAATAAAATTTTGTTTCAAGGTTTTGAGGATAAGATATTTTAATTTTTTCGAAAATTGATTTAGAAAATTTTTTGATTAACATCCATCTTTTAAATGTTTTTTTAGTCAGTCTTGCATTTAATAAAATTAATGGAACTTTTCTTTGTTCTAAATCATTAAACATACATGGCCAAATTTCCGATTCTATAAAAATAGCAAAATTTGGTTTCCAATAATTAAGAAATTTTTTAGTAAAATAAAAATGATCTATAGGATAAAATTGATGTATTGTTTTTTTTAATTTATATTTTTTTAATACTTTAGAAGAACTCAGTGTACTTGAAGTAACTAGGATTTGATCTATTGATTTATATTTTTCGTAATGCTGGATTATGGGAATTACACTTAATATTTCTCCAACACTAGCACCATGGAACCAGAGCAATTTACCTCTTTTTCTTTTGTAAGTTGGAGTACTAAATTTTTCAACAAATCTAAAACTATCTTCTTTTTTTCGCAAAATTCTGAAAAATATTATAATCGGTGAAATTAATAGCGCTATTGTTAAAAAAAATTGATAAAAAAAAAACATATTTATTTCCGAATTTGTTTTTCATAAAAATTTTTGTATAATTTTGACTCAATTAAAAGATCTTCATGTTTACCATTGTTAATTACTTTTCCAGAGTCAATTAAATATATATTATTTGAATTTAAAATAGTTGAAAGTCTATGTGCAATCACAATTGTTGTTTTATTTTTCGTAAGAGTAAATAATGCCTCTTGAATTTTAGCCTCTGTTTCAGAGTCCAATGATGAAGTTGCTTCATCTAATAAAATGATCGAACTTTTTTTTATCATAGCCCTAGCTATTGAGATCCTTTGTTTTTCTCCACCTGATAATCTGAGACCATTTTCTCCTATTAAAGTGTCATATTTATTTGGAAGTTTCTCAATAAATTCATGTGAGTTAGATAATTTAGCTACTTTAATTATTTCTTCCTCAGTTGAATATTCATTAGCATATTTGATATTATTTTTAATTGTATCATCAAACAAAGTCGTTTCCTGGCTCACTAAAGAAATATTATTTCTTAAAGTTTCTAACTTTACGTCGTTAATTGACTGATTATCAATTTCTATAATCCCAGATTGAGCTTGATAAAACCTTGGTATGAGATTTAAAATAGTTGATTTTCCTGAACCGCTGTGCCCTACTAGTGCAGTCATTTTTCCACCTTCAAAATTTAAAGAAATATTATCTAGAACGTTTTTGTTTGAGGACTCATATTTAAAACAAACATTTTTAAATTTTATTTCGCTATTTTTAATATTTAAATTTTTAGAGTTTGGTGTATTTTTAATTTCATTAACTGTATCAACAATTGGAAGAATTCTTGCTGCTGCAGAAAAACCTTGGTTGATTACAATATTAAGAGTAGATAAGGATCGTACAGGTTGATATGCCAACATCATCGCTGCGAGAAATGAGAAGAAATTATTAACTTCAATCTCGCCATTCATTATTAACTTTCCAGAATAGTAAATAAGTATTGCTATCATTATACCAGTTAAAACTTCCATTATTGGAGAAACTCTCACAAGAACTGTTGCAATTTTTTTACTTTTTTCCATTAATTGATGTATGTGACCTTCTGCCCTAATTGCTTCATAATTTTCTTTTTGAAATATTTTAATTAATTTATGATTTTTGAATAATTCTACTAAGTATGTTGTGAGATAACCGGACTTTTCTTGAGCCTCAGTAACAACTTTTCCCATTCTTTTTCCCATTGTTCTAGCAGCTGTACTTGCTAGAGGTATCATTATTATTGAAATTAGAGAAAGTTTCCAGTTTTGTGTAAACATTACAAATAACAAACCTATCAAAGTGAGACTATCCTTAAATAGGTTTAAAATAGCAACACTAAGTAAATTAGTAATATGCCCAACATCATAAGTTAAATTAGAAATAAATTTACCAGAATGTTTTTTATCAATGTATTGAGTATCTGCTTTTATCAATGATCCTAGCATATCAATTTGAAGTTTTTTTTTTACCTCTTCACCAACATTTATCATTAAAATTTTTGCAACATACAAAGAAATTCCCTTTATTGAAAATGCTAAAATAATTAAAATTGGAATTATCAGAATAAGTGATTGATCTTTTTCTAAAAAAATTTTTTTAATTGCTGGATCTAATAGCCAAGCTATAGAAGATGTGCTCCCAGCAACTAAGACTGAAAAAAAAACTGATAAAAGAATTTTTCTAATATGTTTTTTTGTGTAGTCTTTGTATAACCTTTTAAATAGTTCAACTTTGATCATAATTAAATTTTTGAAATAAGAATATTTAAATAAATTATTAATCCAAAAAGATTATTGCTTTTAAATATTTTTAAACATGTGAAAGAATCTTTAGGATTGAAAGTTTTTACTTGATAAAAAAACAAATGTAAGAAAGGAATAACACATGTAACAAAATAAATTTTACCAAAATTCATATAATACCCACCAAATAGTAACGAGATAAATAATACTGACCAACAGACATAAATAAATAATTTCTCTCTATTTTTAAATTTTATTGAAGTAGATTTTAGTCCTATAATTTCATCATCTTTTATATCTTGAAATCCATAAATTGTGTCATAACCTAATGTCCAAAATATGGCTCCAAAATAAAATATTATAGGCGCTAAATTTATTTGATTTGTAACAGCTGTCCAACCTAATATTAATCCATAATTAAAAGTGATACCAAGAAATAACTGTGGCCAGTATGTAAATCTTTTCATCAAAGGATAGGTAAAGGCAAGTGGCATAGAGCACAAAGCAAGAATTATTGTGAAAGAATTAAAATTTAGCAAAACTAATAGTGCAACAAAACATAAGATTAAAGAGTAAAAAATACCTAGTTGTATTGAAATTTTGCCTGATGCTATTGGACGATTTTTTGTTCTAAATACTTTTGCATCAAACTCTTTATCAAAAATATCATTTACTATGCACCCTGCAGATCTCATTAGAACTGAGCCAAAAAAAAATAAAGTTAAATAAAAAAAATAATTAAATAATTGCATATTAAAATCATATGCAAGGGTCAATCCCCAGGCACATGGCCAAAAAAGAAGCATAAAACCAATTGGCTTTTTTAATCTTGTTAAATCAATGAAAAGTTTTAATTGGTTAATCATATTTTACTTGTAAATAACAAAGCCTAGTTTCATAATCAAATTGATTCGTATGAATATAGATTACACAGTAACAGCACTAATGTTCCCAGCAATTCCTTTGATGATGGCTGTTTATAGCAATAGATTCCATTCTTTAAGTATATTAATTCGACAACTCCATGATGAGCATGTTTATGAAAAACATATACCCCCAGAGTGGAAAAAACAGTTCATAAATCTTAGTGGTAGAATAACTCTTTTAAGATGGACAATACTTTTTGCTTCATTCGGATTTCTTTTTAATATGTTGACTGTATTTGCTTTATACCTAGATGAGCTTTTTTTAGCTCGAGTAATTTTTGGATCTTGCTGTCTATCAATGATTATATCTATAATTTTTTTTATTAGAGAAATTCAAATCTCAACAAATGCACTTAAATTGCATATGTCAGATATGGATGTTGATGTTAATTAGGAATTATTACAGCTGGACCTAAAATTTTTCTTCCTTCTAGATCTATATGTGCCTGTACAACCTCCTCTAAATTATATTTTTTAAAAATTTTAATTTTTACTTTGCCAGAACTAATTTTTTCAAACATTGTTTTTGATGCTTCGTCTAACTCTTCTCTTGTTGAAAGGTATTGTTGCATAGAGGGCCTTACAAGATACAATCCTTTTGGTTGAATAACTTTTGGTACATTAATATCTGACAACGGTCCAGAAGCATTTCCAAATGAAACCATCATCCCTCTTACTGCTAAGCATTCAATTGAACCATCCAATGTGTCTTTTCCAACCCCATCGTAGACAACAGGAACACCTTTACCATTTGTAATTTCCAAAACTTTTTTTGCAAAATCTTCTTTATTGTAATTTATTACATGATCATAACCATTTTCATTTGCTATATTTACTTTTTCATCCGATCCAACTGTGCCTATAACAGTACAACCTAAACTTTTTGCCCACTGACCAAAAATTTGACCAACACCACCAGCAGCTGCGTGAAATAAAATCGTATCACCTGATTTAACTGGATAAGTTTTATGCAAAAGATAAAAAGTTGTTAAACCTTTTGTCATTAATGTTGCGGCTATTTCTAGATCAATATCATTAGGTACTTTTACTAAATTTTTAGTTGGATAGTTTCTGTGTGAACAATATGAACCTAAAGGAATACCTGCATAAGAAATTTTATCACCAACTTTAAAATCTTTAATGTTTTCTCCAACATTAGTAATAATTCCAGCGCCTTCTAAACCTAAACCAATTGGTAGTTTTAACGGGTACAAGCCTGATCTATGGTAAGTATCAATGTAGTTAAGACCTATTGCTTTTTGTTCAATTGTTACTTGATCTGGACCAGGTTTATCTAAAGAGATATCTTTAACTTCTAAAACCTCAGGTCCGCCAGTTTTATTAATTTCTACAGCTTTCATAATTTATTTCACAAATGTACCATTATGATAATCTTGAACTGCTTGCAAGATTTCTGCTTTAGTATTCATCACAAATGGTCCACCTCTAGCTATTTCTTCATTTATTGGCTTACCCGAAATTACTAAAAACTTTGCATTTAACTTAGCTTTAACACTTAAATCTTCACCTTTAGTTAATAATATTAAAGTACTATCTACAACTTGATCGTGTTTATCTTTTCCAATTTCAATTTCACCAATAATTAAATAAATAAAAGTATTGTGAGTAGATGGTAATTTAAAATTAAATTCTTTACCTTTGTTGAGTTCAACATCAAAATAAACCGGTTCAACGTTGTGACCTATTACTGGTCCTTCAGCTTTTTCAAATTTTCCAGCTATCACTTTTACTTGTTTCTCATCATCTTTATGAACACTCATTTTATCAGCATCAATATAAAGATATTCAGGCTTACTCATTTTTAATTTAGCTGGCATGTTAATCCATAATTGAAACCCATGAAGTTTTCCTTCTTTCATAGCAGGCATTTCTGAATGAATGATCCCACTTCCTGTTTTCATCCATTGAACATCTCCCGCAGTCATTCTACCTTCACCACCTGTACTATCTTTATGCTCAAAATCTCCAGCCAACATATAAGTCACTGTTTCAATTCCTCGATGAGGGTGGGGTGGAAAACCAGCTATATAATCCTCACTATTTTCTGAACCAAATTCATCAAGCATCAAGAAAGGATCAAAATAATTTGGCTCAACACCAATACTTCTTTTTAGTTTAACTCCAGCACCGTCAGAAGCTGGAATAGGATTTATAATTTTACTAACTTCAATGTTTTTCATATTTTATAATTAAGAATTATTTATATTATATCAAGTAACTTATTAAGATCTTTAATTTGATGTTTTGGTACATAATCTAGAATATCAAAAGTATTATTGTTTCTATTAACCCAAATAGAATTATAACCATAATTTCCACCACCAGATATATCCCAAGTGTTAGCACTTAAAAAAGCAACTTCATTTTTTTTAATATTATATTTTTTAATTGGTATATCGTAAACTTTAGAGTGTGGTTTATAAATTCCAACCTCTTCAATTGAAAAAACATCATCAAATATATTTTCTAAATTATTACTCTTAACTAATTCATTGAGAAGATCAGGAGTACCATTAGAAAGAATAGCAAGTTTTAAATCTTTTTCTTTTAATGATTTTAAAACTTCAGGCACCTCTTTGAAAGTTGATAGAATTTTATAAAGGTTTAATAATTCATTTCTCATAGAAGAGTCTATTACATAAGTTTTCATTGATTTATCCAAACTGTCCTGTGTCACTTGCCAAAAATCCTTATGACGTTTCATTAAGCTTCTCAGCCAAGTATATTCTAATTGTGTTGTTCTCCAATAATTGGCGAAACCTTCCCACTTATCACCTATTTTATCTTTACATTTTTCAGCAGCTGAGTTTACGTCAAATAAAGTGCCGTAAGCATCAAAAATTATTGCTTTAATATTTTTCATAAACTAACTTATCAATATGAGTAACATTAGATTATTTTATTCAAAAAGTTTATCTCTTAATTTGACTGACAAACTTGATAATTCTCAATCTCACTATGTTTCAAAAGTTATGAGACTTAAAGAGAAAGACGTTTTTTCTCTTTTTAATAGCAGTGGTGAATGGGAAGCGAAAATCTCAAATATCACAAAAAGCAAAGTTGAATTTAATGTTACGAAACAATTAAGACACAAAGAAAATACCAAAGATCTCTGGCTAGCCTTCTCTCCAATTAAATCAAATTACTTTAATTTTATGATCCAAAAAGCTACAGAGCTTGGTGTAACTAAGTTTTTACCAATTATCTTTGAAAGAACGATTGTTAGAAAAATAAATAAAGAGAGATTGGAAAAAGTGATCATAGAAGCAGCCGAACAGTCAAATAGAATAACAGTTCCATTAATTGAGGTTCCTCAAAAATTAAAAAGATTTCTAAATAATGATATGGATTTAATATTTACTGACCTCAATACTACTAATACAAAAATTGATCTTACAAAGTTAACAAATAAACCTACTTGCGTAATCATAGGGCCAGAGGGAGATTTTTCTGAAGAGGAAAGGGAGGAGATTCTCAAATTTAATGGTGTTCAGTCTGTTAAAATCAATCAAAACATCTTGAGATCTGAAACCGCTGTAATTTCAGCTCTATCAATCATAAATTACGCCGTTAATTGATATTTTGTCGCTAAAAGTAAAAGTGTATTTTTTTAAAAGACACTTTATATAGGGTAAAAAAAATGAAAAAATTTTTATATATATTTCTAACATTTTTAATAACTTCAAGCGCATTTGCTAATCAACCAGTTGATTGGCAACTAGGCTTTCAAAAGGCTGCTTCCGAGACTATGAGAGATATAGTTAATTTCCACGATAAATTGTTGTTACCAATTATAATAGCAATCAGCGTTTTTGTACTATTTTTGATGGTTTATGCTTGTATAAGATTTAGAGCTTCAGCAAATCCAGTTCCATCAAAAAGAACTCATAATGTTGCTGTTGAAGTTTTATGGACTTTAATTCCATGTTTAATTCTAATCGTGATGGCAGTTCCATCATTTAAAATTTTATATAAACAAGATGCAATTCCAAAGTCGGATATAACTGTTAAAGCTATTGGATATCAGTGGTACTGGGGATACGAGTATCCAGATGAAAATATTTTCTTCGACTCTTACATGATTGAAACTAAAGATTTAAAAGAAAACGAGCCAAGATTGTTAGCTGTAGATAATGAGCTGGTAGTACCAGTAAATAAAGTTGTTAAAGTAATGATTACTGCTAATGATGTTCTACATGCTTGGGCACTTCCTTCATTTGGAGTAAAACGAGACGCAGTGCCTGGGAGAATAAATGAAACCTGGTTTAAAGCAGAAAAAGTTGGAACTTATTATGGTCAATGTTCTGAACTCTGTGGAATTAAACACGCGTTTATGCCAATTGAAGTTAGAGTTGTTACTGAAGAAGAATATCAAGAGTGGTTGTCAGAAGCTAAAGTCAAATTTGCAAAAGAAATTAATGAAGAAAGTCAATTCAAAAAACTAGTGAGTAAATAATATGTATACACAAACAGCATCACACGACGATCATCATACACCAACTGGTTGGAAACGTTGGGCTTATTCAACCAACCACAAAGATATTGGAACTATGTATCTAATATTTGCAATTATCGCAGGTGTGATTGGTACAGCATTCTCAGTTTTAATGAGAATGGAATTGATGCATCCTGGTGATGGAATTTTGGGTGGAAACTATCATTTATATAATGTCTTAGTGACTGGTCATGGCTTGATCATGATCTTCTTTATGGTGATGCCAGCAATGATTGGTGGATTTGGAAATTGGTTTGTTCCAATTATGATTGGTGCACCTGATATGGCTTTTCCTAGAATGAATAATATTTCATTCTGGTTACTACCTACATCTTTCATATTGTTAATAATGTCAATTTTCATGGATGGCCCTCCAGGTCAAACAGGTGTTGGTGGTGGATGGACAATATATCCTCCATTATCATCCACAGCTGGTCAACCAGGTCCAGCAATGGATTTTGCAATTTTAAGTTTACACTTGGCTGGAGCTTCTTCAATTTTAGGTGCAGTAAACTTTATTACTACAATTTTAAACATGAGAACACCTGGCATGACATTGCACAAAATGCCATTATTTGCTTGGTCAATATTAGTAACTGCTTTCTTATTACTTTTATCATTACCAGTTTTAGCAGGAGCAATTACGATGCTTCTTACAGATAGGAACTTTGGAACAGCTTTCTTTGATGCACAAACTGGTGGGGACCCAGTATTATTCCAACATTTATTTTGGTTCTTTGGTCACCCAGAAGTTTATATTTTAATCTTACCAGGCTTTGGAATGATCAGTCATATTGTTTCAACATTTTCTAGAAAACCAGTTTTTGGATACTTAGGAATGGCTTATGCTATGGTTGCAATTGGAATAGTTGGTTTTGTTGTTTGGGCTCACCACATGTATACAGTTGGTTTAAGCACAGATACTAAAGCATACTTTTTAGCTGCAACGATGATCATTGCAGTACCAACCGGTATAAAAATATTTTCATGGATAGCAACTATGTGGGGTGGTTCGATTTCATTTAAGACCCCAATGGTTTGGGCTTTAGGATTCATATTTTTATTTACTGTTGGTGGAGTTACCGGTGTAGTGCTTGCGAATGCTGGAGTGGATACCGCAATGCATGATACTTACTACGTTGTTGCTCACTTTCATTACGTGCTATCTTTAGGAGCTGTATTTGCCATCTTCGCTGGTTTTTATTACTGGTTTGGAAAAATGACTGGTTACGAATACTCAGAGTGGATGGGTCAATTGCACTTTTGGTTAACGTTTATTGGCGTAAACTTGGTTTTCTTCCCACAACACTTTTTAGGTCTTGCAGGAATGCCAAGAAGATATGCTGACTACCCAGATGCTTTTGCAGGATGGAATTATATTTCTTCAATTGGTTCTTATATTTCTGTAATTGGATTGGTGGTATTTTTTATTAACCTTGCTTATGCGTTTTATAAGAAAAAGGCTGCAGCACAAAACCCATGGGGAGAAGGCGCTACAACTTTAGAATGGTCTGTGCCATCTCCACCTAATTTTCATACTTTTGATGAATTACCAAAGTTTGAAGATGAAGATGGTGTTGAAAAATCTACAAGCTAAATATAGTAAAAAAGATTTTTTAACTTTATGTTAATGATTAAGTCTAAATTAAAAAATAGAAACTTATCTCAAGAAGACGCCTTTAATTTTTCTGAATTATTTAAATTAATGAAACCAAGAGTAATGTCTTTGGTTATCTTTACATGTGCAGTTGGATTGTTAATGGCTCCAAATATAATTCCAACAAAAGATGCAATCATTGGAATAATTTTAGTTTCAATCGGAGCAGGAGCAGCTGGGGCTTTAAATATGTGGTACGAGTCAGATTTAGATGCCCTTATGACAAGAACTTGTTTGAGACCAATTCCGACAGGAAAGGTAAATAGAAATCAAGCACTAGTATTTGGAATTTTTCTTTCAATTTTTTCTGTAATTGCTCTTGATTATTATTCAAATAGAATATCAGCTAGTTTATTACTTTTTACAATTTTGTTTTATGTATTTGTTTATACAATTTGGTTAAAAAGAAAAACTCCGCAGAATATAGTAATCGGAGGAGCTGCAGGAGCACTGCCTCCAGTTATTGGCTGGACTATAGCTACTAATTCTTTGACTTTTGAACCAATTACCTTTTTCTTAATAATATTTTTTTGGACTCCTTCACACTTTTGGGCCTTAAGTTTGTATAAATCTGATGATTATAAAAAAGCTAAAATTCCAATGCTTCCTTTAACTAATGGAGTTGAGAGTACAAAATTAAACATATTTGTTTATTCTTTAACGATGTTACCTGCAATTATCTTGCCTTATGCAATTGGCTTTGTAGGTATAACTTTTTTAATCCCATCTTTAATTTTGACAATTTATTATAATTATTTATGTTTCGACCTTTATAAATTTAAAAAAAATAAATTTGATGCAAAAAAAGCAAAATCTATTTTTGGATATTCAATTTTGTATTTATTTTTAATTTATGTTCTTTTTTTAATTGATAAAATTTTATGATAACACCTGACAAAAAAACAAAGAAAAAAAATATTATAACAGCTATAGCAATTTTAGCATTTATGGTATTTTTATTTATTTTTACTTTATACAATGTTGGAGTATTTGATAGACAGATATGATTAAAGGCAAAACATTAACTCCTTTACTTTTAGCTGGGATTTTTATCCTTATGTTAGGATTGTCTTTTGCAGCAGTGCCTTTGTATGATTTGTTTTGTAGAGTTACTGGTTTTGGAGGAACAACCCAGGTTTCAAAAGAAGCTCCAAAAATAGTGTTAGATAAGGTTGTAAGTGTAAGGTTTGATACAAATGTAAATAATCTTGATTGGAATTTCAAAGCAAAATCAAACGTTATTAATGTGAAAGTTGGCCAGGTAAACAGAATTGAATTTGAAGTTGAGAATTTAGGAAACGAAACGACTCATGGTGTAGCTAGTTTTAATGTTTCACCAGCAAGTTTTGGTAAATATTACAGTAAATTAGGATGTTTTTGTTTTGAAAAACAAGAGTTAAAGGCAGGAGAGAAGGCAACTTACGTAATGACTTTCTATTTAGACCCTGACCTTGTGAACGATCCAACTACAAAAAATCTACAAGATGTAACTATGTCGTACACTTTTTTCTCGACAGATTACTATAAACAATCATAATCACGAAAATGTCAGCAGAGAAAAAACACGATTACCACTTAGTTGATCCAAGCCCTTGGCCAATCTATACATCTTTTGCATGCTTAGTATTAGCTATAGGTGCAATTTTTTATATGCATAACGGTATTTCATGGGGAATGTATCTTGGTTTAGCTTTGTTAATTTATGGTGCATATATGTGGTTTAGAGATGTAGTAATCGAAGCTGAACATCAAGGTCATCACACTCCTGTTGTTCAAATTCATCATAGATATGGAATGACTTTATTTATTGCTTCAGAGGTAATGTTCTTTGTTGCATGGTTCTGGGCTTACTTTGACATAAGCTTGTTTCCAAATGAATTTGTTGGAAATGTATGGCCACCAAAAGATATTGAAACATTTGATCCTTGGGATATTCCTTTGATAAATACTTTAGTTTTATTATTATCAGGAACAACTGTTACTTGGGCACATCACTCTTTATTGGAGGATGATAGAAAAGGATTTATACAAGGGTTAACTTTAACAGTAATACTAGGTTTCTTTTTTACGTTATTACAAGCATATGAATACCATCATGCTACTTTTACCTACTCGGGTCATATTTATGGAGCAGTATTTTATATGGCAACAGGTTTTCACGGTTTTCATGTGATTATTGGAACAATTTTTTTGGCGGTATGTTTGTGGAGAGGAAGGCTTGGTCATTTCACAAAAGATCATCATTTTGGATTTGAAGCAGCTGCTTGGTACTGGCATTTTGTTGACGTTGTGTGGCTCTTCTTATTTGCTGCAATATATATTTGGGGAAGTTAATATTTATCCTTGAAGAATAAATTTCTATTTTCAGTATTTGTTTATTTTATTATTTTAACTCTTCTCTCCCTAGGGTTTTGGCAAATTTATAGATTAAATTGGAAATTAGAATTAATTGAGCAAATAGAAAATTCTTTAAAAAACGATCCAGTGGAATTATCCAACATTAAAAAAAAAAACTATCTAAGAATAAAGACAAGTGGAGATATTGATTTTGACAAACAAATTTACTTGTATAATTTAAATGATGCAGGGAAACCTGGATTTGAGGTAATTAATCCAATAAAAATTGGAGATGAAAATTACTTAGTGAATAGGGGATGGATACCTTTTGAAAAAAAAGACCTACCTGAAATAAATTTAGTCGATCAAAATCAAATAGTCGGCACTCTTATGCTACAAACTAAACCAAGTACATTCAAGCCTGAAAATGATATTGAAAAAAATTATTGGTTTACTTTGGATAGAGAAGATATTTTAAAATTTACTGGTAGAAATTTTTCAGAATATGTCATTTATTTAAACGGTGATTATAAAATTCCAAAACCAAGAGTGATTACTGCTAAAATTTCAAATAATCATAAGAAGTATGCAATTACTTGGTTTTCTATGGCGATTTCAATTCTTTTAATATATTTATATTTTAGGAAAAAAAATTATTAAATGAGATACGTAAGTACAAGAGACACATCAAAAACCTTTGAATTTAAAGACGTTTTTATCAAAGGTCTTGCCGATGATGGAGGTTTATTTATTCCAGAAGCATTAGTGAAATATGGGGAAAATGAAATTAAAGATTTAAAAAAACTTAGTTATTCGGAATTAGCAAAAAAAATTGTTTATCCATTTATTGGTAATTTTATGCCTGAATCTGAAATGAGTAAAATTATTGATAAATCTTACTCCACTTTTAGAAAAGATAACGTTGTAGATTTCATAAAGATTGGAGACAAAACAATATTAGAATTATTTCATGGTCCTACTCTAGCTTTTAAAGATGTTGCAATGCAACTTTTAGGTAACTTTTACGAATATTACCTAAACACTGAAAATCAAAAAATAAATATTGTCGTTGCCACATCTGGAGACACTGGTGCTGCAGCAATTGATGCAATTAAAGGAAAAAAAAATGTTAATATTTTTGTGCTTCATCCAGACAATCGTATTTCACCAGTTCAAAGAAAATTAATGACAACAGGTAAATATGAAAATGTATTTAATATAGCTATAAAGGGAAACTTTGATGATTGCCAAAACTTGGTTAAATCTATGTTTGCAGATAAGCAGTTTTCAAATGATATCAAAATGTCAGGGGTAAACTCTATTAATTGGGCGAGGATTATTGCTCAAAGTGTTTATTATTTTTATAGTTATTCATTGGTTGAAAATATAGGTGAACCAACAAATTTTTCAGTACCAACAGGAAATTTTGGAGATGTTTATGCTGGATATTTAGCTAAAAAAATGGGCTTGCCTATTAATAAATTAATTGTTGCAACTAATCGAAACGACATTTTACATAGAGCAATATCAAAAGGTAGTTATGAAGCAGAAAAGGTTTCAGAAACTATTTCTCCTAGTATGGATATTCAAATAGCTAGTAATTTTGAGAGACTTATATTCGACCTTAATAATGAGGATGATAAACAGACTTCATTAGATATGAAAAATATTAAAGAGAATGGAAAATATTTAATTGATGATGATAAATTAAATAAAATTAGAGAAAATTTTTTATCCGCTAGTCTGAATGAGAGTGAGACTTTGGATGTTATTAAAAAGGTGTATGAAAAATTTTCTGTAGTTTTAGATCCACATACAGCAATTGGATATGGTGCTTTCGACAAGCATAACTTAAAAGGAAATAATATTGTACTAGCAACTGCTCATCCATGTAAATTTCCTGATGCTGTTACTAAAGCCATTAATTTAAAATCTGATTTACCAAAAGAACTTGAGTTTATTTTGAATGAAAAAGAAGAATATGATATAGTTGAAAACAATTTAGAAAAAATTAAAAACTATATTAAAGGTAAAATAAAATGAAGATTAAAGAGGGAGAACAACTTCCAAATTCAAAATTTTATTATTTAGACTCAAGTGGAGCAGCAAAAAAAATAACTACAGCAGAAATTTTTAAGAATCATAAAACAATTGTGATTGGTGTTCCTGGAGCATTTACAAAAGTTTGTTCCGCAAAACATCTTCCGGGGTACGTTAATAATTATGAGGAAGCAAAGAATAAAGGGGTTACAAAAATTATTTGTGTTTCAGTTAATGATCCAAATGTAATGAAAGCATGGGGTGATAGTCAAAAAGTTGAAGATAAAATATTTATGGCTGCAGACCCATATTGTGAATTTACTAAATCAATTGGAGCAGAAATAGATAGACACGATCGGGGTCAGGGAATGAGGTCAGCAAGATATACAATGTTAATTGACGACAATGTTGTAAAGAAAATACAAGCAGAAGAAGATACCGCCACTTGTGAAATTTCAGCAGCTCAAAATTTTTTAAAATTAATCTAAATTTGCTGCTTTTTTAGCTAGTAAGTCCACCTCTTCATTAAAAGGGTTTCCATCATGAGCTTTAACCCAATTCCATTGAATATTAAGTGATTTATTTAAATTATATAGATCAATCCATAAATCTTTATTTTTAACATCTTCTTTTTTTGAGGTTTTCCAATTATTAACTAACCAAGTATTAATCCATTCAGTTATTCCATTTTTTACATATTGAGAGTCAGTATATATTTTTATTTCAATACCAGGCCTCATATTTTTCAATGCTTTAATTGGGGCTAACAACTCCATTCTATTATTTGTTGTATTTTTTTCGTTACCACTAATTTTTTTTATTTCTTTTCCATCATTTATAATTGCAGCCCATCCACCATTACCTGGATTTGTTAAACAAGAACCGTCTGTATAAATTGTAATCATTAATTTAAATAATCTTTAAATGAACTTAAATTATTGTGAGAAAGTAATTTTTGATAATATTCATTAGGGTCTTTAATTTTAATCAATGCTGTTTTTGGTGTATTTGAGTAGTCATACAATCTTGTTAATAAATATCTTAATGCTGCACCTCTACACAAAATATTTATAGATTTTTTTTCTTTCATTGAAATTTTTTTAACACTTTCATACCCTTTGATTAAATTTTTAATTTTTTTCTTATTTAAATGGAATTTTCTCTTTTTATGATCAAAACAAAGAGCATTGATGCATATAGCAATTTCATACATAAAATAATCATTGGCGGCAAAGTAGAAATCAATTATTCCAGAAAGTTTATTTTTTTTGAAAAAGATATTATCTATAAATAAGTCACCATGGATAACACCTTTGGGTAATTGTTTAGGCCAATATCTATTAATATCTTTTAGGTTATTGTTTAAGAATACTTTTAAATTTGAAAACTTTTTTGACTTAAATTTAATACTTTCCAACAAAGGTTTTAAATTCTTAATACCCATCGAATTTTTTCGATTAAGCTTCATTTTATTTGTGACCATATGCATTCGAGCAATTGTTTTACCAACTGTATAACAATCATTTATATTTAATATTTTTTTATCTTTACCTTCTAAGAATGAAACAATACATGCAGTTTTATTTTTTAATTTAATAAGATATTTATTATTTCTAGTTTTAAGAGGCTTAGGACAATTTATTTTTGAATTATTTAAATTATCCATCAATTTCATAAAAAAAGGTATTTCTTTTTGTAAAACTCTTTTTTCAAATATAGTTAAAATATATTTTTTCTTTTTTGATTTAAGAAGATAGTTTGTATTTTCTATTCCTTGTTCGATACCTTTAAAACTTATTACTTTATTAATATTAAAATTTTTATTTATAATATTAATTTCTTTTTGATTTATTTTTGTATAGACAGCCATTTTTAATTTAATTTTTTGGGAGCTTTAAATACTACATCTTCTTTAATTATTTCAACTTCATCGATACTTATAGAAAATTTATTTTTTAAATCATTAATAAAATTTTCAACCAATATTTCTGGCGCAGATGCTCCTGAAGATATACCTATAGTATTGCAATTTTCTATTTGATCAAACGGTATTGAGCTTTCCGAATGAATAAGTTGTGAATTTTCACACCCTGATTTTTTTGCTACTTCAACTAGTCTAACAGAATTTGAGGAGTTCCTACTTCCAATAACAAAAAACATATCACAATTTTTTGCAATATTTTTTACTGCCATTTGACGGTTAGTAGTTGCATAACAAATATCTTCTTTCATTGGTTCTTTTAAGTTAGGAAAATTGGTTTTTAAAATTTTTATTATTTCTTTTGTATCATCAACTGACAAAGTAGTCTGAGTAATATATGCCAATTTTTTATCTAATTTATTTTGATAATTTTTAGCATCTTCCTCATTTTGGATTAGATCTATAGAACCTTGGATTAATTGACCCATAGTTCCAATTACTTCTGGATGATTTTCATGACCAATTAAAATTATATGGTAACCAGCTTTATTAAGATTTTCTGCTTCTCTATGAACCTTAGAAACAAGTGGACATGTGGCATCCACATAAGTCATTTTATAATTTTTTGCATCTTCAGGTATTTTTTTTGGAACACCATGTGCTGAAAAAATTACTGGTCTTGATTTATCTTTTATCTCCTCCAGCTCTTCGACAAATATTGCCCCTTTATTTTTTAAATCATCCACAACATATTTGTTATGGACTATTTCATGACGCACATAAACTGGAGCTCCAAATTTTTTTATAGATTTTTCAACTATTTCAATTGCTCTTTCTACCCCGGCACAAAATCCACGGGGTGCAGATAATAATATTTTTAATTCTTTATTTTTCATTTTTTTCTAGAAAATATTCCAGCAATATATGTGGAAAGGTTAAAGACGCCAAACCTATAAATATTATTTTTAAAATTGCACTATCCAAATTGTATGAATTTTCCAACAGATATAGAGCAATAAAAGAAAAAATAGCTGTCAAAATTGTTAATGGTAAAGCTTTTTTAATAAACAATCTAAATCCAGAAACCAAACTATTTGGATCAAGATCAATAGCTAGTGAAATTGAATGTCTAATCGAGTGTAAAAAACAGAAATAAACAGTAAAAGCAATTAGTGGCGATAAATAGTAATTTAAAATTAAAATAGAAAAATAATCTAAAAAAACTACAAATTTTTTGATTTCAAAATTCTTTAGGAAAAGAAAAATACTAGACAGGGTGCTACAAAATATTCCTATTTGAATTACACTATTTGTTTCAATAAAATTTAAACTTGAATAAAATGCCTCATTATCAATTAATAATAATTTAAAAATTGCTATTGTTTCCTGAAAATGAAAATATAAAGGAGCAAGTATAATTAAAAATCCCTTAAAAAAATAAAGTATTTGAGTGAAATAAGATCTATCATTAATCAAAAATTGTGTATCCTCTTTTCCAAAGTGATAGGAAGCGATCATTAAAAAAACAATTAAAGTTATTGATGGTAATATTATCCAAGTTAGTATTACTATTGCTGCAATTAAAAGATACGAGATATAGAATATATAAGTTGATTTTATATTAAATAATCTTAGCAGTTTTTTTCCCTTTATATGATCTAAAGATCCATGGGAAACACCTATAATTAAAATTAAAAGTAAACACAAAATTGATGAAATATTTAAATTATTAAACTTAAATAGCAAAATACAAAAAAGGTTTACAACAAAGAAAAAAATAAATGAATGGTTTAGATTTATTTTTTTTATTTTATTTATCATCTTAAA
This sequence comes from Candidatus Pelagibacter sp., assembly GCF_052049675.1. GTDB lineage: Bacteria > Pseudomonadota > Alphaproteobacteria > Pelagibacterales > Pelagibacteraceae > Pelagibacter. The sequence goes on from NZ_JBNGZM010000001.1 coordinate 1,284,709, forward strand.
TTAATTCTTTTAAAAATTTCCACTTTGGCATTTTTAGAATTACTTCTAAATCTTCAAAAAAACTGCTTTTATTTGATAAAAAATTGATAGCTGTTTTAGGTTTTGAATTAAAAACTTTAAAAAATATATTTCCCATTTCATTGGAATTGTTTTTAAGAACCCTCAATAAGATTTTATCTAAAAAATCATATTTTGAATTAATTTTAAATAGATTTACATTTTTTATATTTTCTATGTTTTCTCTTATATATCTGCTTTGTTCTTGAATATTTAGGAAAGTATAGCCCGTACTTAATCTAGTCATTCCTCCTGCTGAGCCTATATAAATTTCATTAAATTTATTTACATTTTTTTGTCTAAAAAGTGGGATTGCTCCAGTTTCTTTGAAATTAATTTTACAGTTTCTAATATTTAAATGTTTACTCAAATAATCATCAATTTGTTCATCATAATCTTTTAGTTTTTCATTATTTAGTTCAGATATCCAAGTAGTTTCAACTAAGGCGTTTCTTTTTGTAAATGGTAGCGTATAAAAAAAATGAACTTTATTTCTTTGATCACAAGCAAAGTCCATCAAATTGAATATTTCCTCATCAAAGAAGTCTTTATCTGTTTCTATTTCAACTCCACAAAAGTGTTGCCATAACTCATTCTGTTTATTCTCAAAACTAGGTACACTATTAAATACAATTGAATTTGATTTATCTATTTGATCAATACTTTTAAAAAACTGAATATTTTTATTTAATTTAAGTTTTGAAAGTATTTTTTCGTAGAACATGCCACTATCTATCGTTTGATATGGTGTAGGTTCGCAATCTACATATTTTGTATTATTGGGTGTATTTATTGTAAAATTATTCCAACTCTTTTTGACACATTCATCGAAGTTATGTGAAAAAACCTTCCAAAATGACCAAGTTTTATCTCTTTTATAATCTTCTCTTGGCTCAATAATTGCTAAAGTTTTATCTTTTAATTTATCATAAACTTCCAGCTCATATGCTAATGAAAGGCCTGCGCAACCTCCACCTATAATTATGTAATCAAATTCTTTCATTTAAATTTACTTCTTCATTAATTAAATTATGATCATGATTAATATTATCATCGTTTTTATTTATAAGTGATAACTTAATTAAGTCAAAAATAGATAAAAAAGTTTCAATAATTTTTTCAATATTTGAAACATAAATTTTTCCTGACTTTTTATAATTTTCTATATTTTGTTTATTTAAAATTTTATATCCTATTTTTCTATAAACTCTTCTTGCAACTAAAATAGAAAATCTGAAACTTAAAGGTATTTCTTTTATTGAGTAAAATGAGTTTTCATAAAACTTCTCCGAAAGTTCGATTGTAGTCTTTATGTCCTCAAAACTTTCATTGATATAAAATCTATTACTTTTTTTATCTTCCATAACATCCCTAGAAATATTTGTTAATTGCATAGCAATTCCAAGATCAATAGCTGATTTAAGAGATTGTTCATTGTGAACATTCAATATTTTAGCCATCATTAATCCAACTGTACCAGCCACCCTGTATGAATATATTAATAATTCTTTTTTTGAGTTAAGTTTAACTTTTTCTTTAATATCAGAATTAATACCCTCAAATAAATCGTCAACAATTTTAGTGGATATACTAAATTCATTAATAAGATCCCACATGTTTTTAATGACTGGATCACCGTAATTTTTGTCTACAAAATTCTTTTGAAATTTAATAAAATTATCTTTTTTTATTTCAATCTTGTTTTCATCATCAGCAATATTATCTACTTCTCTACAAAAATCATAAAGCGCGGAGCATTTTTGATAGGTTTTTTTTGGTAAAAAAAAACCTGCCCAATTAAAAGATTTTGCATAAATAGCTAAATAATTCTTTGTTAACATTAAAATAATTTATCTAAAACCTTCGCTGAAGAGAGAACACCTGGAACGCCAGCCCCAGGATGTGTACCCGCTCCAACAAAGTACAAACCATCATATATTTCTGATTTATTATGAAATCTAAAGTATGCGGATTGTGTAAATTTAGGTTGAATTGAAAAACCTGATCCAAATTTTGTATTTAACTCTTTTTCAAAGTAATCAGGTGTTAGATAAAAATCTTCAACTAAATTATTCTTAAGATTCGGCATTAAGTCTTTTTCCATTTTTTCAATTACAAGATTTTTCATTTTCTCACCTTCAGTTTCCCAATTTATTTTTGACTGATTGTTAGGAACAGGCACTAACACATAAAAACAATCATTTCCCTCTGGGGCCATAGTTTTATCGGTCGCTGTGGGTCTGTGAAGATAATAGCTAATATCATTATTTAATTTTTTCTTATCAAATATATCATCAAGATGTTCTTTATATTTGTTTCCAAACTTAATTGTATGATGTTCAACATTCTCATATTTTTTTTTTGTACCAAAATAGTAAACAAATAAACCCATAGAATATTCCATTCGATTTTTTTTCCAATTAAATAACATAGAACTTTCGTTGCTTCTGCTTAACATCTTCTCATAAAATGCAGGTGGATCTGCATTACAAACAACATTATCTGCACCAATTTCATTTTCATTATTTATTTTCACACCACTTATTTTATTATTTTTTGTTATAATTTCAGTTACTTCAGTGTTTTTTAATATTTCTATACCAACCTCATTCATTAACTTTTCAAAACCTTTAATTATATTTCCTGTTCCTCCAACGGAATAGTGTATTCCCCATTTTTTTTCTAAATAAAGAATTAATCCATAAATAGATGTTGTAGTGAAAGGATTTCCCCCAACCAGTAAAGGATGCATGCTAAGCATTCGTCTTAATTTTTCATTTTTTATATAAGATGAAACAAGTGAGTAAACTGATTTATAACTTTTAAGTTTTAAGAGAGCAGGTAATTGTTGCATCATTACAAAAGGCTTATCAAATGGCACATCTGCAAGTTCTAAAAAACCTTTATCAAATATCTTTTTTGTGAAATTAACTAATTTTTCATATCCATTGACATCTTCTTTGCTAAGCTTCTCAATTTGGCTTTTCATTTCTATTTCATCACCAGAGTAATTAAATTTAGTTTTGTCCTCAAAAATAAATTGGTACCAAATTTTAAGTGGGGTTAGTTCTATATAATTCTTGGGATCTTTTTTGAATAACTCAAACAATTCATTAATTAAATATGGCGCAGTAATTACTGTTGGCCCTGCATCATATATAAATCCATTTCTTTTAAAGACCCTAGCTCTACCACCTAGGTCTGGGTGCTTTTCTATTAATTTTACTTTATGTCCTTTTGCCTTAAGTCTTAGTGCTGCTGCGATTCCACCAAATCCTGATCCAATTACTATAGAATTCATTTTAATAATTTATAGCTTTTTTTTAAAATTGTAAGTGTATTATGAGTTTATTTTTTTTAACTCTGCTTTAGTTTCATCTAAATTTTTTTGAAATACTGCATCTAATTTTGACTTGTCTACAGATGTAGTTATTATTTTTTTAACTGAGTCTACGGCAATCTTTATTGATATATCCTTAATTTCTTTTAAAGCCGCTTCTTTCATCTGACTTATTTTATTTTCAGCTAAATTTTTTTTAATTTCTGATGATTTATGAAACTTATCATTCATCTCAATTATTAATCTATCTGCATCTTTTTTGGCGTTCTCAAGAATTTCGTTACTAACAGACTGAGCTGTATCTAATTTTTTTTGTGAGTTATCTAATAGAGTTTTTGCCTCGGTTCTTAATTTTTCACTTTCATCAATTTCATTTTTAATGTCAGATATCATTTTATCTAACATTTCAGAAATTTTTTGAGGAATTTTAAGGTAAATTAACGCTCCAAAAAAAATAATAAATGATACGGCTACCCAAAATGTTGCATCAATTGCCATAGTATTTATCTCCATTTCTTTTGGATAGATCGTCAACAATTGCAGATATACTACTATTATTTACTTCAGCTCCAATTAGTTTTTGCAATAACTCAGACGAAGTCTCAATAGCAATTCTATTTATTTTATCTGGTGCTTTTTTTCTTAATGCATCTATTTCTTTTTCAGCCTCAGCAATTTCATTATCAATTTGCTTATCAAGCACTTCTCTTTTTGCACCAATGTCTTTTAATGCTTTTTCTCTTGCTTGATTGAAAATACTATTAGCCTCAAGTTTGCTTTTAGATATGATTTCATCGTATTCTTTTAGTTTTGCATCACTATCTTCTCTTTGTTTCTCAGCAGCCTCAATATTTTCTAATATTTGAGATTTTCTCGATTCTAAATTGTTACTAATTTTTGGTAGTATTAGTTTAGATAAAACTAAATACATAATACCAAAAGTAAGTATTAGCCAAAAAATTTGAGAAACCCAAAACTCTGGATTTAATTGGGGCATACCTCCACTTTCAGCTGTAAAAGCTTCTTTAATAAAAAAGAAGCTGAAAAATATTGACTGAAAATATATTTTTTTAACCATCAATTTAAAACGCAAAAAGAATGATTAACGCAACTACCAATCCGAATAATCCTGTAGCTTCTGCAAGTGCGAAACCTAAAAGCAAGTTAGGAAATTGTTTTTGTGCTGCAGATGGATTTCTCATTGCACCAGACAAATAATTTCCAAAAATTATTCCAATACCAACACCAGCTCCAGCTAAAGCAATTGCTGCTAAACCTGCTCCGATCATTTTTGCTGCTTCTAATTCCATTATATCCTCCTCTGTTATTAATGGTGTAAATTTAATGCATCATTTAAATAGATGCAGGTTAAGATTGCAAAAACATAAGCTTGAAGAAAAGCAACTAAGATCTCCAAACCAGTTAACGCAACCGAAAAACTTAGTGGAAGCCACCCACCAACTATTCCAAGGCTAATTACAAAGCCTCCGAATACTTTCATCATTGTATGACCAGCCATCATATTAGCAAATAATCTAACTGATAAACTTATAGGCCTACTTAAATAAGAAATAATTTCTATAACAACAATTAAAGGGAGTAATACTGCAGGCACTCCACTTGGAACAAATAATTTTAAATACCCAAATCCATGTTTAATAAACCCAATTAAAGTCACCCCAATAAATATAAATGCTGCGAGCACAAATGTTACAATGATATGACTGGTTACAGTAAAAGTATAAGGTATCATTCCAAACATGTTACAAAATAAAACAAACATAAATAGAGAAAATATAAATGCGAAATATGGTTTAGCTTTTGATCCAGCTGTATCGCTAATCATTTTAGATACAAAGGTGTAGCTAAGTTCTGCTAATAATTGAATTTTGTTTGGTAGTATTGAAGTTTTTTTTGATCCTAAATTAAAGATTAACAAAATAGATACAGTACTTAAAATCATAAACAAACTTGCGTTCGTAAATGATATGTCAAATGCTCCAACTTTAATTTCAGGTCCAATTCTATAAACATCGAATTGAGACATAGGATTTGCTGCCATAATACTTATTTATTTTTGCATTTTTTTTGCAGATCTAATCACATTGATTATTCCAGCAACTACACCAACAAAAAAAAATATTAATATAAACCAAGGTTTAGTACCAAAGGTCTTGTCAAAAATAAACCCAATAATTGTCCCCACAGCCACTGCAGAAACAAGTTCTGTACTCAATTTGAATGCAGTTCCTATAGGTGATGGGTCATTCTTCTTATTGTAGAGATTTTTCTTTGAAATCTTGCTTTTTGCAATCTCTAAGCGAGTTTTGAAAGGGTCTTTTGGCATTTATATAGTTTAAGCAACCATACTCTCTGCTTTTTGTAAATCAACAGCTACAAGCTGACTAATTCCTTTTTGAGGCATAGTTACCCCATATAGTCTGTTCATTTTTGACATAGTTAAAGCATGATGAGTTACAATTATGAATTTGGTGTTGGTGATTTTAATTAGTTCCTCAAGTAAACTACAAAATCTTGTTACGTTAGCATCGTCAAGCGGTGCATCAACTTCATCTAATACACATATAGGTGAAGGGTTTGTTAAAAATACTGCAAATATTAATGAGAGAGCAGTTAATGCTTGCTCACCTCCAGATAACAAAGTTATAGACTGAAGTCTTTTTCCCGGAGGACTAACCAACATTTCTAAACCTGCTTCAAGTGGATCATCAGAGTCCACCAATTCTAGTTTGGCATTTCCACCATTGAAAAGTTTTGTATAAACTTCATTAAATTTTCTATTAACTTTTTCAAAGGCTTCAATCAATCTTTCTCTTCCTTTTTCATTAAGTTCATTGATGCTATCTTTCAGTTTCACAATCGCGGTAACAAGGTCGGCACGATCCTGTTCCATTTTTTTTATCTCTTCTTCATATTTACTTGTTTCTTCATCTGCTTTTAAATTTACAGATCCTAATTTTTCTCTTTCTTGTTTTTTCTTATCTAAAGCATCTTCTTGATCAACTGGGTTTGGAAGCTCTTCTACTCCGTTTAAATTTGAATTTTCCAAAATATTATCTTCATTCAAATTTAACTCAGAACTAATTCTATCAAGGAGATCACTTTTTCTTTTTTGCAAGCCTTCAACTGTAGCTCCTGAACTTGCTTTTCTTTCTCTGATTTGAATCGATTGTTCTTGAATTTCATTTAATTGCGTTCTTAACATTTCAATTTTTTGATCAGTTTCATCTATAATCGCTTCATTATCAATTTTTTCTTTATCTGAAATTCTTAAATTTTCTGAAATTTGACCTTTTCTTTCAGCCTGTACTCTAGGTTGGTTTTCTAAATCACTTAATTGTTTTGACAATTTTTCTTTTCTTTGTGTTAGTTCATTAACCATTTTTTCTGAGTTAGTTAGTAAATTTTTCCAACTTTCAATTTCTGTTTCAATGGTTTTAATTCTTTCATTTCTTTTTATAGACTCATTTTTAATTGATTGATTTTTACTATATGCATCAGCATATTTTTCTTGAAGTAATTTTATATTTTTTGATTTTTCACTAACTCCTAATAATTCACTTCTAGATCTCTCATTTTTTAAATCATTTAAAAAACTATCTAGCTCCATATTACATCTATCTAGAAGTGTTACTGCTTGATTTATTTCGTTGCTGTCTATTAATTCTTTTACCCTTGATATTGTATTTTTTATATTTTTTATTGGACCAACACTTATATTTACAGTTTCGTCAGCTAAATTATTTACAACTGCATCAACAGCTTTTTGTTCTTCTTTAAGTTTATCTTTTGCGCTTTCTAACTCTTCATTAGATAATTTTTCTGTTTCAAAATACTTTGAGTCTGTCTCAATTAATTCAGTTTTTTCTTCCTTCAATCTTTTTTCATTTGAGTTAGCGTCTATAATAATCCCTTTTTCTCTCGTGATATCATCATCAATTGTTTGAATGGATTTTTTGATGCTTTCTATCTCATCTTGAATTCTAGTATTTTCCTCATCTAAACTTTGAAGTTCTAGATTAAGTCTTTGTATCCTAGATAAATTTTCTATATTTTTCTCTCTCAATGGATTTACTTTATCTGTAAAAATTTTAATTGAATTTTCTAATTCAGATATTTTGTTATTAAATCCATCTACTTCCCCTTCTGCCTCAGTATTTATTTCATTTTCTATTCTAATTTCTTTGTCTATTTCTATTAATTTTAAATAATATAAACCTGCTTCAATTTTTTTAATTTGATCTGAAATTAGTTTGTATTTTGTTGCCTCTTCAGCTTGTTTTTGAAGATTTGCTAATTGTTTTTCTTGCTGTCTTCTTAATTCATCTGCTCTTTTTAAATTATTCTCAGCCGCACCTAATCTTAATTCAGCCTCATGTCTCCTAACGTGTAAACCAGATATTCCTGCAGCTTCTTCTAAAATAGCCCTTCTATCAGTTGGTTTCGCAGTTACTAGTGCACCTATTCTTCCTTGGCTAATCATAGATGGAGAGTGTGCACCAGTCGAAAGATCTGCAAAAAACATTTGCGCATCTCTTGCTCTTACTTCTTTATCATTAATGTAAAATTTAGATCCTCTATCTTTTTCTATTTTTCTTCTAACTTGTATTTGCTCTAATTCACGGTATTGGATAGGGCCTTCTTTATCTTTATTTTCAACTTCGATTGATACTTCTGCAATATTTTTTGATGCTTTATTGGATGTTCCTGAAAATATAACATCCTCCATACCAGATCCACGCATACTTTTTGCAGAGGTCTCACCCATTACCCATCTTAAAGATTCTACAATGTTAGATTTCCCACAGCCGTTAGGACCCACTATACCAGTAAGACCATCCTCAATTAAAAAGTTGGTTTTTTCAGCAAAAGATTTAAATCCGTTTAATTGGATTTTTTTAAACTCCATGTACTAACTTATATCAGTTTTTCTAGCGCTTTTTTTAAATTTTTATAATTTAGAGTTTTTTCGAATTTTTCGTCGTTAATAATTATCGTAGGAGTTGCGTTCACTTTGAAGTTCTTTGCTCCATCGATTCGATCGTTTAATACAAAATCTTCAATTTCCTTATTATTTATACAAGTATCAAAATCAACACTAAATCCTTCACCTTTTAAAAATTTTTGTAAGTTCTTATTTGCCTCCTGTATTGAACTTCCCTTTACCCATTTTTGTTGATTAGCATATAAACTTTCAAGGATATCCGAATTTCCATCATTCTTACACTGAGAAACTTTAGACGCATTAAAGGCCGCTATGTCTAATGGAAAATGTCTAAATTCTATTTTAGCGAGTCCAGTATCAAGATACTCTTCCTTTAATTGAGGATAAACATTTTTATGAAAATTAGCACAATGACTACAAGTTAATGATTCAAAAGCTATAATAGTGATTTTTGCATCTTTGTTACCAACAGTTATCCTTTTAATTTCCTCAGCCTGTACATTTAAGACTGTAGTAAAAAATATTAATATTAAGAATATAATTTTTTTCATTTCTCTCTAAAAACCTTGGTTAACTCTGTTAATGATTTTTTAATTTTTTCGTTTTTAACACCTTTAATTTTATCTTGATATTTACTAATTGCCACATTTTTTACTTTTGTTTCACCTGAGCCCGTCATTTCATGTTCATCATCAAAACTTATGAATTTAAGCTTTTCAACAACTGAGTATCCAAAAAAATTATTCATTTTATCTAAAATATCTTTTTTAGAATATTCTACGTCAACTTCATGTCCTCGCTTGACCATAACCACTAAGGTACTAACACCAAATTTATTTGAATTTTTAAATTTTTTTGGATAGCAAATTTTAAATAATTCGCTTCCAACCAAATATTTCCAATTACTCAGCGTTTCTGAATATACATGACCTTTTTTATTTATTATTTTTTTGACATTTTTTGGCAAAGTGTCTTTGAAAGATCTTAATCCTTGAATGCTAGCGTTTCTCTGCTTAGTATTATTTTTAGATTGCATATGAAAGATCTAATAATAACAAATAAAATTCTTAATTGGTATGATTTAAATAAAAGATCTTTACCTTGGAGAAAGAATGTTTCTCAAACAAAAAAGCAATACTTCACTTTAATAAGTGAATTTATGTTGCAGCAAACACAGGTTGCAACGGTAATACCTTACTTTAATAGATTTATAAAAAATATTCCCACAATAGAAAAATTATCTAAATATGATGATAGAAAATTAATTAAACTTTGGGAGGGTCTTGGATACTATTCAAGAGTAAGAAATTTAAAAAAAACATCTCAAATAATTGTTAAAAACTTTAATAAAAAAATACCTAGAAATTTTGTAGATTTAAAGTCTCTTCCAGGAATTGGAGATTATACAGCAAGTGCAATTTCTGCAATTGCATTCAATGAACCAATAATTCCTCTAGATGGTAATATTGAAAGAGTGCTAAAGAGATACTTATTTCTAAAAAAACAAGATCAAATAAAAAAAGAAAATTTACACGAGAAGAAAAAAATTTTTGGATCATCTATCAAACGGTCTAGTGATTATGCTCAAGCTTTAATGGAATTAGGATCACTAATATGTAAACCTGTTAATCCTAATTGTAAGAACTGTCCATTAGTAAAAAAATGCAAATCATTTAAAAATAAAAATTTTGATTTAGTAAAATTTAAAAAAAAAGATAAGGAAACTTTTTACAAGCTAAATGTTTATAAAAAAAATAATCATTATTTATTAATCAAAAATAATAAATTTAACTTTTTGAAAAATTTTAATATCTTCCCGATGGAGGAAGTAAATAATCCTAAAAATTTTGATAAAGATTTGAATTTTAAAATGTCTAATATGAGTATGAATATTAAAATTGAATTTAAAAATAAATATAATTTAAATAAAAATAATTATTGGATTGATCCAACAAAGCTTCAAAATTATACACTGCCAACATTTACAAAAAAGATAGTTAAATTTTTAGAAAGTCATAAATGAAAAAAATTGCAATAATTGGTGCTGGAATTTCTGGTTTGTATATTGCCAATTTATTCAAAGATCATAAGGATTATCAGGTTACGATTTATGAAAAAAGGAATTCAATAGAAATGGAAGAAGGCTATGGTATTCAGTTGTCGGTAAATAGTGTAAAGCTTTTAAATAAAATAGGCTTCACTTCTTTCACTAATGAAGAAAAATTTAATCCAAAAAAAATTGATTTTTATGAAATTAAAAATTCAAAAAAAATTTGTGACTTAGACATTTCAAAATTTAATTCCGAAGATTGTAAATACACAACATTGAAAAGATCAAAATTGCTTCAATTTTTAAAAAAACAAATAAACGAAGATATAATTAAATATAACCATAATATTGAACAGATTGTTTACGATAAAGATTCAATAAAATTAATATTTGATAAAAATAATATAACTTGTGATTACTTAATTATTTCAGATGGTGTGTTTTCTAAAGGGAAGTTATTAATTTCAACCAATAAATCAAAACCAATTTACAATGATACGATTGCTATTAGAGGAACTATGTCGAGAGAAAATTTTCAAAATATAAATGAAGAAAATATTTCTTTGTTCTTAGGACCGAATTTTCATTATGTTGTTTATCCAATTAATAATGAGAAAAATTTAAATTTTATTGGCATTTTAAAACATAAATTAAATTTAAATGAGCAAGAAGACCATAATCTTTTTACCGAGAGTTCTTTTATAAAAAATATTAAACTTAAATTATCTCAAAAAGTTTCTCAAAATTTTTTGGAAAGTCTTCAAAATATTAAATTATTTCCAATATTTGTAAGTAAAAACTTATATAATCCTCCAAAAAATACATTCCTTGTAGGAGATGCATTTTTTGCTTTTTCACCTTCATTTGCGCAGGGAGCTTCCCAATCAATTGAGGGGGCTAATGAATTATATGAAAGTTTAATAAATAATAATAATTTTTATGATATCAGATTAAAGAGAGTAAAAATGATTAACAGTAGATCTAATTTCAATCAATTTGCCTTTCATTTATCAAATCCAATCATGATCATATTTAGAAATATTTTTTTAAAACTTTTAACTAAAAATAAAAAATTTTTAGAAAGTTATTTGGGTAAAATTTATAAAAGTTAATTTTTAGAAATTAATCTTTGTCTTAGATAATCAATAGGATAAGTTCGTCCATTTATATCACAGTGCCAAAAAGTCCATCCATTGCAACTTTCAGATCCTAAAATAGTAGCAGCAACTTTGTGTATAGAACCCTCTGCTTGATTATTTTTTATACTGCCATCGGCCATAATTCTTGCTGTTATTTTTTTCTTATTATCAAAAATATTAGTTCCAGGTTTAATTATTCCAAGCTCAACTAATGAACCAAAAGGAATTCTTGGTTTTGATCTATTATTTTTTAGCGTATCTAATAAATCGTCCTCAATAGGCTTTGTAGCTTTTATGCGTTTTTCAGCAGCTTTAAAATAATTTTTTTCTCTTTCTATTCCAAAATAATTTCTTCCTAGTTTTTTTGCTACTGTAGCTGTTGTTCCTGATCCTAAAAAAGGATCAAGTATGAGGTCATTTTTATTAGATGTAGCTAGTAAAATTCTATGTAATAGCGCTTCTGGTTTTTGTGTGGAGTGAATTTTTTTTCCATCCTTTTTAAGTCTTTCAGAACCATTGCATATTGGAAGATCCCAATTAGATCTCATTTGCAAATCATCATTTAAACATTTTAAAGATTGATAATTGAATGTGTATTTTGATTTTTCACTTTTAGAAGCCCATATTAAAGTTTCATGAGCGTTAGTAAAACGTGTTCCTCTAAAGTTTGGCATTGGATTATTTTTATTCCAAATGACATCGTTTAAAATCCAGAAACCTAAATTTTGGATTGCCGTGCCAACTCTAAAAATATTATGGTAGCTTCCTATAACCCAAATAGCTCCATCTTTTTTTAAAATTCTTTTACATTCACTAAGCCATTCATAGGTGAAATCATCATATTTTTTAAAATTTTCAAATTGATCCCACTTATCATTCACCGCACTAACCTTTGATCTATCAGGTCTAGTTAATTCACTTTTTAATTGTAAGTTGTAAGGAGGATCAGCAAAAATTAAATCAAAAGTTTCACGTGGAATTTTTTTTAATTCTTCGAGACTATCTCCATTAATTATTTTATTTTTGAAATCAGTTTTCATTTGTAAATATTAATTAGACTCCAAATGGATTCTTCGGTCAACCTGAGATTGAAAAATCTGGATTCGATTAGTGTTTCTAAATTACAAAGTAACTAGATGTAGTGTTAATTTATTTTAGATATAGGTGAAAAAGTTTTTCTATGATGTTTAGTAATACCTAATTTTTTCAAAGCTTTTAAGTGCTGTTTTGTTCCGTACCCAAAGTTTTTATCCCAATCATAACCTTTATTTTTTTTTGACAAGGTGGTTATAAATTTATCTCTTGATACTTTTGCAATTATAGAAGCTGCCGAAATAGAGGGGATTTTTTTATCTCCTTTAATAACTGATTTTAAATTATAATTCTCTAATTCTGGAGTTTTATTTCCATCTATCAGAACGTGTGTTGGTTTTCTCTTAAGTTTTTTGATGGCTCTTTTCATAGCCAGCAAACTTGCTTGAAGTATATTTAGCTTTTCTATTTCTTTGACAGAAGCTTTGCCTATGGACCAAGTAGAATTTTTCTTTATATATGTACACAGATACTCTCTCTCTTTTTTACTTAATGATTTTGAATCTTTTAACAACTTTGAATTAATTGATTTTTTTAAAATTACTGCTGAAGCATAAACAGGCCCAATTAAACTTCCTCTTCCAACTTCATCAACCCCAGCAATTATCTTCATCAAATTTTTAACTTCAGATCTTTGATTTTGTCTCTAATTTTCTTTAAATCTTCCCATGAGTGTTTTTTATTTTCTGGAAAACGGATTAAATAAGATGGATTAAAAGTTATCATTAAAGGGAATGTTTTGTTTTTTAAAATCACTTCCTTCCAATGTCCTCTTTCAGTAGTTATTTTTTCACTTATTCCTGTTACAGCCTCCATTGCTGAACTACCCATCAAAACAATAATCTTTGGGTTTATAATGGATATATGCTCCTTCAAAAATATTGAGTATCTTCTAATTTCAGTTAAGGTTGGTTTTCTGTCATCAGGTGGTCTAAAATTGATTGCATAACTAGTGTAAATATTTTGTCTCTTAATATTGATAGCTATAAGCATTTTGTTAAGAAGTTCGCCAACTTCACCTTTAAATGGGACACCCAATTTTTCTTCTTCAGCCCCAGGAGATTCTCCAATTAACATCAAAGGGCTATTTATATTTCCCTCACCTAAAATGATTTTGTTTGAATTTTCTTTCAATTTACAATTTTCAATTGAATTTATTTGATCTTTTAAATTTTTAAGTAATTCTTCTTTATTAATTTGCAGGGTGTCATTGTCCGTTTCTAAAATATTAAATCTATTTATTGGCTTATCTGCGAATATAAATTTTGGCTCAATAGTATTAATTAGTTCTTGGTTTAATTTGGTATTTTGATTTATCACTTTTTTAGTCATAGTATGATTACATGTTCCTAAAATTTCTAAAATTAGTACTATTAATATTCATATCTTATCAGACACCTTTGTATTCTAAAAGTGCTACTTTTAATGATTTCAACTCAAGAGATTTATCAAATTATTTTTCTGGAATTGTTGCATTTGAAAATCGAGATAACTCAAAAGCTTTAAAATTTTATAACTTAACCAAAGTATTAATTAATAAACATGACAGTTATTTAAAAAGATATGTAAACTCCTTAGTTTTAGATAACAAAGTACCTCAAGCAATTAATGTATTAAATAACAATGCAAACAAATCTAATTCAAATTTTTATGATGCGTATGTAATTTTAATAATTGATAGTTTAAAAAAAAATAACTTTAAAAAGGCTGAAGAATATTTAACACAAAGTTTAAAATTTCAGGATGAAGATAGGATTAATCTAGTTATATTTGAAACTCTAAAACAGTACATTTATACATTTAAAAATAAAAAAATATTAGATAACAAAAAAAATTTTGGGAACCTGTCTCTTATAGCTGAGACTTTTCAAAGATGTTATATTGAGGATAAAAGAACCTCATCATTTTTTCTTAATTTAATAAATAATCAACAAGGTGATTATTCAAGATACATTTTTTTTTATCTTAATCATTTAATAGACAACAACAAATTAAATGAAGCAAGATTAGTTGTTAAGCAAATTGATTATATAAATTCAACACTTTTACTTTCACAAAGTAAAAGTTGGGTAGATAAAGAAAAATTCGATGATTTTGGAAAAATTTTTTCATGCAAAGATCATAATGATCTTGTAAGTGAGTTTTTATTTTTAATCTCTAATCTTTATTCATCCCAAGATAATTTTGAAAAATCAAATTTTTATTTAAATTTGTCAAACTATTTAAATCCTAAGTTTGAATTTAATCTGTCATTGGTTGCAGAAAATTTTTATCTTAATGATGAATTTGATAAAGTACAAAGAATCCTAAAAAACTTTAAAAAAGAAGATGAATTTTATTATTGGTTTAGATTAAAAAAAGAAGCTCAAATAATAATTCAAGAGCAGGATTATGAAAATGGAATTAAATATATAGATTCAAAATTTAATAAAATTGAAAATCCAAATATAAAAATGATTTTTGATTTAGCTAATTTTTATAAAAATTCTAAAAATTATGAAAAGGCAATAGATCGTTATACAGAAATTATTTTAACACTGGATGACAATTCACTAATTAAATCAGATGTATTGTATCGTAGAGGTGGTAGCTATGAAAGAATGGGTAATTATGAAAAGTCAGATGAAGATTTATTGCACGCACTTAAAATTGATCCTAGTGATGCATATATTTTGAATTACCTTGCTTACTCTTGGTTAGAGCGTGATTATAAAATTAATGAAGCAATGGATATGTTGAAAACAGCATATGATTTAAAAAGCAATGATCCATATATTATTGATTCAATTGGATGGGCTTATTTTTTAATAGAGGATTATGTAGAAGCAGAAAAGTATTTAAAAAGAGCTGTAGAATTAATGCCAGATGACCCAATCGTGAATGATCATTATGGAGACATTTTATGGAAATTAAATCGAAAAATTCAAGCAAGATATTTTTGGAACAACGTATTAACTTTTGATGACACCGAGGATGATATGATAGAAAAAATCAATATTAAAGTAATTGAGGGTCTTAAAAATTCCTAAATGAAAATTAATAAAATTAAATCTAATGCAAAGTTAAATTTAGCACTAAATATCACTGGAAAAAAAAAGGTTTTACATAAAATTGAAAGTATAATTGGTTTCATAGATTTACATGATGTTATTTCGATAAATCAATATAATGGAAAAAAACACCAAATTTCTTTTTATGGAAAGTTTTCAAAAAAAATTGGAAAAAAAAATACTGTTCAAAAACTATTTCAAATTCTAGATAAAGAAAATTTATTAAAAAATAAAAAATTCAAAGTTAAAATTAAAAAATTAATTCCGCAAGAAGCTGGGTTGGGTGGGGGATCGATGAATGCCGCTAGTGTGTTTAATTATCTGGTTAAAAAAAAAATTATTAATCCTGATCATCAAAAAACTCAGAGTATCTGTGACTTGGTTGGTTCAGATGTTATTTTAGGGACTATTTCATCCAGCTGTGTGTTGTCATCAGATGGTAGAATTAAAAAGATTTATAATACTCCAAAATATTACTCTATTTTAGTAAAGCCTGATTTTGGGTGCTCAACTAAAAAAATATATTCTGCAGTACGAAAGTATACAAAATCAAAATATAACAAACCTAAAAAAAACATGTTTGGAGTAAAATATTTGATTGATCAACAAAACGCCCTTGAAACAATAGCACTAAAAAAATATCCAAAACTCAAAAAAATAAAGTTAATCTTAGAAGGTATAAATAATCCATTATTTGTAAGAATGACTGGCTCAGGATCAACAATTGTTGCCTATTATAATTCATTAAAGAGTTGTAAATTGGCAAAAGCTAAATTTAAAAGAAAATATAAAAATTATTGGTGTGTTACAGCAAAAACTATATGAATTTTATATTTTTATGTTATAGGAAGCTAGTATTGGGGCGTAGCCAAGCGGTAAGGCACGGGTTTTTGGTACCTGCATCCTAGGTTCGAATCCTAGCGCCCCAGCCATTTATGAAAAATTTTTTAGATAAATTTTTTTCCCGATCAAAAAATCTTGATTATATCAGTCAAAATTTAAAACAAATTACTTTAACAACACCCGCAAATAAAATTTTTAAAGCAATTAATAATTTTTCAGAGAAAAGCGAAATCAGATATGTGGGTGGGTGTGTAAGAAAAGTAATAAAAAAAGAAAATGTTGATGATATTGACCTAGCAACAAATTTAACACCTCTGGAAGTTTGTGAAGCTCTTAAAAATGAACAAATAAGTTATTACGAAACAGGAATTAAACACGGAACTATAACTGCAATAATTGACGAGTATAAATATGAAATTACTTCTTTAAGAAAGGACATCTCAACTGATGGAAGACATGCTGAAGTAGAATTTACTTTAGATTGGAAGGAAGATGCCTCTAGAAGGGATTTTACCATTAATTCAATTTATGCAGATGGCGATGGAAATTTATTTGATCCATTTAACGGAAAAAAAGATTTAGAGGAGGGTTATATTAATTTTATTGGTAATGTGGAAAAAAGAATTCAAGAGGATTTTTTACGCATTTTAAGGTATTTAAGATTTTATTTAAATTACTCAAATCATAATCACCAGTCAAAAATAATAAAAGATATAAAAAAAAATGTTGATGGGATTTCAAATATATCATCTGAAAGGTTAATTGATGAACTAAAAAAAATAACGAGTTCAAACGGATTTTTAAAACTGTTTAAAGATAAAGAAAGTTTAGAACTAATAGAAATAATTTTCCCTCAATTAAAAAATATTAAAAATTTTAAAAAACAAAATTCTTATGCTGCAGAGAATTTTTTAAAAATTGATTTTATATTTTTAATTGCACTTTTAGTGATTGATGGGACTGATAATACTGATTATTTTATTTATAAATTTAAAATATCTAACAAAGACAAGAAGAGACTAAAATTGATAGAAATTTATTACAAAGAAAAAGTAACTGTAAACAACTTTACAGAGAAAAATTTGAATAAATTTTTTTATTTTAATGGACGACAGGCTGTAATAGATATAATTAATTTTAAAATTTTTACCTCAAACAAGGTAGAGAAAAAACTAATCAAACTATTAGATACTTATAAAGAGAAAGTAATTCCAACTTTGCCAATAGGGGCCGATCTACTAATGTCTAAATTTCAAATTCCTGAGGGTAAAACTTTAGGTAATAAATTAAAAAAGATAGAAGAAACTTGGGTTCAAAACGGATTTCAAATTTCAGATAAACAACTACAACAAATAGTTAAAAGTTAAATATATTTAACATCTTTGATTTCAAAATTTTTTGTACCGGAGGGTGTATTTATTTCAACTAAATCACTTTTATTTTTTCCAATTAGACCTTTGCCAATTGGTGATTGAAAGAAAATTAGTTTTTGTTTTAAATCTGCCTCATCTCTTCCTACAATTTTATAATTAATTTTTTCACCTGTATCTAAATCCTCTAAATAAACTGTTGATCCAAAAATTACTTTTCCCTCATTATTTATTTTTGTAACGTCAATAACATTTGCTCTTGCGATAATGTCGTTGATTTCGGTTATTCTTCCCTCATTATGAGATTGTTCTTCTTTAGCTGCATGATATTCAGCATTTTCTTTAAGATCTCCATGAGATCTTGCTTCAGCAATTGCCGCTACTATTTCAGGTCTTTTTTTTTCTTTTAAAAAAACTAATTCTTCTTTTAGTTTATTTAATCCGTTAGATGTTATTGGCTCTTTATCCATTTTTATTTCCATTTTGCAATTGGAGGTAATGACATTAAAATTCCTTCAACATTACCACCTGTTTGTAGTCCAAATTTTGTTCCTCTATCATAGAGTAAATTAAATTCTGCGTATCGACCTCTTTTAATATACTGAAACTCTTTATCTTTTAAAGTCCATTTTCTTTTTATCTTTTTTTTAATTATTTCATTAAATAGCATTTGAAATGTAACACCAACATCTCTGACAAATTTAAAGTCATTTTCAAAATTATCATTTTTATAGTCAAAAAAGATTCCACCTATACCTCTTGCTTCTTTTCTGTGAGGTAGATAAAAATATTCATCACACCACTTTTTATATTTTTTATAATAATTTTTATTATGTCTATCGCACATTGCTTTTAATATTTTATGAAAGTTTTTCTTCTCTTTTTCATCTTTTATTGCTGGGGTTACATCCATCCCCCCACCAAACCAATTCTTTGTTGTACAAATAAATCTGGTATTAAAATGCATTGCAGGAATATGGGGATTCTGCATGTGCATAACTATTGATATTCCTGATGCCCAAAATCTAGGATCTTTACTTGCGCCTGGTATATTCTTTTGAAATTGCCTAGGAAATTTTCCATAAACATTTGAAAAATTTACTCCTACTTTTTCAAAAATTTTTCCATTTTTAAGAATTCTATATTCACCACCACCTTCATCTTTTTTATAGCTTCTTTTCCAAGAAGTTGATTCAAAATTTACTTTATTTTTTTCAATTTTTAAAATGTCGTCGCTTACTGCATCTTGTAATAACTTAAACCAGTTACTCGCTAAGTCTTTTTTGATTGATATATCCATTTTATATTAATTCTATTTGACGCAAACTTTCTGCCAAAACAATGGCAACAGATGATGCAATATTAAGAGATCTTACTTGATTATTCATTGGTATTTTTAAACGATTTTTAATTATTTTATGAACCTTTTCAGGCACTCCAGCACTTTCTCTGCCAAACAATATAGTATCGTCAGGCTTAAATTTAAATTTTGTATAATTTATTGAACCCTTCGTTGTCATCAATATAATTCTCTGTTTTTTTTTTGCTTTAAAAAATTTTTCTGAACTTTGATAAAACGTTATTTGACTATAGTCCATATAGTCCATAACCACTCTTTTAAAGCGTTTGTCTGATAATAGAAAGCCACATGGTTCTATTATTTCTAGTTTAGCACCCAAACAAGCACAAGTTCTAATGATTGCAGCAGTATTCTGCGGTATATCAGGCTCATACAAAGCTATTTTAGGTCTTAAAATTGTTGAATTATGTGTCATTCTTTCAGTAGCAAAATAATTATTTTATATTATATGAATTCGTATATTAACTGTTTTAAATCAAAAAGAGATAATAACAAAAGCTACTAAAAGTGTCTGAAAAAAAAACAAAAAGAAGAGATTTTTTATTTACAGCTACTACAGCGGTAGGAGCTGTTGGAGCCGCTGCAGTGGTGTGGCCAATGATAGATCAAATGAATCCAGATGCTTCTGTCAAAGCATTAGCTAGTACAGAGGTTGATGTAAGTTCATTAACACCTGGAAATACTTTAACTGTTTTGTGGAGAGGGAAACCAGTATTTATTAGAAGAAGAACCCAAGAAGAAATTGATGAGGCAAGATCTGTGAAGATGGAGGATTTAATTCATCCTGAAAAAGATGAAGATAGAGCAAAAAATCCAGAGTGGCTTGTTATGTTAGGTGTATGCACTCACCTTGGATGTGTACCTCTAAATGATAAAGGTGATTATAATGGTTGGTTCTGTCCATGTCATGGATCTCATTATGACACCTCTGGAAGAATAAGAAAAGGACCAGCACCTTGGAATATGGAAGTGCCCAAATACGAATTTGTTAATGCAAACACAATTAAAATTGGATAAAGAAAAAAAATGAGTGATCACGATTACAGACCTAAATCGAAAGTAGGACAATGGTTCAATGATCGATTGCCGTTATTAACTCTTGCAAATCATTTAACAGATTATCCAACTCCTAAAAATTTAAATTATTGGTGGACATTTGGCGGAATTTTAACTTTTTGTTTAATCACTCAAATTGTAACAGGATTAACTCTTGCAATGCATTATATTGCTCATGCTGATATGGCTTTTGAAAGTGTAGAGCACATCATGCGTGATGTTAACTATGGATGGTTAATTAGATATATTCATGCAAACGGCGCTTCAATGTTTTTCTTAGCGGTGTATATTCATATATTTAGATCATTATTTTATGGATCTTATAAATCTCCAAGAGAAATAATATGGATTTTAGGGATAATAATTTATTTATTAATGATGGCTGCAGCATTTATGGGTTATGTGTTGCCATGGGGTCAAATGAGTTTTTGGGGAGCAACGGTTATTACAAATTTATTTAGTGCTATTCCACTGGTAGGAGAGGGAATAGTTACCTGGTTATGGGGTGGTTATTCAGTTGACAACCCTACGTTAACTAGATTTTTTACTTTGCATTATTTAATTCCATTTTTAATTTTAGGATTAGTTGTTTTACATATATGGGCATTACATGTTCCTGGTAACAACAACCCAGTTGGAATAGATATAAAAAAACCATCTAAGGACACTGTGCCTTTCCATCCTTACATTGTAATTAAAGATGGTTTTGCTTTATTAATGTTCATGATTGTGTTTGCTTTCTTTGTATTCTATGCACCAAATATTTTGGGACATGCAGACAATTATATCGAGGCTAACCCAATGGTAACACCTGCACACATTGTTCCTGAATGGTATCTACTTCCTTTTTATGCAATATTAAGATCAGTTCCTGATAAATTGTTGGGAGTTGTGGCTATGTTATCTGCAATATTAATCTTAGCTGTCTTACCTTGGTTAGATACCTCAAAAATAAGATCTGCAGTATTCAGACCTTTATACAGACAATTTTACTGGATATTAGTTGCAGATGTTTTGATACTTGGTTATGTCGGTGCGATGCCAGCTGAAGGACTTTACTTGTTGATAGCAAGAGTTGCTACGGCGTATTACTTTTTACATTTTTTAGTTATTCTTCCTGTTTTAGGATTTAAAGAAAAAACTTTACCAGTGCCTCTAAGTATTACCGAACCTGTTCTCGGTGGTTCACCGAATTTAGCTGCCGCCAGAAATAAAGAAAGTAAATTAGAATAAGGTGAAAAATTTATTTAAATTATTTTCTATAATAATCATCATTATTACCTCAAATACGTATTCTTTTGCTGCAGAAAAAGTGGAATATCTAAAAACTGATTGGAGTTTCAAGGGTCTATTTGGAAAATTTGATAGAGCTTCTCTACAAAGAGGTTATCAAGTTTATACTGAAGTATGTGCTTCTTGTCATTCGATGAAGTATTTAAGTTACAGAAATTTAGCTGAGCCAGGTGGGCCAGAATTTTCTGAAGCTCAAGCCAAAGCTATAGCAGCTTCATTTGAAGTAACTGATGGTCCTAATTCTGATGGGGAAATGTTTACAAGGCCAGGTAAATTATCTGATAAATTTGTAATGCCATATGACAATGTAAAAGCAGCTCAAGCTGCAAATGGTGGTGCATATCCTCCTGACATGTCTGTTTTGGTTAAAGCTAGAGGTGGTGGTGTTGACTATATCTATTCCTTATTACAAGGATATGAAGAAGCTCCTAGCAACGTATCTTTAGATGATGGAGTTTATTACAACAAATATATGTATGGTAAGAAAATTAGAATGGCTGCTCCATTATCAGATGGATTAGTAGAGTATGGTGACGGAACAAATGCAACAGTAGAACAGATGTCAAAGGATGTAACGACTTTTTTAATGTGGTCTGCCGAACCCCATCTAGAAGCTAGACATCAGATGGGCTTTAAAGCGATTGTCTATTTAATTATTCTTACAGTTTTAGTTTACTTTAGTATGAAAAAGATATGGTCACGTGTTGAATCTGAAGTTTAGTACGTCTCCATCTTTCACAATATAATCTTTACCTTCTAATCTCATTTTTCCGTTAGCTTTAGAATTTACCCATCCATCATTATCTACGAAATCATCAAAAGATATAGTTTCAGCTCTAATGAAACCTTTTTCAAAATCTGTATGAATTTCTCCTGCAGCTTTAGGAGCGGTACAATTTTTCTGTATGGTCCAAGCTCTTGTTTCTTCAGGTCCAGAGGTAAAATAAGTATCAAGCTCTAATATTTTATAGCCTTTTTGAATTAACATGCTAAGACCTGTATCCTTTAAACCAATCATATCCATATAATTTTTTTTTTCATCTTCTGCTAATTCATTTATTTGGTTTTCTATGTCTGCAGAAACAATCAGGGTGTTATCTTTTCCAAATTTTTCAATAAAGTTTTTAGTATATTTATTTCCGTCCTGTAGGCTTTGCTCATCCACATTACACACAAAAATCTTTGGCTTTATTGATAAAAGGCCGCTTTGATTAAGTTGTTTTGTTTCAAATTGAGATTTTAATACTGATATATCTTTATCATTATTAATGCAGTCTAATGCGACCTCTAAAATCTTAAGCTGATCTACATCTACATTTTTCTTATTATTTTTTTCAAGTCTTTTTTGAATAGATTCTAGGTCAGCCAACATCATCTCAGTTTCAATGATTTCAAGATCTCTTATAGGATCAACGTCTGGGTTAACATTTTGTATATCGTTTGAGTCAAAGCATCTAATCATATGAATAACGGCATCAACTTCCCTTATGTGTGCCAGAAATTTATTGCCTAATCCTTCACCTTTAGAAGCACCTTTCACAAGACCGGCTATATCTACAAATGAAATAGTTGTATTTATTTTTTTTTTGGATTTTGAAATTTCTGATAATTTGTTCAATCTTTCATCTGGAACGGGTACTACTCCTACATTAGGATCTATCGTGCAAAATGGAAAATTTGCAGCTTGTGCTTTGCTAGAATTTGTCAGAGCATTGAAGAGTGTAGATTTACCTACATTAGGCAAACCAACAATTCCACATTTAAAACTCATTATTTATTATTTATGGTACTAGAAAATAAATCTAATTTTTTGTCGATAAGTATCGAAATAGAATCTGTGATGTTGTTTTTAATTTTTTCCAATACAAGCATTTCATCCTCATCAAAATTTTGAAGAACAAAATCACTAACCTCCATTTTATCTTTTGGTTTACCGATTCCTATTCGCACTCTTGAATAATCTTTACCAATAAATTTATCTATTGATGCAATTCCGTTGTGTCCTGCATTAGATCCACCAAATTTTGCTTTTATCTTTCCAAATTCTACATCTAGATCGTCATGAAAAACGATAACATCCTCAGCATCTAATTTGAAATATTCAATTAATTCTCTGATACAAATTCCAGAATTATTCATGAATGTTAAAGGTTTTATTGCGTAAACTTTTTGGTCTCCTACATTACCAGTTGTGAGAAGTCCTTTGAATTTTGGTTTTTGTTTTGATAGTCCAAATTTTTTATTTATTGCATCTATAATCTTGAAACCAATATTGTGTCTATTGTTTTCACTGTCTGGGGTTGGGTTACCTAATCCGACAAGTAGAAGCATAAAATATTAATATTGGAGGATAAAATTCAATTTTAATTAACTTATTTTTTTTCTTCAGCAGGTTTTTTATCTTCACCTTCTTTTTTGTCACCTTCAGCTGCTGGCTTA
The DNA here is from genome assembly GCF_052049675.1 of Candidatus Pelagibacter sp. Classification (GTDB taxonomy): domain Bacteria; phylum Pseudomonadota; class Alphaproteobacteria; order Pelagibacterales; family Pelagibacteraceae; genus Pelagibacter. The sequence goes on from NZ_JBNGZM010000001.1 coordinate 1,308,764, forward strand.
TCTCCACCTTCAGCTGCTGCCGCTTCTGCTCCTTCAGCACCTTCTCCCTCAGTTGGTTCAGCTTCTGCAGGTTTTTCAGGTTCTTTCATAACAGTCGGAGCTGCTAGAGTTGCAATTACGAAATCTCTTCCTTGAATTGTAGGAGTAACGTCGCTGTCAAGATTTATAGAAGAAATCTTAAAACTCTCTCCAATATCAACTCCATCAAGATCTATTACAAGATTTTCAGGAATTTTTTCGCTTGGGCAATTAAGTTCAACTTTTCTTCTTACAATATTTAAAACTCCACCTCTTTTCAAACCAGGAGATTTTTCATGATTTAAAAATTTTACTGGAACTTCAATTCTAACTTTTATCCCTGCAACTATTCTTAGAAAGTCTACATGAATTGGCTCATCAGAAATAATGTCATATTTTATTTCTCTTGGCAGAACTTTTTGAGTTTTACCATCAACATTTAAAGATATGATGCTCGATAAAAAGTTTTCTTTTTCAATTAAGGACTTGAGTATTTTTTTAGATATTGAAATTTTCTCGTTTTGAGCCTCTCCTCCATAAATTATACCGGGAACATTACCGTTATCCCTCAAAGAATTTAATTCACCCTTAGTTTTGGTATTTCTGATGTTGGCGTCTAATGAATTCATAAAAACAGGGGTTTTAGCTCAAGTTCCTCAATAACTCAAGGTATTTATTTAAATAAATCTGATACTGAGGTTGAATTAGATATTCTTTTAATCGCTTCTCCCATAAGCCCCGAAATTGATAGAACCTCAATGTTTTTAACACCTTTAGTTCTGCTAATGTTATCGATTGTATCAGTTATCACTAAATTTTTTATTACAGATTTTTTAATTTTTTTTACAGCTTCACCGCTGAGTACACCATGAGTTATATAAACATAAACTTCTTTAGCTCCTCTATTTTTAAGAGCTTTTGCTGCATTTACTATTGTTCCACCAGAATCGATTATATCATCTACAATTATGCAAGTTTTACCTTTGACATCTCCAATTACGTTCATTACTTGAGATTGACCTGGTTTTGGTCTTCTTTTATCTACAATTGCTAATCCAACATTTAAGAGTTTACCTAGCGCTCTTGCTCGCTCAGTTCCACCTACATCTGGAGCGACGCAAATAAGGTTTTTACTTTTTATCTTTTTTTTTACATGTCTTGCAAAAATAGGTGTTGCAAACAAGTTGTCTACTGGAATATCAAAGAAACCTTGAATTTGACCTGCGTGTAAATCTACAGTAACAACTCTGTCAGCACCTGCTTTTGTGATTAGGTTCGATACTAATTTTGCAGAAATTGATGTTCTAGGTACAACTTTCCTGTCCTGTCTAGCATATCCAAAATATGGAATTACTGCAGTTATATTTTTTGCAGAAGATCTTTTTAGTGCATCAATACACAACAAAAGCTCCATCAAATTATCGTTAGCAGGCGAAGATACAGATTGAATTATAAAAATACTGTTTCCTCTAATATTCTCATTTATTTCAACATAAATTTCTCCATCAGAAAAATTTCTAATACTAGAGTTAACCAATTTAGATTTTAGATATTTAGCAATATTCTTGCTTAAGGGTTTATTGCTATTTCCGGATAATAATTTCATTAAAAAAGCCTAATTAAGCATAATTATTGAAATATTTCTACCATAATCATCATGATTTAGCCTTAACGCTCTCCTTGCACTAAAAAAATTATTATTAACATCAAATGTATCAATATTTAAAGACTCAATATTTTTTATTTTATTCTTTAAAAGACAAGATTTTACATATTTAGGTAAATCAAAATAAAGTTTTTTGTATTTAATTTTAAAAAATTTATTATTTTTTTTATCCTTTTTTATAAATTTTCTTTTAAAATTTTGTTTGACTTCATAATTTTTAGCTGAGATAGCAGGTCCTATAGCTGCAGTAATATTTTTAGGATTAGATCCTTTTCTGATCATAAATTGAATTACTTTGCTAATTATATCTTTGTATGCACCTTTCCACCCTGCATGAATTGCTGCAACTAATTTTGTTCTTTCATCACATATCAAAATTGGCACACAGTCAGCAGTTAAAACACCAATTGGTATGTTTTTTTGGTTTGTAATTACTGCGTCTGCTTTTGGTTTTGATCTAAATTTATTTTTTTTATTAATATAAACAAACTTATTACTATGTATTTGATGAAGTAAAAAAATACTTTTAGCAGTGCTTTTTATTTTTTTTTTAACTATTTGTAAATTTTTTTTAACATCTGTGGGATTATCTTTAGAACCAGGACCACAGTTTAAACTTTTATAAATTTTTTTTGATTTACCACCAGTTTTATTAAAAAAACCATGTTTAATTATTTTTATTTTTGAAAGTTTTTTTGATTTTATCAATTTTGAAAACCTGTTTTAAAATTGTTTCTTTTATTTTTTACAAGCATGACTTTGAACAATTCACCCATTTGATTTTCATCTATTAAACGTCTTACTCGATAAAATAAATCTACTTTTTTAGAAAATGCTATATTTTTGGTAATTATTTCTGCTCTTTGAAGAATACCCATATTTGTTAAAAATTTTTTTTGATTTGTGAAAATTGAATTAATTTCTTTAAACTGTTTTATAAATTTTTCAAACGAGTGAAAGTTTATATTGTAAGTAATATCAGAGTCTCCAATATTTTCTAAAACGTTAGAATATTTATGATTATTTACTGCCTGAAGAGTTTCATGCATTTTACTATCTGCATAACCATAATCAATAACTAACATTCCTCCATCATTTTTTTGTATTAAGTCACAAATTGTTCTTAAATATTTAAATGTATCTGGCGAGTATTCTATAACGCTCTGATCTTTTGATATTTTGAAATTAAGATGTTGTTCAATTGTTTCTATATCAATTTTTTCTTCTTTAAATTCAGCTTTGTTTGGATCACTCAAATTCACAAATCTTTCAAACCAACTATCTTTTTTTTTAAAAAATTGTTTGATTGGTATAGCATCAAAGAATTCATTAGCTAAAAAAATTGTTGGGTTTGAGTTTATTTTTTCGATGTTTTTTAACCACGAAAATTTTTTAGAATTTAAATTTTTTTTTTGTTCATTTAATAAAAAATCACTTTTTTCATGAATTACAAATCTGCAGGCATGGTAACACTCGGGAAAATTTATAAGTGTTTCATCTATTACTTTCATCATTTCACCATTTCCAGCTCCCAGTTCAAGCAAATTAAATTTTTTTGGAGAGCCAATGCTTTTCCAAAAAGTAATCGTCCAAATTGCAATAATCTCTGAAAATAATCTTGTGACATTGGGAGCAGTAATAAAGTCTCCATCTTCACCAAAAGGATTCTTTTTCATATAAAAACCTCTATCCTTATCGTAAAGAGCAAAATTTATAAATTGATCTAATGGTAAATTATTTCTTTTAGCGAGTTTCATATTTTAAATAAAATAAGATTACCCCTGATATTATAAATATTAAACTTACTACTTGCCCCATCGTTAAATTAAAAAGTATATAACCAAGTTGTTCATCTGGTACTCTATAAAATTCAATTATAAATCTGAAGATTGAGTACATTATTAAAAATAATCCTGAAATCACACCAGGTTTGTTTGAAAATTTATTTCTAAAATAAATTAATAATAAAAATAAAAATAAACCTTCTAATAGTGCTTCATACAATTGCGAGGGATGCCTAGGAATATTATCTATCTTAATAAATGTTACTGCCCAGGGTACATTAGTTATAGTTCCATATAACTCTGAATTTATAAAGTTTGCTATTCGTCCAAAAAATAACCCGACTGGAGCTACTAAAGCGACAATATCCATATATAAAAAGGGATTTTGATTGTTTTTTTTTGCAAAAAATATAGATGCCAAAATAACTCCAATTAAACCACCATGGAAGGACATTCCTCCTTGCCAAATTTTAAATATATCTAATGGATTATTAATATAAAAACTTAAATTATAAATAAAAATATAGCCAAGTCTTCCTCCTAAAATTATACCTATAATTAAATAAGTTAAATAATCATCAAATTTATTTTTAACTTCTATTTCTTGAATAAATAATTTTTTAGCTAGCATCCAGCCCAATATAATTCCAAATATATAAGCTAAAGAATACCACCTGATTTCTAAAGAAAAAATTTCTAAGGCTACTGGGTCAAAATTATTAATGAACATTTTTAATAATACTTATAATGTATATCTTAATTATGAAAAATTCTAAATTTATAATTGATAAGTTTGCTAAATTAATAGAGCAGGGACTAGTATCCTCAAAAGACTTAACTACTGAATTACTTAATATCTTAAAGTCAAAAAGAGATGAGTTTGTTTTTAAAATGAAACTTACAAGTAAGGATGAGTTTGAAGTACTCTCAAAACGTGTTGAAAATCTTGAAAATAAAATAAACAAACTTGAGAAAAAAAAAAATAAAAAAGTTAAACAGGTAAGAAAATCTTAACTCTCAAACCATCCATCTTTGATTTTTCTAACATTATATTTCCTCCATGAGATTTGATAATGTCTGATGAAATTGATAAGCCAAGACCAACACTTGATTTAGAGTCTGCTCTACCCTTATTTATTTTATAGAAAGGTTTAAATACATTTTCATACTCATTTTTTGGTATTCCAGGACCATCATCATCAATAATTATGAATAAGTTTATATTTTTTTTGCTTAAGCTTATTTCAACTTTATTTGCATATTTCAGTGAATTATCGATTAAATTATTTAGACATCTGTTGATTAAATTTTTCCTACCATTAAAGTAAATTCTTGGTGTTAAGTTTTGTGAAATATTTTCATTATTATATTTTTCAATAACTTCTGAGATTAATTCAGAAAGATTAAACATTTCATCTTTTTCAACATATGATGAGCTGGTGAATTGCAAATATTCATTTAACATTTTCTCCATTTCATTGATGTCATCAGTCAATTTATTTACAGTTTCTTTATCTTTGATAAAAGCTAATTGTAGTTTCATTCTTGTTAAAGGTGTCCTTAAATCATGACTTATTCCAGATAACATTTCTGTTCTTTGATTTATGTGTCTTTCAATTCTCTTTCTCATTTTATCAAATTCATGTCCTGCTTGTCTTATCTCAAGGGCTCCAGAAGGTTTGAATTCTTCAATTTTTTCTCCTTTACCAAACCTTTCAGCCGCACGAGCTAGATTTGTGATGGGTCTAGTTTGATTCTTCAAAAATATTAAAGAAATTATAACCATTATAATTGCAGGTACTGTGATCCAAAGTGCAAATATTCTTGCTGAAGAACTTGCAACTCTATCTTTAGGTACTAAAAATTTAAAATAACCATCTTCATATTTAATTCTTAAATCAATTAATTCTTTATAATTTGTTGTATCAAACCAGTATTCATTTAATCCAAATTTAGATTTTAACTCCCTTCTTAAAGTTCTATCTATAGGACTAAACCATCTTTCATTATCCATATTTTGTAATTTTTCGTTATTGGTGAATTCAATATTTAAATCTAAAAATATAGAAAAAAGATCTAGCAACTCTTGTTTGTTTTCTTGTTCACTTTCATAAGCTTCAACAAATGTACTAATTTCATTTACTAAAGTTCTCGTCATACCCTTGTTTGTTTTGATCCAAAGGCTATCAAAAAAAACAATTGTAATTACTAGTTGTAGAACCAAAACTGGAATAGCAACAATAAGAAGCGCTCTATAAAATAATCTTTTTGGTAATATTTTTTTTAAGTAATTACTCAATCCAGAGAACATATCCTGCACCTCTTATTGTCTGTAAAAATTTTGGATTTTTTGGATCAATTTCAATCTTTTTTCTAAGCCGAGTAATAATAACATCTATTGATCTTTCTTTATTTAGATTAATTAATTGACCAATATCTTCCCTAGAAAATGTTTTACCCGGTTTATTAATCATTTTTTCTAAAATTGTCTTTTCAGTTGCATTAATCTTGAATTCTTTATTGCTTTTAAATATTAAAAGTTTGTTCAAATCAATTTTCACATTTTCAAATTCTATGACCCTTTTTTGATCTGTTTTTATAGTTTTATTTAATATGTTTTGTATTCTTAAAATTAATTCTTTTGGTTCAAATGGTTTTGGTAAATAATCATCAGCACCAATCTCTAACCCTTCGACCCTTTCATTTGTTTCACCTTTAGCTGTCAGAAGTATAACTGGTGTATCTAATTTTTTTTTATTTTCTTTTAAAAATTCAAGCCCACTTTTACCTGGCATCATGATATCTAAAACTATCAAATCAAACTTGATTATTTTTATCCTCTCTAATGCATTTTCTGCATTTTCTGCAGTTGTGACTAAGAATTTATTTTCATTTAAATACTTTTTTACAAGAGATCTTATCCCATCATCATCATCAACCACTAGTATATGTGCGATAAACTTATCCATTAATTATTTTACTTATTACATTATCAAAATTTATGACTTCTTCAGAACTTGAATTAAGCAAAGCATTATAAATTCTCTTTTTTTGTAAATTGAAAATTTCGTTAAAAATTTTTTTACCTTTTTCATTAAGAAAAACATGCTTTACTCTTGTGTCTTGATCATCTTTTTTAAAAATAATGATTTCAAGTTTAATTAAATCTTTAAGAACCCGATTTAAGCTTTGTTTTGTGACTTTTAATCTCTTAAGCAGCTCAGAAATTGAGATCCCCTCATACATTGACAATAAATGAATAACTTTATGGTGAGCTAAGCCAATTGAATATCTGTCTAATATTTTTTTAGAGTCAGAAAAGGTTTCTCTGTAGCTAACGAATAGTTTTTCAATTAGGTCTTTAAGCTGGTCATCTTTTAAATATAAAAGTTCTTTCATAATAGGTAAGTTATATTGACATATTAAAGATACAAAGATATTTTTCAGTTATAAATTAAAAAAATTTTCACACATGATACCTTACGACAAAAGATCTGGAAAAATATGGTACAACAATGAATTAGTTGATTGGGCTGATGTTAAACTGCATGTTTTAAGCCATGGTATGCATTATGCTAGTTGTGTATTTGAAGGTGAAAGAGTTTATGATGGTTCAATTTTCAAATTAGAAGAGCACACAGCTAGATTTTTTCATTCTGCAAGAAGAATGGGTTTTGAAATTCCATATACAGAAGAAGAAATCAATAATGCATCAAATAAAATTATAGCAACTCAAAAAGTAGAAAATGGTTATGTAAGACCTGTTGCTTGGAGAGGTAGTGAGATGATGGCTATTTCTGCACAACAAACAAAAATACATGTTGCTATTGCAACATGGGAATGGGGATCATATTTTGATCCAAAACTTAAAGTAGAAGGAATTAGATTAAATATTTCAAATTGGAGAAGACCAGCGCCTAATACAATCCCATGGGATACGAAAGCATCAGGTCTTTACATGATTTGTACTCTCTCAAAACATGAGGCAGAAAAGCAAGGATACACAGACTCTTTAATGCTTGATCATGAAGGGAATATTGCTGAAGCAACTGGAGCAAATATTTTTTTCAAAGATAAAAACGGGGAGATCCACACTCCAATACCAGACTCTTTTTTAGATGGTATTACAAGAAGAACTGTAATTGGAATTGCGAAATCAAAAAATATAAAAGTACATGAAAGAAAAATAAGCCCAAGTGAATTACCGAATTTTGTTGGATGTTTTTTAACTGGAACAGCAGCAGAGGTAACACCAGTATCTTGTATTGCTGAAAATCAATTTAAAGTTTGTGATACTATTATTGATTTGAATGAAAGTTATCAGGTGTTAGTTAGGAAGAAAAAAGCGGCCTAGTCTTTACTATCCTCAGACATAGCGTGATCAATACCTTTTCTCATATAATCATAAGCAGTAAAAAGTGTTAAAGCAGCGGATAACCACAAAAGAATTATACCTATAGTTTGAGCGTTATAATCTTGGAAATTAATTATTTTATTTCCTGTATCTCCAGACAATAAAAGAGCAATTGATACCATTTGCAATACTGTTTTAAGTTTAGCAAGGTTTGAAACAGGAAGTTTTATTTTTCCCTTTGCTAAAAATTCTCTTAAACCTGAAATTAAAATTTCTCTTGTAAGAATTATTATTGCTGCTATTACCTCATAATTTCTGATTGTTCCATCCATAACCAGAAGTATTAATGCTGTAGCAACAATGATTTTATCAGCTATTGGATCTAACAATTCACCCAGTTTCGACTCTACCCCAAACATTCTAGCCAACATACCGTCCAAAAAATCTGTAAATGATGCAACAATAAACAATATTAAAGCAGTAAGATCACCATAAAATCCTGGAAGATAAAAAGCTAAAACAAAAAAGGGAACAATTATTATTCGCCCTATCGTTAATATGTTTGGAATTTTTTTTAACATACTTATTCGTGAAAAAAGTTATATATCTTTTTTGCAACTTTTTCTTCAACACCTTCTACAGATTTAATTTCATCTAAGCTGGCAGACTCAACTGATCTTGCAGATCCAAAATGATTTAATAAAGCCCTTTTTCTTATAGCCCCTATACCTTCTATTTGGTCTAATAAAGATTTGCTAATACCCTTTTTCCTCTTTGCTCTATGAACGCTTATGGCAAATCTATGTGATTCATCTCTTATTCTTTGAAGAAAAAATAGGGTAGGGTCGTTTCTCATAAATTTATATTCTTTGCCATTGTGAAAAAAAGTTTCATTTCCACTATTTCTAAATTTACCTTTTGCTATTGCAATAATTGGAATGTCGTGAAGCCCTAGTTCGTTAAGGCTTTCTCTAGCAACAGAATATTGACCTTTTCCTCCATCTACTACAACTAAATCTGGAAAAGTAAGGTAGCTGTCTTTTTCTTGAACTGCTCTTTTAAACCTTCTATTCAACACTTCTCTCATCATTCCATAGTCATCTTGCTCATTTTTTTTGTGTTTAATATTAAATTTTCTATATCTTTTTTTAATAAATCCTTCATCACCGTATGCTATTAAAGCTCCAACACTATTCGTACCTTGTATATGACTATTATCGTAAACCTCAATTAAATTTATATTGTTTTCCAAATTAAATTTTTGAGCTACTGCATCGAACAATTCTTTATTATTCTGACTTTCATAAAGTTTTCTATTAAGACTATCTTTAGCATTTTTTATTGCTTGATTAATAACCTTTAGTTTTGATCCTTTTTTTGCTACTGAAATATTTATCTGTTTACCTTCTTTTTGTGTCAAAGTTTTTTCAATTAGTACTTTTTCTTTTATTTCTTCTGAAAGAATAATTGATGAAGGAACACTTTTATTTTCATAAAATTGAGAGACAAATGAATTTAGGATTTCACTAAATTTTTCATCTGGATCATGTTTTGGAAAAAAAGCTTGATTACCCCAATTTTGTTTTGATCTATAAAAAAATACTTGAATACAAGTTTTTCCAGATTCTTTATACCCAGCAATAACATCTGCCTCAACTAAATTTGCTTCATTAATTCTCTGTGAAGATTGAATTATGTTTAACGCTTTAATTCTATCTCTTAATATTACAGCTTTTTCAAAATCAAGATCATCACTTGCTTTTTCCATCTGATTAGAAAGATTTTTTTGAATTTTCCTAGATTTACCTGAAACAAATTCAATAGCGTCGTTTACTGTTTGATTATAATCCTCTTTTTTTACGTAACCAACACATGGTCCAGAACATCTTTTTATTTGATACAAAATACATGGTCTTTCTCTATTTTTAAAAACGGTGTCATCACAAACTCTTAAATGAAAAATCTTTTGGATCATTTTGATTGTCCAATTAGCAGAACCAGCAGAAGCAAAAGGTCCAAAGTAAAAACCTTCTTTTGTTTTTTTACCCCTATGTCTTTTTATTTGGGGCCACTTATCTTTGTTGCCTATAAATATAAATGGAAATGATTTATCATCACGAAGCAAGATATTGAATTTTGGTTTATACTTTTTAATTAAATTCGCTTCTAAAAGTAGTGCTTCACTTTCATTAGATGTTGTTGTTATCTCTAGCTTCCTAGTTTGAGATAACATTCGTTCAGTTCTAATTATATGATTTTTTTCAGCAACGTAACTCTTTAATCTGTTTGGTAGATTTTTAGCCTTACCTACATAAAGAATTTCATTTTTCTCATTAAGCATCCTGTAAACTCCAGGAAGTTTAGGCACTAAAGGCAATTCTTTTTTAATTACGTCTTTTCCTAATTCAGAACTTATCATTGCTTCTCTTTTTGGTAATTTGAATACCAACAGATGAACACTGTTTTAAGATTTCTAATTTTTCAATTTTTAACATTATTTTAGCAATTCTTTTGTCTTTAAATAATTCATCAAAAACAGCTTCTGCCAAGGTTTCTAAAAAGTTATAATGTTTCTTTTTTACAAGTTTAGTAATTAATTTCACAATTGTTCCATAATTTACAATAGATTTTATATCTTTATCGCTAGAAGGGTTTTTATCCTCATAGTCTATTTCAAGACTAAATTTTACTTTTTGTGATTTTTCTTTTTCAGAGTCGTAATAACCAAGTTTTAAATCTAAAATTAACTCATTAATTATTATTTTTTTCTCATAATTAAATAAAGTTTTATTTTTATCTATTTTAACAATTTTTAAATTATTTTTTTTCATTATTTAGTTCCAAAAATAGTAAGATTCCAACATACATTCCCATCCTCAATACGAACATAGCAACCAAAAAATGACATTATTTTAAATGCAAAAAAACCACCAATTAAAATTATTGCTGCCGCAAGAAAAGGATTAATTTTTTTCATTCTTTCCCTCTCATTATATCTGGTGTTTGCCAGTTTAAATTCTGTCCACTATCTATTGCTAAAACTTGTCCTGTAATAGATATATTTTTTATAAAAAAGTCAACAGCATTACATATTTGTTCTACATCAACTTGTCTTTTTAAAGGGGTTGCTAAGAATTGTTTTCTAAAATGTTTTTCAGATTGTCTTTGATTTTTAATAGTTGGACCAGGTGCTATACCGTTTACTCTAATCTTTGGAGCCAAACTCATAGCACTAGTTTTAGTTAAAGTATAAAGTCCAGTTTTACTAATTGTGTAAGAAAAAAAATAGGGAGTCAGTTTAAATACTCTTTGATCAATAATATTAATTATATTGTTATTTTTTCCTTTAACATTTTTTGCAAATTCTTTAGACAATAATGCAGGTGTTCTTAAATTTGTTCTTAAATGTTGCCCCCAACTATCTGTTGTAAAGTTTTCTAATTTATCATTTTCAAATAAAGAAGCGTTATTAATTAGACAATCAAAATATTTAAGTTTTGATTTTGCATATTTTACAATTTTATTTACATCATTTTCTTTACTCAAATCACCTTTAACCAAGTAAACTTTAGTACCACCATTTGACAGTTCTTTTTTTAACTTCTTAGCTTTTAATTTTGACTTATTAAAATGAATGAGAATTTCTTTATTAGGGCCAGATAATTTTTTTGCTATAGCAGCACCAATTCTTGTTGCTCCGCCTGTAATAATTATTTTCCGTGCTTCCATTTCTTATCTTTTTTTTTTGTGACTTTAGTACCTGGCATACCCATAGTTGATCTGCCTTTTGGATAAAGCTTATTCTTTACATCATACTGTCTTATTTTTGGATTTAATGTAATTTCTAACTCAGTGCTTTCCAACTTTCTTATTTCATCTCGTATTTTAGCTGCTTCCTCAAATTCTAAATTTGACGCTGCGTCTTTCATTTTTTTATCCAAACCTTTAAGATGTTTTTTAAGATTGCCACCAATATTTGAACCTTCACTTATTTTGACATAGTCCTTTTCATAAACACTCTCTAAAATATCGCTAATTTCTTTTTTTACCGACTTTGCATCTATTTTGTGTTTCTTGTTGTAAGCTAATTGAATTTTTCTTCTTCTTTCAGTTTCTGCAATTGCTTTTTTTATACTTTTTGTCTCTTTGTCGGCATACAAAATGACTTTACCATCAACGTTTCGTGCTGCTCTTCCTATTGTTTGAATTAAAGATGTTTCAGATCTTAGAAAACCTTCTTTATCAGCATCTAAAATCCCAACTAACGCGCATTCAGGAATATCTAATCCTTCCCTTAACAAGTTAATTCCAACCAAAACATCAAATACACCCATTCTTAAATCTCTCATTATTTCAATTCTTTCTAATGTATCGATATCTGAGTGCAGGTATCTTACTTTTATACCATTCTCATGAAGGTATTCTGTTAAATCTTCGGCCATTTTTTTAGTTAGTGTTGTTACTAATACTCTATGATTATTTTCAATTACTCTCTTACATTCATGCATTAAATCATCAACTTGATTTTTTGCAGGTCTTATTTCTACAGGAGGATCAATTAATCCTGTTGGTCTAATTACTTGATCTATAAAATTACCTTTTGTTTGTTCCAATTCCCATGGACCTGGAGTTGCTGAAACGAAAACAGTTTGAGTTCTCATTAAATCCCATTCTTCAAATTTTAATGGTCTATTATCCATACAAGAAGGAAGTCTAAATCCATATTCTGCTAAAGTACTTTTTCTTGATCTGTCTCCTTTGTACATTCCATTTAGCTGAGGGACTGTAACGTGACACTCATCAACAAATATTAAAGTATTATCAGGAAAATATTCAAATAAAGTAGGAGGGGGCTCACCTGGTTTTCTTCCTGACAAAAATCTTGAGTAATTTTCAATTCCAGCACATGAACCTGTTGCTTCAATCATTTCGAGATCAAATTTCGTTCTTTCTTCTAATCTTTGCGCTTCTAATAATTTATTTTCAGCACGGTGTTTTTTCAAAGTAACCTCTAATTCTCTTTTTATATTTATTACTGCTTGTTCAATTGTTGGTTTTGGAGTGATATAGTGACTATTGGCATAAACTTTTACTAAACTTAATTCTCTTACTTTATCACCAGTTAGGGGGTCAAACTCTTCTATCTGTTCAAGTTTATCTCCAAATAAACACAATCTCCAAGCTCTGTCCTCTAGGTGTGATGGAAAAATTTCTAAGTATTCTCCCCTTGCTCTAAATGTTCCTCTATAAAAATTTTGATCGTTACGTTTGTATTGAAGAGCAACCAAAGACTTAATTATTTCTTCTCTGTTATAATCATAATTTTTCTGGAGCGTTAAAGTCATTTTGCTATATGCTTCGACAGACCCAAGACCATAAATACAAGAAACGCTTGCAACAATTAATACATCATCTCTTTCTAAAAGAGATCTGGTTGCTGAGTGCCTCATTCTATCAATTTGTTCATTAATAGAGGCTTCTTTCTCGATATATGTATCTGATCTTGGTACATAAGCCTCAGGAGTATAATAGTCATAGTATGAAACAAAATATTCAACAGCATTGTCTGGAAAAAAGGTTTTCATTTCCCCATAAAGTTGAGCAGCAAGAGTTTTGTTTGGAGCTAAAATCAAGGCAGGTCTATTGGTAGCTTCAATAACTTTAGCCATGGTAAAAGTTTTTCCAGATCCTGTTACACCAAGTAAAACTTGGTTAAATTGATCTTTGTTTGCACCATTTACCAATTTTTTTATTGCCTCAGGCTGATCACCAGCAGGTTTAAAATCAGATTTAATTTTGAATTTTTTTCCACCTTCCAGTTTTCCACCTATTTTAGGATTTTTACTCTGAATATCTGTAATTAAATCTTGATAAGTATTTTCCATATATTAAACAACGTAGTAGAATTTATTTATATTTCAATGAGCATAATATCAGACAGTTTAAAGAAGATTAAACCATCACCCACTATTGCTGTTACTCAAAAAGCAAGAGAATTAAAAGCTGCTGGAAAAGATGTTATTGGACTTGGTGCAGGGGAACCAGATTTTGATACTCCAGATAATATTAAAGAAGCTGCAATCAAAGCCATCAATGAAGGTGACACCAAATACACAGCAGTTGATGGAACACCCGCATTAAAAAAAGCAATTGTAGAAAAATTTAAAAAAGAAAATAATTTGGATTATACCACTGATCAAATTACTGTTGGAGCAGGAGGAAAGCACGTTATTTATAATGCCATGATGGCAACACTTAACGATGGAGACGAGGTAATAATTCCAGCTCCTTATTGGGTGTCTTATCCTGATATAGTTTTATTGGCTGGTGGAAAACCAGTTATAATGGAATGTGGCGAAAAACAAGGCTTTAAAATAAATCCTTCAGATTTAGAAAAATTTATCACTCCAAAAACGAAATGGATTATTTTAAATTCACCATCTAATCCAACCGGAGCCTGTTATTCTGAAAAAGATATAAAAGCAATTGCTGCTGTTTTAGAAAAATATAATCACATTTATATTTTAAGTGATGATATTTATGAACACGTGATCTACGAAGGGTTTAAATTTTTTACTATTGCGCAAATAGAAAGTTTAAAAGACAGGGTTCTTACAATGAATGGTGTAAGTAAAGCTTACTCAATGACAGGATGGAGGATAGGGTATGCAGCTGGTCCAAAAAATATTGTTAAAGCTATCGCGAAAATTCAATCACAATCAACAACTAATCCTTCGTCAATTAGTCAAGCAGCATCAGTGGAAGCACTAAGTGGGACACAAGATTTTATTAAAAAAAGAGCTGACTCTTTTCAAGAAAGACGAGACTTTGTAGTAAAAGCACTAAATGATATTGATGGCATCAACTGTTTAAATCCTGACGGAGCATTTTACGTTTTTCCCAGTTGTAAAGAATTAATGGGAAAAAAAGATCCTAGTGGAAAAGAAATTAAATCAGACACTGATTTTGTTCAATCTCTTTTAGAGAATAGTGGTATTGCTGTTGTTCAAGGTTCTGCATTTGGTTTAGAAGGATTTTTTAGAATTTCATATGCAACTTCAATGGAAAATCTAAAAAAAGCTTTAGAAAAAATTTCCTCTTTTTGTAAAAGTTTAAATTAATGAAAACAGCCATAGTATTTGGTTCCACTGGATTAATTGGCGGCCATTTAATTAATCAATTAATTCAAGATAATTATTACACTAAAATTAAGATTTTCGTTCGCTCTCAAACTTCAATTAATAATGAAAAAGTTGAGGTTATAATTATTGATTTTAATAATTTAGCAAATCATAAAACTGAAATTACAGGGGATGATTGTTTTTTTTGTATTGGTACCACAAAGCAAAATTCTCCTGATAAAAATGATTACCAAAAAGTAGAGTTAGATATTCCAAAGGAAATTGCACAAATTGCAAAAGCTAATTCAGTTAAGTCATTTATTTTTATTTCTTCAATATATGCTAATCCGAATAGTTCTGGGAATTATGTGAAATTTAAAGGTTTAGTTGAAGAAGAATTAAAAAGATTAAATTTCTCTAAATTAGGAATATTAAGACCTTCTTTTTTAATGGGGAAAAGAAAAGAGAACAGAGTAGGTGAAAAAATAGGTATTTTTGCTTTTAGCGCATTGTCGCCTTTGTTATTTGGGCCATTTAAAAAAATGAGACCAATCAGTTCAGAAAATGTTGCAAAAGCAATGATAAAAATTGCTAATAGCAATTTAGAAAAAACTGTTTTTGAATCTAATGAAATAGTTGAATTAACTTCAAGCTAAATTAAGTCTTATTAACGATTTTGCTGCATCAACAACTGCAATTTCAGATGCTGTAAACTTTATTTGAAGAATCTCTTCTGCATATGTTTGGTCCGTTTGCATTTTAAGACCTAAATCAGGAACCATAGTTTTTGCACTTGAGTCTATATAACTTATAAGTTTCACCATAAAATTTGGCAATTCTCTTTTAGGAAGTTTTTTTGCATGACTTGGAATATTTTTGGCCATTATTTTTGATAATTCAAGGATACTTCTTACTTCTGATCCAACAATCAATCTCCTGCCTCTAGCTTTTTTATTACTTAAAGATAGAACATGCGCTTTTGCAACATCTTTTACGTGAGATATCATTACTGAAAATTTTGGAGCAGCTGGATATTTTCCTTGAAGCAATTGTTTTGCGTATTCCATAGAAGTACTTGTTTTCTCATTTAAAAAATCTCCCAAAACAAAACCAGGATTGATACACGTTAGACTATTTCTAAGACCTTTACTTTTCATAAGGTCCCAGGCAGCCTTTTCAGCTCTAGTTTTAGATACAAAATAATCTGTAGTTTTATCCCACTCTAGATCAGTCCAATCATTTTCACCAAATGTATAGGGGTTGGATCTATTTGGTTTTCGATACATGCATACTATAGAGGAAGTTTTTACGAAATGTTCAACTTCCGCATTAATTCCAGCGTTTAATACTCTTAAAGTTCCATCTTTTGCTGCTGGGGTGAGTGACTCCCTATCATTTGAAACTTTTAAAGGAAAAGGAGAAGCTACATGGATGATATATTTGCATCCTTCTGCAGCTTCATTCCAGCCTTCATCCTTTAATAAATCTAACTTTATAAAGGATAATTTTTCAGTTGAAACATTATTTTCCTCTAACGTTTTTTTTGTTTGATCAATTGAACTCGAATTCCTAACAGTCCCTAAAACTTCGTAACCTGAATTTAGTAATTCAATAGCAACATGTTTTGCAACAAACCCGCTAATACCAGTGAGTAATACTTTTTCTGACACTTTATTTTTTAAAATTTAAAATATTCTTTTGTATCTTTTTGAAATAATAGGAAAATACAAGAAATCTGTAATAAAGTATTTAAAATTAAAATAGATCTTACTGCCAATTCATTAAATCCTATTTCTGGTATAGGTCCATAAGGAGCAGCAAAACTTACATTTATTGCACCAATTAAATCTAACAAACCAATTACATTCCAAGATAGCAAAAGACCCCATAATATAGAACTTGGTTTTTTTATAATGTAGTAAACTAAAAATAAAGCAGTTGTCCCAATAAAAAAGTCACCCACAAAAGGAACTATCCATTCAGATGGTGCCGAACGTTCATTACCAGAAAAGATCCAAAACAAAAATAAACCAGATCCAACTGCTCTAAACGACATCCATCCAGTCACAAAAATGATCCAATTTATTTTCATTTTTTAGTGTGATAAAAACTTTTCAGCTTCAAGAGCAGCCATACATCCCATACCTGCAGCGGTTACAGCCTGTCTAAATGTTTTGTCTTTTACATCTCCAGCAGCATAAACTCCAGGAACATTTGTTTCAGTCGAGTCAGATTTTGTAATTAGGTATCCTTCTTTATCCATTTCCAATTGATCTTTAAATAGCTGCGTTGCCGGATCGTGACCAATCGCAATAAATACTCCATCAAGTTTTATTTCCTCTACATTATTTGTTTTAACATTTTTAATTTTTATTCCTTTTACATTTTTGGGATCTTTGTCACCGATTACATCCTCAACAACAGAGTCCCAAATTATTTCTATTTTTTTATTATCCATTAATTTTTTCTGAAGCATTTTTTCAGCTCTCAAACTATCTCGTCTGTGAATCAATTTAACTTTTGATGCAAATTTTGTTAGAAACATTGCCTCTTCAACAGCAGCATTTCCACCACCGACTACCGCAACCTCTTTATCCTTGAAAAAGAAACCATCACATGTTGCACAAGCTGAAACTCCAAAGCCTCTAAATTCTTGTTCTGATTTTATGTTTAACCATCTTGCTTGAGCACCTGTTGAAATAATTATGCTATCAGCACTATATTTTTGTCCACTGTCTCCGATTGCTTCAAATGGTTGTGATTTCAAATTCACAGATGCAATATGATCCTCAATCATTTCAGTTCCGACTGCTTTAGCTTGTTCTTTCATTTGATCCATTAACCAAGGACCCTGTATAACCTCTGCAAATCCTGGAAAGTTTTCAACATCAGTCGTTGTTGTTAATTGACCACCTGGCTCAGACCCATGAACTAGAATTGGATTTAACATAGCTCGAGCCGCATAAACTGCAGCTGTGTATCCGGCAGGACCAGATCCAATTATTAACACTTTTGTGTGTTTAGTTGGATTTTGACTCATATGAAAGCTATATAGTGATTAATGACTAAATTAAAAGGTATTTTATTAACTCAAGGCATGCATGGAATGATAAGTCAAGTTGAGGGATTGGCCAAAGCTCTGGAAATTGAATTCACACACCATAAGGTTGAACTAAATAATTTTTGGAATTTATTACCACCAAAATTTACTCCAGTTTCACAAAATGTTTATAAAAAAATAGATCATTTGGATTTTGATATAATTATATCTTGTGGAAGAAAGAGCGTAATTCCGTCAATTCATTTAAAAAGTATTTCAAATAAAAAGGTGTTTAACATCCATATCCAAGATCCAAAAGTAGATTTAAATCATTTTGATTTCGTAATAGCTCCTGAACACGATGGAATAAAAGGTTCAAATGTAATTTCCACCAAAGGGGCCATACATTATCTTACAACAAACGAAATCGAGGACAACAAGCATTATTTAAAATCATTTATAAAAAAAGATGATAGAAAAATTTGGTCTTTAATTTTGGGTGGGCCTAACAAGTATTATGATTATTCAACAAAAAATATGAAACATATTTTTTCAATTTTCTATAAATTGCTAAAGAAACATAACTTTCAACTTGTTGTAATTCCTTCAATGAGAACACCATTGAATACGATCCATTATGCTAAAGAATTTTTTGGAGAAAATCACACTATTATAATGGATGTTGATAAAAAAGCTTATTTATCAGCACTTGGTTTGTCTGAAAATATTGTAGTTACCTGTGACTCTAGCTCAATGATATCAGAAGCAGCTTTGACTGGTAAACCTATTTATGTAGCAAATATTCTACCGAAAAAAAATGATAAGAGATTCCAAAACTTTAGAAATTTATTCAGAGAATTAAATATAACAAGAAATTTGGGAGAAGAAATCGAAAATTGGAACTATGAAAAACTTGACGAAACTAATAGAGTTGCAAAAATACTAAAAAGTAAAATTCAAAGTTAATGTCATTTTTAAATTCAATTAAAAATAATTCGAAACAATACAATTTCCCTTTTGATCATTGGGAATATAGCAATGCTTTATCAGAGGAAGCAATTGATGAAATAGTGAAAGCAGATATTCCTGATGTGAGTAAACACAATCTATATTACGATGGTACTAGAGCGATAGATGGTGGAGCTGCAGAATTTAGGGAAGGAATAGCCTCTGGAGGACAAGCAATAAAATTTAGATGTTTTATAAAAAAAGAAAATTCCACTCAATTTCCAAATTTAGTAAAATTTATAAACGAGCTTCAATCTAAAGAAACTTATGAAACAATATCTAAAATGATAAATAAGGATTTATCAAATTCTTATGTAAGAGTTGAAGTTATATGTGATCGAGAAGGTTTTTGGCTTAAACCTCATTGCGATATAAAAGAAAAACTTATGTCAGGGTTGATATTTGTTAATAAAACAAATGAGTCTGAGGACTTAGGAACAGATTTTTATAATGAAAAATTAGAGAAGGTTAAGACACTTCCTTATAAACATAATTACGGTTATCTTTTTACCAGTGGACCTAACACTTGGCATGGTATGGAAAAGAAAAAAATTGTTAAGGAAAGACGGTGTATTCAAGTAAATTATGTTACTTTTGAAACTGATTGGAGAGTTGAATAGTTTTTATTTTTCCCAATCAAACCTTGGAAAAGAGTCGAAAACTTTAAAAATACCCTCAGACCATTGATTACAAACCTTTGAATAATTTTCATCCGTAATATTTAAACACTCAAGTGTAGATAGATTATCTGCATCTTTTTTTAGCACTGCAAAATCTATTGGAGGCCCAACAGTAAGATCACTTTTTAATGTAGAATCCATTGAAATCAGAGCACATCTTGATGCATCACCAATTGAAACATTTGGTTTAATAACCCTATCAAGAATTGGTTTTCCATATTTGACCTCCCCAATTACAAGATACGGTTTACTGTCAGCTGGCCTTATATAATTTCCTTGAGGATAAACTAAATATAATTCATGTTGCTGGCCCTTAATTTGTCCGCCAACTATAAATGTTGAACCAAGTAAGACATTATCTGTATTAATTCCTTGAGGTGATGAGTGCTCAATATTTAAAGATCCTATATAAGAAGCGATTTGTTCAAAATCATTACACGTGTTTAAATTCATTATACCTGTTGTGCTTTTTAAGTCTTTTTCAATTGATTTATAAACTGCTTGAGAGGTACCTAAATTCCCAGAAGTAACTATTACAACTGTTCTATCACCTACATCGTGAGTCATCATTTTAGAATAAATATTTACATTATCTAATCCAGCATTTGTCCTTGAGTCTGAAGCAAACACAAGACCGTCATTTGTTTTAATTCCTATGCAGTAAGTCATTCAGTAAAATAATTAGTTAATTATAACATTTTTTTAAAATCAATTAAAAGCATAACAGATATATCTAAAATGCATTTGCTTATTTTATTTAAGTATTAAACACTATAGTACTATGGTCTCAAAACTTTGGAAAAACTATAACTCAAGCCATGCTTATGATGGTTATTTTACTAAAGATAATAAACTTCGAAAACACGCTGCAATAATTTCATCAATTTTAGAAAGATACGGTAAAAAAAAACTTCAAGAAATTGAAAAAAATTGTCAAAGTACAATTAGTGCTAGAGGTATAAATTTTAGAGTATATGCAGCTAACAATAGGGCAGAAGAAAAAAAATGGCCCCTTGATATAATACCAAGAATAATACCAAAAACACAATGGAACAAAGTTTCAAAGGGTTTAAAGCAGCGTGTAAAGGCGTTAAATTTATTTATTGATGATGTTTATAATCAAAAAAAAATATTCAAAGATAAAGTAGTACCAAATGAAATTATTTTTAATTCTCCATTTTATGTAAAGGAATGTGAAGGTTTTTCTCCTAAACACAAAGCTTGGTCAAATATTTCTGGAATTGATTTAATTAGAAATACTAATGGTGATTATTTAGTTTTAGAGGATAATTTAAGAGTACCCTCGGGTGTATCTTACATGCTTGAAAACAGGATGGTGATGCGAGATGTATTTCCTGAATTGTTTACAAGATATAAAGTTGCATCAATTCATCAATACACAAATAAATTATTTAACTGCATGGTTGAATGTATTCCAAAAAAAACTTCAAACCCTCATATGGTAGTTTTAACACCTGGTATATATAACTCTGCTTATTTTGAGCACTCTTTCCTAGCTGAACAGATGGGCATTGCTTTGGTTGAGGGAAAAGATTTATTTGTTGAGAACGATATTGTTTATATGAAGACTGTCAAAGGTCCATTAAAGGTTGATTGTATCTATAGACGTCTTGATGACAACTTTTTAGATCCAAAAGTATTTTTCAAAAATTCACTGATTGGGGTGCCAGGATTATTTAAAAGCTGGCGCAAAGGAAATGTTGGTATAATCAATGCAATTGGGACAGGTGTTGCTGACGACAAGGTGGTTTACTCTTATGTTAACAAAATGATTGTTTATTATCTAGGTGAACAACCTATCTTAAATCAGGTAGAAACTTACTTATGTCACAATAAAAATGAGAGAAACTATGTTATTGAAAATATTTCTAAGTTAGTCGTTAAACCTGCTAACGCATCTGGTGGTTATGGTATAATGATTGGTCCTAAAGCAGACAAAAAAGAAAGAGATGAGGTAATAGCTAAAATCAAAAAAAATCCAAGAGAATATATTGCACAACCTCTTGAAACTCTTTCAACTGCACCGACAATTACTGAAAATGATATTGAACCAAGACATCTCGATTTAAGACCATTTGTACTTAGTGGAAAAACTACATATGTCAGCACAGGTGGATTAACTAGGGTTGCGCTTAGGAAAGGGAGTACAATTGTAAATAGTTCACAAGGTGGAGGGTCTAAAGACACTTTAATTGTTGATGTATAGATTTATATATCTTGAAGAGAATTAACTTTTAATTTTTTTGTTTTAAGTGATTTGATTGCCTCCAGACATGCTTGAGCTGTTGACATATTAGTGCAATAAGGAACTTTATTTTTAAGTGTTGCTCTTCTTAATGCTATAGCATCACTTAATCGATATTCAGTATTTCCACCTCCGGTATTTATCACTAATGCAATTTTTTTAGAGTCCAAAACATCGACTATATGAGGATTGCCACTGCTAACTTTATTAATAATTTTACATTTCATTCCATGTTTTCGGATATATTTGGCAGTTCCTTTAGTTGCACATAATTTGAAGTCAAGTTTAAGAAGTGTTTTTGCCAAATCTAATCCCTCGTCTTTATGTGAGTCTTTAAGAGATATAAAAGCCAATCCTTTCTTTGGTAATGAGTTGGCTGCTGCTATTTGACTTTTGGCAAAAGCCATTCCAAAATTTTTATCAAATCCCATAACTTCACCTGTTGATTTCATTTCAGGCCCTAACAATAAGTCACTGTTTGGAAATTTATTAAATGGAAATACAGCTTCTTTAACTGCGTACATACCTTTAGATTTATCTTTTAAATTAAACTTAGATAGTTTTTCACCAGCCATTATTCTTGATGCAATTTTAGCTAGGGGCAACCCTTTTGCTTTTGATACAAAAGGAACTGTTCGACTGGCTCTTGGATTAACTTCAATCACATAAATTTCATCTTTTTTTATTGCAAATTGTATATTCATAAAACCTTTAACATTTAATGCTATTGCTAATTTTTTTGTTTGATTTTCAATTTCTTTAAGAAGGTATGGTTTTATAGACACAGGGGGAAGGCTACATGCTGAGTCTCCTGAATGAATTCCAGCCTCCTCGATATGCTGCATAATACCTGCAACATGAACTTGTTTTCCATCTGATATGGCATCCACATCTACTTCCATTGCATGATCGATAAACTTATCAATTAAAATTGGATTTTCTTCTGCAGCTTTAAATGCTTCTACAACAAATTTTTTAAGTTGATTTTTTTCATGAACAATTTCCATTGCTCTTCCACCTAAAACATAAGAAGGTCTTACCATTAATGGCAATCCTATTTTATCTGCAATTTTTATTGCCTGATTAAATGTCTTTGCAATTCCACTCTCCGCCTGTTTAAGCTTTAATTTATTTAATAAACTTCTAAATCGGTCTCTATCTTCTGCTAGATCTATAGAAGTATATTGTGTTCCTAAAATTGGAAGATTATTGTCATGTAAAAATTTAGCAAGTTTAATTGGAGTTTGGCCACCAAATTGAGCTATTACACCTATAAGATTTCCTTTTTCTTGTTCTTTTTTAATTATGTTAAAAACGAATTCTTCTTTTAAAGGTTCAAAGTATAATCTATCACTTGTATCATAATCTGTTGAAACCGTTTCAGGATTACAATTTACCATTATGGTCTCAAAACCTGCATCTTTTAATGAAAAACTTGCCTGGCAACAGCAATAATCAAACTCAATTCCTTGACCAATTCTATTTGGTCCTCCTCCAAGAATAATTATTTTTTTCTTATTGGATGGATCAGCTTCACATTCTGAGTTAATTGAAAAATTTCTTTGGTAAGTTGAGTACATATAAGGAGTGAAAGATTTAAATTCAGCTGCACAAGTATCTACTTTTTTATAAACCGGAAGTATTTTAAGTGCTGATCTTTTTCTTCTAACAATTTCTTCAGAAGTTTTAGTTAATTCTGAAAGTTTTTTATCTGAAAATCCTATCGATTTTATTCTATTAAATTCTGAAAAATCCCTAGGAAGTCCTTTAGTTTTTAACTGTGTTTCACAATCAACTATCTCTTTAATTTGTTCTAAAAACCAAGGATCAATTTTAGATAAATTATATATTCTCTTTAAGTCTATTTTTTTTCTAATTGCTTCAGCGACTAGCAATATCTTATTTGGAATAGTTTCTTTAAGTTTCTTTTCAATTTGCTTTTTATTTAAATCAAAAATTCTGTCTAAACCTGAAAAACCAGTTTCAAGAGATATCAAAGCCTTTTGTAAAGACTCTTTAAAGTTTCTTCCAATAGCCATTGCCTCACCTACTGATTTCATTGATGTCCCTAAAGTTGCAGGAGAAGTAGAAAATTTTTCAAATGTAAATCTTGGAATTTTAGTCACTACATAATCTATACTTGGTTCAAATGATGCAGGAGTAACTTTAGTTATTTCATTTTTTAATTCATCCAGAGTATAGCCAACCGCTAATTTTGCAGCTACTTTCGCAATTGGAAATCCAGTTGCTTTTGATGCAAGTGCTGATGATCTTGATACACGTGGATTCATTTCAATGACAACCATTCGACCATTTTTAGGATTGATTGCAAACTGAACATTTGATCCTCCAGTTTCAACTCCAATTTTTCTCAAACATGCAATAGATGCATTTCTCATTACTTGGTATTCTTTATCTGTAAGTGTAAGAGCTGGTGCAATTGTTACTGAGTCACCCGTATGAATTCCCATTGGATCTATATTTTCAATCGAGCAAATGATGATACAGTTATCTTTCTTATCTCTTACAACCTCCATCTCAAATTCTTTCCAGCCCTCTAAACATTCCTCTACAAGAACTTGGCTTACTGGAGATTCATGCAATCCATTTTTAACAATCTTGAAATAATCTTTCCTAGTTTTGGCTATTCCCCCACCAAGCCCACCAAGTGTAAAAGCAGGTCTTATAATTGCAGGTAAACCAATTTTTTTTAATACTTTTGTTGCTTGATTATTATTATTTACGATTTCTGATTTTGGTAAATCTAAACCAATATCTATCATATTTTTTCTAAATTTCTTTCTATCCTCTGCATTGGAAATTGCTTTAGAATTCGCCCCGATCAAATCAATTTTGTATTTTTTTAGAATTCCTTTTTTCTCTGCTTCCATTGCAAGGTTAAGTGCAGTTTGTCCTCCCATTGTTGGAAGAATTGCATTGGGTTTTTCTTTTTTTAGAATTTTTTCTAATACATCTAGTGTAATTGGTTCAATATAAGTTTTATCCGCAACATCTGGATCAGTCATAATTGTTGCAGGATTCGAATTTATTAAGACTACTTTATATCCTTCATCTTTAAGGGCTTTACATGCTTGTGTCCCTGAGTAATCAAATTCACATGCTTGTCCTATAATTATTGGACCAGCTCCTACAACTAATATTTTTTTAATATCTTTTCTTTTTGGCATTTTTTTTCATGTTATTAATAAATTCTTGAAACAAATAAACACTATCTTGGGGTCCAGGATTAGACTCTGGATGATATTGAACTGAAAATATTGGTTTATTTTTAAGCTTTATTCCTTCAATAGTATTATCAAAAAGAGACTTATGAGTTACTTCAATTTTTTTTGGTAAAGTTTCTTCAACTACTACAAACCCATGATTTTGACTGGTAATCTCAACTTTGTCATGAACTAAATTTTTAACAGGATGGTTCGCACCTCTATGTCCCAACTTCATTTTTTTTGTTTTACCACCTAAAGCTAATGCCAAAATCTGATGACCTAAACAAATACCAAATATAGGTAAATTATTTTTAATTAGATCATTAATAATTTCTATAGCATATTCCCCTGTTGCAGCTGGATCACCAGGACCATTTGATAAGAATATTCCACTTGGTTTTAGAGCTAAAATTTTGTAGGCACTAGTTTTGCAGGAGACAACTGTTACTTTACAGTTGAAATCAGAGAAATATCTTAAGATGTTTTTTTTAATTCCATAATCAATTGCAACAACATGAAATGAGTTTTTTTTATTTTTTTTATATCCAACCTCTTTTTTCCATGTTTTAAAACCTTTCCAAATATAATTTTTTTGGGTTGAAACTACTTCTGCAAGATCAAGATTTTTTAATCCACTCCATTTTATTGTAGAGTTGGTCAATTTATTAATATTAAATTTTCCTTTTTTTGAATAACTAATAGTACCTTTGGGGGCGCCTTTGTCTCTTATAAAGCTTGTTAGGCTTCTGGTGTCTAAGCCAGTAATTCCAACAATTTTATTTTTCTTTAGCCAAGAGTCTAAATGTAGAAAAGATCTATAGTTTGATGGTGAGGTTATTTCTGAGTTAATTATTACTCCTTTTGCCCATATTTTATCAGATTCATGATCCTCTTTATTCGTCCCAACATTTCCTATATGAGGAAAGGTAAAGTTGATAATTTGACCCGCATATGAAGGATCAGAAATAATTTCCTGATATCCTGTTAATGATGTATTAAAGCAAACTTCGCCTGTAGCTTCTCCTTGATAACCAATTCCAATTCCTTTGAATATCTTTTTATTTTCGAGAACTAAAACGCCTGTATTGATTTGAGATTTTATTTTTGAGTTAGTTTTTTTTGATTTTTTGTTCAATTACAACTCATGAGTTAAAGGTTAATACAATAATTGCTTTATTATCGCAACAGAGATGTAATATAAAATTGTAAAAAAACAATTTTTCTTTTGAAGAATTTTTTCTTTAAAGTAGATTAAAAAATTATGTCATTAAAACAGACCATCGAAAACGAATATAAAAATGCTCTAAAATCAAAAGATAAAAATAAAATATCAACCTATAGGTTAATATTATCTTCTATTAAGGATTTGGACATTGTTAACAGATCAGGCCCCAATAAAAAGGAGACTGATGATGAGGATATTAAGAAACTTTTGAAAAAAATGGTTAAGCAGCGGGCCGAATCAATTGATATTTACAAAAAAAATAACAGAACAGATCTTTTAGAGGTTGAACAAAATGAATATGACATTTTAAAAAGTTTCTTGCCAAAACAGCTTAGTGATGACGAGACTAAGAAAATTTGTGCAGATGTTATTTCGAAAATTGGAGCAAATTCATTAAAAGATATGGGAAAAGTTATGGGTGAACTTAAAAAAACTCATGCAGATGAAATTGATTTTTCTAAAGCAGGATCAATGATCAAAGAATTGTTGAATAAATAATGAAATACCCAAAAGAGTATCTTGATGAAATTAAAAATAGGCTGAAAGTCTCAACGGTAGTATCAAAGTGTGTTTCATTGAAAAAAAGAGGTAAAGAATTTGTAGGTTTATCACCTTTCAAAAATGAAAAAACACCCTCATTTACTGTAAATGATGAAAAAGAATTTTATCATTGTTTTGCAACTTCAGAGCACGGTAATATTTTTGATTTTGTGATGAAAACTCAAAATTTAAAGTTTGGAGAGGCAGTTAAATACTTAGCTCAATTAGCAGGAATGCAACCTTATATGTTTTCAAAACAAGATGAAGAAAGAGAAAAAAAGTGGAATGAGTATAAAACCATTTTTAATCAATATGTTGACTTTTATCATAATGAACTTTTAAAAAATGAAAATCATACAATTGCTAGAGATTATTTAAAAAATAGATCGTTAAGTAAAGATGAAGTAAAAAAATTTAAAATAGGATATATAGAAAAAAATCCAAATTTTTTTGAAAAATTAAAAAAAGATTATAGTGAACAAACTTTAGTCGAGACTGGTTTATTCTATTTAGATGAGAAAAAAAAAATTTATGTAGAAAGATTTAGAGGTCGATTAATATTTCCAATCAATAATATTTCGGGTCAACCAATTGCTTTAGGTGGGAGAATTATTGAAAATTTAGATTATTTAGCTAAATATATAAATTCACCTGAGACCAATTTTTTTAAAAAGGGATCAAATTTATATAATTTAGATCTAGCAAGAAAACTTTCAAATAAAATTGATCATATATATCTAGTTGAAGGATACATGGATGTTGTAGGCCTAAGCAAAAATGGAATTGATAACGTAGTGGCAAATCTTGGAACGTCTTTAACTGACAAACAAATTTTAATTTTAAATCAATTTTTTGATGATATCATAATATGTTTTGATGGTGACGAAAGTGGATACAAAGCTGCTGTTAGAGCAGCAGAAAACTCAATTAAGGAACTAAAACCAGAGAAACAAATTTCTTTTTTATTTTTGCCAGATAAAGAGGATCCTGATAGCTATGTAAACAAAAATGGAAAAAAAAATTTTGTAGGTTTTACAAAAGAAAGCAAATTATCAATTCATCAATTTATTTTTAGTCATTATAAAAAACAAACTAAAAATAATCCATCATCGATGGCTATTTTTGAGAAAAAACTTAGACAAATTACAAATACAATTAAAGATGATTTTATAAAAAAATATGTTTTGGAATATTTTTTAGAAAAAATTGCTGAGTTAACACCACATTATTCTAACCAAAATAATAAAAGATTTTATTCAACGAAAACAAAATCTTTAGAAAGTACAAGAAAATATTTTAAAGAAAGTCAGTCTTTGACTGGAGTTGAATTAAAAGAACTTTCTTTATTATATTTGGTAATAAATAAATTAGATTTGTTGCAAGCAAATATTCATTTGATTGAAAATATAAAGTTATTTACTGAGTTTAATAAAAAAATATTTGAAATTATTCTTGAAAAATTAAAATCTGGTTCAAAAATTAAAATTCAAGATCTTAATCTGGATATTCAAGTAATAGAAAAAATAAATAAATTTGCTCCGATTAAACATATTCTAAAAAATCAATCTGAAAATGATCAAAAAATAATAGAATTATTAGAGGATATCTCTAGAGATTTAATGAATTATGATCTTGAGTTCAGGATTCAGGAATTAGAGTCGAAGTTTTCAGTTGATATGAGCGAGACTACATTTAATGAGCTAAAAGAGCTAAAAAAAAAGCAGAATCTCAATTAAACTGACTAAATTAGTAATAGATTTTTGTATAATTGACATTATATAAGACCCCTAAACTCAAATATTGTGGAAAGAATTATTACAAAATCATTTGCAAGACTAATGGGTCGAGGGATCCATCGAGGATTTATTACTTACGATGAATTAAATAAATCTCTTGGCAAAAGAAATTTGTCTGATGAAAATTTAGCTCAAGCATTTATACACATCCTAGATGAAAATGTAACTCTAGTCGAAAAAAAATCTGACTTTAAAGTTTTAAGAAAAAAAGAAAATTCCAATAAAGAAGAGGGTAAAACAATTGAGAAAAGTGATGACCCAATACGAATGTATCTTAGAGAAATGGGAGGAGTTGAACTACTTTCTAGAGAAGGTGAAATTGCAATAGCAAAAAGGATAGAAGCCGGGAAAGACGTAATGCTGATTGCACTTTCACAGAGCCCTATCACAGCACAACAATTTTTTGAGTGGAATGAGCAACTTCAAAAAGATGAAATTCTTGTTAGAGAAATTATTGATATTGATACAAATTATATGGAAGATGAAACTACTGGACCTAGCGCTAAACAAAAAAATTCAGGTGAAATAGACAAGGATGAAGGTACCTCTGACGATGAAGACGATTTTAATCCAACACTTGCTGCAATGGAAACTGAAATTAAACCAAAAGTTTTAAAAACTGTTCATATACTAACTAAAGAATATACTAAATTAATAAAGTA
The DNA here is from genome assembly GCF_052049675.1 of Candidatus Pelagibacter sp. Lineage (GTDB taxonomy): Bacteria > Pseudomonadota > Alphaproteobacteria > Pelagibacterales > Pelagibacteraceae > Pelagibacter. The sequence continues at coordinate 1,338,151 of NZ_JBNGZM010000001.1, forward strand.
TCAAAAAGAGAAACTTGAACATGTTTTAAAATCTGAAAGTTTGTCACCAGCAAAAGAAAAAGGATATGAAAAATTAGTTAACGATATTTTAGAAAATATAAAATCTCTTCAATTGTCTCCATCAGTTTTAGAGGAATTAGTACAAAAACATTATGTAGAAAATAAAAAAATTATTTCCTTAGAAGGAAATTTATTAAGACTTGCGATTGATAATAAAATATCAAGAAACGAATTTATAAAATTTTATATTGGAAATGAAATTAATCCAAATTTAAAAAAATTCTTAGATACAAATTTAATTTGGAAACAATTTTTTTCGAAAAATAGAGAAGATTTTAAAAATATTAGAGAAAGATTGATCGAAATTAGTCATAAACTTGGAATTTCAGTAACAGATTTTAAAAAATTAGTTAGCAGAATTCAAAAGGGAGAGAAGGAGTCAAGAATTGCAAAAAAAGAAATGGTTGAAGCGAATTTAAGATTGGTTATCTCTATTGCTAAAAAATATACAAATAGAGGTCTTCAGTTTTTGGATTTAATTCAAGAAGGAAACATCGGATTAATGAAAGCAGTTGATAAATTTGAATATAGAAGAGGTTATAAATTCTCAACTTATGCAACATGGTGGATCAGACAAGCAATAACTAGATCAATTGCAGATCAGGCAAGAACTATACGTATTCCAGTTCATATGATTGAAACAATTAATAAAATTGTTAGAACCCAAAGGTTAATTTTAAGTGAGTTTGGCAGAGAAGCAACGCCAGAGGAACTTGCTCAAAAACTTAGAATGCCACTAGACAAAGTAAGAAAAGTTTTAAAAATTTCAAAAGAGCCAGTCTCATTAGAAAAACCTGTAGGAGATGAAGAAGACAGTAGTTTAGGAGATTTTATAGAAGATACAAAAGCTTTAGCTCCACTTGAGCAAGCAATCAAATCAAACTTGGGTGAGGCAACTACAAAAATATTATCTACACTCACACCAAGGGAAGAAAGGGTTTTAAGAATGAGATTTGGAGTTGGAATGAATACTGACCACACATTGGAGGAAGTTGGTTTACAATTTTCAGTTACCAGAGAAAGAATTAGACAAATTGAAGCTAAGGCTTTAAGAAAATTAAAACACCCTAGTAGATCGAAGCAATTAAAAAGTTTCCTTGAAAGTTAGAAAGGGCCGTTAGCTCAATAGTAGAGTACTGCATTGACATTGCAGGGGTAGTTGGAGCGTAACCAACACGGCCCACCATTTTTTTTTATCTTTAATTGATAACTTGGTTAAAATGATATAACAAGTTTTATAGTTTTGGGCCTGTAGCTCAGTTGGTTAGAGCAGTACACTCATAATGTATTGGTCCCAGGTTCGAGTCCTGGCGGGCCCACCAAAAAAATTTTTTTATTTGTTAGAGAATTCTTCTAAGGTTTTAAATAAAATATTAATATCTCCATCATTTGAATTTAAAATTGATGAAAACTCCTCCTTTTGAGTTCTTGCTAGACTTAAACCTTCAATTATCAAATCTCTTATCAATGGATTGTCTGGATTTTTAGTATATATCCTCCAATCAATTTTTACTTCAGGTCTATCAGTTGTTCCAATTAATAGGCTATTTACAATTGTATAATTTTTATTTAGAACCTCTTTACCCTGAACCTCAATTTCTGGATTAGTATACTCTGCTAGTCTACTTGAAAAACTCTTTAAAAAGTAAGACTCAAATAATTCGGAATACTTGATTTTTTGATTTTCATCTAAAGTTTTTCTTACTGGTCCAAGTGAATAAAAACCAACACCTCTAATGTCGACAGTCTCTTTAGCTATTGCCTTTAATTCGTTTATTTTATCGTCTTTAGATATATTTTTTGACAAAATATTAGATGCCCTATTTACTGTAGATTGAACAAATACATCTGGTTCTATTGAATAAGAATTTGTTAAAATTAATGTAAAAGAAAATAAAACTAATAAAAATTTACTAAATTTCATTAAGCTAGTTTTAATTACTGAGTTTCTATCTCTTCCCAATCACTATCATCTTGGGTTTCAATAATTTTATTTGTGTTTAAAATTTTCTGCTGCCTATCTTGTAAATATAAACTTTTTACTGAAGCGTAAAAATCAATTGAATTTTTTTCTAAATTTTCTATAGCATCATAGTTTTTAGCTCTAAAATCTATGCCACTTGTAACTCTTGATGCATAATAATCAAAATCACTGAAATGCTGTGTATCGTTTACAACTGTTACATTATACCAAGCATCTCCGCCAACAAAGTTTGCTACAGATGCAGTTGCATCTCTAACTGTGCTAGGTCCTAAAACAGGTAAAACTAAATAGCAACCAGGACCTACACCCATTGTTGCTAAAGATTGACCATAATCTTCTTTCTCATATTCAGGAAAACCTAAATGTTGAGCTACGTCAATTAAACCTAAAATGCCAACCGTTGTGTTAATAACAAATCTGCCAGAATTAACTCCAGCTTTTTTTAAATCCCCTTGCAAAATATTATTTGGAATTGTTACAAGTGTAGATAGATTATTAAGAGAGTTACTTACTCCAGTTTTGACTGGAGAAGGTAGGACTCTGTATGCACTAGCAACTGGTTGAAACAATATTCCATCTAAAGCTTGGTTAAAAGCGAAAGTAGCTCTGTTTATAGTCTCAAAACAATCTTTAACTTCAGTGGGTTTATTTTTTTTTAAGATTAATTCACCATCAGATCCAGCGTTCGCGTTGAACGCTGTTAAAAAAATTAAAGTTATTAAAAGTACTAATTTTCTAAACATTACAATCTGTATAATATATAAAATTTAAATGTAAATTAAGAATTATTTTAAAAAAATGACTATAAAATGTCTATAAAGTAGCCAAATTTAATAAATAAATGAACATAAATACAACTCTGAATTACTCACCCAATTTTGATATTAAAAAAAGAAGATTTGAACAAATTAAATTTATTATTTTCCATTATACAGGTATGAAAAATGATAAAGAGGCAATCAATCGTCTTACTGATGTTAAATCAAAAGTCAGTAGCCATTTTTTAATAAGAGACAACGGAAAGATAATAACTTTAGTGCCAGAACTTTATGTTAGTTGGCATGCAGGAATTTCGTCATGGCAAAATTTCAAATCAATTAATAAACACTCAATTGGTATAGAAATAAGTAATCCAGGTCACGATAATAAGTATAAAAATTTTCCAAAAAAACAGATTAAATCAATATTAAAACTAAGCAAATATTTAATTAAAAAATATAAAATTAAAAATAAATTTATTTTGGGGCATTCTGACATTGCTCCTTTAAGAAAAAAAGATCCTGGTGAAAAATTTCCTTGGAAACATTTATCCAAAAATAATGTTGGATTATGGCATGATTTAAATGAAAAAAAACTTTTTGAAACAAGAGAGTTAAAAGTTTATAAATATCACAAAATTAATTTTTTTAAAAATTTATATAAAATAGGTTATTCAAGAGTCTTAAATAAAGACAAAAATAAAAATATCAAATTACTTACAAAAGCTTTTCAAAGAAGATTTAGGCCATCATTAATAAATGGTATAATTGATCAAGAATGCTTATTAATAAGTAAAAATATAGCGAAAAAATTTAAATAATATTCCTTGAAAATATAAACTTAAGTAATAAATTGTAATTGCCAGATAAACGACTTATCGCTTTAATTCATTTTAAAGAGGAAAGTCCGGGCTCTACAAGGACACAGTGCCAGGTAATACCTGGCGGGGGAAACCCTAGGGATAGTGCCACAGAAAATAAACCGCCATAACATGGCAAGGGTGAAAAGGTGTGGTAAGAGCGCACCGGTTCTATTGGTAACAATGAACGCTGGAAAACCCCACTGGGAGCAAGACTAAGTAGAGATGACATTGTTGAAAAACTAAAAGCCGTCCTTGGCTAGTCATCAGGGTTAGTTGCTTGAGCTTAAGAGTGATCTTAAGCCTAGACAAATGATAGGTTTAAATGACAGAACCCGGCTTATAGTTTATCTGGCACTTCAAATCAAAATATCATTATAGGTTTCTTTGTTTGTTCTCATTTTTTAAGTACTAGTGTCTATTTTCATTATCACTAAAACAATAATAGTGCCTAAATAATAGGTATTGACCTTCAGTTCTAAAACCCATAATATCCCATAAATTCCCATTATATGGGAATAAAGGGATTTATGTTTTATGTTTTTATCAACATACGAAAACAAATTAGACAAAAAAGGGAGAGTATCTGTGCCTGCTAGTTTTAGGTCACATTTATCCAATCTAGGTTACAATGGTGTTATTTGTTATCCATCATTTAATAATTCCTCGATAGAAGCGTGTTCTCAAGATAGAATTGAAAAAATTTCTTCAGCAATTGATTCTTTAAATCCTTTTGAGGAAAAAAGAGATTACTTTGCAACATCAATATTAGCAGAAAGTATAAATTTACAATTCGACAGTGAAGGCAGAATTTCACTTTCATCAAAATTATTAAAACATGCAAAAATAAAAAATAGCATGTTGTTTGTTGGTCAAGGCCAAACATTTCAAATATGGGAGCCAACAGCATTTGAAAAATTTAAGATAACAGCGAGGAAAAAAGCAAATATTAATCGTGGTAATCTTAAATGGGAGCTTCAACATAACAAACAATAGGGGATAAAAGATGACAATTAACTTTAAAGCACCAGAGATAAAAGAGCTACAGCCACGACTACTAGTTTTAGGAGTTGGTGGAGCTGGCGGAAATGCAATTAACGAAATGATAGAAAATAATCTACAAGGTGTAGAATTTATCGCAGTAAATACTGATGCTCAAGATTTGAAGCTTAGTAAAGCTAAAACAAGAATTCAAATTGGTTTGAATTTAACAAAAGGTTTAGGAGCAGGAGCAAAACTTGATATCGGTCAAGCAGCTGCTGATGAATCTTTAAATGAAATTGTAAACACACTTCAAGGTGCAAACATGGTTTTTATTGCAGCTGGTATGGGTGGTGGAACGGGCACTGGTGCTGCTCATGTCATCGCAAGAGCTGCTAAAGAATTAAATATCTTAACTGTAGGTGTTGTGACTCTTCCATTTTTATATGAAGGCCCCTCTAGAATGAGAAGAGCACAACAAGGTTTGGAAGAGTTAAGAAAACATGTTGATACAATAATTGTAATTCCAAACCAAAACCTATTCAAAATAGCAAATGAACAGACAACTTTTGAAGAATCATTTAACTTATCAAACAATGTATTGATGCATGGTGTTCAAAGTATAACTGATTTGATGGTTAGACCTGGTTTAATTAACTTAGATTTTGCTGATGTTGAAACTGTTATGGCAGCAATGGGTAAAGCTATGATGGGAACAGGAGAGGCTGAAGGAGAAGGTAGAGCTCTTAAAGCGGCAGAAATGGCAATCAGCAATCCACTAATAGATGACTATACTTTAAAAGGTGCAAAAGGCTTATTGGTAAATATTACCGGTGGTAAAGATCTTAAACTTTTTGAAGTTGATGAAGCTGTAAATAAAGTAAGAGCTGAAGTTGATCCTGAAGCAGAGTTAATTATTGGTGCAATCACTGATACTGAGCTAGATGGAAAAATGAGAGTTTCAATTGTTGCAACATCATTAGATGGTCAACAACCTGAGTCAAAATCAGTTGTGAATATGGTTCATCGAATTCAAAACCGTAATCCTGGTTATTCAGATTTTTCAAATATGGGATCATCTCAATCTTTTAATTTTTCCAAAACAACAGCATCAAACCCCATTACACATGGTGCCAATGCTTTAAAACTTGAAAATGAGATTATCCAAGAACAACAAACTGAAAGTTCTAATAATCAAATGATGAATGAAGATGTTGTTCAAAATACTAACATGGAAAGTGAAAGTATAGTTGAGGATAGCTCAGTTAATGAAATTGAGAAATCTTTTGCTCAAGAAGCTATGGAAACTACTCATGAAAATTATCAGGATACCAACAATGAAGAGGAAATCTCTAATGATTTAAAAGAATTTGGAGTTGACTCAGATGCACCAGATTTATTTAGTTCAGAGTCTGATAATTCAAGCCCTGAAGATTTATTGACTTCAGATGAAGAGGAAGAAGACGATCTTGAGATACCAGCATTCTTAAGAAGACAAAAAAATTAATGGTCTTCCAAGAGATAAATGGACGCCACCATAGTACCGAAAATGCAAAAGCATTATCCGGTACTGCTAAAAGAAATTATTAGCGTTATTTCCCCTCAACATGGTGGCACATTTATCGATTGTACTTTCGGTCAAGGCGGTTATTCCAAAAATATTTTAGATTTTCAAAATACAAAAGTAATAGCAATTGATAGAGACATAGAGAGTGCAAAAATTGCTAATCAATTAAAAGAAAAATTTGAAGATAGATTTATTTTTAAAAATATAAAATTTAGTCAATTAAGTAATTTAAAGCTTAAAAATGAAAATATAAGAGGTGTAATTTTTGATCTTGGTTACTCTTATACTCAAATTAAAGATCCAAAAAAAGGATTATCATTCGATGCCAGCGGTAAATTAAATATGCAGTTAGGATTAAATAGTTGTACAGCGGAAGATGTAATTAACAAACTCGATGAAAAAGAATTAGAAAAAATTTTTAAATTTTTTGGAGATGAAAAAGAGGCAAAATTTATTGCACGAAATATCATAAAAGAAAGATCTAAAAATCAAATTGATACTAAATCTTTAGTTGAAATTATTGATAAATCAAAAAAAAGAAAAAATTTTAAAGTTCATAATGCGACCAAGGTTTTTCAGGCTCTTAGAATATTTGTAAATAAAGAGATAAGTGAGCTAATTTTTGGACTTATTAATGCCACTAAAGTTTTAAAAAAAGGTGGTGTTTTGGGGGTAGTTACATTTCACTCTTTAGAGGATAAAATAGTAAAATATTTTTTTAAAAGTCTATCTGAAAATAAAAGTATTTCACGATATAGCCCGGTTATTGAGCAAGTAGATACACTGTTTAACTTAATTCAAAAAAAACCAATAACACCCTCAGATGAGGAGGTGAATGAAAACCCACCATCTAGATCTGCTAAATTTAGATATGCGATTAAAAAAACAGATTTTTATAATTTTGATACCGATATAGAGGAGCAATTCAGAAATTACATTGAAATTGAAAATTATGGAGACAAACTGTGAAAAAGTTTGCTTTAGCAGTAGTCATTTTTTTTTTAGTCCTATCAACTGCAATAATAAAAAATACGACTAAACAGATTGAAGATGAAATATTTACTGCAAAAGAGAATATTAGAATTTTAAAGACTGAATTTGAAAATGTATCCTTGGAGTATGATTATTTAAGTTCCTCAGAAACTTTACTTGAATATCAGTCTTTGTATTTTGAGGATGAGTTAATTCAAAAAAATATAAATGATATAAGAGTCTACAACATTTCAAATGATGTAAATAAAATTCAAAATTTTAAAATTATTAAAGAGTAATGGCTGATAATAAATTGAAATTAACTATAGAGGACTATAAAAGTGATTTTACATTTAAGAAAAAAGAAAATGGATTAAATATTCAATTTAATCGTGTAGCTTTTATTTTCTTTGTTTTTTTTATTATATATTTAATTTATACAATACACCTTGTTCACTTAGGTTCACGAAAGAGTAAATTAGAAAAAATCAATAATCTTCCTGCATCTAAAAATCAGCTTTATAGAGCAGACATCATAGATATTAATGGAAATTATTTAGCTAAGACAGTTAAATCGATTGATATAGGTTTAAAAACTTCAGATATAATCAATGAAAAAAAATTACTACTAAGTTTAAATATTATTTTTCCTAATAAAAATTTTGATGAAATTAAAAAAAAAATAAAAACTAAGAAATTTTTTTATTTAGAGAAGAAAATTTCAGAAGAAAATTATGAAAAAATAATGAAATTAGGGGACAAATCTTTAGTTCCAGAAGAAAGAGTTTTAAGAATGTATCCACAAAAAAATCTTTTTAGTCATGTTTTAGGTCAAATAGATGATGATAATAATGGTATTTCTGGATTAGAAAAATCTTTAAATGATGAACTTAGAAAATCAAAAGAGTCAATTAAACTTACCTTAGATAAAGATATTCAATTTTTAATTAGAAAAGAATTAATTAAATATCAGGAAATTTTTAAAAGCAAAGGTAGTGCAGCCATTTTAATGAATGTTAATAATGGCAATATTTTATCATTAGTTTCTCTGCCAGATTTTAATCCAAATGAAAGACAAAATATTACAGATGTGAATTATATTAACAGGGTAACTAAAGGAACATATGAACTTGGGTCAGTATTTAAAGCATTTACTTTTGCTAGCGCTTTAAATGAAAAGGTAATTAAACCAGAGACTGAATTTTTAAATTTACCCAAATCAATTAAATGCGACAAACACAGAATAGGTGAGTACGACAATGAAATACCATCAGATTTAACTGCAGAGCAAATTTTAGTTAGATCTGGAAATATAGGATCAGTAAAAATTGCCCAAAAGGTTGGCTCAGAAAAATTTAAATTATTTTTAGAAAAAGTTGGTGTGTTAAGTGATATTGATTTTGATATTGAAGAAGTTGCTCCTCAAAAAAATTATGATTTTGGAAAATGCAGATTAGCTACAGCTTCTTTTGGACATGGAATAGCAACTACAATTCTTCAATTAGCAAAAGGTTATTCTGTTTTATCAAATGGTGGGTATGAAATTAAGCCAACATTAATTTATAAAGAAAATAATTTTAATAAAAAAAATAAAAGAATATTAAACAAAGGTATTTCAGAACAAGTTGTTGGCGCTTTAAGAAAAATTGTAAATACTGAGGAAGGGACAGCTAAATTTGCAGATGTTCAAAATTATGAAATTGGTGGAAAAACAGGAACCGCTGATCAACCTGAAGGAGGAGCATATTCTGATGCAAAAATAAATACTTTTGCCTCCATTTTTCCCACATCAAATCCACAATTTGTTTTTGTTGTAATGCTAGATACTCCAAAAAAATCTAAAGATTATTATTATAAGTATAGACACCGAAAAGGAGGGTGGAAGGGTACACTTTATAATACAGCTGGCTGGACTTCAGTAGAGGTAGCAGGAAAAGTCATAGATAAAATCGGGCCTATTTTAGCCACAAAATATATAGAGGTTAATTAATTATGCTTCTAGGAAACTACTTTCATAAAATAAATAAAAATTATAAAAATTTTTCTTTTTCAGGAATTTCATTTAACACGAAGAGTATTAAAAAAAATAATATTTTTTTTGCTATCAAAGGAAATAGTATTAATGGTAATAAATTTATACCTAAAGCAATTAAAAAAGGATCTAAAATTATTGTAAGCGAAAGAAAAACAAATCCATTCCAAAATGGAATTTTGTATATCCATACAAATAATGTAAGAAAATTATTAGCTGAAACAGCTTTTAAAATTTATAATAAAAAACCAAAAAATTTAATTGCAGTTACTGGCACAAACGGAAAATCATCAGTTGCAGATTTTTATTATCAAATATTAAAATTAAATAATAAAAAATGTGCTTCAATTGGCACATTAGGTGTTAAATCAAAAAGTATTAATTTGAATTTATCTAATACCACAATAGATCCAATCAAATTAGCTAAAATATTAAGTAAGTTAAAAGAACAAAAAATAGAAAATGTAATTATGGAAGCTTCAAGCCATGGTTTAAAGCAAAATAGATTAGATGGTTTAAAGTTTAATTCAGGTATATTTACTAATCTATCCCAGGATCATCTTGATTACCATAAAAATTTAAAAAACTATTTAAATGCAAAACTTTATTTATTTGAAAATCTTATCTCAAAAGGAGGAAATGTAATTACAGATAAATTAATACCTGAGTTTAAAAAAATAAAAAAAATTGCAATTAATAAGAAATTAAAATTGCATACACTTAATGATGAAAAAAATAATCTAAAGCTTTTATCTCATAATTTTAAAGGAGAGGGTCAATTTTTAAGAATTAAATTAAATAGTTCAATAAGGAACATAAATTTAAATTTAATTGGAAAAATACAATTAAAAAATGTTTTGATGGCAATAATTGCAGCAAAATATAGTGGTATTAGTTTAGAGAAAATTTTAAATACAATTCCAAAATTAAAACCAGTTGAGGGAAGGTTTGAAAAAATTGGTAAAATTAAAAATCAATCAAAAGTAATTCTTGATTATGCTCATACGCCTGATGCTCTAAAAACGTGTCTTCTAAATCTTAGAGAACAATTTCCTAATAAAACAATCACAGTTCTATTTGGTTGTGGGGGGAATAGGGATCAAAATAAAAGATCAAAAATGGGGAAAATAGCTAGTGATTTTGCAGATAGTATCATTCTTACAAATGATAATCCTAGATTTGAAAATCCTCAAAAAATAAGAAGAGATATAAAAAAAGGAATCAAAAAAAAAAGAATTACAGAAATTTCTAATAGAGCAGTAGCAATAAAAAAAGCTATTCATAATTTGAATTCAGGTGATATTTTGTTAGTCGCTGGAAAAGGCCATGAGAAAACACAAGATATTGGAAGTAAAAAAATTTTCTTTTCGGATAGAAAAGTAATTTTAAATACTATTAAGAATAAAAATAATAATTTATCAAATAATTTAAAATTAAATGTAATTAAAGATACAGCTAAAATTAAAAAATTGTCCACTTCCATATCTTTAAAAACAGCAAGAATTAATTCTCAAGAAGTCACCAGAAATGATATTTTTTTTGCTATTAAAGGAAAAAAAAATGATGGTAATAAATTTGTTGCACAATCATTCAATAGAAAAGCATCGTTGGCTGTAGTAAACAAAATTCAAAATAACTTAAATAAAAGTCGTCAGATTAAAGTAAAAAATACTTTAAAATTCTTAACAGATATTTCAAAAACTTTTAGAAAAAGTATTGATACAAATATTATAGCTATCACGGGCAGTTGTGGCAAAACTACACTTAAAGAATTACTGGGCAACGGATTAAGTAAAATTACCAAAGTAAGTATTTCTCCAAAATCTTATAACAATAAATTTGGGGTTCCTTTGAGTCTATTTAATTTAAAACAAAATGATGAGTTTGGAATTTTAGAAGTTGGAATGGATAAAAAAGGTGAAATTGATTATTTATCAAAAATTATAGAACCAGATGTTGGAGTGATAACAAACATAAATTATGCACATGCTAAAAATTTTAAAAATATTAAACAAATTGCTTTGGCAAAATCTGAAATAATTAACAATATAAAACCTTATGGTTATGTTGTATTAAATGCAGATGACAGCTTTTTTCAATTACACAAAAAAATTGCCATAAAAAATAAAATTAAAGTAGTTTCTTTTGGAATTAAAAGTCAGATATCAGATATTAAATTAATTAATGTAAAGCCTTATGGAACAAAATTTAAAATTAATATTAGATTAAATAATAAAAAAAAATATTTTATATTATCTAATGATTTTCAAAACAATATATATAATACACTTTCTGCTTTAGCAGTTATTAGTATTTATAAAAATATATTTAAACTTAAGGAAAATATTTTTCTCGATTTCAAAATTCCAGGAGGAAGGGGAGATCATTCTGTAGTAAAAATTGAGAATAAAAAAATTAATTTAATTGATCAAAGTTATAATTCAAATCCTCTATCATTAAAATCAGCCATAAAAAATTTTGATAAAATAAACTCAAAAACATCAAAGAAATATTTACTAATTGGTGATATGTTGGAGCTTGGTAGTCATTCTAAAAAACTTCATCAATCTATTGCTCCAATAATTAATCAAACCAAGATAGATAAAGTATTTGTGAAAGGTAAAATGGCATCCATAATATTTGAAAGTATCTCAAAAGCCAAAAAAGGTGGGATTTTATTAAATAAATCTCAAATTATTGAATTGATCAAAAAAGATTTAAATAATAATGATTATTTAATGGTTAAAGCCTCACTTGCGACAGGATTCAACGACATAGTAAAAGACCTGAGAGGATCACATTAAATGCTTTATCAATTTTTATTAAATTTTGTAGATACTTTTAGTTTTTTAAATGTATTTAAATATTTAACTTTTAGAACAGGATTATCTTTTTTCACCTCATTGGTTATTGTGCTGATTATTGGTGGTCCTTTTATTCAATTTTTTTCAAAACAAAAAATTTTAAATCCAATCCGGGACGATGGACCTGAAGATCATATAGTTAAAAAAATTGGCACACCAACAATGGGAGGTTTAATAATTTTATTTGGCTTGTTGGTATCAGTAATATTTTGGGCAGATTTATCAAATATTAATATTTTATTTTGTATCTACATAGCAATTACTTTTGGTTTATTAGGAGCGTATGATGACTTTAAGAAGATTAAATTTAGCAACTCATCAGGAATTTCTTCCAAGTTTAAAATAATTTCACAAATAATATTAGCGATTATAGGAGTGAGTTTATTTGTTTATTTAAACGATTATCAAGATTTAAATAATTTATATTTTCCATTCTTTAAAAATTTAATCATTAACCTTGGATGGTTTTTTATACCATTTGCAATATTTGTGATTATTGGTTCGTCTAATGCTGTTAACCTTACGGATGGATTAGATGGTCTAGCAACAGTACCTGTAATATTAGTTGCAGCATGTTTTGCATTTATAAGTTATGTTACTGGAAATATAGTATTTTCGAATTATTTACAAATTCCCTACATCGAAGGAACCGGTGAAGTAGCAATATTTTGTGGGGCAATTATTGGCTCTTGTCTAGGTTTCTTGTGGTTCAATGCTCCACCAGCTAAAATTTTTATGGGTGATACAGGTTCATTATCTCTTGGAGGATCTTTAGGTGCAGTAGGAATTATCACAAAACATGAAATTGTTTTAGCTATAACTGGTGGACTTTTTGTACTAGAGGCAGTTTCAGTAATGGTTCAGGTGATTTCGTTTAAACTTACTGGAAAAAGAATTTTTAGAATGGCGCCTATTCATCATCATTTTGAGAAAAAGGGATGGCCAGAGTCTACAGTTGTAATTAGGTTTTGGATTATCTCTATCATCCTAGCAATGATTGGTTTAGCTACCTTAAAATTAAGATAATGAAAATATTCAATAATATTTTTTTTGGAAAAAAAATATTAATTTATGGTTTAGGAAAGAGTGGCATTTCATCTTATAAGTTTTTAAAAAACAAGTCCGATGTTTATTTGTTTGATGATAATCACAAAAATAATTTAAAAATCAAAAACAAAATAATTAGGTTAGAGCAAATTCAAAAAATAAATTTTGATAGAATTATTATTAGTCCTGGAATTGATATTTCAAATTGTAAATTATCGAAATTTTTAAAGAAAAATTTTAAGAAAATTCATACTGACCTTGATGTATTGTTTTCATTTTATAACAATGAAAGTATTACGATTACTGGAACTAACGGTAAATCTACAACTGCTAAAATTTTAAATGATGCTTTAATCGATCAAAAAAGAGACTCAAGACTTATTGGGAATATTGGCAATCCAGCGTTATCAGAAAAAAATATTACAAAAAAAACAATCTTTGTAATAGAGGCTTCTTCTTATCAGCTAGATTACAGTAGCGTATTTAGATCAAAATATGCGATAATTTTAAACATAACCCTAGACCACATTGAGAGACATAAAAGTTTAAAAAATTATGTAAATGCAAAATTTAAATTATTAAAATCTCAAGTAAGTGGATCTTTTGCATATGTAAAAAAAGAAGATGAACTAATAACTAAAAAATTAAATAAAAACACATATAGTTCAAAAATCTACAGAGTACAGACTTCAAGTATAGATAAAAAGTTTAATAAAATTACTAATAAATATTTTTTATCTGATGGCAATAAAGAAAATTTATCATTTATATTAAAAATTGCTCCAAGATTAAAACTTAATTACAAAAAATTAATTGAAACAATTAATAAATTTAAAGGCCTAGATTTTAGACAACAAATTATATTTGACAAAAAAAATCTCACAATAATTAACGACTCTAAATCTACAAGCTTTGCTTCCTCAGAAAATATATTAAAACATTTAAATGATGCGTATTGGATATTAGGAGGAATCCCCAAAAAAGGAGACAAATTTAAACTATCAAAAATAAAGAGTAAAAATATCAAAGCTTATATTTTTGGATTGCATCACAGAAAATTTAAAAAAATTTTAAAAAATAGATTAAAAATTAAAAATTTTAAAAATTTAAAAGAAACTCTTAAAGTTATTTTCTCAGAAATTAATATTCAACAATCTAAAAAAAATATTATTTTTTTCAGTCCAGCTGGAGCTTCATTCGATAGCTTTAAAAATTTTGAAGATAGAGGGTATTATTTTAATCAAATAATTAAAAAGTATATAAATGCAAAGCGATAGTATTTTTTATAAATTTTATTATCAATGGTGGAAAAACATAGATAAATCTATTTTTTTACTAATAAGTTTATTATTTGTTATTGGATTATTTTTTTCTTTAGTTTCAACTTCTCTAATAGCTTCTGATAAGCTAGATACCAACAGTTATTTCTTCTTTTTTAAACATTTGATTTATGTGTTAATTGGAATATTTCTTATTTTTATATTTTCCTCTTTAAATTCAGATCAATTATATAAATACTCTATTTTTCTTTTTTTTATTTCACTTATTTCTTTATTTTTTGTGCCATTTGTTGGTGTTGAAGTTAAAGGTTCTAAAAGATGGATAGACTTATTTTTCTTACCACGATTTCAGCCCATAGAAGTTCTAAAACCATTTTTGGTAATTATTTTAGCAACTATTTTATGTGATATTAGATCAAATATTTTATTTAAATATTTGATATCTATCATTTTGATATCTATCATTTCTCTACTATTAATAGTTCAACCAGATATTGGCCAAACTTTACTAGTGGTATTTTGTTGGGCCACTCTAATCTTCACATCAGGAATTAATATATATATTCTTTTAGCTATATTTATTACCGGTACATTTTTGCTTGCCTATCTTATTATTTATGTTCCTAGGTTTGATTATATCCAAGGACGAATTTTTTCATTTTTTAATAGAGAAACAGGCACTCATAATTTTCAATCTGATAAAGCAATAGAGTCAATTACAAGCGGGGGTTTCTTTGGAAAAGGTGTAGGTGAAGGAGTTCTTAAAAATAGAGTTCCCGAAGCTCATACTGACTACATTATTTCAGTAATTTCTGAAGAGTTTGGTGTTGTTGCCATAATCTTAATATTATTATTGTTTTTGATCTTAATTTATATGGTTTTTAAAAAAATAAGTTTTGAGACAAATGATAAAGTTAAACTTATTTTAATTGGCTCTATTAGTTTAATATTAATGCAGGCCACTATTCATGTAGGGGTTAATATAAGATTATTTCCAACTACTGGAATGACGTTACCTTTTTTAAGTTATGGTGGTTCATCGATAATAAGTACATCAATATTAGCTGGGATAATTTTAAATTTAACAAAAAGAAAAATAACTTAATAGATGGCACAAAAAATTTTAATTTCCACAGGTGGATCTGGAGGTCATGTTATACCAGCAATTACATTTTATAATCATTTAAAGCATACGCATGAAATTTTTATTTCAACTGATATAAGAGGTCTTGCATATTTAGATAAGAATTACAAAGTTTTCGTAATTAATACTCCAAAATTAAATAATTATATTTTGCTTCCTTTTTCATTTTTAAAAATACTTTTTCTAACTGTAAAATCTTTTTTTCTGTTAAAAAAAAATAAAATTTCAATTTTAATTTCTACTGGTGGCTATATGTCTTTACCACTATGTTTAGCAGCAAAAATATTGGGCATTAATATTTTTTTAATTGAACCAAATATGGTTCTTGGAAGAGCAAATAAATTTTTTTTAAATTTATCAAAAAAATTAATATGTTATTCAAAGAATTTAATTAATTTACCATATGGAATTAATAATAAATTAACCACTATTAAACCTTTGATAAGAAAAGAATATTATGAAACTGTTGAGTATCAAAAAAAAGATAATTTATTCACAATTATAATAATAGGGGGTAGTCAGGGTGCAAAAATCTTTGATCAGCTTTTAAATAAATCTATTGTGAGTATAGCAAAAAAAGTTTCTATCAAAATTATTCATCAAACAAGTGAAAAAAATATAAATTTTTTAAAAAATTTTTATTCTGAGAATAATATTGAAAATAGAGTTTTCAGTTTTGATCACAATTTTAATGAAGTTTTAAAACAGGGAGATTTATGTATAACAAGAGCAGGTGCCTCAAGTTTAGCTGAACTATCCTTATTAGCTATTCCATTTGTAGCAATACCACTTCCGTCATCAAAAGATAATCATCAGTATGAAAATGCAAAATACTACAAGGAACAGGATTGCTGTTGGATAATTGATCAAAAGAATTTTGATGACCAAAAATTTGAGAAATTTTTAATGGAAATGATAAATAAAAGTCAGGATTACATGACAAAAAAAAAAAATTTACAGAAATTAAATTATCAAAATACATGGAATAATGTTAATCAAAAAATATTAAAAATTATTAATGAAAATTAAATTAGCAAAATCAGAACTTATACATTTCGTTGGAATAGGTGGAATAGGTATGAGCGGCTTAGCATTAATAATGAAAGGTAAAGGTTTTAAAGTTCAAGGAAGCGATATTTTAAATAATAAAAATATTGAAAGATTGAGAAAAGAAAAAATTAAAGTATTTATTGGACATAAGAAACAAAATATAGAAAAGGGAACTATATTAGTTGTATCTTCAGCTATTAAAAAAAATAATCCTGAGCTTATTGCGGCTAAAAAAAAACAATTGCCCGTTTATAAAAGAGGAGAAATGCTAGCCAATATTGTTTCTTTAACAAAAAATATTGTAGTAGTTGGGTCACACGGCAAAACCACAACAACATCTTTAATAGCATCTATATTTCAAGAAACAAAAATTGATCCTACAATAATTAATGGTGGAGTAATAAATTCAATTAATAATTCTGCAAAACTTGGGAAAAGTGATTGGTCTATATTAGAGGCAGACGAGTCAGATGGAAGTTTTATTTATATACCCCCAACATATTCAATCATCACCAATATAGATAGAGAGCATATGGATTATTATGGTAGTATGGTTAAATTAAATAAATATTTTGAAAATTTTGTAAATAGAGTTCCTTCATTTGGAAAATCATTTATTTGTTTAGATGATAAAAATAACAAAAAATTAATTAAAAATATCAAAAATAAAAACTTCTATACATATGGATTGGATAGCAAATCAAATTTTTGTATTAAAAATATAAAACAATTAAAAGAGTACTCTGGGTTTGACTTAAATATAAAATTACCAAACAAAAAAATTCAATTAATTAAAAAATTTAAAATCCCCTTATTAGGAACTCATAATATTAAAAATTCTGTAGCTGCAACTGCGTTAGCTTTAACTGTAGGTCTACCAGTAAATGATATAAAAAAAGGACTTAAGAATTTTAAAGGGGTTCAAAGAAGATTTAATAAAATTTTCAATTTTAACAACGTAGATTTTTATGATGATTATGCCCACCATCCTACTGAAATCAAAGAGGTGCTAGATGGTGTAAAAAATGTTTATAAAGATTATGAAAAAATATGTATTTTCCAACCTCATAGAATATCAAGATTGAAAGATTTAAAAAAAGAATTTACCTACGCTTTTAAAAATGCAGATAAAGTTATCTTGTTTCCAATTTATACTGCTGGAGAAAAATTAAAGCTTGGATTTAGTTATATAAATTTTGCAAAAGAAATAATTAAAAACTCAAGAGTCCAGCTATTTTTAGTAGATGATAAATTTCAATTAGCAAAATTTATTAAAGCAAACATATTTGGAAAAAAAATTGTTATAGGAATGGGCGCGGGGACTATTTCAAGCTGGATGCGAGAATTACCTAAATTGTTATAATGAAAATTGATTTAAAAGAGCTGAGCCTAGAATTTAATAACAATTTAAAGTTAGATTATGATCTAAAAAAAAAAAATTGGTTTAACATAGGAGGCAAAACCAAAGCTTTCTATAAGGCAGGTGATTTAAAAGAATTAATTAAGTTTCTTAAAAAAATTCAAGATAAAGAAAAAATATTTATATTAGGAGCTGGCTCTAATACACTTATATCTGATAAGAAATTTGATGGAGTTGTAATAAAACTTACTCAAAATTTTAATAATATTTCTTTACATTCTGAAGAAATCATAGTCGCTGGTAGTGCTGTTACAGATAAATCTTTATCTGATTTTGCAATGGAAAGTAGTTTAGGTGGTTTTGAGTTTCTTTCTTGTATACCTGGTACAATAGGTGGTGGTATTAAAATGAATGCAGGTTGTTTTGAGAGAGAGTTTAAAGATATTCTTATTTCTATTCAGGCAGTAAATAAATCAGGTCAAGTAATTACTTTACCTGCAAAAGATATTAATTTTAAATATAGAGACAGTGGATTATCTGAAGATCTTATTTTTTTAAGTGCATCATTTAGAGGTTTTAAGAAAGATAAGAGTATAATAGAGAATGAGATAAGATCACTTAAAGAAAAAAAAGAGCAAGCTCAACCGACAAAAATTAGAACCAGTGGTAGCACATTTAAAAATCCTATAGATCAATCTAATAAAAAAGTTTGGCAATTAATTAAAGAGTCTGTGCCGTTGGAAAAATCATTCGGAGATGCATCAATTTCTCAAAAACACTGTAATTTTTTTGTAAATAAAGGTAATGCTAAGTTTGAAGATATGAAAAAATTAATAAATTTTGTATCCGATAGTGTATTTAAAAAGACAGGCATTAAATTAGAAACAGAAATAAAAATTTTAGAATAAATTGAAAAAAAAAGTACTTATACTATCAGGTGGAATTTCTAAAGAGAGATTAATTAGTCTTGATACAGGAAATCAAGTTTTTAAAGAATTAAAAAAAAATGGTTATAGAGTTAAAATTTCTGAACCAGATAATTATTTAGAAAAAAATATAAAATTATTTAAGCCGAATGTGATCTTTAATGCTTTACATGGTCAATTTGGAGAGGATGGATATATTCAAACTATATTAGATAGGTTTAAAATTCCATACACTCATTCAAGAGCAATAGCATCTTCAATAGCTATGAATAAAGAAATTTCAAAAAAATTATTTATTAAAAATAAAATTAAAACCCCAAAATTTTTTACATATTCTTATGACATTACAAAATCTAATTTAATAAATAAAATCAACAAAAATTTAAGATTTCCAGTTGTAATTAAACCTTTGAATGAAGGCTCGAGTGTAAATGTCTACATAAGTAGTAAAAAGACTTTAGATAAAATTCTTTATAAACTTAAAGTTTATAAAAAAGTATTAATTGAGGAATTTATTGGAGGAAGAGAAATACAAGTTGCGATTATGGGTGATAAAAAATTAGGAGCAATTGAACTGAAACCCAAAAGAAAATTTTATGATTACCAAGCAAAATATGACTCAAAATCTAAAACTCAACATATCATCCCTGTAGATTTGCCTAAATCTAAGTTTAATAAAGTAATGGATATAGCTTACAAAGCTCATAAAATTATTGGCTGCAGAGGAGTAACTAGGTCAGATTTTAAATTTTTCAATGGAAATTTTTATTTACTAGAACTTAACACACAGCCAGGGATGACTAAACTATCATTAGTACCAGAAATAGCATTGTATAGAGGTATAAGCTTTTTAAAATTAATTGAATGGATGTTGAAAGATGCATCAAAGAAAAAGTAAAAAAATTCTACTTTATTTTTTTTTATTAATAATTGTTTCCTCAATTGGTAACAACACAATTAATAATTATAAATTTAAAAAAATAGAAAATATAAATATTTTTGGATTAGATGAAAAAAATAATCAAATTCTTTTGAATAAGTTGAAAAATTTGAATTTAGGAAATATTTTTTTTATCAATAAAAAAAAAATTGAAAAATTGATTAATTCAAACTCTTTAATTGAGAGTTATGTAGTATTTAAAGAATATCCATCTACAATAAATATTAAAATTGATAAAACGAATTTTTTCGCAAAAATAAATGATAATGGTAAAAATTATCTTGTTGGATCAAATGGTAAATTAACTTTAATTGAGTCTGGTTACAATCAATTACCTTATATTTTTGGCAAACCTAAGGTTGAAGAATTTTTAAAATTTAAAAAAATTATAGATAGGTCAAAATTTTCATATAATGAAATAAAAAATATATATTTTTTTTCATCAAAAAGATGGGACTTAAAGTTTCATGATAATATTTTATTAAAACTACCAAATAATTTAACGCAAGAAACTTTGGATAATTTGTACGAGTTTTTAGAAAATTATAATGGAGAAAATTTTAAAATTATTGATGCAAGATTACAAAATAAGATTGTTTTAGATGAATAAAGAGAATGAATTACAATATTACTTAAGTATTTCTCCAAATAAATATGGAATATACTTATTTGATACAAATAATTTAACAAATTTATATAAAGAGGAAATTATCTTAAAAAATGATACTATTTATCAAAATCATGATGAATTAAAAAAATTTCTTGATGAAAATATATTCAAAATTGAAAAATTAAGTGGAAAATTTATAGAAAATATATTTGTTATTCTTGAAGATAAAAAAATTTTTAATCTAGAAATTGGAATTAAAAAAAAAAATTATAATATTTCAATCACAAAAGAATATTTAGAAAATTCACTTGTTGAAGCCAAAGATTTATTTAGAGAGAGTTATCACAACCAAGAAATTATTCATATGATAGTTAATAAATATTTTATTAATGGTAAGACGCAGTTGTTATTTGAAGAAAACTTAAAATGTGAAAACTTTGCTTTGGAAGTTAATTTTAAATCTATTTCAAATGATATTAATTATGATTTAAATAAGATTTTAGAAAATTATCAAATTAAAATATCAAAATATTTTGATGGAAATTATGTCAAAAAAAATTTTAAGAATGATATTGAGCTATCAGAAATGTCTTATAGGATTTCGTGCGGTTACAATGAAAATGAGGTTTTGTTTGTACCAAAAAACACTAAAAAATTAGACTTTTTTGAAAAATTTTTTCAACTATTTAGCTAATTTTGTTTTTTCCAGTAACATTTGTTGTTTTTTAATAATTAAAAATTCAAATTAAAAGTACATGTGTCTTATTTAACTCAAAAAACAATCAAAAATAATGTCAGCTTCAGCGGCATTGCTCTTCATAGTGGACTAAGTGTAAATGTGAGAATTAAGCCTGCTGAGCCTAATTTTGGAATTGTATTTAAAAGAGTAGATCTAAAAGAAAACAATATAGTTTATCCAAATTTTATGAATGTAAGTAATACATCTTTGAACACAACTGTCGAAAATGAATTTGGGGCAAAAGTTTCAACAATAGAGCATTTAATGGGTGCATTGTTTGGCTTAGGGATTGATAATGCACTAATTGAAATTGATAATGAAGAGGTGCCAATATTAGATGGATCAGCAAAAATATTTATTGAAAGAATATTATCTTCAGGAATTAAAGTAAGCGACTCACCTATTAAAATAATTAAAA